>NZ_JAKLJA010000001.1 GCF_022213065.1 Paraburkholderia tagetis
TCGCTACTCCCGATAACTCCGAAGAATCATCAGGTCACGAAACCCGTCAAGCGCCCACACTTATCGGCTGTAAATTTTTAAAGATCGATTCGCGGAAGACACCGGCAAACTGCGCTACGGCCTAGCGTTTTCTGCGTTGCTGCGTCAGCAGCAGAGAAACGAAATTATGCAGACTCTTTCGCGTTTCGTCAACATCTTTTTTAACGTCACCGCTTAAAAACTGTCGACTCACGCAACCGCCGTTTCTCGCGGCGGCCTTCGCGTCAGGCAATGCATGAAGCGAAGGGGGCGAATCTTAGCGCGCCTGTCTCGCTTACGCAAGCGAGAAATGCCTACCGGCCAAAAACCTGTTTCCTCAAATCAAAGCCATCATGGCAGCCAGTTCTCGCGACGCTCGGCCCGGCAACACCGCTTCCGGCACGTTGCTTGCGGCAACCGACCATCGATCGTCCTATGAGGCGCTGCGACAACCGCAGCGATTCAACCGTGAGACAAGCGATTTCCCGGGTCGCGATTCATGCATCGGTTTCTTTGACCGCCGCGCTCTCGCTCATTGCGCCGTCTGCCGCTCATGCGGACGACAGCGCAAGCCCCTGTGCCGCACTCAAGCGCATTGTCGCGGCGGCGCCGCAGCACTTCGCGTCGCTGAGTCCCGAAGACGGTCGTGCCGTCGCTCAGCCCTATGGAGACGATGCTCAGTGCGCGACGACTCGATCCACCTACCAATGCACGTGGAGCACGCGTGACGCCCAGGCCGGCTCGAACACGGACGCCCTGGAAGGCGTAGGCGCCGATATCGCCTCCTGCTTGCCCAACGCCACCCACGACGGAAACTCGCCGGGCCGTCAGCATTTCTATCTGGGCGAGCGCGGCAGCCGCACCGAGATCACCGCGCAGACCGCCGGCGCGAACCGCGTGAAGCTGACCGTCTCCCGGCAATAAACGCTCACACAGGCAATCCCGCGCGCAAGCCAACGCATGAAGACCGCCGCGCGAGCGCTGTCGCGCATCCTCTCTCGATAATGTCCCCGATATCCGTCGCGGCCGGCGTCGTGCTCTCGGCGCGCTACGCGGTCGGTTCCGTGATGTTGTGGGTCGCCTATTTCATGGGCCTCGTGATCTTCTACGCGTCGATCAACTGGATGCCGCTGCTACTCAAGGACGCCGGCCTGCCGCCCGCACACGCGACACTGATCTCGGCGCTGTTCCCGCTCGGCGGCATTGGCGCGTTGCTGTGCGGCGTGCTGATGGATCGCTTCAACGCCAACCGCATCATTGCCGCATGCTACGCGCTGACTGCGCTTTCCGTATGGTTCATCGGCTAGGCCGTGGGCAATGTGGGCGCGCTCGTGCTGGCCGTGTTCGCGGCAGGAGTGCTCATGAACACTGCGCAATCGTCGTTGCCCGCGCTCGCCGCGGCTTTCTACCCGACGCAAGGCCGCGGCACCGGCGTCGCGTGGATGCTCGGGACAGGCCGCTTCGGCGGGATCGCCGGGTCGTTTCTCGTGGCCGAGCTTGCGCGCCCGCACTTCTCGTTCGCGGGGATCTTCGCGACGATTGCCGTAGCCGGCCTCGTGGCCTGCGTGGCATTGCTCGTGAAGCAGATCGCGCGGCCGCACGTCATGCATGCCGCGACGGGTGCCGAGAAGGAGTCGTTCGGCCACTGAACGAAGCACTAGCGCTGCCGCGTGACGGCGCGTCGAGGTGTTTCAGATACAAACGGGCCGCAAATCGCGGCCCGTCCACGTTTTGGCGGGGATTCAGACCGGCGATGCGCCGGCCATTCGTCCGACGACTGGTCCCGGGATGCGTGCGAGCAGTCCGCGCGCTCAGCCGCCGAGCGCGACGAGATTGAGCGTGTGTGAATGTCCGATCCACACAGCGGCATCGCGATGATCACGCAATGCATCGTCGGTATTGGGATGCACGAACACATCGAGTGCGCCGTGATTGAGCACGAGCCATGCAAACACCGCGGCAAATCGTTCGCTCGGGATCGCAAGCTGATACGACCACATCGGATGCGGCCCGACCGGACGCTCGTGGAAACGCCCGATCTGCACGGCGTGGCTCAATTGCTCGGCGATGGTTTCGCGCAAAGCCCACGCCGCATCGCGCGTGGCGGCATCGAAATAGATATGGGCATGCCAGCCGGAAATATCAGCGGGATTGGAATGACTCATGGTAGTGCGGCTGAAACGCGAAAAGACGGTTGAGGCTCGAATCGACATTGTGCCGCGAAATCCGCCTCGCGATGCGCTTGCCGCATCGCATGTGCCTGCCGGCGTCGCGCGTGGCGAGACGGGAAGCACGTCGGGATGCTTGGCGATCAGTGCCTTGAGAATCCGCACCTGCCCGGTCGTGTTCCAGGCCTTCTGGAGCTGGAACAACAACTGCACCTTCGCTTCCTTCGCCGCGCGCTCGGCGCCGCATCTTCCTGATGCGACGACGCCCGGCAGCAGTGGCTCAGTATCCTGACGCGCACTCTGGCCGGGCCTGGTATTTTCCAGCAGTTTTATCGCGCCTGGTTCGGTGCGAACCTCCAAGCGAACCGCGCTGATGATTGCATCTGCATCATTGCAGGAACAACCGGTAAGCGGGATTCTGCGTCTCTTCCCATTGCGGGTAGCCGAGCGTGGCAAGAAAGCGCCGGAACTCCGCGTCCTCGGCCGCCGGCACCTGGATGCCCACGAGAATCGAGCTGTAATCGGCGCCCTGGTTGCGGTAGTGGAACAGGCTGATGTTCCAGTTCGGCGCCATCGACGAAAGGAAGCGCATCAACGCGCCCGGACGCTCCGGGAACTCGAAGCGGAACAGGCGCTCGTCGTGCGCGAGCGGCGAGCGTCCGCCCACCATGTAGCGGATGTGCTGCTTCGAGAGTTCATCGCCGGTGAGATCGACGCACGGAAAACCGTGATCGACGAAAGTCTGCGCGATGGTCTGCGACTCGCCGCGGTTGCGGATCTGCACGCCCACGAAGATGTGTGCGCGCTCGGCATCGTCGATGCGGTAGTTGAACTCGGTCACGCTGCGTGTGCCCACGAGTTCGCAGAAGCGCTTGAAGCTGCCGCGCTCCTCGGGGATCGTCACCGCGAACACCGCCTCGCGCGCCTCACCCACCTCCGCGCGCTCGGCCACGAAGCGCATGCGATCGAAGTTCATGTTCGCGCCCGAAGTGACCGCCACCAGCGTCTTGCCTTCGATGCCCTCGCGCTCCGCGTACTGCTTCGCGCCCGCGACGGCCAGCGCGCCCGCCGGCTCCAGCACGCTGCGCGTGTCCTGGAAGACGTCCTTGATCGCGGCGCACAGCGCGTCGGTATCGACCGTGAGCACTTCATCCAGATACTGCTGGCACAAGCGGAAAGTTTCCTCGCCCACGAGCTTGACTGCGGTGCCGTCCGAGAACAGACCGACTTCGCTCAGCTCGACGCGCTTGCCCGCCTTCACCGACTGCGCCATCGCGCACGAGTCGTCGGTCTGCACGCCGATCACGCGGATTTCGGGACGCACCGCCTTCACATAGGCGGCCACGCCAGCGGCGAGCCCGCCGCCGCCGATCGGCACGAAGATCGCATGAATCGGGGCCTGATGCTTGCTGAGGACTTCCATCGCCACGGTGCCCTGACCGGCGATCACATGCGGATCGTCGAACGGATGCACGAAGGTCAGGCCACGTTCGTTCTGCAGGCGCACGGCGTGCGCGTAGGCGTCGCTGTAGGATTCGCCGGCCTGCACGACTTCGACGGTGGGGCCGCCGTGGGCGCGCACCGCATCGACCTTGACCTGGGGCGTGGTGATGGGCACGCAAATCACGGCCTTCACGCCGAGCCGGGCCGCGGAAAGCGCCACGCCCTGGGCGTGATTGCCGGCCGAGGCGGTGATCACGCCGCGCTCGAGCTGCTCAGGCGTCAGATGCGCCATCTTGTTGTAGGCGCCGCGCAGCTTGAAGGAGAACACGGGCTGGTTGTCCTCACGCTTGAGCAGGACCATGTTGCGCAGGCGCGCCGAGAGATTCGGGGCGCGCTCCAGCTCGGTCTCGCGGGCCACGTCGTAGACGCGGGCGGTGAGGATCAGCCGAAGGTAATCGGTTTGCTGCGAGTTGCCGGCTTTGCTTTTGAGCGTAGCGGCCTGGGTTGTGTCGGCTTCGACTACGGTGTGGCTCGATTCGACCTGCATGACGGCTCCTGTGCTGTCTCTTGATATCTCTTGCTAGCCAGGAGGCGGAAATAAAAAACCCGCCTCCAGGGGCGGGTTTTTGTCGCTTTTACCAAGACGTACACTAACCCACCATTCGATGAATGGTGCGAATAATCAGCGTAATCAGGCAGTGGCGGGAATTCATACGCACAAGCATGAGGGAGGTGGCGGTAATTGTCAATCTACCACGCGCTTTGCCAAAATGTTCTGATAACTACGAATTACATTTCACTCGATACATTTTGAAACTGGAAGCGATCAAGAATCTTCCAGGAGCGTAGCAACTGCATTTTGGCCGTCAACTAAACGTGCCTAGCCGTGAAACATTCCAAGAATTATCGCATACCTCATTGATTCAAAAGCAAATTTCTTCTGTGGCGGTTTTTCAGGTCGTGTTTCACGGTTTCGACCCTAGCGATGCTTCAGCTTGCCTCAACCGTATCCATCTCGGCCGCCCATTCGTCGATCACAGTCTTCATCCGTTCGGCCAGGCGCTGCTGATCTGCGGCGGCGATACCCTTCAGGTTCAATTCGGCACGACCATCGCCGAAAAGCTTCAGCTCGCCGAGCGCCACGCCATCCGGACGATTGAACTGCACACGCGACTGATAATGCGTGCGGCGCGGTCCAATACGTCGCGCCCCCGCCTCCGCCGACGCCGCCGCTTCGAGCTTACGCACGCTGGCTTTGCCTTCGATGACCTGCCCGAGCCAATGCTCGGCAACGCTCGCACCGGCACGGTCGAAGATCAGCTTAATGTTGTAGGCATGACCGAGGCCGACATCCTTGCGGTGCTGCGCCATGCGTTGCAGCAGATATGGCGGCAAGGACGTAAGCGAAATCACCTTGCTGATGTGCTTCGGGTCCTCGCTGACGGCAACGCCCAGCTCGACCTGATCGACATAAACGCCATCGTCCAGCAACTTCTTCCAGGCAAGTGCGTCATCAAAGACCGTCTGCTCTTCTCGCTCCTTGTTTGCGTGATACGCGCGCAGGTAGAGATTCTGGTTATCGAGACCGTCGCGCACATCGGCGTCGATATGCTTGTCGCCGCGCGAGCGCGCCGCACGGATACGGCGCTCGCCGTCAACGATCACATATTTGCCGGGAAAATCGGGCAGCCGCGTGACGAGAATCGGCGTGATCTGACCTTGCGTGGCAAAGCTCTCTGCGAGTTCGTCGATCGTCTCCGCGCTGTAGAACGCACGCGGATTGTATGGGTTCGAGACGACATCCTCGACCGGAATTCTCGTGACCGCGTGAACGGCGAGGGCCGCCGATTCCTGCGGTGCAACTTCTACCAGAGAGACCACCGACGCGTCGCGCTGTGCAATGCCCACGACGTCGCCGTCGGCCAGACGCTCACCCGCGGACGCGCGCTCAACGGCCATTCCCGCGCGAACCTTGCTGGTGAAGTTGAGCTTAGTTGCCATCGACGACCTCCTCTTCTTCCTGAACGAGCGCAATGATTTCGTTGTAAACCGCAGCGATTTCGTCCTTGGCAATCTTCGCCCCGCGCACGCCCTTTACGTCGAAAACCGTTCGGCCAAGCGCCGCTGCCTGGCGGTACAGCTCGCGTTGCTTGATGGTGGCTGCGAGCACATGGACATTGCTCTCGGCAAGAATCGCACTCATCTGCGTGTGCAGGAGCGTCTTCGAATTAGCCTTATTCAGCAAAATTGCGAATTTCCCGGCCGGATTGGCGACTCGCGTACGCTCGACCAACTCCATCATCCCTTCGCTACTCCAGATGTCGATTGGGGATGCGTCGGTCGGGATGATGGTCGCATCGGCAACAGCAAGCACACGCGCGGTAGTCAAGTCGTTGATGTTCGGCGGACAGTCGACGATAACGACGTCGTAATCGTTCGCGAGCGCGGCGATCTCCGGACCAATCATCTTGTCGAGCTTGTTGATGCTACCGACGCGAAATGGGAGGGGTGTTTCCGGGCCAGAGGCCGCGCACCAACTCATGCACGATTGCTGACCGTCGGCATCGGCGACATAAACCTTATAGCCTTCGGACTGAAACGCACCCGCCAGATTCATGCTGGTTGTGGTTTTGCCCACTCCGCCCTTTTGGTTCGCTACCGCTATGACCAGTCCCATTCAGTTCTCCATGCAATGTTCAACGCCGGCACACACTTCACGCACACTCTCCACGTGGAGATTCTCTAGCGAGTCAGTTGGCAGTCTAGCGGCAAGTTAAAGTAAATTCTAGCTTCAGCGTTGAAATCGTTGTCCGCTCACAACCAAACTAGCCATTCGGACAAGAAATTCGTTGAGCTGATGTCGTCTCAAAGCAGTGGACGCGAGAAATCTGGGATCAGGTGATCGCAGCAGCGATGTGCGATCTCCACGTGGAGATATCGGCGGACCGTTGCGACAACACACGTCGAATATTCGTCGCTTTAAATAGGTGTGGCGGCGCTTTTCAATTCAGTGTTTAGCGTCGACAGCGTTTCGGTTCGACTCGAAGGGCGATCGCACGGAGAGCGATGCAGTTGAGGCAGAGCATCCACATTCGTGATTACTTTGGTGTAGCGATCTCCACGTGGAGATCATGACAAGCGGCCTTCGGCCCATATCTGCTGCCAAATTGAAGCACGCGTCCGGGACATACTCTTGTGACCGCAGTTTATCTCCACGTGGAGAGTCAATTGCGCAAGAACCGCGAGCATCGTGTTGCGAATTGAATAGTTCAGTTCCAAGCGTCGAATTCTGCGTTGTGAATCTCCCCCTGTGCGAGACAGACCTCCAACGTCATTCATCGTGAGCAGCCCTCCAGATTGCGCGTATTGGCTCAATCTCCACGTGGAGATCCGTGAGGTCTTCACGAGGCAAGAAGCCTATCCCACGTCTATAAGCACTTGGGACCGCCCCTCGGGCAAACAGCAATTGCCACTGTTAAATGCCGTCTGATGTATGGGTGTTGCATAGGTGTTGCTCGCGGGGGCCAACAACGAATGTGCTAATGTTTGCTCTCACGACCTGTTCAGTCGTGGCATAGATCAAAATCGCCCAAGTGGCATGCAACGGACACCCGGGTCGGACACGCAGAGTTGTGTCACAGCGCTATGGCTACCAGTCAGGCAAAATCCGATCGCGCAATTCGCTCGAACGGCTACCTAATCTCCACGTGGAGACCGGGCAGCAGCGAAGAGATAGAGGAATCAGGCCCGCCCGATATTCACAGGCAGCGAGAAGAACACATCGACACGCGGCACCAAACATTCTGTTCGACGCCACATCAATGCATGGGGAGAATAGGGAAAGCGAAATTTACCTATATCTAATAGTGGGTAAATTTCGCTAAATTTCCGACTAGGCGGTGCTTAATCCGTTAGCAGAGGAGGCAGTTAATCAGAACGTGTCTTCAACGCAAGCTCAACGTCGCCCATGGCCTGGAGATCCGCGGCCGCCGGCGCCTGTTGTCCGCTCAGCAGGAATTCGAGCAGATCGGCGGCAGTCGGTTGACCCCAGGTATCGAGAACCACCCAGCGGAAGAAGTTCGTCGATGCCATCTTGCTCGGCACTTTGGTCATCGAAACCTTGAGCTTGTCCATGCCGACCGTTTCGTTGTAGCGCTGGATAAGCGCTGTCTGATCGTCGTGCTCGAGCTCGTTGAAGTAGGCCCGTGCCTCGGCAATCTTCGCCGCAATATAGCGGTCCTTCACCTGGTCCTGGCTCTCACGCGCCTTGGGCGAATCGGCGCTCGTGCCGCTCGCCGCATTAGCTCCCGGCAGTTGATAACCCTGCATCAGCGCCTTGCGGAAATAGGCAGCCACATTGGCAAGCGGCGCCGCATTTTTCTGTGCAACGCGTACAGCCGTGTAGGCCACGGCCGTACGGATTTTCTCCTCGCCGTATTGCTTCAAGAGACGCCGAGCCTCCGAGACCGGAACGCTGAATTTTGACATCTCGCCGATGAGCACAGTCTCATTCGCACGAAGCTCCTGGGACGGGTCCGTCTCTGGTTTGCGGGTCACGCGAAACTGCAGGGCGACGACCGAGCGGCCCACCTTGTGCTCGATAAGCTCGAAGTTGTGGTCCGAAATCTCGTTGACTTCCTTGATGCAGGGCACCAGCACGCGGCTCTTGAACTGCTTGTACAGCTTGTACGATTGCGCCGAGGTGTCCTGACCGAGAATGAGATCGCGCAGCGTCGCAAGCGGAAAGCGGGCCGTCATCCCGACTGCTTCGTAGCGCACGACGTTTTCCCAGAGCGCAAGTGAATGCGCCTTCCTGAATTGACGCGTGATCCGCATGTCGATCATCGCGTAAATCTCAGGGTTCAGAAGTTCGCCGCGAATCTGCTCGGAGAACGTATAACGCAGCACCGAGCGTTCCAGTTCGGCGCCTGCGAGGAGACCCGAAGCCTTCCAGATGCTGCGTTTGTCCTGCGTGAGATAGTCCCAGTTGACGACCGTGCTGATCAGCGAATTGATCGTCTCCTTGACGTACTCCGTGTTGTTGCTGTTCAGATCGACGTCCTGCGAGAGGGCGGAGATCGTGATCTCGAACGAGGAGCGACCGGATTCGAGGGAATCCTGGCGGATCGCGTTCTTGATCAACGAGCTGAACATCTTGCGCTGCTGAAGGCTGATCGATCCGGATTTCGGTGCGATGTGAATCGCGGGGACCGCCTTGCGGAAGAGATCAGGCGGCTGGCCTTGGAATACGAGTGCACCTTGCTTGTCGGCATCGCCAACATCGGCCTTTTTTCTTGCCATATGACCCACGTGAAAAGGGAACCTGGTCGGCTGGTAACTGTATACCAACCGACCAGGTGACTCAAGACTACGGCCAGGCCTGTGCGGCAGCACGACACTCTGTGTCAGAAAAGTTGACAGCCGGTGCATTGACCGCGGTACCGTGCGGCCAGACGAGCATGGAAAGCACGCGCCAGCTGGCTTCGAGGGGATCCCATATTCGGTAACCATTTGAGCCTGGCGCCCCGAATTCTCTCCCATAACACGTGACTTTGATGCCCCTGGTAAGTACTCACTTCTGATCAGGTTACTCACAGGTATCTGTTTATGGGAGCTTTGGCCAGGCAGGCGTTGTACGGAATTCAGGCAAGCAGCACATAGAAGATTTCCCATTGGTGGTGACCTACTGGCTATCCCATAAATAGATACCTTTAGTAACCTGGTTCCTGAGCCTCCGGGATCGATCGTCAGGAAGGGTTCACCATAAACGGGTACCCCGAATTCGCCCCATAGAGCGTTACCTGTTCATATCCATTCATAGGCTCAACCAGACTTCATGCGGCCCCGGTCTCAATTGGTAGCGGTTACCTTCTCGAAGACCTTTAACAAGCGCCCATACCCGGTTACCTCAAGATATCCCCATAACTGGATACCTTTGCCACGGCCTGAATCCCCTCCAGACTCGCCGGATACAGTTACCGCACCCAGAAATGGCTACCTTTGAGCGTTCCCATAAACCGTGACCTCAGCCGCTTTCGGCAATTATTCCCATACGGAGCGACCTTTCACCCATATCCACAGACCGGAATCCCCATGCGAGGCTACCGAACCCCCATATCCACAACCTCGAGTCCCCATAGTCGGTACCCAGCACCCCATAAATTGCAACCAAATCGCCCGCAAACCCATGCCAGGTAAGGCTTTGCGCCGCCTAAAGGTTTACTAAAGGTTCTAAAGCGTAAAAGTAAACACTGAAAACAGGTGTCCGACGATAGATACGTTTCCCAAAACCGGGACCCTATAGAGATGTAAGTGGTCACCAACTCGAGTTGTCCCAAACCCGGTGACCTTCAAGCCAAAGTGCCGAATTCAGCTCCCAAAACCGGAGACCTACTCGCAGATTCTTGAGAGATAACATTGAATATGTTGCTCAACTATATGATTTATAAGTGTTTACATTCCGTTGGTGCCTTGCTATGGGATGGACTACTTCCAAAAGGTAGCCGGCTATGGGGATCGACACAGAAACTCATCGCCCGGTTAGATGCCTGGTGTTCGGAAAAACAGAATCCGTCTGTTCTGCCACTTCTCATGACAGTCTCCCTTTCTCGCAAATCGCTGGGTAAAGGTCACCGGTTCCCATAGGGGGTTACCTGCACCAGGTCACCAAATATGGGAACGCTGCGCTTGGGGCAGTGGCACCGCTGTAGCAAGGTACCCGCAGCATTCCGCACAGGGAACCTCGCGCGCATGTTTCTCAGCTCCTGCACCTTGCTGCTCCGAGCCCCATCGCGCTTCTCTGAATTGCCAAACTGACTGGCGGGCGCGCCATGATTTTCCGGCACGTGCGTATCGATCCTCGACGGGCGTTGCCGTGCGCATCGTCCGTCGTTGCCAGGATGGCCATCGGGAGAGTCACGTCGGTCAGCGAAATCATGACCCGCCTGCATCAACCTTCACCGCAGCGCGCGTGCGGCTTGGAACCTGCTGCCCTGCCGCCTCAGGTACGAGATAAGCGCTGAACCTTCCGGGCTGGGGATGGACCCGCATCGGCACGTCGTGCCCACTGCGCCGCGTGCCAGGTTCCAGTGGCCGATATTGACCACTGGAACCTGGCAGACCATGACTTTCCGCCGGTTCGCGCCTATGTGGCGATCATCTTTGATGGCGTGCACCGAGTGCTCGGCTTCATCGGGTGTTCGGTGGCGATAGATTGATCCGCGAGATCGACGGCAGCCAAAACTGTTAGTTGCGCTGCTTCGACTTCGCCCGGCGACGCGTCGCTCGCACCATCATCGACGTATGGCTGCGTCGCGAAAACCGGCGCTAGACCTTCCACGATCTGTGTTCCGTTGGCAGTCACTGGATTTCCGGTGACGCCATGCTGTGCCTCCCGAACCCGTGATCGATTTAAGGCCGCTTGCACGAGCACTCGTGCGGGCAAATCATGATGGTCGATATCTGCGCTGCACGGCCCCGCAGCGCGCGGTGGGTGAAGTCGCGCGGACAACTCGCGTCTCGTCGTCGCGTGCTCGCTGTTCGATGTACGCCACGTGCATGGCGAGTACCTGCTCACTCTGCTCACCCGGCTACACTTCCAGCCGAAGCGATACGGCGCCGCGGCGAGTCCGCCGTGGCCGATATACTCGCGAGCCCGAGGAGGCAGGCACAGTCCCAGCAAATTTATCTGCATTCCTATGTATATCGGAGGCTGATGAGATCAATCGACGCAGCGCATTCGCACCCGTGGTGCTGCCCGATCTCGTGGCCTCGCTGTGCGAACTGCACACGACGACGCCATCAAGTTCGTACCGAGCATACTCGCAACACGAAGGTAACCGTTTGTGGGATTTCAGGTCACGTGCGCGACAACGTGCGTGTACCTGCCGCACGAAAAACGGAAACGGCACGCACGTGGCGAGCCGTTTCCGTGCGACAGGTACACAGGCTGCGGGCCAGGCGCAGCAAGGCTTCAGCGTGCGTAAAGGACGGAATTCAGGCGCACTAGCGGGTTGTCGTGCTCAGCCTGCATGAGTTCGTGACGGACCGGCCCGAGCGTCTTCCGGGTGGCTTGCCAACCACTGGGCGCTACCTGACCCGTTTCGCTGGAAAGCCGTTGCCATCTGACAGGTGTTGTGCGCTGGAGCGGTGGTCCGAGCGAAGGCGAGCGTGGCGACAACGGCGCCGGAGAAAAATAGTTAGGTTAACGAATAAAACCGCATCGGGCGTTACCCGCCCCCCAAGCGCGGCCGCGGCTAGCGGCAGGGGAACGTGCCCATCAGTGCCTTGTAAATAACCGCGCCGGTGGGTTCGAGAATGTATTGAAGGTGACCTTTCATCCAGACCATGATCGCGCCGAGCTGGTCCTTGCGTCCGAGATTCGGCGGGACGCAGTAGCGCGGCGGCTGCTTGTCGATCAGGGTCTGAACCAGCGCACCGTTCGTGTAGCCCGCGAGGTACATGACGCATGCGTCGAGATTCTCCGGCTTTTGGCAAGTGTTCAGGAAGACATCGGCCTGATCGATCGAGGGCGCCTTCTGCGTGGCTTGAGCGGCGGCATTTCCGGCACAAAGCGCGGCAACGAGTGCCAGCCCGGCAAGGAGAGGTTTTTTCATGTGGGGGTGGATGGAACGGTTCGTCAGAGGAACTCGGGGCCGGACATGCACATTGCAGTACACGCGCGCGCCGGCCGCAAGCTTAGCGGCGGGGCCGGTCTCATAAATTGCTTTGCATCAAGCTGGCGGTGAGCGCAGCGCCCTTAGTCCTGTAACTGATTTAAATCGGAAAACTCCATCGTTCTGATTTGCCGGGGCGCTTCGTAGAATCGGTCGAACTTTCCATCACGACCGTCGATACGAATCCATGAGCGAATCCATGAGCACACGCCGCGCATTTCTCAAACTTTCGCTTGGTGCGGCTGCTGCCGCGCTGCCCGCCCTGAGCACGTCCCGGGCTTTTGCGGCGAACGCCGCGCGTACCCTGCGCATCGGCAACCAGAAGGGCGCGCTGAGCCTGCTGAAGGGCCGTGGCACGCTCGAGCAGCGGCTCGCGCCGCTGGGCGTCAAGGTGACGTGGACGGAGTTCAATGCGGGCCCCGTGCAACTGGAGGCGCTCAACGTGGGCTCGATCGATTTCGGCGATGTGGGCGAGGCGCCGCCCATCTTCGCGCAGGCCGCGGGCGCGCCGCTCGCCTATGTGGCGGCCACGCTGCCGCGGCCTCAATCCGAGGCGGTGCTCGTGCCGCACAACTCGCCGCTGCGCGAGGTCGCGGACCTCAAAGGCAAGCGCGTCGCGTTCAACCGGGGCAGCAATGTCCACTATTTCCTCGTGCAACTGCTGCGCAAGCATGGGCTCGATTATCGCGACGTGCGGCCCGTCTTCCTCGCGCCGGCGGATGCGCGCGCGGCCTTCGAAAATGGCTCCATCGACGCGTGGGTCATCTGGGACCCGTTCTTCGCGGCGGCGCAGGCGAGCTTCGGCGCACGCGTGCTCGCCGATGCGAGCGGCGTGGTGGTCAATCGCGGCTTTTATTTTTCTTCGCGCAACTACGCGAGCGAGAACCCGGACGTGATCCGCGTGCTGATCGATGAGGTCGCGAAAACGGACGAATGGGGCAAGAACAATCGCGCGGCATATGCCGCCGAGCTTGCGAAGCTCTGGGGGCTGCCCGCGCCCGTGGTCGCGCGGGCGGTCGATCGCACGGAGTTCGGCACGGTGCCGATCACGAAGACCATCCTCGGCGAACAGCAGAAGATCGCCGACACCTTTCTCGATCTCGGCCTCGTGCCAAAGCGCGTGGATGTGCTGCAAGCGGCCGTGCCGGGGCTCGCCTGAACACCGCCGCCATTCGCCGTGGCGAGGCGCTTGTAGCCGCGCCTTGCCACGCGCGAATTTACGCGCTCACTCGCGTGCACATTCCCGCGCTCATTTCCGGGATTTCGCGAGCGTGACCGTCTCGAAGAGTTCGTAGTTCGGCGTGGGCGTCTGGTCGGCGCCCGGCGCGTGATAGTAGTTCATCGTGATGGTGGTCTTGTCGCCGTGCTCGCCCGGATCCACGTCGAACACGGCTATCCCATAACCGGTACCCGTATCGCGCTGTGCGGACCAGATGGCGTCTTCGAGCGCGTCGGCGCCTGCCCGTACCCAGGTGCCCGGCGTCGTGCCCGGCACGGGCCGGTTGGGTTTCGTGAACACCTTCGCCTGCGGATTGCCGTTGCCGGTGTCCACGCCGTAGACGTCGAGCGGCGCGCTCGTGCCGCCGCCGCCCAGGATCAGGTGGATCGTGCCGTGGCTCGTATCGAACGTGTTGCTGCCCGCTTGCGCGTTCGCCACGGGCTTTGGCTGCAACGTATCGACGGGCGTGCCCGTCGCGGCATCCACGCCCGCATGATGATTGCAGCCGCGCACCGGATAGCTGCGCTCGTAGTCGTGATCGTGGCCGCATACCACGAGGTCCACGCCGTAGCGGTCGAAGAGCGGCAGCCAGGCCTCGCGGATGCCCTTGTCCGACCCGTTGCCCGTCTTCGAGGAACTGAGCGCGTCCTGATGCATCTGTACGACGATCCAGTCGATGTCATCGTCGTGCGAGGCGTGGCGCAGCGTCTTTTCGAGCCAGCGCGTCTGCTCGCCGTTGCTGTAGCCCCGCACATAGAACGACGAGCCCGCAGCGATGGGCGCATTGCCCGTGCTGGCCGCAGGCACGAGCGGCGCGGGACCGGCCACGAACGCGGCGGCGTCCTGATACACGACATCGTCGGCGTCGAGCGAGACGAACAGCACGTTGCTCACGCGGAAGCTGTACCAGCGGCCCGGAAAGCGCGTGCCGTTCGCAGGCAGCGTGTAGCGCGCAAGATACGATTCGAGCCCCTGTGGGCCGTTGTAGAACTCGATTTCGTGGTTGCCGGGGCAGGGCATCCACGGCCGGTTCGACGACGAGCTTTGGTTATTGTTCGCGAAGTCGCGCCACACCTCGGTCTGATGCGCAGGGTTCAGGTTCGCGTAGCAGAGGTCGCCGTTGAGCAGGTGAAAGAGCGGCTGAAAGCGCTCGACAGCCTCCACGGCGAAACGGCTTTGCGGCGACGAAAGCACCCAGCCCGTGTTGGGCGTGGCGAGGTCGCCGTAGCTCGTGAAGCGAAACGGCTTGCGGCCGTGCGGCGCGGTGGTGAAGCTCGCGGAAAACGGGTTGCCGGCGTGGCTGTCGTTGTCGGCGGTCACTTCGTAGCGGTAGGTCGTACCGGCGTGCAGACCCTGCAGGCGCGCGTGATACGTGAACACGACGACGCCCGTGAGGCCGTCCGTGTAGGTGCGCTGGACTGCGTTTGCGACTTCGCGGCGGCCACGGTCCGTGGCGTACGTGACGCGCGGATGCGTAGCGGCCGCGAGCGAGGCCCACGAAACCACGACTTCGCTTGCCGGGTCCGTGCCCCAGGTGAGGTGGATCTGCTCGGGCGTGCCGTCGGGCGTGGCCGCGTTGGCATTCGTGACGCCCGCGAGCGTGGCCGCAGCGCCTGCGGCGCTTGCAAAACCGGATGCGCCGGCAAGCTTGAGAAAGCCGCGGCGCGAGACGCCGATGGCGGTATCGGTTGTGGTGGTGGATGCGTCGGGAGTGTTCTTCTTCGTCATGTCGAATCGCCTCGTGATTGCGGAGCCCGGACATGCATGGCTCGTCGCACGTTTTGCAAAATGGATGTGGTCGAAACGATGGCTTGCTTGCATGACCCCGCGATGACACCGCTTGTGAATATTCGAGCGGCGGGTGGCCGAAAAGGCTAACCAATCAGGAATGCGAATAAAAATTCAGGGCCGATACATGGGTCGCGACGAAAAAGCGCGATAAAAGATGCATACAGAATGCATTATATATTGGCGAAGAATTATCAATTGTTGTTATTGGAAGCGCTTGAGTAACCTCAACGGACGCAAATCGCCCGAGGCGCCGCGCGGGCCTTGCAGCAAGGGTCCGGCGGCGTAGAGCAACCCCAGACGCGCTGACGCCCATGCCCCGCTTCGCACTTCACGACTGGTTGACGAATTTCATCCCGCATCCCGGCGCGCCCGAGTGGCGCGAGCGGGTGCGCCGTGCCGGAGGCGCTTTACTCGGCATCGCGTTCACGGGAATCGCGACGCATTTGCTGTTCGGCCGCGCGGGTGACATTCCGATGCTCGTTGCGCCCATGGGGGCCTCGGCCGTTCTGTTGTTCGGCGCATCCGAAAGCCCGCTCGCGCAGCCGTGGTCCATCGTGGGAGGCAACCTCGTTTCCGCGCTGGTTGGCGTGGCCTGTGCGCAGTGGATCGCCGATCCGGTCCTCTCCGCCGCCGTGGCCGTGGCGCTTGCCATCAGCGCGATGTTCCTGTGCCGCTGCGTGCATCCGCCTTCAGGCGCCGTTGCGCTGACTGCCGTGCTCGGCGGCCCGGCCGTGCATGCGCTCGGCTTTCGCTTCGTGGCCGCGCCCATCTTGTTCCAGTCGTTTGCCTTGCTGAGCGCCGCGCTGGTCTTTCACGCGCTCACAGGACACCGGTATCCGCGCGCCGCCTGGCGCGTAACGGCGCCGGCGAGCGGTCAGGCGAGCGGTCAGGCAAGCACATCGAGTGCTCAGCTTGCACCCGCGCAACAGGCCGGCGCGGTTACCGACCCGCAGCGCCTGTCGTTCGATGAACTCACCTGCGAAGAATTCATGACGAGCGCAGATCATGCCGTACCGCTCACGATGGGCCGGCATGCCGCATGGGAGATGTTGCGCCGTCACGGTGTTCATGCGCTGCCGGTGGTGGACGACGCGCATCGGTTCGTGGGTACGGTAACGCATCACGAACTGGCGAACGGGCAGCCTGTGGGGTTGGTGCGCAGGTTATGGCGCGCGCTGCGGCGCAAGACCGTGCAGATGGAGGAGACGGTCGAAGCCGTCATGGCATCGGGCGTCCAGGCGGTGCACCGCGCTACGCCGCTGGCGCATCTCGCGGCCATCTTCGCCGATAATTCGTGCTACGAAATACCGGTTCTCGACGATGCGCGGCGCCTGATCGGCGTGGTGAAGCACACGGACATGATCCGCTGGCTTCACCAGCACGCTGGCGCCGCATACGCGGATGCAGCACGGCCGCTCGCCGACGCGAGCTGAGTGCGGCGCGGCCCGATTCGAATTCAGCCCGGCGCGAACTGCACGACCGCCATCGTCCCGTGCCCGTTCGCGCCGTTTCCGAGCCTCACCTCGGCGCGATGCGCGCGCGCGATCTCGCGCACGATCGCGAGTCCAAGGCCGCTGCCGGGTTGCGTCGAGGCCCGGAAAAAAGGCTCGAAAACCTTGTCGCGCAACTCATGTGCGATACCCGCGCCTTCATCGGCCACGCTCAACGTGACGAATCCCGCCGCCACCGCGAGCGTCACCATGACCGTGCCGCCCTCGGGCGAGTAGCGAATGGCGTTATCGACGAGATTGAACACCAGCACTGAGAGCAACGGCTCGTTGCCCATGACTTCGGCCTGCTGCGCAAGCGTGGTCACGATCTCCACACGCCTGCGCTGCGCGAGCAGCGCGAGCTGCTCGATCACGCTGGTCGCGACCGCGCGCATATCTACGTTCACGCCTTCGAATTGCGTATAGTCCGCCGCCTCGGCTTGCGCAAGTGTCAGCAACTGATTGGTGAGCCCCACGAGCGAGCGGTTGCTCTGGTGCATCGCCTTGAGCGTCTCGTGAAGCAGTACGGGATCCTGCTGGCGGCGCGCGTATTGCAGCTGCGTGCCGAGCAGCGTGAGCGGGGTGCGCAACTGATGCGCGGCGTCGGCCACGAAGCGCCGTTGCATCGCGGTCTGGCGCTCGATGATGTCGAGGCACTCGTTGAAGGCGCTCACGATGGGGCGCAATTCGCTCCTCAGCGGCTCGACGTCGATGCGCACCGACGACGTGCGTACCCGCTGCGGCAGCCCGCGCGCGAGCCGCGTGAGCGGGCGCAGTTCGAGCGTGAGCGCGACGCACACGAGCACGACAGCCACCGTGACGATGGCCGCGAAGTAGAACATCTGAGGCCGCCAGAGCGCGGCGACCATGGCGTCGCGCTCGTGCAGCGTGCGGCCCACGGAGACGATCACGCGGCGCGTCGCGCCCGCATCGTACATTTCGCGGATCAGCGAGACCGCGCGAATGGGCGCGCCGTTCACGCGGGCGTCGTACCACTGCGGCGAGATTTCGGGAATGTGCTGCGGGAAGTCGGAGGTGCCCGCGATGATGGGGCCACCGATTTCCTGCACGCGAAAGAACACCTGGTCGCGATGCGGCGTGCGCAGGATTTCGATGGCGCTGGGCGAGATCGATGCGATCAGATCGTTGCCTTCCCAGCCGATGTCGCCGGCCATCACGCGCGCCGCCGAGAGCAGCGCCTCGTCTTGCAGCAGGTTCGCCGTGCGCCACGCGTTGCCCCGCGTGATCAGCCCGGCCGCTGCGATGAACACCGTCATCGGCAGCACGAGCCAGAGCAGCAGGCGCACGCGCAGGCTGTTTATCGGCCGGCGTTTCGGCTTCGTTGGCGCTGCTGTTGACGTTGGCGTTGTGATCGCCGGCCCGGCCGTCGCGCTATTCTTCGGCTTCGGCATCTTCGAGCAGGTAGCCCAGCCCTCGCAGCGTGATGATGGTTGCCGTGCTCTTTTCGAGCTTCTTGCGCAGCCGCGAGACGTAAATCTCGATGGCGTCTTCGCTGGTGGGCGCGTCGGCATCGCTCACGGATTCCGCGAGCACCGCCTTGGACACGGTTTTTTTCGCGCGCAGGATCAGCGTCTCCAGCACGGTGTGCTCGCGCGGCGTGAGCGTGAGCGGCTCCTCGTCCACGTAAAAGCGCAGGGTGTCCATGTCGTAGAGCAGATTGCCGCAACGCACGCGGTTCGTGCGCGAGGGCGCCTGGCGGCGCGCGAGCACCTTCACACGCGCCACGAGCTCGCGCGCGTCGAAGGGCTTGACGATGTAGTCGTCCGCGCCGGCACCCAGGCACACGACCTTTTCGTCGATGGCGCCCGTGGCCGTGAGAATCAGCACGGGCGTGGCGTCGCCGCGCGAGCGCATGCGGCGCAAGAGCGCCTTGCCCGACATGCGCGGCAGGTTGAGGTCCAGCAGCACGACGTCGTAGGGCGAGGCGCGCAGCGCGTCTTCGGCTGCCTCGCCGTCGCCTACGTGGTCGAGCATGAAACCGTCATCGGTCAACGTGCGGATGAGCCAATGCGCGAGTTGTTCGTTGTCTTCGACGAGCAGCAGTCTCATGCCCTTTTCCAGTCCAGTCGGCCGGCCTTGCACGATGCGGTATCAGGCGGCCTTGTACTGTTCGCGTGCGATGCGCGTGCGGTACAGGAACAGGGTCGCCACCAGGCCGCACGCGGCGGCAATGCTCAGCCATGCGCCCGGCGCGGCCTTGTCGCCGGTGAAATGAATGAGCCACGTGGAGATCGCCGGCGTGAAGCCGCCCACCAGCGTCGCGAGGCTATAGGCCATCGAGAAACCGGTGGTGCGCACGTGCACCGGCATCAGCTCGGTCAGCGCGACGACCATCGCACCGTTGTACCACGCATAGAGCGTCGAAAGCCACAGTTCCACGATCAGGAGCGTCGTGAACGAGGGCGCGCCCACGAGCCAGCGCATGGCCGGATACGCGCTGAGCACGGCGAGCGCGGTGCAGGCGACCAGCACGGGGGCGCGGCCGATGCGGTCCGACACGGCGCCGGAGATCGGCAGCCAGATGAAGTTCGAGATGCCCACGCACACCGTCACGAGCAGCGCGTCGAGCGACGTGAGGTGCAGCTCGACCTTGCCGAAGGTGGGCGTGTAGGCGGTGATCAGGTAGAACGAGGTCGTCGTCATGATCACGAGGCCCATGCCGGCGAGCACGATGCCCCAGTTGCTCGCGATGGCGCGCGTGATTTCGCCGAGGCTCGGATGATGGCGGCGCGCGGTGAACTCATCGGTTTCGCGCAGCGTGCGGCGGATATAGAACAGGAACGGCACGATCATGCAGCCGATCACGAACGGCACACGCCAGCCCCAGTCCTTCATTTCGGGCGCGGGCAGGACGCTGTGCAGCACCACGCCGAGCGCTGCGGCGAACACCACGGCCACCTGCTGGCTGCCCGACTGCCATGAGCAGTAGAAGCCGCGGTTGCCCTTGGTGGAGATTTCCGCGAGATAGACGGACACGCCGCCCAGTTCCGCGCCGGCCGAGAAGCCTTGCAAGAGACGCCCGATCAGAATGATGACCGGGGCGGCCAGGCCGATGGTGGCGTAGCCTGGCACGAAGGCCACGCACATCGTGCCCACGGCCATCAGCCAGAGCGAGAGAATCAAGCCCTTGCGGCGGCCATGACGGTCCATGTACGCGCCGAGCACGATGGCGCCGAGCGGGCGCATCAGGAAGCCCGCGCCGAACACGGAGAGCGCGAGCATCAGCGAGGCGAATTCGTCGCCGGCGGGAAAGAACGTGCTGGCGATGGCGGCGGCGTAATAGCCGTACACCATGAAGTCGTACATTTCCAGAAAGTTGCCGCTGACCGCGCGAAACACGGTGCGGGCTTTCGATTCCCCCGGCGCGGCGTTGATGGCTGTAGACATGTTGGACATCCTTGCATGTTGGACGAGCGTGTTCCTGCGGTCGTATGGGCCGCCGTGTCGCCCGCCGTGTGGCGTGATTCGGTGTTGAAAACGCGGTTGAAAACGCGGTTGATAAAAACGCGACTGTTAGCGATCGGGGCTGCTCAACTACCTGCTCAACTACTGCGAGCCCTTCACGAATTCATTTGTGTAGGTCTTCGAAAGATCGACATGCCGGGCCGTCAATCCCGAGCCTGCCGTCATCAATACCTTCAGCACGGTTTGCGGCGCGCCATCGGGCATCAGGCCGTCCTTCGAGAACGCGCTCCGCGCCGAAGCGAGCGCACGCACATAGCCCGCGCGGTCGTTGCCGATCACCTCGGGCGGCAGCACGGCGGCGATCTGTTGCGCCGAATGCGTGCCGATGAAGCGCAGCGCGCGCGTGAGTGCCTGCACCATCCGCCCGGTCTCCTGCCGGTGCGCGAGCATCCAGCTGCGTCGCAGATAGAGGCACGCACCCGCATAGGGGCCGCCCAGCCAGCGCTGCGTGTCCTCGACGGTGCGCATGTCGACCACCACGTGGGCGGCGCCGCTCGTCAAGAGACGCGTGGCCGTGGGTTCCTCGACCATGCCCGCGTCGATGGTGCCTTGCTCGAAGGCCTCGACAAAGCGCGTGTCGGAGGCGAGCGGCACGACCGTGTAGTCGCCGGACGCCACACCCGCACGGGCGAGCAGAAAGCGCGTGAGGACCCACGTGGAGGCGCCGAATCCCGTCACGCCAAGGCGTTTGCCCCGCGCTGCTTTCATCGTCGCCGTGTTCGTGGTCACCGCTTTCGTTGCGGCGTCGCTTGCCAGTTCGCGGCCGCCTTCCGTATGCGCCGATGCGAGTTCGGCCAGGCCTGCCGCGCGTTGCAGCACCACCACCGAAAGCACGTCCTGGCCGCGGCTTTGCAGGTCGAGCGTGTGGTCGTAGAAGCCCACCGCGCCTTCGATCGCGCCGGCGATCAGCTCCGTGGAGGTGTCGATGCCCGCGGGCCCCGAGACCACCTGCACGTCGAGGCCTTCGTCCTTGAAGTAGCCCAGTTGCGAGGCGAGCACGGCAGGCAGATAGACGATCTTCGACATGCCCCCCATCATCAGCCGGATCGGCTCGGCGCGCGCCACCGGGGCAGCGCCAAGCGCGATGCACAGCAACAGAGCGCGGCCGAGATGCTGGGCGCCGGAAAGCATGACTGCGTGACTCCTCGTGACCGGCGCCTTGCCGGAATGGGTGGAAGTATAAGAAAGCGTGGCCTTCTGATTGCTTTCCGTCCGAAAGAGATTTTCTCGGTATTTACCCCGCATTTACCCGGGGCGCGCCCAGACGCATACCTGGATGCGGTCGTCCGGGAGCGCACGATGGGCCGCCGTAGGGCGCTACAGGGCACCGTAGGCCGCTATAGGGCGCGATGCCCGGCTCCCCTTACAATAGGGCCAGCCCTCATCCGCATCCACCACGAGACCATGACACGAGACCCCCGCCTCACCCTCAACGCGCGTCAGCAGGAGTTGCTCGAATGGGTGCAGCGCGATGGTTTCGTGACCGTCGACGATTTCGCCGCGCACTTCGGCGTTACGCCGCAGACCATCCGCCGCGACGTCAACTGGCTCGCCGACATGAATCTCCTGCGCCGCTACCATGGCGGCGCGAGCCTGCCCACTAGCGCGGAGAACGTCTCCTATAGCGCGCGGCAGCAGATGTTCCATGAGGAGAAGCGTCGTATCGGCGCGCTCGCGGCCTCGCATATTCCCGATCAGGCCTCGCTCTTCATCAACCTCGGCACCACGACCGAGGAGGTCGCTCGCGCGCTCAACCGCCATCGCGGCCTGCGCGTAATCACGAACAATCTGAACGTGGCGAGCATGATGAGCGGCTACCCGGAGTGCGAGGTGCTCATTACGGGCGGCATCGTGCGGCCTTGGGACAAGGGCATCGTGGGCGAGTTGACCATCGACTTCATTCGCCAGTTCAAGGTGGATTACGCGATCGTCGGGACCTCGGCAATCGAGACCGACGGCACGCTGCGCGACTTCGACACGCGCGAGGTACGCGTGGCCGAAGCAATCATCGAGCACGCGCGCACCGTTTATCTGGTGACCGATCATTCGAAATTCGGCCGGCCCGCGCTCGTGCGCCAGGGGCACCTGAGCCAGATTCACGCGCTCTTCACCGACAAGCCGCTGCCCGCCGAAATGAACGAGACCGTGGCGCAGGCGGGAACGGCCGTGTACGTCGCGGATTAGGCCGGGCCCGGTCTTTCGTGCATGTTGCGGCCGGCACTGCCGGCCTGCGGTTGTTGCCCGCCGAGGCGGAGGCGTTGGATTCCCGGATCGATGGCCCGCGCCGCTTTGGCCCTTCGATGCGCCTGACGCGCCGAAACGAACACAATTCGAACATCATTCGAAAATTTTCGCGCTCGCTTTCGTTTCATTCTCTCGCGCGATCGGGCGCTTGCCCTGCCTGAAGACTCGCGCTAATTTGGGGAAAATCCCCATTTATTCAGCTATTTTCGAACATTGGCGGTGCCTTTCTCCGCGCGCCCATCGCGCTGCCAAAACGAACTTTACTTTTTCGAATTTGTTCGTTAGATTTCGTATTCGAACATTTCGAGTTCACTTGTGGGCTCGTTTTGGGACCACTATCAGGACTATCAGGAAACGCAGGTGATTCAACAGAATCGCTACGATCTGCTCGTCGTGGGCGGCGGGATCAACGGCGCGGGCATCGCGCGCGACGCGGCCGGGCGCGGGCTCTCCGTGCTCCTTTGCGAACAGGACGACCTCGCCTCGCATACGTCGTCGGCCAGCACGAAGCTGATTCACGGTGGGTTGCGCTATCTCGAGTACCGCGAGTTCGGCCTCGTGCGCAAGGCGTTGCAGGAGCGCGAGACGCTGTTGCGCTCGGCGCCGCACATCATGTGGCCGCTGCGCTTCGTGATGCCGCACATGCCCAACCTGCGCCCCGCGTGGCTCATCCGCATCGGCCTCTTTCTCTACGATCACCTCGCGAAGCGCGAACTGCTGCCCGGTTCGCGCGGCATAAACATGCGCCGCCATGCGGCGGGCGCGCCGCTCGTCGACACCATCCGGCGCGGTTTCGTCTACTCGGACGGCTGGGTGGACGACGCGCGCCTCGTCGTGCTCAATGCGCTCGACGCGCAAGAGCGTGGCGCGCGGATCCTCACGCGCACGAAGCTCGTTCGCGCGCAGCGCACGAACGGCGCATGGCTCGCCACGCTGCGCCGCCCCGACGGCAGCACCTTCGAAGTGCGTGCGCGTGCGCTCGCCAATGCGGCGGGCCCGTGGGTGGGCGAGGTGCTGCACGGTGCGCTCGGGCGCGGCGCGCAGCATAGCGTGCGTCTCGTGAAGGGCAGCCACATCGTGACGAAGCGCTTGTTCGATCACGATCATGCGTACATCTTCCAGAACCCGGACAAGCGCATTATCTTCGCGATCCCCTACGAGCACGACTTCACGCTGATCGGCACGACCGACGTGGAGTACCGCAACGACCCCGCGAAGGTGTCGATCGACGGCGACGAAACGCGCTATCTGTGCGAGTCGATCAATCGCTATTTCAAACGCAAGATTTCGCCCGCCGACGTGCACTGGACTTACTCGGGCGTGCGGCCGCTGCTCGAAGAAGAGGGCGCGAAAAATGCATCGGCGGTCACGCGCGACTATCGTCTGGAAATGGACGACGTCGAAGGCGCGCCGCTGCTCTCCGTGTTCGGCGGCAAGATCACCACGTTTCGCAAGCTCGCGGAAGAAGCCGGCGACATGCTGTGCCGCGTGCTGGGCAGCGACGCGCCCAGCTGGACCGCAGGTGAGACGCTGCCGGGCGGCGACATCGCGAAGGCACGTTTCGCGCCCTTCGCGGAGGCCTTCGCGAAACGCTACGCGTGGCTGCCCGCACCGCTTGCGCTGCGCTACGCGCGCGCTTACGGCACGCGCGCCGAGCGCCTGATCGGCAAGGCCGCGTCGCTCGAAGCACTGGGTCCGCAGATTGCACCTGGCATCTACGAGGCCGAATTGCGCTATCTGCGCAACACCGAGTGGGCGACCTGCGCCGAAGATGTGCTGTGGCGCCGCTCGAAGCTCGGCTTGCACGTGGCGCCGGGCACGCTGGACGCAGTCACGGCCGCGCTCGAATCGTGGTTTGCCGCGAGCCGTGCGCGGGCTGTGGTCCAGCAATAAGTGCCTCAATAAGTGCCGCTTGAGGGCTGCATTGAGTATCACAGACGGTCAGCACCACCCACGCGCCTTGCCTTGCGGCGCGAATCAATCACAACTACCCACGAATGGAGATGAGAGACATGCAGGACCAACAGTACATTCTTGCGCTCGACCAGGGCACGACGAGCTCGCGTGCGATGCTGTTCGACCGACAGGGCCAAATCGTCTCGATTGCCCAGAAGGAATTCGAACAGATCTATCCGCGTCCGGGCTGGGTCGAGCACGATCCGCAGGAAATCTGGTCGACGCAGGCGGGCGTGGCCGCCGAAGCGGTCACACGCGTGGGCCTGAACGGGACCAACATCGACGCCATCGGCATCACGAACCAGCGCGAAACCACCATCGTCTGGGACCGCGAGACCGGTCATCCCCTCTATAACGCCATCGTCTGGCAGGACCGCCGCACCGCCGACTTCTGCGACCAGCTCAAGGCGCAGGGTCTCGAAGCCATGGTGCGGGCAAAGACCGGTCTGCCGATCGACGCGTACTTCTCCGCTACCAAGATTCGCTGGATTCTCGACAACGTGCCGGGCGCACGCGAAAAGGCGCGGCAAGGCAAGCTCGCATTCGGCACCGTCGATAGCTGGCTCGTCTGGAATTTCACGAAGCACGAACTGCACGTGACCGACGTCACGAACGCCTCGCGCACGATGCTCTTCAACATCCACACCCGCAAATGGGACGACGAGCTGCTCGACGCGCTCGACATTCCGCGCAGCATGCTGCCCGAGGTCCGTTCGTCATCCGAAGTATATGGGCCGACCAAAACCACGGTGTTCGCTTCGAAGATTCCGCTCGCGGGCATTGCGGGCGACCAGCAGGCGGCGCTGTTCGGCCAGATGTGCACGGCCTCGGGCATGGTGAAGAACACCTATGGCACGGGCTGCTTCCTGATGATGAATACAGGCACGAAGCCCATCGAGTCGAAGAACAATCTCGTGACGACCATCGCCTGGCAGATCGGCGACGAGGTGAACTACGCGCTCGAAGGCAGCATCTTCATCGCGGGCGCGGTGGTGCAATGGCTGCGCGACGGCATGGGCGTCATCAAGAGCGCGGCGGAAGTCGAAGGGCTCGCCGCGAGCGTGCCGCACACGGACGGCGTGTATCTCGTGCCCGCGTTCGCGGGTCTGGGTGCGCCGCACTGGAACGCGCACGCGCGCGGCTCGCTTTTCGGCGTGACGCGCGGCACGACCTCGGCGCACGTCGCGCGCGCGGCGCTCGATTCGATCGCCTATCAATCGCTGGACGTGCTCGCCGCCATGGAAGCGGATTCGGGTATTAGCGTGGGTGAGTTGCGCGTGGACGGCGGCGCGAGCGCGAACAACCTGCTCATGCAGTTCCAGGCGGATTTGCTCGGCGTGGCTGCGGTGCGTCCGCAGATTACGGAAACCACGGCGCTGGGCGCCGCCTATCTCGCGGGCCTCGCAACCGGCTACTGGAAGAGCGTGAACGAACTGCAAAGCCAGTGGCACGTGGACCGGCGCTTCTCGCCCGCCATGCCGGCCTCGCAGGTCGATAGCTGCCGCGCGGGCTGGCAGCGCGCAGTGCGTGCCGCCAAGGCGTGGGCCGACGACTCGCGATAAACCAGAAAGAGACAACTCGAATGTCACCTTATATTGCTGAATTCATCGGCACGGCCCTGCTCGTCCTGCTCGGCAACGGCGCGGTCGCGAACGTGCTGCTCGCGAAGACCAAAGGCAAGGGCGCCGACCTCATCGTCATCGTGATGGGCTGGGCGATGGCCGTGTTCGTGGCCGTGTATGTAACCGCGTCGTACAGCGGCGCGCATCTGAACCCGGTCGTGACGATCAGCCTCGCGCTCGCGGGCAAGTTCGCATGGGCGAAGGTGGGCGGCTATATCGCCGCGCAGATGCTCGGCGGCATGGCGGGCGCGTTCCTCGTGTGGCTCGCCTATCGCCAGCACTTCGCGAACGAAGCGGACCCCGACCTCAAGCTCGCCGTGTTTTGCACCGCGCCCGCGATTCGCAGCGTGCGGCACAACGTGATTACCGAAGCCATCTGCACTTTCGTGCTGATTCTCGGCGTGCTGTATCTGGCTTCGCCGCAGGTGGGGCTCGGCGCGCTCGATGCGTTGCCGGTCGGCTTGCTCGTGCTCGGCATCGGCATTTCGCTGGGCGGTCCCACGGGCTACGCGATGAGTCCAGCGCGCGATCTCTCGCCACGTATCATGCATGCGCTGCTGCCGATCCCGGGCAAGCGGGATAGCGACTGGCGCTATGCGTGGATTCCCGTGCTCGGGCCGCTGGCGGGCGGTGTGGCCGCGTCGTCGCTGTATCTGTATCTGCACGCGGCCCATTGATCGTTAGCGCATCACTTCGGAATCACGAACAGCATGGCCGCGAACGCTGCGTAGAGCCAGCCCACGTGCGTGAGCTGGCGGCTCTGTACTTGCGGCGCGCGGAACGCCCACTGCAGGAACAGGATGGCGAGCATCGTCGTGATTGCGGCGACGATCGACGGCGCACCAAGATGCCAAGGCGTGAAGAACAGGCCGAACGCGGTGGGAATGGTCGCCTGGATCATCATCGCGCCGCTGATGTTCGCGAGCGCGAGCCGCTCCTTGCCCTGACGCACCCAGATGATCGCGTTCATGATTTCCGGCAACTCGGTGGCGATCGGGCTGAAGAGCAGCGCCGTCAATTGCGGGCTCAGGCCGAGCCACGGACCCACCGCGCCAATCTGCTGCACGAACAGGTGCGAAGCGAAAAAGATCACCACGAGCGCGCCGATGGTCTGGAGCAGGACCCAGAACAGCGACGGATCCGTATCGCGCGGACGCAGCTTGAGCGGCTCGAGCCCCACGTCTTCGACGACATCGCTATCGTCGCTCAGTTCCTTCCAGCAGTAGACCGCGTAGGCCGCGAGAAACGCGATGCCGAGAATGGGCTTGAAGCTGAACACCACGAGTCCGAGGCCGATCTTCACGACGAAGATGGCGAGGAACCAGAGCTGGTCGCGGCGCAAGCGGCGTGTGTCGGCGTCCACGGTGCCGGCACGCGCGCGGCCTGCGCGCGCCGCCGTCGCCAGCAGCGCCACGCCCACCACGGCATACGCGACGGTGCTGAGCGCGAGCGGCCCGCCAATGGCCGCGCCAATGCCGATTTCCTTGTGCGCCGCATCGGTGCCGAATGCGACGGCCACGAGCGTGACCACGCTCTCGGGCAGCGCCGTGCCAAACGCGGCGAGGATCGTGCCGGTGGCCGTCTGCGTGACCTTGAGCTTCTGGCCGAGCCATTCGACGGCGTTGACGAAGGTCTCGCAGGAAAGATAGATGATGCCGGCAGCGGCAATGAGCAGGGCGAATGTCCAGATCATGACGTGCACTCCGTGGCGTGCATGTGCAGGTGCGCGTGGATGCAGGCAAAGCGGGATAGGGTGTACGGCATTGGGGTACGGCATTCCTCGGGCTGGACGGACGGACCAATGACGCGATCCCCCCGCCCAGCCCGGGTGTGAGGGATGACGTCATAGGTCTCGTCAGGCCGAAGAACGGCTGCCGGCGCCATGGCACAACGTGCCAATTATGTTGACGGCGGCGCGACACGCATTGCGCGTGACGCAGACTACTCCCCTAAGACCCGCGCATTATAGCCGATGAATGTGGCCGCGCGGGAGGAGAGGGTCAACGGTAAACCGGGAAGTCCTTCGTGAGCGCGACGACCTGCGCGCGCACGCGCTCGATTGTTGCTGCGTCTTCCGGATTGTCGAGCACGTCGGCAATCAGGTTGCCCACCTGCTCGGCTTCCTTCACGCCGAAGCCGCGCGTGGTCATCGCCGGCGAACCCAGACGGATACCGCTCGTCACGAACGGCTTTTCCGGGTCGTTCGGGATTGCGTTCTTGTTCACCGTGATATGCGCGGCACCCAGCACGGCCTCGGCGGCCTTGCCCGTGATCTTCTTCGCGCGCAGGTCCACCAGCATCACGTGGCTTTCCGTGTGGCCCGAGACGATGCGCAGGCCGCGCTTGACCAGCGTTTCGGCCAGCACGCGCGCGTTCTCGACCACCTGTTGCTGGTATTCCTTGAACTCCGGCGAGAGTGCTTCCTTGAACGCCACGGCCTTGCCCGCGATCACGTGCATGAGCGGGCCGCCCTGGATGCCCGGGAAGATCGCCGAATTGATCTGCTTCTCGAATTCGGCCTTCATCAGGATCACGCCACCGCGCGGGCCGCGCAGGCTCTTGTGCGTGGTCGTGGTGACGAAGTCGGCGAACGGCACCGGGTTCGGGTAGACGCCCGCGGCAATCAGGCCGGCGTAGTGCGCCATGTCGACCATGAAATACGCGCCCACGCTCCTGGCGATCTTCGCAAGACGCGCGAAGTCGATGCGCAGCGCGAACGCCGAGGCGCCCGCCACGATCAGCTTGGGCTTGTGCTCCTGCGCGAGCTTCTCGGCCGCTTCGTAGTCGATGTCTTCGGCTTCGTTCAGGCCGTAGCTCACGACGTTGAACCACTTGCCCGACATGTTCACGGGCGAGCCGTGCGTGAGGTGGCCGCCGTGCGCGAGGCTCATGCCCATGATGGTGTCGCCCGGCTTGAGCATGGCGAAGAACACGCCCTGATTGGCCTGCGAACCCGAGTTCGGCTGGACGTTGGCGGCTTCGGCGCCAAACAGTTCCTTCACGCGGTCGATCGCGAGCTGCTCGACCACATCCACGTGCTCGCAGCCGCCGTAGTAACGCTTGCCGGGATAGCCTTCGGCGTACTTGTTGGTGAGCTGCGAACCCTGCGCGGCCATGACCGCCGGCGACGTATAGTTTTCCGACGCGATGAGCTCAATGTGCTCTTCCTGGCGGCGGTTCTCGAGTTCGATCGCCTTGAAGAGTTCGGGATCGACATTCTCGACAGTGGATACGGCTCGTTTGAACATGGCTATTCCAGTTTCAGGTTGAAAATACATCACAGCATTGCGGCGATATTGCGGCGGCAGTGTGTTGCCATTTGAAATCACTCGATGCGATGTTGCTAGAACGAATGCGACAAACATCCGGGATTTTGCGCGCCCAGGGTTGCCGCATTCGAGCTCAGACGCCCTGCCAGCCCGCTTCGTGACTGCGAGACCGGGTGAGACGATAGGCGCTGGGCGATTCGTTGAATTCCTTGCGGAACTCGCGCCCGAGATGCGAGGCGTCGGAGAATCCACACGACATCGCAATGTCGGAGACCGTTTTGTCCGAGCCCGTGAGCATCCAGGCCGCCATGCGGACCCGCATCTGGCGGCCATAGACATTCGGCGATTTGCCGGTCTGCGCGGAGAAAAGCCTTTCGAGCTGACGCACCGACATGTCCAGGCGTCGTGCGAGTTCGGCCAGCGGCAGCGGCTGGCCAATGTGCTGCTCCATGACCAGGACGGCCCGCCGTACCTTGGGATGCGAAGTGGGGTCGAGTCCGGACGGATACGGCTGAGGCGCGCTGCCTCGCTGCGCATCGTCGACGATCAGGATTCGCTGCGCCTTCTGCACGATGCTCGCATCGAAATGCCGCAACAGGATGGCCGCCGCCACGTCGATCGACGCGCGTCCGCCGGAGCAGGTGATACGCCGCCGGTCGATCACGAACAGGCGGTCGGCGATCAGGCTGGCTTCGGGAATGGCCGGGTAGCGCTCGACGAAGTCCCAATAGTGGAACCAGCTCACGCAGATCCGGTAGCCCTCCATGACGCCGGCGCGCGCCAGCGCGAACGCGCCCGTGCAGATTCCAACGAGGGTGGCGGAAGTCGACGCCGCTTTGCGGATGAAGCGCAGCGTCGCCTCGCTGGCGGAAGGCCCCGAATGGAGCAGCCCGCCCACGACCAGCACGTAGTCGAACGCGCCGGCTTCGTCGAACGTCACCCACGGCGCGACCTGAATGCCACAGCTTGCGCGGATGGGCACGAGCGATTCCGCGACGATGGTCCATGAGCAGCGCACGGGGCGGCTCTGGTCTCCATCGTCGCTGGCGAGGCGCAGCAGGTCGACGAAACCGGAGAAAGCCGTCAACGTGAAATTGGGGAGCAGGACGATCCCGAAGCGCAGTGGCTGGGAAGGTCCTGCGTGAAGAGGAGCACTCACGGAAGACATTGGGATTACGAGGCCGCCATGCCGCTAGTCGCCCGCGCGCGCGTCGGGCGTGCGAAGTAGTACAAAAGACCGGGCACGAGCAGGCTGGGAATCCAGCTGATGTCCGCGCCAATGAGCTTTGCGAAGTAGCTGTGATAGAAGGACACGTCCATGAATGGGATCGTGCTCGCGATGCCCGCGCAATAGATGGCGATCGTCGTAAAGTTGAAGGTTCCGTACTGGCCGCCCGCGTCGTACATGTCGTCGACGTTATAGTGCCCGCGGCGCACGAGGTAGTAATCGACGAGATTGATGGAGCTCCAGGGCACCAGCACGTAAATTTGTGCGTTGAGAATGTCGGCGAAATAGTCCGCGAAGTGGTATTGGGTGGCTACCGCAATCCAGGTGGAGAGCGCGAACAGAATCATCAGGATGACGAATTTAATCGAGCGGCGGATATGCGTCATCTTGCGAAATCCACTGAAGATCGTCACCGACGACATATACGCGCTGTAAAGACTCAACACATTGAACACCAATACGCCGAGCACGATTGCGATGAGGGCAGGGCGAGCCCAGGCGCCAAACAAGGCCGCAATCGCGGTGCCGGGGTCGTTGATCACGGAGGTCGTCACCGTGGCGAGCACCGCGCCCAGCGCCATCACGGCGAGTGACCCGATCAAACCGCCGAGATAGGTGTACCAGAAGGTGTCGCGCGTGCGCACGGATTCCGGGAGATAGCGCGAATAGTCGGCGACGTAGGGGCCGAACCCGAGCGTCCACGATGCCGCCTGAGCGACGACGAGATTGAATGCGCCCACGGAGAAACCGTGCTTTGCCGCTTGCAGCGGAATGTGCACGCTGGGTGTGCCGATCAGGATCGCAGCGGTTGCCGCAAAGACCAGAATCGACAGCACCGTCATCACGGCACCGAAGCGGTGGATCAACTCATAGCCCACGTAGCTGATAACGAACGTCAGCGCGCCAAAGAGAATGATGGCGGCATTGTCCGACATTGGACAGATCGACTTGATCGACTCGCGCATCACGACGCCGTCCGCCGCGACGAACAGCACATAGGCGAGCGTCACGATGACGAGCGGCAGCGCCGCGCCAAAAACGCCAAATTGCGCGCGGCTCTGGATCATTTGCGGAATGCCGAGATGGGGGCCTTGCGCGGAGTGGGCCGCCATGAAAATCGTGCCGATCACGTTGCCGATGACCAGCGCGACGAGTGTCCACGCGAGGCTCATGCCGGCAGCGATGCCGAGCGTGCCGACCACGAGCGCGGTGACCTGCATGTTCGCGCTGAACCAGATCGTGAACAGGCGTTTGGGCGTGCCGTAGCGCTCACTATGCGGGATGAATTCTATGCTGCGATTTTCGACGTCCATGGCGGGTTCCGTTGGGGTTGGTCGGCGCTGATGCGCAGGCGACGGGGTAATGCGATCAGTCAGAGAGCGGAGAAGCCGTTGTCGACGAAGAGATGCGTGCCGTTGACAAAGCTGGATTCGTCGGAGGCGAGGAACAGTGCGGCCGCTGCAACCTCTGAAGCTTCGCAAAGCCGTCCTTGTTGTTGGGCGATGGCGGCTTCGGTCACGTCCACGCCCATGGCCTGCAACTGGCTGATCTCGCGCACGCCGTGAGGCGTGCGAATGAAACCTGGCGCGATCGCATTGCAGCGGATGCCGCGATCGCGGTATTCGATGGCAATCGCGCGGGCGAACATATGGCAGGCGCCTTTCGTAGTGTCATAGAGCACTTCGCCCGGCGTGGCGCAGACCGCGGATATCGACGAGGTGCAGATAATGTTTCCCGCGCCTTTTTCGAGCATCTGCGGCAGGACCGCCTGAGTCATCAGGTACATGCTCTTTACGTTGACGGCCATGAGCCAATCCCATTCGTCTTCTTCGATCTCAAGGAAGGGTTTGACGATCAACGTGCCGGCGTGATTGAACAGCACGTCGGCGGGGCCGAATGTTTTTTGCGCGGCGGCGACGGCCCGCGCAACATCCGACTTGCATGCGACGTCCGCTCCAAAGCCGACCGCCTTCAGACCTTCGTCGCGCAGCCTCGAAGCCAGTGTTTCGGCGGCGTGGCCATCGCGGTCGACGATTGCCACGCGCGCGCCCTGCTTCGCGAAAAGTTCCGATGCCGCGGCGCCGCAGCCTCCCGCACCGCCGCTGATGATTGCAACCTTGCCAGCAAGCCGGCCGTCGATTCGAGAAGACATGGTTCGTTATCCTGTGTTGCGTGGCGCCCAATGGCGCCCACGGATCACAGGTTAGGGACGAGGTTTTTTGGTCGCTATCGGATTTCGGCAATTGCGGGTTTTCCCCGTGGTCTCGACCGTATTTTGGCGAGAGGGTGTTTTCGCTAGAATTGATGGTTGATCCCGCAGTCTCGCGCGCATGATGGCCTCCCAGCTTCCCGACATCGAACCGGATATGAACGCCTCTCCAGCCGTTCGCGGGGTGACGTATTGTGCGTTTACGGATGTGGATGCGCAGGCGCGCATTTTTAAGGACTGGCATCTCGACTACACGCAGATCTCGCGCGGCGTTTTCCACGGGTCCTCGTCGATTGTTTCGCTCGGCGGCGTGCGTGTGCTCGTCGAAGGTCTCGACAAGGTCATTCTGCAGCGAGGGTCCGTACCCGCCGATCGAATCGCTGTTGCGGTGCCGCTAGAATTGAACGGTCATGCGCGGATGTGTGGCGAAGAGAGTGGGCGTGACAGCCTGCACGTATTTTCCAGCGGCCGGGATTTCGAATTCGTCTCCCCCGACCAGCATCTTCTCGCCAATGTCGAAATCGACGTTCGTCAGCTTCAGAGCGATGCACTCCGATCGTTTGCGCTTTCGCTGTGCGAAGCCAACCTGACACCTGTCATGCCGATGAATGCGGTGACGGCCGAGCGCTTGCGGAACGTGCTGCGTCATATCCTGTCGATCTCGACGCACGAGCTGGCGTGCACGCCGGTTGAACAGTTGCAGGGCGCGATTCTGTCCGTGGTTTCAGAGGCCGTTGAGGTCGAACCCGCCGGCATGCGGCGTACCGGACCGGGGCACCCGAGTCATTACGCTTTGGTCGCGGCCATACAAAGCCGTCTTGAAGATGCACAAACGTGCCCGTTGTCGATCGCGGAGCTGTGCGGGCAGCTTGGTGTCAGTCGCAGGACGATCCAGTATGCGTTTCAGCACGTGCTCGATCTCAATCCCGTTGCCTACCTTCGGGCAGTCAGGCTCAACCATGTGCGCCGCGCACTGCGCGTTGGGGACTCGGTGACAGTGGCGGCGACCAGATGGGGTTTTCTGCATCTCGGCAGCTTTGCACAAGACTACCGCAGCATGTTTGGCGAGCTTCCATCCGTCACGGCGCGCAAATACCGGCAAGTTTGAAGAAGCCCGGACGAAACTCAGGCGAAACTCAATGGGATTTCAAGGCCCTCGGGTATCGCATAGTCCGTCATATGGCGGCGGGAGAGCTCCCAATGCGCCTTCACGATTTCGCCGGCGCGCTCGGCGTCGCGGCGCTCGATCGCGTCGATGATTTCGTCGTGCTGGCTCGCGGCTTGATGCATCTCGTGCTGCATGCTTTCGGAAGCCGGATAACGGTAGAAGGTCTTGCCGAGGCGCGCGTGATCGATCAGCAGACGCCGCAGACTGGGCATCAAATAATCGTTCTGGGCCATCCTCCCGATCTCGAGATGGAACTGGTCGTTGTAGAGCACCCGATTCTCGACATCGTGTTCCTCGATGGCGAGACGGAAGCGCTTCTGGATCTCTCTGAGCCTGGCAACGTCCGCGGCGGAGGCATTGGTTGCGGCGAGCTGCGTCGTGGCGACGTAGATGAGCGGAGCCGCCAAAAAAAAGCTTCGCAGCGAGTGGTAGTTCATCGACGAAACCCGGGCCGCGCGATTGGCTTCCAGCTCGATGTAGCCTTCGGCGGCCATCTGGCGCATCAACTCCCGCACCGGTGGCCGGGACAAGCCAAATTCTTCGCTCAGCGCGAGTTCGTCCACCACCGCGCCCGGCTGCAACTCCATACTGACGATGCGGCGACGAAGTGTTTCGGCCAGCACGGCCTTGCGGTCAACGGGGGCGGCGGCGTCTGCGTCGGATTCGGCGGGGCTCTGTTTCATGGGATTTCTCTGTCTATCTTTTGTGTACTATAAGGCGTAGGAGCCAGATACGCCATAGCGCCCGATTCAGCAGGTTTGCTCTCTTTGCTTTACTGTGGGTTTGGAAATTTTTGGTTCCTTGGGGGCGGTGGATCTTCGGGGCTTTTGCTTTTTCGCGTTTTCTTGTTTGTCACGTTTCCTTGTGATCGTGTCGGTCTATTAGCGTTGCCCCTGTGCGGGGCGGCACCTACTTTTCTTTGCAGCCGCAAAGAAAAGTAGGCAAAAGAAAGCGGCTCAAACCGCTAGTGTGACGCAGTGGACCACTTGCCGTTAATCGAAGTGGTTCCGGGGCATCCGTCACCCCGCACCTTGAAACTGAGTGACAAAGGACTCATTCATCCCGCTGCTCGCTACGCGCGCAGCGGTCGGGTATGTAAGGGAAACCAAGGGTTCTGCCTGGGCACTCGAATGCGCATGCACTGCGTCGATGCACAGGCATCCTGATTGTTTTGGATTATGCCCTACGGCGCGCGTAGCGCCGCCGGAGGTATGAGCCCTTAGTCACTCTGTTGTACGGCGCGTGGTGGCAGACGCTCCGGAACCGCTCCGATTACAGGCAAGGGGTGGACCGCGTAACACTAGCGGTTTGAGCGGCTTTCTTTTGCCTACTTTTCTTTGCCGCTGCAAAGAAAAGTAGGTGCCGCCCCGCACAGGGGCAACGCTAATAGACCGACACGAAAACAAGGAAACGCGAAAAACCAGGAACCGCGAAAAAAGAAAACCGCGTCGCAAGCCGCCATAAATAGCGATTGCCGTCCGAGGCGGCACCCTGTCTGGATGGCCTCGGCCGGCAACTTTCGCACGCTTGCGCGTCACAGCGCTTCACAGCGCTCCACTACGCACCATCACGCTTCCCACTTCGGCACATCAATCCAGATCGTCTTGATCTCAGTGTATTGATCGTGCGCCCAGACGGACTTGTCACGGCCCCCAAACCCCGACTCCTTAAAGCCACCGAACGGCGTCGTAACATCACCTTCACCAAAGCAGTTCACAGTCACCACCCCAGCGCGTATTTCACGCGAAAAACGAATGGCATGGTTCAGGTTGCTCGTATAGACCGAAGCAGCCAGCCCATAAACCGAATCATTCGCCAGTTCGATCGCCTCGCCAATTTCCCTGAACGTCGTCACGGATAACACCGGACCGAAGATCTCTTCCTGAAACAGCCGGCTGTTCTGGCCAACGCCGTCCACCACCGTCGGTTCGACGAAAATGTCATGCTCGGTATCGCCACCGAATACGACGCGTAATTGCTCCGCTTCGGCTTGCTCGAGATACGAGCGAACCTTTTCGAAGTGCGCCTTGCTGACCATCGCGCCGATACGATGCTCCGGATCGAGCGGATTGCCCAGCTTCCACTCACGCATATGCACGCCGATGCGCTGCAGGAGTTCGTCCTTGATATCGGCATGTACGATCAGCCGGGACGATGCCGAGCAGTTCTCGCCCATGTTCCAGAAGGCTCCGTTGACGACGTGCTGCGCGACCGTGTCCAGATCGTCGGCGTCCTGCAACACGACGGCCGGGTTCTTGCCACCGCACTCGAGCACGATGCGCTTCAAGTTGGATTCGGCGGCGTATTTGAGGAACTGCCGGCCGGTCTGCGTGGAGCCCGTGAAGCTGACCATGTCGACGTCAGGATGCCGGCCCAATGGCTCGCCAACTTCCTTGCCGCCGCCGGGCAGGACATTGAAGACGCCCGCCGGCACGCCGGCTTCGTGTGCCAGTTCGGCCACGCGCAGGGCCGTCAAGGTGGTTTCCTTGGCCGGTTTCACGACGATGGAGCAGCCGGCAGCCAGCGACGGGCCGATTTTCCACGCGAGCATCAGCAGCGGAAAATTCCAGGGCAGCACAAGGCCGACGACGCCAATCGGCTCGCGCACGACGAGAGACAGCGCGCTCGCGCCCACCGGCGCCGTATGATCGTAGATCTTGTCGATCAGTTCGGCATGCCAACGAATCGTATGGATCGTTTCCGGAACGTCGGTGTTCTGGCATTCGCGAATGGGCTTGCCGCTGTCCAGGCTTTCCATCGTCGCCAGCTCGTGCGCGTGCTGTTCAAGCAAGCCGGCGAAATTCAGCAGGATCGCTTTTCGACGCGACGGCGCCAGATTGCGCCAGCGTCCATCGTTGAATGCGGTCTTCGCCTTTGCGACCGCGATATCGACATCGGCGGCATTGCAGGCGGCGATTTGCGCCAGGACTTCGTCGGTAGCGGGGTTGACCGCATTGAAGGTTTTTCCGGAGCTCGATGGCTGGAATGCGCCGTCAATGAACGCCTGCGTCGGAAAACGCAGGCTGGCGGCCATCGCTGCATACTCCGACGCAGTGAGCAGATGGGACATCAGGCCTTCCCTCCCACCACGGACGCAACTTCGCGCTTGAGTTCGGTCACGACAGCTTGCAGACGCTGCTTCTCCTGCTGGTCGAGTTGCTGGAGCGGCGCACGCACGCCGCCGCTTTGCAGGCCCACAAGCTCGCAGCCGTACTTGATGGACTGAACGAACTTGCCTTCCTCGAGGAAGTCCATGAGCGGCAGCATGGCGGACATGATGCGGCGGCCCTTGTCGAAGTCCTTCTCGACCGCGCAGGCCTCGTACAGCGCAATATGCTCGGCCGGCAGGAAGTTCGAGCCGGCGCACACCCAGCTACGCGCGCCCCATGCGAAGAATTCCAGCGCCTGATCGTCCCAGCCGCAAGACACGCTGAGCTGCGCAAACTCGCGCGCCAGCATGTGCAGTTGCCCGGTCTGGCCCGAGCTTTCCTTGATGGCGACGAAGTTCTTCGACGCTTCGCAGACCGTGCGGAAGTACTCGCGGCCCATCGAAACGCTCATGCGCCCCGGGTAGTTGTAAAGCATGATGGGCAAGTCGGCGGCACGGTCGATCTGCAGCGCGTGCGCGGCGTTTTCCTGTTCCGTGGGCAGCGCGTAGGGGGGCGAGCCGACGAGGATCGCGTCGGCCTTGATGGCCTTCGCGGCCTTGGCGTATTCGACCGAATCCTCGGTGCGCACCGCGCCCGTGCCGATGATCAATGCCGTGCGTGAACCGATCACATCCTTGGCCCAGTTGCCCAGATCGAAACGTTCCTGAGCGGTCTGCGCGTAGTATTCGCCCGTCGATCCGCCGATGATGATGCCATGGACCTTGGCCGCGACCAGCGATTCGAGCACTTCGGCAAAGGCCTTCCGGTCGATCTGGCCGTCGTTGTTCAGGGGCGTGATGGCGGGGGTGTAAATGCCTTCGAATTTCATGATGTTCGTCCGCAAAAGGGGAAGCAGGAGTGGTTACGAAAGGCGTGCGGCGGCACGCCCGGGTTTGCGTTCAGTGGTTGCGTTTAATCGGTTGCGTTCAGTGGTTAAGCGAAGCGGCTTCTTGCAGGCTGAGCGAGCGCGTCTCGGGCGCCAAAGCGAGTGAAGCTGCGAGGCCGATGAACGAGACCACTGCGGCTGCATACATGGTGTTGCCGATGCCGACCGATTGCAGCGCGATCGGGACCAGCCACGTGCCGATGGCCGCGCCGATTCGCGAAAGCGAAGCACCCATGCCCACCGCGAATGCACGAATGTCAGTCGGAAAGATTTCGTTCGGATACACCAGTTGCAGCACCTGGGCGCCGCCGATGAGAACGGCGTAGGCGCCAAACAGAACCAGAATCAGAATCGCCGAGCCGTTCGAGCATGCGCCCAGCGCCAGCAGCGCGAGGCCCGACCACAGGAAGCTGTGGATCACCATGGCGCGGCGGCCAAGTACGTTGATGATGCGCGTGGCGATGAGGCAGCCGACCACGAAGAGCAGCGTGATGGCGACCGAGCCGAGCGATTCCCACTTTCCGGTCAGGTGCAGCGCTTCGAGCACACGCGGGGCGAACGAGTACACCGCGAACACGGGAATCACCGAGCAGCTCCAGAACACCGAGACGAACAACATGCGCTTGCCGTAGCCCGAATGCAGGAGCGCCAGCAGCGAGATCTTCTTTTCGGTTCGCTCTTCCGGCAGATTCTTCAGTGAGAATGACGGGCCATACACTTTCTTGATGACGGCTTGCGCCTCGGCGGTGCGGCCCTTGCTGAGCAGCCAGCGGGGCGACTCGGGCGTGCCGATGCGCACGAGGAACAGCGCCACGCCGATCGCAGCCGGGCTCGCCAGCACCCAGCGCCATGCATCGGGTGCGTTGCTGCTCAGGATGAGATTGCCAACGATATAGGCCAGTGCGGCGCCGAGGAACCAGATGATCGTCAGCAGTGCGAGCCGCGGGCCACGGTATTTGCGCGGCATGAATTCGACCAGCAGCGAACCGGCCACGGGATATTCGATGCCCACGCCCACGCCAATCAGGAAACGCAGAATGAACAGAGCCTCACCCGACTGAACCCAGAGTTGCGCGATGGAGCAGACGAAGAAGATGATCGGCCCGAAAAAATAGGGCTTCTGGCGCCCAAGGAGACCGGACACCCAGCCGCCGACGAAGCCGCCGAAGAAGATGCCGATCAGCGCCGAGGCGGCCACCATGCCTTCCCAAAAGCTGTTGAGGCCGAGCGCGCCGGAAAACTGCACCATCGCTACGCCAATGATGCTCAGCACGTAGCCGTCCATGAGCCAGCCGCCGCTCGAACGGATTGTGAGGAGTTGATGGAATCCATTGAGCGGAACGTCCTCTATGGATACGTGGGTGTTGGGCATGGTGTGTCTCCGTCCATGAGATTTGGGGCGCAAAAGGTCCTGGCGCGAGCCATGGGGGTTGCGTCCTGGGCTTGTCGTATCGGCTTGGACCCGGACGGTCAGCCGCTTTTCTGCGGTTTGTCCAGGTGAGCGGCGCCGCTTGAATGCGCAGCGCCCGGCGCGTGTTCAGCTTTCGAGTCCTGCCTTGCGTTGCCCCCACCAGAGGGTCGCGTTCACGCCAATCGAGAGGAACGGCTCGGGCGGCGTCTTGTTCGGACCCGAGGTCTCGAGCAGAAAATCGATCAGTTCGTTCGGCTTGCCCGCAAGCCAGTCGGCGAGCAGCGTGCCCGTCACGGTCCCGCGCGTGATGCCAAGACCGTTGCAGCACAGCGCGCCATAGACATTGGGCGCGAGTTGCCCGAAGAACCCTTTATGGTTCTGGGAGAGCGCGAGCGAACCGCTCCACGTGTATTCGAATTCGACATTCGGCAGCATCGGAAAGCGTCGTTCGAACGACAACCGGTGCCGGTCCGCGAAGCGGGACAAGTACGGTTCTTTCGGGCGGCCATCCGGGTTGAAGGTGAAGCTGTTGCGCACCAGGATGCGGTTATCGTGCGTGCGGCGCAGCGTGCTGCCGAACGGGTCCGCCGGGATGACGCCCCAGAACGGCTTGCCGCCAAGCTGGGCCTGTTCGGCGGCGCTTAGCGGTCGCGTGAGGCTCGCATAGAGGAAGACCGGCAGCATGGTGTGCCGAAGAAAGCCAAAGCGCATGCCGAAGGCGTTGTTTGCCAGCACCAGCTTGTCTGCCGTGATGCGGCCGTTGCGATGCGCCAGCACGATCTTCTCGCCGTATTCCACGTCCGTAATGGGCGTGTGCTCGTACAGCGTGACATTGGGCGGCAGGCAGTCGGCCAGTCCCTTGACGAGCGCGGAGGGCTGCACGAGCACGGTGCCGGGCGTGAACAGCGCCTTGCGATAGAACGACGTCCCGATGTGATCCGGAAGTTCGCTGCCTTCGATGACTTGATACGGCTGGCCCAGTTTGTCGAGGCCACGGCGATAGGCGTCGAGCACGGCCACGCCGCGCTCTTCGACGGCCGCCTGGTATTTTCCGGAGGCGGTCATCTGGCAGTCGATGCCGTGCTTCGCCACGAGATCGCGCAAGACCGTCTGCCCGAGCAGGTTGAGTGTCAGCGTGGTCCGGGCCGTTGCGATATCGCCGATGTAGTCGTCGGCGCCGATATCGTGCGGCAGGTCGATGGCAAAGCCCGCATTGCGTCCCGACGTGCCGAAGCCGACCTCTTGTGCCTCGACGAGAACGACCTCGTCGTCCGGGAAATTCAGTGCGAGCTGCCGTGCCGCCGCGAGGCCAGTGAAGCCGGCGCCGACCACCGCCCAGCGCGTCTTCGATTCTCCCGTATGGGCCGGCGCGGGATTGCGGCGCTGGCTGGTGTGGTACCAGCCGCACATCCTGTCGTCTGCGGGAAGCGAAGTTACCTTTTGCATTCCGAATTCCAATTTCGCTCGTGAATCTCGTCCGGGCGAACCGCTCGACCTCGCCTTGAGCGCTTGCCGTCAGAAGTTCTTCCTGAAAGAAGTTTATGTGTATACAAACTGTAGACACAGTATAGGCGTCCATTAGACTGCGAAAAAATAAGGGTTTACACGTGATGGATTGGTGCAATGCAGCACGCGATGACAGCGCCGCTTTCACAGGACCGCCAGATTCGCTGTGCTACCCTTGCGCTGCCTTTTGCCCGCGTAGCCGCATCCAGTCGCAACGCACAATAAGCGCGCGTGGGCAGGCTGATTTGTGTTTCGACATCCCGTATCGACATCCATAACAAGGAAGAGAACCAGATGAGAAAGCACGAGAAATTGCGCGCGGGTTCGCACCGTCATTTGCGTGCTGCGGCGTGTGCGCTTGCCATCGGCATGCTGTTTGCCGGCGGCGTCCAGCCGGCCCACGCCGCGCCCACCGAGATCCAGTTCTGGCACGCGATGGAATCGGAGCTTGGCGAGCGCGTCAACCAGATCGCCCAGCAGTTCAACGCCTCGCAAAGCGAATACAAGATCGTGCCGGTGTTCAAGGGCACCTACGACCAGACGCTCGCCGCGGGCATCGCCGCGTATCGCAGCGGCGACGCTCCCGCGATCCTGCAAGTCTATGAAGTGGGCACCGCAACGATGATGCAGGCGAAGAAGGCCATCGTGCCGGTGTACGAGGTGATGAAGAACGCGGGCGTGCCGTTCGACGAAAAGGCTTTCGTGCCGACCGTCGCCAGCTATTACAGCGACGCGAAGACGGGCCATCTTGTCTCGATGCCGTTCAATAGCTCCACGCCGCTGCTCTACTACAACCGCGATGCATTCAAGAAGGCGGGCCTCGATCCCGACACGCCGCCGAAGACCTGGCCCGAAGTCGCCGCCGACGCGGCCAGGCTCAAGGCCGCTGGCATGAACTGCGGCTTCACCACGGGCTGGCAGGGCTGGATCCAGATCGAGAACTACAGCGCGTGGCACGGCGCACCCATCGCCACGCACAACAACGGCTTCGACGGCACCGACGCCGTGCTGGAAATCAACAAGCCGTTGCAGGTCGCGCATATCGCCTTCCTGCAGAAAATGGCGAAGGACGGCAGCTTCACCTATGTGGGCCGCAAGGACGAGGCCACGGCGAAGTTCTATAGCGGCGACTGCGGCATCATGATGGGCTCGTCGGGTGCGCTCGCGAACGTGCAGCAGTATGCGAAGTTCAAGTACGGCACGGGCATGATGCCCTACGACCCGAGCGTGAAGGGTGCGCCGCAGAACGCCATCATCGGTGGGGCGAGTCTGTGGGTGCTGGCGGGCAAGAACCGCGAGGTGTACAAGGGCGTCGCGAAGTTCCTCGCGTATCTCGGTACGCCGGCAGTGGCGGCGAAGTGGCACGAGGACACGGGCTATCTGCCGGTCACCACGGCGGCCTACGATCTCGCGCGCAAGCAGGGTTTCTACGATTCGCATCCGGGGGCCGATACGGCCACCAAGCAGATGCTCAACAAGCCGCCGCTGCCCTGGACCAAGGGCCTGCGTCTGGGCAACATGCCGCAGATCCGCACGGTGGTGGACGAAGAACTCGAGCAGGTGTGGACGGGCAGCAAGACGCCGCAACAGGCGCTCGATTCGGCCAACTCGCGCGGCAACGAGTTGCTGAGACGCTTCGAGAAGCAGGGCGGCTAAAACCTGCCGGTTTCTACCGCGCCATGAAAAACGGCGCGATGCCTTCCGTGACTTTCCGGGGCATCGCGCCGTTGCGGCTTCTGCGAGGCGTTATCTAGAACCAGGCATCCTGCATATCGAGCGTCGTGCGATCGAGCGAGGCGAGCAGATCGAACTGCGGCCCGGTCTTCGGCAACTCCCACGCGAAGAAGTACTCGGCGGCGGCGAGCTTGCCGCGATAGAAGCTGGCCTCGTCTCCGCTTTCGTCGCTTCCGCCGCTGGCACGGGCCAAGGCCGCGCGCGCCATGAGCGCCTGTTCGAGCCAGATCCACGCCACCACCACGTGTCCGAACGCTTCCAGGTACACCGAAGCATTGGCGAGCGTCACGCTGGGGTCGCCCGCCGACCAGAGCGTTTGCGTCACATCGACGAGCCGTTGCAACGCGGCTTCGAGCGCACGCGCATGCACGGCGTCCTGCTTCTCGCCCTTCTCACCCTTCGCGCCCTTCTCGCCGCCCGAAAGCGCGCGCTCGAGCGTCACCTGCACGCGCCGCACGAACAGCTTGAGCGCTGCGCCGTCCTTGATCGTGACCTTGCGACCCAGCAGGTCGAGGCCCTGAATGCCGTGCGTGCCTTCGTGAATCGGATTGAGGCGGTTGTCGCGGTAGAACTGCTCGACGTTGTACTCGCGCGTGTAGCCATAGCCGCCATGCACCTGGATTGCCAGATCGTTGGCGGCGAGGCACCACTGCGAAGGCCAGCTTTTCGCAATCGGCGTGAGCAGGTCGAGCAGCAGCGTGAGCGGCTCGCGCGCGGCGTCGTCTTCGGCGGCGCGGGCTTCGTCCACGAGCTTCGCGCACCAGAGGTTGAGCGCGAGCGCGCCTTCCACATAGCTCTTTTGCGCGAGCAGCATGCGGCGCACGTCGGCGTGCTCGATCAGCCTGATCTGCGGCGATGCCGGGTCCTTGCCCGCCGCGCCCACGCTGCGCCCCTGCGGACGATTGCGCGCATAGTCGAGCGCATGCAGATAGCCGGTGTAGCCGAGCATGGTCGCCCCGAGGCCCACGCCGATGCGGGCCTCATTCATCATATGGAACATGCAGGCGAGCCCTTTGTGCGGCTCGCCCACGAGATAGCCGATGGCGCCCGCGCGGCCGCCCGGCGCGTGTTTCGTGCCCTCGCCGAAATTGAGCAGGCAGTTGGTCGTGCCGCGATAGCCCATCTTGTGATTGAGGCCCGCGAGCACGACGTCGTTGTGCTCGCCGTGCGAGCCGTCCTCGTTCACGAGGTACTTCGGCACGATGAAGAGCGAGATGCCCTTGACGCCGGGAATGAGCTTGCCGTCCGGGCCCGGAATTTTCGCGAGCACGAGATGGACGATGTTCTCGGAGAGTTCGTGCTCGCCGCCCGAGATCCACATTTTGTTGCCGCGCAGACGATATTGCGCGCCGAGCGGGGAATCGCACTCGAAGTCGGCGCGCGTGGCCACATCCGAGAGCGAGGAGCCCGCCTGCGGCTCGGAGAGGCACATCGTACCGAAGTAGCGGCCTTCGAGCGCCGGCTTCACGAAGGTCTCGATCTGCTTCGCGCTGCCGTGCGCGAGCAGCAGATTCGCGTTGCCGATGGTGAGGAACGGATAGGCGCTCGTGCCCACGTTCGCAGCCTTGAACCACGCGAAGCCCGCCTTCTCGACCACGAGCGGCAATTGCATGCCGCCGTATTCGTAGTCCTGGCCCGCCGCCATCAGGCCCGCTTCGCAGAACGCCTTCAGCGCGGTCTTCACCTCGGGGATGACGGTGACGGTTTCGCCGTCGAAGTGCGGCTCGTGCTGGTCGTTCTTCTTGTTGTGCGGCGCGAACAGGTCGGTGGCGATCTTCTCGCAGGTGTCGAGCGCCGCGTCGAAGGTCTCGCGCGAATGGTCGGCGTAGCGCGCAATGCGCGTGAGGCGCTCGACATCGAGCCACTCGTAGAGCAGGAAATTCAGGTCACGGCGGGAGAAGATCAGCGACATGGCAAACGGCCTCGCCAATAAGAAAAGTCTTAGCTTAACCAAAAATAGAACGATCGTGCTATTGGTAGTTCCTCCAGCTTCGCGGCGGCTCGATGGCGCAATGGCGCAATCGCTGGATGACGCAGGTCAAGCGGCAATAATTATTCACGAATCTTCAATTAGAGACAGGTTTTGGGGCAATGGATTGGCCTAAGCTCGACGCCGCTCCTTCCTATTGGGGAGCATTCCTTCAACACACGCTCAAACTTATGGAGGTTGCTCATGCAACTCATTCAACGTGAAGATCTGTCGAATCTGCAAGGGGTCACGGCTGGCGCTGGCGCCAACAAGACGTCGGCGTCGTCGGTTACGCTGACGATCACCAAGGAAAACGGCCTGAACCTCGTGATCACGCCGCAACCCGCAGCAGCATCGGCCAGCTAAGTCTTAGCTGAGGTCTCCGACCTTGAAAAGCCGGCAAACACTGTTTGCCGGCTTTTTTGCGTCCATACGCCAAATTACAGGCCAATCCGGCAATATTCGATCTCATCCTCCCGAATAGCGAGAACATCATGGACCGGCTCGATGCGATGTCCGTGCTCGTCGCCGTGGTTGAGGCGGGCAGTCTTTCGGCGGCGGCGCGGCGTCTGAACATGCCGCTCGCCACGGTGAGCCGCAAGGTCAACGAGCTCGAGACGCATCTGAAGACGCGGCTGCTCAAGCGCACCACGCGCCAACTCGCGCTGACCGAGGCGGGCGCGTCCTATGTGGCTGCCTGCCGGCGCATCCTGGAGGAAGTGGGCGAGGCCGAGCGCGCGGCAACCGGCGAATACACCACGGCGCGAGGCACGCTTTCGCTCACGGCGCCCGTGGTGTTCGGACGGCTGCATGTGCTGCCCGTCGTCAATGCATTCCTTGCGCAGTATCCCGAGATCGACGTGCGTCTCGTGCTGGCGGACCGCGTGGTCAATCTGATGGAGGAGCACGTGGATGCCGCCGTTCGCATCGGTGCGTTGCCCGATAGCGAACTGGTGGCGGTGGGTGTGGGCGCGATTCGCCGCGTGGTGTGCGCGAGCCCCGCGTACCTGGCAGCGCATGGCGTGCCTGCTGCGCCGCGCGATCTGGCCGGCCACCGCTGCGTGACGTTCGAAGGCGTCGAGGGGCGCACGTGGACCTTCCGCGCAGGCAAGAGCGACGTGGTGCAGCCGGTCCATTCGCGGCTCGCGGTGAATACCGCCGATGCCGCGATCGACGCCGCGCTGCAAGGCGTGGGACTCACGCGCGTGCTGTCGTATCAGGTCGCGCAGGCGGTGCGCGAGAAGCGGCTTGCCGTGGTGCTCGATGGGTTCGAGCCGCCGCCGTGGCCCGTCAGCCTCGTGCACGGCGGGCAGGCGCCGTTGCCGCTCAAGCTGCGCGCGTTCATGGACTTCGCGATACCGTTGCTGCGCGGACGGGTTGAAGCGGCGCGGATACCGGCGGCGGCCTGACGCTGCATGCGGCGCCTGGCTGGGCCCGCTTCCAGCGCGCGCGATTCAATCGAAGGCCGTGAAGCGCGGCGCGCATTGCGGCTGCCACGCGCCGTGCTCCTGAGCGAACGCACCGCGCGCGACATTGTGCGGATGATGGGGCGCCTCGGCGAGCCCCAGCACCGGCGAGACACAGGCGTCGCTGCCTTCGAATAGCACGATCCATTCGTCACGCGTGCGCGTGGCCACGGCCTGCGCGATGCGCCCGGCGATCAACGGCCAATGCGCCTTGTCGCGCTGCGGCAGCTCCAGCAGATCTTCCGCGCCGATGCCCTTCATGAACGCCGCGTAAAACGGCGGCTCAATGCAGCCCACGGCGATCCAGCCGCCGTCCGCGCAACGATACGTGCGATAGAACGGCGCGCCGCCGTCGAGCAGATTCGTGCCGCGCGCGTCGCTCCAGTGGCCCGCCGCGCGAAAGCCGTACATCATGCTCATCAGCATGGCTGCGCCGTCGGTCATCGCGGCGTCCACCACGCAGCCAACGCCTGTCGTGCGCGCACGCAGCAGCGCCGCGATCACGCCGAACGCGAGCACCATGCCGCCGCCGCCGAAGTCGCCCACCAGATTGAGCGGCACCACGGGGTCGCCGCCCGCCGCGCCCACGGTGTGCAGCGCGCCCGAGATCGCGATGTAGTTGATGTCGTGGCCCGCCGTGTGCGCGAGCGGCCCGGTCTGGCCCCAGCCGGTCATGCGGCCATAGACGAGCGCGGGCCGTCGCGCGCGGCACGCGGCCGGACCGAGGCCCAGGCGCTCCATCACGCCGGGGCGAAAGCCTTCGATGAGCGCATCGGCATCGGCGATCAAATCGAGTGCGCGCGCAACATCTTCAGCGCGTTTCAAATCGAGCGCCACGTGCTCGCGTGCGCGCGAGAGCGGATCGTGCGCGGGTGGCGGCGCCTCGCCCGCGCGGCCGATGCGGATCACGCGCGCACCCATTTGCGCGAGCAGCATGCCGCAGAACGGCGCGGGCCCGAGGCCCGCAAATTCCACGACCGTTACGCCTTGCAGCGGTTGAACCATGTCTTGCGTCTCCCAGATATGTTCTTGCCGCGTTCTCGCGCCGTCACAGTGTGCGCGCGATGATTTCCTTCATGATCTCGTCGGTGCCGCCGTAAATGCGCATCACGCGCGCATCCACCCAGGCGGTGCCTACTACGTACTCCGACATATAGCCGTAGCCGCCGTGCAGCTGCAGGAACTCGTCGAGCAACTGGTTCTGCAATTCGGTGGCGTTGAGCTTGGCCATGGCCGCGTCCGAAGGCGAAAGCTCGCGGCGCAGGTGCCGCGCGATGCAGTCGTCCACATAGATGCGCACCATCTCGGCCTTCGCGCGCGCGTGCGCGAGCTTGAAGCGCGCGTTCTGGAAATCGAAGATTGCCTGGCCGAACACCTTGCGACCGCGCGTGTACTGGATCGTGCGCTCGAGCATCCCTTCGATCGACGCGGCGGCGCGCACGGCGATTACGAGCCGCTCTTGCGCGAGCTCGCGCATGAGATACGAGAAGCCCGCGTTTTCGTCGCCGAGCCGTTGTGTTACCGAAACGCGCACGTCCTCGAAAAAAAGCTCTGAAGTGTCTTGCGCGCGCAGGCCGATTTTTTCGAGCTTGCGGCCCTTGCTGAAACCGGGTGTGCCTTCTTCCACCACGAACAGCGAGACGCCTTTCGAGCCGAGTTCCGGAGCGGTCTTGCAGACCACGATCACGAGGCTCGCGTTCTGGCCGTTTGTGATGAAGGTCTTTTGGCCGTTGATGACATAGTCGTTGCCCTCGCGCCGCGCCATCGTGCGCACCGACTTCAGGTCGCTGCCGGTGCCGGGCTCCGTCATCGCGATTGCGCCGATATGCTCGCCGCGCGCGAGCTTGGGCAACCACTCGCGCTTTTGCTTCTCGGTGCCGTAGGCGTGGATATAGGGCGCGACGATGTCCGAGTGCAGCGGGAAGCCAATGCCGCTCGCGTTCACACGCGCAAGCTCTTCGATCAGGATCGCAGCATGGCCGAAGTCGCCGCCGCCACCGCCGTATTCCTCGGGAATCGTGCAGCACAGCAGGCCTTCGGCTCCGGCGCGCAGCCAGACTGATTTCGGGACGATGCCTTCGCGTTCCCATTGCTGGTGAAATGGCGCGATCTCGCGCTCGATGAAGCGGCGGGCTTGCTCGCGGAAAAGCTCGTGATCTTCGCGGAATATAGTGCGCATGGGGTTTGTTTACGGTTTTTGTTAGGTAGTTAGGGGTTCTGATGTGTTTTTGGGGTGCTTGGTGTTTTGTTTGCGTTTCCTTTCGCGTTTCCTTGTTTTCGTGTCGGTCTATTAGTGTTGCCCCTGTGCGGGGCGGCACCTACTTTTCTTTGCAGCGGCAAAGAAAAGTAGGCAAAAGAAAGCCGCTCAAACCGCCAGTGTGACGCCGTCCACCTCTTGCCGTTAATCGGAGCGGTTCCGGAGCGTCTGTCACCATGCGCCGTACAACAGAGTGACCAAGGGCTCATCCCTCCGGCGGCGCTACGCGCCCCGTGGGGCATAACCCAAAACCAGTGGGGTGCATGTGCATTCGCTTACCCATGGAGTACTCACGGTTTCCCTCGCATACCCGACCGCTGCGCGCGTAGCGAGCAGCGGGATGAATGAGTCCTTTGTCACTCAGTTTGAAGGTGCGAGGTGACGGATGCCCCGGAACCACTTCGATCACAGGCAAGAGGTGGACGGCGTCACACTAGCGGTTTGAGCCGCTTTCTTTTGCCTACTTTTCTTTGCGGCTGCAAAGAAAAGTAGGTGCCGCCCCGCACAGGGGCAACGCTAATAGACCGACACGAATACAAGGAAACGCGATCTACCGCCAAGGGCCACAAAAAAAATTCAATACACCCCATCCAAATAACGCTCCTTCAAAAGCCGCCGCAGCAACTTACCGTTATCATGCCGCGGCAGCGCATCCTCAAAATCCACCGAACGCGGCACCTTGATATGCGAGAGCCGCTCGCGACAAAACGCCAGCAACGCATCAGCAAGTTCGGGACTTGCAGCATCGCGCTCGCGCAACTGCACGATAGCCTTCACAGCTTCACCAAACTCAGCATGCGGCACGCCAATCACCGCGACATCAGCCACAGCCGGATGCTCCGCAAGCACGTTCTCGATCTCCTGCGGATAGACATTCACGCCACCGCTGATGATGAGATCGGCGCGCCGGTCGCTCAAATACAGATAGCCTTCGGCATCCACATGACCGATGTCGCCATAGGTCGCCCAGCCGTGCCGGTTGAAGGCGCTTTGGGTCTTCGCCGGATCGTTGTGATACTCGAACGAGGGGCCGCCCTCGAAGAATATGCGGCCAACTTCGCCCACGGGCAGATCGCAATCTTCGTCGTCGACGATATGCAGCGCGCCAAACTTCGCCTGCCCCACCGAGCCGCGATGCCCGAGCCATTCTTCGGGCCCGATTGCAGTCAGCCCCACACCTTCCGAGCCCGCGTAATACTCGTAGATCACCGGGCCGAACCAGTCGATCATCTGCTCCTTGACAAGCGGCGGGCACGGCGCCGCAGCGTGGATCGCCACCTTCAGGCTGCTCACGTCATAGCGCCTGCGCACCGCTTCGGGCAGGTTGAGCATGCGGATGAACATCGTCGGCACCCACTGGCTGTGCGTGACCCGATGGCGCTCGATGGCGTCGAGCGCGGCCTCGGGATCGAACTTGCGCAGCACGATAGTGCTGCAACCCACGCGCAGCGCGCGTATGAGGTAGCGCAGCGGCGCGGCGTGATAGAGCGGCGCGGTGCTCAAATAGACGGAGTCCTGATCAAATCCGAAGCTCTTGCGCCACGAGGCCATTTCGGTGTCGTCGATCGCGCGCCGCTCCCATGGCACGAGCGGCTTGAGGATGCCCTTGGGCAGGCCCGTCGTGCCCGATGAGTAGAGAAAATCGCGGCCCTGGGCGCAGGCGGGCAGGGGCGAGTGGGTATCGACGCGAGCGAGCGCATCGTCGAACGACGAGAAGCCGGGCGGCGGGACGCAATCCCTGGTGTCGGCCGTTGCCGCCATGAAGCATGCGATGCCTTGCGTGGCGCCCTCGGCCACGAGCGACTGTGCGAGTTCGCCCATCGCCTGCGAGACGATCAGCACGCGCGCGCCGCAGTCCTTGAGGACATGGGCGATCTCGCGCGTCTTCAACTGGATGCTGATGGGAGTGTAATAGAGCCCCGCGCGTTCGGCGCCAACGGCGAGCACGGCAAGCGCGGGGTGATTCTGGAACAGCAGCGCGATGCCGTCGCCGGGTTGCAGGCCAAGGCCAATCAGCCAGTGCGCGGCGCGCTCCGCGCGTTCGTTCAGTGCTGCGTAAGTGAGGACCTCATTGGTGCCGGCAAAGCGCAGGGCTGCTTTGCCGGGTGCTGCGAGTGCTAGTTCGCGGACACGCTCCACGGTCTCGTCTCCATATCGTGTGCGGCGCCAGTCACACTGCCGAGCGCTGCCTCCACGCGCCTGACCAGCGACATCAGCCGAGGGGCGATGTCGTCGGTCAACTGGTTGCCGCTGATGTTGAATACCGCAATGGAACAACTGAAAACCCAGTACTCGTCGTCGATGGGCGAAGCGAGCGGAATCGCCACCGAGTGAATTTCGCGCTGCATGTCGCCGTGCGAGACGGTGCAGCCGTAGTCGCGCAACTCCTGCTGCGCCTGTGCGAGGCGCTGCGCGAGCAGTTCGCCCTTGACGGGGTCGCGCGTGAGCGTCTCCTGTAGATAGTGCTCGCGCTCTGACGCAGGCAGGGTCCACAGATACGCGCGGCCCGAAGCCGTGCGCGAGAGCGAAAGCCGCGTGCCGATCTCCGAGCGGTACACGGCGCTTCCCATGCCCTGAATCACCTCGGTATAGGCGAGGTTCAGGCGGTAACCCACCGCGAGCGTCACCTGGCCCTGACAGTAGTCGGCCAGCTCCTGCATCATCGGCCGCGCGAGCTGGCGGATCGTCATGCGGCCGAGCGCGGGCGCGGCGAGGCTCAGCATCTCCGTGCCGAGCACGTACTTCGAAATGCGCTCCGAGTAGCGCAACAGGCCGAACTCGCACAGCGTGTTGATGAGCCGCAGCGCTGTGGGCTTGGGCAGCCCGGTGCGCTCAACCAGCTCGCGTGCGGAGAGCTCCGAGGCCCCCATCGAAAAACATTGCAGGATCCGGACGCCGCGCGCGAGCGCGCTCACGAGCGTCGAATCCGACGGCGATTCGGCGGCATCGTCGGTGCGTGGGGTGGCCATGTCGGTCATTTCGGGTTCCTTCTTCGAGGGTGAGGGCGCAGCAGGCCGGATTGGGGCGAGCGCGGCCCGCCAGGCGGCAAACCCGGCATTCTAGCTTTCACCTGTGGGCTGGAACAATTTTTCAAGACGACTGGCTCATTTTTTGCAACAGCGACGATTTGCTGCACCTCGGAAGGCGCCTGGAGGTGCTGCTGCGTCCGAAATTCGGTCTCTCAGGCTCGAATCATGGCCCCAGTGTTGCGGATTGCACCCAATAAATCAACAAAAATGATCTTAGTGGATCGAAAAATGTTAACAACTATTGAATTTTCGAGACGGCATGGTGTATTTTGATTCGTGAGATTCATTTTTATCCATGGTGTGCGGGTTTTTGGCTTCGCTGAAGTCGCGCCGCCACCGGTTTTCCCTACACCAACCATCGAGCGAACCATGATCCAGAGCGCGGTAATCGTCGACGCAGTGCGCAGTCCCATGGGCCGGACCAAGGCGGGTGGCGCCTTCGTCGACCTGCATCCGGCCGACCTGCTTTCGCAGGTGCTCCGGCAACTCGTCGAGCGCAACGACCTCGACCCCGGCACCGTGGACGACGTCATCATCGGCTGCGTGAGTCAGGTGGGCGAGCAGGCGTCCACGCCGGGCCGCGTCGCCTGGCTGGCGGCGGGCTTTCCGCAACACGTGCCGTCCACCACGGTCGAGCGCAAGTGCGGCTCGAGCCAGCAGGCCGTGCATTTCGCGGCGCAGGCCATCATGGCGGGCGTCAACGAGATCGTCATCGCGGGCGGCGTGGAGTCGATGAGCCGCGTGCCGATGGGCTCGTCGCGCATCGGCCGCGACCCGTATGGCGCGCGCTTTCATGCGCGTTATGCGCAGGGGCTCGTGGGCCAGGGCGTGAGCGCCGATCTGGTCGCGCAGAAGTGGGCGCTCACGCGCGAGCAACTGGACGCGTATGCCGCCGAGTCGCACCGCCGCGCCGACGCGGCGCGCGCAGCAGGTCAGTTCGCACGCGAGATCGTGCCGATCGAAGTTCCAGGCGAAATGCAGGGCGAAATGCGGGGCGAAAGTGGCACGCGCCGCGTCGACACCGACGAAACTATCCGCGCGGGCACCACGGTCGAGCGCCTCGCGGGCCTCGCGCCTTCGTTCGAGGACGCCGCGCTGGCCGAGCGCTTTCCGGGCCTCCGCTTCAACGTGACAGCGGGCAACGCCTCGCAGATCTCGGACGGCGCGGCGGCGCTGCTCGTGATGAGCGAGCAGAGGGCCGCGCAACTGCGCCTCAAGCCGCGCGCGCGCATCGTCTCGTTCGACGTGTGCGGCGACGATCCGCTGATGATGCTCACCGCGCCCATTCCCGCCACCGAGCGCCTGCTGAAGAAGGTCGGCCTCTCGATCGGCGATATTTCGCATTTCGAAGTAAATGAGGCGTTCGCCTCGGTGCCGCTCGCGTGGCAAAAGGCGCTGGGCGCGGACGCCTCGCGCCTGAACCCCGCGGGCGGTGCGATTGCGCTGGGGCACCCGCTGGGCGCCTCCGGTGCGCGCCTCATGACGACGATGCTCAACGCACTCGAACGCAGCGGCGGCCGCTATGGCTTGCAGACGATGTGCGAGGCGGGCGGCATGGCCAACGCGACGCTCATCGAGCGCCTGTGAACAGACCCTGACAACAAGACAGCTTTGCATGGGACCGGAGCAACTCCGGTCGACTGGAGAAACGACATGGAACTGAAGGGAGCGGTAGCAGTGGTGACGGGCGGCGCATCGGGCCTGGGCCTCGCGAGCGCGAAGCAACTGTTGGAGAAGGGCGCGCAGGTCGTGATCGCCGATCTCGCTGGCTCGCGCGGCGAGGCAGTGGCCGACGAATTGGGCCCGGCGGCGAGCTTCGTGGCCGCCGACGTCACCAGCGAAGCGGACATGACGGCCGTGTTCGACGCGGCCACGCAGCGCGGCGCGTTGCGCGCGCTCGTGCACTGCGCGGGCCGTGGCGGCGCGGTGCGCGTGATCGAGAAAGACGGCTCACCGGGCTCGCTTCAGGCCTATGAAGACGTGGTGCGAGTGAACCTTATCGGCACCTTCAACGCGCTGCGGCTCGCGGCGGCGGCCATGGCGCGCAACGAGCCCAACGCGGGCGGCGAGCGCGGCGCGTGTGTGCTGACCGCATCGGTGGCCGCCTACGAAGGGCAGATCGGCCAGGTGCCGTATGCGTCGTCGAAAGCGGGCGTGGTGGGCATGACGCTCGTGGCCGCGCGCGATCTCGCGAGCAAGGGCATCCGCGTGTGCACCATCGCGCCGGGCTTGTTCGACACACCGCTGCTCGCGCGCCTGCCCGAAGAGATTCGCGCTTCGCTCGGCAAGATGGTGCCGTTCCCGCCGCGCCTGGGCGAATCCGACGAGTTTGCCTCGCTCGCGCTGCACATTCTCGAGAACCCCATGCTCAACGGCGAAACGATTCGCCTCGACGGCGCGATTCGCATGCAGCCGCGCTAAGCGGTGCGTCCGGACGCTCACAAAAAGGAGAGCATATGAGCGATGAATTCCTGTACGAAGGCGGTGGTTGGTTGGGCGCTTCTCAGCCGCCATGAATGCGCACACCTTCATCTTCCGTACACCACACTATTAGTTTATCTAATGATACCGCTCGCCTGATTTGATTTTTTGAATGTGTCACTACACTCGTCTTCAGCGATACGCCAGTCTAGATGGCTATCCAGCGTTTCACTCTTCCAATCTGGAGACATCCCGTGAGAGACAACCATGCTCATATGAGCAACTACTTACGCCGGCTTTTAGCCGGTCTTGCGCTCTGCCTGTTTTCAGCGGCCCCGGCCGTCGCGCAATCCACATCTCCCGGGGAGTTGCCTCATGTTGCGGTACTGGCAACCGGCGGCACGATCGCAGGTACCGCTGGGAGTGAGACGCAAACAACGGGCTACAAGCCAGGTGTACTGACGGCTGATGCGCTTCTCAAATCGGTACCCTCACTGGGCAAGATTGCACAGGTATCCGGTGAACAGATTTCGAATGTCGGAAGCGAGAACATCACGAACGATATCCTCCTGAAACTGGCCAGGCGCGTGAATCAACTTCTGGCTCAACCGGATATCGCAGGTGTCGTGGTGACCCACGGCACCGATACTCTCGAGGAAACCGCGTATTTCCTTGATCTTGTCGTCAAGAGCGACAAACCCGTGGTAGTGACCGGTTCGATGCGACCGTCGACGGCCATCAGCGCCGATGGCCCGAGCAACCTCCTGCAGGCCGTCACGGTTGCCGCCTCGCCGCAGGCGCGTGGCCGCGGCGTGATGATCGTGCTGAACGACCGGATCGGCTCGGCACGCTTCACCACGAAGACCAATGGCACCACGCTGGATACGTTCAAGGGAAACGACGAAGGCTACCTGGGCACCCTGGTGGACGAGGTGCCTCACTTCGAGACGTCCGTGTTGAAGCAACACACCACATCGACGCCATTTGACGTGTCGAAGCTCGATTCATTGCCGGAAGTCGATATTGTCTACGGCTACCAGAACGACGGCGGATTCATGTATGACGCCGCAGTTGCGCACGGCGCAAAGGGCATTGTCGTCGCGGGCGTTGGAGCGGGCAGCGAATCGCTTCTTACCCTTCCCTCGATCAAGAAAGCGATTTCCAGGAGGGTGATTGTGGTGCGCTCCTCTCGTACTGGGGGCGGATTCATACCGGAAGATCCAGCCTACGTGGGTCTTCTCGGTGACGATTTGAACCCCCAGAAGGCCCGCATTCTCCTGATGCTCGCGCTTACGGTAACCAAAGATCCGTCGACTATTCAGGCAATGCTTCACGAGTTTTGAATCGGTTCCGCCGGCTGAGGGCCGGTGGAGCAACGATTCGTTCGGGCGCGACGGTGCTGTGAAATCGCCGTCGCGTCGCGTGCCGCTCCGAAAGACCGGAACTGCCAATCCTCGGGAATTTCTTGCGAAGTTCGACGAGCATTCCTGCGCGGGAACCGTTGCAGTTCTTGCATCGATCTGATTGGCGTACTTTGCGTTGCTCTACTTCAGCCATCGCGTGACATACTATTAGAGTTGCTGATACTGCCATTGGATATGCTGTTTTCTTGAATCTGACTCCCTACACTGGTTTCTGAAGGCGCACGCAGGCGCCTCGCCGATAACCAGGGTTCAGGAGACGAAAGTGAGCACTCAGATATTGATGGAGGATGTTCCGCTGCGCGGTTTCCACTTGCGCGTGGCGTTCAGCGGTACAGGTGGACAGTTCAGCGACGGCTTCGTGCTGGGCATTATCGGAATCGCCGTGAGCATGGCTGCCGGGGCCCTTCACCTGAACGCGGTCTGGATGGGGGCGCTCGGTGCGGCGTCACTTGCCGGCCTCTTTTTCGGAAGCATGTTTGCCGGTCCCGTGGCGGACCGCTATGGCCGACGCACCATCTTCGCCTTCGACATGCTGCTCTTTGCGGCGATATCCGCGGCGCAATATTTCGTGACTTCGCCAACCCAACTGCTGGTGTTGCGCGTACTGCTGGGGCTCATTCTCGGCGCCGACTATGTCGTGAGCAAATCGCTTGTCACGGAGTTTGCTCCTCGCCGCTATCGTGGCCGTTTGCTGAGTGTTCTCGCAGCGGCATGGGCAGCGGGTTACGTGTGTGCGTACCTCGCAGGCTTCGCCATTCGCGATATCGGCCCCGACGCATGGCGGATCATGCTGGCCGCCAGTGGGCTGCCGGCACTGCTGATCCTGCCGTTTCGCCTTGGCGTACCCGAGTCGCCGATGTGGCTGATGAAACGCGGCCGGAAGAACGAGGCACTGGCGATCATCCGCGCAAAGTTCGGACCCCAGATCATTCTGCCCGCACCGACGGCCACACCCCAGCGACATCGTGGTGCGTGGTCGGAACTGTTCTCGGCTCGCTGGAGAAAGAACACCCTGGTCGGCTGCGTGTTCTACACGTGCCAGGTCATCCCGTACTTTGCGCTCGGGACGTTTTCGCCGAGGGTACTGCAAGCCTTGCAGGTCAAGGATGGCTTTGTCGGTGGCCTCGTTTATAACGTGCTGCTGTTCGCCGGAGCAATTTTTGGACTGCTGATTGCCGACAGGCTCTCGCGTCGCGCATTTCTCGTTGGCAGCTTCTATCTTGCTGCGATCGGGCTTGCGGTGCTCGCCTACGCCGGATTCGGGCCGCTCGGCACGATACTCGCATTCGGCATCTTCGCCTGCATTCTCTCGGCCGCGGCGAACCTCGAGTTCGTCTATCCGCCGGAGCTTTTCCCGACTCATCTGCGTGCATCGGGCGTAGGGCTGGCCGTGGCCTCCAGCCGGTTCGGTTCCGCAATCAGCACGTTTCTTCTGCCCGTGGCCGTGCAACAGGTTGGTATTCACGCCGCGCTCGGTGTGTGCGTGGCCGTGTTGGTGTTCGGTGGCGTGTTCTGCCATTTGTTCGCACCGGAAACCGGCAAAGAGAGTCTTTCGGATATGAGTTCCGGTCACGGCAGCAACGAGTCGGCGGTGGATGGTGGCCAGAACGCGAGTCTGCACACATCGGCTCATCGCAACGGAAATCCCGGCGTATAACTGTCCGATGCGCGTTGGCGCAGGCCTGGAACATCTGCTGACCGAAACTATGGGGGAGCCGATCGTGTCGTCCAACAAGCCAATCGATATGTACGCGGTACAGGTCTTCGTCGCAGTCGCGGAGGAGGGCAGCATGTCGGGGGCCGCCGCACGCATGGGCATTTCCCAATCGGGTGTCTCGCAGATCATCCGCCAACTGGAGGACGAACTGGGGGTCGTGCTGGTCAATCGCACGACCCGTCCCCTCGCGTTGACGCCGTTCGGCATTGCGTTGAGGAATCGCGGCGCGGTACTCAGCGAGGAAATCGCCAATCTGAAGGCTCAGGTTGTCGAAGCGGGGCGAGGAATCAAGCCTGATCTGCGCATCGGACTGGTTGACTCGTTCGCGGCCACATGCGGCTCGGTTTTTACGAAGCGGCTGCTGGGAAAGGTCTCGCAACTGTCCATCCGCACGGGATTGAGTCCGCAGCAAGGCGAGGCGCTGCTACGACGCGATCTGGATCTCATCGTCACGAGCGACGCCCTGATTGACGCCAACGACGTTGTCCGGTTCCGGCTCTTCTCCGAGAAGTACCTCGTCATCACGCCACGGGATTTTCGCAAACCGATCCGAACCGTTGAGGACATCCGTGCCTTGGCCAATGCCTTGCCCATCGTGCGCTTTAACCGCAAATCACAGGTCGGCATGCAGATCGAGCGTTATCTGCGACGGATCGAAGCGCGTGCCCCGACCCGGCTAGAGCTTGACACCGCCGATGCGCTCACTTCGATGGTTGCCGAAGGCATCGGATGGGCCGTGACCTCGCCGATGTGTCTGCTTCAGGGGGCGGCTTATGCAAATCAGGTGGCCACCCACGTTGTCGACAGGCTGGGCCTTGAGCGGTCGCTGTATCTGGTCGCGCGTCGGGACGAATACAGCGCTTTTTTTGAGGACGCGTGCGATATCGCATCGGAAGTTATCGAAACGTCGTTCCTGCCAAGAGTGAAAAAATCACTCGGTCAGGGACTTGAACAACTCATCGATTTTGGAAGCAGGAAATCAAATGAACAGTCAAACCAGAGCTGAAACGCGTACGGAACGCGACTATGTGGGTGAAGTTGAAATCCCGGGTGAGAAATTGTATGGCGTCAACTCGGTAAGGGGTGTCGACAATCTGACGGTTTCACCGCTCACCATCGCGCACTATCCGGCGTTCCCGGTGGCCTTTGCTCAGTGCAAATGGGCGGCGGCGCTCGCGAACCGCGACACCGATGCCATCACGCCGGAACAATGCGATGCCATCAGTCAGGCATGCCAGGAAATTATCGCAGGCAAGTTTGGTGACTCCTTGATTGTCGATCTGCTCGAGGGCTCGGGTGGAACCTCCACGAACATGAACTTCAATGAGGTGATCGCCAATCGGGCGCAGCAGCTTTTGGGCCATGCGCCAGGCTCTTACGAGGTGATCCATCCCAACGACCATGTCAACCGCTCGCAGTCCACGAATGATGTGTATCCTGCCGCACTGAAGATTGCGACGTACGCGATGCTCGGACCGCTCATTGCGGAAGTAGAAAAGCTGGCGATCCAGTTCGAGGGGAAGGCCATCGAATTCGCCGACGTCCTCCACCTCGGTCGTACCTGTCTGCAGGATGCGCAGCCGATGCGCCTCGGTCAGGTTTTCGGCGGTTACGCTTCGCTTGCACGACGTCTGGCGGAAGAATTGACGACAGTGCGCGACAAACTGCGGACACTGCCGCTCGGTGGTACGGCGATTGGTACGGGTTTTGGTGCGCCCGCTGGATACCGATCCGCGGTCTACAGGCACCTCTCGGACATTGCGGGCATCGACTATGTCGCGCCGGCAAACCCGTTCGACGCGATGCAGAATATGGATGTGTTCTCGCGCGTTTCGGGCGAACTGCGCACCTGCGCGGTATCCCTCGCGAAGATTGCATCGGACCTGACGGTTCTGTCCTCCGGACCCGTCGGTGGCCTGGGGGAACTGCGCCTTCCCGAAGCGCAGGCAGGCTCTTCGATCATGCCGGGCAAGGTGAACCCTGTGCTGCCGATGGCCATGATCCAGCTAAGTTTCGCCGTTTGCGGCAATGATGTCACGGTGGCCCAGGCCGTCCAGTATGGCGAGCTCGAAATCAATCACTTCGAGCCTGTGGTGGCGTCCCGCGTGTTCGACAGCATCATGCTGCTGACCAACGGCATCGAGAGGTTCACGCAGAAGTGTGTTGCCGGCATCACCGCAGACGTCGCATGCAATGAGCGACACCTGATGGATTCAATGGCTGTGGCCACGGCACTCGTGCCCAAACTTGGATACGCTCGTGTCAGCAAGCTGGCGCGCCAGTCGGTTGCGGAAGGTCGGCCACTCGTGGAGATTCTCGACGAATCTGGCCTGTTGTCGCGCGAGGACACCCTGTCGGCAATCGACACGGCCTCGTACCCGGTTTTTGACCCGCGTTGACCGGTTCCATGCCGGCCGCGCAAGGTCACGGCCGGCCTTGGCAACATTCAGGAGTGGATGGGAAATGATACAAAGGGACGGGCTGCTCAGGCTGCTCGAGCAGCAAGACGTGCCGTTTGAATACGAATGCCATGAGCAGGTGCTCAACATGGCGCAATCCGGGGCGCTCGAGCTTTCTCTCGATGGGGCTCGCTGCAAGAATCTTCTGCTACAGGACAAGCAAGGCAGCTTATACCTCGTCGTCACAACCGCACATAAATCGCTGGACCTGTCCGCAGTTGCGAAAACGCTGAACAGCAAACGTCTGTCGTTCGCTTCGGCCGATCGCCTTTTCGATCAGCTTGGCGTGCGGCCTGGATCGTTGAGCCCACTCGCTCTGGTCAATGACCATGCCCATAATATTCACCTCGTGATCGACAAAGACCTGGCGCACGAACCGGTCTTTTTGTTTCATCCGCTAGATAGTGCGGCGACGATCGCGTTGTCGAGGCGAAATCTCGAAGATTTTCTGCAGCGCATTGATCACGCGCCGTCGTGGCACGCCCTCGAAGCGAGACAGGCGGCTTGAAGCGCCAACTCATGCTGGCCGTGATCGGGATGCCGGGAAGCGCAAATCCCAAGCGTCGCGAGCTACTAATTGTCGACATGCAGATCGGCCTGTTCAGTGATAGGCGCAGCCCTACGAAGGCTCGCGCATTCCCACGAACATCAATGCGTTGATCGCGAAGGCGCGCGCGTAGCCGGCGGCTAGTGCCGCAACGTCGTTGGTCGCGCACGCGAGAACGCCGACGGCATCGCGGCCTCATCAAGCGCATCGAGAATGCCCGCCACGCCTTCGGCTACCCCATTCCATCGATCAAGCGCACGCGTCCCAACAATCTCATCCCAGAAGGATTCCGAACCATATTGCAGGCGCTGCGCATGCAGCCGCCGCGTATAAAGCTGCAAGTCGAACTTCGCCGCGATACCCATCGCGCCCACGACGCCATGCGCCCCATTCGCAACGAGCGGCGCCGCTCGACTCGCGCGCGCCTTGGCAATCGCGCTGGCGAGGCGCTGCTGGCCGCTGCGATGCGCGGCGCAGCCCATCTGCGCGGCCATGCGCGTGGCCGTGACGTGCCCGGCCATTACGCTCAACTGCTGCTGCACGGCCTCGAGTTTGCCGGGTGAGCGACCGGATTGCTGGCGCTCGTTCACATAGCCGGTCGTCATGTCGAGCACGCGCTGCATTGCGCCCGCCATTGTGGCCGCGGTCACGAGCGCGCCCAACTCGGCGATGCCGCGCGCGGGCAACGCGTGCGCCGTGCGCGTGTCGAATCTCACAGCGGCGTCCAGCCCGTCGCCATGCTTTTCCACGCAAGCCGTATCCAGCGACACGAGATACGTGCCCGCCGCAGTCTCGACCACGATCGCGTCGGCCACTTGCCCATAGGGCACGAAGGCCATGTTTTGCGTGGAGCCGGCAATCGCCAGCGCGATGGGGCCGCGCGGCGCCTCCACCTGAGCGGCGGCCAGCAGATGGCGCGCGAGCATCGTGTGCGCGGCGGGCAGCGGCAAGGCGTGCTGGCCGAACGCGAACAGCACGCCTGCGGCCTCGGCGAGCGGCAAGTCCGCGCCGCCCTGTGCCTCGGGCACGAGCGCGTCCAGCAATCCGAGTGCTTCGAGTTGCCGCCAAAGTTCGCGGCCCGCGCGGCGGTTGTGCGCCGCTTCCACGCCGCGCACGAATTGCGGTGTGCAGAGGTCGGCGAGCACGGTTTGCGCCGAAGCGGTCAGCATGTCGTCCATGTGTGTGTCTCCCCCATGTTTTTTTCTTGCGGGAGGCTTACGCGCGTGTGATGTGCAGGCTCGCAAGCACCGCTGAAGTCCGTCCCGATTCTAGGATCGCGGTCAAGACGAAGCAACCTCAAAAAATCGGCGCTGCTGCGATTCGCACTTTGTATAAGGCCTGGTTTCGTTGATTCGCAAAGGGAAATCGCGCGAGGCGCCCGAATCTTCGGGGTATACGCCAAGGGGCGCAGGGGTATTTCCGGGTCGTTTCCGGGTTATTTCGATTTGCGCATTTATCCATTTCAGAATTGGCGACGGCTTTACCCGCGCTTCTCGTGGCGACACTCGCAGACTGGTTGCATCTGCAATTATTTCGCGGCAACTCGCGAATCCCGGGCGTGAGCGTCGAACGCAGTCGAGGGTTTTCCCGTAGCTATCCAGCGCGTTGGCCCCGTGCCGTTCAACTTCAGCGGCTAGGGGCAATTGCCGACTTTCACCGAGCCGAACGCCGGCTTCTCCGAAAACAAATTGTTGGGGTGGCGGCGCTCGACCACACTGGCACCTGTTCAAAAGCGGTAAACCCGGGCGCAGCAGGCGTTTCAGCAGACAGTTCGTCTGGCTGGCGCGGGACCTGGCGGCAGGCCGCCGGGTTCGCTGGCGAATGATTCGACATGCGAACTAAAACGAGGCTGTAAACCTTCATACAAAAGGCCCACGAGGCGACGGAGGAGACATGACCCGATTGAAGCCGCGCGCCACGCAGGCGCGCTGTGCCGCGCTTTCGCCGCGCCATCGCGCGGGCGGCGGCGTAGCAACCATGGCGCTTGCCGCCGCACTCGCCGCATCAGGCGGACTCTGCGCACCCACGCCAGCCCACGCGACCGAGTGGAAGGTGGGCGTCGAGCTACCGCTCACCGGGCCGCTCGCGCAGGCCGGCACGGAGATGTATCGCGGCCTTCAGGTGGCCGCCGACATGTTCAACCGGCGCCATCCGCAGGACAAGATCACGCTCGTCACCGTCGACGACGAGTCGAATCCCGCCAAGGCCGTGGCGGCCGTCGAGCAGCTTGCCTCGCAGCACGTGGTGGCCATCGCGGGCGCGGCCAATTCGAACTGCGCGGGTCCGGCCTCGGAAGCCGCGAGCAAGGCGGGTCTCGTCTACGTGACTTCGGGCGGCACCAGCGACGACATGGTCACGCGCGGCCTCAAGAACTTCTTCCGCGTGAGCAATACGCCCGGGTACACGTCGGGCATGGCGGGCCTGTTCGAGACGCTCGGCGTGAAGTCGGTGGCCATCGTCTATTCGACGAAGGACGCGACCAGCGACCTCGCGCGCCAACTGGACGCCGCGCTCAAGGCCAAGGGCGTGAAGACTTACCTGCATGCCTACGATCCGTCGATCAGCGACTTCAAGCCGCTCATCAACAAGGTGAAACTGCAGGACAAGCCCGATGCCATGGCGATGCTCGGCTATGAGAACGACTACGTGGGCATCCTGCGCGCCTCGCGCGTGCTCAAGCCCGAGCTCAAGGCGATTGCCGCGCCGTGGGCGTTCGCGAGCCCGAAGATGGCGCAGTCCTTCCCCGACCTCGTGCCTAACGTGTATGGCGCGACGGTGCTGGCATCGCCGGCCGATTACCGCTCGGCGGATCAGCGCGACTTCTCGGACACTTATCAACGGCTCTTCAAGACCGTCTCGAACTACCAGTCGCAGACCTCGTTCGTCTACGCGCAATTGCTCTTCGACGCCATCGCGAATGCGCAGAAGGCCGGCACCCTCGACAAGGGCGGCCTCGCCAACACCTTGCGCGCCACGCAGCGCGACGACACGTTCCTCGGCAAAGTGAGCTTCGATGCGCGCGGCGACAACCCGAACTACGTCGCGCACATGGGCCAGTTCGCCGCGAACGGCAAGCTCGCGCTCGTCTGGCCTGCGCAGTACGCCACCGCGAAGCCCACCTATCCGGGCGTGCCGTGGTGAGCCCCGGCGATTCAGGCCGCGCCTGAATTTCCCGGCACGCGAAGCGCGCACGAAGACGCACCGCGTGCAAATCGTATGAAGCTCACGAAGCTCACGAAGCGTGCCCTCGCCACGAAGGCGCGGTGCGTGCACCACAACACCTTAAAAGACGGTTTGGAGAACTCGATGTCCCTCGGCATTTCTCGCAACGCTGATTGCAGCAAGGGGCGTGCGTTCACGCGCGCGATGATCAACCTCGGCGCCTGTGCGCTCGCGCTGCTCGCCGCGACGCCGTCCGCGTTCGCTGACGTGCTGCCGGTGGGCGTGGAGTTGCCGCTCACGGGTTCGATGGCGCGCGCGGGCAATGCGCAACTCGAAGGCATCAAGGTGGCCGCCGACATGTTCAATCGTGGCAACGGCGGTGGCAACGGCGGTGGCAACGGCGGCGGCAACGGCAAGCACAAGGTCGCGCTCACCGTGATCGACGACGAAGCGCAGCCGGCCAAGGCCGTCTCCGCCGTCGAGAAACTCGCCTCGCAGGGCGTGCTCGCGATTACCGGCGGCTACGGCTCGAATTCGGTGAGCCCGGCCTCGGAGGCCGCCGACAAAGCCGGCCTTGTCTACATCACCTCTGGCGCGGTGGACAGCGCGATGACTTCGCGCGGCCTCAAGCACTTCTTCCGCATCGGACCCGCATCGGGTTATTCGAAGGCCGTGGTGGGGCAGCTCGATGCCATGGGCGTGAAGTCGGTGTCGATCGTCGTTTCGACGAAGCAGGCGCCCACCGACCTGAGCAACGACGTCTCCACGAAACTGCGCGCGCAGGGCGTGACGGTGACCGTGCACGCGTTCGAGCCCACCATGACGGACTTCAAGCCGCTCGTGAACAAGATCCGCCTGCAGGACAAGCCCGAAGTCATGCTGATGCTCGGCTACGAAAACGACTACATCGGCATCCTGCGCGCGGCCAAGGTCCTCAAGCCGCAATTGAAGGCCGTGATGGGCGCATGGTCGGTCGTCACGCCGAAGATGGTTTCGGATTTCCCGGACCTCGTGAACAACGTGATCGGTTGCGCGATGCTGCCGCATCCGGCGCAGTTCGGCAGCGCGCAAGGCAAGGCGTTCGTCGATGCCTATGTGGCCGCGTACAAGAAAGAGCCCGACTACGTGGCCGAATTCGCGTTCGTGCAGTCGATGCTGCTCTTCAACGCGATGGCGCGCGCCGCCGACGCCGGCACGCTCAAGAAGGACGGCATTGCCGCCGAGCTGCGCGCGAAGCCGCAAGACACGCTCATCGGCAAGGTGAGCTTCGCCGCCAATGGCGACAACCCGGCGTTCCTCAACAACATGGCGCAGATCCAGGGCGATCGCATCGTGCTCGTGTGGCCGAAGGAGCGCGCCACTGGCAAGCTCAACTATCCGGCGTTGCCATGGTGAGCGTGCGGCGTTCATCGCTGCATCTGTTGTATTCGTCGCAATCGTTGTTCTGGAAGAGGAGGTCGCGATGACCGAACTCATATTGCAATCGCTGTACTCGGGCGTGCTCGTGGGCGGTGCCTATGCACTGGTCGCGCTCGGGCTCGCGCTTGTGTTCGGTTCGATGCGCATCATCAATCTCGCGCACGGCGAGCTCGTGCTGCTGGCGGCCTATATCGCCTACACGTTCGAGACGCGCCTGAACCTCAATCCCGTGTTCGCGATTCCCGTGGCGATTCCGGTGGTGTGCGTGGCGGCTGTGGCCGCGTGGTATCTGGTGAGCCGCATCAAGAGCGACCGTGAGCTGAATTCGCTGATCCTCACTTACGGCATCGGCATCGTGCTGACCAACGCCGTGCTGCTGGGCTGGGGCGCCGACGTGCGCTCGACCGGCAACGCCTGGTTGCAGGACAGCGTGATGCTCGGCGATCTGCTCTCGATGCGCAGCGAAGTGCTCTCGTTCGGCATCAGCGTCGTGCTGATGCTCGCGCTCTGGTGGTGGCTCTCGCGCTCGTGGTATGGGCGCGCCGTGCGAGCCATTTCCAGCAACCGCGACGCCGCGCGCCTCATGGGCATCGATCCGCGCAAGACCGAGCTGGTGTCGTTCATCGTGGCGGGCGTGCTGGCTTCGTGCGCCGGTGTTTCCATCTACGCGTCGAGCGCCGTGCAGCCCGCGATTGGCGAGGCGCTTACCGTGAAGGCGTTCATCATCACTGTACTGGCGGGCGTGGGCTCGATCCCGGGCGTGCTGGCGGGCGCGATGCTGCTGGGCATTACCGAAGCGCTAACCGTGACGCTCGCGAGCTCCGCCTTGCAGGAGCTGGCCGGCATGGTGCTGTTTCTGATCGTGCTGTATGTGCTGCCCAACGGCCTGTTCGGCGTGGCGAAGAGAAGGGGGTAAGGCCGATGACGACGACCTTGAATCCGCAGGCGAGCCGCCCAGCGTGGCCCGCGTCGCGTCTTGCCGCGCTGGCCGCAACGCTGGCCGTGCTCTATGTGGGCGTGCCGCTCGTGCTGGGCCACAACCTCTATCTGATGAGTCTGGCCGTGGCCTCGCTCACGATTGCGGGTATCGCGCTCGCGTGGGCGCTGCTCGGCAACCTGGGCGGCATGGTGAGCTTCGGGCATAGCGCGTTCTTCGGCGTGGGCTCGTACATCTCGGCGCTGCTTACGCTGAAGGCGGGTTGGCCCGTGTTTCCCGCCATCGTGGCGGGCGGCGTGGGCGCGGCGGTCGCCTCGTTCGCCATGGCGCCGGCATTGCGCCTGAAGGGTCCGTATTTCGCGCTGGCCATCCTCGCCTATGCGCAGATCTTTCGCATCGTCGCCACCGAATGGTCGGGGCTCACGGGCGGGGCGAGCGGTCTCTCCAGCATTCCCTCGCTGCCGAAAGTGGCGGGCTTCGACTTCGGCAGCAAGAGCGGCGGCTACCTGGTCATCCTGACTATCGTGCTCGTATTCGCCGTGGTCTACGCGAAGCTACGCGGCTCGCACGTGGGGCTCGCGCTGCGCGCGATGCACGAATCGGAGGACGCCACGCGCGTGGTGGGCGTGAACAGCGTGATGCTCAAGCTCGCGATGCTGATGCTCTCCGCGCTCATGACGGGCCTCGTGGGCGCCTTCAACGCGCACTACATCAACTTCCTCGAACCCGATTACGCATTCAACGCGAGCTGGGCCGTGGTGCCCATCATCGCGGCGATCTGCGGCGGCTATCGCACGATACTCGGGCCGCTGGTAGGCGCGGTGTCGGTGTACCTGATCGATCAGCTCGTGCTCAAGAGCCTCTTGCCCACCGGCCATCAGATCGTGCTGGGCATGCTGCTCATCGCGATGATCATCGTGAGTCCCGCAGGCTTGACCGCGCTGCGACTGAAACGTATCCGGCGAGGTGTCTATGCAGCAGGCTGAAGCGAAAGCCGAATTGCAATTGCAGGACGTGTCGATACGCTTTGGCGGCATCACGGCGGTAAGCGGCGTCTCGCTCACGCTCGGCACGCACGACGTGGTGGGCCTCGTGGGCCCCAATGGCGCGGGCAAGACCACGCTCTTCAACGCGGTTTCTGGGCTCGTGCGCCCCAGCAGCGGCTCGATCCGCTTCGCGGGCGTGGACCTGCTCAAGACGCCGCTATACCGTCGCGCGCGACTGGGCATCGGGCGCACCTTCCAAGTGCCGCAGCCCATGCACGAACTCACGGTGCGCGAGAACCTCGTGGTCTCGCAACGCTTTGGCGCAGGCCACGTGGATGAAGCGCGCATCGACGAAATCCTCGATTTTCTGGGGCTCGCGGGCAAGGCCCAGCGCAACGCGGCCACCGAACTGGCGCTCACGGAGCTCAAGGCGCTCGAAGTGGCGAAGGCGCTGGCGACGGGGCCGAAACTGCTGTTGCTCGACGAGGTGCTGGGTGGGCTGGAGACGGCAACCAAGCGGCGCTTCATGAAAACGCTGATCGACGTGCACGAGCGTTATAGCGTAGGCATCCTGATCATCGAGCACGATATCGAAACGGTGATGAACCTGTGCCGGCGCGTGGCCGTGCTCAACTTCGGCAAGCTGATCGCCGATGGGCCGCCGACCGAGGTATTCCGCGATCCGGAAGTGGTGCGCAGCTATACGGGGGAGGCCGCCCATGCTTGATATCAACAACGTGCGCGCGGGCTACGGCGCCATCAACGTGCTCTGGGACGTGACGCTGAACGTGGCGAGCGGCGAGGTGACCACCATTGTGGGCCCGAACGGCGCGGGCAAGACCACGCTGCTGCGCGCGATCATGGGGCTTGTGCCGATCGAGCACGGCCAGATCGTTTTCGAGGGTGCGGCGCTCGCGGGCGTACCCACGTGGGACATGGCGCAGCGCGGCATAGCGATGGTGCCCGAGGGCCGCATGATTTTCCGCGACATGTCGATCGAGGAAAACCTCATGCTGGGCGCGTTCGCGAAGACGCGCCGCGCCGGGGCCGCCCGGCAGCTCGAAGAAGTCTACGCGCTCTTTCCGCTGCTCAAGGAGCGCCGCGCGCTGCCGGCGGGCACGCTCTCGGGCGGCCAGGCACAGATGCTTGCGCTCGGGCGCGGCCTGATGTCCACGCCGCAATTGATGCTGATCGACGAGCCGTCGCTCGGGCTCGCGCCCGTGATGGTGCAGGAGGTGTTCGCGATTCTCGAACGGCTGAAGGCGGCGGGCCGCACGATCGTGCTGGTCGAGCAGAACACCCATATGGCGCTGCGGCTCGCCGATCAGGTCTATCTGATGCAGGGCGGCAAGGTCACGTTCGCGGCGCGCGCGAAGGAGGTGGATGTCGAGGCGCTGCACGATATGTACTTTGCGCGCTGAGGCGCCGCCGACGCCGCGTGGACCAGGCGTGCCGGCGCGCGCCGGGCCGCACGCGTGCGTTCGTGTAAGATCGCCGGATTCGCGGGCGCCGCACGAATGCGAGCGGACGCCCGTCTGAAAGCGGCGCGGCCACGGACGCCGCCGCTGGTTCCCCGCCCATGCCCGGCGCTGGCTCTACAGCCCGGGTCGATTTGGCGCGACAATAATCCAATTATTGTCAGCGGCGCGCGACCCGTTCGCCGTTAGCGCGCATCCCTACCTGGAGCCAGCATGTACGTCCCAGCCCATTTCGACGAGTCCCGCCCCGAAGTCCTGCATGCGCTCATCGCGCAGCATCCGTTCGGCACGCTCGTCACGCACGGCGCGAGTGGCCTGGACGCCAATCATATTCCGTTCGAACTCCTTGCCAATGAGGGCGCGCTCGGCACGCTGCATGCGCACGTCGCGCGCGCGAATCCGCTTTGGCAGGCGGTCGCCGACGGCGACGAGGTGCTCGCCATCTTCCGCGCCGGCGACGCCTATATTTCGCCCACCTGGTATCCGAGCAAGCACGAAACCCATCGCCAGGTGCCCACCTGGAATTATGTGGTGGTGCACGCGCACGGGCGCATCCGTATCCGCGACGACGAAAAATTCGTGCGTGGCGTGGTGGCACGCCTCACGCGCACGCACGAGGCGAACGAGGCGCAACCCTGGAAGATGGGCGACGCGCCGCAGGATTTTATCGACACCATGCTCAAGGCAATCGTCGGGATCGAGATCGAGATCACGCGTCTCGTTGGCAAGCGCAAGCTCAGCCAGAACAAGGAGGCGCGCGACATACGCGGCGCGGGCGAAGCGCTCGTGGCGCGCGAGCGCGACGACCTTGGCGCGCAGATGCTCGAGATTGCCGCGCGCAAGGCAGAACAGGGCTGAAGCGCGGCAACTTGAAACGCGCTACGGACCACGCGCCGCGTTGTCCGCTTGTCTAGATCACCAGCCGCGAATGGCCGATGCCGCCGCCCTTTTCCACGCGAATCTGCGTGGCGATGCGCTCCTTGAGACTGTCGACGTGGCTGATCACGCCAATCATCTTGCCGCTTGCATTGAGCGTGTCGAGCGCATCGAGCGCGATTTCCAGCGTATCGCCGTCGAGCGTGCCGAAGCCTTCGTCGAGGAACAGCGAATCGATCGAGGTCTTGTGGCTCACCAGATCCGAAAGTGCGAGCGCCAGCGCGAGGCTCACAAGAAAGCTCTCGCCGCCCGAGAGCGTGCGCGTGTCGCGCGTGGCGTCCGCCTGCCAGCCGTCGACGATTTCCAGTTCGAGTTCGCCCGTCGACTTGCGGCGCAGGAGATAGCGCGCGTGCAGGCGGTCGAGATGGCGGTTCGCGAGCGCGAGCAGATGGTCGAGCGTGAGCCCTTGCGCGAAGCGGCGGAATTTGTCGCCTTTCGCGGAGCCAATCAGCGCATCGAGCCGTTGCCAGAGATCGGCGTCATGGGTTTGCGTTTCGATCTGCTCGAACAGCGCGCGCTGGCTCTCGCGCTGCTGTGCGTCGCGCGTGAGCAGCCCGCGCTGATGGCCTAGCCGTTCGTTGAGCGCCGCGCTTTCCTTTTCCACCGCTTCGAGTTGCGCGTCCAGTGCGTCGAGCGTTGCATCCGTGAGCGCTTGCGTTTGCAGGCGCGCGAGTTTTTCGCGCGCGCCTTGCAGCAGTGCGCCCGCGGTCTGGTGCTCCTGCTCGCGTTGCTGCTTGAGTGCCTGGAGTTGCTTGCGCGTGTCGGCGGGCAAGAGCGCCGCGAGGAAGGCGGCCTGATCGGCGAAAGGGCTGCTGGCGAGCGCGGCTTGCCATGTTTGCGTGGCTGCGTCGAATGCAACCTGCTGCTGCGCAAGCGTGCGTTCGAGATGCGCGAGCTGGCCGTCGAGCGTGGCAAGCTCGCGCGTGAGTGCTTCGGCGCGCGCCACGCCGGCTTCGAATGCTTCCGGGTTGCCGTCGTCGTCGGGGCTATCGGTGAGATCGCCAATATCGTCTAACAGGGAAGCCGTTGGTTGGCTGCGTGCCGGATCAACTGATTCGGATTTCGAAGTTTCCACGCCGATGGCTTTGCAGCGCTCGCGCCACGCCTGGGCTTGTGCCTGGGTGGCATCGCATTGCCCGCGCTGGCGCACCAGCGCCTGTTCGAGTGCCTGCAGCCGGCGTTGCGTGTCTTGCCACGTGCGCCATTCGGCTTCGCGCGCTTGCAGCCACGCGGTGCTGTCCTCGGGAATGGCATTGACCGCGTAGCCGCCCGCGCGCACCGTTTCGAGCAAGGTGTTTGCTTCGCGTTCGAGGTCGGCTTGCAGCGTGTCGCGCTCACGCGCGACCTCGGCAAGACGCGCCTGCATGCCGTTGAGCGACTGCTCCAGCAACGCCGCCTGAGCGCGCGCCGCCTGCAAGGCGTCGGAACAACGGCCGTTCGCCTCGCGTGCGCGTGCAAGCGCTTGCTCCGCGTGCTCGACCGCGTCCAGATGCTGCTTGATCTGTTGCGCGGTTCGTCCCGCAGCGTCGCGCGCGGCTGCGATTGCTTCCGGACGCTGCCAGTCGGTGTCTTCGATGGCGGACTGCACGGGGAGCGTGGCGATGATCGCATCCCATTCTTCGCGGCCCTCGGCGACGCGCGTTGCAAGCCGCTCGTGCTGCGCACGTTGCTGGGCCTGCGTGGCGCGCAGCGCCGACAAGGCCTCCACGGCTTCGCGCAGACGCCGCTCCGAAGCCTGCAATTGCGAGCGGATGGCTTGCAGAGCGGCTTGCGTTGCCGAGACATCGAGTGCGCGATACGCCTCGATCGCCGGGTGCTCGTGCGAGCCGCAGAGCGGGCACGCCTCGCCTGGCCGCAACTGCTCGCGATGCTGCGCGAGGCTGCGGATGACCTGTTCCTGTTCGAGCAGCTTTTGCTTGTCGTCCGCGCGAGCCTGGCATTGCGCGTGCGCCTGCTGCAAGGTCTTGAGCGCTTCGTCTTGAGCGCCGATATCGTGCTCCACGCGCGCCAGATTGGCCGCGAGCGTGCGCGCTTCCTCGGCGAGCGCGCGACGGCGCGCGGCTACCGCTTCCAGTTGCTGCCAGCCGGCGAATGCCGCTTGCCCGGCTTGCCATGCGTCGCGCAGTTGCGCGAGCGTCTGGCCCGCGAGCCGCTGCTCCTGCGCGGCGTGCTGTGTTTGCAGGGCGGTATCGGACTCGGCTTTGGCGCGCTCGGCGGCGGCGAGCGTTGCGGCATGCCGTTCGCGTTGGGTGCGTTGCTCGCTTTGTTGCCGTTCCAGATCGGCGCGCTGTTTCACCCGCGCGGCAACATCGGCTTGCATGCGCCGGCGCTGCTCGAACTGCTGACGCCACGCGCCGATTCGCTCGCCAAGCTGCGCGAGATTTTCATTGGCCCGGCAAAAGGCATCGAGTTGCTGCCTTTGGGCGTCGAGCGTTTCGTGTTGCGCTTGCGCGTCGCGTGCGAGGCTTGCCGCAAGCGCGGCGGTCGTGCCGTATTCGCGCCGCTGCGCGGCGAGCCGCTCCGTGCGTTCGCGACGCAAGGCAACGAGGTCCGCGCTGGATTGCCGCCATGCGGCCTCGGTCTGCTGCAAGCCTTGAAACGCGGGGTGCAGCGCCTGAGCGGGCTCGCTTGCGGCGAGGCGCGCGAGTTCGGGCGCGGCGGCTTCAAGTGCGCCGGTTGCCGTGGCAAGGCGCGCCTCGCCCGACTGCGCATCCGTTTCGGCTTGCGCCAGATCGCGACGCCATTGGCGCTGGGCATGCAGCGTTTTTGCCTGCGCCGCGAGCGTGGTCAACTGCCCCGTGAACGCGCCGATCTCCTGCTCCATCGCCGCGCGCTGCTCGGCGCTCAGCAGTTCCATGCCTTCGGCCTTGGCGCGCAGGTGCTTGAGCGCGTCGCGCGCCTCGCCCGCGCGCTCGAACACCTTGCGCGAGAGCTCGCCGTAGATTTCGGTGCCGGTGAGCTCCTCGAGCAATTCCGCGCGGTCGTTCGCGGTGGCGTTGAGGAACGCCGCAAAGCCGCCTTGCGCGAGCAGCATCGAGCGCGTGAAGCGCGGGAAATCGAGCCGCGTGATTTCCGTTACGCGCTTGAGCTTCTCGTTGATATGCGTGGTGAGGATCTTGTCGCCACCGCCGCCACTATCAGCCACTTTCGCCAGTTCCACGCGCGGCGCCTGCAAGGCGCCATCGACCTTGTCGCGTGCGCGGCGCTGGCTCCAGAACGCGCGATAGACTTCGCCCTTCACTTCGAAGACCACTTCCGCGAGGCAGTCCGCGGTATGGCGCGTCATGATCTCGTTCGCCGACGCGGAAACCGTCTTCAGGCGCGGCGTCTCGTGATAGAGCGCGAGGCAGATCGCGTCGAGCAGCGTGGACTTGCCGGCCCCCGTGGGCCCGATGATGGCGAACAGGCCGTTCTCGGCGAACGGCGGCTTCGTGAAGTCGATATGCCACTCGCCCTTGAGCGAGTTCAGGTTCTTCAGGCGCAGACTGCGGATCTTCATGCTTCGCCCTCCACGGTGGCGGCGAGCACGCGCTTATAGCGCTCGGTGAGCGCGGCGCGCACCTCGTCGTCGAGGGCTTCGTGTGCGAGGCGGCGCGCGAACACGTCGAGCGGATCGAGTTCGTCGAGCGTGACGCCGGCATCGCCCGACAACTGCGCCACGGCGTTGCCGCGCTCGCGGCGAATGCGCAGCACTTCAAGCGGCAGACCTTCGGTCATCGTCTGGATGCGCGCGGGGAGGTCGGCCAGGTAGTCATCTTCGGCGACTGTCACTTCGAGCCAGACGGGCCGCTCCAGCGTGGCGTCGCGCGCGATTTGAGCGAAGGTGTCGGGCAGCGACTTCAAATTGCCCCGCAGCGCAACGAGCGGCTGAAATACCGGCACGGGCAGCGGCGTAACGGCTTCGAGACCCGTCTCGCCCAGATCGACGAGCAAGACTTCCTTTTGCTGCGCGGCCTCGTCGAAGCTCAGCGCGATGGGCGATCCGCTATAGCGGATATGCTCGTGACCGCCCACTTTCTGGGGTCTGTGGATATGCCCAAGCGCGAGATAGTCCACGCTCGGGAACGCGCTCGTGGGGAACGCGTCGAGCGCGCCCACGTAGATCTCGCGCACCGATTCGCTTGCGCTCGCGCCCACCGTGGTGAGATGGCCCGTGGCGATGAGCGGCACGTTGCGGCCTAGTTGCGCGCTCAACTTGTTGCGCTGCTCGTCCGCCTCCGCATAAACGTCTTGATAGTAGGCCTGAATCGCGAGTTGCAATGATTGCTGCTTCTGCTCGGCGCTCTGGCCGTATTCGCTCTGCATGACGTCGCGCGCGCGAATGAAGGGCACCGCACACACCACGCAGCCGGGTGCCGCGTCCGCGCCGTGCTGTGACTTCAGCGGCCGCAGCGGTAGTACGCACACCTGCGTCGCGGGCGCATCGGCGGCCGGCACCACGCGCGCCGAGAGCTGCTCCAGCAATGCGCTGCTTTCGCGCAGTGTCGCCACGGAGTCGTGATTGCCGCCGAGCAGCAGCAGCGCTACACCGGCCGTGTGCAGGCGCACGACGAGCTGGCTATACAGTTCGCGCGCGTAGCTGGGCGGCGTGCCGGTATCGAAGATGTCGCCGGCAATCAGGACGGCATCGACGGCGTGCGCATCGACCTGGGCCATGAGCCAGTCGATGAGCTGCTGATGCTCGGCCTGGCGGCTCTTGCCCATGAAGTTCTGGCCCAGATGCCAGTCTGAGGTGTGGAGGATGCGCATGGGGGCGGAGTTCGTTATGGAGGCGGCCCGCGCAAATGCGGTGCGAAGCGGGCACAAAGCGGGCTCGCGGGCACAAAGCGCGCTCGGAGCGTGCACAAAGCGGGCGCAAGTGGGGGATTGTAGTGCAGGTGCGGCGCGCGGGCGGCATTCGGAACCCGATGGCGTGCCGGCTGAGGGGGAGGGCGGGAAGAGCGCTTCGCGCTATCATTGCCTCCATTAGTGATGGATGAACTCCGGAGGACCGGGGTTTATCCGATACCAGCCGACTTTCAAGCAGACTCACGCCGATTCAAGCCAACAATGGCCACAAAGAACACCACAGGCACCGCGCGCCGCGGCGCGGCGCCAGGCAAGCGCGCTGCGCTGCCGCCCGAGGAGACGCACCCCGACGCCGATGTCGCCCAGGCCGGCGCCAATGCGGATACCAGCGCGGATACCAGCGCGGACACCAGCGGGGAAACCAGCGTAGAGGAAGAGGGTGCGCTCGCGTCCACCTATCTCGTGCCGGGCCTCGAGCGCGGGCTGCGCATCCTCGCTGAATTCTCGGCGCGCGAACCCGTGCTGGGCGCGCCTGAACTGTCGCGGCGCATCGGTATTCCGCGCACGACCACGTTTCGTCTCTTGCAGACCCTCGAAGCGCTCGGCTTCATCGAGCGCGCCAACGGCGACCGCCAGTACCGGCTCAGCGTGGCGGTGCTGCGCCTGGGCTTCGAATATCTGAGCTCGCTCGAACTGACCGACTTCGGCACACCGGTGCTGGAGCGCCTGCGCGACGCGACCGGCCTGAGCACCCATCTGCTGATTCGCGACGAGCGCGACGTGGTGTTCGTGGCGAAGGCGCAGACGCGCGAGCCGATGTTCAGCTCCGTGAAGGTCCATGTGGGCACGCGCCTGCCCGCGCATGCCACCGTGCACGGCCAGGTGCTGATGGGCGACCTCACGCTCGCCGAATTGCGCGCGCTCTATCCCGAGAAGCAGCTCGAGCGCTATACGGACCGCACGCCCGCGACCGTGGTCGATCTCCATGCGCGCGTGCGCGAGTTCGCAGAGCAAGGCTATGCAGTGAGCGAAGCGTCGTTCGAGACCGGCATTTCGGTGGTGACCGCGCCGGTGCGCGACCAGTCGGGCCGCATCGTGGCCGCGCTCACGGCGACGGTGCCGCGCTCGGACATCGGCGATGCCGAGCGCGTGCCGCTCGTGGCCGAGGTGTGCGCGGCGGCATTCGACTTGTCGACGCGGCTCAATTACCGCCCCGTGCCCGGCGATCCCACCGCGGCCCAGGCCGCGCAGGCGCCCGCCGCCGCCGCACGCGGCCGCGGCTTTCACGCGCTCTGAAACGCACCGATCTCTTCCCGCGCGCTTCGATGTGTTGCGTTGTGCTGCGTTGTGCTTCCATGTGCGCCGCGCGCAGTCATGCGCGGCGCACACGACCATCAGAATGAATGGTGGATGCCGGTGAGCACGATGGCCTGATTGCGTCCGCTCGACACGCCCGCAGTGAAGAAGGCGGCGTGCGCGTTCGAGTTGGCGTGCTCGTAGAGCGCGTTCACATAGACCTGCGTGCGCTTCGACAACGAGTACACGTCGCCGATCATCACCTGAGTCCAGCGGCGGCCGTCCAGCGTGGAGGTGGCCGCACCGCCCACGACGCTGTTGAACGCCGAGAACTGGTAGTTCGCGCCGGCGTCGTAGCTCTGGAACGTGTCCGAGTGGCCGTTGGACTCCAGCTTCGTGCGCGTATAGAGACCGTGTACGAGCACCTTGCCGAACGAATACGACGCGCCAAGGCCCATGTTCTCCACCTTGCCGGCCAGATACGTGGCCGAAGGCTGGCCCTGGAAGGTCGCGATGCCGGTGGTGGCCATCGACACCGTGCGATCGTGCTCGTTCGACCACGATGCGCCGGCCTTGAACGGGCCATTCGCATAACTAAGCGAAAAGCTCATCGTGCGGCCGGTCGAGAAGTTCGTGGTGTTGCCGAAGCCGAACATCGCGCCCGCCGTGAAGCCGTACCAGGTGGGCGAGCGGTATTTCACCGAGTTGTCGTAGGGCACGACGCCGGTATCCGCGAGTTCGTCGATGTTGCCGGGGTGGAAGGCATACCAGCTCGACCCCAGGTACGCCGTGCTGAACGGGCCGAGCACGTCGAATGAAAATGGCGTCTGATGGCCCAACGTGAGCGAGCCGAACTGATTCGAGGCGAGACCCACGAACGCCTGGCGATTGAACAGTGTGTTGGCCTTCGCCATCGCGCCCGTGTTCACATAAAAACCGTTTTCGAGCTGGAAGATCGCCTTGAGGCCGCCGCCCAGATCTTCCTGGCCGCGCAGGCCCCAACGGTCGGGCTGCGTATTGCCCTGCTCCTCCATCCACTTCGAATGGCCCCCGACGTTGCTGATGTAGGCCACACCCGCATCCAGACTGCCATATAGCGTGACGCTGCTTTGCGCCCATGCAGACGAGACGGCGCAGATACCCGTCAACCCCGCGGCAATGAAGTGTTTCAACTTTGTACTCCTGATCGTATGACGAAAGGCCGGCGTAATCGTCCGGCCGACCCAGTTCCTCGAGATGGCGCGATGTGCTTCTGGAAGCGACTCGCGTTCTTATTTGTTCCAAATATGGTTTGATGTGCTGCGGATGGAACGTTTTTGGAAGTATAGTGACTCTCGTGCGACGTCGAAATACTTTTTTGGGACGGTAGTTCCCCCAGGTGCGGTCCCGCCGATACTGGCGGGATACGCGCGTAAGTGCCTGCACCGTAAGCGTTTTGGCAAGCCGGGCGAGATCGTGGACAGCTGTGGACAACGTCAATCATGTCCCTTTCAGAGATGCGCTCGGTATTTTCCCCAGGAGCCGTGAATTTCTGTTTTCTCGCCGCCAGAACGTTCCTATAATTGACCATACACGAACTGATGTTCCGTATGTGGAACATAGTTGATCGGGAAAGGTGAGAAATGGCTGAAGAATGGCGTTGCGCCGGACATGCCGGCGATCTGTCCGACGACGCGCCGCTCGAGTACAAGCTCGACGGCACGGAGATCGGCATCTACAAGGTGGGCGACGCGCTCTATGCGCTCGAAAACGTCTGCCCTCATGCGTACGCGTTGCTGACGCAAGGCTTCGTCGACGGTGACACCGTCGAATGCCCGCTACACGAAGCCGTGTTCCATATCCCAACCGGGAAATGCCTCAAGGAGCCCGGCGGCCGCGATCTGAAGACGTACGCGGTGCGGCTCGCCGGCGAAGAAATTCAGATCAAGGTGGAATGACATGCGAGAAGTCCCCGTGAAATTCAATCCGTTGCTCAAGCCCTGGCTCGCGCCGCAACCGAACAACGTGGCCGGCAAGGGTGTGATCGAGCAGCCGGGCCAGACCGAAAACCTGGTCTGGCAAACGCGCAAGGCCGAACCCACGCAATACGAGAACGATTTCGGCGATGCGCTCGAACAGGTGTTCGAAGCGGGCGCCACCGAACTCGACGAAGTGGTGGCGGGCCTGAACCGCATCGGTTTTCGCACGCCCGAAGGCGCGGCCTGGAATGCCGAGCGCCTCGCCGCCGAATTCCGTCTGCTCGCCGACTGAGCCAGCGCCCGGAACTACGGAAACACTGAACACGGAGACCCCACATGACGTCCCCCACGCCTGAAGCCGCCGGCGGCGCCGACCCGATTCGCGCCTACCTCGACCGCGGCATCAAAAACTACTGGTATCCCGTTGCGCCGAGCTGGCAAGTGGGCAACGCGCCCATCGGCATCACGCGCCTTGGCGAGCAGATCGTGCTGTGGCGCGATCAGGACGGCCAGGTCCACGCGCTCGAAGACCGCTGCCCGCACCGTGGCGCGCGCCTTTCGCTCGGCTGGAATCTCGGCAACCGCGTGGCCTGCTGGTATCACGGCATCGAAGTCGATGGCAGCGGCACCGTGCAGAACGTGCCGGCCGTTTCGGCCTGCCCGCTCGAAGGCACCAAGTGCGTGAAGTCGTATCCGGCGCAAGAGCATGCCGGTGCGGTCTTCCTGTGGTTCGGCGATGAAGCGCACAAGGAACCCGCGCCGCTGCAACTGCCCGAAGAACTCGTGGGCGACGAGTATGCGAGCTTCCTGTGCATGTCCAACTGGAAGTGCAATTACCAGTACGCCATCGACAACGTGATGGACCCGATGCACGGCGCGTATCTGCACGCGACGTCGCACTCGATGGCCGAAGGCGACAAGCAGGCCGACATGCGTGTGCGCAAGACCGAGAGCGGGCTGATATTCGAGAAGGTCGGCCAGCGCGACGTGAACTTCGACTGGGTCGAACTGGGCGAAACCGGCTGCCTGTGGATGCGCCTCGCGATTCCGTACAAGAAGAAGTTCGGGCCGGGTGGCAACTTCGGCATCATCGGCTTCGCGGTGCCTGTGGACGGCGATAACTGCCAGGTCTATTTCTGGCGCACCCGCAAAGTGCAGGGCTGGCAGCGCGACGCATGGCGCTTCATGTATCGCAACCGCCTCGAAGGCCTGCACTGGGACGTGCTCGAGCAAGACCGCTACGTGCTGGAAAGCATGGCGCCGCACGCGCGCGATCACGAATTCCTCTATCAGCACGATGTGGGCATGACACGCGTGCGCCGCATGCTGCGCCAGCGTGCCCAGCAGCACTTCGCCGAACTCGACGCATTGCGCGCCCAGCAGGGCGGCGCCGAGCAACCCGCGGGACACAGCCATGCATGACGCCAAACTTGCGGCGCAGGCAACGCTTGCCGGCCGTCGCGTGATCGTCACGGGTGGTGCGCGGGGTTTGGGCGCGGCGTTCGTGAGCGCGCTGGCTGCGGCCGGCGCGCGCGTGAGCTTCGGCGACGTGCTGCACGAAGCGGGCGAAGCGCTGGCGAAGTCGCTCGCGGCAGCCGGCCATGACGTGGCGTTCGCACCGCTCGATCTCGCGCAGCCCGAGAGCATTACCGCATTCGTCGATGGCGCCGCGCAACGCATGGGCGGCGTGGACGCGCTCATCAACAACGCGGCCATCACGAATTCGGGCGGCAAGTTCGCGCACGAAATCAGCGTGGCAACGTGGGACGCCGTGATGGACGTGAACGTGCGCGGCACCTGGCTCATGTGCGCAGCGGCGCAGCGCTGGCTGCGCGAGTCGGGCCGTGGCGCCATCGTCAATATCGCTTCGGACACCGCACTATGGGGCGCGCCGAAACTGCTCGCCTACGTGGCGAGCAAGGGCGCCGTGATTGCCATGACGCATTCGCTCGCACGCGAATTCGGCGCGGACGGCATTACCGTCAACGCCATCGCGCCGGGCCTCACCGAAGTGGAAGCCACGGCCTACGTGCCCGCCGAGCGCCATGCGTATTACCTCGAAGGGCGCGCATTGCAGCGCGCCCAGGTGCCCGAGGATGTCTCGGGCCCGGTGTTGTTCCTCTTGTCCGACGCGGCACGTTTCGTGACCGGGCAACTGCTGCCGGTGAACGGCGGCTTCGTGATGAATTGAATACGTCGATGATGAGTTTGCAGGAATCCAAGGAGAAAACGATGGCCGATGTCGAAATCGAGAGCAAGTCGTGGGACCGTCCCGCCGAAGCGAGTTTTGACGACTGGATGAACAGCCGCGTGGCGCGCTACGAAACGCGCCGCTACGACTGGGATGCGCTGAAGTTCCAGGCCGATTACGACCCGAAGTACCGCCGCGCGCAAATGCGCTACGTGGGCACCGGCGGCACCGGCGTCGCGAAGGATACCAACACCGTGCCGGCTGGCGGCTTCACGTTCTCGACCATGGTGATCCCGGCCGGCAACATCGGCCCGAGCCATATTCATATGGACGTCGAAGAAATTTTCTTCGTGCTGCGCGGCAAGATGAAGGTGATCTGCGAGAAGGACGGCGAGACGTGGGAAGCCGTGCTCGGCGAGCGCGACCTGATCTCGGTGCCGCCGGGCGTGTACCGCACGGAAATCAATATCGGCGAGGAAGACGCGCTGATGTGCGTGATGCTTGGTTCGTCGAAGCCCATCACGCCGACTTACCCGCCGGATTCGCCGCTCGCGAAGATCAAGCGTGAAGCGAAGTAAGACGACGCAGTAAAGCAACCGGCCCACGAATCAGCAACGGATACCGAAGTCATGAACCAGGCGATCGACACTGCCGCCTCATCAGCCGCCGCGCTCGAAACGCGTCTCGCGCGCTTTGCGCTGCGCGACGTGCGGGCCGGCGAGGCGCGCGTGAGCTATCGCGAGGCAATCGATGAAAGCGGTCAAGCGGCACTGCCGCTCGTGCTCCTGCATGGCATTGGCTCCGGTGCGGCTTCGTGGGTGCAGCAGTTCGAAGCGCTGGGTGAAGCGTCAGGACGTTCGCGCCGCGTGCTCGCGTGGGATGCGCCCGGTTACGGCGCTTCCACGCCGGTGGCGAGTGCGTCGCCCGTTGCCGCCGACTATGCGCGCGTGCTGGCCGACTGGCTCGATGCGCTCGATATCGCGCGCTGCGTGCTGGTCGGGCATTCGCTGGGCGCGATCATCGCGGGCGCTTTCGCTGCCGCCTATCCGGCGCGTGTGAGCGGCTTGCTGCTGCTCTCGCCTGCCGGTGGCTATGGCGCGGCCGACGCCGCCGTGCGTGAAGAGAAGCGCGACGCGCGCCTCGCGATGCTGGCCGAACTCGGCCCGCAAGGTCTCGCGGAAAAACGCAGCGCCAACATGCTCTCTCCGCACGCCAGCGCGCAAGCGCGCGATTGGGTGCGCTGGAACATGTCGCGCGTCGTGCCGCACGGCTATGCACAAGCCACGCATCTGCTCGCGAACGCCGACCTCGCCGCCGACCTCGCGCGCTGCGTGGGCAAGGTGCCGATGGCCGTTGCCGTGGGCGCCGAAGACACGATTACGCCGCCGCCGGCCTGCGAGCGGCTTGCGCAAATTGCGCAGGCGCCGTTCCAGACCGTGCCGCGCGCCGGTCACGCAGGGTATATCGAGCGGCCTGATGCATACAGCGCGCTGATCGATACATTCTGCCTTGCACATTAAGTACTACGGAGCTTAAGGAATGACACCCGACGTCGCCAGCGCGTCCCCCGACGCCGACGCAGACCGCAACGACACGAGTTATCGCGTGCCGGGTCTGGAACGGGGCCTGCGCATTCTGACCGAATTCTCGCCGCGCGAGCCGGTGCTCGACGCGCCCGAACTGTCGCGGCGCCTCGGCATTCCGCGCACCACGGTGTTTCGTCTGTTGCAGACACTCGAATCGCTCGGCTTTCTCGAGCGCGCCGACCGCGACCGCAACTATCGCCTGGGCGTGGCCGTGCTGCGCCTCGGTTTCGAATATCTGAGCTCGCTCGAGCTGACCGATCTCGGCCTGCCGCTGATCGAGTCGCTGCGCGACGCAACCGGGCTGACCTCGCATATCGTGATTCGTGACGGACGCGACATCGTGTTCGTCGCCAAGGCGCAAAGCCATGCGCCCATTTTCAGCTCGGTGAAGGTGAACGTCGGCACGCGCCTCCCGGCGCACGCCACGACGCACGGCCAGGTGTTGATGGGCGATCTCACGCTGGAAGAACTGCGCGCGCTCTATCCGGAGCCCCAACTCGAACGCTATACGCCCTCCACGCCGGAAACGGTCGAAGCGCTCTACGAGCGCATTCGCGAGGACGCGGAGCGCGGCTACGCCGTGAGCGAGTCGTCGTTCGAGCGCGGTATTTCGGTGGTCTCGGCGCCGGTGCGCAACGACACGGGCCGCATCGCCGCCGTGGTGACGACGACCATTCCGCGCCCCGGCATCGACACGCAACTGCTCGACGGCGGCCTGATCGACCGCGTGCGCCACACCGCCGATGAACTCTCGAAACGCCTGAACTATCGTCCGCAGGCGTCGCGAGGCAAGAGCTCGCCTTATATGAAGGCATTGGGGATCAAATGATTCAACTCGATTTGACCGGCCAGGTTGCGGTGGTGACGGGCGGTTCGTCCGGCATCGGCCTCGCCGCCGCCGAACTCTTTCTGCGCGCGGGCGCAGCGGTCGCGATCTGCGGGCGCGACAACGACCGCCTCGCACGCGCCGAGCGCGAACTGCGCGAGCGCCATCCGCAAGCGCAATTGCTGGCCGCGCGCTGCGACGTGCTCGACGCTGACGACGTTGCCGCTTTTGCCGGCGAAGTCGAAAAGCGTTTCGGCCGCGCCGACATGCTCGTGAACAACGCAGGCCAGGGTCGCGTCTCGACCTTCGCCAATACCAGCGACGAAGCCTGGCGCGAAGAACTGGACCTCAAGTACTTCAGCATCATTCGCCCGACGCGCGCGTTTCTGCCGATGCTGCGCAACGCGGCGAAGCATGGAAACGGCGCGGGCAACGCGTCCATCGTCTGCGTGAACTCGCTGCTTGCGTTGCAGCCCGAGCCGCACATGGTGGCGACCTCTTCGGCGCGCGCGGGTGTGCTCAGCCTCATCAAGTCGCTCGCGGTGGAACTCGCGCCCGAGCACATTCGCGTGAACTCGATTCTGATCGGCATCGTGGAGTCGGGCCAATGGCGCCGCCGCTACGAAGCCGACAGCGAGGCGCAGGCCGCCGGTCAGAGCTGGGAAGACTGGACCCGCGAGCTCGCACGCAAGAAACATATTCCGCTCGGCCGCTTCGGCCGTCCCGAAGAAGCGGCCCAGGCGCTGTTTTATCTGGCCACGTCCCTGTCGTCCTATACGACGGGCAGTCATATCGATGTATCTGGAGGCGTTGCACGTCATGTCTAATCAAACCACCGTCGGCGAACTGATCGCTGCCTTCCTCGAACAATGCGGAGTCCAAACCGCTTTCGGCGTGATCTCGATTCATAACATGCCGATTCTCGACGCCATTGGCCGTCGCGGCAACATTCGCTATGTGGGTGCGCGCGGCGAAGCGGGCGCGCTCAATATGGCGGACGGGCTGGCGCGCGTCTCGGGCGGCCTCGGCGTGGCGTTCACGAGCACGGGCACGGCGGCGGGCAACGCAGCGGGCGCGATGGTCGAAGCGCTCACGGCAGGCACCGCGGTGCTGCACATCACCGGCCAGATCGAAACCGAATACCTCGATCAGGACCTCGCCTATATTCACGAGGCGCCCGATCAATTGTCGATGCTCCAGTCGATCTCGAAGGCCGCGTTCCGCGTGCGCTCGGTCGAAACGGCGCTGCCGACCATCCGCGAAGCCGTGCGCATCGCGCAAACCGCGCCGAGCGGCCCGGTGAGCGTGGAGATCCCCATCGACATTCAGGCCGCGCTGACCGAATGGCCCGCCGACCTGAGCGCTCCGCATCTCACGACGCTCACGCACGACGAAGCGCGCGTGGAGCAACTGGCGAACGAACTCGCGAAGGCGAAGCGTCCGCTGCTGTGGCTCGGCGGCGGCACGCGTCACGCGCGCGCTGCGGTGGAGCGTCTCGTCGCGCTGGGTTTTGGCGTGGTGACGAGCGTGCAGGGCCGTGGCGTGCTGCCCGAAGATCATCCGGCCACGCTGGGCGCGTTCAACGTGAGCCCTTCGGTCGAGCGCTTCTACAAGACTTGCGATGCGATGCTCGTGGTGGGTTCGCGCCTGCGCGGCAATGAAACGCTCAAGTACAAGCTCGGTCTGCCGCAGCCGCTTTATCGCGTGGACGCCGACGCGCTCGCCGACAACCGCGGCTATCGCAACGCGCTGTTCGTCCATGGCGATTCCGCCCGCGTGCTGGACGCGCTCGCGACGCGCCTCGAAAACCGCATCAAGGTCGATCCGCAATTCTCCGCCGATCTGGCCGAAGCGCGCGAGATCGCCGTGTCGGAAACGGCCAAGGGGCTCGGTCCGTATCGCCGCCTCGTGGAAGCGCTGCAACGCGCTGTGGGCCGCGACTATAACTGGGTGCGCGACGTCACGATCTCGAACAGCACGTGGGGCAACCGTCTGCTGAAGATCTTCTCGCCGCGTGCGGGCGTGCACGCGCTCGGCGGCGGTATCGGCCAAGGCATGCAGATGGCGATTGGCGCGGCGCTTGCGAACGCCGCCGCGAAGACCGTGTGCCTCGTGGGCGACGGCGGCCTGATGGTGAATGTGGGCGAACTCGCGACGGCCGTGCAGGAAAAGGCCAACGTGATGATCGTGCTGATGAACGATCAGTGCTACGGCGTGATCCGCAACATTCAGGACGCGCAGTACGGCGGCCGCCGCATGTTCGTCGATCTGCACCAGCCGGAGTTCTCGCAGTTTTGCGCGAGCCTGGGTCTCAAGCATTTCCGCCTTTCGTCGCTCGACGAAGCGGACGGCGTGATCAGCGAAGGCATGGCCTACGAAGGCCCGGTGCTGCTCGAAGTGGACATGAAGGCCGTGGGCAGCTTCGAGACGGTGTTTGCGGGCCCGCCGGTGCGCAAGCAGGAGCCGCAACATGCCTGATCACAAGGCCAACCACATGCACGCACCCATCGACATCGCAATGATCGGCTTCGGCGCGATCGGGCAGACGGTGTATCGCGCAGTCGCGGCGGACCCGCTCGTGCATGTCTCGCACGTGATCGTGCCTGAGAGTCACGCCGCCGCCGTGCGCGAGCAGGTGGACGGCGCGGTGGAAGTGGTGTCGTCGGTGCACGCGCTTTCGACCAGGCCGCAGTTCGCGCTCGAATGCGCGGGCCATGCGGCGCTGATCGATCACGTCGTGCCGCTGTTGCAAAGCGGCACCGACTGCGCGGTGAACTCGATCGGCGCGCTCTCCGACGTCGACTTGCTCGAGCGCCTCTCGCTCGCCGCCGATGAAGGCGGCGCCACGGTCACGCTGCTGTCCGGCGCGATTGGCGGCATCGATGCGCTTTCGGCGGCGAAGCTCGGCGGCCTCGACGAAGTGCTGTACACGGGCCGCAAGCCGCCGCTCGGCTGGCTCGATACGCCGGCGGAAAAGGTCTGCGATCTGCGTGCGCTCACGAGAGAGCAGGTGATCTTCGAAGGCAGCGCGCGCGAAGCGGCGCGGCTCTTTCCGAAGAACGCGAACGTGGCGGCCACCATCGCGATTGCGGGCCTCGGCCTCGACCAGACCACGGTGCGCCTGATTGCCGATCCGGCCGTCGAGCGCAACGTGCACCGCATCGTCGCGCGCGGCGCGTTTGGCGAGATGTCGCTGGAGATGTGCGGCAAGCCGCTGCCCGATAACCCGAAGACCTCGGCGCTCACCGCGTACAGCGCGATTCGCGCGCTGCGCAACCGGGCCGCGCGCTGCGTGATCTGACGAAGCGATTTTGAAGCGATCACCGGCGATGCGTGCATATGCACTGCATCGCTGGCACTGAAACAAAGAGACCTCTGACATGACTCCATTCGATACGAGCCTGGTTCGCGATCTGGTACCGACGGGCGATATCCTGATTGGCGGCGAGTGGCGCCAGGGCCGCGCCGCGCCTTTTGCGAGCCTTTATCCCGCCGACCAGTCGGTGAACATGGAGGTCTCGACGGCGAGCGCCGAAGACGCCAGCGAGGCGGTCGAAAAAGCGCACGCAGCGTGGAAGAACAGCGAATGGGCTGGGATGAAGCCGCATCTGCGCGCGCTGGTGCTTTATCGCATCGCCGACCTCATCATGCAGCGTCATGAAGCGCTCGCGCAGTTGCAGCGCCGCGACAACGGCAAGCCCGTCGGCGAAACGCGCGTGCTGGTGGCGAGCGCCGCCAACACGTTCCGCTACTTCGCGGCCTGCCTCGAAACGCTCGACGACGAACTCACGCCGCCGCGCGGCGACTATCTGACGATGAGTGTGCACGAGCCCATCGGCGTGATCGCGGCAATCACGCCGTGGAATTCGCCGATCGCCTCCGATGCACAGAAGCTCGCCCCCGCGCTCGCGGCCGGCAACGCGGTCGTGCTCAAGCCCGCCGAAGTCACGCCGCTCGTCTCGCTCGCGCTTGCACGCATTTGCGAGGAAGCGGGCGTGCCCAAGGGCATTTTGAGTGTGCTGCCCGGCAAGGGCTCGGTGATCGGCGATGTGCTGGTGCGCCATCCGCTCGTGAAGAAAGTCTCGTTCACGGGCGGCACCGAAGTGGGCCGGGGCATCGCGCGCATCGCGGCGGAAAAACTGATGCCGGTGTCGCTCGAACTGGGTGGCAAGTCGCCGACTATCGTGTTCGAAGACGCCGATCTCGATCATGCCGTGAATGGCGTGCTGTATGGCATCTTCAGTTCGTCGGGCGAGGCGTGTATCGCGGGTTCGCGTCTGTTCGTGCAGCGCTCGATTTACGACGCGTTCATGAAGCGACTCGTGGATGGCGCGCGCAAGCTGCGCGTGGGCGACCCGACGCGTGAGAACACGCAGATGGGTCCGCTCATCACGGCCAAACACCGCGAGTCGGTGGAGCGCTACGTGGCGATCGGTCTCGAAGAAGGTGGCCGTCTCCTGTGCGGCGGCGAGCGCCCCGTGGGTGACGGTCGTGAGAACGGCTTCTTCTATCAGCCGACCATTCTGGAAGGACTCCAGAACAGTGCGCGCATCTGCCAGGAAGAGATCTTCGGACCGGTGCTGGTGGCGATGCCTTTCGACGACGAAGCCGCACTGATCGAAGAAGCGAATGACAGCGTGTTTGGCCTGGCCGCCGGCATCTGGACGCGCGACTACAAGCGCGCGTGGCGCGTGGCCCGCAAGCTCGAAGCGGGCACGGTCTGGATCAATACGTACAAGCTGTTCTCGATTTCCACGCCGTTCTCGGGCTGGAAAGAGAGCGGCATGGGCCGCGAGAAAGGGCGCCTCGGCATTCGCGAATACATGCAGCAAAAGAGCCTCTACTGGGGCTTGAACGACGCGCCGCTGCCTTGGGCCAACGCCTGAGCGCGCGTAACGGAGCAATGAACATGACGATTCTCGGCATCGAACAGATTACCTACGGCGTGACCGACCTCGAAACCTGCCGGCGCTTTTTCGCCGACTGGGGTTTGAAGGAAACATCGCACGACGACGCGCGCGCGCGTTTCGAAACGCTCAACGGCTGCACGGTGTTGCTGGCCGACGCGAACGACGCAACACTGCCCGCCGCATTCGAAGCGGGCCCGACGCTGCGCGAAGTGACGTGGGGCGTGGCCACGCGTGAAGAACTCGACGCGCTGCGCGAGCGCCTGAAAGGCCAGCCCGGCTATTACAGCGAGCCGGCAGCGGTGGGCTGCTTCGACCCCGCAGGCATGGCGATTCGCGTGGAAGTGACGCGCCGCCGCGAGATCGATTTGAAGGGGTCACCCTCGAACGTGTGGGGCCAGACGCTGCGCGTGGATACGCCGTCGCCAATTTACGAGCGCGCGGAGCCCGTGGAAGTGGGCCATGTGGTGTTCTTCACGAACTGCCTCGCTGAGCAGGAGCAGTTCTATCACGCGCTGCTCGGCTTCGAGACGTCGGACCGCTACCCGAATCGCGGTGCGTTCATGCGCTGCGCGCCGCACGGCGGCCACCACGACCTGTTCCTGCTCGCGCTGCCCGACGGCAAGAAGGGCCTCAATCACGTGGCTTTCACCGTGCGTGATATTCACGAGGTGTTCGGCGGCGGCCTGCATATCAGCCGTTGCGGCTGGACCACGCAGCTCGGCCCGGGCCGGCATCCGGTTTCCTCGGCGTACTTCTGGTACTTCAAGAACCCGGCCGGCGGCCTGATCGAGTATTACGCAGACGAAGACGTGCTCACGCCCGAATGGCAGCCGCGCGAATTCGAGCCGGGCCCGACCGTGTTCGCGGAGTGGGCCATCGACGGCGGTCTCGACGGCAATACGCGCCGCCAGAAGAACGCCGATGCGCCGCAAGGCAAGTTCATGACGGAGCGTAAGCAATGAGCGCCGAAAACGAAAGCGCCGCAACGCAAGCGCCGCGCACCGTCGTCGTGATCGGCGGCGGCCAGGCCGCGGGCTGGGTCGTGAAGACGCTACGCAAGGAAGGCTTTGCCGGCCGTCTCGTGATGATCGCAGACGAAGCGCATCTGCCCTACGAGCGCCCGCCGCTTTCGAAGGCCGTGCTCGCGGGCGAGGCCGATATCGAAACGGTGCGCATCGCGAAGCCCGACGAATTCGCTGCGCTGAATGTCGAAGCCTGGCAGCCCGACTGCGCGACGTCGATCGACCGCGCGGCGCGCGTGGTCACGACGCGCGCGGGCCGCGAAGTGAAGTACGACCGCCTCGTGATTGCCACGGGCGGCGCGGCGCGCAAGCTGCCCGCGAGCATCGCGAAGAGCGCGCACGTGACCTATCTGCGCACGCTCGACGAGGCGATGGCGCTGGGCGAGCGGCTGCGCCGCAGCCAGCGCGTGCTGGTGGTGGGCGGCGGCTGGATCGGGCTCGAAGTGGCCGCGACGGCGCGCAAGCTCGGCGTGCAAGCGACGGTGGTGGAAGGCGCACCGCGTCTGTGCGCGCGCTCGCTGCCGCAGGACGTGTCGGACTTCCTGCTCGATCTGCATCGCGCGAATGGCGTGGACGTGCGCTTGAACGCGGCGCTGGTTTCGCTTGAAGACCGCGCTGAAGATGGCATACGCGCTGGCGGCGTGCGCGCGACTTTCGCGGACGGCAGCACGCTCGATGCGGATTTCGCCGTGGCCGGCATCGGTCTTGCACCGCATACGGCGCTTGCCGAAGCAGCGGGGCTCGCGGTGGAAGACGGCATCGTCGTGGACGAATTCGGTGAAACTTCGGATTCCAATGTATTCGCGTGCGGCGACGTCGCGAATCATCCGAACGCGTGGCTCAAGCGCCGCGTGCGCCTGGAATCGTGGGCCAATGCGCAGAATCAGGCGATTGCCGCGGCCAAGGCCGTGCTGGGCGTGAAGACGCCCTATGCGGAGATCCCGTGGTTCTGGTCCGATCAGTACGACGTGAATCTGCAGATCCTCGGCGACATTCCGGCCGGCGTCGCCCCGGCGCTGCGCGGCAGCCTCGAAGAAAAGCGCGCGACGCTCTTCTTCGTGGAAGAAGGGCATCTGCGCGGCGTCATCGCAATCAACTCGGCGCGCGATCTCAAGCTCGCACGCAAATGGATGAGCCAGGGGCGCGCAGTCGATATCGCGGCGCTCACGGACACCAGCAAGGCCCTCGCTTAAGGCCTTATACAAGAGACAACACGGAGACGGGACGACAGGCATGAGAACTTTCGACACCACCATCGGCCATGACGGTAGCGCCACAATCGTCGAGCCGTACAGCGGGCCGCTTACGCGCGGATCGATCATCGCGCGGCTCGAACGGCTGCCGGCCAACGCCATGCAGGTGCGCGCGCGCCTGTTGATCGGCCTTGCCACCTTCTTCGATGGTTTCGACGTGATCGCGATTGCCGCGACCCTGCCGATCCTGATCCAGAAGTGGCATCTCACGCCGTGGGAGATCGGTTTTCTGATCGCCTCGGGCTCGGTCGGCCAGTTGTTCGGCGCCTTCCTGTTTCCGTGGCTCGCGGAACGTCAGGGCCGCGTGCGTGCGATCGCGTGGAGTTCGGGCATCATCGGCGTGACGAGCATTGCTTGCGGTTTCGCGCCGTCGTTCATGGCGTTCGCCGCGCTGCGCGTGGTCCAGGGCCTGGGTCTGGGCGGCGAACTGCCCGTGGCCGCCACCTATATCAACGAGGTCAGCCGCGCTCATGGCCGTGGACGTTTCGTGCTCCTCTACGAAATTGTGTTCCCGGTTGGCCTGCTCGCGTCGAATGCGCTGGGCGCCTGGGTCGTGCCGCGCTTCGGCTGGCAGGCGATGTACTTCATCGGCGCGATGCCGCTCGTGCTGTTCTTCGTGCTGCGCAGGCTCGTGCCCGAGTCGCCGCGCTGGCTCGCCGAACGTGAGCGCCTGCAAGAGGCCCACGACGCGGTGAGCGCGTTCGAGCGCACCGCAAAGGGACCGCTCGATCCGGTCACGAACGCCGCTGAATTCGATACGCTCGTCAAGCGTCATCCGAAGCGCCGCGTGAAGGACTTGTTCGGGCCGGCTTACCTCAAGCGCACGCTCGCGGTCGCCATGCTGTGGATGACGTGCGGCTTTATCCAGTACGGGCTTTCCACCTGGTTGCCGACGATCTACCGCAACGTCTATCACGCGCCGCTGCAGCTCGCGCTCAATCTCGCGGTGGCCGCCTCGGTGCTCGGCGTGCTGGGCTCGCTTACCTGCGCGCTGCTGGTGGACAAAGTGGGCCGCAAGCCCATCATCAATGTCTCGTTCGTGCTGTGCGCGGTGTCGCTCGCGCTGGCCGGCATCTGCCACGCCATGTCGGTGTACGTGGTGGCGACGTTCTGCGCGTTGTCGCTCGGCCTGCTCGCCTGCGGCTTCATTACCGCCTACGTCTACACGCCCGAGCTTTATCCCACGAGCATCCGCGCGATGGGTTGCGGCATGGGCGGCGCGTGGCTCAAGGTGGCGGCCATCTTCGCGCCCACTATCGTTTCGAAGACGATGATTGGCGGGAATCTGGACGTGGCGTTTTATATCCTTGCCGCCGTGCCATTCCTTGCGGCTATAACGGTGCACTTTCTCGGTATTGAAACCAAGGGCAAGGTGCTCGAACAACTGGAAGCCTGAGCGCCAGCTTATATATGAGGAATCGCGTCGTGGCGATCGCGATTCCGTTCGAAATGTATGAAGAACCCGCCGAATATCCGCGTTATACGATGGATTGCGAGCCCACATATCAATCGCAATGTCCCTTGGATGCGTATCGATTCTGTGCTATCAACATAAAAACCAAGAAAAAGATTTGATTCTGCTGTTTTCCGTTTTTAGCTGGGGGTAATAAGCAAGAATTGAAAACGGAGGCAGCCATGCATGAGCTCAGTGGCTTTCTTCTTTCGTTGCATGGCGCGGCGCGTGAAGTGCCCTTCGAAGACTTTCAGGATCATGCGCTCAAGCTGCTCAGGCAGCTCGTGCCGTTCGACGCTGCACGCTGGGGCACGGCCCGCCACGACGCACGCGGCGCCCAGTTTCATGCGCCTTATCTCTATAACGACTCCCCCGAGTCGCTCAAGGACTACGAAACCATTCGCGAACACGATCGCTGTGCCACGTGGTGCCTTACGCATCTGGGCACCGTGGCCAATTTTCCGCTTTTCGCGCTGTTTGGAAAATCCAGCCATCCGGGGCTAGGGAACTATGTGCGCCGCTATCGCCATATGCACGGCCTGATCGTCGGCTGCAAGTCCGGCGAAGACGGCTTGCGTCAGGCGATCTCGCTGTATGGCGCATACGAAGACACGCCATTCGACGAGGCGCAGCGCAAAACGCTCGAAGTGGTGTTTCCGCACCTCACGGAGGCCTTGCAAACGAGCCTCGCGTTTCATATGGAGCGTCTCAGGCCGCATGGCGGCGCAGGCGTGTGGTCGCTGGCAGTCTGCGATGCGGCAGGAAACTTTCGTTTCGTCGAGCCCGCCTTTCGCGACCGGCTGCGTCAGGAATGGCCCGGCCTTGCGCACCGTGCATTGCCGCCGCATCTCACGCGCCTCGCCTGCACCGGGGCGCAGACGAGTTTTCAGGGGCGTGCCGCGTTGTTCTTCATCGAAGTCCTGCACGATACGGTTTTTGTTCGTGCCCGTGCGCGCCTGCCCGTGGACGCGCTTTCACGACGCGAGCTCGAAGTCGCGCAACTCGTGACCGAGGGCCTCACGCACAAGGAGATCGCACGGTCGCTGGACATCGCGCCCGCCACCGTTCGCAATCATCTGCAGGCAATACACGAGCGCGCCGGCGTGCATTCCAATGCCGAACTCGTGCAGCAGCTCAGGCGCGCGGGGCACTAGAGACCCTAAACCGCTTTCCACCAATGAGAGGCCGGGGCTTCGAGATGGATGAAATGGCCCGTTACGAGTTCGGTGTATTGCGCGCACGGAAATAGCTGCATCCAGATGCGCCGCTCGGCTTCGAGATCGATGAGCGGGTCCTCACGGCCGAATACCAGTTGCACCCTTTGCACGCCCGGCACGGGCTCGAGGGGCGGCAGCGGATCGGCCCAGAAGTCGCGCACGATGACCTCGAACGCGCTGGGGTCGATGACCTTATGGCGGGCAAGCAGATCCAGATACCAGCGCCGCCGCGTGTTCGCGCCCGCGCCCCAGTAAAGCTCGAACAGGTTTGCAAAGCTCGTGACCTGAACCGCGAGGCGCGCGAAGCGCTCGTAATCGCTCGTTGCCTTGAATTCCTCCAGTGCGGCGAGCAGCGGCTCCGACGACGGCGAGCGCGTCAGCAGCCGCGTCGCGAGCCGCACGAAGGCATCGCCGATGTCATAGACCGGCGCGAGCAGCCACAGCTTGCCGATATGGGCAGGCACACGCTCGATGAGCCGCAGCGCGAGGTGCGCGCCGAACGAATGCGCGAGCAGATCGACGGGCCGTCCGGTCGTGTCGGCAAGCATGCGGATTTCGTCCTCCGCCGCTTCGACGAGGGCGCCGAACGGCCGCGCAAACAGCACGACCGAGCGCGGCTGGTCCCACCAGTGAATGGGCAGCGTGCGCCCGTAGAGATCGCGCTCGGCAATCGACGAGAGCCCCGGGCCGCCATGGAGGAACAGCGTGGATAGGGGAGAGCTCATGCTCGCTCCGCAAGATGTGCGAGTGTTGCCCGCCCTGGCGCGGGCGGACGTTGCGTGGAGTGGACCCTAAGGCGAATTAATCGGCGTCCGGCGCGCTCGTGCCGCTGCGGTAGGTCTCGTTGAGATAGAACAGCACCCCCAGCGGGTTCTTGCTCTGCAACTGCACGATCCGGTACGCCTCGTTCGCGCTGTTGTTGATCGCGAGGAACTGATTGTTGCCGGCGGTCGTGCTGCAGGTGTTGGTGCCCGAGGCGGTCAGCGTGACCGAGGTCGTGCCCGGCGTCACGCCGCTCGCCTGCTGATAGCCGCAGCCTTGCTGACCTTCGCTCTGCACGCTCACGCCGGTGAGCGTCAATGACGAGGTCGCTGGCGGCCGCGTGAAGTCCACCGTCACCGAGCTTTGCGCGCCAGCCTGCGCACCGCTTGCGGAGAGCAAGCCGCTGATCACATCGGCGTTCACGCTCGGCCAGTCGCCGCTCATGAAGGTGGACTTGCCGAGCGAGGCATCGACGAACTGCGTCGTGCTCTCCACGTTGTAGGTGCCGATCACGCTGCCGTTCGCGCCATAGAGCGTGAATGCGTACGTTTTGCTGGCCGGCAGGCTGCTCACGTCGAGCTTGCTGGTCGCCCAGTAGCCTCGTTGCGGCGGGGTAAAGGCGCTGCCGTTCGGCGTGATCCAGTCCCAGCGAAATTCATTGGTGTTGCTGCCGGTCGTGAACGCGGTGGTGGGCGCAGAGGTGGGCTGCGTTACCGCGATCGACAGATAGTTGACGCCCGTGACGCTCGAGCGGGTCAACCATAACCCCGAAGCCGGCAAGCCGGGGCCCGTGACGAGCGCATAGCTGATCGCGCTGCCTGTGCCGTCCAGTTTGATATCGAGGGTCACGCCCGCGTCGAAGACCGATTGATCGGGGTTGCCGCTTGCGTTGACGAAGCTGTCGTGGAAGGAGCGATAGGTCGTGCGCGTCGAGACCGACATGTTGTACGGAAGCTGGTTGCCGACGATATTCCAGCTACCCGAGGCCGCTTGATGAACGGTCGTGTAGAGCGTGTACTGGCCCTGGCTGCCTTGCGCGCTCGACAGGCCATAGGGCACGGCCACCAATGCGCTCGTTCCGGCCTGGTTCACGCTTACGGTCGTGGGCGTCGAGCCATTCATGTTGAGGCTCGAAGAAGCGAGGCCCGGCGCGTACTTCGTGATGTTCGTGTAGCCGTTGTCCTGGTAGCTGGCGTCGATCAGGCCACTGCATGCCGATCCCGTGCCGCCGGCGGCCCCGCACGACTGCAGCGCGGCAGGCAGCGTGCCCAGGAAGTTCTGGAGTGACTCGATATTGGCGATCGTGCTCGCGCTCACGGCCGGCGCCACGGGCGCGTTGGCCGGCGTCGAGTTGTCGTTCAGCGCGAGGTAGGCCGCGCTTTGCGTCGTGGTGCTGCCGCTCGCCGGCGTCTTGTAGATCAGATAGGTCTTTGCACCTTCGGGGACGATGGCGAGCATGTCGATCAACGCGTCGGTACCCGTGTGGTTCGCGGTGAACGTGGTGGCCACGGGGTCGTACGTCGCCGGCAGTCCCACCGCGCCCAGCAGGTTGGCGAGATAGGCGTTGAGCGTCGCCTTGGCCGTCTCGGCGCCAACCACCGACACGCCGCTGAGCCCCATCGACGAGCCCTTCGTCACGAAGTCCATGGCGTTGCCGTCCGGCGTCAGCAGCGCGGCGACGGCCGTGGTCAAGGTCGTGACATTGGCCACGCCGGTCTGCCCGGCGGTCGGCAGGAGTGGCAGCACCGCGATCATCGGGCTGGCCTGGCCGCTCGGATCTGTCGCGACAAGCGCGATGGGCGCCGTGAGACCGCTCACCGCGAGCGAGTAGGTGCCGTCGCTGTGGGCCGTGGTCGTGGCGGTCGTGCCGTTGACGTCGGTGGCCGTGATGGTGGCCTGCGCAACGGCCTGGCCGTTCGCGACGGTGCCCGTCACCTGCGCGGGAGCGCTTGCGCTACCGCCTCCGCCCCCGCCATCGCCACCACCCCCGCCGCAGGCGGAAAGGGCCGCCAGTGCGAGGGTTGCCATCGCGGTGACACCCCGCCGCGATGCTTCGGATTGCCAGGATGCGTTTGTATTGTTCATGGCGATTCCTTTCGTTTGCATACGGTTCGACTCGATCCACGAGCGCGGGGTCATCCGTGCCTTGCGGTCGATGAACAAACGCAAGGCGCAGCGCCAGGCCGCGTGAGCATTTCAAGTAGAACTGGATTGCAGGCCGTCGGGAATGATGCAAATGAACCAGGCAAACAACAGACAAACTGCTGGCAAACGAATGTTGCAAACAACAGACGAATACAGGCGGCGATGCGTGGCGCGAGGGGAGCGCTCTGCTCCACGTCGCGTCAGCGCATGCGCGCTGCTCAGGCCGCAGCGGCGCTCTCGTCGAGCACGGGGTAATCCGTTAGACCTTTAGCGCCGCCACCGAACAGCGTTTCGCGCTGGTGTAGCGCGAGCGGTGCGCCAACGCGCAGGCGCTGCACGAGATCGGGGTTGGCGACGAACGGCCTGCCAAACGCGATCAGATCGGCCCAGCCCGCGTCGATGGCATCGCGTGCGCGCTCACCCGTATAGCGGCCCGCGTAAATCAGCACGCCCGGATAGGCGGCGCGCAGCTTGCGCTTGAATTCGAGCGGCATATGAGGCGCGTCGTCCCAGTCGGCTTCGGCGATATGAATATAGGCCACGCCGATCTCGCCGAGCTTTTGGGCCGCTGCGAGATAGGTCGTTTCCGGGTCGGCGTCTTCACAGCCGTTGAGCGTCGTGAGCGGCGCGAGGCGGATACCGACGCGCTGCGCGTCGCCCGTGCCTTCGACGAGCGCGCGCGTCACTTCGTCGAGGAAGCGCAGATGGTTTTTGAGCGAGCCGCCGTATTCATCAGTGCGCGTGTTCGCGTTGGAGTCGATGAACTGATTGACGAGATAGCCGTTCGCTGCATGCAGCTCGACGCCGTCGAAGCCCGCTTCGATGGCATTGCGCGCCGCCGTGCGGTACTGGCTCACGATTTCGCGAATCTCGTCGACGCTCAGCGCACGTGGTTCGGATGCCTGAACAAAGCCCGGCACGCCGTCGTCGCCGCTCGCGATGAACACGTTCACGCCCTTGGCTTGCAGCGCCGAAGACGACACCGGCTGCGCGCCGCCGAGCAGGCTCGTGTGGCTCAGACGGCCCACGTGCCAGAGCTGCGCGAAGATATGGCCACCTTTGGCATGAACCGCGGTCGTCACCTTGCGCCAACCCTCGATCTGACCGGCCGTGTGAATGCCGGGCGTCCACGCGTAGCCCTTGCCGAGCGGCGCGACATACGTGCCTTCGCTCACGATGAGTCCTGCGTCGGCGCGCTGCGCGTAGTACTCGGCCATCAGTGTATTGGCTTCGTCGCCGGGCTGGCTGGCGCGCGAGCGCGTCATCGGCGGCATCACGATGCGGTTGGGCAGTGTCAGTGCGCCGAGTTTGAGAGGCTGGAAAAGTGGATCATGATTCACGATGTATTTCCTGTTGGGGCGGCGTGTACGCCGCGAGTGTTCAAGGTCGGCGTTAGGTGGATTGGGGTTGTAGACTGGCTTTCGCGGGTCCTTTCGCGTTTTTTTCGCGTTTCCTTGTGTTCGTGTCGGTCTGCCTGGGTTGCCCCTGTGCGGGGCGGCACCTACTTTTCTTTGCAGCGGCAAAGAAAAGTAGGCAAAAGAAAGCCGCTCAAACCGCCAGTGTGACGCCGTCCACCTCTTGCCTGTGATCGAAGTGGTTCCGGGGCATCCGTCACCTCGCACCTTCAAACTGAGTGACAAAGGCCCCGCACATCCCGCTGCTCGCTACGCGCGCAGCGGTCGGGTCTGCATGGGAAACCACACGTACTGCGCGGGCACTCGAATACGCCCGCGCAGCATCGATTCGTATGCATTCCTCTGGTTTTGGGTTATGCCCCACGGGGCGCGCAGCGCCGCCGGAGGAATGAGCCCTTTGTCACTCCGTTATACGGCGCGTGGTGACAGACGCTCCGGAACCGCTCCGATTAACGGCAAGTGGTCCACTGCGTAACACTAGCGGTTTGAGCCGCTTTCTTTTGCCTACTTTTCTTTGCGGCTGCAAAGAAAAGTAGGTGCCGCCCCGCACAGGGGCAACGCTAATAGACCGACACGAAAACAAGGAAACGCGAAAAAAGCGAAAAAGCAAAAAACCCTATCGCACCGCAAGCCACCATACCCTGCGCTTTAGTCCCACTTCGCCGCGAGCCCCTCGGGGCTCACTTCACGGCCATTGCGTTCGAGCGCCGCGATCTCCGCCATGTCTTCGTCGCTCAGTTGCAGCGTCTGCGCAAGCAGATTGCTAGCGAGATTCTCACGCTTCGTCGACGAAGGAATAACCGAGTAACCGAGCCGCAGCGCCCAGGCGAGCGCCACCTGCGCCGGCGTCGCATGGCGTCGTTCCGCAATCGCGCGAATGACCGGGTCGCCGAGCACTTTGCCGTAAGCGAGCGTCATATACGACGTCACGTGAATACCTTCTTGCTGGAGAAAGCCCACGAGCTTGCGGCTTTGCAAATACGGGCTCAGTTCGATCTGATTGGTCGCGATGTTCTCTTTGCCGACCACGGCGATGGCCTGCTTCGTGAGTTCGATGTTGAAGTTCGACACACCGATCTGCTTCGTGAGGCCTTGCGACTTCGCTTCGGCCAGCGCGCTCATGAATTCCTCGAGCGAGACGCCGTTATTGGGCGCGGGCCAGTGGATCAGCGTGAGATCGACTTCGTCGGTGCGCAGTTTCTTGAGGCTGTCCTTGAGGCTCGGAATCAGCTTGTCGCGCGAATAGTTGTCGACCCAGATCTTGGTGGTCAGGAACAGGTCCTTGCGCGCGACGCCCGAGGCGGCGATGGCTTCGCCCACTTCGGCTTCGTTGCCGTAGATCTGTGCGGTGTCGATCGTGCGGTAGCCGAGTTCCAGGCCATTGCGCACCGAGTCGATGACAACCTGGCCTTGCAGGCGGAAGGTACCAAGGCCGAATGCGGGAATGTTGCTCATGAGGTTCTCCGGGGCTGTGATGGAAATGCGGTGTCGATGCAGGCATTGTGCCCACTTCGATCTATGCAAAAAACAGTAATAAACGCGAAATTCAATTGAATTGAAATCAAATATTGGTCGGCGGGAGATCGCGTGCCGAACTATGCTGTGGCTGCTGTCGCTGTAGCGCCATCTGCACGAACACCAGCGCCAGGCCCGAAGCGGCGATCATGGCGCCCACGATGGGCACCGCGGCATAGCTGAATCCCGCTGAAATCGCCGCGCCGCCGGCCGCCGCGCCCAGGGCATTGCCTAGATTGAAGGCGCCCACGTTGACCGAGGAAGCGAGCCCCGGCGCTTCCGAAGCGGCACGCATCACGCGCATCTGCAAGGGCGGCACCACGGCGAAGGTGGCGATGCCCCAGACCACGACGGCGGCAGCGGCTCCGATATGCGTTCTCGCCAGCAGCGGGAACGCGAGCATGATGGCCACGAGCAGGACCAGGAAGACGATCAGGCTGCCGTTGAGCGAGCGGTCCGCGAGCCGGCCACCCGCCACGTTGCCGATCGAAAAGCCCACGCCCACGAGCACGAGCATGGCCGTCACGAAGGTGGGCGATGCGCCGGTAAGGTGTTCGAGCGTTGGCGCGATATAGGTGTAGAGCGTGAACATCGCACCGGCGCCGAGCACGGTCGTGGCCATCGCCATCAACACGACGGGGCGGGTGAGCACCTTCAATTCGCCGCGCACGTGCGGCACTTTTCCGGCTTCGCCCTTCGGCAGCGCCATGCGCAGAATCAGCATCGTGATCACGCCGAGCGCCGCGGTCGCCGCGAACGACATGCGCCAGCCGATGGTCTGGCCGAGCCACGTCGCGGCGGGCACGCCGCCAATGTTCGCGATCGTCAGGCCCATGAACATGGTGGCGACCGCGCTGGCCTGTTTGTGACGGGGCACGACGCTCGCGGCGACGAGCGAGCCCAGCCCGAAGAATGCACCGTGATTGAGGCTCGTGACGAGGCGCGCGAGCAGCAGCGTCGTGTAGTTCGACGAGACCGCCGAGAGCAGATTGCCGATGGTGAAGATGCTCATCAGCGCGATGAGCGCCGTTCTGCGCGACCAGCGCGAAAAGGCGAGCGTCATCAGCGGCGCGCCGACCATCACGCCAATCGCGTAGGCGGTGATCAGCATGCCGGCGGTCGGGATGGAGACGTGCACGCCCTGAGCGATGACGGGCAGCAGCCCCATCGGAGAAAACTCGGTCGTGCCGATGCTGAACGCGCCCATCGCGAGCGCCAGCAACGAAAGCCATGCATGTCCGGATTGTTCAGACTGATCCGGCTTCGATAGTTGTGCCTGGTTCATGCGGGTTGCTCCGTCATGTCTTGATGGAATTGGGGAAGCACTTCACTGGCGATTTCGTTGAACGTCTCGTCGAGCGGCCTGCGATTGCGCCGGAAATGCAGGGCGATGTGATCGACGCCCGCGTGGCGCATTGCATCGAGTTCGCCGATAAGCGCATGGCGGCCCGCGCGCGCGCCGAAGCGATGGCGTTGCAGGGGCTCGTCGGGATCCTCGGCCAGATCGAGATGGATGAAGCTCACGTAGGGCTTCGCACCGGCCACTTCCCGCCATGCCGCGACGCGGCGCGCGTGGTCCGCTGGCGTGCCCGGGTACGCGAGGCAGCCGTCCATGTTCTTGCCGAGCCATTCCGGCTGCTGCTGCGCAAGCCCCGCGACGAACAGGGGCAGCGGCGTGCGCGTCTGCGGCAGCACTTCGATTCCAGCCGGCAGATAGCCGCGCGCGCCACTGCGCAAAAGCGCGATCTGCTCGCGGAAGGTGGCCCCACGGGATTCGTAGTCGCGGCCGAACAGCGGATACTCCACCGGCCGGTCGCCGCTCGCCACGCCCAGTATCAGGCGCTCGCGGCTCAAGGTCTGGATCGACGCGGCCGATTTGAGCGTGAGGAGCGGCTCGCGCAGCGGCAACACCACGGCGGCGGTGCCGAGCAGGATGTTGCGCGTGATGCCGGCGAGGTAGCCGAGATAGGAAAATGTTTCGAACACCTGAGCAGCGTCGCCGAATGACGGATCGTACAGCGGCACGTCGCGCACCCAGAGCGCGCGAAAGCCGAGCGTATCCGCGAGCTGCGCGAGTTCCGCGTGGCGCTCGATGTCAGGCACGCCGTGGTGGCGTCCGTCGCGTTGGCGCTTTGCGTCGCCGCCCGGCGACCAGTCGTTGTCGAGCGGCAGTTCGATGCCGATGCTCAAGCCGCCTTGCGTCAGTTTTTCGAGTGAAGTGGACATGATCGAATCGGGTTCGGAGTTTCGTGCTCAGACTGCGCGCAGACTGCCTTCGAGCCGGAAGAAGTCGAGCGAGGGCGCGGTGAAGAACGAGCGCGACGTGCCCGCCGCGAAGTCGTCGATATGCACGACGGTCGCGCGGTTGGCTTCCTGCCACGAGATCGCGTAGATCTCGCCGGCAACGTGCTGCCACGTATAGGCGACTTCGCCCTTCGCGCCGGTGAAATCGCCTTCGGTGATCTCGTAGCGCATGTGGATGCCGTCCTCGGCATAGGCATTGATTGCGGTGAGGCCGTCGTAGCGGACTTCGAATGTCTTGCCCGCGAAGGGGGGAAGATGGGTCGGTGCGTTCATGCTCGTGTGCTCCTGCTAACTGGGAAAAAGAGGACTGGACGAAGTGTGCGCCCTTTACTTTTGATTAAAAACTAGCCTATAAACGAATATGTTTTGATTTGAAATCAACAATGAAAATCACACTAGATGAGCTGCAAGCCTTTGTGAGCGTAGTCGACAGCGGATCCATCACGGCCGCTGCGCAACAACTCGGCCTCACGATCTCGGCGACGAGCCGCACCCTCGGCAGGCTGGAGGACAAGCTCAAGACCACGCTGCTGCGCCGCACGACGCGCCGTCTGGAGTTGACGGAGGAAGGGCGGGCGTTTCTGACCGATGCGCGGGCGATCATCGCATCGGTGGAGGGTGCGGAAGAGCAGATGGCCGCGCGCCGCGAGCGGCCCTCGGGGCGGCTGCGTGTGGATGCGGCCACGCCGTTCATGCTCCATGTGATCGTGCCCCTCGTGCAGGGCTACCGCGAGCGCTATCCTCAGGTCGAACTGGAACTCAACAGCAACGAAGGGATCATCGATCTGCTGGAGCGGCGCACGGATGTGGCGATCCGGATCGGCGCGCTCAAGGACTCCACGCTGCACGGCAGGCCCGTGGGCCGCAGCCGCGTGCGCATTCTCGCGAGCCCTGCGTATCTGGAAGCCCATGGGCACCCCAAACGCGTGGAGGATCTCGCGAAGCACGCGCTGCTGGGGTTCAATCAGCCCGAGACGCTCAATGTCTGGCCGATATCGGGACCGGACAACGAGCCGTACCGAATCGCGCCCACGATCTGGTCGTCGAGTGGCGAGACGCTGCGGCAGCTTGCGCTGGCGGGCGCCGGCATCGTGTGTCTTTCCGATTTCATGACGGCGCGCGACCGGCGCGACGGGACACTCGTGCCGCTTTTCACGCGTCAGACCCAGGATGTCCGGCAGCCGATCAATGCGGTTTATTACCGGAATACCGCGATCTCAGCGCGCATTGCCTCGTTTGTGGATTATTTGATCGAGGCGGTGCGCGGGACGGAGTTTGAGAGGTAAGGGCGGCAGAGAGCCGTCATCGATTCTACTTATGGCATTCACTATTGCGCGGACGAATATCAAATCAGAATAGCGCTTCACGTGCCGGGTTGAGCCAAAGGATTAGATACAGAGCTAACATGTCAATTCAAAGGCGCGATCATGAAATTATCGATTTGCCTAATGACCCGTATCTATATTTCTCCTTGGACTTCGCGCGCCGCGTAACACATGCTTCTTCGTGTCGGTTCGAAATCGGTGAGGAATCGAAATTGAAGAAGCAATCGATGCTGCGCCTTACGGCTATCGTTCTTGTATCTGTCGGGGTGGTCGCGGCCGTAACGGCGCAGACCAGCGCAAAGGCGGATAGTCTGCACGCAACATCCGATTGCGAACAGGTCGTCGCCTCCATTCTGGCTGGCCTATCGGATCTCGTGACAACAAGTGAACAGTGCTTCGGCCCATTGACTTTCTGCACGGTGTTTTTTGGAAGCTGACGCGTGAGCAATGTGCTAGCCCGGATGAAGGTCGTGGTTGCGATTCTGGCTCTTTCGACCGTGCTTATCGTCCTGAAGATCGTGAAGAGACCCGAGGAGGTCAAGAGCAACCTCGCGAAACAGGACATTGCCACACTCATGCAGGCGCTGAATCATTACCATCGGGACAAGGGCCGCTATCCGACGCAGGCGCAAGGTCTGCATGCGCTGATTGGAAAGCCCAACACCGATCCGCTGTCGAACATCGGGAAGGAAGGCGGCTATCTTGAGCGTTTGCCCGAGGACCCGTGGGGCAACGCGTATCAGTATCTCAATCCGGGTGTGCATGGCGAGATCGACGTATTCAGCTACGGCCAGGACACCCGGCATGGCGGCGAAGGCGACGACGCCGACTTGGGCTCATGGGAGTAGTCCGTGCGCCGCCGACGGAATCGCCGCAGCGTTGGCCTCCTTTCGAAGAAAAGAGTAATCGTTTCCCCTTATAGAAAAGATCGAAAATTCTGCTTGGACGTGATTCCTGATTTGCTCGACAATTCTATTGTCGCTCATGAGAAATAAACGCTGTTCTTGAGTTTGCATCCTGATTCAGCAGTTCGTGAGTTCCATGTTAATTATGTTGGAGTACGTAATGTTTAGAGTGCAATCGACCAAATTCATCTTGCTGCTTGTCACGGTATTTGGCTTTGGTGTCACTGCCTTCGCGCAGCAAAGTACCGCTGATCAGGAGCCAGCCGTCGAGGCCGGCCAGACACAGCCGGTGCAGGTTGCGGCAACGGAGGCGGTCCATCGCGAGCATGCGGTCATTGCGGTCACACCTGCGCCAATAGTACCGGCAAGCAACAAAGCGCCGAAATGCGTTGGCCCTGCAAGCTTCTGCAATATCTATTTCGGGAATTGATCCTTTCGCGCATGGCCTCTGTCCAGATATCGTACGCGACTGCGGGCAGACCAACGCGATATGTGCATTCAAAATGGGTGTCCCGCTTATCAATCGGATTTGAGTATCATTGTGAAACACCATATCGCAGCAATGCGCACTTTTCTGAAAGTTGTCGATTTGCACGGCTTCGCACGGGCAGCCGAGCAATTGCATCTCTCTCCGGCGCGAGTGACGCGGCTTGTCAGCGACCTCGAGTCACACCTCGGCGTGCGGCTTTTACAGCGTTCGACCCGCCGGGTCGTGTTGACGGATGTGGGCTCGCGCTATGCCGATGGTTGTCGTGCACTGCTATCCGACCTCGAAAGAATCGAATCGAGTGCGATGGCGGATTCGAGTCGAATTTCCGGTCGTCTGCATGTCGCAGTGCTCGGGAGCCTCATGTCACCTGAACTTGGCGCACTGTTTGCCGATTTCCAGGAGCGCCACGCTAATGTGTCGTTGAACATTACGCTAACTGAATCGGAAGTCGATCTACTCGGCGGCGGTTTTGACGTCGGTGTCGTGGCGGATAGAATGATCCATTCCACCACTCTGGTATCGCGCACGCTCGCACGCTCGCCACTGGTTGCCGTTGCGTCTCCTGCCTACCTGATGAGGGCACAGGCACCCCAGCGGCCGACCGACCTCGCAAAGCATCGCGTCATTACGCATGTGGCTCGTGGGAAGACATTTCTCTGGAGCGACGGAGGTGGAGCGAATCACGGCGTGCAACTCGACGCATGCGTGTCCGTAAACAGTTCATTGCTGCAAAGACAGATTGCCCTCGCGGGCGCCGGTATCGCTCTCTTACCCGAATTCACGGTCGCGAACGACGTGCGGATCGGCACGCTAACGCAGGTATTGGGCGAGTATCGTATCGAGAATGACGACGTAACCATCAAGTTGGTCTACCAGGAGCGTGAACTCCTGCCAGGCAAGGTGCGCGCATTCGTCGATTTCGCGGTTTCGCACTTTGACCTGCCTTTAATCCGCTCCGCGCCACAACACGCATTTCACTTCCATGGGAATCCTTCGCACGACCAGCAGTTTCTGCAAGCTCGTGGCCTGACTTCGCATTCGCGTGGCGAGGCCCCAATTCGGCTAAGTCCTCATCCGCGAGAGCAATCGGCAATCGTGGTGTATGCGGGCGGGACCGAATGATCGGATGATCAGAACTTGTGACGAATGCCGAGGCGCAAAGCGAGTTGGTTATTGGCGTTGCTGCCCGATGTTCCGAAGAAAGCGGTCTGGCTGGAACCTATCAACGCTTGCAACGGCTGTCCTCGAACGTGGCCCGACGCGATCTGATAGGCCATGAGCAAGTAGACGTCGGTTGTCTTGCTGGACGCGTAGTCGATGCTTCCGTCAAGCTGATTCCAGTGACCGGCCGTATTGTTGCCTCTGGTGTTCATGTAAATATATCCGAGGCCGGTCGTCATTGCCTGCGTGAACGCGTACTTCGCGCCAGCTTCATACGCATCGAACCTCGTTGCCTGACCGGAGACGGGCACGAAGCGCGTGTTTGTATACAGCGCCCAAATCGTCGTCGCACCAATCGTATAGTTGGTGCCAATACCAAATGTGCGCAAATCCTTGATTGTCGCGCCGGAAAGCCTGGCTGGCTGGACATTGGCGAAGGCAGTCGGCGACGGATAGCCACTGGTCGCAGGAAAACGAATGTCCAACCAGGTCATGCCCGCGCTAAACGGTCCCGCCGCATAGTACGTGCCGAAATTGTACGTTCGTCCCGAACCAGCGCGGGTATTCGATGCCGGCGAGCCGGAAAATTCCCCTGGCTGATTCGAGAAGCCGTACATGGCTCCAAACGTGAAGCCATAAGCATTCCTGCTTAGAAACTTGATCGCATTGTCTATACGGCTTGACGATATCTGGTCGACGTCGGCAATGTGGTACGCATAGTTTCCGGCTGGAGTCTGTCTGGCCGTCGTATAGTTGAGCAGAATATCCTTAGTCAACGAGTTCTGGCGACCGAAGGTCAGCGTACCAATACTTTTCTTTGAAAGCCCGATAAACGCCTGGCGACCGAACTCGCGTGAACCTTGGCCAGGTTTGCCATTGCCAAGGCTAATGCCGCTCTCGATGATAAAAATGGCCTTCAGCCCGTCTCCGAGATATTCGCTACCTTGCATACCCCATCGATTGCCTTGCGACACACCATCGTCGAACTTGGCCACACTATGTGAAGGACCTGCGCTTTGCAGGGTGCTATGGTTCGCGTAGCTGATGCCTGCATCAAAAAGGCCATAAAGCGCTATTTTGGTTTGCGCGTGCGCGGTGATTGCAATCCCGCCTAGCAGCATAATCCCCGGAATCTTCTTTTTCATTCTTGGTCTTACGGGATTATTATTTTGCTACGCACGGCAGGCCACGAGTGAGGCGGCTAGTGTATCACTCGATAAAGAAACGCATTCAATGCGAAAAATGAAATTATTAATTTTACGAATGCGGTGATGTATTCCCTGTCCGGAGGTGCGAACGTTGCGCACGCCGCTGCTTTGCAGCGCATGGAATCCACGCAACGTCGCACCACGATATCGGCCGCAATGTTGTCCGATGAACGACCTGTCGCTTAGAAGCGGTGCTTGAGGCCCACGGCCACCACCACCTGCTGGTTGTTCCTGGACGGCGTTAGCGTATAGACGCCGGCGTCGAACGCCGAGATGCCGTTACCTCCGCCAACGCGCTGGTAGACGCCTTCAAGATAGACGTCGGTGCGCTTCGAAAGCAGGTAATCGGCTTGCGCCATGACCTGGTTCCAGTGCGGATGTGCGTTGCCCTTTGACGATTCGAACGACGCCGTCGTGTACGTGTAGGACGCACCGAGACTAAAGTCCGAACGCACGAAGTAGCGGCCATTGATTTCGAAGTTGTCGAACTTGATGTAGTTGCCCGCGCCGTTCGAGCCTCCGGGCAGCGCACCATTGCCCGTGCTGCCGCCGAGCCAAAGGTTCGACACGCTATCGGTCGAAGTGTGCGTCCACAACACACCAACGGACGACTGGCCGAACATATACTGCGCGCCGAGGCCGTACATCCGTTGCAGACCACCCAATGTCAGCGCATTACCATCGCCAGTGCTATCCGCGCCCGTCGCGTTCTGCGCATTCGGGTTGCGATTGATCTGGAGGTAGGCCGCCGCGAGGTTGATCGGCCCGACGGAGTAGCTGAGGCCAGCGCTATAAGCGTTATTGTTGGAGACCTCGCCTGCCTGATTCGAAAACGCGTACATTGCGCCGACCTTCAATCCGCCGAAGGACGCGCTGCTGAACTTCACCGAATTGTTCAGGCGCATATCGTTATTCAGGTTGTCGTTGTCGTACGGGTGCTCGGCAATGTTGCCGCCAAAACCCGAACCCGTGGCGCTCAACGGCGCGAGGTACGTGACCAGGAAGTCATATTGACGGCCCAGCGTCAGCGTGTAGTTATGGTCCGAGCTCAGGCCGACCCACGCCTGGCGACCGAAGAGATCGCCACCGTTCTTGAATGTGCCGTTCGCCGAGTTGAAGCCATTTTCCAGCCAAAACACGGCTTTCAAGCCGTGACCCAGATCTTCGGAGCCACGCAGACCCCAGCGCGACGTATAGACGCTTCCTGAAAATACTTGCCACTGCGTGCCGCCACCTGCAGCGGGTTTTGCGGCGTTGGTGCGGGCGTTGCTGCTATAGGCCACGCTTGTATCGACTAACCCGAACAGCGTGACGCTGCTTTGTGCGTGTGCGGCGCCGGCAAACAGCGTCAATGCTGCTGCGGTGGTGAGACCCCGGTATTTCATTGAATTTCTCCGTCGTTAGATCTGATTTTTTGCCGCGAGAATGCAGCGTTTTCAGGCCGGACGGAGTATAGAAAGGACGCGGAATACGAAACACTTTAGTTTGATAAACAATAAATTTTGCTCATGAAATACCTTATTTCATAAAAAGTTCATCGTTTGCTAATTGGGCTCTATTCGGTGTGCAGCGAGGCAGGTGACGTCGCTCTGTTCGAGTCGGGAAAGCGTTGCGCTGACGCACTTTTCGGTTTCGATGGCGTTGTGACGGTGCAACGGCTCGCTCGGTCACGCCTGCCTGGGACTCGCCAATCGGTCTGAATTAGTGACCTGAATAGATCGGTCTCATGCCATCGTTGGCAGGGCGCGTTGCAACAGGAGCCCCCGAGTCAGTTGCGCCATTCGCGACGCCGCCAACCGCGCTGTTTTGTGCGGCAACTTTTGCTTCGGCCGCCTGAATGTCTTCCGGGTAGTGCGGATCTTCTCCGCGTGCCGGGTTATATCCCGCCTTCTCAAGCTGTACCAGTTCGGCGCGAACCTGCGCACGCGTAAGCGGCGCATTCGATTGGGCAAACGATGCAATCGGGACAACGACGGCTACAGCAACTGCGACGGCGCGAATAAGCGATTTCATTGTTGGAACCTCCAAGATGCTTTGGTACTCGGTGCGGCCCGTTGCCGTACCCGATGACCCAAGTCTAGGAGTTTCACGATCCACGGTTAACCGTCGTTTCAGCAAGGTACCCTTTCATCAAGCTTAATGATTGATCGTGTGCGGTCTGGAAGTTATCGGTTTATCTAATGAGGTGGATCGATATTTCCCCTTGGACTCTACAGGCCCGATGATTCATGATTCATAGGGTGACTTAGAGTGATCATTCTTGTATCTCTCGGTGCGGAGAATGAGAGTGAGTCAATCATCCTTCGTGGCCTTTGTGCGGGCCACAGTTTTTCGCGCTGCGGCCCCCCAAAAAAAAATACCTTGAGCTGCACAGGTCTGCCCGTGCGTCCATCGCGCATTTTCTCAAACGTCCACGTACTGTCATTGTGAATCATCTGTTTAGCGCGATGCAGGTCTTCCTCAAGGTTGTCGATACTCAGCAGTTTTGCGAAGCAGCCCAGCAACTTAGTATCTCTGCGTCGCGCGTTACCCGCTATATCGATGATCTCGAGGCGCATCTCGGTGTCAAGCTGCTTCAAAGGTCCACTCACAGAACCGCCTTGACCGATGTCGGTGCGCAATACGCACATGGATGCCGAACATTGCTGTCGGACCTGGCTACGGTTGAAGCTCGTGCAACGCGCGCGTCTACGAAGGTTGCCGGGGAACTGCGCGTGGCGATAATGAGTGGGCTTGATCAGCAGGGGTTTGCTGCGCTATTTGCTGAATACCGGACCCACCATCCTGACGTGTCGCTGCATGTCACGTCGACTGAAGCGGAGGTCGATCTGGTTGGAGGCCGGTTCGACGTGGGGATTCTGAGCGATGAAATGGTGACATCCGTGACACACATTTCGCATACGCTGATTCGCTCGCGCGTGATCCCAGTCGCTGCTCCTGCCTATCTGGCCCGATCGTCCGAACCGCTTCGGCCCGACGATTTGAGCGCTCATCGTTTGATTGGCTTTACCACGAGTGGCCGAGGAAAACGGTGGTATTTCGAAGGTGAGGGGGAGCAGAGCGTTCGCGTCAACAAGTCGTTCGTCGCCGACAGCCGGCTAATGCAAAAGCAATTGGCGCTGACCGGAGCAGGCATTGCGCTACTCCCCGAATGCCTGATCGCAAACGAAATACGGCAAGGTGATCTGGTTTGTCTGCTGGACGCATACCGCTTGATTGAAGATGATTTGACGATCTCACTGGTCTATCCGAGTCGAGACTTTCTCCCCGGTCGGGTTCGTGCGTTTGTTGACCTTGCTTCCAGATATGCCGCGCGCAGCGGGGCGAAAATAAGTCATGCGAATTATTCGACCACGATAAGGGGACGACGGATGCTGTCCCCGAAGCCGGGCGGCTTCATTGGTGCCTCCGTAGACCCACTTCCATGTCGCATGATTACCACAGAGAAATGACCACCCTGCGATCGCGTGGGTTGGCAAATTTCTTTTAAAACAGCGTGTTGAACGCCCGCTCTGCAAACATCCCATATTTAGAAAGTATCTCTTTCAGAACCAATGCACCCTCTCGAATGGATTTGGCGCTTAAATCTTATACGAGACATGGCTCCGAGATCCTCAGCCATTTCAGTGCAGCATGAACCTCAATACGGAGAGAACATGAAGAAAACATTGATCATCGCGGGCGTTCTGAGCGCGTTCGCAATTTCGGCTCATGCACAAAGCAGCGTCACGCTGTACGGTTCGCTCGATGCAGGCATCCTCTACGCGAACAACGCCGGTGGCCACTCGACATGGAACCAGGGCAGTGGTGCGCTATCCGACACGTACTTCGGCCTGAAGGGCAGCGAAGACCTGGGCGGCGGCCTGCATGCGATCTTCAAGCTGGAAAATGAATTCAACCTGAACAACGGCAGAGACACTGAAGCCGGTACGATGTTCAACCGTCAGGCCTACGTCGGTCTGCAAAGCAACTATTACGGCACGCTAACGCTTGGTCGCCAGTACGACTCGATGGTCGACTACGTGGCACCGCTGTCGGACACCGGTTCGGGCTTCGATAACAACCTGGCTGCTCATCCGTTCGACAACGACAACCTCGACCATTCGTTCTCGATCAAGAACTCGGTCAAGTACCAGAGCGCCAACTACGCCGGCTTCAAGTTCGGTGGCCTGTACGGTTTCAGCAACGACGCGGGTCAGTTCGCGAATAACCGTGCATGGAGCGTTGGCGCGGCGTATGGCGTCGGTCCGCTGAACTTCGCGGCGGCCTATTTGCAGATGAACAACTCGCGTTCGAACAGCAACGCAAGCGGCGCGAACTCGGCAGGCGCGGGCAACAACTTCAACCTGTCGGCTGAAACGCAGCGTACCTTTGGCGCAGGCGTGAACTACACCTACGGCCCGGCAACGGTCGGCTTCGTGTGGACCCACACGCAGTACGAAAACCTGATCGCCGGCGGCCAGGGCGGCAGCGTCTTCACGATCCCGGACGGCACCAACCTGCACATGGACAACTTCGAGCTGAACGGCCGCTACGCGCTGACGCCGGCCCTGAGCCTGGACGCGTCGTACACGTACACGGACGGCAAGATCAAGGGTTCGAACGGCTCGGGCGACCCGAAGTGGCACACGGTCTCGCTGCAGGCTGACTACTCGCTCTCGAAGCGCACCGACGTCTACGTCGAAGGCGTGTATCAGCATGCTTCGGGCGAAATGGGCAACCTCGGTCGGAACGTCGCCATGATCAACACCCTGTCGCCGTCGACCACGCAGAACCAGATCGCAGCAACAGTGGGTCTGCGTCACCGCTTCTGATCGAGGGCTGACGAGAGCCCGGTTGCCGCTCGAGCGGCGCTCAGGCCGTTTTCGCCGGTCTGAGCGCGTGCTCCGGGGTCCACAACTTTCGTCGTCTTCGTATTCGCTTCGAGTATCGGGTTTTATTTGGAGGAGACAAAAAAATGTCAAAGAAATTGTTTGTAGTGTCTGTGCTCGCTGTTTTCGCCGCAACCGCGCATGCACAAAGTTCGGTAACCCTCTATGGCGTCATCGACGAGGGTTTCGATTTCACCAATGATGTTGCAGGAAACAAGGTATACGAGCTTCAGAGCGGCTATGTGCAAGGCAGTAGATGGGGGCTGAAAGGGACGGAGGATCTTGGCGGTGGTCTGAAGGCGTTGTTCCAGTTGGAAAACGGCTTCGATGTTAACAGTGGCCATCTGAATCAAGGTGGCCTGATGTTCGGACGACAGGCGTATGTGGGACTGTCCAGCGCCACCTACGGCTCGATCACGCTGGGGCGCCAGTATGATTCCGTGGTCGACTATCTGGCGCAGACGACTGCCAACGGCAGTTGGGCTGGATATCTGTTCGCGCACCCATACGACAATGACAACACGGACGATAGTTTCCGGGTGAACAACACCGTGAAATACACCAGTCCGACGTTTGCGGGCTTTCAGTTTGGTGGCACGTACGGTTTTTCCAATGGCACGAATTTCGCCAATAATCGACAGTACAGCTTCGGCGCATCGTATACGAACGGCGGTCTCCTTGTTGCTGCGTCTTACCTTCAGGCGAATAATCCGTCTGCGACGGCAGGCGGTGCAATCACGAACGGCGGTGACGAGAATTTTGTGGGAACGCGTCTGCGCATTTTTGGTGCTGGCGTCAATTACACATTTGAAAACGCCACAGTTGGTTTTGCCTACTCGAACACGGACGTGGCAAATCCCGTCAGTTCTGTGTACGTCGGTGCAATTGCGCCGGCCGGCGGTGCACTCTCGAATCTGAGATTCCAGAACTTCGAGGCGAATGCCAAGTACCAGTTCACACCGTCCTTCTACGTGGGGGCGATGTACGTCTACACCCGGGCGACGCTTACGTCGGCAACAACGGGAGAATTGCATCCGAACTATCAGACGATTGGCTTGATGGGCGACTACAATATTTCCAAACGCACCGACTTCTACATCCAGGGCGCGTACCAGCGCGTTGGCGGCGATACTACCGGTTCGGTGCTGGACGTCGCATACGTCACCGGGGCAGACGGTGTCTCATCGACTGGCAATCAGCTCGTTGTGCGTGCCGCGGTTCGCCACCAGTTCTGATCTGCCGACTTCCGCGCTTCTTGTCGATGTCAGGAAGCGCAAGCGGGCCCCGGTGGTCGTAGATGCATCACCGGGGCTCTCGGCGCTCTTCTCAGGCGTTCGGGTTGTCGAAATGCTTCGTCAACGTGCGCAGCGACGCCAGGCATCCGTCGCTGAGCAGTTCGAGGACGGCCGTGGTAAAGGCTGTTGCGGCCGCGGACCGGTACGCTAGCCGGGATCGGAGGAGAGCGGCCGTACGCACCGGAAACGCCGGATTCAGCGAAACATACTGAAGATCCCGATGCTCGAATTCGATCGTGCTCGGCAGAATCGTCGCAATCTTCCCGCGACTCACGATCTTGAGCACCGCACTGATCGAGTTTGCCTGCAGAGCGACGCGGGGTTGCAAGTAGCAGGATTCGAAATAACTGTCGACATAGAAGCGCGATACAAAATTCGTCGTCAGGAGTGCGAGGGGTATTTCCGCCAACTGCTCCGGGGTAATCGGCACACACTGCTGTGCCAGAGGGTGGGTCTTGCCAACCACGAGCATCAATTGCTCCGGGAAAAGCGGCTCGGCTTCGATCTCCTGGGAGCGGACATCAGTGAAGCCGAATGCGAGATCGACCTGGTCGTTGATCAGCGCGCTTTCCACGGCGTCGAGCGACATTTCCTTCATTTCGATGACCACACCCGGATACTGCTCGTAGAAGTGCTCGATGACCGGCGCGACGAGGTACTCCGTGAACGTCGGCGTAAAAGCGGCACGCAACTGCCCGCGCGATAAATCGTGTACATCCTGCATGGCGCGCTGCGCGGTGAGCAAATCATTGTATGCCCGGCGCGCGTACTCGAGATAGACCGTGCCGAAATCGGTCCTGCGAACGACTCGCCCGCTGCGGTCGAACAATTGTGCTCCCAGTTCATCCTCCAGTTGCCGGACTTTCTGCGATAGCGCCGACTGTGAAACGCATAACGCATCCGCTGCGCGCGTAAAGTTGCGATGCTTGTCGATGGCTAGCAAATAGCTGATGTTTCTAAGTAGTGGACTGCGCTGCATTGGTTTCTGATTCTGTCGAGTAGAGTGTTGAGTCTTGGGTTAATGACGAGCACACCGCGCTGAATTCACTAGTGCTGCCGGAGCGGATCACTGTCATCCACTGGTCCGCTGCATATCACGAGAAGAAACCGTGGGGGAACCATACATCGGCGAGGCGCGTGATTCCCCACCAGAGCAGGAAGAAGGCCGCCAGGTCGAAGAGCGCGGGATGCCAGAGCATCTGGCGAAGGGGAACGCGCAGCAATAATCCGTGCGACAGGGACGTTACGGTCAGTGCGATGGCCGCCCAGAACAGGGCGGATGGCATATAGACGCCAAAGATGCGGATTTCTTCGATCATCGGGCAGCGTTTCCAGATGAATACGCGTGTGGGAAAAGATTGCAGCGCATTTGCAATTTCACTGAGCGTACGGGACGTGGACCAAAGCAGGCGCGCAAGCCGTGCAGAGAAAAAATATTCCGCACGAATCGCTCAATACTTGCTGGCACTTTCGGTAGCAGCACGCGGTTTGCGTTATTGATTCGTCTGCATCGCCACGCGCATTCGGGTGAAAAGCGGCCTGTAAAGACTTGGGCGAAGCCCTTACGCTAGCCCTCTACGAGAGAAATTGTGCCTCTTATTGACCACCGCGTCCAAGACGGATATCCGAAAGTATCTATCTATTTGTCTTATGAGCGATCATCATGCCGCCGCAGAAAGCGTTGTTGAGTGTATGTCATTCAGTCAATGCATTGTTATCCGTTTAACCATTGTGCGTGCGTTGGGTTGTTGATACCTTGACGGTAAGACTAAAAGAATTCTGATAAGTGGAAACATTATGCGTCACCCAATGCAATTGAATCTGACTGGAGAAGGACGGCAGCGTAAACTTCGCATCGCGATCGGCAATAAAACGATGTTACTTGACGGATTGGGTATTGACAGTTTCGTTGAGCAGCTTGCGTTGTTTCGCGCTTCGATGTTGCCCAGGGTACCCGATGCGATGATACCCACTCACGACTACCCCATCACTGTGGACCCCTGTTGGTATATCGAACCGAGTCTACTCATGGAGGCAATGACGATCTTTTTTCGCCACGAAGGGTTGGGATGGACGGGGTTCGCGCTCACGGATGCGGAATGCGAGGCGTGGATAGGTGAATTGCGCGCGGTCGCGCGAGGCATTGAGGCTAGTGCGTCTGTGGAGATGAGACAGTGACTGACAAAAGCGAGACGGGATCCATCCGCGACCTCGATATGGAGATCGTCAACGAATATGGAGCGAGCACGCTTCGAGTGGGATTGGGACAAGGCGACGTTCTTCTCAGCCCAAAGGAAATCGATGAGATCATTGAATTTCTCGGCTTTGCGCGCGTTGATATAACGCCGCCCGTGCCGTTCGAGGTCTTGCGCAATCATCAGTTTCCACTGGAAACGAAGGCTACCTGGAAAGTGATCACCGATCCGGGATTTCATGGCGCAGTGGTGTTCTTCCGGCATAGCGGATATGGCTGGACGGGATTCGCCATTCCGTATACGAGCCTTTTGAAGCTGCTGGCGCTGGAACTCAAAACGCCACAGCATTTCGTGACCCGCACTGTGAACTAGCCGGTACACCAATGCCCTCATTGGGCTTGCGGCAGATTCGCCAGTAGAGCCTCTGTTCGCGTGCTTACGAAATGCGGAGTTGCCGGTATTGCTGCACGACTCCGCATGATCTTTCGAAACGGTAGTGCCAGGTCGATCAGAATGAATGTGTGATCGCCACCCGGCCGATCACCTGGTGAGCGTTAGAGGAAACACCCGCTGACCCCGGGATAAATGCGTAGTCGAGCACGGTACCGGAGGTTCCTCCAGATGTTTTCTGATAGACACACTGGCCGTATATCGCAGTGCGCTTCGACAGGTTGTACTGCGCCATCAGTCCCACCTCGTTCCAGTGCGGCGCTGCGTTGCCGGCGGCCTGTTGCACCTCGGCTCGCGTATAGGTGTACATGCCGCCGAAGAAGAGAGCGGGCGTCACGTTATATTTGATGTTGAACTCTGCATTGTCGAAGCGTAGCCCTGCCACTGGAAGATCACCGACATAGCCCGATGCTGACGGCTGGTCGATATTCGTGTGCGTATAAACGGCACCCATCACCACCGGGCCGATGCCGTAGTTGGCACCTACGCCCCAGATCTTCTGACGCTGCGCGGAGAAGCCCATATCGTCGCCGGCCACGGAGCCCGCGGCGGTGGTGCCCGGGCCCGAAAGATCCTCATATGCCGCCCCAATTGTGAGCGTCTGATACGTGTAGTTCAGTCCCACGCTGTACACGCGGTTCTGCGCGAATGCACCGGCCTGATTGCTAAAGCCATAGAGCGCAGTGCCCGAGAGGCCGGCATAGGTGCCAGACGTGTACTTGATGGCGTTGCTGGTGTGAAAGGTCGCGTCTGTGTTGTCGTTGTCGAGCGGGTGGGCGAACAGGTAGCCAGCCCAGTTGCTGTTCGCCGTCAACGGCCCAAGAATATCGACCACGGTATCGAACTGACGCCCGAACGTCAGCGTGCCGAAACGGCTGTCCTGTAGACCGACATAGGACTGGTAGCCGAAAAGGCGACCTCCGTAGCCAGCGGTCCCGCTTTCCATGTTGAAACCGCTCTCAAGGTCGAAGATGGCGCTGAGGCCTCCGCCGAGGTCCTCGGTGCCTTTCATCCCCCAGCGGCTCGTTATCAGATCAATACTGGCCATTTGCCACGCGCTTTTGCCACCGGCGTTATTGGTGAAGTTAACGCCTTCGTCAAGCATACCGAAAAATGTCACGCTGCTTTGGGCGCGGCTTGAATCGGCAATGCCGGCCAATGCGAGTGCGATGCCGGTCAATGCTACTGATTTTAGTTTTTTCATGGATCGATATTTATTGTTTCGTGGTTGTTGCATGCACAATAACTACCCATATTTCCAGCCACGTAAACAAAGTCGACACGAATTGGTTTGTTTACGACAGTAGAGAGATTTCGACGAACGCTGTTTCCACTGCTAAAGAGAGTCGGGTACTTCAGCCAATCGTGCTGCGAATGCAATGGTTTACACAAATTCCGCCACGAGGAAAGCGATCAATGAAAAAAACAGTTTTTCAAAATTGTTGGCGCGGCGGCATGATCGCGAGTCGCCGCAATCACTCGCGCGCGTCCCTGGAGCGTCAACTCGACAAGCGTTCGACGTGGACCTCCACCGCATCTCGCGGCACAGTCAGCCGCGTGCGATCGAGCAGGGCGTCCGTGGGCGCGGTGCGGTCCGGGTTCAACGGCTTCACTTTGTTGAACACCACGACCAAGCGCTCGGGCGTCACGGTGACCGATGCGTAGCCGTGGGCGTCGTGGTCGGCGTGGCATAGATCGGGATTATTGGTCGAGAGAAATGTATCGAGTTTGGCCGGCGTGGACGCCAATGGCGCGAACGGCGTGCCGGACCAACCGTCCTTGACATAGGAATAAAAGGACGAGCTGCTGATGCCGGCGCAGACGAAATCCACGATCACGGGCGTGCCCTTTTCCGGGTCTGGGTCGTCCCGCACGACGCCGCACTGAAACGCATGGAGGTCGCCCGTGATTGCCACTACGTTGTGGATGCCCTGTTCCTTGAGCCATGAGAGCAGGTCGTGCTTGTGCGCCGGATAGCCGTCCCACGAATCGCAGTCGATCACGAGGCGTGCCGCCGGTGTCTTCGGCGCACCCGGCATCAGCGCCCACAGGCGGTTCAGCATCACTTCGTTGCCCCACACCTTCCACACCGCGGGCGAGCTTTTCATCGTGTCCTTCCACCATTGCGTCTGCTCCGGGCCCAGTATCGAAGGCGTGCGGCCGAAGTGCTCGGTATCCCAGGTCTCGAAGCGCTGGAGGACGTCCTGCTTGACGAAGTAGCGCGAGCCGGCGGCGTCGTTGCCATGGATCGGATCGTGCCCGTGCGCGCGGGCGATGGCCGCCTCGCTCACGACGTGATCGTCGCGGTAGAGTCGCTCGTCGGTCATCACGAGATGCATTAGCATTCCGAAGCGAAAGTCGCGGTAGATGCGGATGTTGGTGAACGACGGATTGTCCGGCTCGAAATGCACGTCACCCCAGTCCACCGGCATATACTCCGCCCACGCACGATTGGCGTTGCGGCGGCGCTGGGTCACCTGCTTTTCTTCGTTGGTGTAGACCTGATGATCTTGCCAGCAGTCGTCGGAGAATTCATGGTCGTCCCATATCGCGATCATCGGCAGGCGCTGGTGCAGCGTTTGCAGGCGCGGGTCGCCGCGGTAAGTGCGATAGAGCGTGCGATAGTCGTCGAGCGAGCTCGCATAGAGGGTGCCGTCGGCGAGCCGCTTGGCATCGGGGAGTTGCAGCGCGGGGTGTGCGGTCTCGACCGCGTCGGTTCTCGGCCCCCCGACCGTTTCGTAGATGTAGTCGCCCACGTGCACGACGAAATCAAGATCGCTTTCTTCTGCGAGCAGCGTCATGGCCTGCCAGTGGTTGACGCCCCAGTCCTGGCAGTTGAGCCACGCGAAGCGAATCCGGCCGTTGGCCTCGTTTGCGTTGGGCGCCGTGCGCGCGACGCCGTTGGCGCTCATATCGTCGCCGGCGATGAATCGGTAGTGATACGTAGTATTTGGCGAGAGCGCGGTGACCTTTGCGCGCACGGTGAAGTCATAGGTGGCCAGCGCCCTGAGCGGCACGTTGGCGACGATCGCGGAGAAGTCGGGTTGCGTCGACACTTCGAGCCGTAACGGGATCGTGCGCACCACGCGCTTTGCATGGTGCTGTGCGTCGCCGGGCGCTGCCACGCACCGTGTCCAGAACACCATGGAGCTATCGCGCGGATCGCCGCTGGCGACGCCCTGTGCGAATTGGTAGAGGCCTTTTCGCATGGCACTGGCGGATGACGACGGGCGCGAAGAAGCGCCCCGCGCGCCGGTCGCGGCCGCAATCGTGAAGAATGCCGACGACTTGAGGAAACTGCGGCGATCCATCGAGCCTGAACCTCCCGATCGACTTGCTGAAAATGCCGGAAACGCATCGCGGTGCAGCAGCACGCGATGTGTTTCCATGGCTCAGCAGTTTTGGCTCCCGCCGCTTGGCACGCGTGAGGAACCGTCGAACTACGAGGCCTGGGCCGCTCAGAAAAAAGCGTTGCAACCCTGTTTCACCCGGCTACGAGTGCAAGTGTGGAGCAAAAGACAGCGGAGCGATTGACCACCAACCTCAATCCGACAGTAGCGCACCGGTGCGAATGGGCTCTGCACCCGCGACGCACGCCACCTCCATCCCTGCCGTGGCAAAGCGCGCGCGCTGGCGCGCGTACAGCACGCCCAGAACGGAGCTCTTGATCGTGACGACGCGATCGGTCAGCGGGTCGACGATATCGGCGATGGCCTGGCCGGGCTCGACCCGCGCACCAACCTGCGCGCGGAACACGATCACGCCCGAGACGGGCGTAGTGAGCGACTCGGTGCCGGCGAACGGCGTGGGCCCGAATTCGAGCGGCGGCAAAGGCGCGGGCGTGCCTTCGATCACGCCGCGATGCGTCAGGTATTCGACGATCGCATTCGCGTCATGCTCGGCAAACGAGTAAGACACGTCCGCCTGACCGCGCAGCTCGATCGTTACGGATATCGAACCATTTGGAATGGGGTAGCGCTCACCGTAACGCGCGCGCAATTCGGACCAGCAGAAGCTGTGAATCTCGTCGAACGGATTGCCAATCGAATTGAGCGCGAGCAGCGACGCCTTCGCATCGAGATAGCGCGCGAGCGGCTCGACGTCGGGCCATAGGTCGGGGTTCGTGTAGAGATGCATCGCGGCTTCGAAGTCGCAATGCAGGTCGAGCACCACATCGGCGTCACAGGAGAGACGTTGCAGCGTAAGGCGCTGCGACTGAAGCTCGGTGGTCGGCGTTTGCTCCGCGAGTGCTTCGCGCATGGCGGCGCGCACGGCAAGCAGGTTCTGCCGCGCGTCGCCTGTCAGGCGCGACTCGATGCGCGGCATCACGAGTGCGGCGAGATCGTGGAAATTGCGATTGAAGTTCGAGGCGGTGCCGGTTTCGTAGCGGCCGAGCATCTGGCCGAGCAAGCGCTGGTTGAGGCCGATCGGATTGGGCACGGGAACCACGACGATTTCGCCGCGCAACTTGCCCGCCGCTTCGAGCGTGGCGAGACGCGCGCGCAGTGTCCAGGCGACCAGCATGCCCGGCAATTCGTCGGCATGCAGCGACGACTGGATATAGATCTTCTGCCCGCCAACGGGGCCGTAGTGGAAGCTCGTCAGGTGCCGCTCGGTGCCGAGCGCTGGGGAAATCAACGGGTGCGTCTGTGTTTGCATGATGGTATGGCTGCGCCGGATGCGGGTCCGGCGTGCGGGGTGAGGAAGTGCGTGCCGGCGCGATCCGGCAGGGCAGGGCGCGGCGAGCGCCGCGCACGCCGTATGCTCGCCGTGTGGTATTAGCCGCCGTACACGTCGAAGTCGAAGTACTTCGACTCAATCTTCTTGTACGTGCCGTCCTTGATCATGTCGGCGATGGCCTTGTCGATCTTCGCTTTCAGTTCGGTGTCTTCCTTGCGCAGCCCGATGGCGGCGCCGGCGCCGAGCGTGCCCTTCGGATCGTCGATGTCGCCGCCCGTGAACTGGAAGCCCGCGCCGCGCGGCGTCTTCAGAAAACCCTGTTCGGCTTGCACGGCGTCTTGCAGCGCCGCATCCAGACGACCCGAGGTCAGGTCCGCATAAACCTGGTCCTGGTTCTGGTAAGGCACGACCTGCACGCCCTTCGGTGCCCAATAGAGCTTTGCGTAGGTTTCCTGAATAGTGCCCTGCTCGACGCCCACCGACTTGCCCTTGAGCGAGTCGGCCGTCGGCTGGAGGCTCGATCCCTTCTTGGAGACCAGGCGCGTCGGCGTATGGAACAGCTTGGTCGAGAAGGCGATTTGCGCTTCGCGTTGCGGCGTCATCGACATCGACGAGAGCACACCGTCGAACTTCCGGGCCTTCAGCGCCGGGATCATGCCGTCGAACTCGTTTTCGACCCAGACGCACTTTGCGCTCAGGCGCTTGCAGATTTCATTGCCGAGATCGATGTCGAAGCCGACCAGCTTGCCGTCCGTGCTCTTCGATTCAAACGGGGGATAACTGGCGTCCACGCCAAACCGCATGGTGGATCCGTCCTTGGCAAAGGCGGAGGTGGCGATCGCCAGGATCGCGAGGGACAGGGCAAGTTTCTTCATGGACGTAAGGTCTCCAGTGTTGACATCGATACCGCCTTGAAAGCGGCGGCGTTTCCAGGCAGAGGGTCATCTGCAAAGTTGAATAGACAAGATAGCGAGTTGATGACGATCGGTTAAGTAGGGTTTTCGATGAGGATATCGAAATATTTCCGAACGGTTGTCTATTTAACTTGCGGATAAATAGAATCTATCAGGATGACTATCTATCCTGATGCGCAGCTACGGACTATCAGTGGTCCGTCCGCCGCAAGCGTGGCAATTCCGACGCCCGGCGAGCGCGGGGTGAGATGCGTCGCAGCCAGCTTTGGTGCCGCTTACTCGGGCAAATCGCGCTGGTTGGTGTCCTGCTCGATGCCGCCTGTATTCAGATATTCGATCTTTTCCATGCGCTGCTTCGCCAGTTCGGGATGCCGGTTCGTTACGCCAATCACCAGGGCTTCAGCGAGCGCAAGCGCCGGAACGTTGGTTTGCAGCATCGCGAAAGGGCGCCCCTGAATGCGGAGCACGATCTCGGCAAACTCGCTGATCGGCGACGTCCATTCGTCGGTGATCAGGAGGATTCGCGTGCCGAGCCGATGCGCGGCCTGTGCGAACCTGAGGCTGTCTTTCTGATAGCGCCGAAAATCGAAAATCACGAGAACGTCGTCGGGCCCCATGTCAGCCAGCACGAACCGGGCGAGATTGATATTCGGTTCGATATACTGAACATGAGGGCGTGCATAGGCCAGGGTGAAGGAGAACAGCGAAGCGAGTGGCGCCGTGTAGCGTCCACCGCCACAAAAAATGCGGATGTCGGGCTTGGCTAGCAGCGTCACGGCTTCATCGAAGGCAGTCGCATCGAGCCCGTCGATCGTGGTTGCCAGCGATCTCGAGAGCCGCTGAAAAATCGCCGAATGACTTTCGCGCGCCCCGGATTCGGGATGAAACGCGTCCATCCGGGCGAGCGGCGAATTCATTGCGGTGTCGATTTCGTCATACAGCGCTTGCTGGAACGACGAGTAATTGGGAAAGCCCATTCTGACGACAAAGCGGAACACAGTCGGGTCGCTGACCTCAGCCTGTTTCGCAACGTTTGCAATCGGTCCCAGGCCGAGGCTGGGATACCGGTCCAGCAACGCTTGGGCGACCTTCTGTTCCGAAGGCGTGAGGCTGTCCATCTGGGATAACAGCAACGCTCTAATGCTCGTCCCCATCGGGCACTCCAATACTCATATCTGAATGGACAGGCCGCGAGCCGGTGTCCGTTGCCGATCCCATGCGCGAAAATGTAATGCATCAAACATCAGGCTGAATTTTGCGCGAGTGTTCAGCGTAAAACATCAGTAATAACCCTTGGTATTTGCTGGAAAAACCGCGCAGAGCGGTTGCCTGTCTTGTCGGGATGTAATAAGTATTACGGCGTCATGCGATTTGAATTTGATGTGACTCGTTCAGGAACGGTCCCATCGGCATGAACAGGATTTCTGGGCGGAAGAATTCACGGAAGGAAGAAGCGCACCTTCAACCAGCGACCCTTGGGCGGGCCCTGTGACTCTTTGAGCGATGCGTCTATGAGCTACGAAAGTCGCAACGTTATTTGCGCTTCAATCAACCGGGCCGCGCCTTCACGCGGCGCCGGTTTTCAGGCGCTACATACAGCGTTTAGCTACCGTACACATCAAAGTCGAAGTACTTCGACTCGATCTTCTTGTATGTACCGTCCTTGATCATGTCGGCGATGGCCTTGTCGATCTTTTCCTTCAGGTCGGTGTCTTCCTTGCGCAGGCCGATGCCGGCCGCGTCCGACGGGATTTCCTCACCCGCGAACTGGAAGCCCGTGCCGCGCGGCGTCTTCAGAAAGCCCATTTCGGCTTGCACAGCATCCTGCAACGCGGCGTCGAGGCGGCCCGACATCAGGTCGGCGTAGACCTGGTCCTGGTTCTGATAAGGCACTACGTTCACGCCCTTCGGCGCCCAGTTCTTCTTTGCGTAGGTTTCCTGGATGGTGCCCTGTTCGACGCCCACCGACTTGCCCTTGAGCGAGTCGGCCGTCGGCAGGAGGTTGCTGCCCTTCTTGGCGACGAGGCGCGTGGGCGTGTTGAACAGCTTCGACGAGAAGGCGATCTGCTCCTTGCGCTGCGGCGTCATCGACATCGAGGAAAGTACGCCGTCGAACTTCTTCGCCTTCAGGCCCGGGATCATGCCGTCGAAATCCTGCTCGACCCACACGCATTTCGCGTTCAGGCGTTTGCAGATTTCGTTGCCCAGATCGATGTCGAAGCCGACCAGCTTGCCGTCCGCGGCCTTCGATTCAAACGGGGGGTAGCTCGCATCCACACCGAAGCGGATGGTGGACCAGTCCTTCGCGAAGGCCGAGGTCGCGATCGCGAGGATCGCCATGAACAGAGCAAGTTTTTTCATTGCTTTGGAGTCTCCAGTACCGATTTTGGGGGGGCGCCGCGAAAGCATGCGGCATTTTCTGGCCGACTCAGTTCGATTCGCCAGTTGGATAGCCAAAATAGACAATCGAAGAGGGGCGGTTAAGTAGGGTTTTCGCTGAAGCGAATAGTGGTGATTCGATTGCGACAGGATTTTATGTTTTTCCGGCCCATGCGGTGGTTACGCGAATCGACGCCAACGCCCACCCCAAAGCGTCGCATGGCCGTTATAGAATCCTTGGTTTCGCCGACCGCCTATCAGGACCCTCGATGATCAAAAAGGTCGATGCGCCTTTCCAGCAGATCAAAGCACTTGTTCGCAAGCGTATTCATTCCGGCGACTGGAAGATCGGGGAGCGGATTCCCTCCGAGCTCGATCTGGCCGCGGAATTCGGCGTCGCGCGAATGACGGTGAATCGGGCGCTGCGTGAATTGACCGACGAAGGGGCATTGCAGCGCATCCTGGGGGTGGGGACCTTCGTGGCCGAGGAAAAGCCGCAATCGAATCTGCTAATGATTGCGCACGTGCGCGACGAAATCCACGCGCGCGGGCATCAATATCGTTGCCACGTCATTAGCCAGACGCGCGGGCACGCATCGACCGAAGTCGCGGCGGCATTCGGCTTGCCGGTCGATGCGCCCGTGTTTCATGTGGTTTGCGTACATGAGGAGAATGGCCGGCCGATCCAGCTCGAGCAACGGTATGTGAATCCGGCCGCCGCGCCGGATTTCATCGATCAGGACTTTCAGGCGGAACCGCCGTCCGAGTATCTGTACAACAACGTGTCGCATTACGAACTGGAGATCGAGCATGTCGTGGACGCGACCATGCCAACTCCCGACGAAGCGAAACTGCTCGACATGTGCACCGACGAACCGTGCCTGACACTCACGCGCCGGACATGGACGAACGGGTTGCCCGTTACGTTCGTGCGCTTCGTGCACCCGGGCAACCGTTACCGGCTCGGCTCGCGTTTCAAGCCGGGCGCGACGCGTCATCAGATCTGATTGCGCGTATCAGAGCGTGCTCACCTGCCCATCGCTTCTCGACCACAGGACCGGAAACAGCGGGTGCACGAGCGGCGCACCGTCCGGCAACGCTTCGGCGAGTCCGGGGAAATCCGGTGAAGTTTTCCATCGGCGCGGTGCGTGGCGAACGTCATCGCCGACGAAGCGGATCGAGAACGCGCGCCTCCTGTTGCGCGTGCCGCCCGACGCATGCAGCGTCAGCATGCGGAAGCACACCATGTCGCCGGGTTCGAGCGCCCAGCTCCGGATCGGGAATGCCGCGCGATTTGCTTCGATGTCCGGAAGATCGGCGAGACTGCCTTCAGGGAACCACCTGGCTTCCTTGTCCATGAACGTGCGCGGCATCAACCAGGGGCCCAGATGCGAGCCCGCGACGAATTCAAGCGTGGATTCGAGCGGGACCGGATCGACCGGAATCCACATGCTGACGTTGTCGTTGCCTTCGATGTTGTAGTAGGGCTGGTCCTGATGCCACGGCGTGCGCTGCTGCGTGCCCGGCTCTTTCACGAGCAGATGGTCGTGATGCAGCCGGACCGTCTCGACGTTCATCAGCGCCGCCGCGACCGAAGGGGCGGGCGAGCGCGCGATGAACTCACGATACGCGGCGTTGTGCTCCCAGTTGCAGAAGTCTTCGAAGAACCAGCCCGGATCCTCGGGCCGGCTCGCGACCTTCGAGCGCGTGCTCGGATGAGCGAGATTGCTGTCGATGCCCGCCTTGAGCGCTTCGATCTCGTCCACCGAAAAAATGCCCTTGATGCATACGGCGCCGTCCTTGCGGAACGCTTCGATGAGCTCGGGCGTGACCGCCTTCTGTACGCGTTCGCGAATACTCATGGTCATGCTTGCACTCCCGGTAATTGAATTTATTGCTTTGCGCCGTAAATGTCGAAATCGAAATATTTCGCGGCGATCTTCTGGTAGGTACCGTTCGCGCGCATGGCGGCAATTGCGCCGTTCAGGCGATTCTTCAGGTCGGTATCGTTTTTGCGCAACCCCATGGCGACGCCATAACCGATGATGCGCGGGTCGGTCACGTCGCCGCCGGCGAATGCGAACGCCTTGCCGCGCGGGGTATTGAGGAACGCATAGCCGGCCTGCGTTTTGTCCTGGAAGGTTGCGTCGAGGCGGCCATTGACGAGGTCGTCGTAGACCTGATCCTGATTCTGGTACGTCACGATTGTGACGCCCTTCGGCGCCCATTCGGCCTTCGCATAAGTCTCTTGCGTCGTGCCCTGATCGATGCCGATACGCTTGCCGACCAGCGACGCAACGGTTGGCTGCAGCCTGGAGCCGACCGGCGCGACGAGCGCACCCGGCGACGAATAAAGCTTGTTCGAGAAGTCGACTTGCTTCAGACGTTCATCGGTGGCGGTCATCGCCGACATGATCACGTCGAACTTCTTCGCCTGCAGCGCGGGAATCATGCCGTCGAAACCCTGTTCGACCCATATGCATTTCGCGTGGAGTTGAGCACAGATCGCATTGCGCAGATCGATGTCGAAGCCGGCGAGCGAACCGTCCGGCTGCTTCGCCTCGAACGGCGGATAGGTGGGGTCGACGCCCCAGCGAATCGTCGATACGTCCTGGCCAAACGAAACGAGCGGCGCCGCGGCAAGCGAGACGGCGAGAAACTTGACGATCCGGTTCATGACTTGTTCCCCTGATGGTGTCGGCGCGCGAGGCAAGGCCAGCGCGGCCAGTTGGATGAACTACGGCAATTGACGTCTTTGCGCTGCGAATGGATTCGAGCTCTCGTTGAAACTGTGGAGCAGTCTAGACCACGCAAATTGGCCTGCGCAAGCGAGAACGGTGCGGTGAGTCCGGAGAGATTCCGGGGCGCGGGAGCGAGCTTCGGGAAAATTGCCTTGGTCGGCTGGAAATCGCCTGAGTTATGGGAAGTTATCGGCGGAAGGCGAGAAAAAATGGATCGGTAGGTATTTGCCCTGGCTCGAATCCCATGGGCGTGATGTCGGGTATCCCCCGATGGGGATGGTTCCAATATGTATAGTCAACTGAGCGTTGTTACGGCTGCACCGCGCATTGTGGGAGATCGAAGCAGTGCTGGAAATGCAGGGATTAATGCAGTCGCACTATTGCAGGCGCATTCGCGAAAGAGATGAGGCCGGCGATTGACCTTTCGCGAAACGCTTGTTCATCCATGGGCAGGATAATTGCCATGAATTATGATATCGGTGACACATCACCGTAACGGACCTATAAGCCGTTGCGGAAAAAAGATAAAGACAAAGCCGCTATTTATGCCGCCGCGGGGCCCGGTATTGCCATAAGGGATAGTGCCCATCGCTCGCGTATCGGATGCTGATGCAAACTACCTTTAATCCTCCTCTTCAAGCCGTTCGTATACAACCCAGAAATATGTTTGGAGGACTTATGGCACAGCGCATTGCCTATGTAACTGGCGGAATGGGTGGCATTGGAACCGCAATCTGCCAGCGGCTGCACAGTGATGGCTTTACAGTCGTCGCCGGTTGCGGCCCGAACTCACCTCGCCGCGCAAAGTGGATCGAAGATCAAAAGGCACTGGGTTTCAATTTTGTTGCTTCCGAGGGTAATGTCGCCGATTGGGAGTCGACAGCGAAGGCTTTCGAAAAAGTAAAGTCGGAAGTCGGCGAAGTTGACGTGCTAGTCAACAACGCTGGCATTACCCGGGATGTCGTATTTCGCAAGATGACGCGCGAAGAGTGGGATGCCGTGATCGATACCAATCTCACCAGTCTCTTCAATGTGACAAAGCAGGTGATTGACGGCATGGTCAATCGCGGCTGGGGGCGCATCATCAATATCTCGTCGGTCAACGGCCAGAAAGGCCAGTTTGGTCAGACGAATTATTCGACCGCCAAAGCCGGTATTCACGGCTTCACGATGGCGTTGGCCCAGGAAGTTGCCACGAAGGGCGTCACGGTCAATACCGTTTCGCCTGGGTACATTGGGACGGACATGGTGCGCGCGGTGAAGCCCGAGGTGCTGGAAAAAATCGTGGCCAGTATTCCGGTGCGGCGTTTAGGCGAGCCGCATGAAATCGCCTCCATATGCGCGTGGCTCGCTTCGGCCGAAGCGGGATTTTCGACCGGCGCCGACTTTTCGCTTAACGGCGGACTTCACATGAGCTGAGCCCCTGGGCTCGTATGCGGTTGAAGTGTTTCTTGCGGCGCAAGTCATTGCGCAATGACGGTCACCTGATCCCTGCCTGGCGAATCACGCCACGCAGGGATTTTTCATTTCACGCGTGTTCAGGCGGGCCGATTGATCTATATGCTCGATACTTTTCGGGAGCGACCGCGATGATCTTGGTGAACCAGCAAAGACTCTGGGATTCGCTGATGGAGATGGCGACGATAGGGGCGACCGCGCACGGCGGCAGTTGCCGGCTTGCGTTGACCGACGAGGACGTGCAGGGCCGGCGCCTATTCATTCGCTGGTGCGAGGAAGCCGGCTGCGAAATCCGCATCGATCCGATCGGCAACGTATTCGCGCGCCGGCCAGGCACGCAGCCCGATGCGCCAGCCGTGATGTGCGGCAGTCACCTGGACACGCAGCCGCTCGGTGGCCGCTTCGACGGTGTCTACGGCGTGCTCGCGGGTCTCGAGGCCATTCGCACGCTTAACGACCAGGGCATCGCGACCCGGCATCCGATCGACGTCGTTGCATGGACCAACGAAGAGGGCTCGCGTTTCACGCCGGGCATGATGGGCTCCGCAGTGTATGCCGGCACGCTGGATCTCGACGATGCACGCGCCCGGCCGTGCATGCAGACCGGTGTGCTGCTCGGCCAGGAGCTCGAGCGTACCGGCTTTGCCGGTCCCGAGCGCGAGCGCCAGATGCCGAAAGCCTATTTCGAAGCGCATATCGAGCAAGGCCCGGTGCTGGAGCATGCCGGCGTGCCGATTGGCGTCGTGACCGGCGTGCAGGGCATATACGAACTCGACGTCACGGTGACCGGTTTCGAATCGCATGCGGGCACGACGCCCATGCGCGTGCGCAAGGACGCGATGGGCGTGGCCGCTGCGATGATCGCGGCAATCGTCGAGCATGGTCATGGGTTCGATGCCGATGCTCGCGTGACCGTGGGTCATATTGCCTGCCAGCCCAACTCGCCGAGCACGATACCGGGCAAGGTCCGGTTCAGCGTCGATATTCGCCACCCTTCGCAGCCGGCGCTGCAACGGCTCGTGGCCGACATCGAGACCATTTGCCTGCAACGCACCGCGCTGCGCGGTACGAGCGTGCAGGTGGAGAAGATTGCCGAGTATGAGCCGGTGGTTTTCGATGCGCAGTGCATTGCGAGCGTGCGCGAAGCGACGGCCGCCGCCGGCTATCCGTATCTGGAGATGTTCAGCGGCGCGGGGCACGATGCAGTGAATCTCTCGTATGTGGCGCCGACCGCAATGGTGTTCGTCCCATGCAAGGCCGGACTCAGCCACAACGAGGCCGAAGATGCCGACCCGGTGCACCTCGCGCAAGGCGCATCGGTGCTTGCGAATCTGCTGGCCGTTTGCGCGCTCAGGCCTCAGGCCTGAGCAGCCAACCCCCGGTTCTGGAGCCCTTGCCGATACGCATTGGGTGCGGCGCCTGGCTTGCATTCGCATAGCCGCACGCCGTCGCAATATGCGCAAGCGGCAGGGCGGTCGAACTCGCGCACGGCGCCTGAAATCCCATGCAAGTCCACTGGCGATGGCTCGAGAGCAACGGCACAAGAGCAACGGCCACGTCCAGATCGTCAGCCGCCACCGCGCCTCGCCTCGCCCTAATGCGGCAAGAACGGGTGGATCGCCGCGTCGCTCATGCCCGCCGCGCGCGCCGCTTCCACGATCTGCGTCCAGCTTTCCTTGTCGACCGGAATGCCGCTCGCGCCGCGCACGCTGCGCGTGGCGTCCTCGCGTTCGCCGGGCAGCAGGATCTCGTCCACGCCGGCATCGCGGCGCGTGGCCTTGAGCCAGTCGACGAACGCATCGGCCTGCGCGTCGCGCGCGGGCGCATCGAAGGCCTCTGGGCTCACGATCACCGAAAACATGCAGTTGACGATGGCATGGGTGGTGACGAGCGTTTCGGCATGCGAAGTAAATCCGCCCGTGAGCGCGCCCGCGAAGATCTCGCACATCGCCGCCAGGCCCGAGCCCTTGTGCCCGGCCACCGCGCCGCCGAAGGCGAGCAGCGCGCCGTGCTGGCCTTCGCTGAAGAGCGCGCCGGGGTCGCGCGTGGGCGTGCCGTCATAGCCGATCAAGGCGCCGGCGGGTGTTTCCATGCCCTTGTTGAACGCCACGCGCACCTTGCCCGCTGCAATTGCACTGGTGGCGAAGTCGAGCACGAGCGGCGGGCGGCCCGGGCGCGGAAAGGCTGCACAGAACGGATTGGTGCCGAAGCGCCGGTCGATGCCGCCAAACGGCGCGACGAGCGGGTCGCCCGCCACGTTCACGAAATGGAACGAGACGAGCCCCGCCTGCGCGCATTGCTCGGCCCAGTGGCCGATGCGGCCGATATGGTGCGCGTTGCGCAGGCCGACCGCGCAGATGCCCAGTTCCTTCGCGCGCGCGATGCCGCGCTCGATGGCCTCGCACGCGACCACCTGGCCGAACGCGCGGCCCCCTTCGACGGTGAGCACGGCGCCGGCGTCGCGCACGAGTTCGGCGTGGCCGTTGAGCTTGAGCTCGCCTTGGCGGCACGCGCGCATATAACGCGGGATCATGCCCACGCCGTGCGAGTCGTGGCCCGCGAGATTGGCCGCGACGAGATGATCGGCGACGAGCTGGGCCTCGCGCGCTTCGCTGCCCGCGGCCTGCCAGATGGCGACCACGAACGCGTGCAGCGACTGTACGTCGACGAGGACTTCGGAGTACGGAGCGAGGTTCGATTCGGGCATGTCGAAAGGACTGGGAAAGCATCGCTGATGCGCAAAAACTTGCGCAAGGCAGACACGAGATAGCCGCTGTATTTGATCTGACGAAAGTAGACCAGTGCCGCGCGCCGGTCAAGCCGGTCTAGCCCGCATTGGGGGCCGCGAAAACGTTGCAGGCTTGCTGCGCGCAAGGCTTTTCGAAGTGCCGCGCCTCTGGCCGCTCAGGCCTTGCGCGCCTTGAGTTCGAGCGCGAGGAAGTCGACGAACGCGCGAATGCGCGTGGACATCTGATGCCGCTGCAAATACACGGCGTAGATGTCCGCGTTGGGCGTCTCGTACTCGGACAGCACCTGCACGAGCCGCCCATCGGCCAGATACTCGGCGATATCCCACTCGGCGCGCATCAGGATGCCGTGCCCCTCCAGCGCCCAGCGCACGGCGATCTCGCCGTCGTTGGTGGTGAGATTGCCGTTGATGCGCACCTGCTCGGTCTTGTGCGTCGCGCCGCGCCCCGAAATAAGGCGCCAGACGCCATAGGCTTCGTCGCCCTGGCGAATGCCGATGCAGTTGTGGCGCGTCAGCTCCTGCGGCGTCGCGGGCACGCCATGCTGCGCGAGATACGCGGGCGCCGCGCACAAGAGGCGCCGGTTGGCCGCGAGGCGGCGCGCCACCACGCGCGTATCGGGCGGCTCGCCGAAGCGGATGCAGACGTCGAAGGTGTCGTCGGTGAGCGGCGGCGGCGCGACCGAAAGCTGCAATTGCACCGTCACCTGAGGATGCTTCGCCACGAAGCGCGAGATGGCCGGGCCCACGTGGCTGCGCCCGAAGCCGAGCGTCGCGTTCACGCGCAACAGGCCCTTGGGGCTTTGCTTCGCGCTGCCGAGCAGTTCGGCCAGTTCGTCGATTTCGTCGAGAATGCGCCGCGCGCGCTCCAGATACAGCTCGCCCTCGGGCGTGAGCATCATGCGCCGCGTGGTGCGGTTCACGAGCGGCACGCCCGCGCGCTGCTCCATCTGCGTGAGGCGCTTGCTCACGGCGGCGGCGGTGAGCCCCAGCTCGCGCGCCGCCGCGCTCAGGCTGCCCGCCGACGAGAGCGTGGAGAAGAACGAGAGATCGGCGGGATGCACGGCGTCGGTCATGAATGATCCGCACTTGTGAATTAAAGTTAAGAATGCTTTGAGTCTAGCACCGGTTGCAGCGCTTCAGGTTAGGTAGAGTCGATCCCACATTCAATCGAAGGACGTGGAGACGGACACCATGAAGACGTATCGCATCGCAACCATTCCCGGCGACGGCATCGGCAAGGAGGTCGTGCCCGCGGGCAAGGCTGTACTGGAGGCGCTGGCGCGCACGAACCGCACGTTCGCCTTCGAGTTCGAGAACTTCGATTGGGGTGCCGACTACTACCGCGCCAACGGCGTGATGATGCCCGCCGACGGTCTGGAGAAGATCCGCGACAAGGATGCGATCCTGTTCGGCTCCGCGGGCGACCCCGACGTGCCTGATCACATCACGCTCTGGGGCCTGCGCCTGAAGATCTGCCAGGGCTTCGATCAATATGCGAACGTGCGCCCGACGCGCATCCTGCCCGGCATCGACGCGCCGCTCAAGCGCTGTGGCCCGCAAGACCTGAACTGGGTGATCGTGCGCGAGAACTCCGAAGGCGAATACGCGGGCGTGGGCGGGCGCGTGCACCAGGGGCATCCGATCGAAGCGGCCACTGATGTCTCGATCCTCACGCGCGCCGGCGTCGAGCGCATCATGCGTTTCGCGTTCCGCCTCGCGCAGTCGCGTCCGCGCAAGCTGCTCACGGTCATCACGAAGAGCAACGCACAGCGCCACGCGATGGTGATGTGGGACGAGATCGCCAACCAGATCGCCACCGAATTCCCGGACGTGAAGTGGGACAAGGAGCTCGTCGATGCCGCAACGGCTCGCATGGTGAACCGTCCCGCCACGCTCGACACCATCGTCGCGACCAATCTGCACGCGGATATCCTGAGCGATCTGGCCGCCGCGCTCGCGGGCAGCCTTGGTATCGCGCCCACGGGCAACATCGACCCCGAGCACCGCTATCCGTCGATGTTCGAGCCGATCCATGGTTCTGCATTCGACATCATGGGCAAGGGCCTGGCGAACCCGGTGGGCACGTTCTGGTCGGTGGTGATGATGCTCGAGCATCTGGGCGAGCAGGCCGCCGCGCAGCAGGTGATGGCCGCGATCGAGCGCGTGAGCGCCGACCCCGCGCTGCACACGGGCGATCTCGGCGGCAAGGCAACCACGGCGCAGGTGACCGAGGCCGTATGCGCGCTGATCGAAAAGGTGGCCGTGGCGGCTTGAGCCACGCGCCGCTTTGAAACCGTGGCCCGCGCCTCGCGCGGCACGGTCCCCAAGGAGGAGACACATGCATTCCGAACTCGAAAACCGAGTCTCGAAGAAACTCATGTGGCGCATCATTCCGTTTGTGATGCTGCTGTATTTCGTGAGCTTTCTCGACCGCGTCAACGTGGGCTTCGCCGCGATGTCGATGAACAAGGCCATTGGCCTTTCGTCGGCGGCATACGGCTTTGGCGGCGGCCTGTTCTTTATCGGCTATTTCATCTTCGAAGTGCCGTCGAATCTCATCTTGCATCGCGTGGGCGCGCGTGTGTGGATCGCACGCGTGATGGTCACGTGGGGCATCGTGAGCGCGGCTTCGGCATTCGTTAGTGGTCCTGCAAGTTTCTATACGCTGCGCTTCTTGCTGGGCATCGCGGAAGCCGGCTTCTTTCCCGGCATCATCCTGTATCTGAGCCAGTGGTTCCCCACGCGCCAGCGCGCCGTGGCCGCCGCGTGGTTCATGGCCGCCGCGCCTATTTCGACCGCTATCGGCTCGCCCATCTCGGGCGCGATCATGCAGATGAAGCCGATGTTCGGTCTCGCCGACTGGCAAATGCTCTACGTGCTCGAAGCGATTCCGGCGGTCGTGCTGGGCTTCGCGGTGCTGCGCTGCCTGACCGATGCGCCGGCCAAGGCCAAGTGGCTCGCCAGCGACGAAAAGGCGTGGCTCATGGGCAAGCTCGACGAAGAGGCGAGCGCACGCAGCGCGCAGCACGGTCACACGGGCGCGGTGCTGGCGGCGCTGTGCAATCCGCGCGTGCTCGCGCTGGCGCTGATTTACTTCGGCACCTCGGCGGGGCTTTATACGCTCGGCATCTGGGCGCCGCTGATCGTCAAGCAGTTCGGCTACAGCGCGTTCCAGACGGGCTTGCTCACGGGCATTCCGAGCGTGGCGGCGGTGGTGGCGATGGTGCTGTGGGCGCGCCATTCGGACCGCACGCAGGAGCGCACGTGGCACGTGGTGGTGCCGTGCCTGCTGGCCTGCGCCGGGTTCGTGCTGGCCGCCGGTGCGAGCGGCACGGGTGCCATCGTGGGGGCGCTCGTGCTGGCCAACGTGGGCATCAGCGCGGCCAAGGCGCCGCTGTGGGCGATGCCGAGCGCGTTCCTCTCGGGTGCGGGCGCCGCAGCGGGAATCGCGATGATCAACTCGCTCGGCAACCTGGGCGGCTTCGTCGGGCCTTCGGTGATTGGCTGGCTCAAGCACTCGACCGGCGGCTATGGCGCGGGGCTGTATGTGGTGGCGGGGACGCTTGCCGTTTCAGCCGTGGTGACGCTGGTGCTCGGGCGCAAGGCCGGCAGCGGCGAGCACAAGTCGCTCGCCCAGGCGCATCGTTGAAGTCGTGCGCGGCGCGGGCAAATCGAAGATGCCCCGCGCCGCTTTTCTGTGAACGCTGTGAATCGGCACTCGGCTGTGGTTATCGCGCGCGCTTGCGCGTTCCCTTTTTCGCGCCTTCCTTCGCCGCGCTCGCACGCGGCGTTTCCTTTGGCGCCGGCGCCGTGGCAATGCTCAGGTCTTCCAGCCACGACAGCGCGTCGGCATACGCGAGGAACTGGCGCAGATACCCCGGCGAGAGTTCGCGCATGAGCAACAGCGCGCGGTGCACGAGGCTGCTTGAATTGAGCGGCCCGGCGTTCTTCGGCACCTGATCGAGCGACTGCTGCACCTGCTGGTCGGCGCTCAATTTCGACCAGACTTCGCGGAAGTAATCGAGCAACTCCGCAGGCGGCCCGCTGCGTGCGAGATGGTCCGCATTGCCGATTTGCGCGGCGAGGTTTGCGTGCGCGGTTGCGTTTTGCTGTGAGGCGCTTTGCTGTGATGCGCTTTGCTGTGATGTGTCTTGCGTGGGCGTTTGTGTGTTCGATATCGCGTCTGACGTGGCGCGCTCGACTTCGGCGGCGTAGGCCGCGAGCAAGGCGTCGATGCGCGCATCGAGCACCCGGCGCGCCGCGCCCGCGTGCGGGCCGGCGCGCCGGTCCAATGCGTCGATCAGCGCATAGCGCACGGGATCGAGCCGGTCGGCGCCTTGCGCGCGCCAGGCGTCGAGCGTGGCACGCGCGCGCGTGGCTTCGGGCGCGTTCTCGCTCCCGTCCTCGCTCTCGCGGATGCGCGCGCCGTCACTCATGGCGCTCACGCGCTGCGCTCTGTGCATGTGCACTGCTGGTGGGCCTCGGCACCGCCGCGATTTCCACGCGGCGATTCTTCGCGCGGCCCGCCTCGTCGGCGTTCGAGCTTACCGGCTGCTCCGAGCCGAACGCCGCCGCGAACACCGACGCCGCCGGCACGCCCGCATCGATGAACGCACGCGTCACGGTGAGCGCGCGCTCGGCGGAGAGCTCCCAGTTGTCGGCGAAGCGGCGGTTGCCTGCGTGGACCTGCTGGTCGTCGGCGAAACCGCTCACCATCAGGATCTGGTCGCGGTCGCGCAGATACGCGGCGAGCGGCCCCGCAAGGCTCTTGAGCAACTCGCGCCCCTGCGGCTGGAGCTGGTCGGAGTTCAGCGCGAACAGCACGTTGCCGCTGATGCCGATGCGCCCGTTCACGAGCGTCACGCGCCCCGCCGCGAGCGGGCCGGCCAGCGCCTGTTCGAGCGTCTTGCGCCGCTGCGTTTCGATCTGGCGCTGCTTGACCTCGTTGGCGAGACGCGTGGACGCTTCGAGCTGCATGCCGATCACGCCGACCAGGATCAGCACGAACGCGCCCAGCAGCGCCGCCATCAGGTCGCCGAACGCGGCCCAGACCGGCGCGGTGGGCTCCACGCCGCCGTCGATTTCGTCGTTCATGCGGCTTCAGCCCCTGCCTGAACGCTGAAGCGCTGCAGGTTCTCGACGATCTGCTTCTGTGAAAGCAGGCTCAGGTCGATCACTTCCTTCGCCTGGGCGACGTAGTAGGCGAGCTGGTCGTCGCTGCGCGCGAGCGACTTGTCGAGTGCGGTTTCGATGCGCTGCAACTGCGTCATGAGCTTGTCGTTCGATGCGCCGAAGTGCTGGACGGCTGCGCCGAACGCATCGCCCAGGCTCGCCATCTCGACGGCGCTGCCCGTGACCTGGGCCGCCGCGCCTTCGAGCGTCTGCGCGCCGGTTTCCACCTGTTGGTCGAAGCGCGCGCCCACGCGCTCCATGAGGCCCGCCGAGGTCTGCACGAGCGCGTCGATGGCGGTGCGCTGCTCGGTGCTCGCGTGGTTCACGGCGTCGAGCAGCGTGGTGACGGTGGAGAGCAGACGGCCGCGCTCCTCGAGCATCGCGGTGTCCTGCACCATGCTCTCGGAGAGCTTGCGGCGCAGCTCGGCGACGACCTCGGCGGCCACGCGCGGCGCTTCCGATGCGGCATCGACGAGGCGCGCGAGCTCGGCAATGGTGCCGTTGGCGTGCGCCTCGGTTTGCGCGGAGATGTCGTTGGCGGTCTTCGCGAGGGCATCGCAGGTGGCTTGCTGATGCTCGGCCGCGTGCGTGCTGGCGGCTTGCCATGCCGCTGCGTTGGTTTGCGCGGCGCGCGCGATTTCGGCGATGGTGCCGCTGGCGTGCGCTTCGGTTTGCGTGGAGATGTCGCTTGCCGTTTTCGCGAGCGCATCGCAGATCGCCTGCTGGCGCTCCGCTGCCTGCGCGCTGGCGGCTTGCCATTCCGATGCATTGGCTTGCGCGGCGCGCGCGATTTCCGCGATCGTGCCGTTTGCATGCGCTTCGGTTTGCGTGGCGATATCGCTTGCCGTTTTTGCGAGCGCATCGCAGATCGTCTGCTGGCGCTCGGCAGCCTGCGCGCTTGCCGCCTGCCATGCCGCTGCATTGGCTTGCGCGGCGCGCGCGATTTCGGCGATGGTGCCGCGTGCATGCGCTTCGGTTTGCGCGGCGATATCGTTTGCGGTTTTGCTGAGCGCGTCGCAGATCGCCTGCTGGCGCGCTGCGGCCTGCTCGCTTGCCGTCTGCCACGCCGCCGATGACGCTTCGGCCACGCGCGTGATCTCGGCGATCGTGCTGTTCGTGTGCGTGCTGGCGTGCGCGGCGATATCGCTCGCGGTTTGAGTCAGCGTCTCGCACACGGCCTGCTGACGCTCGGCTGCCTGCGTGCTGGCCGTCTGCCATGCCGCCGTTGCCGCAACAGCAGCGCGCGAGATTTCCCCGAGCACGTCCTTCGCGTGCGTTTCGGTTTGTGCGGCGATGGTTTCGGCGGTTTGCGCGAGCGCCGCGCAGACGGTCTGCTGATGCTCCGCCGCCTGCACGCCGGTCGTGCGCCACTCGTCGCGCAACGTGGCGCCCATCGCACCGAGCGTTTCGCTCCATGTCGCGAGGCGCGCTTCGTCGCGCGCGACGAGCTGCGTTTGCAGATTCGCCTGCGCTTCGCTCACGGCGCGCAGGAGCGCGGCCGAGTGCTGCTCGAAGGTCGCGGCGGCCGAGGAGAGCGCCTGCTGGTTATCGCTCGCGAGCTTTTCGCCGGCGCGCTCCTGGCGCACGAGCGCCTCCTGCCATGCCTGCGAAACACCGGAAGCCGACGCCGCGAGACGCGCGTCGACGTCCTGCACCAGGTTGGCCGAGCGCTCCTCGAAAGTCGCCGTGAAGCGTTCGAGCGCGCCTTGCAGGTCGCGCGCGAGCACTTCGCCCGAGCGGCGCTGGTCCGCGAGCGCCTCGTTCCAGATGCCGGCCACTCGCGCGGTGTTGGCCTCGAAGCCCGAGGCGAGGCCATCGAGCTGCCGCTCCACGGCTTGCGTGAGCGTGCCGTGTAACGCGGCGCTTTCGCGCGCGAGGCCCGCCATGGTGGCTTCCACGACCGGCGCGAAAGCCGCGCCGGCGGCGCGGGCGCTTTCGGCGGCGCTTGCCTTGAGCGATTCGCCCACCGAGGAAGCCAGCCGCGCATAGGCGGCCTCGGCGTTGCCGAGAAAGGCCTGCTGGCTCGCGAGCTGGCGTTCGCCGAGCGCGGCGCCCTGGCGCTCGATGGCCGTCATCATCGCTTCGAGGCGCTCGACCAGTTTGGGCATCGACTCGGCCTGACGCTGCATCAGCGCGAAGCTCGATTCGCGCTGATGCGCGTGGGAGAACGGGCGCAGCGTGGTGGCGATCTGCGCGTCGAGGCGCTGGGCGGCCTCGATGCGCTCGCGGCGGCACAGCGCGGAAAGCAGGCCCAGCATCGCCGAACTCGCCACGCCCGCGATCGAGGTGCCGAACGCGAAGCCGAGCCCGCGAATCGGCCCGGAGAGCGCGGCGCGAATGCCGTCGAGATCGGTGGCGCCGTCGAGCGCCACGCCGGTGCCGCGCAGCGTCGTCACCATGCCGAGCAGCGTGCCCAGCATGCCGAGCAGCACGAGCATGCCAACCAGATAGGGCGTGAGCGACGGGCCGGGCAGCGCGACGCGCTCGCCTTCGACGCGCGCGCGCACGGCGCTGCGCAGGCTCGGATGCAACTGATCGAGCCAGCCGCCGAGCGAAGCGGCGGGCCTGGCCGCAGTGCTTCCGGCGCCCACGGCGCGCGCGAGCGTAGCGGTGGCCTGCGTGTAGCGATACAGCTCGAACGCGCCGGCCACATAGCAGGCGCCGATCAGCACGGTGACAGCGAGCGCGAGCGGATTCGAGCCGGCATAGCCGGCGGCGATCCAGCACACTGCTGCAAGGCCGGCGAGGAAAACAACGAGATCGATACGAAGTCTGGACATAGCGTTTGGGTTAGCAGGCGCTAGCGGGCACGAAGAGCCGCGAGCAGCCCTTCGACCGGTTGAAACCGAACATCCAGTTCGGCGAGCAAAACACTCTGTACATCCTTGCGGAACGCGTCGAGCCAGGCGCCCGGCGCGGTTGCGCCGATGGGGCTAGCTTGAGCCGTTGCTGCGAGGGTCGCGGCTTCGTGAGCCATCGCTTCACGAGCCGCTGCTTCACGAGCCGCCGCTTCACGAGCCGCCGCTTCACGAGCCGCCGCTTCACGAGCCCCTTTGCGCAGCCGCTCGAAATGCGCGCCCAGCAGGCCTGGCACCGCACCGAGCAGGCTGCGCTCGCGCGCGGCGAGCGAGCGCTCCATGGTGGCGTCGAGCGTCGCGAGCTTCGCCATGGCAGGCGACACCGCCGCGAGCCGGCTGCGCAGACGCCCGCGCAAGTCGCCGATATCGGTCTCCATTTTCTGCTGGAGCGCGATATAGCACTGACGAAAGACCGCGTAATCGGCGTCCGTTTCGTCAGTTTCGGGCGGCGGCGGAACCGGCGCCTGCTGCGATGCGCGTGCGAGACCGTAGGAGCCTGAGCGGCGCGCTTTCGCGGGCGCGAGCACGCCATCGAGGGCAATCGCCTTCGAGAGCGCGGAGCGCAGGCTCAGGCACCGCTGTGCCTCGTCTTCGCCGCTCGCGAGCGCGCCGCCCACCACGGCGGGCGCCGGCGCGGCAAGCACCGTGGAGAGCGCGATCGCATCGGTCCAGCCGAGCCACTGGCTCAGACGGTCCGCGAGCGGCTGCGGCGAGGCCTGTACTTCGGTCTCGCCAAGGCGCGACAGCAAGCGAACGAGGGCCGGACCGCTCAGTGACGTACGCGGTGACGTGCGCAGTGACGTGCGCGACGACGTGCGTTGCGGGGGATGGACCATACCACAAGAGGCAAAAAAGGCAGCAGTTTACACGGCGGCGCGGGGTGAGGCGCGGTTTTGCGTCCTGGGCGGTGGTTTGTGCGGGGGGCGCGCCAGTGAGTGGGCGGTTGATTGGGGCAACGCTGACTTGCTCTGTGCGCCGCTACCGCCGCTGCTGCGCCACAGCCGGTGCATCGAGCGGCACGACCTTCACGAGCGGCTTGCCAGCCTTCGCGATGATTCGAGCGGTTCGCACACCCCTCACCCCTTCGTCGCACCAAACGTGAGCCCGGCCACAAAATGCTTCTGCATCGCGAAGAACATCGCGACTGAAGGCAGCGCCGCGAGAATCGACCCCGCCGACACCAGATTCCACGCCGTCGTCCATTGTCCCTTGAGCGCCGCGACGCCCACGGTGATGGGCGCGGCGTCGTCGCCTTGCGTGAGGCACAGGGCCCAGAAGTAGTCGTTCCAGACGAACGTGAACACGAGAATCGCGAGCGCCGCGAGCGCAGGGCGGATCAGCGGCAGGATGATGCGAAAGAACACCGTCCATTCGTTCGCGCCCTCGATGCGCGCCGCTTCCACCAGTTCATAAGGCAACTGCTTGATGAAGTTGCGCAGGAACAGTGCGCAAAAGCCGGTCTGAAACGAGAGATGAAAGAGGATCAGTCCGCCCACCGTGTTATAGAGCCCGAGCTTGAGCGTGAGGTCGCGCACCGGAATCATCAGCACCTGAATGGGCACGAAGTTGCCCGCCACGAAGGTGGCGAAGAGCGCAGAGTTGCCCGGAAAGCGATAGATCGCGAGCGCAAATCCCGCCATGGCGGCCAGCGCGATGGCGCACACTACCGCCGGCACGGTAATAAGCACGCTATTCCAGAAGTAATGCAGCATGGGCGACGTGGTGAGCGCTTCGCGGTAGTTGTCGATGAGCGCGAAGTGCCGGGGCCAGCCCCAGTAGTTGCCTTCGCTGAGTTCGTCGTTCGAGCGCACCGAAGTCATCAGCACCGCGATCATCGGCAGGAGCCAGATGACGAGTGCGACCGGCAGCGAGAGCTTGTAGAGGCGGCGCGGTGCGGGCTTCCATTTGTCGACCGGGGTTGGAAACATGACGGAATCCTCAATGATTTTCCATGATCCTGCTTTCAATGCTCGCTGCTCAGCAAGCGCCGCAGGTGATAGACGATGTAGAGCAGCATGATCGCGAACAGCACGACCGCAATCGCGGCTGAATAGCCTAAACGGTAATATTTGATCGCCTGGTCGTACATGTAATAAGCGAGCACGGTCGAGCTTTCGAACGGGCCGCCGCCCGTCATGACCGATATCAGGTCGAAGCTGCGCAGCGCGCCAATCACCGTCACGACAACGGCCATGAAGGTCGTGGGCCGCAGTTGCGGCAGAATCACGTGCCACAGGAGTGTCCAGCCCCGCGCGCCTTCCATGCGTGCGGCTTCGATCTGTTCGCTGTTGAGCGTCGTGAGCCCGGTGAGATAAAGGATCATGCAATAGGCGGTTTGCGGCCACAGCGCCGCGAAAATAATGCCGGGCGTGGCGTAATGCGGGTCGCCGAGTACCGGAATGCCGTGGCCCATAATGAGCGCGAGCAGCCCGAAGGTCGGGTCGTAGAACCATGAGTAGATGAGCCCGACCACCACGCCCGAGAGCACGAACGGCGCGAAGAACAGCGACTTCACGAGGCGGATGCCGGCCACGGCCTGATTCAGATACAGCGCGATTGCGAGCCCCATGGGCGGTGCGAGCAGGAACAGCGCGAGCCAGATGACGTTGTTCTTGAGCGCCGTATAAAAAGTGGGCGCGTGAAAGAGCTCGATATAGTTGGCGAGGCCGACAAAGCTCGCGTCGCTCATGCCGTCCCAGTTATAGAACGAGAGGCGAATGGTCGAGAGTATCGGCCAGACCACGTAGATCGCGACCATGATGCAGGCGGGCGCGAGAAAGAGACATGCCGCGCGGCGCTGGCGGCGCGCGGTGGGCGAGGCGTGTCGGCGTGGCCGCTTGCGCGGGTTCGCGGCGCGCGGTGCGCTGGAGCGGTCATTGCCGGTACCGGAGGCGTCCGGGGTCATGTCGACGCGATGCGCCACAGCCTTGGCCACGAGCGGCTCAGCCGATTGAACCGATGAGGGCGTCACAGAACGTACCACGGCAAATCTCCGGATCGAACTGCATGGCGGCAGCGCGGCGCGAGTGCAGGGAACACGCGCCGCCGCCACCGTTGCGGATTTACTTCTTGTAGATGCGCTTGCGCGTCTCTTCGAGCTGCGCGAGGATCGAGTCGATCTTCGTCGGGTCGGCCACGAACTGCTGCATGCCCTTCATGCCTTCGTCGGCTATTTCCTTGGTCATGTCGCGATCATAGAACTGCGCGATGCCGCCTTTCGTGTTGGCGAGAATCTGGAAGCCGATTTTCGAAATGGCGTCGTCGGGTTCCGGCGACTTGCTGTTCGCCGAGAGCGAGCCCAGCCCCTTGGCAAGCAGTGCGCCAATCTCGGGCGTTTGGGTGAACGCGAGGAACGCGCGAGCGTCAGTCTTGTTCTTCGCTTTCGCCGGAATATGCAGCGACTCGACGGGGCCGTCTTCGGCGGTCGGCACGCCCGGGTCGATGATCGGGAACTGGAAGAAACCCATCTGCTGCTTCACCGTTGGGTTGAAGCCGCCCGTGATGAAGGTGCCCATCAGCATCATCGCGGCCTTGCCCTGGAACAGGAACGGCTGCGCCGCATCGAGATCGTAGGATAACGAATTATCGATGAAGTATCCCGCATCGAGCAGTTGCTTCCACGTGGTATAGACCTTCTTCACGCGCGGGTCGGTATAGGGCACGTCGCCGGCCATCAGTTGCTGGTGGAACTTGTTGCCGTTCAGGCGCAGGTCGAGATAGTCGAACCAGCCTGCAAGCGTCCACGCGTCGCGGCCGCCCACGGCGATCGGCGTGATGCCGGCGGCCTTGAGCTTCTTGCAGTCGTCGAGAAAATCGTTCCACGTCTTCGGCTCGTTCGCAATGCCGGTTTTCTGGAACAGGTCCTTGCGATAGAACATGCCCCACGCGTAGTAGACGGTTGGCGCCGCGTATTGCTTGCCCTTGTATGACGAAGCCTCTTTCGTGGAGGCATACATGCTGTCCCAGTTGTTCTTCTGCCAGTCGGGACTGAGGTCCGTGAACAGGCCGCGCTGTGCGTAGTAGGCCATGCGCTCGCCGTCGTGCCAGTTCACGATGTCGGGCGGCGCGGTCGTGAGCCAGTTCGGCAACTGCACTTTGTAGGCTTCCTCATCGACGAACGAAACCTTCACGTCCGTGCCCGGATGCGCTTTCTTGAACTCGTCGATCACCTGCGTCCAGACCGCGCGCTGGCTCGCGCCCTTGAACGCGATATTCACTTCTAGCGTGCCGGCCTGCGCCGGCGAGGCGAGCGCGCCCATGAGCGTGGCGGCCGCGAGCGCGACGGCAGCGAGCAGGGTGCGGGGTTTCGTGGTCATTGCCTGTCTCCTTGGTTTTACGTCGTTGTCAGTGCTGCGTCGGTGCCGGGGTCATGCCGTATGTGAAGGCGTGTCAAACGTGCGGGGCGTTCGATAAGCCACCACGCCTTGCGGCTCGATTTCGCGCGTGCCTATCACGAAGGCGTCGTCGGGAATCGTCGCGGCGATGTGGTGCGTGCCTGGGCCGTAGTTGAACACCCACGTCAGGCCGCCGCGCCGGCTCACGCGCACCGCGTCGCCGAGCGGCGTGGAGGCAAGGCCTGCTTCGCGTGCGATGCGGGCGAACAGCGCTTCGGTGGTGGCATCGTCGAAGAGGCTCGCCAGGTAATGGACAGCGCCATGCTGCACGTAGGCGGGATGACCGTCGCCGAAGGTCGCGCGAATCTCGCTCGCGGTGGCATCCAGATTCGTATCCGAGGGTGTATCGAGACCCGCATCGAGATCGATCAGGTCGCGCCAGTGCCGCGCACGGCCTTCGCGCTTTTGGCCCGAGGCATCGGCACTGAACGTCACGGGCTCGGTCATGTTCGGCCGCAGCGATTCCACGCGCCATACGCGCATGGGCAGCAGCGCGGCGAGCGGTCCGGGCGGCAGATTCGGCGGAATCTGGAGGTCGGTGGTTTTCGATCCGGTGCGCGGGCCGAGAATGATCTGTGCGCCCGAATCAGCGAGACGCTGTGCGAAGTCGTCGGGCACCACGGGCAAGGGCGGCACCACGATCAGCTTGTAGCCATCGAGCGGCGCATGCACCGGCACGATATCGACATCGAAGCCGAGCGCGCGCAATGCCGAGTAGTACTCCACAGCAAAGCGCGGATAGTGAAAGTCGGCACCCTGCGGCTGCACTTCGAAGAGCCACTTCGCTTCGTAATCGAACACGAGCGCAACGGGCGTTTCGATACTCGCATTCGCATCGGCTTGCGAATCGGCGAGCACTGCGCGGATCTCCTCGGCCACGCGCGCCGCTTCCGCGCCGCCGAGGTCGAGCCGATCGTCGGGCGTATTGAGGCCCGCATGCATCTGCTCCTGCGCGAACGGCGCCTGGCGCCAGCGGAAAAACGATACGCAGCCGGCGCCGTGCGCGAAGGCTTCCCAACTCCAGAGACGCACCATGCCGGGCAGGGGTGCGGGGTTCCAGTGCGCCCAGTTAACCGGGCCGGGCTGTTGCTCCATCACCCAGAAGGGCAGCTTCGACATGCCGCGATACACGTCATGATTGAACGAGGCGAAGTCGGGATGGCCCGTGCGCAGATAGCGCGCCTTGATTGCCGGAGCGAACCACTGCTCTTCGAGCGCGCCGAGCGGATAGCTGTCCCATGTCGCGACGTCGAGGTCGGCGGCCACCTTGTAGTGATCGAACTCGGTGAAAAGCTGCATGAAGTTGTGCGCGATGGGCCGCCCCGGCGAATGCGCGCGGATGATATCGACCTGCATGCGGTTGTAGCGCTGTACCTCGTCGGACGCGAAGCGGCGGTAGTCGAGCCGGTGCGAGGGATGCGCTTCCGTGACCGTGCCGATGGGCGCATCCACTTCGTCGAACGCGCGGTACTCCATGCTCCAGAACACCGTGCCCCATGCGGTGTTCAGCGCGCCAATGCTGCCGTAGCGCGCCTGGAGCCATTCGCGAAAGCGCTTCACTGCGGCCTCGGAATAGCTCACGACGGTGTTGTGGCAGCCGTATTCGTTATCGGTTTGCCAGTATGCGACGGCGGGGTGTTTGCCGTAACGTTGCGCGACGGCTTCGCAGATTCGCTTCGACGCCTCGTGATACGCGGGCGAAGAGAAGTCGTAATGGCGCCGCGAGCCGAATGCGCGCGGCCGGCCATCGGCGCCGGTGGGCAGGATCTCGGGATGGCGGTCGACGAGCCACTTGGGCGGTGTGGCCGTGGGCGTGCACATGACGACCTTCAGGCCTGCTGCGCCGAGTGTGTCGATAGCGCGGTCGAGCCAGCCCCAATCGAATTCGCCGGACGAGGGCTCGATGCGGCTCCATGCGAATTCGCCGATGCGCACCTGTTCGATGCCGAGCGCCTTCATGCGCGCGGCGTCGTCTTTCCACATGGCCTCGGGCCAGTGCTCCGGGTAATAGCAGACTCCAAGGCGCATGCCGGTGTCCTCGTTCGTTGGGATTCGTTGGGTGTTCGTTGAAATCAGGCGCGTTGCGCGGGGATTTCCGCCGGGGCGAGCGGTGCGAGTGCAAAACCGTCCTGCGCGAACAGATGGCACGCGGCGGCGTTGGCGCGCAATTGCACGGTGTCGCCTGGTGCGAGGCGCGTGTCGCCGGGAGCTTTGGCGATCAGCGCGGCGCCGCCGGGCTGATCGAGGTGCACGTAGCTGTGCTCGCCAAGCGCTTCAACCAGTGTGACCTTGCGCGAGAGCGTGAGCGATTCGTCCGCGCTTGCAGGCCTGTTTTCAGGCAGTTTTGCACCGGCAACCGGCTCCAGATGCTCGGGCCGCACACCGAACGTCACGGGCGCGCCGGCCGCGAGCGCATCGCCTTGCAGCGGCAAGCGCACCGTTTCTCCGTTGCCGTCGAGCGCGATGCGCACGCCATCGGCGTCCACGCTCGCCACTTTCGCCGCGAGGAAATTCATGCGCGGCGAGCCGATGAAGCCCGCCACGAAGCGGCTCGCGGGCCGGTGATAGAGCTCGAGCGGCGCGCCAACCTGGGCGATGCTGCCGTATCGTTCGGTATCCTGACCGCTGTGCAGCAGCACGATCTTGTCGGCGAGCGTCATCGCCTCGATCTGGTCGTGCGTGACATAGACCACGCTGGCCTCGGCGAACTGCTTGTGCAGGCGTGCGATTTCGATGCGCGTCTGCCCGCGCAGCGTGGCGTCGAGATTTGAAAGCGGTTCATCGAAGAGAAACACGCCGGGCTCGCGCACGATCGCGCGGCCGATGGCCACGCGCTGGCGCTGGCCGCCCGAGAGCGCCTTGGGATGGCGCTCCAGCAGCGCTTCGAGTTGCAGGATGCGCGCGGCTTCGCGCACCTTGCGATCGATCTCGGCTTTGGGGGTTTTCGCGAGCTTCAGGCCGAAGGCCATGTTCTCGTAGACCGTCATGTGCGGGAAGAGCGCGTAGCTCTGGAACACCATCGCCACACCGCGCTGCGCGGCGCTCACGTCGTTTACGAGCTTGCCGCCGATCGAGACGTCACCGTCGCTCACGTCTTCGAGGCCCGCGATCATGCGCAGCAAGGTGGATTTGCCACAGCCAGAAGGCCCGAGAAACACACAGAATTCGTTCTTGCCGATCTCCAGATCGACATTGCGGATCACCGGCGCATTGTCGCCGTAGGCCTTCTGCACACCTCGCAAGGAAATGCTCGCCATTCGTCCCGTCTCCATGTTTTAATCGGCACGAAGCGGAGATTAAGCGCTTAATCAAGCGACTGCGCAGGCAACCTGAATATCGATCGTGGGCGCGATCACTGGCTGCCGTGTCTCCGGGATTCGTTTTGAATGCGCGGCCAATGGTGCCGTCGCCACACGCGATCAGGCAAATGTTGAAACACGTTCCCAGATACTGAACATTGATGCCCACGCCCACACTTGCCGAAGTTGCCCGTCACGCTGGCGTCACGCCCGCGACCGTTTCAAACGTGCTGCGCGGCCGTGGCCGCGTGGGAGCGGTCACGCGAGAGCGGGTGCTCGATGCGATCGCGGCGCTCGGCTATCGTCCGCACTTACCCGCAAGGGCGCTGGCCGAAGGGCGCGCGCCCACCATCGCGTTGATGGTGACGAGCATCGCCAACCCGTTCTATCCGGAGTTCGCGCTCGCCGTGGAGAACGCATTGCGCCCCGCCGGGCAGTTCCTCATCATCTGCAACACCGCGGGCGACCCGGACACGGGGCGCGCCTATCTCGACCAGATCGCGGGCACACTTTCCGAAGGCGTGCTCGTGATGAACGCGAACCTCGATTTCGACGATCTGCGCGCGACCGAACTGCGCGGCGCGCCCGTGGTGCTGTGCATGTGGGAGCGGCCGCTCGATCCGCCTGGTTTGCCGTGCGTGGCCGTGGATTTCCGCCTCGCGGGCGAATTGGCGGCGCAGCATCTGATCGGGCTTGGGCACCGGCGCATCGGGGCGATTGTGGGCAGCAAGGCGCACGGCATTCACGCGGCGCGCCACGAGGGCTTCGTTGCGGCCATGCAGGCGGCGGGGCTCGATGCCGGCGCGGCGCCGCTGATTTATGCGCCCGACACCACCCAGGGCGGCTATGCGGCGGCGCGCGAGATGCTGACGCGGCGTCCCGATCTCACGGCGATCTTCGCGACCAACGATCTGCCGGCGCTCGGCGCGATGCAGGCGGCCGCCGATCTCGGGCTCGAGGTGCCGCGCCGGCTTTCCGTGGTCGGCATCACGGACATTCAACTGGCGCGAGAATCGCGCCCCGCGTTGACGAGCGTGGCCGTGCCCACGGTGGAGGCCGCGGAGCTTGCGGTGGCGTTGCTGCGCGAACTGATCGAAGACGGGGGAAGGGCGGCGGGCGAGGCGAAAATGTGCGTCACGTCGGCGCCGCATCTCGTTGTTCGCGCATCGACTTCGCGCGCGCCCGATTGAGCGGCGCCGAGGCAGAGATTACGCAAAGAGAAGCGTCACGAAAAAATCAGGAAGCCTTATCGATCGTCATGCGCTCGATCTGGCGCACGACCTCGTCGCGCATCTCGGGCGAGAGGTCTTGATAGCCGAGCAGATCCGAGATCCACAAGCCGTCCGCCGCGAGCCGGCAGATCATGAGCCGCGCCGCCTGTTCGAGTGGCAGCGGGTCGGGGCGTGTCCACTTGCGCATGGGCGCGGAATAGCGCTCGCGTATCTCGGGGTCGGTCATCATCGCGGCCACCAGCACGCGCAGCACGTTGGTGCTTGCGGCGGGGCTCGTTTCGTCGATGGTCGAGTGCAGGTAGGCGCGTGCGCTGGCGCCGTGCGGGTCGTTTCGATCGGCCGCGATCCGCGTCTCCATCTGCGACTCGAAGCGCTCCAGCGTCTGCTCGAAAAGGGCGTCGAGGAGTCCTTGCTTGTTGGCGAAGTGATATTGGAGTGCGCCTTTGGTCACGCCCGCGCGCTCGGCCACGGCGTCGAGCGTCACCGCCTGCACGCCGTGATCGGTGGCGATATCGGAGGCGGCTTGCAACAACTGCGCGCGCACTTGCACCGGCGCTTTCTTGCGGCGCGTGCCCGAAGTGGGGGCGCTGGGCTTTTCTACGTGCTTTGTACCCGGCGTTTCGTTGGGCGTTTCGCTGGGCTTCCCGCCAAGCTTTCCTGTGGATTTCGCCTCGGAACGCCGTGCGGCCGTTGCGCTGCGCGCTGACGGCTGCTGTGCTTCCTCGGGCGCCTGCGTGGCGTGTGGCGCGGGCCGCCGCGCCGCACTCGCGGCGCCTCCGGCAGCGTGTCCTGCCGCGCCGGCAGAGGCTTTGACGGGGGAATTCTTCATGGGCCGATCTTACCATCGCGAGCCTGAGCGCAAAACATTCCGTCCGGATGGTATTATTCGCGCCATGAAGAAATCCGACTTGCCAACCAACGTCCAGCATGCGGCGCTGCTCGACGCCGCCATCGTCCGGGGGCGCGATGCGCTCGCGCGCCGGCAGGCGCCCGACGGGAGCTGGTGTTTCGAGCTGGAATCCGATGCGACGATCACGGCCGAATACATCCTCATGATGCATTTCATGGCCAAAATCGACACGGTGCGCCAGGAGAAAATGGCGCGCTATCTGCGTGCGATCCAGCGCCTCGAAACGCACGGCGCGTGGGACCTGTATGTGGACGGCGCGCCCGATGTCTCGGCGAGCGTGAAGGCTTATTTTGCGCTCAAGGCAGCGGGCGACGCACCGGACGCACCGCATATGGTGCGCGCGCGCGAAGCCATTCTGAAGCTGGGCGGCGCGGCGAAGTCCAACGTCTTCACGCGCATCCTGCTGGCGACCTTCGGCCAGGTGCCGTGGCGGGCCACGCCGTTCATGCCGATCGAGTTCGTGCTGTTCCCCAAGTGGGTGCCCATCTCGATGTACAAGGTGGCGTACTGGGCGCGCACGACCATGGTGCCGCTGCTCGCACTCTGTTCGCTGAAGGCGCAGGCGCGTAATCCGCACAACGTATCGATTGCCGAGCTGTTCGTCACTCCGCCGGATGAGGAGCGCGAGTATTTCCCGCGCGGCAAGGGCGTGCGCAAGCTCTTTCTTGCCCTCGACCGCACGGTCCGCCATCTCGAGCCGCTAATTCCGCAGTCCTTGCGCAAGCGCGCGCTCAAGCACGCGCAAGCGTGGTGCGCGGAACGCATGAACGGCGAGGACGGCATGGGCGGCATCTTCCCGCCCATCGTTTACAGCTATCAGATGATGGAAGTGCTCGGCTATCACGAGAATCATCCGCTGCGGCGCGATTGTGAAAATGCGCTGGAGAAACTGCTCGTCGAGCGTCCCGATGGCAGCATGTACTGCCAGCCGTGTCTCTCGCCCGTATGGGACACCGCATGGAGCACGATGGCGCTCGAACAGGCGGTTGCGGTGCCTGACGTGTCGGGCGTCGCTACGTCGGACGCCGAATCGACATCCAACGCGCAATTGCAGCAGCAGATCGCGCGGGCCTACGACTGGCTTGCGACGCGCCAGGTGAACGATCTCAAGGGCGACTGGATCGAGAACGTGAGCCCCGACGTGCAGCCGGGCGGCTGGGCGTTCCAGTACGCGAACCCGTATTACCCCGACATCGACGACAGCGCGGTCGTGGCCGCGATGCTGCATCGCCGCGGCCGCTCGATGAAACGCGTCACGGGTGCGGACCCGTATGCCGCGCGCGTGACGCGTGCGCTCGACTGGATGCGCGGACTGCAATCGCGCAACGGCGGCTTTGCCGCGTTCGATGCCGATTGCGATCGAATCTATCTGAATGCGATTCCGTTCGCGGACCACGGCGCGCTGCTCGATCCGCCCACCGAGGACGTGTCGGGCCGCGTGCTGCTGTGTTTCGGCGTGACGGGCCGCGAGGAAGACAAGCCCGCGCTCGCGCGCGCTATCGAATACATCAAGGCGACGCAGCAAGCCGACGGCAGTTGGTGGGGCCGCTGGGGCACGAACTACATCTACGGCACGTGGAGCGTACTGGCGGGTCTCGCGCTGGCGGGCGAGGACCCGTCGCAGCCGTATATCGTGCGCGCGTTGGCCTGGCTCAGGTCGCGTCAGCACGCGGACGGCGGCTGGGGCGAGACCAACGACAGCTACATCGACGCGCGCCTCGCGGGCACGAACGGCGGCGAGAGCGCGTCGAACTTCACGGCGTGGGCGCTGCTCGCGCAGATGGCGTTCGGCGACTACGAGTCGGAGTCGGTGCAACGTGGCATCGCGTATCTGCTTTCGGTGCAGGACGGTGAGGGCTTCTGGTGGCATCGCTCGCATAACGCGCCGGGTTTTCCACGCATTTACTACTTGAAGTATCACGGCTACACCGCGTACTTCCCGCTCTGGGCGCTGGCGCGTTATCGCAGGCTGGTTGCGGATGGGGCGCGGGCCAGCGCGGCAACGCCAGTCGAGGCAAAGCCGGGCGAGGCGGTCATGTTGGCGTGAACGCCACGCCTGTGAACACGAACGCCACCTTTCGAGGTGGCGTTTTTTCAGGAATATCGGGGTTGGGGGCTGGGAGATCTACGCAGATGCGATGGTGATGTCATTGTAGTAATTTGGAATGCGAAATAAATGGTTATTGACTTATCCATCTGATCCGCATTCTGACGTATCCCGGCACCGTGTGTAGAGGACAACGGGCGAAACGCCATCACTATAGTTCTGCTGAACAATTCCGATGATGCGCGTGCGGTGCCGTGGCACATCGCTTGCGCGGTTTCTGGCGTACGCGCGGCGCGGCTTTGCGCGGGTGGCGACTTGCACGAGAAAGGGGGGACGATGAATCGATCAACCAAACAGACTGTGACATGGGTGTTGGCGGTGGCGCTGTCGAGTGCGGCTTATGCTGCGGGCGGTGCGGGCGCGGGCGGCGCAGGGTCAGGAAGCGCTGGCGCGGGCGCGGGCGGCGCAGGGTCAGGAAGCGCTGGCGCGGGTGCAGGCGGTGCAGGGTCAGGAAGTGCTGGTGCAGGTGCAGGCGGCGCAGGGTCAGGAAGCGCTGGCGCGGGTGCAGGCGGTGCAGGGTCAGGAAGTGCTGGTGCAGGTGCAGGCGGCGCAGGGTCAGGAAGTGCTGGTGCAGGTGCAAGCGGCGCAGGGTCCGGAAGTGCTGCTGCGGGCGGCGCAGGCACGGGTAGTGCAGGCGCGGGCGGCACCGGTAGTGCGGGTGCGGGCGGTACAGGAACAGGCAGCGCGGGCGCGGGTGCTGCGGGCACAGGCGCAGGTAGCACGGGCGCAGGCAGTACGGGCGCAGGCACCACGGGCGCGAATGGCACGGGGGGTAACCCGGGTGCAGGTGGCGGGCCTGGGGGACCGGCGGGCGGCGGCCCGGCAGGCGCGGGCGAAGCTTGGGGTTTACAGCCTGGTGCGGTGTATGTAGCGCCAGGCGCTGCGCCGGCCACGAACGACTACTACGGCCCACCGCCGGTTGCGCCCGGCGCGGACAGGGGGATGGGCGCCGGGGAGAATGCCGCCCCGGCCACGAGTGAATACTACGGCCCACCGGGCACCGCGCCGGCGACGAACGGCTACTACGACAGTTCGGGCGGCTATGCCCCGCCAAATGCACCGCCGGGGGCGAATGTGCCGAACTACAACAACGATGTGCACTCGGTTCCGTATGACCCCACGCAGTGACGCATCGACAGTCGTCCCGAACGCCCGTCGATCGCCGCATACGCAACGAAGCCTTCTTCGATGTCGTACGGCAATAGCTCGCGAACGAGCAGACCGAACTCGCGCTGCATCACCGTGGCCGACGCGGGTGACAGCAGGACAGCCTGCTCCACCAATTCACCGGGCCGGAGGGGACTTGTCGGCGCGGTCGAGGCTGAATACGCGCGTGATCATCATATCGATCATCCGGAAAAACCCGTCGGCGCCATAGCCGGCGAGAAACGCAATCGCCGATGCCGATAGTGTCAGCACGCCCGCCCCCGAACTCACCTGCGCCGAGACGGACGCAGGCGTGAAAAACAGCCCGACCGCAAGCCCGGCGATCGCTCCCAGAATCAGGCGCATGATGGCGACCGTTTCATCGTGTGGCGCGAGTATGCTGCCCGTAATCCGGTTGCTCACGTCGCGCAGGAAAGATGCAATCGTGCCGACCACACCAAACATCACCGGCAATACATAGCTTGCGTACGCAGAGAGCACCAGCGTGATCGACTGGATATTCTCCTGCCTGGCGACGTATTCGCCCTCCACCTTTTCCTTGAGCCCAGGAGAAGCCGGAAAAGGAGTCATCAACCAGCGCGATGGCGAGTGGTCGGCAAACGTCGCGACATCGCTGATCGATTTGTCGTAGCGCGCCTGAAAATAGGACCACTGATTGCATAACAGCCTGATCTGATTGCTTTGCTTATCGACCTGGCCCGCATGGCAACGTACCGGCACGCTGTCGTGGCTTTGCTGCGCGGCGGGTATTGCTGCGTTTTCCTTGTCGACTTGTGCATAGATCTGGGCCGTCACATCAGCCGCACTTCGTTGGTCGTCTTCGAATCGTGATGTCAATTGCACGCCATACGCCACCAGCCACAACAGAAGCGCTGCCAGCAGCGTGATGGCCGCGCCCGCCCACGCCACGCTCTTGTGAAAGCGGCGAAACCGCTTTGCGCTCACGACCAGGCCGGGATAGGCCGTTTTCGCGATCTGGGCGCGCGTCTGCGAATGCACGGGCAATGCACTTTGGCGCTTCGAATCCCCGGTCTCCTCGAGAAAAACGTATGTGTAGGCAACCGTCAGGCCGCAAGCCGGAAACGCGATCGTGTTCAATCTGTCTTTCACGTAGAGAAGAAGCGCCGCATTGTCCTCCTTGTCTTGCATGCTCTGAGCAGTCGGTGGCGGATAACGCAGTTCGCAAATACGCTCGATCACCTGATGGGTGGTCAGAACGGCGCCGTTCGCGCTACTCCGGTCCGGGAACTTGATGTCGCCGATATCCGATATATGAGAACCAGGCCGACCGGAAATAAAGTCGAGCAGCAAATGGACTTCATTCAAATCGCGTTTGAAAATGAGTTCGTCGAAAGTATTCGACGCGGATCCATCGTCCGGCACGACAGTGAGAACGGCAGAGTCCATCGTTTCGCTCCGCGTTCTAATCGCCAAAGGAATCGGGAATCAGTGCATTGCCGCGCTGATATGCGTCTTCGAAACGATCCAGGCCGTTCGTGCCGCCGTTGACGAGTTTGCGCGCCGTTGCCATATTCCCGGCAAGCAAGGCGCTCTTGATCGCAAGCTCTTTGTCCGCGAGGAATAGTGCAAGCAGATTTGCCGCGATATTCGGGTCGCAGGCGAGGTCCGGATCCGCGACCAGATCGACGGGTGGCATCAGCTTCGGTCCATACGTCGCGTAGTTCAGCCGGCCAGTGAGTTGAATGAATCCTCTTCCCTTGAAGATCGCGCCGTCTGGCGCGCCCAGGTTACCCAGGTCCTTGCGGTTATCGTAAAGATCGAATGGATGACCCGATGGCGACGTGTTATACCGGGACTGTCCTTCGCCGATGGGCTCGAAGCATTCCACCTCGGCGCGCACGGTGGAAAGCGCCATCAGGACCATGGGCTTGTCGGCCACCTGATGCTTGACCAGCGCCGAGAGTAGCGGTGGCAAATTGGCATTGACATTCCTTATTGGCGTAATGGGAAACATCCGGCTGACGATCTCGACGGTTACTGCGGGAATGGCCGATGGCAACGCATCCGAACTCACAAGGCCGAGTGCGCACAGGGTGCGCGGCCCGGCTACCCCGTCGGGCAATAGCCCTTCGCTTTTCTGAAAGGCGATGACCGCTGCGACTGTGCCTTGCCCATACATGCCGTCGATTGCTCCGGGGCTAAAGTGATGTTCGACGAGCGCATGCTGTAATTCGCTGACGTCGCTGCCGCTATCGCCTTGCTGAAGTACATTGCTTTGCATGCTCGTTCTCCCTTCTATTGCCGCGCCGGGTCAAACGTTAAATCGTGTGATTCAGTTAAGCAGACAGTAGGTGATACTTGGAGCGCCTCCAGAACAAAGGGATTTTTTATGTGGGCTGGCGCACAGTGAAAAATGAATGAATTCATCTAGCACATGCGAAATGAATACTCATCGAGCGATGGGAATCGCCATAAATGGCAAAAGGAATTCAAACAAGTTATTCGGTCCCATGTGAAAGGCTGGACAGTCAGCCTGGACCTGGAGTTTTGATTGGCCACTAGCGACTACTCAGGCTATGACCAGACCGCGCGTGCTGCGTGTTGTTCAGTCAGTCGAAGTGCCCTGGCAGTTGCCACACGAACGCGCCTGGCCCAATCGCAGGCGCCCGGCACTCACGGTCACCTCGGCACCGCAGTCGCATCGGCAAACCCACAGGCCATTGCCGGCGTATCGCTGCGTCGTCAGCTGGCCGAACACCTCGCCGCCCCGCAGCGCAGGCGAGCCCGGCCGGGACCGCCACACACGACGCTGCTCACGGCAGCCGCAATCCCGCGTTTGGCCGCTCTCCACCGCATCCAGCCTCGCAGTCACGTAGGCACCGCACCGGCACTTCCAGAGCCACACGTCGGCGCCGCGATATTGAAGCGCGACAAGGTCGCCGAAGGTACGGCCAGTGACGTCGCGACTCGGCGGAAAGGGCCATTCAGGCGGCAAGGGGGGACGGATACGCTGGTTCACGAACGGTAACTGGGATGCGGCTCTTACCCTCAAGCTTAAAGCATCTTCGATTCGTGATCATTTCTTGAACGCTGCGCCCCTCTATATTCCGGCCAAATTCAGCAAGGTGTTTTTTCACCGCAAAACGCTTTGCGCGACCCCCGCCGCGATACAGAAAACCACCACCACAAGCGGCGGCGCTTTCCATCGCGTCAACAGAAAAAAGCCAATGCACGCGATGGAGAAATCGGCTTGCGTCCCAACCGCGCTGGTCCACACCGGCGAGTAAAGCGCGGCGGCCAGTAGCCCGACGACGGCTGCGTTGACCCCCGCAAGAGCCGCAGACATCGCCGGACGGCTGCGCAACGCGTGCCACCACGGCAGCGCGGCCAGCACGAGCAATAGCCCCGGTAGAAAGATCCCCACGGTAGCCAGCAGCGCGCCGCTCCAATGATTGGGCGGGCCCGCCATCATCCAGCCGAGAAAAGCGGCAAACGTGAAGAGCGGCCCCGGCATGGCTTGCGCCGCGCCATAGCCGGCGAGAAAGTCGTTCGACGCGACCCAACCCGTTGCAACGGTTGCTCGCTGAAGCAAGGGAAGCACCACGTGTCCGCCGCCGAATACGAGCGCGCCGGAGCGATAAAACGCTTCGAATACGCGCACGCCTTGCGCGGCGGCGCTAATCAGCGGGAGCCCGAAAAGCAGCACGCAAAAGATAACCAATGCCGCAATGCCCACCTTGCGCGAGATGGGAAACGCGCCGGGATGCTGGACTGCGGCGCGCGTATCGCCAGCGTTCGTCGTGCGGCACAGTGCGAGCCCGAGCAGGGCGCCCGCGGCGATCGCAATGAGTTGCGCATATACGGTGCTCAGAAGGCTGAGCAGGGCGACGGAGGCGAGTGCGATGCCCGCGCGGCGGCGATCGGGGCACAGACGGCGCGCCATGTCCCAGACCGCCTGGGCCACCACGGCCACCGCAACGAGCTTCAGTCCGTGCACCACGCCGGCGCCCACGGGCCCGCCCAGGTCCGGCGCAATGGCCGCGAAGATCAGCATCGCGAACACCGAGGGCAGTGTGAAGCCGCACCACGCCGCGAGTCCGCCGGCCCATCCTGCCCGCAGCAGGCCAATCGAAAACCCCGTCTGACTGCTGGCGGGGCCTGGCAGGAACTGGCACAGCCCGACCAGATCGGTGAAGGCCTCGTCGTCGAGCCAACGGCGGCGCTCGACGAACTCGCGGCGGAAGTAGCCGAGGTGAGCAATCGGGCCACCAAAGCTCGTCACGCCCAGCCTGAGAAATACCAGCAGCACTTCGAGAGCGCGGCCTGCGGATGAAGCGCGCGGCGATGACATGTCCGTATGCATGGAAGATGGGTAAGGTTCGAGCGGGGCTCGATGTTAGCGGCGCATCATTCTAGACTCGATCGCCTGAGCGAGCCCGCACGCCTTGATGCCGGTATGCTCGTCGAGCCTGATAGATCCCTGAACGTGGCGTTAGTGTCCCTGGGACACCGGATGTCGGATGATCGTGCTGTCTGGTGCGTGCCGTCTGGTGCGCGCCGCTGCCTTAAAATGACTCCGCGAATTCGTTCTTGCGCCTTGCGGCCTATGTCGCGAGGCGGCAGCCCGTTACCGGAGTGACCCCGATGTCCGTCGATATGAAAGCAAGCGCCGCGACCGGCGAAGTCTGGCTGATCCGCCACGGCGAAACCGAGTGGAGCCGCAGTGGCCAGCACACGGGGCGCACGGACATCGCGTTGACCGATCATGGTCGCAAGCAGGCGCGTGCGCTCGCCGGGCCGCTCGCCGCGCTGCGCTTTAACGCGGTGCTCGCGAGCCCGATGTCGCGCGCCATCGAGACCTGCCAGCTGGCGGGCCTCGGCGAAGAGATGAGGGTGTCGGCCGATCTGCACGAATGGGATTACGGCATCTACGAGGGCCGCACGACCGCCGATATCCGCAAGACGGAGCCGGACTGGAGCATCTGGCATTCGCCGATCCCGCACGGCGAGAGCCTCACGCAGATCGAGGCGCGCGCTCGCGGCGTGGTCGAGAGCCTGCTCGCGATACTCGCTCAGGGCGGGTCCGGCGCGCGCGGCGGTGCGGGCCGGCGCATTGCCGTTTTCTCGCACGCGCATTTTCTGCGTGTGCTCGCGGGATACTGGATCGGCAATTCGGCGGCGCTCGGCGCGCATCTCTATCTGGACACGGCGACGATCAGCATCCTCGGCTTCGACCGCGAGAGCCGCGCGATCCGGCGCTGGAACGCGCGGCCCGAAGGGTGCGAGTAGCGTGTGAGCAAGGCGCCGCCGAACACAATTCGCAGAAATAAGCGCTTGACCTGGAGTGCACTCGAAGTCCCACCATCCAGCATGTCGTTGAGGGAAACACATGAAGATTGGCGATCTGGCAAGCCTGACGGGCCTCTCCGTCCATACGATCCGTTACTACGAGCGCATCGGGCTGATACCGTTCGCGCTGCGCGACGCGTCGGGGCAGCGTGCCTACGACCGGTCGATTCTCGAATGGCTCGGGTTTCTGGGCCGCCTGAAGAAGACCGGCATGCCGATCCAGGGCATGTTGCGCTACGCGGAGCTGCGCGCGCAGGGCGCCGCTACGCAAAGCGAGCGCTGCGAGCTGCTGGTGGCGCACCGCGAGGCCGTGCGCGAACATATTGCCGAGCTTCAATCGTGTCTTCTCGCACTCGATGCCAAGATCGAAGGCTATTCGACCGCCCCCCTATCTTTGCGAGGCAAGGCACATGCAGAACTTCACGAATCGGCAGAATCAGGTCAACGGACAACGCGAAGCGGACGCACACGGCGCGCCCCAGGAAAGCCGGCTCGCGCGCGGCCAGCGCATGCTCGCGGCGATTGACGGCAGCGCGGGCGAGCATGTGGTTGCCTCGCTCGCGGACATCGCGCCCGATTTCGCGCGCTATTTGCTGGAATTTCCGTTCGGCGATATTTACGCGCGGCCCGGGCTCGACCTGCGCTCGCGCGAGATCGCGACCATTGCGGCGCTCACCGCGCTAGGCCATGCGCAGCCGCAACTCAAGGTGCATGTCGCCGCCGGGCTGAATGTGGGCTTGAGCGAAGAGGAGATCGTCGAGACCATCATGCAGATGGCCGTTTATGCGGGCTTTCCCGCGGCGTTGAACGGCTTGTTTTCGGCGCGCGAGGTGTTTGCCGCGCAGCGTGCGGGTGGCGGCGAGGGCGTGACGGTAGAGGAGAATGCGTGAGGACGTGAGGGCGTTTTCGAAGTGCTAGTCTGGCAAGATCACGTCGATCGCGCCGGGCAGCAGCGGTTTTGCCGCTCATATCGAGCAGCCAGTAACGGTCGGGGCGCTAGCGGACGCGTAAATGTCGTGGAGCGGAGCGCGGCGGGCTTCAATGCCCCGGCCCGGTTTCGTGGACGCAGCTAAGCACGAGCGTGTCGCCAGGCGACGCGCCTGCGCTAAGCGCCGCGTCATGAAATTCGTGGCCGCCGCATCTCCATTGCGCGCGATAGTCGACGCGACACGCCCGGGATGCCTCGTTGCGTATTGAAGGCGGCATGCCCTGGACGCGTGACGATGGCGCACCCATCGCGCGCGCGTCGAGCACATAGCCGCAGGTCCGCAAACCGTTGCAGTGCCGCGCGAGATCGCGCGTGACGTTGCCGCGCGGTGCCCCGCAATTGGCGCCCCACGTGCCGGATACGATGGCGATCGTCGTTTGCGCCGCCGTTTGCGTGATCGTTTGTGCAGTCGTTTGCGCCGTCGTTTGCGCCGTCGTTTGCGCTGCCGTTCGCATAACCGGCATGCCTCGCGAGGGCGAGATCGGCGCCACAATGGGCTTCATGGTGTTCGCTGCAACGCTTTCCGACCACACGGCGAAAGCGACGAAGGCCAGCGTGCCCAGCAGGATCCAACCGGCGGGTTTCATGATGTGCCTCCCTCGCGGAGTGCTTTGGCACTGACTCCGTGCCCATCTGGAGCACTTCGCTTCTGTCAATAATAGGTCGCCTGACGACGCGCGCTGCACGCGGGACGCGCGCGCCCGGCTCTGGTGCGTGACTTCGCTGCGGTGCACCAACAGTTTTCATCGATCGCACATGATTGGTGGGGCGCGGCGCATGGCGTGTCATCAGACGTTTATCGAGCGCGCTGCCGCCAGAGCGGAGCCGCTTGCCGGCAGCCCTTATTGCAGGCTGTCGCGACCATCGAGTCACCTTCCCTTTTTATCGCTGGCATGTGTATTGCTTTTGATACGCCGCGAGGCCGACGCTGGCCTCGGCGATTTCAGTTCGCCCCGCAGACGCGCGGCGATTACCGCAAGCACGCCGCGTGAAGAGGCTTGGTTGAAACATCGGATTACGAAATAAACGAATCCACACGCCGCTGGTTGCAGAGATTCATTACCTGGAATGACCTGGAGAGAGCCTCGTGAAAGATCTTTTGAGTTCGCTGAAGAGCGGCAACTGGCGTGCGCTGGTTGCGTGCTTTCTGTATTTCGACACGGGATTTACGGTGTGGGTGATGTTCGGCCCGCTGGCGCCGTTCATCCAGAAGGATGTCGAGATGACGCCGGCCGAACTCGGCCTGCTCGTCGCGGTGCCGGTGCTGGGCGCGGCCATTCTGCGCGTGACGCTGGGCAACCTGTATCAGGCCTGCGACGGCCGCAAGGTCGCGCTGATGGGCATCGCGCTTTCCGCCGTTCCCGCGCTCGTGCTGCTGCTGATGCCGGGCGCGCCGTCCTATACGCTGCTGCTCGTGCTCGGCGTGCTGCTGGGCGTGGGCGGCGCGAGCTTCGCGGTGGCGCTGCCGATGGCGGGCAGCAACTATCCGCCGAAAGTGCAAGGCCTCGTGCTCGGGCTCGCGGCTGCCGGCAATATCGGCGCGGTGCTCGACGGTTTCCTGTTCCCGGGGCTTGCCAACAGCTACGGCTGGACGCGCGCCACGGGCGCGGCGCTGCCGCTGCTTGGCCTCGCTGCAATGGCCGTGTGCTTCTGGGCCCGCGACCTCGGCCAGAAGTCGGGCAGCGCGTCGCAGGCACTGCGCGCGTTCTGCATCGCGCTGGTGGGCCTGCTCGCGCTGGTGCTCGCCGTGCATGCGGGCGTGTTCGGGGCCGGCAAGACCGGCGTGCTGCTGCTGCCGGTGATGGGCGCGCTGCTCGCGATTGCCGTGCTGCCGCGCCACTATCGCGGCGTGCTCGCCGAAGGCGACACGTGGGTCGTCATGCTCGTGTACAGCATCACGTTTGGCGGCTTCGTGGGCATGTCGTCGTATGTGACGACGCTGCTGGTCTCGCTCTATCAGGTGCCCAAGCTGGAGGCTGGCGTGATCATGTCGCTGCTCGCGCTCACCGGCGCGATGGTGCGCCCGGTTGGCGGCCTGATCGCCGATCGCATCTCGGGCGTGCGCGCGCTCGTGCTGCTGCTCGCGGCTATCTCGCTGTGCGATTTCGCGTTCGCAGCCTGGATGCCGCCGCTCGGCGCAGGCATCGCGCTGCTCGCGCTTACCTATGTGTGCTTCGGTCTCGGCAACGGCGCGACGTTCCAGCTCGTGCCGCGCCGCTGGCATGGACGCACGGGGCTGATGTCGGGCATCGTGGGCGCGGCGGGCGGCATCGGCGGATTCTATCTGCCCGTGATCATGGGCATTGCGAAGGAAAGCACGGGCAGCTATCAGATGGGTTTTGCGACCTTCGGCGTGCTTGCGGCGCTGGCGTTCATGCTGGTGCTCGCGCATCGCGCGCGCTGGCTCGAATGGGCGCTGCCGCAGGAGGCCGGCGCGGCGCAGCCGGCGGTCGTGCAGCCTGTGGAGGCGCAGGCCGGGAATTGAGCGGCGAGACGTGGGAGCGCGAAAGAGCGGGATATGCACTGCAGTCAACAGTCACGCTCTGTCGCAACCTGTGAGTTTTTTGTACGAAGCCGCGAGCGCATGAATTTGGGGTGCGATGAAGATGATCCGCCGCTACCTCAGATTTGCCCCAAAACCACGGTCCAGGAACCATTTCCCGACACGATTTCTGTCGGACCCGGGGAGACAGCCGGCGCATCATGTAAACTATGCGCCTGGTCTATGTCCTCCATTCAACGGGTTTTGTCGATGAGTACGATTCTTGAAAGTGTTCCGGTTGGTCAAAAAGTAGGTATTGCGTTCTCGGGCGGCCTCGACACCAGCGCCGCGCTGCACTGGATGCGCAAGAAGGGCGCCGTGCCGTATGCCTATACCGCCAACCTCGGCCAGCCCGACGAAGACGACTACGATTCGATCCCGCGCCGCGCGACGGAATACGGCGCCGAAGGCGCCCGCCTGATCGACTGCCGCGCGCAGCTCGTGGCGGAAGGCATCGCCGCGCTGCAAAGCAGCGCGTTCCATGTCTCCACGGGTGGCGTCACCTACTTCAACACCACGCCGCTCGGGCGCGCCGTGACGGGCACAATGCTCGTCGCCGCGATGAAGGAAGACGGCGTCAACATCTGGGGCGACGGCTCGACCTACAAGGGCAACGATATCGAGCGCTTCTACCGCTACGGCCTGCTCGTCAATCCGGATCTGAAGATCTACAAGCCGTGGCTCGACCAGTTGTTCATCGACGAACTCGGCGGCCGCGCGGAAATGTCGGAGTTCATGCGCCAGTCGGGCTTCGCGTACAAGATGTCGGCGGAAAAGGCCTATTCGACGGACTCGAACCTGCTCGGCGCGACGCACGAGGCCAAGGATCTGGAGAGCCTGGAATCGGGCATCAAGATCGTCAACCCGATCATGGGCGTGGCGTTCTGGCGCGACGACGTCAAGGTCGACCGCGAAGAAGTCACGATCCGCTTCGAGGAAGGCCAGCCGGTCGCGCTGAACGGCAAGACGTTCCCGAACGCCGTGGAACTGCTGCTCGAAGCGAACCGCATCGGCGGCCGTCACGGTCTGGGCATGAGCGACCAGATCGAGAACCGCATCATCGAGGCGAAGAGCCGCGGCATCTACGAAGCTCCGGGCATGGCGCTGCTGCACATCGCCTATGAGCGTCTCGTCACCGGCATCCACAACGAAGACACCATCGAGCAGTACCGCGAGAACGGCCGCCGTCTGGGCCGCCTGCTGTACCAGGGCCGCTGGTTCGACCCGCAGGCGATCATGCTGCGCGAAACGGCCCAGCGCTGGGTCGCGCGTGCGATCACGGGCGAAGTGGCGCTCGAACTGCGCCGCGGCAACGACTACTCGATCCTGAGCACGAAGTCGCCGAACCTGACGTACCAGCCGGAACGCCTCTCGATGGAGAAGGTGGCTTCGACGTTCTCGCCGCGCGACCGTATCGGCCAACTGACGATGCGCAATCTCGACATCACCGACACGCGCGACAAGCTGCGCGTCTACTCGCAAGTCGGCCTGCTCACGCCGGGCGAGGCGTCGGCGCTGCCGCAGATCAAGGACGAGAAGAAGTAAATCGGCTGGCGGGCTGGGCGGCCTTCAGGAACAGGGCCGCCGTGGTTCGCGAGCTTTAAAAATCCCCGCGTTATCGGGCCGTTTGCAATGAACGGTCTGGGGCGCGGGGATTTTTTTGTCTGGGTTTTCGCACCCCGCTGCGGCTACTTCTCGAACCAGTATTCAAACTCGGTGTGGTTCTGGTTGAAGGCCTTGGTGTCGGACGTGGTTTCCGCGCGCACGATGCCGCGAATGCCGCGGAACTTGCCGGTGCCGCCGGTGATATCCAGTTCCGTGAGGTTCTTCAGACGGTTGCTGTCTGGCAGCTTGTGGTTGAGGAAGTATCCACGCGCAAAAATCTTGTCGCCGTTCTCCATGCGGTATTCGACATAGCTGCGTCCGAGCCCGTTCAGGTCGGTCAGATCGCTCGTGGCGCGAATGACGGCTTCCTTGAGAACGATGCCTTCGATCGTCTGGTCTTTGCCGCCGTAATTGCGCACTAGCTCATATAGCCGTAGCTTGTGCTCGGGCACATCACCGACTTCGAGGATGTATTGCTGCGTGTACTTGTTTCCGCTCGCTGGTGCATCGAATGCCGCGATATGCGTCTGTTGTGCGTTGGCGGTCGTCGAAACGAAAAGCACGCCGCATAGCGTCGCCAGCATTCCGGGTTGCATGGTCGTCTCCCAGCGGGGAACCTGCTGCACTCTAGCAAGAACCTTTTCACCCCACCATCAGCTTCAACCCCGCCGGCAACGCCTCCCCAAACACGCGGCCCGTATCGGCGTTATCGAGCGTCACGACTTCGCGCACCATCTCGATCCACGTATGCGGGGCGTTCGCGCTTTCGAGCCGCCGCAGAACCGCTTCACGCACGGCAGGCTCCAGATCGCGCGAGCGGTCGCCGGTCATGCGCGCGATCTGCGCGGCGGCGAACATGGCCGGCTCGACCTTCTTCCAGTCGAGCGCGAGGATCGCGTCGAGCCAGCGCGCGGCCACCTCGGGCGCCACGACGCCATGCGCGCTGCCGTAAAACGGCAGGCGCGCGCCGATGCGCCCCACGGCCCACCAGCTCTGATGATTCTCCGCGGGCTTTTGCAAACGCCCCAAAAGCTGCTCGCCGATTTCGATCTTGCGTTCAGCCGCGATGCGTTCGAGCGAAGCGTAGAGCCGCACCATGTCCGCGTGACCGAGCTTGGCGGGATCGAACGGCAGCTTGTGTTTTTTCGAGCTCGCCGCTTCTTCTAGCCAGCGCATCGCTTCGAGCACCTGCTCCTGTTCCTCTTCGCCGAGCCCGCCCGCCGTGCGCCGCCACAGCGTCCACCACTCGGACCACACCTGGCCTTCGTTGACGTGCTGGATGCCGTCGTCGAAGAGGGTCCAGAGCTGCTCGACACGCCACTCGTCGAGCGGATAGCCGAAGCCCGGGCGCACGCAGAAGCCCGCGAGATTGAGCCACAGCCGCTCGTGATCGGGCGAGCGGCGCCGCCGTCCTGCACGCTCCCATAGCGCGCCGAACAGCTCGCGCAGCAGCGGGCCGTCCCAGTTCTGGCGCGGCCCGAGACAGTGTTCGAGTTGCGCGCGCAGGCGCTTCACGTCCTTGTGGTCGACCTTCGCCGACTTCGGGCCGAATACGCGGTCGATCAGGGCGATGGCTTCGTCGAGGCCGGTGTGACGCGCGGCCTGGCCCGCCTGCGCGCCCGAGGCTTCGTCGCGACGAAGCTGGAATTCGAGCAGCCAGCGCTGTGCGTCGTCGTCGGTGGCGATGCAGCGGACTTCCAGCGTGCCCACCTCGGTTAGCTGCGCCGTGAGCCGTACCGGCCGCTCCTGTTCCGCGCGACTGCCCTGGGCGCCCTCGGCATGCTGGCGCTGCACCACGGTGGAGAGCGGCGGCAGGCGCACGAAGTCGGCCGACGCAATATCGGCGATCTCGCCGGGCCGCCAGGCCGTGTCCGCGACCGTCGAGACCAGGTGAAATTGCACGGGGTGGCCCAGACGCAGCGCGAACACGCGGTCGTCGAGACGCACCTCGTGGCCTTCCTCGGTGCCGCGCGGCAGCAGGCAGACGCCGCGCGTTTTCACGTCGTCGTCCGCGCTCCTGCCATTTTCTTCGTCGAGCACGAGGAAGTAGCTGCGCGGCGAGCCGCCGCCGATGCGCGGCGCGCGCCCCTTGCGCGCCAGTGCGAAGGCGACGGCGCCGCGCGCGACCGCCACATCGGGCTGGTCGTTTTGCAGCACCGTGAGCGGCTGCTGGCGCCAGGCGCCCAGCGTTTCGCGCAGCCGTCCGGAGAGCGCTTTTGCGCGAAACACGCCGCCGTTGAGCAGCAGCGTATCTGGCACAGGAAGGGGCGCGGGCAGCGCCGTTTCAAGGCCCGGCCTCGCCGTTTCATTGCCGCCCGCCACGCCCAGCGCCTCGCGCGACTGCGCGGCGAAGCGGTGCAGGAACGCCGCGATATGCCGCGTGATCGCGGCGTCGGCGGCGTAGGGCAAGCCGAATTCGACGATGGCCGCGCGCGAGCGGCGCGGCAGGTCGTCGGGGCCGCCCGAGGGGAAAAAGCCATCCACGACGATGCGCTCGGCCTCGTCGCGGGCAAGCTGGGTCGTGCGCGCGCCGCCGATCAGCCGCGCGCCCGCACCGAGCAGCGTCACGCCAACGGCATCGGGCGCGGCGTCGCCCAGCAATTGTTCTTTCGCGACGCGGCAGCGCTCGACGAGCTGCGAAAGGCTCGCGGCGCTCAGGCGCGCGTTTTCGCCCGCGAGCCGGCTTTCGGCCAGATGCGCGAGCGCGAGATCCATGTTGTCGCCGCCCAGCATCAGGTGGTTGCCCACGCCGATGCGGCTCAGTTGCGGCTCGCCGTTCTCGTCGACATGGACCTTGATGAGCGTGAGGTCGGTGGTGCCGCCGCCCACGTCGCACACCAGCACGAGGCGGGTTTGCGCGAGCTCGGCCTGCAACGACTCGCGATGGTGGAACAGCCAGTCGTAGAACGCGGCCTGCGGCTCTTCGAGCAGGCGCAGCGCGGGCAGCCGCGCGCGCCGTGCCGCTTCGAGCGTGAGCGCGCGTGCGCCGTCGTCGAACGAGGCGGGCACGGTGAGCACGACGTCCTGCTCTTCGAGCGGCGCGTGCGGAAAACGGTGATTCCACGCGGCGCGCACGTGCGCGAGGTAGCTCGCGCTCGCATCCACGGGCGAGACCTTGCCGACCTCGTCGGGCGCGCCCCACGGCAGGATGGGCGCGAGCCGGTCCACCGACGCATGCGAGAGCCAGCTCTTCGCACTGGCGACGAGCCGGCCCGGCACCTGTGCGCCGAGCGTGCGCGCGAGGCGGCCGACGACGGGCGGAACAGCGGTTGCATCGCCTGCATCAGCAGGGGCGCGTTGAGATGCGCCTTGAGGCGTGCCCCACGGCAATTGCAGCGCATCGGGCGCAAGCTCGCCCGGCGCGGGGTGATAGCGCGCCGAGGGCAGGAGCGGCTGCGCGCCCACCTCGCCGGGCGCGGTGAGCTGCTCGATATCGAAGACGCGGATCTCGTCCGCGCCCGCTTCGGCGTAGGCAACGACCGTGTTGCTCGTGCCGAGGTCGATCCCTACGACGTATCGCTTTATTTTGCTCAAGACGTGCTCAAGAGACGGTTGGGCAGTTTCAGGCGCTCGCGCCGCCGCGCACGTCGAATTCGACCTTCCAGCGCTCGTTGCTGCCGCTCGGCACGGCTTCGAGCTCCAGCGTCCCCGCTTCGGTCACGCGCGCGTGCAGCTTGACCGGCACGACTTCACCGGGCGTGCGGCCTTCGGAGGGCAGCGTGGCCTGGATCTCTTCGAGCTCTTGCAGTTCTTCCGGCGACCAGTAGTCGAGCAGCGTGCCCACCTGGTCCTGGCGGCGCACCGAAGAGCCGAAGAAGCGGAAGTGCACCGGCTCGCCCACCACGAGGCCGAACTCTTGCGCCGGCAGCGCGGCATCCGTGCCTTCCTCCATGCCGAACGGCGCGACGCAGAGCGCCGAGACCGGCGGCTCGAGCCCCGGCACCGCGGGCATGGCCGATTCGATCGCCACGTAGTACGCACGCGCCGTGCCTCCACGGATGCGCACGCCCTTGCCGCGCTTCACATAGCCGTAGTACGCCGCGCCGCGCGCGACCGCGAGGTCGAGGTCCGCGCCGCCCAGGAGGCGTGCGGCCGGCGCGCCTTCGGCCGCGAGCCAGCCGTTGAGGATATCGAGCACGCGCCCGGAAAGCAGCGGCGACTTGAACACGCCGCCGTTGAACAGCACCGCCGTGGGATGCAGGAAGCTCGCGCCCTCGGCGCTTGCCGCTGGCGCGCCGAAGCCTTCGAGTTCCGCAAGCGCGCCCACCTGGCGGCCGAGGAACGCCGCGAGGTGGCGCGTCACGCCCGCGTCCTGCGCGTAGGGCAGGCCAAGCTGCGTGAGGCCGGCACGGGCGCGCGTGACGGGGCGCGCCGCTGCGTCCACCTGCGGGAAGAAACCTTCGAGGATGATCTGCGTAAGCTCGGTGCGCGTGAGTTCGGTGCGGATCGAGCCGCCGATCAGCTTCGAGCCGCGGCTCGGCACGACGAGCGGCACGGTCTCCACGCTCGGATCGGAGAGCAGCGTCTCCTTGGCCGAGCGGCACGCGTAGGTGAGTGCGCGCAGTTGCCACGGATCGGCCTGGGTGCCCTGCGCCGCGAGCTTGCGCGCGACCACGTGGGCGAGCGCGAGATCCATGTTGTCGCCGCCGAGCAGGATGTGCTCGCCCACCGCCACGCGGTGCAGCTCCAGGTTGCCTTCGCGCTCGATCACGGCGATCAGCGAAAGATCGGTCGTGCCGCCGCCCACGTCCACCACGAGGATGATGTCGCCGACCTTCACTTCCTTGCGCCACGCGCCGCCGCTCTTCTGGATCCAGCTATAGAGCGCGGCCTGCGGCTCTTCCAGCAGCGTCATGCGCGTATAGCCGGCCGCCTGCGCGGCTTCGGCCGTGAGTTCGCGCGCGGCCGGATCGAACGAGGCGGGAATCGTGACGGTGATGTCCTGCTCGACGAACGGCGCGTCGGGGTTCGCGTAGTCCCAGGCCTCGCGCAGATGCGTGAGATAGCGGATCGAGCTTTCGAGCGGCGAAACCCGCGCGACTTCGGGCGGCGCGTCGTTGGGCAGGATCGCGGCGCGACGGTCCACGCCGGGATGGCAGAGCCAGCTCTTGGCGCTCGACACGAGACGGATGGGCGTGCCGGCGCCACGGCTGCGCGCCATTTCACCCACGGCGTATTCGCGCGAGGTGGTCCAGGGCAGCGTGAGGTCGCCCGGCGTCAGCTCGCCCTCATTGGGCAGGTAGAGGAACGAGGGCAGCAACTCGGGCGACTCGATCGCGCCGGGCGCGGTCAGTTGCGTGACGGGCAGCACGCCCTGAGTGGCCTTTTCGCCATCGCTGCCGGCGAGGTCCACGAAGGAGAGGGCGCAATGCGTGGTGCCGAGGTCGACACCGATGGAATAACGCGGTTCGCTCACAGTTCCACCTCTGCCGGTGCGAGCACCTTGGCGTCGTTCGACTTCACGAGCTTGGGCAGCTTGACGTCTTCGACGCGCCAGCCGCGATGGCTGATCGTGCCGTTGTACGGCGCCGCGCCCACCACGTTGCCGGTCAGGCGGATGGCGGTGGCGTCGAAGCCTTCGGCGATGGTCACGCGGCTGCCTTCGGCTTCCGTGCGCACCGGGCGGATCGTGAAGTGCTCGCGCAGCGTCGCGCGGCAGCCTTCGTGCACGAGGCGCGCGGCGGCGCCGATGTCGGCATCGCCATAGTTGGCGATGTCTTCTTCCACGAAATCCACGAAGCGGGCGTTGCGCTGGAGCAGGCCCAGCAACTGGAGCGCCGACTGCGGGCTGGCTTCCTCGATAGCGGCCACGGGTGCCGGCTTGGCGACGGGCGCTGCGGCGGGAGCCGGAGGCTGGGGCGCGGCAGGCGCGGCAGGTGCGACAGGTGCGATGGTTTCGCCGTTGCGCAGACGGCGCACGCCGGCGGCCAGCTCGGCGTTGCCGAGAATGGCGAAGAACGATCCGAAGGCAAGCGAAAGCCTGCCCGCGAAAGAAATCCTGGGTTCGGTCATCAAAACAGCTCCAATGGGCCCGCCCGTCTGGGCGAGCGGTCCGGCCGGCCTCGCGTCGAGGCGCTCACACTACGTCATGGGGACGTCCATCGTGTGACGGTGGGAGCCGTGTTCGGGCCCCACGGGCGGCAGCCGGCAGGAAAAACATGAGCCCGGCGCGGGCTCAAAACCCGTATTTTGCCTTGTCGCGGGCGCGAGACGGGTATTTTGGCCGTTCGGCAGAGGGAAATAGGGGATTCGAGGGGGATCGCAACAACCGGATCCATCACGCCGCGTTCTTCGGCGTTTCCCGGCTGCTGCTTTCGTCCTTGTGGAACACGCGCTTGGTGGCGCGCTTCGTGCCGTCCCAGCCTTCGCGCGAGACGCGCTTGGTGCCCTCCCAACCCTCGCGCGAGGCGTGCGCGATGCCGTGGCCGACCGTCTTCGCCGCATCGGCGGTGGCGTGGCCGAAGTCGCGCGCGGCGTGACCGGTCTTCGTTGCGGCCTCTTTCGAGTCGTGCTTGATGTTCTCTTTCACTTCGTGGATGTCGGCGTAGGCGGCCGAGCTCGCCAGGCCGAGCAGCAGCGCGGCCAGAACGAATTGACGTGTTTTCACGTTGGTCCTCCCTTGAGTGCGTCGGTGTTATCGGTCGTCCGGGCAAGCGCGCCGGACGCGTCGAGCATCACGGCCGCGCGCCCGCGGAGCAGCACCTCGTCGCCGCAACGAACCGTGAAGCCGTAGAGGACGGTGTTGCCGTCCCCGCCCATGCGTTCGGCCTCCACGGTGAGGGGAGCATCGAACGTGTCGAGGCGCGCGACGCGGGCTTCCACGTTGCGCACGCTCGCGAGATAGCCTACGCGCGGCCGGCTCGCTGTAACCGCAGCGACCGTTTCAACCGGGTCGCGCATGCCGTCGCCCGTGCCGTCGCCCGTGCCGTCGCCCGTGCCGGCGAGCGCGCCGTGCACGGCCATCGCCTGGGCTGCGTATTCGATGCCGCAGACCGAGGCGAGCCGGCCCTGTGAGCGCAGCGGATTGTGCGCGTCGCGGTGGCTCGTGGCCGTGCAGCGGATGTGCGTGTCGTCCCATGCGTCGACGGTGTCGAGCAGGCACATCGCGCCGCTGTGCGGAATGCGCGCGGCGATCCACGCGCGATCGAGCGGCACGGCATGCGGCGCGGCGTGCGGTGCGGGGGGCGCGCCATGCAAAACGTCTTGCGTCATGGCGAGCGCTCCCCATGCGAACCCGGTGGCGTCACGTCGATGCGCACGCGTGTCTCGGGCAGATAGTCGATCACCACGCTCGCCGCGCGTCCCGTCGCGATGGCTTCGAGCAGCGGCAGCCCGCGCGCGGCGGGATTGCCGGCGCGCAGGGCTTCGAGCTCGGGAGCGGCGAGCGTCGTGGCCGGCGCGTCGGTGAGCTTCACTTCGATGCACGCCAGTGCTTTCGCCGGCGCGTGGGCGCCGCTCGTGCTGGTGTCGTTTTTCGCCGGAGCAGCGTCGTCGGCCGCCGGCGCGAGCAGGAGCGCCACGCCGAACGCATCGGCGATCGGGCGCACCGCGTGCAGCGGCTCGGGATAGGCGGTCTCGTAGGCGATCAGGAGGCTGGGCACGCCATCCACGGCAATCTGGCACAGGCTCTCCAGCAGGCCCGCCGCGAAGCTGGCGTCGTGCGCGCATAGCACGTTCGAGGTGGCCCGCGCTTGCGCTGCGATGCTCCAGTAGCCGGCCGCCGCGTTGTGCACCGAGTTGTGAAAGCGCGTGGGCGAGATCTGGCGGTCGTCGCCCGCGAGCATTTCGCAGATTGCGTGGCAGTTCAGGCCGTCGCCGCCCGACGCGGCGAACACGGTGGCGAGCGTCGTGGCGTCGCGGCTGCTCGCGGCCACGGCTTCGTGGGCCACGGCCAGCGCGGTTTTCACGACCGGCGCGGCGCGGCGCCGCTCGGCGCCCGGCAGGCCCGCGGGCGGCGGCAGCTCGGTCGGCGCGCTCGTCCAGGGCGCGCGGCCCGCGAGCACGTCGGCGGCGTGCGGCCAGTCGGCGAGGCCGGGTCCGATCAGGCCAATGCTTTCGATGGAGGCGCGCAATTTCATGATGGCTTCACGCTCGCGGTTCGCGTGGCGCGGTCCGCGCGGCCGAAAATCAGGCTGCAATTCGTGCCGCCGAAGCCGAACGAATTGCTCAGGACCGCGTGCAAATCGGCGTCGCGGCTCTGCAACACGTAGTCGATGCCGAGCGCCGGATCGGGCTGCGTCGTGTTCACGCCCGCGGGCACGAAGCGGTGGCGCAGCGCGAGCGCGGCCACCACGGCTTCCAGTGCGCCCGCCGCGCCCAGCGTGTGGCCGGTCGCCCCCTTGGTCGAGCTGCACGGCGTGCCGTCGAAGAGGGCGCGTACCGCGAGGCTTTCGGCGGTGTCGTTGCTCGGCGTCGCGGTGCCGTGCAGGTTGATGTAGCCGATCTCGTCCGGCGCGACGCCCGCCGTCGCGAGCGCCTGCTCGATGGCCGTGCGCGCGCCGAGCCCTTCCGGATGCGGCGACGACATGTGATGCGCGTCGCTCGATTCGCCCACGCCGAGCAGCAGCACGGCATCGCCATCTAGCGCACCGCGCTGCTCGGGCACGCGCTCGACGAACGCGAACGCCGCTGCCTCGCCAATCGAGATGCCGTTGCGCGCCACGTCGAACGGCCGGCACGGCTCGCGCGAGAGCAGTTCGAGCGAGTTGAAGCCGTACAGCGTGGTGAGGCACAGCGAATCGACGCCGCCCACGACTGCCGCGTCGATCAGCCCGGCTTCGATCATGCGGCGCGCGGAGCCGAACACCTTCGCCCCCGACGAGCACGCCGAGGAGATCGCCGTGGCCGGGCCGCGCAGCGCGAAATACGCGCGCACGAATGCGGCCACGGAGTACGGGTTGTGCGTTTGCGCGTAGCGGAACCCGGCGGGCAGCGCCCCCGTGTGCGGGTCGCGCTGGCGGTAGGCTTGCTCGGTTTCGAGAATCCCGCTCGTGCTCGTGCCGACAAATACGCCGACGCGCTCCGCCCCATATCGCGCGATAGCCGCCTCGACGTGCGCGGCGAAGCCGTCCTGCGTGAGGCCGAGTTGCGCGAGACGGTTGTTGCGGCAGGCGTAATCGGCGAGATCGGCGCGCATCGGCTCGGCGTCGACGCCCTCTACCGAGCCGATCCACGTGTCGAGCTCCGCGCGCTCGAAATCGCACGGCGCGAGGCCGCCGCGCTGGCGGCGCAGCGCGTCGAGCGTCGCGTCGAGCCCGCGCCCGAGGCAGCTGGTGGCGGTGAAGTGCGAGAGCAGAAGAGGTTTCACGAAAATCGAATCCGGTGACTGAAGCGCACGTTGCGAGGGGAACTCGAACCGGGGGGCGAAACGGGGGCCCGGGGGCCCGATCGCGCGTTGATCCTTATCAAATTTTATCAAATGGGGGGCGGCTGGCTCCGTTTCGGCCGGAAAGCCCTGCTGGTGGGCTGACCAGTGGGCTGGCCGGCGGACTGGCTGATGGGCTGGCTGACTGGCCGGCGCTTTCGGCTGGCGGGGCGTTGCGCGCGGTCGCGGGCGCCGCAACGAGTGCGTCGCGCAGCGTCGTCCAGCGCAATTGCGCGTTCGCGGCGGCGCGCAGCACCTCGGGCAGCGCATCCAGCACCACGGGCCGGCCGTTCGGGCCGCGTGCGGCGTGACCGTCGTGCACGAGCAGGATGTCGCGCGGCGCGAGACCGTGCAGCAGGCGCTGTGCGACCCTGCGGGCGTCCTGCTCGCGCGTGTCGAAGCCGCGCCGCGTCCAACTCGCGAGTTGCAGGCCGAGCCCGCAAAGCACCGGCTCGAGAAACGGATTGCGCAGGCCCGCCGGGGCGCGGAAAAAGAGCGGGCGCGTGCCGCTGATCTCGGTGAGCGTGCGCTGCGCGGCTTCGATCTCGCGCCGCAGCGCGCCCGGCCCCGAGAGCGAGAAGGTGTGCCGGTGCTGCTGGCTGTGGTTCTCGACCGCGTGGCCGCGCGCGACGATCTCCTCCACGCAACGCGGGTGCCGCCGCGCCAGATCGCCGATGCAGAAGAACGTCGCGCGTGCGCCGTACTGGTCGAGCAGGTCGAGCACGCGCGGCGTGACCTCGGGGTCGGGGCCGTCGTCGATGGTGAGCGCGATGCGGCGGTCGGTGCCGTCATTCGTTTTATCGGGCTGGCGCGGCGTCTCTGGCGCCGATGCGCTCGCCGGATTGCTCGCTTGATTGTCCGCCTGATTGCCTGCCTGATTGCCTGCCTGATTGCCTGCCTGATCGGGCCGCCCGGACATTTCGGGCAGGCGCGTCCAGTTGGGGCCGAGCAGCGCGCTCTTCGGCCAGAGTCCCGCCGCCGTGAGCGCGAGGTGCGAGGCGACCACGCCGCCCGCCGCCCACGGCCACGTCGACGGCTGGGCCAGCAGCGCCGCCGCCGCGCCCGCGTGCAGCGCCACCGAGCCTGCGATCAGCGGCGTGGGCTTCCAGCGGCGCTCGGCGCCCGGCTCGGAAGCACCGGTTTGCGATGCAAGCGACGAAGGCGTGTTCATGCGCGCCCTCCCTTGTGGCCGGGCAGGGCGGTATCGGTGGTGCCTGGCTGCGGTGCAGGCCGTGCCTGCGTGTTCATAGGCGTCTTTCCTTGTGGCTGAGGAGGCGCGTCGTCGGCGGCGGCGCTTGTGCTCGCGTGCGCGGCACGCGATGCACGCGGTGCACGCGGTGCAAGAATCGCGGCGAAGGCGAGCGCGAGCATCGCGCCCGGGCCGACCGTGAGCCCGAAGGTTTCGAGCAGCGGCACGCGCGAGAGCGCGAGCAGGCCGAAGCCCGCGACCGTGGCGAGATTGGCGACAAGCAGCGAGACGAGCGTCTGGGGCGTGATCTGCGGTGCGTCCGTCTGCTTGCCCGTCCGTTCGTCCGCCGGTTTGTCCGTTGATTTGTTCGCCGATTTGTCCGCTGACTTGTCCGCCGCGCCGGCTCCGGGCTTGCAGAAGAACAGCGCATAGTTCGAGCCTACCGCCACGATCAGCAGCATGCCGACCAGATGCAGGATCGTCATCGGCACGCCCGCGAGCGCGAAGCCCGCGGCCACCACCAGCACCGCCGCGACGAGCGGCGCGAGCGCGCGCGCCGCGAGCAGCGGCGAGCGCAGCGCGATCGTCAGCAGCACGGCGATAGCAGCGAATCCCGCAAGCGAGAGGCGGATGTCCTCGCGGACGTAGTTCACGTAGAGGCGGTCGGCCTCGGCTTTCAGGTCGACGAACAGCGCGCCGGGCACGCCCGCGCGCGCGACGGCGGCGCTGATTGGCTCGGTGTCGAGGCTCGGACCGCTGGCGGACGCGACGCTGGCTGCCTGGGGCGCCGAGAGATTCGCTGCGCGATTTGCTTCATGAGTCGCTTCATGGGTCGCTCCATGATTCGCGTCGGGGCCGGACGCCGCAGCGGGGCTATCCGCAGCCTGCGCCGCTTGCGGAGTCGCCGTCGCACCGGCGCCCGCAGGCGCGCGCAGCGCGAGCATCGCGCTCCAGCGGCCGTCCCGCCTGGTCAGCAGGGCGTCGACGGCCAGCGCCATCGAGGTGCCGCGCAGGTCCGCGCGCGTGATCAAGGGCGCCTTGCGCGCCGCTTCGACATCGGCGACGAACGGCGCGAAGACCTCGGGCTTGATGCCGACAGGCTGATCGGCGACGGCCTTGTCCATGCGCGCAGTAAGCTCGGCGGCGTCGGGCAGGCTCGCGAGGCGCGCGCGCTGCGCGGCGTCGCTCGGCAGATAGCGCGCGGGGCTTTCGAAGCCCGCGAGCACGCCCTGATCGACGAGCGGCTGTAGCTGCGCGCCGACCTTCTCCGCGCCTTCGAGCGCGGCTTGCTCATTCGCGGCGGGAATCTCCACCAGATAGCGCACGTCGGGCGCGCCCACATCGGCGCGCAGCCGCGCGTCCAGCGCCTGGCTGGCCGCCGGGACCGGGCTCAGCGAGGACAGCTCGCGGCTCCACAGGCCGCCCCGATGCAGCGCGAGCACCGCGACGGCGGTCAGCGCCAGTGCCGCGAGCGGCCAGCGCAGACGCGGCGCGGCCTGGGCGGCCCGGGCGAGCCAGGCGCCGATGCGCGAGACGTCGCGAATCGCCACGGCGCCGCCTTGCAGGCGCGGCAGCACGAAGCGCGTGACGAGCGCCGCCGTCACGAGGCCCGCGATCGAATAGGCGCCCAGTTGCACGAGACCCGGGAAGCCCGAGAACAGCATCGAGGCGAAACCGCATACCGAAGTGAGCACGCCGAGGCGGATCGTCGGCCACCACGCGGCGACCCAGGCGCGCACGGTGTCGCGCGCGGGCGAGTTGCGGGAGTCGAGCGGGCCGAGCGCGTTGGAACAGGCCGGCGCGGATTGCACGAACAGATAGATCGAGTAATCGACCGCCTCGCCGATCAGCGTCGTGCCGAAGCCGAGCGTGAGCCCCTGGACCGTGCCGAACACGAGACTCACCGCCGCGATGCCCGCGGCCACGCCCGAGAGCACGGGCACGAGGCCGAGCGCGAGTGTGCGCGGCGAGCGGTAGAGCGTGAGCAGCAGCGCGACGATCAGTACGAGGCTCAAGGCCGAAATGCGCTCGACGTCGTGGCGGATCGCGTCGCGCGTGTCCACCGAGAACACGCCGGGGCCGGTCATCTCCAGCCGATATGTCGTGGCGGCGGACGCCTTGGGCAGCGCGCGCGTGGCCGCGTCGAAGGCGTGGCGTATGGCGTCGATGGCGCGCGCCTGGGCGTCGGTATCAGAGCCCGCGGCGGCCGTCTGCGCGACCAGCACGGCGCGCGTGCCGTCGCGCGAGGCCCAGACGCCGTCGATGCTCTGTGGCTGTGCGGCGCTGTCCAGTTCGCCGACCAGGGCGGCGACTTCGCCGGTCGGATCGTGCGGCAGCAAGTCCTTGGCGACGAGGCCCGCCGACGAACTCAGCAAATCGAGGCTCTCGCCCAGCGCCTCATGCAGGCCCGCAGCCGTGAAGCGCTGCGGCGTGACCGACGGACTCAGCGCGTAGCGATGCGCGAACACGAATTGCTGGTCGCGCGCGTCGTTCACGGCCTCGCCGTTGTGGACCGCAGCGAACTGCGGGTCGGCGCGCAGCGTGGCCGCGACTTGCCGCGAGAGTTGCGCGCGTGTGGCCGTCTCGCCGCTGTTGTTCGCGTGGTTGTCGGCGTGGTTGTTGGCGTTGTTATTGGCGTTGTTATTGGCGCCGGTGTTGCTGCCGGCGTTAGGGCCGTCCCCGGCGATGGCGACGAGAATCAGCCGCGAGACGAGGCCGTCGCGCAGTTGATCGACGAGCACACGCTGGCCGGCGCTTGGCGAGCGCGGCAGGAAGGCGGAGAGGTCGGTGCTGAAATGGGCGCGCGCGATGGTTCCCGCGCACGCGACGAGGAACAGCAGCCATACGAGCACGGCGTGGCGCTGCAGCGCATGGGCGAGCGCGCGCAAGCCTCGGGTTGGCGGCGTGGGCCGGGTCGGGTCGTTCATGCGCGCTGCTACCCGCGTGGACGGCTCAGTTCGCCGCTGCCGATGCAGCCAGCGGGCGCAGGCGCATCAGCGAGTGATCGCCGCTCGCCTGCTGGATCGCCACGCTGCGCAGCGCGTCGCCCGTGCCTTCGAGCGTGATCGCGCTCACCGACTTGAGCATGCGCGAATCGCGCGGCGTGAGCGTGAGCGTCCAGTTCTGCCCGCTGCCGGCGAGCGCGACCTGATACGTCTCTTCGAGCGCGAGCCGGTTGCCCGTGAGCGTCGCGCGGATGCTCTCGATGAACGCGCCCAGCTCCGGATAGCGCGCGAGCGCGAGCGTGTACTTGTGGTTGTTGCGCTCGACGGTGAGCATGTCGCCGTCCACCACGAGGTGCTCGGGCTTGGGCTTGAGCGTGTTTTTCTCGAGATGGTCGGGCGCGACGAACACCAGTTCGCCCGACGACTCGATGGGCTGCGAGGCGATCGCGAGGTACTTGGTTTCCGTGAACGCGGCGCGGCCCGACTTGTGCTGGGCGAGCGTGGCCATGAGGCGCTCGAGCGTCCAGGCGGCGGCGGGCGTGGCCGCAGGCGCGGCGGTTTCGGCGGCTTGCGCCTCGGCGCTGGGTGCGAGCGCGAGCGCGAACGTGATCAGGGCGCAGGCGCTCAGCGTGCATGCGGCGATGGAGCGGGAAACAGTGAGAGAAGCGGCGCGTGCGACGGGGCGAACAGCGGGGCGAACAGCGGCGCGAACCACGGCGCGAACCACGGCGCGAACCACGGCGCGAACCACGGCGCGAACCACGGCGCGAACCACGGCGCGAACCACGGCGCGGCGCGAAGGCCGCTCACCGCCGGACAGGCAAGCGATCGTGCGAGTGAAACGGCGGATGGCGCTCATGCGTCGGAAGTCTCCCGGGCAGTAAGGCTGGCGTGCGGCGCCTCGCTGCGGCGCGCGCGGGCTGCATCGGCGCGTTTCGTCGCGTAGGCATTCCTTGCGACGCGCGCGGCGAGGTCCGCGTGCTGCGGCGCACGTGCTGCTTCTGCCGCTTCTGCCGTCTGTGCCGTCTGTGCCGTTTGTGCCGTTTGTGCCGTCTGTGCCGGTCCGGCCGCCTGCGCGGTTTGTGCTGTTCGTGCCGTTTGTGCCGTCTGCACAGTTTGTGCGGCTCGCGCGGTCTGCCAGAAGTCGAAGTAGTTGAACCAGTTGTACGGCGCCACGCGGCAATGCCTGTCGAGCAGCGCCACATAGCGCGCGAGCGCCGCGTCGATGGCGGCCTGGCGCGACTCGCGCGGCGTGTGCGTGAAGTCGGCGACCATCTCGAAGTGCACGTCGTAGCGGTTGCCGCCGCGATACAGGCCCGTCATGAAGATCACCGGGCGCTTGAGCATGGCGGCCATATAGAGCGGCCCGAGCGGGAAGGCGGCGGGCTCGCCGAGAAACGCCATGCGGCGCATCGAGCCGGCGGAGCCGGCGAGCAGCGTGCGGTCGGCGAGCATGCCCACCATGCAGTTCTCGTCGAGCCGTTCGTTCACGCGCAGCATCGAGTCGATCTGCCCGAGCGGGATCACCTCGGGCTGCGCGGCCGGGTTCACGGCGGCGATCGTCGCGTTGATCTTGCGTGCGTTCTCCTCGAACATCGTCACGACCACGCGCATGTCGGGTCGCGTGCGGCCGAGCGCGCGCACCACTTCGAAGCTGCCCAGGTGGCCGCCCATCAGGAACGCGCCGCGTCCGTTCGCGAGCGCTTCGTCGACGAGCGTCTGCCCCTTCGGGCGAATGTCGAACAGATCGAAGCGATCGTTCATCAGATAGATGCGGTCGTGGATCGTCGTCGCGAAGGTGAGTACGTGCCGGTAGAGGTCGCTCCAGCCGGCGGGCCGGCCCAGCACGCGGCGCAAGTAGTCGCGCGAGGCGGTCCGCGCGCGCGGCGAGAACAGCACGTAGTAGATGGCGATCAGATGCAGCAGGCCGCGCGCGGCGGGGCGGCCGAGGCGCAGCGAAAGCCAGGTCATGGCGCGCAGCAGCCGCGCGCTGCCGCGCTCTTGACGCTGGGCCCAGTCGGTGCGCCTGGTCATGGTTGCGGCCCTTCCTGCGAGAGTGCGCGAGCGGTGGCTGCGGTGGATTCAGCCGCCGTGGAGACGGCCGCCGTGGACATGGCCGCCGTGGAGACGGCCGACTCGGCGCTCGACTGCGCGCTCGACTGCGTGGAAGACTGCGCAACCGATGTCGCGATCGACAGCGTGCCGCTCGCGACGTTGCGCTCGCCTGCGCGCACGGTGAAACGGATCGCTCCGCCCGCCGCCGCGTCGAAGGCGAGGTCGAGCGCCTCGCCGGGCCGGGCCGGGCTCAGGAACTTCGCGGCGCTCAGGCGCCAGGCTTGCAGCGGGCGGTTCATGGCCGCGCCGATGGCGTCGATGGCGTGGTCGAGCAGCACGACGCCAGGCACGACCGGATGACCCGGAAAGTGACCCGGCAGCGCGGGGTGATCGGCGGGAATCGTGAAGGAAAGCGCGGCTGCCATGTTGCCGGCTTCCGCCGTGGCTGGCTTCTGCGTTGCGCGGTCGCCGCTTGCTTGCGCAGCCGCAGGGGTCTCGGGCGCACCCTGCGTATGCTGCGCGACCAGCGCGGCGAGCACCTCGTGCGGGAGCTTGCCGGTCTCGTTGCGCGGCAGCGACTCGACGAAGACGAGCGGGCGCGGCATGAACGCGGCGTCGATGCGCTCGCGCAGTGCGCGCTGCACGCTGGCGGCGCTGAGCGTGGGGGCGACCACGAGCGCGACGAGGCGCGTGACCGTTCCCATGCCTGCATGATCGGGGTGATCGGCGTGATCCCCGCCCTCGGCCGCATGGGCGCCGCCGTTGGCGGGCGCGGCAAGGCCAGGCACAACGCCGGGCACAACGCCTGGCATGAAGAACACGCCGTCGGTCACGCCGGGGATCGCGTTGAGCTGATGATTCAGGTATGCGAGCGAGGTCCGCTTGCCCGCGATGTTGATGAGATCCGCCTTGCGCCCGTGCAGCAGGAAGCGGTGCGCGTCGAGCAGTTCGAGCGCGTCGCCCATCGGCACCGGCTCTTCCACGTGACCGCCCGAGACCCAGACCGTTGGTCCTTCGTCGCTATCGTCGCTATCGTGACTATCGTTGCCGGCGGGCGCGCGCGCCTCCATGCGGATGCGCGGGAACAGCGCCCAGGTCGCGCCCAGCGCGGTGCGGCGCGTCGCGATCTGGCCCGTTTCGGTGCTGCCGTAGATCTCCACGAGCGGCGCGTGCAGGCGCGCCTCGGCCTCGCACGCGAGCTTTTCCGCGAGCGGCGCGGTTGCGCAGAGCACGAGCGCCGCGTCCGGCAGCGCCACATCGGTCGCGAGCAGCGCGCGCAGGTGGATGGGCGAGGTCACGAGCACGCGCGGCTGCGGCACGGCCTCCAGCTCGGCGCGGATGTCGACGGGATAGAACGGCTGGCGGTTGCTGAACGCGAGACCGCCGATCAGCGCGAGCAGCACCGTCGATTCGAAACCGTACATGTGCTGCGCGGGCACCGTGCCGATCAGCGTATGCGGGCTGGCGGGCGCATCGGCCTTGGCCCTGGCTTCTTCGGCTTCGGGGCGTGCTTTGGCATCGCCTTCGGCGGACGTATCGAGCAGCCCGAGGCGCTCGGCCGCCGCGCGCACGTTGGCCACGAGAAAGCCCCAGGTCTTGCGATGCGGCACCGGCGCGCCGGTCGAGCCCGAGGTGAAGACGTAGGCCATGATGCGCGCCGCGTCGATCTGCGGCACTTCGAAGGGGGCGTCGTCGTCGACGTTGTCGCTGGAATCGGCGCTGCAATTGTCGCCAGAATCGGCGCTTCGCCGGGCGTTGGCTGCAGTGGCCGGCTCAGCCTCGGGATAGCGAAAGCGCGGCAGGTCGATCGTGCAATCGGCGGTGTCGTGCAGGCAGAACGCGTCGGGCGCGAACGAGGCGAGCTGGCGGACCATCTCCGGCGTATGCGTGGACGGCAGCAGGCTGATGCGGCCCGCGACGAGCGCCGCGCACAGGCTCACCGCGAAGCGGTAGCGGTCGCGGCAGACGTTGAACACGTGGCCGCCCGGCGGCAGCGCGGCCGCGACCCGCGCGACCTCGGCGAGGAACGCGCGCACCGTGACCGGCGAGCCGTCGCGCCAGGCAATGACCTGGCGGGGCGAAGCGTGAAAAACCAGCGGATGAGTCGACATAACTTCAGTTGAAACGGAATCAGGGGGCGGCGATGCAGCGCGCCGCCAGTCATGCATGGCTTCACTCATGGCACACGTTGGCCGTCCGGCTCGTGGCCCGGCTCACGTGGCTCACGTGGCCTACGTGGCCTACGTGGCTCACCTTCGCGCGATCGTTCGGTGCAACCGCAATCGCAGCCGGGCAGCACGCACCGTTCGTATGGCTGGCGTGGCCGGCTGGCGCGCTCGCGTGGTCCTGAGCCGACGACTGCCGGTACGCGCGGACCGCAGCGAGAATGCCGGCGCGCGGTTCGTCGGGCAGCGCAAAGCGGCGGCACACGTACTCGGCGACGAACATCGCGCCCACCAGCGGCAGCGCCAGATAATTGGCGAAGGTCGCCCACGCGACGATCGGCGCGACGGCGAACAACAGCGTCGAAACCGCGGCGATGGCGACGAAGAACGCCGTCCACGCCACAGTGACCTGCCGCGTGTAGCGCGCGATGGCCGGCGTGAGCGAGCGGTGGATCATCGTCGCGAACTGCGTACAGAGCGGCACGTGCGGACTCGCGAGCGTGCGGCCGAACACCAGCGCCATGCCGAGGTTGAAGCTCACATGCTCGACGTACAGGCCCCATTCGAAATGACGAGCAAGCGGCGTGCGCGCGGCCCAGAGCGCGGCGAGCACGAGCGCCCAGAGCGGCAGCAGCCAGCCCCGGCGCGGCGAACGGGCTGCCGCGGCCAGCGCAATGGCCAGCGGCGGCAGCAGCGCCATGACCAGACCGAGGCCGTGCTCGTTGGGTGTGGCTACCGCGTGATGGGCCAGCATCTGGTACGTGGTCACCGTTGCGAGCGCAAGCGCTGCGCGCGCGAAGCCTGCGAGCGTGCTCATCGCGGTCCTCCTCCGGGCAGGCGCCGGACGCCGTTTGCACCGCCTGCTGGCCGAATGCTCCAGGTGGAGGCGGGCCGCACGCCCCGCACGCCGGCCTCGCCGAGGGCCGCGAGGCGGACCGGCGATTCTACCGGAGTGCAGCAGTCCGGCGTGAGGCAAAGGTGGCAGGGCAGGTATGGCACGGCGAGTCGAGGCTCCGTTGGCTTGGGTCGGTTCAGGCGGCTTGCGTGTGCGGGGTGGCGGGGCAGGCATTCTGGCACTCTGGCGCCTCTGCGTCACCCCTCGCGCAACCCATACATCACATGAATAACAGGCCGCAAGATCGCATCAGGCATATTTTAAGATGGCGACGGACCATCGCTGGAATGCCGCGCCCCCGGTTTGTAACCGTTTGTATGCCCTCGCGCCGGGCCTCGCTGGCGTCCGAACCAATTGCGCCCAATGCCGCGCAGGCGTCTCGCGCGTTCGCGTCCCAAAATGCGCGCGCCGCGTGCGGGACCCCTTGTAACCATTCGGCGGCGCTCACCGTATACGCACCGATACCCATCGTCTAGAATCCGCGTAACTTTTACTAAACGAACCCCAAAATCAGACAGGTGGGCAGCAGGCCGGCGCCGGGAGGGACGGCGGGGAGCACGTGCGATGCGTGCGCCAGGTCGTCGGTTGCGCCGGTTGCGCGCCGCGCTCGCGCCGTCTGAACGTACGCATGATGAACGCACTGGAAAAAGAGCTTGCCGCGCTGATCGTCGGCGAACTGAATCTCGAAGACGTCTCGCTCGACGACGTGAGCCCCGAGACCCCGCTCTATGGCGAGGGCTTCGGGCTCGACTCCATCGACATTCTGGAGATCGCGCTGCTGATCTCGAAGAAGTACGGCTTCGAGCTGCGCTCCGACAATCCAGATAACGAAAAGATCTTCGCGTCGCTGGGCGCGCTGGCCGCCCACGTGGAAGCGCATCGCGTGCGCTGAATCTGCGTGCGATGCGTGCGATGCGTGCGATGCGTGCGATGCGTGCGATGCGTGCGATGCGTGCGATGCGTGCGATGCGTGCGATGCGATGACCCGCGTGACGTACCAACGTGACGTACCAGCGTGACGTGGCGGCACGCACAGGATCGCGGAGCCGCCGTCCCGATCGTCCTGATGGAGGGGATGCGCGAATGAAAGGAGAACGAAAAGGAGCCAGCCGATGCGCGCGCTCGTGACAGGCGGCAGCGGCGCGCTCGGGCAAGCCATCTGCGTCGCGCTGGCCGAGGCGGGCCACGAAGTGTGGGTGCATGCGAACCGCCATCTCGAAGAGGCCGAGCGCGTGGTGCGGCGCATCGTCGATGCGGGGGGCGCCGCGCATGCGATCGCCTTCGACGTGACCGACGCCGATGCCGCGCAGGCCGCGCTCGAACGTCTGATCGAAGACGCGCCGGTGCAGATCCTTGTGAACAACGCGGGCATTCACGACGACGCGCCGCTCGCCGGCATGACGCGCGAGCAATGGCGCCGCGTGATCGACGTCTCGCTCAATGGCTTTTTCAACGTCACGCAGCCGCTCCTGCTGCCGATGATCCGCACGCGCCATGGGCGCATCGTCAATATCGCCTCGCTCGCGGGCGTCATGGGCAATCGCGGGCAGGTCAACTACTCGGCCGCGAAGGCCGGCTTGATTGGCGCGACCAAGGCGCTCTCGCTGGAAGTCGCCTCGCGCGGCATCACGGTGAACGCGATTGCGCCGGGCGTGATCGCATCGGCCATGGCCGAGCGCGCGTTTCCCGCCGAGCGCATCAAGCAGCTCGTGCCGGCACAGCGCGCCGGCCAGCCGGAAGAAGTGGCTGGCATGGTCGCGTATCTCGTGTCCGACGCAGCCGCGTATGTGACCGGGCAAGTCCTGTCGATCAACGGTGGGCTCGCGTAGACGCGCTCGCGACTAGGCATGTCGATCGTTGACGGCTACCTGAGGAATTTCGAGTGTTTGTGCAAACTGTCGACGCCGACTGGCGTTCGCAATCGATGACGTCCGCGCCCGTGGCGCCGCATGGCCGCGCGCGGCACAGTGCGCTGCGGCTCGTGCAGATCGATCATGCGCGCCTTGCCGCGTTGCTGGATGGCGCGCCCGGTGTTGCGAAGCCACACGCAGCCGAGGCGTTCGAGCGCGCGTTTCCGGGCGCGATCGGCGCGGCGTGCTTTGGTGCGGCCCGCGTTGGCTCGGTGGGGCACTGGGCGCGGCTGGCCGACGCCGTGCCCGACTTGCCGCTCGCGCCCGTGCACATGGCGCGCCTCGCGCCGCATCACACGGGCCACGCAACGGCTGCCACGCGTACCGAGGAACTCGACGCATCCTGTTACGAGATTTGGCAATGTGCTGCCGACGATCTGCGCAGCGAGCGGCGCGGTGCGCTGCATTACCGCTATAGCGAGGCGGCAGGGCTCGTGTTCGGCAGCATCGTGATGAACGAGGCCGATTTCGCGGCGCGGCCCGGAACGCACGCGCAGATCCAAACGCAGACCCAAACGCCGATTCAAACGCAGATTCAAGCGCCGCTCGAACGTGCGACCGATGCAGCCTATCGCATGCTGTTCGAGTTGCTCGACGCGCTCGGCATGCCGCATCCGCTGCGCATCTGGAACACCGTGCCCGCGATCAACGTGGAGCAGCACGGCACCGAGCGTTATCGTCAGTTCAACGCGGGCCGCCAGCGCGCGTTCGAAGCGTGCCGCCGCGCGCTCACCGGCAGCGTGCCGGCCGCATGCGCGCTCGGCTCGGTCGGTCCGCTATCGGCGCAGGGCGTGCCGCGCGAACCGCTCGCGGTGTATTTCCTTGCGAGCCGCACGCCCGCCGAGGCCATCGAGAATCCGCGCCAGGTGAGCGCGTTCCATTACCCTGCGCAATACGGCGCGCGTGCCCCGACGTTCGCGCGCGCCGCGGCGTGGTCCGGCGCGCCCGCGGCGTTCCAGGCGCCGGTGCTGTTCATTTCCGGCACGGCGAGCATTGTCGGGCACCGCACCGTGCACCACGGCGACGTGCTGGCCCAGACGCGCGAGACGCTCGCGAATCTTGCCGCCGTGCTGGAGCAGGCCGCGCGGCAGGGCTACGGGCCGTTCGCGCTGGCGGATCTCACGTTCAAGGTCTACGTGCGCGACGGCGCCGATGCAGCCATGCTCGCCGCCATCGACAGCCTGCTGCGCGAGGCCATCGGAGCGCAGGTGCGCCCGCTTTATCTGCACGCGGACGTGTGCCGCTCGGACCTGCTGATCGAGATCGAGGCGAGCGCGGGTCATGCCGTGGCGGGTTTCGCCTGATGCACAAGAAGGGCACCGTAGAGACGCCTTATATTGCCGCGCACGCACGATGTCGACGAGACATGTGCAGGGTCGTCGGCGAGTCATAAAATTTTGTCAGTATCCCGTTTCATGCAATCGGTCGCATCCATGTCTACGCCAATCGCTTCGTCCACGCACATCGTCCTGATTCCGAGCTACAACCCGGGCCTCAAGGTCGACGAAACCGTGCGCGCCGCGCGTGCGCACTGGAACCCCGTGTGGGTGGTGGTGGACGGCAGCACGGATGGCAGCGCCGAGCGCCTGCAGGCGATGGCCGCGAACGATCCAGGGCTGCACGTGATGGTGCTGCCCACCAATCGCGGCAAGGGCGGCGCGGTGCTCGCGGGCATCGAGGCCGCTGCGGGGCGCGGCTTCACGCACGTGCTCACGATGGACTCCGACGGCCAGCATCCGGCCGACCTGATTCCGCGTTTCATGGCCGCTTCGCAGGCGGCGCCCGATGCGATGGTGCTGGGCCGGCCGAAATTCGACGCGAGCGCGCCGATGATTCGCGTGCAGGGGCGACGCGTGTCGAACCTGCTCGCGGACATCGAGACGCTATGGGCCGGCATCGGCGATTCGCTCTATGGTTTTCGCGTTTATCCGATCGGGCCGCTCAAGACGATCATGCGCAGCCAGCCCTGGATGCGCCGTTTCGACTTCGATCCCGAAGCGGCTGTGCGTCTGTGCTGGGCCGGCGTGCGGCCGATCCAGATCGAGGCGCCGGTGCGCTATTTCGGTGCGCACGAGGGCGGTGTGTCGCATTTCAATTACGCGCGCGATAACCTGCTGCTTTCGTGGATGCATTTGCGGCTCGTGGCCGGTTTCGGCGTGCGGTTGCCGTTGCTTGCGGCGCGGCGGGTGTTGGGGCGTAACGACGTGGTGTGACGCCGATTGCCGGCGCCGCCGGAATTGCATGCGCGGGAAGCTCGCTGCATGACGTAAAAATACGCGTCGTATATTCAGAAATCCGAAATAAATTATAGCGGTCGTAATAACGATCGATTCCGCCTGTAGCCGTCCCGCAAGCAATATTCAATTTGCATATTTTCTCCCTTGGCGACAAACCTTTATCACGTCAGGGAGCGTTGGATATATACGTACATTCTGAATCCTCCACCTTTCTGCAATTTGATTGAGCATGCAGAAAACCCAGTTCATCGCGTCTGGTCTGTCGCGCTGAAAGTTGCTATCACAACGGCTTTGCATCGTCCACTCCAACGGGATAAGGATGGCGTATGAATGCTGTGACGAAGCGCTTTATGGACACGCTGCGGTACCCGGGATCGCGGCTCACCCAGCACCTCAACCTCTGGATCGGTAAGAAAAAGCACGATCTCGACGTGCTCGACTTCAAGGTGAAAGGCGGGTTCTGCAAGGACTATCAGGTCGATATCACGGTTACGTCGCCGCAACTCGATATCGACGGCAACGATTACGTCGGGTGGCGCGCGGGCCTGCAGATCGACGAGCGGGTTGCGGTGCCCATGGCAAGCTACGTCGATCCAGTCCTCTACGAAGCCGCTACTTTCAACGGAGTTGTCACGCGCTGGAAGCGAATCCGCACGAGCCGCGAGGAGTCTGCTTACCAGTTGCGCATTGAACCGCGGTTTGTCGCCCTCTGCAAACGAGTCATCAAATCTGATGTCTTCAGGGACGTGACGCTTCAGGAGTTGATCACCCGGGCGCTGGTCGACCGGAAGAACTTTGACCCCTTCGACGTGGAGTTCCAGATAGAAGGGCTGCAAGAAAAGATGGAACAGGTGGTGATGTATGAGGAATCCTTATGGAGTTTCATCGCGCGTCACTGCCGCCGCCTCGGCGTTTTCTGGTTCTACAAGCAAGGGCGCGGCAAGGCCGGCAAGCTCGACACCATCGTATTCGCCAACAATCCGCGTGCGTATATCCGCTCGATCGACCTGCCACTACTGGCTGACTCGGGCCTGCACAGCAACTGGCACGAGGCGGCGCAGATGGTTCACGCGCAGCGCAGACTGGTGCCGGCCACGGTCGAGCTATGGGAGCGCAACTATCGCACGCCGGAGGACCCGCTGCGGGCCATGGCGAACATCGCTGCCGAGTCGGGTGAGCGCTCGGTGTTCGGGCGGATCAGCCGCAGCGCGGAAGGCCATCTGACGCGGGCGCAAGGGCAGGCGTTCGTGCAGACACGGCGCGACGAGCAGATCGCGCGGCAGGTCACGCTGGCCGGTGCGAGCGATGCGAAGGGTATTGCGGCGGGTGTCGTCATCAAGCTGACCAACACGAAGCTCGCAAGCGCCAGGTACGGCTTCGTGGTCACGTCGTTCAGGATGAAGGGTAGCCGCACGAAGCCGGCCTATACGCGCTTCAAGGCGATGCCCGCGCATTTGGCCTACCACCCGAAGTTCGACTATGAGCGCGACTGGAGATTTTTGAGCGGCCCCGTTGGCGGCGTGGTTACCACGCTCCATTCGCCGCCTTACGGGGACATGGACGCGCACGGACGCTATCCGGTTTTGCCGAAGTTTCTTCAAGGCTCGGGAAACACCGACAACAAGCTGCTGAATCTGCGTCTGCTGCGTCCATCATCGTCTTCGCAAGGCGGCTTCCATTCGCCCCTGCTCCCGGGGACCGAAGTGCTGCTCGACGGCGAAAACCGCGACGTGGACCGCATGCACATCAGCGGTGCCTTGCACGATTTTTCGCATCAGGATCCGGTACGCGGAACCGATGCACTGTTCAGTTATGCCATCTGGCGTTCGCCATTACTCGGCGCGGAAGTGGTTTTCAATGACCTGCGAGGGAAGGAGAGCGCGCGCATCGCGACCGTGTACAGCCAGACGGCTTTCAACCAGGGCTATCTGCTCGACAGTAAACATCTCCCGCGCGGAACCGGGTACGAAGCGACGACCCAGGCTTGGGCGACACTGCGCGCGGCGAAGGGGCTGTTCTTTTCGGCGGATGCGGCGGCCGGGCCGGATACACCGCACCTTGAGATGCCTGCCGCCGTTGCGCAACTCCAAGCCGCGCTGCGGCGCGTAACGGATCTCGCGGCGGCGACTTCGCAGGCCGGAGCTGATCCTGCTGACCGCGCCACGCAGGCGGCGTTGCTCGATGCCCTGAACCAGCTTCGGGAGGCGGGGCTGCTCGCGAGCGCGCCAGGCGGCATGGCGTTCGTGACGCCGAAATCGGTGCAGCACTCGGCGGGCCAGAACGTGATTGTCACGGCGGGCCAGGATATGGATGTGAGCATTGCCAAACGCCTGCGCATGGCGGCGGGCGGCATGATCTCGCTGTGCGCGCACGGGCTCGGGCTGAAATTCATAGCGGCAAAGGGGAAGATCCTGATGGCGGCGCTTACGGACGGTATGGACCTGTTCGCACAGAAGCAGTTGCGCGTTGCGAGCGAGAGTGCGGACGTCGAGGTATCGGCGAAAACGAAGCTCACGCTCAATTGTGGTGGCGCTTCGGTGGTCATCGAGGGCGGCAACATCACGTTCCATTGTCCCGGCGCATACACCATCAAGGCCGCGTCGTTCACGTTTGTTGGACCTGACACCGTCGCAACGACGTTACCGTCCCTGCCGAAGAGCAGCCTGAAAATTTCCGACCAGTACTCGTCGTCCCACTGAAGCCATGATCATCAGCCCTCCCTTTCTGCCCGTATCGGGCGTGACGCCCAGCGATGCGTCCAGACCGGACCCCATGATGGACCTGGTCGACCAGTTCGAGATCGGCCATCACGGGGTCTATCCGGTCACCTTCGACCGGCGTTTTCACTGCGGTATTCATCTGAATCCGGGCACTCATGGCCCGGGCCAGGCGGAGCCGGTGCGCGCAATCGCCGATGGTGAGGTCGTGGCGTACCGGGTCTGCAAGAATGCAATATCGGACGGCGCGACCGATCCCCAAACGGGGCAGCCACTGCTGAACTCGAATGCGGGTTTCGTCCTGCTCAGACACAAGACGGACACGGGTGACGGGCGCGCGATCACGTATTACTCGCTTTACATGCACCTGCTGGACATGACCGGTCAGGAGAACATGGCTCCGCAGCCGAATGATCCGCCTGAGACCGGAACGCCGAATGCCCTGCCCAGATGGCTGCTCGATACGGCCGGCGGCAAGGATGGGGTGGCACAGCCGGGCGGCACGAAGAAGGTGTACCGCAAGGACATGCTCGGCTATGTCGGCAAGCATCAGGACGTGCAGCATCTGCACTTCGAAGTCTTCATGGCGGATGCCGATTTCACGGCCTGGTTCGACCAGGCCGGCCACAAAGTTCAGATCGGTGAAAAAGACCCGGCCCAGCCTCAATCGGGTGACTACTGGGGGCACAGCTATTTCATTATCAAGGGGCCGCTGGACTTGTCTCCGAAGCCGGCAGGAATGAGCGACACCTGGTTTCCCCGGTTGCCGGGCGGATCGATTGGCGCAAATGACACGCTCTATGTCGAGGCGTGGTTCAACAAGGGGCGGCGCTATACGCGCGCGTGGATCGATCGCGGCAATAGCGGCAATGTCGTTCTGCTTACACCTGATCCCGTCGCGGATCCATATGACAACGGCACAAAGCACTATGAGTATGATCTGTACCAGCGTGCGATGGCGTTGTATCCGGCGTGCCCGAGTGACGGCTATGAAATGCTGCGGTTTGGACGCATTCTTTCACGGACTCATCAAGGTGAAGCCCCGGCTACATGGATTGCGGTGCCGTTCGACGAGAGCGGCAAGCAGGGCTACGTCAACATTGCGCCGGATGCAGTCAAGAAACTCTCTGATGCGGATTTCCCGTTCTTTACGGGCTGGCAAAAGGTCGATGAGGAAAACACGCCGTTCAATCATGACGGGCTTTGTGGATACGATTCGCTTTGTCGTCTGACCGGCGTGGAAGATCCGCAGGCGACTTCAGGCATTGTGCAGCCACTCGAATATGACAAGAACAACGACAACAGTCACAACCAGCAGCTTGCTGGCTACATTCAGATTGCCCGAGGTGTGCGCGAAAAGCTCCGGGGGCTGGTGTGCATGGCGCGCAGCGAATGGGATCCGTCGAACAATGATGATCGGTACAAGAATTTGAACGATCCGGATGGTTTCTTTGGAAGACAGAAGGATACCAACCCCGACGGGTACAGAAAATTCATCGATTTTCTGGGCAAATTCCAGTTTCTGGACAAGACGCCGCTCGCCGGGCAGAAACTGTGGTTTTTCCATCCGTTGGCGTTTATCCGGCATTTCAGGAGGTGCGGTTGGCTGACCGTAAGCGAATTGGCTGCAACGTTCCCTCGCTATCCGTTTTATACGCAAAGCGGTAGCCCTCGAAGAGCCATTGCTACAGATAACGATACATATAGGGTTACACATCAAATCGCTTGTCAGCGCGTCAAGAAACACGTGATTCAGTTGAATAAATGTATTAGAAAATATATTGGAAGTGATTCAAAGAGAATTGGTTTGTTTTTGGCGCAAGTGCTTTTGGAAACCGCTCAATGGCGTGATCTTGGTGGTGCGAAGCGACTTATGCATGAATGGGGATTTGGCCACTACTCTGCCGCCAATCCAGCAACTCAATATTATGGCCCATTTTACGGTCGTGGAATCATGCAGCTCACGTGGGCTGGCAATTTCGATGCCTATGGGAAATACCGCGCTATACCTGACAACAATGGCGGTTCCTATGTCGAGCGATTGCCAAGTGTAGTCCATCGTATCACGACAATTTCGCGCCACTATACGGCGAATCCGGCTGATGGTGGACATTTGATGCTTTGGTTTCCTCGATATGATCCGGATATTATTGCGGAAGATGCTGAGTATGCATGTGACTCTGGTGGATTTTATTGGGTATCGAAACGTTATTCCAGGGGCGGTAATATTAACAGGGTTTCCGATGATAATTTTCTCGCGCTAAACGTTGGTTTGATAAGTCGCCTGGTAAATGGAGGTGGGAACGGATACTACGAAAGGCAGGCATATTCGATGTTTGCGTTGCGTGTTTTGGATGACGGAGTGGATACGAGTGAATCGGTGATGATTGCGCTTCCCCATCCAAAAAATCCAATCTTGGCTAATTTGCTAAAACCGGAGTGATTTATGGGGAAAATATTTTTATTTCTGGCATATCTTTTTTTGGCATTTTCAGTATGTGCGGCTGAAAATTCGGAATCGTTCTCGCCAGCTCCCGGAGTTAAGGCAGTAGTTGAAATTAAAGGTAATCATTTGATGTGGAAAACGTACTACCGAAACGGTAGCGCACAAGGTGACGTGAGTATTGATACGGAAAAGGTGATCCACATTAACGTGGATAGTTACGATTTTAGCGGGAAATATGGATTTTCGGTGTGGCATGTAGATGATGGAATGGGTGTGTATTCAATTTATAGAATTTTTACATTTTCATCATCGGACAATAAATTTGTGGAACGAAATCCGTCGTCAATGTGCGGAGATGAATTTATTAATCTAAAGGTCGATAAAAAAAGACGTCGTCTCGTCAGCACTTATTGGAATAATGGTGTGCCTAAATTATGTGTCACACGTTTCCGGTCAGGAGAACATGGCTCCACAGCCGAATGATCCGCCTGAGACCGGAACGCCGAATGCCCTGCCCAGATGGCTGCTCGATACGGCCGGCGGCAAGGATGGGGTGGCGCAGCCGGGCGGCACGAAGAAGGTGTACCGCAAGGACATGCTCGGCTATGTCGGCAAGCATCAGGACGTGCAGCATCTGCACTTCGAAGTCTTCATGGCGGATGCCGATTTCACGGCCTGGTTCGACCAGGCCGGCCACAAGGTTCAGATCGGTGAAAAAGACCCGGCCCTGAATACTCTCAAAACGACTGATGCGGGTGAAGTGCAAATTGAGGCGGTAATTCAGGCATCCAAATCTACTAACGGCAATGTGGCGAATCAAAACATAAATGGCCTGGACCATCGATTGCAATCATTCGTATACATTAAATGCGTTTTGCTTGATTTGATTGATGGAGACTCTTCGGAGAAAATTTCTTTTGTTTGGCGAAGAAATACGGCGCAGGAACCTGTGCTTGATGCGAGTGGTCAACCAGTATTGGATCCACATACGCATCACCCGAAGAGGAAATATTTTCCGACAACTTATACTATTCAAGTGTCATTGGAGAAGCAGCGACCATGAGAAGGTTTTTTATTTTTGTTTCATTGCTTTTCTCTTCCGGGTTGGTATTCGCCTGCGGAACTGATATTCAGCGGGAAAGGATGGCTGAGAGGCTACATGCAGATATCGATATGCAGAAATTTGTTTGTGCTGCTGACTCGTGCCCAATATCCGAGTTTGAGAAGGGGTTGAAGTTTTATAAATATAAAGAATCGTTTCGCGGGAAAGTAATTTTAATTTGCGTGATTGAGTCTGCTTTGAATGCGAAAAATTCGTATACCGGCATATTTGCAGCCAAAAGCGGTGAATTCGAATTTCAGTTCATTTCTTATGGATCTGGCATTAAAGTTGGCGCCAACAAGGCCGGAGTGCCTATGATTATGGAGTATGGCGTTAGTGATCCAGATGGTTCTGAATATTCGTTGAATCAATACTTGTGGAATGGTGAGGGATTTATTTCTTATCAAAATGTGCCATTGTGTAACTGAAAATCTCAAACAGAATTTGAAAGGTCGGCGCGTGCAGTGAATACTGGCGATCCGAATAGCACTGGACGTCTTAATGGATTGGTGCCGCGAACGAACGTTTTCCTTGCTTCTGTGGCCAAATTAACGGATATGTTAATCGACTATGCTGATGCGTATTCCCAGAAAAAATGAAATCGCCTGGTAACGTGTGATTACTATAGAGAGGCATAAGATTGGGAAAATATTTTTTTCAGCGTTCTTTGTTTTGATCGGATTTTCAGTGCTAGCTGCGGATTTCCCGTCTGTGGTTATACATAATGGTCGCGCATACGTCACAACTAACGAGTTGTGGAAAATCAGAGCGATCCTGCAATCAGTAGAATTTGTTGACGAGCAGCCCACCAACCCGGCAAGCGGCTCAACGTCTGCCCTCAAGCAATAGCGATAACGTCGATAAGCGAATCCGCCGCAAAGGACGGCCTATTCGTGAACTGAGGTGAAACCTATGATATTCAAGGGATGTGGTTGATTGAGTCAAAAGGAGATGCCCCAATTCATTCCGGCCTTTGTTATCAGGAAGCCAGAATCGCACAACTCAAATCATCAGGGCGTCTGAGAACAACTAGGCGTGCGACTGTCTGGATTTTTGCTTGAGCGATCTCAAGAAGGATGGTTTTATGAGGTGTATTCTACTGGCCGGTATTTTATTATTTTCATTGATTTTTGGTGGAAATGCGGGCGCGAAAGATCGTGGGTCAGGTGATTTGGTCGGCAATGTTTCGTTGCTGGCGGACCAGTGTGGATATGTCATCAATAAGCCTATTTTAAATAAAATTTCGAGATTGGCTTTAAAGATAAATGATCGAATAACATCATTTGATTTTTATGTTTTGCTGAGGTCTGTAAATGGGCCAATTGATGGAAAACTTTCGTTCGGATGCGTTACGGCTAGATCTGGTGCGCCGAAACCAGATTTGGCGAAAAGACAAACTTCAGCCGATGAAATTGCCCAGGCTGATTCAGGTGGACGGTACACGCGCGGAATTATTTGGCAGAGAAAGTATGAAGGGGACGGTTGGACTGGAACTATCGAATACGTAAACTCAGTTTTCGGTGATCAGGAAAGGTTGAATGCTCCAGATTATTTTTTGATATGCCCGGATAGAGGGAGGTTGGCATGTTTTTCGTTTGAAATTCAGAATGGGAAGCTTGAAAATCAAGAGAGCGATCGAATTCCAGAGTTGCTGCGTGGAGTTACGATTGTTGGTCATTTTAATGCATTTAAAAATTCTTCGAATAAGCAATGACAAAATCCCCCATCCGCAAAGGCGACGAACTAGAACACGGTGGCGAAGTTACCGGCGGTTCGGAATGGACCAACTTCATGGGCAGGCCGCTTGCCCGCAAGGGTGACGATGCGAATTGTGCCTTGCACGGACCGACCACGATTGACGAGGGTTACGACAGATTCCCCGATCGCGACGGCAAGCCCGTCGCCATGCATCACTACCGCTGCGCCTGCGGGTGCCGGCTGATCTCGTCACTGCAGAACGTCAACATCGAATAATGCCGGTCGATCTTTCTCCCGCCGGGCGCCCGAGCCCATATCCAGCACCGATGCGCTTCTGGCCATGGGCGTTTACCTGGTTCGTCTTTAATGTGCTCGGACCGGTAATCGTATTGCTCGCGTGGCAGAAGGGCGAGCCTGCAAGCGGCCTCAAGTTCTGGATCTGCATGGTGGGTGTGCCGAACGGGCTGTTCCTGGTCCTGCTTGGCTTTGCTCGTGCCGTCTACGAGGTGTTGTGGTATTGCGCGCACTGGCTCAACCATCATCGTGACCGTTGGCTCGCGCAGAGGATCCGGTTCGCGCAGCGACCGCTGCATGTACTCGACGCAGGCTACTGCCTGCCGCTGGCGGGCCAATCCTTGGCCGACGTTCTTGCCCGGAAAAAATCGATCCTGAAGGCGCAGGCACCGCGGCACGGCTCGGGCAAGGTTCTGTGCAACCGCTTTGGTGACCACGACCCGTTACTCATTGGCCCGAGCATGACGGGTGAAGGCGAAGTAGAGGGCAGCGACGCAGGCGCGCTGATGAATGCCGATTCCGCTGTCCAGATGATCCGTGTTGCGCTTGAGCCGTTGGTCGGAAGCATCCAGGCGCTGACCCGATACGAAAAAGCATACTGGCCACAAGTGCGCGTACTGGTCGAGCAGGAAATTGCGGGCCTGCGTTTGGCTCAGGTCCGCGATGCGTTGCGGCTGGCGGCGCTGCCGCCACTTGAGGTTCAAGCCGTCCCGGCAACTGACGGGTTGCTGGTGGCCGATGCGTGGCTCGATGCACGCGAACGACGTCCGCTTCTCGCTGTCGCGGCAGCATGGTACGACGACAAGATCGATGAAGGTCGCGCCGAAGGGTGTGCTGCCGTGCTTTTCGATGCCGGCTATTTCAGGCTTCCGCCAGATGTCAGCCCGAAAGCGGTGCTGCACAGACCTGTCGAAAGTATGAACGGCGAAGCCGAGGATGGCTTCGTAAATGCCGCTATTTGGGGCGGGGTCGATGCCGCCACTGTGACGCGCGCATGGATCACCCGCCCGGTTGAGCACTGCGACTTGGCGCTCGATGCCGCTGGTTTTCGGGCTGCGGCCAAAGATGCCGGGCAGTTCCGGCTGGATCGTATTGTCGGCGACGCATGCGCCGGCAACGGCCTGCTGGAGATCGGCGCTGCAATCGAAGCTGCTGCTACGGACGGCCCGCAACTGATTGTCGATGGGCTGCAGTCGGCCATCCTTCATGTCATATCCGCAGATCAAAAAGACACTTCTACGCATGACGACGCCCAAAAATAACTTGCAGATCCTGGCGCCCCAAGCCGTGGCCGGCAATGCGGCCACGGGCCTTATCGCAATCTGGGGCTTGCCTCTTGCCGCCCTCGTCGTTGCCATCGCCGCTCTCCTGTTGGTGTGGTTTCAAGGCGATCGTCTTGGCATTCCGAATGGTGTTCCTCGCACGCTGACAGTCGTGACAATTCCGCCGTTACTTGTCGTCGTCGTGGCCGCCCACTTGTTCTCCGTATCGACTGGCGCATATGCTGCGGCAGCCAGACTTTTTCGTTTCAAAACCGGCGACCAGACGAAGGTAGCCAAATCCCTGAAACGCGACGCACGTCTGCAACGCATGGTCGAGGAGTTGCGCGTCGCGCACGGCTGGTTCTGGCAGCGCCGTCTGCGCTGGCTGCTGGTGAACGGCACGGACGAGCGCGTCGAACAGGTCGCGCCTGGGCTCAAGCAGGCAGGCATCCTGCACGTGGACGAAACCATTCTTGTCCATGCCGCGCCGGATGGCATCGAGGCGGCGAAGTGGCTCGGCCAGATCCGCCGGCTACGCCACGGCCGGCCAGTCGATGGCGTGGTGCATGTCGCGTGTGCGGAGGATCGGGATACCGAACTGCCACGCACGCTCTCGGGCATCGCCACGGCACTCGGCTGGGCCGCGCCCGTTACGTTCCTGCATCCAGTGGAGGCGCAGGGTAGCCCGTCCGAACGCTTCGACGCGATCGGCGCCTTCCTGCCGAACGATTCGCGCAGGCAGGCGCAGGGAGCGGCCGCCGCATTGCCAGAGCTTCTGAACGAAGTCGAGCAGACGACCGCGGGCGCAGGCGTGGAATTGTGTACCCGGAATAGCCTTCGGGTGACCTGGATGATGGAAGTCTCGAAGTATGCCGGCGACCATGCCGGACGCATCGCGGCGAGCGTGGCCGCGCTTGCCGCGTCGAACTGGCTGCGCTCGCCACTTGCCGGTGTCCTGTTCGCGCCGGTCTTCCCTGGCACCTCTGCTGTGCCGGTGCCGGTTGCCAACGGGGGCGAAGGGAGTGTCGATGGAGGCGCTTCGTCTGGCGAGGCGGCCGAAGCGCCGCCGATGGTAACCGTCATTCGCGAGCAACCCGCCGCCCTGCTGCCGGTCTGGCGCGAGATCGCCGCAGGCTCGCCAAACTACCGTGGCCGCCGCACGAAGCTGTACTGGCCGCACGCGCTCGCGTGGTGCACGATGGCCGGGGCCATTGTGTGGATCGTGCTGCTGATGATCTCGGGCATCGGCAACCGCTCACTTGTCAAGGATGACGAAGCAATTGCTGACGCAGCGCTTGCTGCCACACCCGGCACGCCGCCCGCGCTACGCGCGCAGCTGGCTTTGCAGCAGGAGATCGAGACGCTCGAATACCGCCGCGAGCACGGCGCTCCGTGGTACCTGTGCGCGGGCCTTTCGCGCAACGATGACCTGCTCGCCGCGCTGTGGCAGCCCTACAGCATCGTGGCCGCGCGCAACCTGCGGCAGCCAATAGTGCAGGCGATTGAAGGTCAACTCGGCGCATTCTCGCAGGTCCGTGCCGACGAACAGCAGAGTCACGACACGCAGCAACAGGCGTACAACCGCCTGAAGGCATATCTCATGCTGGCCACTCCGGCGCGCACCGATGCACCGTTCGTGAAGGCGCAATTGCTGGCGGCGTGGCCCGCGCCGGTCGACATGCGCGCGGGCGAATGGCTCGACATCTCGCAGCGGCTCGCGGGCTTCTGGGCCGACCATCTGAAGGCCCATCCCGAGTGGCGCATCAGCACATCGATGCCGCTTGTCACGCAGATGCGCTCGACGCTCGTGAACCAGATCGGCCTGGCGGCAAGTGACGACGTGCTCTATCAGCGCGTGCTCGATGAGGCGCGCGGTAAATATGCAGACATTTCGCTCGCTACGCTGCTCGCCGGCGCGGACGCACACGGCATGTTCACAACCACGCAGACGGTGCCGGGCATCTTCACGCGCGCCGCGTGGGAGGGCGTCATCGAAAAGTCCATCGACACGGCTGCAAAGGCGCCGCATGTCGAGGGCGACTGGGTACTGACCGGCGGCCAGCCGACGGCCCAGATCAGCGCCACCGCCGTGGAAGGCGCGGTCGACTCCGCGCGTACCGCGCTCGACGCGAAGCGCGACGCCGACGATCTTCGCGAACGGCTGCGCACGCGCTACTTCACCGACTACGCCGCTGCGTGGGCAACCCTGCTCAACAGTTTCCGGTGGCTCCCGGCCACGAGCTTCTCCGGTGTGATCGACCAGCTTACGCGGCTGACCGATGCACAGACCTCGCCGCTGCTGGCGGTCATGAAGTCGGTGCAGTACCAGGGCGAAGCGGGGCGTCCCTCGCAGGCGCTAACCGACGCGCTCGTGCGCAAGGCACAGGGGCTGCTGGGCGGGAGCGGCAGTGACACAATGCAGGCGCCCGTGGTTAATCCGCTAGACCGCTCGTTCGGCCCGTTGCTGGCGTTGATGGGCGACGCGAACCTGGCTCCGGACCGCAGCAAAGCAGCCAACGGCAACGCCCCGAATGCCGCCGCGTTCAACGGCGTGAGCCTCTCGCGCGTGCTGACCGCCGATACGACCGTGCGCCTGAAGTTGCAGCAGATCCAGTCGAGCCCGGATGCTCAGTCGATGGCGCGGGCGCTCGCGCAGGCGGTGTTCCAGGGCAAGCTCTCCGATCTGACTCAGGCGCGCGACGACGCGGCGTTGACCGCTGCGAGCCTGGGCGCGCAGTGGGCGGGCTTCGGCCAGGCGATGTTCGTACAGCCACTCGACGCGGCCTGGCAGGCCGTCCTGCAACCGGCTGCTGCCAGCCTGAACGATGCGTGGCGCTCGGGCGTGGCCGCACCGTTCCAGTCGTCGTTCGCTTCGCGCTATCCGTTCTCGCCAACGACTGCTGATGCGTCTTTCGCCGAGTTTGGTCGCTACGTGCGGCCCGACACGGGCCTGATCAGCCGCTTCATCGCGGGCGAACTCTCTGGCGTGCTCAAGCGTCAGGGCGACCAGTGGGTGCCGAACGAACTCGCGCCGCAGTCGCTGCAGTTCGACCCGAAGTTTCTCGCCATGCTGCGGCTCATCGGGCCGATGGGGGCTCGCCTCTATGCCCGGGGCGAGGCGGGTTACCACTTCGAGATCATGCCGCAGCCGACACCGGAAGTGACGCGCACGGAACTGACCGTGGATGGCAGTCAGGTCATCTACTTCAACCAGCGCGAAACCTGGACACCGCTTGCGTGGCCGGGTAACGGCCTGAACGGCCATGCGTCGCTGAACTGGCAGTCGCTGAACGGAGGGCTGCGTCTCGCTTTCGATGCCACGGGAGACTGGGCCTTCCTGCGGATGCTGGAGAAGGCCCGCGTGAAGGCGCTCGACGATACGCGCTACGAACTGGTTTGGACTGGGGGCGGGACCAGCGACGAAGCGAAGGCCGCGTCCGCTACGGGCGGAGCGACAGGCGCCACAAACGGCGATGCGGCAGCACCACTGCGCTACATCATGCGCGTGCAGGCGGGGGCGGGGCCGCTGGACTTGTTGAAGTTGCGCGGCTTCAAGATGCCGGAGCGCGTCTTCGTGACGGGCCGCGCTGGCGTAATCACCGGATTGCCGTCCCTGCCACCCTTGCCCGCGGATTTACAGCCATGACGGTACCCTGGAAACCGTGACAGGAAGTGAGGCGCCAGATGACACATTGACTCTGGCGGACTATCGAACCGCTCGATCAGCATGAGCTTTTAAGGAGCAGATATGAATACATTTCCTGTCGACGATAGAGCCAACATTCTTCGCTACTTGGATCTGTACTCCGGAGAAGATACGTTTGATCCGCTGTTTTATATCCACGGGCTGGGATGCGCATCGAGCAGCGATTATCCACCAGTAGTCATCTCCGATTCATACTCGAAATGCAGATCGTTTCTGGTCGATCTCATGGGATCGGGCTTTAGCGACAAGCCGCAGGACGGGGAATACATCTCCGATGCGCAGGCAACCGTCTTGTCGAACTTCGTGGTGAGCCAGGGCTTCTCGAGCGTGAACCTGTTCGGCCATAGCGCAGGCGCATTCATTGCGCTGAAACTGGCGCGGCAACTACCGATTCAGGTCGGCATGCTTGTCCTGTGCCAGCCAGGACTGACCAATTACGGTGTCGCCATGTTGTCCGAGATGACCTCGCAGACCGAAGCACAATTCGTCAACGGAGGCTTTGCGCAATTGCTGGCGCAATTGAAAGCCCAAGGCGGCAATGATGCCTGGCTGGGGCCATTCTCCGTGGCTTCTCCTTATGCCATTTACCAATGGGCCAGATCGGCCATCGACGATAATTCGAGCAATTGGCTCAATGATCTGGCTAATCTGAACGCCATAAAAGGGGTAATTCTCTCGGATACGGCAACGAGCGACGAAATTGCAAAGTTCGAGCAGGCCGGCTGTACCGTGGAACTCGTTGCCAACGCCGAACATATGGTTGCGTACGATAACCCCGATGGTCTGGCGTCGGCCATTTCGAATATTCTCAACCCGAGCCAATAGAACGCATTCTCTCAGGCTACGCGCTTCGCAACACCGGCATCCCCGCCGCAAGCGCGCGAGCATCCTCATCGAACGCGGCCAGCGTGACGGCTTCTCCAATCGCATCGCCCACGAGAATGATGGCCGGGCTGCCGAACCCGGCTTGCGTCGCCATGGCGGCGAGGGTGCCGAGCGTGCCCGTCACGCGGCGCTCGTTCGCACTCCCGGCCCATTGCACCACGGCGGCCGGCGTCTCATTCGTAAGCGCTTGCGCGAGCGTCGCGCACAGCCCCTCGATGCGGCTCATCCCCATATAGATGGCGAGCGTCATGCGCGTGGCCGCGAGCGCCTGCCAGTCCGGCTCGCTATGGTCGCGCAGATGCGCCGTCACGAAGATCACGCCCTGGCAATGGTCGCGATGCGTGAGCGAGACCCCCAGGCCTGCTGCCGCCGCGAACGCCGACGACACGCCGTTGATGATCTCCACCGGAATTTGCGCGCGCCGCAGCGCCGCGAGTTCTTCGCCCGCGCGGCCGAAGAGCAGGGCGTCGCCGCCTTTCACGCGCACCACATCGAGGCCCTTGCGCGCATAGCGCTGCATGAGCCGCTCGATGAACGCCTGCGGCGTGGAGCGGCAGCCGCCGCGCTTGCCCACCTTGATCACGCGCGCCTGCGGGGCGAGCGAGGCGATCTCGGGATTCACGAGGTCGTCGAGCAGCACGACGTCGGCGCGGGCGAGCGCCCTGGCCGCCTTCAGCGTGAGCAGGTCGAGGTCGCCCGGACCCGCGCTCAATAAGGTGACCTTGCCCGTTGCGTTCATGTTTGTCCTTTCGCGTTCATTCGTTTGCTGCGTGGCGCGCGTGTGGCAGTCGCCAGCGCGTTCGCTGCGGCAGCGTTGCCGCTCGTGTCCCGTTATGCAAGTTCCAGACCAGCGCGTAATACGTCGATTAAAAGTCGCTCGATGCACCACCTTCGCCGGTTCCGGCGGGGCGAGTGCATCGCCATGGGGCATCGAAAGCGCACAGCGAGCGTGCTGCGGGGCACCAAACTTGTGCCGGGCTACATCGCGACGCACCGATGCATCGCGCTAGCCCGGTTGCCGGGAAATTCGTGCAGGCCCCCGCTGCGCAGGGCTCTCAGCGATTTCTCGCGAATTGGCACGGTGCTTGCGTAACCCTTAGCGAACAGGATCAACGGCGATCCGGCGGCCGGCGATCCGGCTGCGATGTTGCAGTGTGGCAGTGCAAATCGATGAATCTCAGGACAACGGCGTCCCACGAGTCTGGCTCCTCGCGAGCTGGATCCGCGGGACGCCTTTTTTATTTAGCAGGGTGTACAGGCATGACGCAATCAACGCTCGCAGTGGACGGTCTGGACGTCGTCGTCATTGGTCACGGCATGGTGGGCCACAAATTTCTGGAGTGCGTGCTCGCGGACGCCGCGCAAAGCGCGCTCAATGTGCGCGTAACGGTGCTCTGCGAAGAGCCGCGTCCCGCTTACGACCGCGTGCATCTCTCCGAATTCTTCGCCGGCAAGTCCGCCGAGGATCTCTCGCTCGTGAGCGAGGGCTTCTTCGAGCGCGACGACGTTCGCCAGCGCGTGCGCCTCGTGCTCGACGCGAAGGCCGTCTCGATCGACCGCGCCGCGCGTACCGTGAGCGTGTCCAATGGCGAGACGCTTTCGTACGACAAGCTCGTGATCGCCACCGGGTCGTCGCCGTTCGTGCCGCCCATCGCGGGCAACGATCGTGCGGACTGCTTCGTTTATCGCACCATCGAAGATCTCGAAGCGATGCAGGCACGCGGTGCCAGCGCGAAGTCGGGCGTGGTGGTGGGCGGCGGCCTGCTCGGCCTCGAATGCGCGAAGGCCCTGCGCGATCTGGGGCTCGACACGCACGTGGTCGAATTCGCGCCGCGCCTGATGACCGTGCAGGTCGACGAAGACGGCGGCCGCATGCTGCGCGGCAAGATCGAAGCGCTGGGCGTGAGCGTGCATACGCACAAGAACACCACGTCGATCGTGGATGGCGAAAGCGCGGCGAACCGCATGGTGTTCGCCGATGGCACGCATCTCGAAGCCGACATGATCGTGTTCTCCGCCGGCATTCGCCCGCGTGACGAAATCGCGCGCGCCTGCGGCCTCGAAGTGGGCGCACGCGGCGGCATCGTCATCGACGACGCCTGCCGCACCAGCGACCCCGACATCTACGCGATTGGCGAATGTGCGCTGTGGCAAGGCCAGATTTTCGGGCTCGTGGCGCCGGGCTACGACATGGCGCGCCTCGTCGCGAAGACGCTCGTTGGCGCCGCGAACGAAGCGGCACGCTTCGAGGGCGCGGACATGAGCACGAAGCTCAAGCTGATGGGCGTGGACGTGGCGAGCATCGGCGACGCGCACGGCAAGACGCCGGGCAGCCGCTCGTATCGCTTCGCCGACGAACGCCGCGAGGTCTACAAGAAGATCGTGGTGTCCGAATGCGGCAAGCAATTGCTCGGCGCGGTGATGGTGGGCGACGCGGGCGAATACGGCACGCTGCTGCAGATGATGCTCAACGGCATCGAGTTGCCGGAATCGCCCGAATTCCTGATCCTTCCACAAGCCGATGGCAAGGCGAAGCCCGCGCTTGGCGTGGAGGCGCTGCCCGAGGGCGCGCAGATCTGTTCGTGCAACAACGTCTCGAAGGCGCAGATCTGCTCGGCGGTGCGCGAAGGCGCCACGAGCATCGGCGCGATGAAGGCCGCCACCTGTGCGGGTGCGTCGTGCGGCGGTTGCGTGCCGCTCGTCACGCAGATCATGAAGTCGGAGATGCAGCGCCAGGGCGTGGCCGTCAACAATCACCTCTGCGAGCATTTCCCGTATTCGCGCCAGGAGCTTTATCACCTCGTGCGCGTGGAAAACATCAAGACCTTCGGCGATCTGCTCGCGAAGCACGGTCGCGGGCTCGGCTGCGATATCTGCAAGCCTGCGGTGGGCGGCATTCTGGCTTCGTGCTGGAACGAGTTCGTGCTCAAGAAGGAGCACGCGAGCCTGCAGGATTCGAACGACTACTACCTCGCCAACATCCAGCGCGACGGCACCTATTCGGTCGTGCCGCGCATGCCGGGCGGCGAGGTCACGCCCGAAGGTCTCATCGCCGTGGGCATGGTGGCGAAGAAGTATGGCCTCTATACGAAGATCACGGGCGGCCAGCGGGTGGATCTGTTCGGTGCGCGCGTCGAGCAGTTGCCGTTCATCTGGGAAGCGCTGATCGATGCGGGCTTCGAGTCGGGGCACGCGTATGGCAAGGCCGTGCGTACCGTGAAGTCGTGCGTGGGCTCGACGTGGTGCCGTTACGGCGTGGGCGATTCGGTCGGGCTCGCGATCGAAGTGGAGAACCGCTACAAGGGTCTGCGCGCGCCGCACAAGATCAAGTTCGGCGTCTCGGGCTGCACGCGCGAATGTGCGGAGGCGCAGGGCAAGGACATCGGCATCATCGCCACGGAGCGGGGCTGGAATCTCTACGTGTGCGGCAATGGCGGCATGAAGCCGCGTCACGCCGAACTGCTCGCGTCCGATCTCGACCGCGCCACGCTGATCCGCTACATCGACCGCTTCCTGATGCTCTACGTGCGCACGGCGGATCGCCTGCAGCGCACGAGCGTGTGGCGCGACAACCTCGAAGGCGGTCTCGACTATCTGATCGACGTGGTCGTGCACGACAAGCTGGGTCTCGCCGCCGAGCTCGAAGCGGAGATGCAGCTCGTGGTGGACACCTACGAGTGCGAGTGGAAGAAGGCCGTAACCGATCCGCTGACGCGCCGGCGTTTCCGCCACTTCGTCAACAGCGATGCGGGCGACCAGCACGTGACGTTCGTCGAGGAGCGCGGCCAGATTCGTCCGGCCACGCCCGAGGAACGCGAGCAGATTCCGGTGCGCGCGCAGCACGAGGCGCTTGCTGAAATTCCAGTCGTCGTCGAAGCCGTTTGAATCTTCTTGAATCCGTTCACATACCAGGAGTACGAAATGAGCCACGTCGCTAGCAATGCCATCGCGCAAGACACTTGGGTGCCTGTGTGCAAGCTCGATGAGATCGTGCCCAATACGGGCGTGTGCGCGCTCGTGAAAGGCGAGCAGATCGCGGTGTTCCATATCGACGACGGCGACGCGCGCGTGTTCGCCATCGGCAACTACGACCCGAACTCGCAGGCGGCCGTGCTCTCGCGCGGGCTCGTGGGCAGTCTCGGCGAGCGCATCGTCGTGGCGTCGCCGATCTACAAGCATCACTTCGATCTTTCGACCGGCGAGTGCCTCGAAGATCCCGTGCGCTCGGTGAATGCGTTCTCCGCGCGTGTGGAGGATGGGCACGTCTGGGTTTCGGCCTGATTTTTCCGGTGTTTTCTCTGGCTACGAGTTCGAATCGCGCATGATCGAAAAGAGCGTCAAGACCGTTTGTCCGTACTGCGGCGTGGGCTGTGGAATGGTGCTGCACGTCCAGGACGGCGAGGTCACGAAGATCTCGGGCGACACCGAGCACCCGAGCAACTTCGGGCGCTTGTGCACCAAGGGCTCTTCGGCGCACGTGGCGCTGCGCAAGTCCGGGCGGCTCGAACGCGCATTCGTGCGCCACGCACGCGACGAAGATCCCGTGCCGCTGCCGCTCGCGCAGGCGATCGCCGACACGGCGCGGCGCCTGCGCGAGACGCTCGACGCGCACGGCCCGGATGCGCTCTCGTTCTATGTGTCGGGCCAGATGTCGATCGAGGCGCAGTACCTCGTGAACAAGCTCGCGAAGGGCTTTGTCGGCACCAACAACATCGAATCGAATTCGCGGTTGTGCATGGCGAGCGCGGGCAGTGGCTACAAGCTTTCGCTGGGTGCGGACGGGCCACCCGGCTCGTATCAGGATTTCGACAAGGCCAACCTGTTCTTCGTGATCGGCTCGAACATGGCGGACTGCCATCCGATCCTGTTCCTGCGCATGATGGACCGCGTGAAGGCCGGCGCGAAACTGATCGTGGTGGACCCGCGCCGTAGCGCGACGGCCGAAAAGGCTTCGCTGTTTTTGCAGATCAAGGCGGGCACGGATCTCGCCCTGCTCAATGGCCTGCTGTACCTGCTGCACGAGAACGGCCACACCGACGCGGCCTTCATCGCGCAGCACACCCACGGTTGGGACGCGATGCCGGGCTTTCTTGGCGACTACACGCCGGAAAAAGTCGCGGCCATCACGGGGCTCGCAGAGGCCGATATCCGCCGCGCGGCGCAGATGATTGGCGAAGCGCCCGAGTGGATGAGCTGCTGGACCATGGGCCTGAACCAGAGCACGCACGGCACGTGGAACACGAATGCCATCTGCAATCTGCATCTGGCGACGGGCAAGATCTGCCGCCCCGGCAGCGGACCGTTCTCGCTCACGGGCCAACCCAATGCGATGGGCGGGCGCGAAATGGGCTATATGGGGCCCGGCTTGCCGGGCCAGCGCTCGGTGCTCTCCGAAGAAGACCGCGCCTTTGTGGAAGATCTCTGGCGCGTGCCGCCGGGCACGCTCACGACTCGGCTCGGCGGCGGCACGATCGACATGTTCTCGCGCATGGCGGCGGGGGAGATCAAGGCATGCTGGATCATCTGCACGAATCCGGTGGCCTCGGTCGCGAACCGGCAGACCGTGATGGCGGGCTTGCGCGCGGCCGAGCTTGTGATCGCGCAGGACGCTTTTCTGGACACCGAAACGAATTCGTTCGCCGATGTCCTGCTGCCGGGCGCGCTCTGGGCCGAGGCCGAGGGCGTGATGATCAATTCCGAGCGCAACATGACGCTCATGCAGCAGGCGGTCGAGCCGCCCGGCGAGGCTTTGCCTGACTGGCAGATCATCGCGCGCGTGGCCCGTGCGATGGGCTTTGAGGCGGCGTTTGATTATGCGAGCGCGGCGGAAGTGTTCGAGGAGATCGTGGCGTTCTCGAACCCGAAGACGGGCTACGATCTGCGCGGCGCGAATCACGCGAAGCTGCGCGAGACGCCGCTGCAATGGCCCTGTCCGCCGGAGCCACGCGACGCGCAGGGTGACCGCAATCCCATTCGCTATCTGAACGATGGCGTGAGCCAGATTCTGCGCGAAGACGAGGACGGCAGCCGCCCCCGTATCGCTTTTCCCACGGCGCATGGCAAGGGCGTGTTCTTCGCGCGGCCGCACGTGGCGCCCGCCGAATTGCCCGATGGCACGTTCCCCATCGTCTTCAATACGGGGCGCGTGCAGCATCAATGGCACACCATGACGAAGACCGGCAAGGTGGCCATGCTCAACAAGCTCAATCCGGCACCGTTCATCGAGATCCATCCCGAGGATGCGAGCGCGCTCGGTGTCGCGGCGAAGGACCGTGTGGAGGTGCGTTCGCGGCGCGGGCGCGTGGTGCTGCCCGCCGTGGTGACCGATCGCGTGCAACCCGGCAACTGCTTCGCGCCGATGCACTGGAACGACGTATTCGGCGACGACCTGTGCGTGAACGCGGTCACGAGCGATGCGATCGACGAATTTTCTCAGCAACCCGAACTGAAATTCTGTGCCGTTGCGCTTGCGCGCGTGGCGCCTGAGCCAGACCTTCTCCTGTCCGACGCGCCTGACGCGCGCGACCAGCGCGAGGTCGGCGTGGCTCATCCGTCCCTGGAACTCGACATGTCCCGAATCGATGCGTTTGCGAATCTACTCGACCTCGGCGAGGTGGCCGCGCCGGAACTCAACGACACGGAGCGGCTTTACCTCGCGGGCTTCGTCGGCGGGCTGCGTTCGTCGAAGGGCGAGGCGCGGGGCAGCGCCGTTGCGGTGCCCATGCTCCCCGCGCACGCACCGTTTCCCGCGAGCACGCGCGCCTGGCTCGACGGGCTGCTGGCCGGGCTGTTCAGCCGTGGCGAGGCACACATGGCGCCTGCGCTCGAAGCGGGGCATCTTCAGAACGATAAGCAGGACGAAAAGCAGGACGAAAAGCCAGGCATCGTGCGCATCGCCCATACGCGTCCGAAGGTGGTTCTGCTGTGGGCGTCGCAGACGGGCAACGCGGAGTCGCTCGTCGAACGCTACGCCATGCAACTGATGGAGTCGGGCTTCGAGATCCGCACCGCGTGCATGGCCGACTACGCGCTTACGAATCTCGAGAAGGCGCAATACGTGCTGCTCATGACGAGCACCTTCGGCGACGGCGATGCGCCCGACAACGGCGAGCCGTTCTGGACCGCGCTCAAGGCGGAGCATGCGCCGCGCCTGCCCGGGCTGCGCTATGCCGTGCTCGCGCTCGGCGACCGCAACTACGACCAGTTCTGCGGCCACGGCCGCAATCTCGACGCGCGGCTCGAAGCGCTCGGTGCGCAACGGCTGATGGCACGCGTGGAGTGCGACACGGACTACCAGAACGATGCCGACGCCTGGCTCGACCGCGTGGTCGTGCGCATCAAGGAAGAAGACGCCGCGCTGCACGCCGTGCCAGCCGGCGGCTCGATTCCCGAAGTGCTGCCGGGCTGCGCGGCGACCAAAGCGCGCCCGGCGGCATCGCGCCTCATTCACAACGTGCGCCTGAACATGACGGGCGCAGTGAAGGACACGCGCTACTTCTCGCTCGCGACGGGCGACGGCGGCGGCGATGGCATGGGGCTCGAATACGAGGTAGGGGACGCGCTCGGCGTATGGCCGACGAATTGCCCCGCGCTCGTGGACGAATTGCTCGCGCTGACGCGTCTGTCCGCCGATGCGGCCGTCGAAGTGCCGGGCGTGGGCGATATGCGTCTGGCGGATGCGCTCGGCAAGCACTACGAGATCGCGCGGCCCGGCCCCGACGCGCTCGCCTTCATTGCTTCGCGCTCACGCGGGCAGGGCTTGAGCGAACTGCTGCGCGAGGACCGCAAGGGCGATCTCAAGAACTGGTTGTGGGGGCAACAACTTGCCGACGTGCTGCACGAATTCCCCATCGAGCTTTCGTCACACGAATTGACGGGCATGCTCAAGCGCCTGCAACCACGGCTCTATTCGATCTCGTCGAGCCCGAAGGCGCACGCGGGAGAAGTGCATCTGACCGTCTCGGCGGTGCGCTACAACAATGGCCGGCGCGAGCGCAAGGGCGTGGCCTCCACGTTCCTCGCCGACCGCGCGGCGGCCGGCAGCGTGCCCGTATTCGTGCAGAAGAGCAGCCATTTCCGGCCGCCGCGCCACGGCGACACGCCCATGATCATGGTGGGCCCAGGCACGGGCGTCGCGCCGTTCCGCGCCTTTCTGCACGAGCGGCGCGCGCACGGCGACGCGGGCCGCAACTGGCTCTTCTTCGGCGAGCAGCACGCGGCCACCGACTTCTACTATCGCGAGGAACTCGAGCACATGCAGAAGGACGGCTTGCTCAGCCGGCTCGATCTCGCGTTCTCGCGCGACCAGAAGGAGAAGGTCTACGTGCAGGACCGCATGCGCGAGCAGGGCGCGCAGCTATGGGCATGGCTGGAGGAGGGGGCGCACTTCTACGTGTGCGGCGATGCAAGCCGCATGGCCAAGGATGTGGATGCCGCCTTGAGAACGGTCGTCGCACACCATGGCGGGTTGAGCGACGAAGCGGCCGGAGAGTACGTCGGCCAGATGGCGCGCGAGCGGCGTTATGTACGAGACGTGTATTGACCTGCGCGCCGTACACGGCGTGGGTGCCGCGCACGGGCGACCCGCTGGGGCATGGGCGTGGCGCCCAGTCCGGCGAACATCCCGCCTTCGACGCTCTTCTTGACGAATGCATCGGGCATCAGAATCGCGCAGAGAAACGTCAGGCTGGCGCCTGCCGTGACGGCAACGACGGACATCGCGCAGGCCTCGAACATCGTGTCCTCCAACGGTAGAATGATGGCGCGCCGGCCCGCGGTGTTGCCATGCCGGTATTCGCGCAACTTTGACACGATTCCATTCTGCGCATCGCGCGCGTGCGAGTCCAAGACGATATTGCGATCGTCGCTATAAGTGCGCCTTATGGAGGCAGCCGCCTTGTTGCTCCGTCCGATCCGCTACGTGCTCACCGTGGCCGAGCTGAAGAATTTCACGCGAGCGGCCGAAGTGCTGCACGTTTCGCAGCCGGCGCTTTCGCAGCAGATTCGTCAGCTCGAAGCGGAACTAGGCGGCGCACTCTTCGACCGCAGCGGACGCACGATCAGCCTCACGGATTTCGGACGGGTCTATATCGAGCATGCACGCAAGGCGCTCGAGCATCTCGACGCGGGCAAGCGGGCGCTCCAGGACGTGAATGGGCTTAGGCGCGGCCTGCTGCGGCTGGCCCACGCGCCCACCTTTGCCGAATATCTGATCGGCCCCGCGCTGCGCCGCTTCCACGCGGCGCATCCGGCCATTGCCGTGGAAGTGAGCGAGCGGCCGCTCGAAGAGATCGAAGCGGGCCTCGAGCACGATGCGCTCGATCTGGGCATTGGCTTTACCGACGTGCGCTCGGAGCATATCCAGGTTCAGCCGCTGTTCGCAGAGCACATTGCACTGCTCGTTGCGACCGGGCATCCGCTGGCACGGCGGCGCAACCCGGTCACGGCAGAGCAGCTCGACGAAATTCCGCTCGCATTGCTGAGCCCGGATTTCGTGGTGCGAAAGTTCGCCGATGCCTACTTCCACGCTCATCAATTGCGCCCGCCCGTCATGGTGCAGGCCAATGCAGTCGGCACGGTACTCAAGCTCGTGAAGGCCGGCTCGCTCGCGACCCTGCTGCCCTCGACGGTGCTGCGCGAGCACAAGGGTCTCACGAGTGTGCCCGTGACCCCCGCGTTGCCGCAGCGCACCGTGGCGCTGCTCGCGCGGCGCCGCGCATCGCGCACGGTGGCCGCGCATGCCTTCGAGACGCTGCTGTTCGAGATGATCGAGGGGGAAGGGTTCGCGACGGCATGAGCCGCAGCGTCGCCCACGGCGCGCCGCGCGAGGCGGGCGCCGGGAAGGGGGGGCGCGCTTTTGACGTCGCTTTCTAGCGCATCTTGCGGCGCCAGAGTTCGTGGCCGGCGCAGATCGCGAGAAAGACGCCGAACAGGATTGCGGCCACCGAGGCCGACTGATCGCCGGCGCCGGCATTGACACCGGATTGCGCCGCGTGGAGCCAGAGCCCCGCGCCCGCTACCACTGCCACGAGGCCCAGCACAACACCCAGCGCCAGCACCGCAAACGGCGCGTGCATACGTTGCCGAATAGTCATATCGCTCCCCGACGAGCGTGTCCTTGCTCGTGCGGGCGGCGTTGTGCGCCACCCGCATGAGGTAACGATACGCCGCTGTGCGCAGCACGTCATCATGAATCGATGATGCGTGGCGGGCAGACATGTGCGTACGGTGCGCTTTCATGGAACCCCGCCCGTGTGCATCAGGGAAGGACTATTCGCCAGTTGCAGGGTGGCGTTTGGCGCGTGTTCTCAAACACGCGTTTAACCAATATGCGCCTGCGCCACCCGACAAGCAGCAAGGTCCCACGCAGCGCAACCAACGCTTTTGAAAAACACCGGCTTCATAGGCTTGAGATTTCCCTTGATTGCATCGGCCAGCGCATTCACGTTCGCCCAATCGACGCCGGCCTGAATCAGATCGCCCGCTTCGTGTTTCGCACCGGCAGGGTCGTCGACGATGATGAAACTGCTATCCACCGTCGCCTTGCCGACTTCCGCCGCCGCCGGCGTGAAGGCGCCGACGCCAACCACGAAACGCCCCGCTCGCGCGAGCGCGGAATACACCGGCGTTTGACTTGTCGTGACAGTCACGACGACATCGACCGAGTCGGGGACCTCGCCATCGAGGGCGCTGAGATTGGGTGCAATCGCACGCAACGCTTCGACGAAGCGTTGCGTGCGCTCTTGCGTCGAACCCTTGACGAGCATCCGCGCTTGCGGAAATAGCGCCGCGAACGCCTCCACATGATTGACGGCCTGCTTGCCCGTTCCGATGATCAGGATCTCCTTCGGCGCACCCGCATGCAGGCACATGATGCCGAGCGCGCTGACCGCCGCCGTCCGTCGCCCGGTCACCGTGGGACCATCGAGCACGAACAGCATCTCGCCCGTGAACGCATCGCACGCAATGACTTGCCCGTGAATGGTGGGGAGTTGGCGCTTGCCGTTTCCGGGGCACACGTTGACCAGCTTGTGGATCGCGATGTCGCTTGCGCTCGAAGGCATCGAGAGCATCACGCCGCCTTCCTGCAACGGAATGACCAAACGTTCAGGACTCACGATCTTCCCGGCGGCGTACTCCACGATGGTTTCGCGCAGCGTCTGCACGAGCGTCGAATAGTCCAGCAGCGCGGCCGTGGCTTGCGCATCGAAAGTTTTGACTGGCGGAGTGCTCATGGCTTGGGGCTCGCTTGAAAAAAATCGCTTAAGTGGATTCAATTTAAACCACATTTGGCTGGTTATCAATCCATGAATTCAGCATTTTCCCAGATTTGGCGTTCATATGAGCCACATTGGCACCGTCGAGCGGGCCGGTGACCCGTTTGGTATTTTCTGTGCGCGGAAGTGGTATATTGCAAACCATCGCTTCGAAAGATCCCATATGGCTTCCGCACGCATCGATTTCTCCGCGAACTTCCGCCCCCTCCAGATTTACGAGCAGGTCTCCGAAAAGATCCGCGCGGAGATTCGGGCCGGCAGATATCTTCCCGAGTCGCGCCTGCCTTCCGAGCGCGAACTGGCCGCCTTGTTCGGCGTCGGGCGTCCCGCCGTGCGCGAGGCGATCGGGGCGCTCCAGAATGAAGGCCTGGTCGTCACGCGCCGAAACTCCGGCACGTATGTCTCGGCGAATGCCCCCGAGGCGCTCGCGCGGGGCAGTGCACCATCTGGTACGGCCGAGGCGGATTTCGTCGAAGCAGACTATAGTCCGTCGGCAACGCTGGACGTCCGCCTGATTCTCGAACCCGCTATCGCACGGCGGGCAGCGGCCCACAAGAAGCGCGACGCGCTCGCGGAGCACTATCTCGCGCAGATGGAAACGCTGACCGATGTTTCGGATCCCGAACAACGTGCGCTCTGGAACAACAGCGACCGCCTGTTTCATCGCCAGCTAGCCGTAATGACCGGCGATGCACTACTGGTGAAGCTCGCCCAGGAGATTGCCGATACGATGGACCAGTCCTTGTGGAAGCGTCTCAAGGACGACGGCATTTACGATCCCGCACGCATTCGCCTTTACGTTGCTGAGCACCGGCTCATTTACGAAGCCATCGTGACCGGCGACGCGGATGCCGCCGCGTTCTACGTGGAACAGCACATTCATCGCGTCCAGCGCGATATCGCGCCTATCTGATTCAACTGATCCACCTGATTCACGCGAATACTGCCTCGATTGCAGAAAAAAGGCGCACGCCGGATGACCCGGTCGTGCGCCGCAAACCCCGTGTACGGGGGAATGGGTTTTAACGCACGAGGAAGCCATAAGTGAGCGGGTCGCGCTCGTCGATGATCCACTGCGCGAAGCCACAAATATAGGCTTCGCCCTCGACTTCGGGAATCACGGCGGGAATGCCCTTGACCGAGGTTTCCTGCAAAACTCGGCCTTTGAATACCGTGCCGACGATGGATTCGTTCACGAGCGTCTCGCCCGCCTTGAGTTCGCCGCGCTGATAGAGCTGCGCCACGCGTCCGCCGGTTCCGGAGCCCGTGGGCGAGCGGTCGACTTCGCGGTCGGCGAACACGCAGCAATTGGCCTGAGTCGACCCTTCATGGCGCGGCTGGTTGGCGATGATCGTGCCGTAGATGTGATTGATCTCGGGAATCTCGGGATGCTGCACCGGAAACGCCTTGTTGGCGGCTTCCTTGACCTCGGCGCCGAAACGAATGAGCTTCTCGACCGCCGATTCGCGCATGGGCAGATCGAAAGGCGCACCGTCGACGTAGAAATAAAACGCGCCGCCGTAGGCGATATCCCCCGTGACCTTGCCGAAGCTCGGCGTTTCCACCGTCACGTCGCGTTTCCACAGGAATGACGGCACGTTCACGAAGCGCACGCCGCCGGCGTGCTCGCCGTCCCACTTGACGAAGGCCTCGATGAAGCCGCAAGGCGCGTCGATGCCGACCCGCGTTTCAGGCATCGTCCGCTGCACCCAGCCCAGCTCGACGGCCGCGGTCGAGAGCGCAATGACGCCGTGGCCGCAGTGGTCGCTATAGCCTTCGTTGTGCAGAAAGATCACGCCGAAGTCGGCGCCCGGCGACACCGGCTCGGTGAGATAGCCGCCATACATGTCAGCGTGGCCGCGCGGCTCGAACATCAACGCGCGGCGAATGTCGTCGGCGTTTTCCTTGAGCCATGCACGGCGCTGGACGATGGTGTCGCCAGGCAGGCGCGGCAGACCGCTCGTGACGATGCGGAAGGCCTCGCCGCCGGTGTGGACTTCGACGGTCGAAATAGTGCGTGTCGGTTTCATGGGAATCGAATGGTCAAGCGGATGAGTGACTTACTTCGCATACGGCACGGGGAGGCCGTTGCGAATGACATAAACCGTAGTGGGGGCGCCTACCGGATCACTTGGCCGCGAATTCGGCCATGGTTCCGCCCAGTTGCTTGTAGGGGGCCGATGACGGCGGCCACGTTGTGATCGACCAGATTCTGGGCGACCTGCACGCCCACCTTCGGGGCGGCCTGGTCGTCCTGCGAGTCCAGTTTGAAGGTGACCGCCTTGCCCGCCACGGTGACGTGCTGCGTTCGGATGGGAAGACGCATGATGGTCTAGCGAAATTGGTTTCGAAGAGACCAATGTATTGCAGTGGTGGTGCTATGGCAAGCACTTTTCAAAAAAGAGCGTCGACCGTGGTCCTGAGAGGAACCAAATGTCCGGCGTTGATTAATGCGTTGTGCCGTGCCCCGGTGGCATCAAGTTCGACCCCTTTTGCATTTTGGGACACACAAGAGAACGGTTCTTTGAATGACAACCTTATCGTAAGAAAAATGAAATGGTGCGTCGCCATAAAAAAATGCCCACAACTCCAATCATTGCACCCGAAATTGCCATTGATATAGAGAAGTAAATTAGCAATGCGATCACACCCATATCGTCAGGATCCGGCATGTTGTTATTCAGGAAAAAACTGAAACCGAAGCGGATTGCCATATCAACCCAATACGGCATGTCGGTCGGCATGGTGAGATATAACGCGGTCAGATAGTATGCGCCGGTGATGGCCAGCGCTACGCAGAAAACGGACCATATAACTACCGCTAATCGCTTCATCGAACATCAACAGTACCGTAAGCACGCAATTTCGAACCTGGAATCGGCAAGTCGGGCTTATGCGAACGAATGTATCGCCGAAGATTTTCGAACGCGAATGGGCTAACGACGGTAATGCAACCTTCACTTAGCTGCAGCTGTCCTTCAGGATGAAGCCTGAAATGCCCTCGCTTGATGCCGTTAATCACCGTCGTGTCTCCTCCGTTCGCATTCCATAGCATAAACCACTTTGTGTGGTCGGTTGAACCGTATCCGTGTGCGTCATACCAATCCCAGAACCAGCCAAGTCGTCCGCCTGACTGTCGGTCAACGATGTAGTACGTTCCAGCAGGCAAGGGGCCGATATCGGACATTGCTGTATCGTGTGGATTATTGCGTCCGTGCTTTTGTCCAGAGTATGCCTCGACTGACCCGAAGCCCGAACATTGCAATGCTGAAGTCGATTTATTGTTTAATAAAAACGTGCATCTAAGCGGCATCGTATTATCTCTTCAAAAATAATTCCACGCGTCTTTGAATGTCACGTTTCCATCTGCATATCTCCACGTAATTTCTTCATAACGTAATTCAATAATCTCAAAATGATTTCGATGCTGGCTTGGCGCTTCCTTTATATTGAGTACTCGCGGGGAAATTCCGACTACTTTCACGTTCTTCATGTAGATGGTGAAATAAGCTTGCTCGATTCCTGCATCGTTTGTGCGGTAAAAGCTCAACTCGCCTGATTGCAGCGTCGACCCACATGCAACGGCCCGGTAAAGTAACGCCGATGAACGATCAACTTCCTTCTCGATGGTTAATGGGCGATGGATTCGCGTGCCCATGAGTTTCCCTGTGCTACCGTCTGTGGGCGTATGCACGCCGTGACTGAGGCTGAGAACTTCGATGCTTCCTTCCCGTCCGATGACTTCGCTAGAACCACGAATGTCTGCGCCACCTTCGTCTTTCAACCATAGATGCAAGGGAACTGCCATTGCGAGATCTCCTTAAAGTCGATTGCCGTTCAGGCTGTGGATGCCTGGCACTCGGGCGATGATTTCGGCAGGGGCCTGAAATGTTCGCCCGGTCAGGCGATATTCGACCGAGTTCGTGGAGTGACCAATGGGACTAGTCCGAAACACGCCACTTCCCGCCGCACCAAAAAAAACCGCCCTTGCAGCGACAAACGCTGCAAGGGCGGTTTTCATGAGGCAAGGCGCCTCTCATGCCAGAGGAGCAGAGCAGGGTGTAGATCCCAGCCCGGTCCCCCGGCTTCGAGTGTGGCTTACTTCGCCACGGCTTCGAGTGCGGCGTTGAACGTCGTGCTCGGGCGCATGACTGCGGCGAGCTTCGCGACGTCCGGCATATAGTAGCCGCCAATGTCGGCCGGCTTGCCCTGAACAGCGGCCAGCTCGCCAACGATCTTCTGCTCGTTTTCGGCCAGTGCCTTCGCGAGCGGCGCGAAGTGAGCGGCCAGTTCCGCGTCGTCCTTCTGTGCGGCCAGTTCCTGCGCCCAGTACATCGAGAGGTAGAACTGGCTGCCGCGGTTGTCCAGCTCGCCGGTCTTCGGCGACGGGCCCTTGCTGTTGTCGAGCAGCTTGCCGGTGGCGGCGTCGAGCGTCTTCGCGAGCAGCTTGGCGCGCGCGTTGTTCGTCTTGATGCCGAGGTCTTCCAGCGACACGGCCAGCGCGAGGAATTCGCCGAGCGAGTCCCAGCGCAGGTGGTCTTCCTGAACCAGCTGCTGCACGTGCTTCGGCGCCGAACCGCCCGCGCCCGTTTCGTACATGCCGCCGCCCGCCATCAGCGGAACGATCGAGAGCATCTTCGCGCTCGTGCCCAGCTCCATGATCGGGAACAGGTCGGTCAGGTAGTCGCGCAGGATGTTGCCCGTGACCGAGATCGTGTCCAGGCCGCGGATCACGCGCTCGAGCGTGTAACGCATTGCGCGAACCTGCGACATGATCTGGATGTCGAGGCCGTTCGTGTCGTAGTCCTTCAGGTACGTTTCGACCTTCTTGATCAGCTCGTTTTCGTGCGGACGGTACGGGTCGAGCCAGAACACGGCCGGCATGCCCGAGTTGCGCGCACGCGTGACGGCGAGCTTGACCCAGTCGCGGATCGGCGCGTCCTTCACGAGGCACATGCGCCAGATGTCGCCTTGCTCGACTTCCTGCGTGAGCGCGTCGAGCACTTCGCCCGTGGCGTTGTCGACGATGCGCGCCGTGCCGTCTTGCGTGATTTCGTAGGTCTTGTCGTGCGAGCCGTACTCTTCGGCCTTCTGCGCCATCAGGCCGACGTTGGGCACCGTGCCCATCGTGCGCGGGTCGAATGCGCCGTTGGTCTTGCAGAAGTTGATGATTTCCTGGTAGATGCGCGCGAACGTGCTTTCCGGAATCAGGCACTTCGTGTCGGCCGGGCGGCCGTCGGCGCCCCACATCTTGCCGCCGGCGCGGATCATCGCGGGCATCGAGGCGTCGACGATCACGTCGTTCGGCGCGTGCAGGTTCGAGATGCCCTTGGCCGAGTCGACCATCGCGAGCGACGGACGGTGCTCGTGGCACGCGTGCAGGTCGCGGATCACTTCTTCGCGCTTCGATTCCGGCAGCGCTTCGATCTTCGTGTAGAGATCGACCATGCCGTTGTTGACGTTCACGCCGAGTTCTTCGAAGAGCTTCGCGTGCTTCGCGAACGCGTCCTTATAGAACGTGCGCACGGCGTGGCCGAACACGATGGGGTGCGAAACCTTCATCATGGTCGCCTTCACGTGCAGCGAGAGCATGACGCCGGTCTTGCGCGCGTCTTCCATCTGCTCTTCATAGAAGGCGAGCAGCGCCTTCTTGCTCATGAACATGCTGTCGGCGATTTCGCCAGCCTGGAGCGAGAGCTTCGGCTTGAGCACGATGGTTTCGCCGCTCTTCGTCACGAGTTCCATGCGCACTTCGCGCGCGCGGTCGAGCGTGATCGACTTTTCGCCGTGGTAGAAGTCGCCGTGCTTCATGTGCGCGACGTGAGTGCGCGAAGCCATGCTCCACTCGCTCATGCTGTGCGGGTGCTTCTTCGCGTAGTTCTTCACGGCGAGCGGCGCGCGGCGGTCCGAGTTGCCTTCGCGCAGCACCGGGTTCACCGCCGAGCCGAGGCACTTCGAGTAGCGCTTCTGGATAGCCTTTTCTTCATCGGTCTTCGGGTCTTCCGGATAGTCGGGGACCTTGAAGCCCTTGCCCTGCAGTTCCTTGATCGCGGCAACGAGCTGAGGAACCGATGCGCTGATATTGGGCAGCTTGATGATGTTCGTGTCCGGGAGCTGCGTGAGGCGGCCCAACTCGGCCAGATTGTCAGGCACGCGTTGTTCTTCGCTCAGGAATTCGGGGAATTCACCGAGGATACGGCTCGCCACGGAAATATCGCTGGTCTCGACGTTCACGCCGGCCGGCGCAGCGAAGGTGCGGATGATCGGCAGAAACGCACTGGTGGCGAGCAGCGGCGCTTCATCGGTCAGGGTGTAGATGATGGTGGGTTGCTGGGTACTCATCGGCTTCTTGGCGGGGTCCAAAAACGGGGTGATAAGACCACCGGCTGCGCGCAGTCGGCGAAACACTCGGATTTTGCCTCAATTTGAGGTCGCTTGGGGGCTCACTGTCCATCAATTTCATATTATGGAAAGCTGTTGCGCGATGCTGTTTGGCCTCGAAATCGGTCTGTCTGCCCCGCGCGGAAGGCCATCCGCGCCAAGCGCAGTCGCTCAGGAGGCCCGTCAGACAAGGCTTTGCGGGGTGTGGGAGGCGATCTGCTCACGCCAAGGGTGGTTTCATGTTTCTTATCGTTTATATTCTGTCAAGCTGGTAAAGACCCTTGTAAAAAGGGGTGTGAATCGGGCAGTCTTATAGAAGAATTTCTTGCCGCCTGGGATGTCGCGCAGGCGATTTTCGCTACCCGCGCGAAAACCTAAAGTATCGGCTTCATGTGTCCGATATCCCGGCTGTCGAGTGGATGAATTCGACGCAGCGCTGCCAGCGGCGAATTCATCGAGCGCCGGCATCGACTCAATCCAGAAGTCGCTTCCCCGACCGCGGGGACCCCGAGGTGATCCATGAGCCAGGCGCCGGACTCCCTGCTTCATTCGCAATTCGATACCAGCGGCTTGCCGCGTTCCCAGCAGTTCGCCGCGTGGCGCGAGGCGATCAACGTCATTTTCGACACGCAAGCCACCGAGGCGCGAGACACCGGCTTCCAGACCAGCGTGAACGCGTATCTGTTTCCGGAAGTGGTGCTGGGGTCGATACGCACGGGTGCGCAGCGCTACGACCGCTCGAACGCGAAGATCGGCCGCGATGGTCACGACCAGTATGTGTTGCAGTTCTATCTGGGCGGCAACTGCCGCGTGCGTGACGGCGGGCCCGAGTCATGCACGCAGCCCGGCGATATGTTCATCGTCGATGCGGCCCAGCCGCTCGCGACCGAAACCACGCGCAGCGAATTCCTGAATCTGGCGGTGCCGCGGCGCATGCTCGCCCCGCTGCTCAACGCGCCGGACCCGCACAGCATGCGGGTGTTGCGCGGCACGCAGCCCATGGTCGCGCTGCTGCGCGATCATCTGGGCGCGCTCTACCGTCATGCCCCTCAGATGACGCATGCGGACGCTCAGGCCGTGCTGCCCGCGACGCTCCAACTCGCGGCTTCGGCAATCAATGCGAGCGTGAGCCCGGAACATATGCCGGCCGTTCAGCAGTGCGTTTTTGTGTCGATCTGCCGTTATCTGGAGCAGCACTTGAGCGACCGGCAATTGAGCGCGGAGCAGGTTGCATTCGCATTCGGCATCTCGCGCGCCACGCTATATCGGCTGTTCGAAAAGGAGGGCGGTTTCGCGACCTACGTGCGCGAGCGACGCTTGCGCCGCTGCCGCGAGTTGCTCGCCGATCCGGCGCGAGGCGGCGTGTCGATTGCCGATATCGCAGCCGAGCACGGATTCTCGAACGCCGCGAACTTTGCGCGTGCGTTTCGCCGCTCGATCGGGTTGTCTCCTCGCGCGGTGCGCATGCTGGCGCTGAGCGGCAGCGCTGCGCGCGTGCAAAACGCTTCAGTGGACGACTGGCGCGACTGGATGAGCTTGATGCGTTGAGCCCGGCCGCCGTTCACTCCGCTGTTCACACGTGAGACGTTGCAACAAGTATTTGAGACGTATGGACAGTTTTTGCCGCCAACCCCTCGCAGTCATTGCTCCCGCGTGCCGCCACCTGCAAAGATGCCGGCATCTGCGAGAAAGAGCAGAACGGGGGAAGAATGAAAAAGAACCTGAGAAAGCCGCCGCACGGCGGTTTGTACCAGTACGAGTCGGCCTGGCTGATCGAACTCGCACGCGGCGCTTCGCATATCGCCAGCGTGCTTTCGGCGGCGACCCTCGAGGCCGCCGTGCATGAAGTCATGCAGGAGTTCGTGGCGGCACAGGGCAGCGCGGAACTGGATGCATTTTGCTGGCTATTGGCCGAGCGGCTCGAAAAACGCGGGTGCGTGGCGGGCGCGGCCAAGGCCAGGGCATTCGATGCGTCCAGTCTCGCGCGCGAACTGGTTGGCGAGGCGTGAGCCAGAAAAATCATAAAAGCGCCAGTAAAGACGAAAAAGCGGAAGACAAAAAACGACAAGACAAAAGGACGGAAAAGCGAAAAGACAAAGCCCGATTCGGCGAAACGAAAATGTATGGCGTCGGCCCATATTGGCCGCACATGCTGCGCAAAAAAAAGCGCGAATTTGGGTTTCAACCAGGTGTCTCGATGCTCCGGTGCAAATAAGCTGCAAGCTGTGTCGCGTATTCACGCGTCCGGCGGCGGCGTGCTGCGCTTCGCGAGCGCGCGCCGTAGCGCGAGAACGATGACGACGCAAGGATCTGCGCCGGGGAGACTACGTGCGTTCTTGTGTACGCTTTTGCGTACGCATTCACAGTGCACGCAATACGCGCAGTGCGCGCAATTCACCGGCTTTTCGCGTCCCCTCTGCTTACAAAATGTAATGAGGTAATTCGATGTCAATAGAAAAATCCGCGGAAATCGCCGCACGATTCGACCGGCTACCGCCGTCGCGCACGGTCTGGTCGATGGTGATCCTGCTCTCGCTCGGCGGAGTGTTCGAGTTCTACGACCTGTTCTTCACCGGCTACGTCGCGCCTGGCATGGTGCATTCGGGCCTCTTCACGCCCGAGTCGCTCGGCTTCTTTTCCGCGCTCGGGCCGCTCAAGGTCGCGGGCTTCGGCACCTTTGTGTTCTCGACTTTCGCGGGGCTGTGGGTGGGCGCGCTCGTGTTCGGCCAGGTGGCCGACCGGTTCGGGCGCCGCATGATCTTTACGTGGTCGCTGATCTGGTACATCGCGTGCACGGCCATCATGGCGTTCCAGACGACCGGCCTCGGACTCAATATCTGGCGCTTCATCGCCGGCATCGGCATCGGCATCGAACTGGTCACGATCGACACGTATATCTCCGAGCTGATCCCGAGCGCCGAGCGCGGGCGCGCCTACGCGGTCAACCAGTTCATCACGTTCAGCGTGGTGCCGGTGGTGGCGTTTCTCGCGTACATCCTGAAGGACACGCAGCCGTTCGGCCTCGATTACTGGCGCGTCGTGATCCTCATCGGCTCGGTGGGCGCGGTGGTGGTGTGGTTCCTGCGCCGCAGCATTCCGGAAAGCCCGCGCTGGCTTGCGCGCCACGGGCACGTGGATGAAGCGGAGCGCATCGTCGCCGACATCGAGCGCCGCGTGGTCGCCGAGAAGGGGATCGAGCTGCCGCCGCCCGGCGCCATTCAGCTCGAAAAGGGCGGACGTGGCTCGCTTGGCGAAGTGCTGCGCCCGCCTTACCTGCGCCGCACGGTGATTCTTTCGATCTTCAACATGGCGCAGGTGATCGGCTTCTACGGATTCGCGGCGTGGGTGCCGACGCTGCTGATCGATCGCGGCATTCATGTGACGCATAGCCTGGCCTATGCTTTCGTGATCGCCATCGCGAATCCGTTTGGGCCGCTCATTGGCGTATGGTTCGCCGACAAGCTCGAGCGCAAGACACAGATCATCGGCGGCCTTTTGATCATGGCGGTCGTCATCGTGCTCTTCTCCCAGGCCTCGCAGCCTGCGGTGCTGATCGTGCTGGGCGTGCTCTTCACGCTGGCGTCGAACGTGATGTCGTATGCCTACCATGGCTACCAGGCCGAGCTCTATCCCACTCGCGTGCGTGCCCGCGCGGTGGGCTTCGTGTACTCGTGGAGCCGGATTGCGGCCGCGTTCGCGGGGCTGGCCATCGGCATTTTGCTGCATCACTACGGCGTGCCGGGCGTGGCGATCTTTATCGGCGTGGCGATGTTCGTGGGTATCGTGATGATTCTGCTCGGGCCGAACACGCGCGGCCTCTCGCTCGAAGATATCAGCCACTGAGCGCGCAAGAGCCGCCGCGCGCCGCGGCGGCCCCCCTTTCCTCTTCAACCCCCTTTCCTTCGATTCGAGCCCCGGGCCGCGCTGCGCTGCCCGGGGCGTTGGCACGTCTGGTGCTCTGTCGTGTGCTGCGCCGCGCGGTGTGCAGAGTCCGCAGAAAAAAATCTTCTACGCCGCGTAACCGTTGGCCGGGCCAGACCGAACTTGCTTATGAGGTCGCATGATCGCGACCCCAACCCTCGGAGAAAATACGATGAGCAAGTCCGCTTTGACCATTTCGTCGCTGTCCGCCGCATTCGGCATGGCGCTCGCCATGCAGGCACTGCCTGCTCAGGCAGAGGGTATGGGCAACCCGCCGCAAGTCGTGAAGGACAACATGGCGAGAATGGCGCAGAACCATCTCGAGAAGTGCTACGGCGTCAATGCGGTAGCGAAGAACGACTGCGCCGAGGGCGCCCATTCGTGCGCCGGTCAGGCCACCCAGGCGCGCGATCCGAAGTCGTTCGTGCTGCTGCCCGCGGGCGATTGCGGCAAGATCGCGGGCGGTCATATGAAGGCCGGCTGAGCGGCGGCGCAGCCATGAACGCAACCGTCACCATGACGCGCGCGCCAGCCGGCCCGATTCCCGTCAGGGCCGGCGTGGGCCTGCGCTTTCGCCACCATCGGGCCGTGCTCGACGAGCGCCCGGCGCTGGCGTGGTTCGAGGTGCATACCGAGAACTACATGGGCGGCGGCCCCGCAACGCAGTATCTGGATGCCATTCGGCGCGACTATCCGGTTTCGCTGCACGGCGTGGGTTTGTCGCTCGGCAGCGCCGAAGGGCTGGACACGATGCACCTGGCCCGCGTGTGCGAGGTGGCGGCGCGCGTGCAGCCCGGCCTCGTTTCCGAGCATCTGGCGTGGAGCGTGGCGGGTGGCACGTACCTCGCCGACTTGTTGCCATTGCCGATGACCGAGGAAGCACTCGACGTGGTTTGCCGTCATGTCGATCAGGTGCAGACGGCGCTTGGCCGCCAGATGCTGGTGGAAAACCCGTCCACCTATCTTCGCTTCGCGCACTCGACCATACCGGAATGGGACTTTCTCGCCCAGGTCGCGCAACGGACCGGATGCGCAATTCTGTGCGATGTAAACAATATCTACGTGAGCGCCTGCAATCACGGCTGGAATCCGCACACGTATCTGGCGGCGCTGCCGCCGGCGGCCATCGGCGAAATCCATCTGGCCGGGCATAGCGTGAGGCAACTCGAAAACGGCCGCACGCTGCGCATCGACGATCACGGCTCGTGCGTCGCGCCCGAAGTCTGGGCGCTCTACGAAGCGGCGTTGAAGCGCTTCGGGCCGGTGCCGACGTTGATCGAATGGGACACCGATGTGCCGCCGCTCGACATCCTCGCCGGGCAGGCGGCAATCGCGCAAGCGGCACTGGAGGCGATTCGACATGAACGCGCGCACGCCCTCGTTGATTGAACTGCAACAGGCCATGCGCCGCAGCCTGCTGCATCACGCCGATGAAGAAGCGGCTGCTGCCGTGCTGGCGGACGGCATCGATTCTCAAGCACGCCTGAGCATTTACCGGAACACGGCATCGGGCGTGCTGGCGAATGCACTTCGGCTTGCGTTTCCTGCCGTGCGGCGTCTGGTTGGCGATGAATTTTTCGAAGGGGCGGCGCATCTTTTTTGCAGCGCCGAGCCGCCACAGAGCGCGTGGCTCGACGAATACGGCGCGGCGTTTCCGGCTTTCCTCGCACGGATGCCGCAAATGGCCGCGATGTCGTATGTGGCCGATGTCGCGCGGCTCGAATGGCAAGTGAACGGTGTGCTGCATGCGCCGGATATCGCGCCGCTCGATCTCGCGCGCCTCGCGCAACTCGACGAGGCTGCGCTGGGGACGCTGCGATTGGCGCCCCATCCGGCGGCGCGGCTTTTGCGCTGCGAGTCTCCCGCCGACAGGGTCTGGCGCGCCGTGCTCGAACAGGACGACGCTGCACTGCATTCGATCGATCTCTCGGACGGTCCCGTCCATCTGCTCGTGCAACGCGTGGCAGAAGGCGTGGATACGCTGCGTTTGAACGAGGGCGAGTGGCGTATCGGCAGGGCGCTGTTTGCGGGCGAACCGGTCAGCGCGGCGCTGGCGCACGCGCCCGAAGCGCAAGGCTATGCGCTGCTTGGCGCATGCCTTGCACGCGGATGCTTCGTTCGAGCGTCGCAACCGCCGGCATACGATATCTCCGACGAAGGATTCCCATCATGACCCACCTGACTCACACCGCCGCCACCCCGGCGGCTGCCGCCAACGGGTATTTGCGCGCATTGCGGATGCTCGAGCGCGTGCCTTACTGGCTGCTCGCCATTCCATTGCGCCTGGCGGTGGCAACGGTCTTCTGGAATTCGGCGATGACCAAGCTCGCCAACTGGGACGCCGCGCTGCAACTCTTTCGCGAGGAATACCGGCTGCCGCTGTTGCCGCCCGATGTCGCGGCGCACCTCGCCGTGTCGATCGAGTTGAGCATGCCCGTGTTGCTGCTGCTGGGTCTCGGTGTGAGGCCGGCGGCGCTGGTGTTGCTCGGCATGACTTCGGTAATCGAAATATTCGTCTACCCGCAGGCGTGGCCGACGCACATTCAATGGGCGGCCATGCTGCTCGTGTTGTTGTGCCGGGGCGCGGGTGCTGTATCGCTGGATCATTTGATACGCCAGCGGTGGTCGAAGGCACCCGCATCCGGCCAGGGCGGCTAACCTTGATTGACGAGTGGCATGCCGTTCGGGTCGCGCGGCGGCACCGCCTCCAGAAACCCTCGCCCCATTTCCTGCTCGAAGCGCGGCGCGCTGCCTTCCCAGATGATGCGCGCGTGCTCGAGCACATAGACACGGTCGGCGTGCGGCAGCGCGAAGCGGACGTTCTGCTCGCCCAGCAGCACGGTGATCGGCGTCGATTTTTGCAGCGCATCCAGCGCTTTCGACAGTTGTTCGAGAATCACGGGGGCGAGTCCGAGCGTGGGCTCGTCGAGGATCAAGAGCTTTGGCTGGGTCATCAACGCGCGCGCGATGGCGAGCATTTGCTGCTCGCCGCCCGATAGCGTTCGCGCGGTCTGGTTCTGGCGCGATTCGAGTATGGGGAAAAGCTCGAACAACCACGCAAGTCGTTGTGTGCGCACCGAGTCTGAGACATGGTATCCGCCCAGATCGAGATTCTCCCGCACCGTCATGTCGCCAAATAGCTCGCGCGTTTCAGGGCATTGCACGAGTCCGGCGCGCGAGATGGCCGCGCCGCTCATGCCGCGCAGATCCCGTCCGTCGAAGCGGATCGTCCCTTTGTAAGGCACGAGGCCCGAAAGGGCGTTGAAGAGTGTCGTCTTGCCCGCGCCGTTGAGCCCGACCACCGAAACGAACTCGCCCTCGCGCACCTGCAAACTCACGCCATCGAGCGCGCATGCCTTGTCGTAGAGCACGCGCACATCGGAGACTTCGAGAATGGTCGGCTTCGCATTCGCAGCGTCGCTGGTCCGCTGGTGCAGTTCGAGCTTGCCGCCAAGATAAACGCGGCGCACCGTCTCGTTGCGCATGACTTCTTCGGCCGTGCCTTCGGCAACGTATTCGCCCAGGTACATGGCGAGCACACGGTCGGCCAGCGCGGAGAGGCTCTTGACGTTGTGATCGACCAGCAGCACGGCGCGGCCTTCGTCGCGAAAGCCGCGAATCAGTTCGGAGAATGCGCCCGATTCGTCGACGGTCAGCCCGGCAAACGGCTCGTCGACGAGCACGACCTTGGGGTCGCGCGCAATCGCTTTGGCCATTTCCATGCGCCGCAGGTCGGCGAACGGCAGCGTCGCAGGATGCCGGTGCATGACGGCGGCAAGTCCCACGCGTTCGGCAATCTCGCGCGCACGCTGATGCACGTGTGGTTCGGCGGCGAGCTTGACGAGCGAATCGGGAAGCAGCGCGAGCTTGATGTGTTCGAGCACCGTCTGGCGATGCAGCGGGCGCGAATGCTGGAACACGATGCCCACGCCCGCGCGTGCGATGCGGTGCGGCGCCCAGCCCGCCATCTCGACGCCATCGACCTTGACGGACCCCGCATTGGGCCGCTCGATGCCCATGATCAGTTTCATGACGGTCGACTTGCCCGAGCCATTGGGGCCGATCAGGCCGAGGATCTCGCCGGGCCGGATATCGAAGCCAATGTTCTTGACGGCGACGAGACCGCCGAAGCGCTTGGTCAACCCGCGTACCGAGAGAAGCGGGGTGTCTTTCATGGGCGCTCCTTCACGCGCAGCAGATTGCCGAGCAATCCATCGGGAAAGAAGAGGAGGGCGGCGAGCGCGACCGCGGCGACGACGAACGTATTGAGCTGACCGAGCGGGCGCAGGAATTCGCCGGCGACGATCAGGAAGATCGAGCCGAGCACGGCGCCGAGTATGGTGCGCCGCCCGCCGAGCACGGCCGCGATGATGATCTGGATTCCTACGCCAAGATCGACCACCGTGCTCACCGACGCGGTGCCCTGGTAAAACACCAGCATCGCGCCTGCCACGCCCGAGAACAGGGCGCTGATGCAGAACGCCACGAGCTTGTGACGGGTCACGTCGAAACCCAGCGCTTGCGCACCGATGGCGTCCTGACCGCTCGCCTGCAGGATCAAGCCGATTGCCGAGCGCGACAGGCCGAACAGCAGGATCGCGCAAATAATGAGGAATACGAGTGCGATCCAGTAGTTATGCTTTGCATCGACCGACATCACATCCGGCACCATCATGCCGATCTCGCCGCCCGTAATGCCCGCGAAAATCACAATCGCGTTTTGAAGCAGCAGCACGGCAACCAGCGTGACGAGACCGAAGTAGGGGCCGCGCAGCCGCAGTGCGGGCACCGCGAGCAGCAGGCCGCCGACCAGCGCGACGAGGCCGCCCGCCACGACGCAAACGGGTATGGACAAGCTCCATCTCGCATCGAGTATCGCCGCTGTATAGGCGCCCAGGCCGATCAGGAACGTCGGGCCGAAGTTGACCTCGCCGGCGAAACCGAACAGCAAGTCCCACGACATGGCGAAGACGCCGAAATAAAACGCGACCGTGAGCACGCCGAGCAGATAACCCGACACCCCCAATGGCAACACCGCCGCTATGGCGGCCAGCAGGACGGCCACCCAGAACACACGCGAACGCATAAGAACGGTCATGGGGCTTTGCTCCGCTAACGCCGCCCAAGAAAGCCCTGAGGCCGGACATACACGACGAGCACCAGCAGCAGCAACGCGGGCAGCGGCCGCAGGGTCGGCGCAACGAGATAGGCGGTGATGGTCTCCAGATAGCCCACGACGTAAGCCGCCATGAGCGAGCCGGACACGCTGCCGAGCCCGCCCAGCACGACGATCGAGAACGCGCTGGCCGTGAGCTGGCCCGCGTTGTTGGTGCTCACGCCAAGGAACGACGCGAGCAGTACCCCCGCCATGCCGGCCAGTACGCCGTAGATGCTCCATGCGAGCAGGTAAATGCGCGAAAGCTCGAATCCGAGCAGCGTGAGCCCGCGCGGATTCATCGACGCCGCGGTCAGCGCCTTGCCCGCGCGCGTGCGGTTCACGAATAGCCATAGCAGGCCGATCACCGCCCAGCAAACCACGGCGATCATGATTTCGTTGTACGGTACGCGCACGCCTGCGATGGTGGCCACGCCACGGATAAGCGGGCGCATCGTCACCGGGTTATCGGAAAAGAGCCACGCCATGCCCTGCTGAATCATGATGCCCCACAGCAGCGTGCCCGTGAGCACGAAGATCTCTTTCTCTTCGCCGGGAATGGCGGCGGAGCGCTGAATGGGCCGCACGACCATCAGGTAGGTGATGTAGGCCGTCACCAGACCGGCGAGCACGCCGAGCAGCGTGCCGAGATACGTTCCGAGACCGGCCTCTCCCGCGAGCATCCAGCCCATCAGCGCCGCGACCAGCATCACGCCGCCGTGCGCGAGGTTCAATATGCCGGAGACGCCGAAAATCAGCGTGAAGCCGATGGCGCCCAGCGCGTAGAGCGAGCTGATCGCAAAGCCGTCGACGAGGATCTGCAGGAGCAGCATGTCGGGCCTTTCAGGTGAGTTGGGGTGTCGATACACGCGCTGTCCGGCCCTTTGCGGCGCGAGGGGCCGGACAGCATGAGGCAACATCAGGCAATCTCAGGCAAACATCGTGCAAACATCGGACAACATCGGTCGTCATTGCGGCGCGAACGAGTGTTTCGTCGCGCCGCCGTGCAGGGTCGTGCCAGCTAGTTCGCGCTTGCGTGCTGCACCTTGACGAAGGACGGAAACTTGACGGTGCCGTTGGCAATGGACTTGGGCCAGATCGCGACCTGCTTGCCGTTTTGCCATTGCAGGTCGATCCCCGTGATGTAGCCAGGGCCGTATTTCAGCGCATGGGTGAACGGGTCGCTCTTGCCGTAGAACTGCCAGCGCCCAATCGTGCCCACGTAGTCGGTCTTCTCCAGCGCATCGACCATCTGGTCGGGATCTGTCGAGCCCTTGTTACGCTTGATCGCGTCCGCGAGGATGTAGACGAGGTCGTAGGTCGAGAAGCCGCAATACGCGGGCGACACGCTGAACTTCTTCTGATAGGCCTCGGTAAAGGGCACGGTCTTCGGCGTGATCGCCACGCCAGGCGCCGCGGCGGAAGCCGTGATCACCCCTTCCGTCGCCCCGTTGGTGTCCTTCCAGAAGCTCGTGGTCGTCGCTTGCGAGCTTTGCCCCGTCATGGGAACCGGCACTTGCTGGTCGTGCCATTGCACGGTGGGTTGCACGCCAACGTGGCTGATGCCCGTGGTGATCGTATCGGGGTGCTTGGCCTCGATCTGATTGAAGATGGGTGTGAAGTCGGTGGTATCCGGATTGAAGCGGATATGGTCGAGCACCTGAAGGCCGGCTTTGGGCAGGCACTCCATGAAGCGCTCGTCAAGCGGCTTGGTCCACGCTGCGTCCTCGCTCATGATGGACGTCGTTTTCATCTTGAACTGGCCGACCAGGATGTCGTGCGAAAAGTCGCAGATCGACTGGGCGATGAACGCCGACGTCATCCAGCCGTGGAAGGTGTATTTGTAGTGATCGTAGTCGTCGTGGACGTGCTTCGAAATATCGTTGCTCGCCGCGCCGGGCGTAATGAAAGGCATTTTCAGCCGGGCCGACCACGGCTCCATCGCGAGCGCCACTTCGCTGATATAGCTGCCGATGATGGCGACGACCTTGTCCTGAGTCGCGGCGCGCTGAAATGCGCGCACGCCGTCCGAGGCCGAGGAATGGTCGTCATACGCGATGATCTGGATGGGCCGGCCATCGACCCCGCCATGAGCGTTGATTTCATCGGCGGCGAGCTGGGCCGCCTTGCTGATCGAGGCGCCGGCTACCGCGGATTCCTCGCTGATCACACCGATCTTGATCGGTTCCCCTGCTGCATGGGCGCCGGTAGTCGGCCCCAAGGTTAGCCCCGCTACCGCCGTACCTGCCGCGACGACGCGATACAGGTTGTGCCACGCTCCGTTCCTGGACATCATGCATCTCCGATTCTATGGGATCGTTGTGCAACAGTTGCCCGCTACCTTGCAGCTTTGAAGGGTGCACTGACAACAATATCATTGGTTTTCATGCGTGCTACATCGGTACAAACGATGATGCGAGGATGATGCGAGCCGCCCCAATTTCATTGTGCAAAGCGGAAAAACCGCCATTCGCGGGCTGCGTCTTACTTTGGCGAGACGTCGATATCGCCGAAGTATTTGCGCGCGAGCGACGCCACGGTGCCATCGGCTTCGAGCTTCGCAATGGCGGCGTTCAGGCGTTCGCGCAGCGCGGTGTCGCCTTTGCGCAGACCGAGCGCCACGCCGTTGCCGAGGATCGTGTCGTCGCGTACCGGCGCGCCGACGAACGCAAAGTCCTTGCCATCGGGCTTGGAGAGAAAGCCCGTCTGTCCTGCGGGTGCGAGCAGTAGCGTTGCGTCGAGGCGTCCCGCCGTGAGATCGGCATAGATCTGGTTCTGGTCCTGGTACGGCACGACGTTGACGCCTTCCGGCTCCCAATGCGCCTTTGCATAGGTTTCCTGAATAGACGATTGCAGCACGCCCACGCGCTTGCCCTTGAGCGACGCCGCGGTGGCCGTGAGGCCGCTGTCGCTGCGGGCGATCAGACGGGAGGGGACGCGATAGATCACGGTGGTGAAATCAATCGCCTCGCGGCGTTTTGCGGTGGCGTTCATCGCCGAGTTGATGGCGTCGAACTTGCGCCCGTTCAGCGCGGGAATCAGCCCGTCGAACGAGGTCTCGACCCACTTGCAGGCGAGATGCGTCTGGGCGCACACGGCCTTGCCGATGTCGATGTCGAAGCCTTGCAGGCTGCCGTCGGCGGCCTTCGATTCGAAGGGCGGATATTGCGCCTCCACGCCGAAGCGCAGCGTCGTCGTATCCGCGAGAGCCGGTAGCGCGGCGCCGGCGCAGGCCAGTGCGAGCAGCATCTTGCGTAGCTTCATGGTGATCTCCTTGCGATAGTTGTCGTGTGATGAGTGCATGACGGATGGCATCCGGGATGGCGTCTGTTCAGATTGCGCATAGCCTGCGCGCGCCTTCGAGCAGCGTGGCGTCGTCTTTCGAAAAGCTCAGGCGGATGAGGCCGTCGTCGGTGCCATCCGTGTAGAACGCAGAGAGCGGAATGGTCGCCACGCGCGCGTCGCGAATCAGGCGCAGCACGAAATCGCTGTCGCGCTCGCTGGAAAATGCGCGAAAGCGGGCGAGCATGAAGAAGCTGCCGGCGCTCGGCAGCAGCTCGAAACGCGAGCCGGCCAGCGCGTTCGCGAGCAGATCGCGCTTGCCTTGATAAAACGCGTCGAGGCCGAGATACGTCGCCGGCTCGGCCAGCGCTTCGGCAAACGCGTATTGCATCGGCGTATCGGCGGAGAACATCATGAATTGATGGACCTTGCGGATCTCGTTCATCAGCGCGGCGGGCGCGAGGCAATAGCCGACGCGCCAGCCCGTCACGTGATACGACTTGCCGAACGACGAAACGATCACGCTGCGCTCGGCCAGTTCGCGGTGGCGCGCCATGCTCTGATGCTGGGCGCCGTCGAACACCACATGCTCGTAGACCTCGTCGGAAAGAATCACGATATCGGTGTTGCGCGTGAGCGCCGTGAGGCGCGCGATGTCGTTTTCGCCGAAGATCGTCGCCGTGGGGTTGTGCGGCGTGTTCACGATGATCATGCGCGTTCTCGGGTTGATCGCGGCGGCGACCTCGTCCCAGTTCACGCGAAAATCCGGCTGTGCGAGCTTGATGGCCACGGGCGTCGCGCCTTGCAGGCGGACGATGGGCGCATAGCTGTCGAACGACGGCTCGAAATAGATGACCTCGTCGCCCGCATGAACGAGCGCGCTGATTGCGGAGTAGAGGCCCTCGCTCGCGCTTGCCGTCACCGTGATTTCGCTGGCGGGGTCGTAATGCGCGCCGTGCAGCGTTTCGACCTTGGCGGCGAGCGCTTCGCGCAGCGTGTGGATGCCCGCCATCGGCGCGTACTGGTTGTGGCCCGCGCGCATGGCGGCGGCCACGTTGTCGACGAGCCGCGCGTCGGGCGCGAAATTGGGCGCGCCTTGCGAGAGATTCAGCGCGTCATGCTCGGCGGCGAGCTGACCGATGACTGTGAAGATCGTCGTGCCCACGTTGGGCAGCTTCGAGCGTGTGCGGGCGGCGCTCTGCATGAGTGTTTCTTCCTCGGGCTGGCGGCGCCATGGTGGGCGCCGCGATAGAAAGCGTCCATTTAGCCCAAACCGCGCGGCCGCGACAATCGAATAATTCTCATGGCGGTCATGCATTTGCCTCATGGCGCGCGATCCACTCGCTAAAGCGCTGCACCTTCTGTTGCTGCGCGACGCACTCGGGGTAGACGAAGTAGTAGCGCCAGCCCGTTGCCACGGCCAGATCGAACGGCATCACGAGCCGGTTCGCGGCGAGGTCCTCGCTCGCGAGCGTGCGGTCGCCAATGGCCACGCCGAAGCCTTGCATCGCGGCGCTCGTGGCCAGGTCGAGCGACTCGAACGTGGGGCCTGCGTGGGCATTCACGTGCTGCGCGCCCGCGTGCGCGAGCCAGAGCTTCCAGTCGCGGTGGTCGCGGGTCGGGTGCAACAGGGTTTGATGCGCGAGGTCGTCGGCGTGCGCCATGGGACGCCTCTCCAGCAGCTCCGGCGCGCATACGGGTGTGAGGTATTCGTCGAAGAGCGCAATTGAATGCACGCCCGTGCCGGGCGCCGGCGCATAAACAATCGCGGCATCGAATGGCTCGGCCTGGAAATCTGCTTCGTGCTGCCAGGTAGTCGTGATCTGCACCTGAAGATCGGGATGTTCGGCCTGGAAGCGCATGATGCGCGGCAGCATCCAGCGCATCACGCAGGTAGGCACCTTCAAGGCCAGCTCGGTGCGCTGGCGTGTGAGGCGCATCGAGGCTTCTTCGATGCGCGCAAAGCCGTCGCGCACCGCGGGCAGCAACTGTTCGCCCTCGGGCGTGAGCGTGAGCCCCTTGGGCGAGCGGCGGAACAGCGGCAGCCGGTAGTACTCTTCGAGCGCGAGAATCTGCCGGCTTACCGCGCCTTGCGTGAGGCACAGGTGTTCCGCCGCGCGCGTGAAGCTGCCGTAGCGGGCCACCGTTTCGAAGATCTGCAGGGCGTTCAGGGGTGGGAGGTGTCTCATTGCGCAAGCGGCTGGGGCGGTAGAGGCGGGCGTTAGACGTTGTCTTTCACCACAAGGACAACAGGCGTTTCGATGAAATCGGACAGATCGTCCTGGCTGCGTTGTTCGACGAGTGCCTGGAGCGCCACGTCGAGGCCGTAGACGGCCTGCCTGGCGGCAAACTGGTTGAGCGTGGCGAGCACCAGGCCTTTCATGATCAGCGGCTTGATGGCGTCGTCGTCGTTGAAGCCCGTGACGAGGACGCGCCCGCTCAGTTGCGCGTTGCGCACGGCGTCTACGGCGCCGCGCGCCATGTTGTCGTTCGCGCAGAGGAGCGCGCGGATGCCGGGCTGCGATGAGAGCATCGCGGCGGCTGCGAGGCGGCCTTTGCCGTACCCCCAGTCGCCGGGCGCGATGGCCGCGATCTCCACATGCGCGGCCTGCATCGCCTCGCGAAAGCCGGCGTTGCGCTCCTGCGCGTTGCGCGCGCTGGTCACGCCTTCGATGATGCCGACCCGGTCCCCCGGCCGCAGACGATGCGCGAGATAGTCGCCCACGAGCCGCGCGGCGCGCCGGTCGTCCGGGCCGACATAAGGCACGCGGATGCCTGCCGCGCGCAGCGCGTCGGCGTCGAGCGGATTGTCGATCGCGAGCGTGAGAATGCCCTTGCGGATGCTGCGGCGCGCGGCGGGCACGAGCGCGCGCGAGTCGGCGGGCGCGAGCACGATGGCGTTCACGCGCTGGCCGATCAAAGCGTCGATGAGGCGGATCTGGCCGGCCGAGTCGGTTTCCGTCGTGACGCCTTGCACCAGCAGCTTGAACGGGTAGGGTGAGTGCGCCTGAAAGACCTTGGCGGCGGCGATCATCGTTTCCGTGAAGGCATCCGGGAGGCCCTTGAGCACCAGCGCGATGGTGAAGTTGCGCGTTGCGCCGTGGCTGGCGCGCGACTGCGCGGCGCCGATTGCGGCAAAGAGGCCTGCGGCTACGACACGGCGGCGTTTTTCGTCAGGCATGGCAAAGGCGGCTTGGGGGCGCGCAAGGCGCGATGAGGCGTCGAGCAAGAAATGCTGAAAGTGTAAACGACCCACGGCGCATCGGCGCGGCACCCTCGCCACGGACGATGCATCCGGCGCACATCGGGATGCGGCCACAGTCAGGCTGTGTACGTTTTAAAGTGCAACTAACTGCCAGTCCAGCACGACCACAACGAATTGGGGGACGCAGCGCGACTTCATCCGCATGTAGCAATTCATGGCCTGATTTGCGGCGTTATGCACGTCGGTTTCGTGCGCTGGCGGAATGCGGCAATGCGTCTCTGGATCGTTCGGCCGCGTATCCTAGAATAAATTTCGTTGCCTACTCATCGTTTCACGCACCGACATGGCCAAGAAGATTCCGCTGCATCCGAAGCATCCTGAACGCATTTGCTGGGGCTGCGACCGCTATTGCCCCGCCAGTTCGCTTAGTTGTGGGAACGGTTCATCGCGCACCCAGCACCCCATTGAATTGCTCGGCGAAGACTGGCTCGACTACGGAGACTGGGGCTTCGATACATCCGGAGAGGACGTGTCGGCCAGCAAGAGCGGCCAGCACTGACGCCACTGACGCAACACACACACACTGAAACGCGGGCGCTTGCGCTCGCGTTTTTTGTTTCCGCACCCCTTCACCCCGCCAAATTCCGCGCGGCGGCCGCGCAGCCCGCATCCATCAGCGGCTCGACCATGACGCGCCGGTCGTCCGGCAGAAAATCGCTAATCCACACGAGGCGGCAGCCTCCGCCCGATTCGGCCACGATTTGCATCGAAGCGGCGTGCTGCTCGAAGTTCGTCCCGCAGACGGTGTAGGCCACGCGCATGCGCGCATCATCCACGCCGACCACCCGCTCTTGCACCACGAGGCCGTTAGTAAACGTCACGGTGCGCAGGTCGCCCTCCACATGAACGTCAGTCAGCACGCCCGCGAATACCCGCGCGAGATTGCGCGAATCGCGCAACGTTTCCCACGCCCGGGACGCATCGATTTCAAGGGGAATTTCACGGTAGAGCGAAACCATCGCGTTGTCTCCTTCATTCGTGCCTGCCTGCAGGCAGGCGTTGTGAGGGGATTGTGCGCGCCTGCCCACTGGCGCACCTGGGGAAAATTGCTGCGCTTCGTTAGGTCTTGGCCGCAGACGTTTCAGCGCAGTGGCCGCAGTTAATGTTGTCAATTAATGTCGTCAATTTCGTCAACGCCGTCAATGCGAATGCCGATGATGCCCATCCGGATAACGCGCGTGCGTGTGCGGCACGTGGTGATGCGCCGAACCGGATAAACCCTGGTTTTCTCGCCAGGAAAATCCCCCTATCGTTCGACCTACAGAAAATATGCAGCATTTTTGCGGGCCCAAGGATTAGAGCGATCCACAGTCTTCTCACGAAAAAACCAGACCATTAGGGGTTAGGGGCTGTATGGAAGTTTCGATTTCTTCGCGGCGGCAGGTCACGCCCCTCCAACGAAGTTTCTGGATGCTCGAAGCCGAGCCGCAGCTGGACGTAGCCGCGCCGCTATCCACATCCGAAGACGCCGATGTCGTTGTCGTGGGAGGCGGGTTTGTCGGGCTCTGGACGGCGCTGACTATTCGCGAGCTTAGCCCGGCGTCGAAGGTCGTCGTGCTGGAGCGCGACGTTTGCGGTGGGGGTGCGTCGGGGCGTAACGGCGGTTTCGTGATGTCGTGGTGGCCCAAAATCGCCTCGCTGCTGGCGTTCATGGATGCTGAACACGCGTTGTTTTTGGCGCGTGCGTCAGAAAGCGCGATACAGGAACTCGAAGCGTTCTGCAAGCAACACGCGATCGATGCGCATTTCCAGCGCGCTGGCTGGCTGTGGACTTCGACCTCGCAAGCGCAGGGCGACTCATGGACCGCCACGGTAGAAGCGTGCGCAAAACTGGGCGTACACCCGTTCGAACGCATTGCCTCGGACGAAGTCGCTCGCAGAACGGGTTCCCGTATTCATCGGGCCGCCGTGTTCGAGCGCAGCAACGCCACGGTGCAGCCGGCGGCGCTGGTGAGGGGGATGCGCAAGGTCGCATTGAAGCGGGGCATTCACATTTACGAGAACACGTCCGTTCTTGAAGTCAGCCAGGATTGCCCGTCCATCGTGCGGACCGAAAAAGGTCAGGTACGCGCGCGGGCCGTTGTCCTCGCAACCAATGCCTGGGCAACGGCAATTCCGGAAATTGCACGCTTGATCGTTCCGGTCAACAGTTCCATCGTCGTGACCGAGCCGATTCCGGAACAACTGCGTTCAATTGGCTGGACCGGGGGCGAGGCGATCACCGATTCGCAGTTGATGGTGGACTACTACCGGACGACGCGCGACGGGCGCATTGCCTTTGGCAAGGGCACTGGGGCGCTCTCCAGGGGAGGGGTCATTGACGAAACGTTCAGCTACCACGCCGAGAGTTGCTCGATGACAGAGCAAGACTTCAGGCGCACCTACCCCATGCTTGCCGACGCGCGTCTCACGCACGCGTGGTCAGGGCCGATCGATCGCACCTACGACAGTCTGCCGGTCTTTGGCACGCTCTGCGGCACGAAGCATATTCATTATGGTGTTGGCTGGAGCGGTAATGGCGTCGGTCCGAGCCGAATTGGAGGAAGAATTCTCGCGAGTCTTGCGCTTGAGCGCAAAGACGAATGGAGCGGTTGTGCACTCGTCGGGCGCCGGGCGCGGACGTTCCCTCCGGAGCCGATCAAGTACTTCGGCGGGGCGCTGGTACGTGGCGCGGTGCGCAGAAAAGAACGCCGTGAAGCCGTGGGTGCGGTGCCAAGCCTGTTCGACGTCACACTGGCAAAACTCGCCCCGTCTGGCCTGGAAGACAAGGCATAAGGGTGAACCGAATTCTTAACATAACTAAGCGACACATTGAGCGCGATTGGCGGCCAGCGAATCCTTACTCCTGCCTAGAAACTCTTGGGGGTGTTGACCCAGATGAGCACCGTTGGCTCGTCACCCGTTGCCCTCCAGCTATGCGGATGCTGGCTTGGAAAGGCAATACTGTCGCCAGGTCCAAGGACGTGTTGCACGTCATCCACGGCGATACGAAACATCCCGGATAGAACGTGGATGAATTCTTCGCCTTCGTGCGAATAAAACCCACTACTTTCCGCGCCGGGCTGAAGTACCCATTTCTGGCAGTCGAGCAGGCTGAGCGACTCGGCAAGTTGAAGGATGCGGATGTTCTTCCCGAAGCCCGCAATACGGCGCTCTTCACCGCGTCGCACGACCTCGCGCCGACGCTTGCGGCGTGACGGTTGAGAAAGGTCGGTTACCGTCGTGCCGTAGCACAGCGCCAGCGCCTGCATGCTCGCGACAGTGGCGCCCTGCGAAGTGCGTTCAAAGGTCGAAATAAAAGAAACGGGGAGTCCCGTCAATTCTCCTGCTTCGCGCAAAGACAGCCCCGCTTTTCGTCTGGCCAATCTAAAGCGGCTGCCCATCTCGTTCTGTCCGCTTTCGTCGGGTCCCTCCGCTTCTGGTTCTCGCTCAAGGGATTCAGGCGCGATGTCGAAGTGCTTCTCTGCAAGCGCCTTGCGGATCGCGGACATATTCAGCCCTTCGACTTTGCGCATGTGCTGTATTGCCCGGATCTTCTCGATATCGGCCGAATCGAAAACACGCTGCCCGACTGCCGAGCGTTTCGGTGTTACTAGCCCGTGTTGCTCCCACAATCGGAGCGTCGATGCATTCGTTCCTGTCAGGCGGGCTACATCGGTAATACGGTGCAGTGTCACTAGTGAACCTCGGCTGTCGCAGCGTGCCCTTAGCAGGCTAACGTCCGGTCGGCAAATGCCATGCGCGAGTATTTTACAGATTTCTCCTGCATCGAAAAGATGCCGCCCTATTATCGCGAGAACCCGTTGTTCTCCAGGCGCTCGAGCGGCGGCTAAAGCTGATGCTTGCGCTGATTGGCCCTGTTTCGTCAGTGAATGCGGCGCATAATTGGCCCATGTTAGTTCCCCGCCGCGACGAGGTGCTATGCGCTGCACAAACTGCGGATTCGAGAATCTCGCCAAGGCCAGATTCTGCGAAGCGTGCGGGACGCTGCTCGCGCGCGCATGCCCCCGTTGCGGGCACGAGGTCGCTGCAGCCGCCCGATTCTGCAGTGAATGCGGGGCGCAGCTAGCCGAAGCGCCTGAGCCGGTCCAACCGGTACAACAGGCGCAACCGGTACAACCGGCGCAACCAGCGCAACCAGCGCAACCGGTACAACCGGCGCCGGAGTCACCGCCCGCGCCGATTCATTACACGCCCCATCATCTTGCCGAGCGTATCCGTGCCGAGCACGTCGCCATGGAAGCAAGAGGCGAGACCGCAGGCGAACGCAAGACGATCACCGCGCTGTTCGCGGACATGGCCGGTTCCACGGCCTTGATTCATGGTCTCGACCCGGAAGAAGCCCATCACCTGATCGAACCCGTCGTGGCGCTGATGATGGAGGCTGTCCACTATTACGAGGGTTACGTCGCGAAGTCGTTGGGTGACGGCATCCTCGCGCTGTTTGGCGCGCCGATCGCCCACGAAGACCATCCGCAACGCGCGCTGTTCGCCGCGCTGCGCATGCAGCAGGCAATGCGCTGGCACGGCGATCGTATTCGGCTGGAGAAAGGCATTCCGCTGCAGATTCGCGTGGGCATTCACACCGGCGAGGTCGTCGTGCGCTCGATCCGCACCGACGATTTGCATACCGATTACGACCCGGTCGGCCACACGATTCACATCGCCTCGCGCATGGAAGGCATCGCCACGCCCACGTCGATCCTCGTGAGCGAGTCGACCCACAAACTGGCCGAGGGCTATTTCGAGTTCAAGCCGTTGGGCGCAGCCCAGGTCAAAGGCATTCCCGAGGCACTGCCCGTGTATGAGGTGCTGGGCCCCGGTGTGCTGCGCACGCGATTGCAACTGGCGGCCCATCGCGGCCTCGCGCGCTTCGTCGGGCGCGGGGCCGAAATGGCCCATCTCGATCGGGCGCTGGAAAAGGTGCGGGCGGGGCGGGGGCAGATCGTCGCCGTGGTCGGCGAAGCGGGCGTCGGGAAGTCGCGCCTTTTCCATGAATTCAAGGAGCGTTCGCGGCGAGGGAATCTGGTGCTGGAAACGTTTTCGGTTTCACATGGCAAGGCGTTTGCCAATTTGCCGCTGATCGAGCTGATGAAGAGCTATTTTCAGATCAACGCGCCAGATGATGAGCGACGTCGCCGTGAGAAAGTCGTCGGCAAGGTGTTGACGCTCGAGCGCAGTTTCGAGGATCTGGTGCCTTACCTGCTCTATCTGCTTGGCACGGGCGAATCCGCTTCGGCGCTGGCGGACATGGATCCCAAGATTCGGCGCGACCGGACCTTCGACGCGATCACGCAGATTCTGACGCGCGAGAGCCAAAACCAGCCGATCGAGTTGCTCTTCGAAGACCTGCAATGGCTGGACCGGGAAACCGAGGCGTTCCTCGTGTATCTGGTCGAGCGCGTGCCGGGCACCCGTGTCCTGCTGCTCGTGAACTACCGGCCGGAGTATCAGCCCGCGTGGAATAGCAGCCAGAGCAGCCAGCTCCGGCTGGAGCCGCTTGGGCCGGCGGAGGCCGAGGGACTTCTTGCAGCCCTGCTCGGGGAGCATGCCTCGCTGTTGCCGCTCAAGCAGCGCATCCTCGAAAAGACCGAGGGCAACCCGTTCTTCATGGAGGAAGTGGTGCAAACGCTCGTGGAGGAGCGCGCCTTGCACGGCGAGCCCGGGCGTTATCGCATCGAAAAGACACCCTCCGCGCTGCATATCCCGACCACCGTGCAAGGCGTGCTCGCCGCACGTATCGACCGCCTCCCGCTCACGCAGAAGGAGTTGCTGCAAACGCTCGCGGTGATCGGCAAGGAGTTTCCGTTCAGCCTCGTCCAGCGTATTTGCGACGGACAGCTCGCACGCACCGACGACGATCTGCGCGCGCTGCTCGCGCACCTGGAAGCCGCGGAGTTCATCTACGAGCGGCCCGCCTACCCGGAGGTCGAATATTCGTTCAAACACGCGCTGACGCAGGAAGTGGCGGGCCACTCGCTGCTCACGGAGCGGCGCAGCGTGTTGCACGAGCGAACCGCGAAGGCGATCGAGGCGCTGTTCCCCGCGCGCATCGCGGACTACTGCAGCGAACTGGCGCATCACTACAGCCTGAGCGGCAATATTCCCAAGGCGGTGGAATACCTGCACCGCGCCGGGCAGCAAGCGCTCAGGCATGCCGCCCATCCGGATGCCATGCACCATCTCGGCGCCGCTCTCGGTCTGCTCGAGCGATTGCCCGATACGCCTGCGCGCGCGTCCCGCGAACTGATGCTGCTGCTCTCGCTGGGTCCAGCGTTGATGAACGTGCGCGGTTATGGGGCGCCCGAGGTGGCGGCGACCTACACGCGGGCCCGGCAGTTGGGTGAACAGCTCGGCGAGGTGTCGCAGCTTTTTGCAGCGCTCCTTGGCTTGCGAATCCATAACATGGCGCGTGCGCAGTACGCGGTTGCGCGCGATCTGGGCGAGCAGTTGCTGCGCATGGCGCAGCATGCAAACGATCTGGACTGGCTCATGGAGGCACACGGCGCACTCGGCGCCTGCCTGTTCCTCCAGGGCGAACTGGACGCCGCCGCAGCGCACCTGGAGCAGGCGCTGACCCTCTATGATCCCGAGCGGCATCAGGCACATGCGGTCTCACATGGCGTGGACCCCGGCAGCCGGGCGTTGAATTTCCTGTCCTTGATACGTTGGCTTCAGGGCTATCCCGATCAGGCGCTCAAGCGAAGCATGGAGGCGCTCGTGCTCGCGCAGAAGCTCGCCTACGGACCGACATTGGCATTCACGCTGGCTTACGCAGCGGAACTGCATCAGCTTCGGCGCGAGACTGCGCTGGTCAAGGAGCGAGCCGAAGCGACGATCGCCGTCTCGACCGAGCACGATTTGCCGTACTGGTTGGCGTGGGGCACCATTTTGTCGGGCTGGGCGCGCATCGAACCTGGAAGCCTGCAGGAGGGCATCGCCCAGTTGCGCCAGGGGTTGGACGCCGAACAGTCCGCCGGCGGCGAGGAGCATCGCTCCTACTTTTTCGCCTTGCTCGCCGAGTGTCAGTGGCGGGCCGGCGACGTGGAGGGCGGCCTGCACACGCTCGACGCGGCCATGGCGATCACGGACGCAACCGGCGAGCGTTTCTACGAGGCTGAATTGCATCGGCTCAAGGGAACCATGCTGCTCGGGGTGTTGAGCGAGGACGAACGCGTGCCTTCGTCCAACGAGGGCGCGCAAGCGTGTTTTCTCAAGGCGATTGCCGTGGCGCGCGCGCAGGGCGCCCAGTCACTGGAGCTGCGTGCGGCGTCGAGTCTGGCACGTCTGTGGCAGCGTGCAGGCAGATCTGACGAGGCAAGGCAGTTGCTGTCCGAGACCATCGGCAATTTCACGGAGGGTTTCGACACCGGCGATCTGCGAGAAGCCAGGGCGTTGCTCGACGCGTTAGCATCGAGTCACGCGCGAACCATCGACGACGGACGTGGCTAACCCTACCTACAAGAAGGCGAACCATGGCGACGAAGCAGACAGGACGCCGTGAAAGAGGCAACGACCCCGCAGCGCCAAGGCAGATCGCGCTGGCATTGCAGGGCGGCGGGATGCACGGCGCGTTCACATGGGGCGTGCTCGACCGCCTGCTCGAAGACAACAGAATCGCGATCGAAGGCGTGAGCGCGACCAGCGCTGGCGCAATGAACGGCGCCGTGCTGGCATACGGGCTGTTAAAGGGCGGCGAGAGCGGCGCGCGCGAGGCACTGCAAGACTTCTGGCATGCGGTTGCCGAGTCGGCGGAACGCTATAACCCGCTGCGCTGGGTGCCGTGGCTCAAGGGGTCGCACAGCTTCGGGCTCGACCATTCGCCGCTCTATGCGTTCGCCGACATGATGCTGCGTATGTTCTCCCCGTACCAGTTCAATCCGCACAACCTGAATCCGCTGCGGGAGGTCCTTGAACGCCAGGTCGATTTTGCGGCGCTGCGCAAGGCGTGCCCGATACTGTTGTACCTCTGCGCGACCAACGTGGAGACGGGCAAGATACGCCTTTTCACTGGCGAGGACGTCTGCGCGGACGCCGTGCTCGCCTCCGCATGTGTGCCGACGCTGTTCCAGGCGGTCACCATTGCAGGCTCGCACTACTGGGATGGCGGCTATATGGGCAACCCGGCCATCTATCCGCTGATCTATCACTGCAAAACGCGCGACGTGGTGATCGTTCATATCAACCCGCTCGTGCGCCCCGGGGTGCCGGTCACGGCGGCCGACATTCTTAACCGGATCAGCGAAATCAGTTTCAATTCATCGTTGATGCGCGAAATGCGCGCGATTGCGTTCGTGACCGAGCTGATCCAGCAAGGCAAATTCGCTCGCGACGAGATGAAGGAAATGCTGATCCATTCGATCCGCTCCGACGCGGCAATGTGCGCGCTCAGCGTATCGAGCAAGTACAACGCGGATTGGGATTTCCTGTGCGAACTGCGGGACAACGGCCGAAGGGAAGCCGATGCGTGGCTTGCCCAGCACTATGACGATATCGGTCAGCGCTCGAGCATCGATATCCGCGAGGAATTTCTCTGATGTTGTCGATGGCGGCAGCGCAAGACAGGCGCGCAGGCGTGCAGTGTGCAAAGGAGGCAGGGTGAACCCGACGCAGGAGCGCTTCGTCGAGTTGTGGTCGCGCAACGGGGGGCGGCACGCCGACGCCGTGTATGCCGATCTCGCGCGTCGTTATGGGGAACCGGGCCGCCACTATCACACGTTGCGTCACGTTCGCCGCTGCCTGCGCTATTTCGATCTGGCGCGCCATGCCATTGAACGTCGCGATGTCGTGGAGCTGGCCCTCTGGTGCCACGACGTCATATACGTTCCCGGTGCTCAGGATAACGAACAGTGCAGCGCGGACTGGGTGCAGCGCTGGGCCGACGGTCGCCTCGTGATGCGCGAGCGCATTTGCGAAGCGATTCTCGCGACCCGGCACACCCGTGTTCCGGACGAACCGGATTCGCGCTTCGCGTGCGATATCGATCTCGCCGCGCTCGGCGCTCCGCGTCGCCGGTTTCAGGAAGACGGCATGCGCCTGAGAGCCGAACGCCCGGACCTCGACGACCATGCCTACGCCCTGCAGGAGAGCAAGATCCTGCAAGGCTTGCTCGCGCGGCCACGCATCTACCTGACCGATTACTTCCATTCACGCTGCGAGGCGCGCGCGCGCGGAAATATCGCATGGCGGCTGGGGGGAGAGAGGCTGGAACAGGAATGACGCAATGGCGCACCGGTGCGCTGCTTTCCTGCATCGGGCGGGTCCGGGAACGTTAATCGATGCAAGTCTCGATCAAATCGGCAAACGCACGCTTGAGCGCACTGTCCAGATGTACGTAGGCAAGTCCAATACCGGTACGGGGACTGTCAAGGTCGAGTGGCCTTGCCGTGACGTTGGGCGGCAGGGCGATTGCCGCTTGCGCCGGAATCACGCCAATTCCGAGCCCTGCCGCAACAAGCGCAAGCATCGTGGTGAATTCCCCGAGTTCCCTTTCGATCTGAAGGGTCACGCCTTGCTGACTGAAGGCCACAAGAATCTCGTCATGAAAGCCAGGCGCATATCGGCGTGCAAGCATGAAGACGGGGCGCCCGTGCAGGTCGCCAGGACGTATGAGCTTCAAGCGTGAGAGCGCATGACGTGCAGGCACGGCCACGACGAAGGACTCCTCCAGCACCATGCGCGTTACAACGCCTCCACCCTGTGTGGGGAGCCGTATCAGGCCGAAATCGAGCTTGTTGTCGTGCAGCGCTGCAACCTGATCGGGCGTGGGCATGTCCTTCAGTTCCAGCGTGACGCGTGGATAGCGCTCATGCATTGCGCGCATGAGGGCGGGCAGCAGCTTCGGCAGCACGGAGGATACGAACGCAATCCGCAGCGTGCCGATTTCACCCTGGGCCGCGAGGCGCGCCGTCTGCTCCGCACGTTGTGCCTGATGAAGTGTCGCGCGTGCTTCGGGCAGGAATAACACGCCCGTCTCCGAGAGTGCGACCTTGTGGCGGTCGCGCTCAAACAGACGAACCTGAAGTTCTTCTTCAAGCGCTTTGATCTGCATGCTGAGCGCGGGCTGCACGATGCACAGCCGCTCTGCCGCGCGGCCGAAATGCAACTCTTCCGCCAGCGCGACGAATGCGCGTAGATGTTTCAGCTCCATAGTCATCCCTAACCGTCTGCCCGGATCGCGTGACCGGACTTGCGTGCAGTTTCCCCGTAATCACGTTTCATGATAACAGCGTCACGAAAGACTATTGGCACGCTTTCTGGCATTGCGGTGAAGTACATGTCATGGAGGAACGGCGTGAATTCGATAATTTCGTGCGCCGCATATGTCATGACGAATGGACCACTCGAACTATTCAATCTGGCCGGCCGGCGCGCATTGATTACCGGATCGGGCCGCGGCATCGGGCTGGCGCTCGCGCGTGGGCTCGCCCGCGCGGGGGCAGCCGTCGTCATCAATGCCCGCGATCACGAAAGTGCCGGAGCGGCCCTTAGCCTTTTGCGCGAAGAAGGGCTCGACGCGACGGCCGCGCTCTTCGACGTGACGCAAGCCAACGATGTCGCGGCCGCGGTCGATGCACTCGAGGCGCAAACCGGTCCCATCGACATTCTGGTGAACAACGCAGGCATCCAGCGCCGCGCACTGCTCGAGTCATTTGCAGCGCGCGACTGGAGCGAACTCATGAGCGTGAATCTGGACGGCGTATTCCATGTCTCGCAGGCCGTCGCGCGTCACATGCTGCAGCGTGCGCGCGGCAAGATCATCAACATCTGCTCGGTGCAAAGCGAACTGGCAAGGCCGACCATCGCGCCCTATGCCGCCACCAAAGGCGCGGTGCGCATGCTGACCAAAGGAATGTGCGCCGACTGGGCACGCCACGGCATTCAGGTCAACGCCATTGCGCCAGGCTACTTTGCGACCGACCTCAATCGCACGCTCGTCGACGATCGCGAGTTCTCGGCGTGGCTGTGCAAGCGGACGCCAGCCGGACGCTGGGGCGACGTCGATGAGCTGTGCGGCGCTGCCGTTTTTCTTGCCTCCGACGCTTCGAGCTTCGTGAATGGGCAGACACTCTTTGTCGACGGCGGCCTGACCAGCGTGGTCTGACGAGCGCGCTAAGCGACATAAACCCGCGACAAAGATGAAGATCATCGACGAACAATAGAGACAGGAGACATCAGACATGCATTCTTGCGTGACGCGTAGCCGCCATATCCGCGCGCTGACCGGTATTGCTTTCACACTCGCCACCTGTTGCGCCCATGCCTCCGACTGGATCGTGTCGGGCAATGACGGCAAATATCAGCGCGTGGAAGGGCGCGATACCTATCCCCCCGATCCTCGTCCGGATACGCTGACGTTGCTCGATGCCAGTCGCTTTCCGCCGAAGGTGACTGCCGAGGTCGAGGTCGAGAACGGCATTCAAGGGCCGCCGCAGGCCGTCGCCATCACGCCGGATGCCGCGCTCGCGCTCGTTGGCGCGCCAACGCGCTACGACCGGGACGCGAAGAAACTGCTGATGGACACGTTCGTGCAGGTCGTCGATCTGCGGGCATCGCCGCCCTCCGTCACCCGGCTCGATATCGGAAGCCACCCGCAAGGCATCGCGATCGACCGCAGCGGCCATCGCGCACTCATAGCCTGTGTCGATGGCAGCGTGGTGGTGCTCGGCATCGAAGGCAATCGCGCAACGATCGTCGAGACGCTGAAGATCGCCAAAAAGCGACTGGCGGGTGTGAGCTTCACGCACGACGGACGACACGCGCTTGTTTCGTTGCGAGACGAACAGGGCGTGGCCGTGCTCGACGTCGCCCAAGACCACGTGACCGACAGTGGCGTGCGGCTCGCGAGCGGCGTGGCGCCTTATACCGTCGACGTGTCCAGTGACGGCAAGTGGGCCGTCGTGAGCGATGTCGGTCTCGCGGGACTGCCGTCATACGCGGGCAAGCTGGCAGGCGATGCCGACACCATCACGCTCATCGACGTATCCCACGAACCGTTTCGCGCCGTTCAGCATGTGAGCGTCCCGTCGCTGCCGGAAGGCGTCTCGATCTCGCCAGACGGCAAGTGGATCGGTGTGCAGGCGATGGACGGCTCGAATCTCACGCCCGACAACCCCGGTCGTCATGCGCGCGGCAAGGTCCTGCTGTTCGCGATCCGCGACGGGCAGGCGGTGAAAGTGTCGGAGGCACCCGGCGGCGAAGCGGCACAAGGCATTGTGTTCACGGCGGACAGCAAGCATCTGATCGTCCAGTTCAACGTCGAGAAGCAACTTGCACTGTATGCGGTGAACGGCGGACATCTGCGCGACACGGGGGCGCGAATCGCACTCACGGGCGGTCCGTCGTCGCTTCGCACGACTCCGCGCTAATCCTTCATCGACCTCACTAACGACAGAATGAACATGTATATGGCCATTTCGATAAACGAATGGCGTGGCGCACGCCGATGCCTTTGCGACGCGCTGAGAGCCGTCCCACAATCGACGGAGGATGGACGATGAACGCCGCACGAAAACACGTGGTCGTGTTTCGCAAGATTCCCGACGCTCTGCTCGAGCGTATCGTCGCGCGTCACGACGTAGTGATCGCCGACCCGAGACGTGCCGACGAGTTGCCCCGGTTTCGCGATGCGCTGCGTGACGCAAGCGGCCTGATCGGGTCGAGCTTCAAGCTCGGCGCTTCCGAGCTCCGCGAAGCCCACAACTTGCGGGTCATTTCGAGCATTTCGGTAGGCGTCGACAACTATGAACTGCCTTTCCTCAAGCAACGTGGCATCACGCTGTGCCATACGCCAGGCGTGCTGACGGAAACGACAGCCGACACGATATTCGCACTCGTCATGGCGGCATCGCGGCGGCTTGTCGAACTGTCGAATCATGTACGCGAAGGCCACTGGACCCGCAACATTGGAGACGACCTGTTCGGATGGGATGTCCACGGCAAGACGCTCGGCATACTGGGCTTTGGCCGGATCGGCCAGGCCGTGGCGCGGCGCGCCGCGCTTGGCTTCAACATGCCCGTGATTTTTCACGATCCGTTCGACGTGGCCGTGCCCGAAGCCCTCGCAGGACGCGCGCAGCGTGCGTCGTTCGACGATGTGCTGGCGCGCGCCGATATCGTGGCGCTGACGCTACCGCTCTCCGAGGAGACACGCGGTCTCATGGACGCCCAGGCGTTCGCGAAGATGAAGTCTGGTGCGATCTTCGTCAACGGCTCGCGCGGCCCGATCGTGCGTGAGGACGCGCTCCTTGCGGCGCTCGATAGCGCTCACTTGCGTGCAGCAGCGCTCGACGTGTTTGCCGTTGAACCGCTGCCGCTCGATTCACCGCTTCGCAACCATCCGAAGGTCACGCCGCTGCCGCATATTGGCTCGGCGACTCACGAGACGCGTCGTGCGATGGCAGAACTCGCGACTGAAAACTTGCTGCGCGTGCTCGATGGCGCCGCGCCGGTGTCGGCATTCGACCTGTCGAAAATCTGACTGAATACCCATCATGTCTCATTCGATTCCCACACTGTGCGGCTCGCTCGCGGGCCAGCCATTTACCTTCAATGTGAAGGTGCATAACGCAGCCTATCGTGCGCTTGGCGTCGACTACACGTTCGTGAGCTTCGGCGTGGATGACGCGGCGCTCGGCGTTCAGGCGATACGCACGCTCGGCATACGCGGCATGAATGTGACGATGCCGCACAAGCAGGCGGTCATCGCTCACCTCGATGCCCTCGATGAGACCGCGCGCGAGATCGGTGCGGTCAATACGATCGATAACCGCAACGGCTATCTCACCGGCTACAACACGGATTGCACGGGTGCCGTGCGCGCGCTTGAAGAAGCGACGCCGCTTGCAGGCCAGCGTATCGCGTTGCTCGGCGCGGGCGGTGCTGCGCGCGCGATCGCATGGGGTGCGAAACGCGCGGGTGCCGTGGTGACGGTGTTCAACCGGACAGCGTCCCGTGGCGAGGCGCTCGCCAGTGACTTCGGCATTGCATTCGGCGGCAGCCTTGCCGACTTCGAGCCCGGCGATTTCGACGGTGTGGTCAACGCGACGGCGGCGGGTTTTCGCGCGCCGGACGTCAACCCATTGGTGGCGCGGCAACTTCAATCCCATCTCTTCGTGATGGACGCTGCGTTTTTACCGGTGCGCACGAAATTGATTCGCGATGCAGCCGCGATCGGATGCCGTGTCGTCGACGGCACACGAATGTTGCTGCATCAGTTCTGCGGACAGATCGAGCTGTACACGGGCAAGCCGGCGCCGCTCGATGTCATGAGCGTCGCCCTGCTCGACGAGATAGAGCGGGTGGAAGCACTCGCAGCGTCGCAGAGCGCAACAAGCGAAGCATAAAGAGGGGATGCAACCGGAGCCTCACGTCAGAGGAGGCTGGTCAACGGCATCGACGACAACCCGCGCCGTGCGCATGGCACGGTCGCGGCCTGGAGATTTGAAGGAGACGAAATGAAGCATCAGCATTCCATTGCGGCCGAACCGGCCATCAGCGCGCGCCCGTCAATGGCCGGCGAAAGCGCAAGCCGCTATGACGTTACGACTGCCGATCTGTATCGGGCTGCGTGGGCGGCCTCGATCGGCAGCGCGCTCGAGTACTACGACTTCGCGCTGTACAACCTCGCGTCCGCATTGATATTTGGCCGCTTGTTCTTTCCGTCGAGCGATCCTGCGATGGGGCTGATTGCAAGTTTTGGCGCGTATTTTCTCGGCTTTGCCGTCCGGCCTGTTGGCGGGGTCATATTCGGCGCGCTCGGCGACCGTTACGGACGCAAATTCGTGCTGATGGCGACGATCTTGATAATGGGCATCGCCAGTACGTTGATCGGCGTTCTGCCCACCTACGCGAGTGCGGGCATCTGGGCGCCGCTCCTGCTCATCGGCTGCCGTCTGTTGCAGGGGCTCGGCGCTGGCGCGGAGCAGGCGGGTGCCGCCGTACTGATGGCGGAATACGCACCCGCGAAGCGCCGTGGCTACTTCGCTGCGCTGCCGTTCATGGGCGTGCTGCTCGGCACCGTGATGGCGGCGGCGATTTACTTCGCACTGGTGCGCGTCGAAGACCTTTCGCAATCGTGGCTGTGGCGCGTCCCATTCCTGTTGAGCGCCGTCATCATTGTGGTTGCGATCTGGATCCGCCTGCGGCTCAAGGAGTCGCCGTCGTTCTCGAAACTCGAAGCCCGTCACCAGGTGAAGGACAGCCCGTTGACACATCTGATGCGGCACTCGAAGCCGATGGTGCTGAAAGTGATCGGCCTGCGCATGGCGGAGAATGGCGGCTCGTCGATTTACCAGTCGCTTGCGATCAGCTATATCGCCACTGCGACCGGCCTGCACGGACAGATTGGCGCCGTCGCGCTGCTGCTGGCCGGTGTGTCGGGCGCGATCATCATCCCATTGGCGGGCATGCTGAGTGACCGCTTCGGTCGCGTGCGCGTCTATCGTGCCTTCGCGCTCTATCAACTGTTTCTCGCGTTTCCGACCTGGTGGGTGCTGAGCCTGGGCAATGCAGCCGCGAGCATCACGATGCTATGTGTCGCTCTCGCCGGTGTGTGGGGTATGTTCGCTACGCAGGGCGCGTTTCTTCCCGAGCTCTTTGGTGCGCAGCATCGCTATGCAGGCGTGGCCGTCGGACGCGAGTTGTCGGCTGTTGTCGCGGGCGGCGTGGCGCCGCTCATCGGCGCGTCGATTATCGCGTGGGCGACGACCCATTGGGGTGGAAAGGAAGGGACGATTCTTGCATGGATTCCGCTCGCCGCGTACGTCGCGATTCTGAGCCTGATCGGCGTGGTTACGACTTACTACCTGCCGGAAACGCGGGGACGTGATCTCGATGACCTCCACGATGCCGTGCCTGCCACGGCCGCTACGCCTGCACATCAATGACGGATACGCTGGCCGCGAGGCCAGCGTTGAACACCTGGCCGCGTTCGACTGGGACCGGATGGCGGGCAGCCAACGAGTCGCCATATCCTGGACTTTCATGCGAGCGGCGTCAGCGCTGTCGAAAAGGCTGACGTTTTCAAGCTTCGCCGAATTGCATAGCGGAGTTGCAAGTGGGCTCGTTTCAGCCGCTGCCTGAACCCATCCAGGCCGGTCGTCGATAAAGACGATTCAGACACCGGAAACACGGCGGGAATTCCTTTCGTTGCGAAACACCAGTTGCTGCACGGCGGGGGGCAAGCCCAGTGCTTCTGTGCGAGCATTGACGATGACACCGTGATGCGGGGATTTTCCGCATACGGGATCGGCATTGGCGGCATTGCCCGTTAGCATGAAGGCCTGGCAACGGCAGCCGCCGAAGTCCTCGTCCTTTTCGCTACACGACCGACATGGCTCGGGCATCCAGTCGCGCCCACGGTAACGGTTGAAGCCGAACGACTCGTACCAGATGTGGCGCAGATCGTGATCGCGCACGTTGGGGAATGTGATCGGCAACTGCCTCGCGCCGTGGCACGGCAATGCGGTCCCGTCTGGCGTGACGGTCAGAAACAGACTGCCCCAGCCGCTCATGCACGGTTTGGGTCGTTCCTCATAATAGTCGGGCATCACGAAGATGAGCTTGCACGGATGGCCCTCGGCCGCGAGCCGTGCACGGTATTCGTTCGTTATACGCTCGGCGCGCGCGAGTTGTTCGCGGGTCGGCAGGAGGCCGGCGCGGTTCAGGTAGGCCCAGCCATAGAACTGGCAGGTGGCCAGCTCCACGAAATCGGCGTCGAGTGCGATGCATAACTCAATGATTCGCTCGATATGATCGATGTTGTGCCGATGGATCACGAAGTTCAGCACCATCGGATAGCCATGCGCCTTGACGGCGCGGGCCATTGCGAGTTTTTGTGCAAACGCTTTGTGCGAGTTGGCGAGCATGTTGTTGATCTGCTCGTCGCTCGACTGGAAGCTAATCTGGATATGATCGAGCCCGGCACGCTGAAAGTCCGCGATCTTTTGCTCCGTCAAGCCGATGCCGGAGGTGATCAGGTTGGTGTAGTAGCCGAGCCGTCGCGCCTCGCCGATCAATTCAGGAAGATCTGTGCGTACCAGTGGCTCTCCGCCCGAAAAGCCGATTTGCGCAGCCCCTAGCTGCCGCCCTTCAGTGATAACACCCAACCATTCGTCTGTGGTGAGTTCGGCGCCTTGAAGTGCGAAATCCAGTGGGTTCGAGCAGTACGGGCATTGCAGCGGACAGCGGTAGGTTAGCTCTGCGAGTAGCCAGAGTGGCAACCCGACGGTTTCGCTGGGCGACGGCGGCTGTTGCGGCGTTTGCCGCATTTTTGCGGCTGCGTCGTCAAGCGAATTCGATCCAGTGCTTTGCATGGGCAACCTCCATGAACTGCTCGACATCCTCGGCGAGTTCGGGGACGCCAGGGTATTGCTGGCTGAGCTGCGCGATAATTTCAACGACGCTGCGCAGGCCGTTGATCAGAGAGCCGATTGCAGCGGCACTTTCATTGAGTTTGACCATGCCCTCGGGGTACAGCACGACGTGGGCGTTCTGCGCCGGCTCAAACTGAAAACGATAGCCGCGTCGCCAATCCGGGATTCGGGTGCGATCGAAACTCATCATGCGATCCCTCCGTGCCAGACCCGTTGATCCGTCACGGTGTGGTAAGGGGGGCGGTGCAGTTCGTAAGCCATCGACATGGCGTCCAGCATTGTCCACAGGACGTCGAGCTTGAATTGCAGGATCTCCAGCGCGCGTTGCTGGCTTTCGTACGTCGTGTAGTGGGCGAGCGTGATCTGCAGGCCGTGTTCAACGTCGCGGCGGGCCTGGCCGAGTCTCGTGCGGAAGTACTCGTATCCATGCGGGTCGATCCATGGGTAGTGCTGCGGCCAGGTATCGAGCCGCGACTGGTGAATCTGCGGCGCGAATAGTTCCGTAAGTGAGCTGCTAGCCGCCTCCTGCCACGTCGCTCGCCGCGCGAAGTTGACATAGGCATCCACGGCGAAGCGCACGCCGGGCAGCACCAGTTCCTCTGAACGGAGTTGGTCAGCATCAAGGCCAACGGCGTCGCCGAGCCGTAGCCACGCCTGAATGCCGCCGTCGTGGCCAGCTACGCCGTCGTGGTCGAGCAGGCGCTGGACCCACTTGCGGCGCACGTCGCGGTCCCCGCAGTTAGCGAGAATCGCCGCGTCCTTCAGCGGGATATTGGTCTGGTAGTAGAAGCGATTGGCGACCCACCCCTGGATCTGCTCGCGTGTTGCGCGTCCTTCGTACATCGCGACGTGATACGGGTGGTGGATATGGTAGTACGCGCCCTTGGCACGCAATGCCTGTTCGAACTGCTCGGGAGAAAGGGCCGATGGGTTCATCGAAAGGCTCCGGAAGATTCAATATCGCAGATCGAGCGATTGCTGCCGCTTTCAAAGGGTAATGCTCATGCCGTCGAATGCGACTTCGATACCGCGGCGTTTCAGTTCGGCCCGCTCGGGCGAATCCTCGTCGAGGATCGGATTGGTGTTGTTGATGTGAATGAGCACCTTGCGCGGCCGAGGGACATGTTCGAGCACTTCCAGCATGCCGCCCGCGCCACGCTGCGCGAGATGGCCCATTTCTCGTCCGGTGCGCGTGCCGACGCCGCGCTGCTGCATCTCGTCGTCGGTCCAGAGCGTGCCATCCACCAGGAGGCAATCAGCGTCCTCCATATGGCGCAGCAGCGCCATATCCACTTCGCCGAGGCCGGGCGCATAGAAGAGTTTGCCGCCAGAGCGCTGGTCCTCGACGAGCAGGCCAATGTTGTCACCTGGATGCGGTTTGCTGCGATGCGGCGAGTAGGGCGGCGCCGAACTGTGCAGCGTCAGCGGCTGGAAGACCAGGCTGGCGCACGCGGGAATTGTGAAGCTGCGCCCAAGCTCGATCCGATGCCGCCGTAGGCCGCCATTCCAGTGCTCCAATATGTTGAAGAGTGGGAAACCGGTTGTCAGGTCTTCGTAGACCATATCGGTACACCAGACGTCGAGCGGACAGCCTTCGCGCAAGCTGAGAAGACCTGCTGTATGGTCGATCTGGCTGTCCATCAGCACGATCGCGCCGATGCCCGTGTCGCGCGGCGCACGGCCAGGCTGCATCGGCGTGAATCCGTGCAACTGGGCGCGAATATCCGGGGACGCGTTGCATATTATCCACGTCGCGCCGTCGTCCGACAGCGCGATCGACGATTGAGTCCGAGGGAGCGCATTGACGCTGCCATTGCGAAAGCCGGCGCAGTTTGCGCAGTTGCAGTTCCATTGTGGGAAGCCGCCGCCTGCGGCCGACCCGAGAATTTGAATGTGCATGCGTATCCGGGGATGGTGTATGAACTCCATGTGCGGAAGAAAAAAGCCCCGGTAGACCGAGGCTTTGGGGCAGATCGCGTGCAACTGGCATCAGCGGTTTGCGATGTACATCGTGATCTCAAAACCGAGGCGCAGATCAGTATAGGCAGGTTTGGTCCACACAGGCAATTCTCCTTTCAACTTTCAGACAGCGGGTTGGAAAGCGGGAGTCAAAGCACGGTTGCCGTACTCAAAACAGCGAACGTGAATGCTGTTCGCCTGCTGTGCTGTTAGCCGGCTCACCGTTCCGTTCGCGTCGACCGAAACGGACGACGACTTTATCGTAGCAAAATTCTGCCCATTGCATCGTCTCCTGTAAGCCTGCCTGACGTTACCGGGAAGATCAAGCTGAACTCAATATGTCAGGAAACCTAAGTTACAACCGGACCACGAAAGACTGCGACATGAGAATGATTGGAAGGTCGATGTAAAAAATGGAATGGATCAATTTCTGAAAATTGCATTTAAGTCCAAATCTTAAATCCAGATCGGTTGTCAGCTTGAGTTTTTGATAAATGAAATGCTATTCTGACAAGAAAGAGCCGCAAACATGACCAATGGGGCAGCTGTCGTTGGAGAGATCGATGAGAAAGAGAATCTCTGTTGCCGTGTTGTTGGGGTTAATCGCGCCCGTGGCTTGGGCGCAGACTAGCGTGACACTGTACGGCCGCGTCGACGCCGGCTTCGAGTACCTGCAACACGTCACCACAGCCCAGGATCAGACCCGCACGCGCTGGAGCGCAGAGGGTGGCGACTGGGGCACGAGTATGCTCGGGCTGCGCGGCAACGAGGACCTGGGCGGCGGACTGGCTACGGTGTTCAATCTCGAAACCGCGCTGCAGGTGATGAACGGCACCACCGGCGGCGGGCGGCTCTTTTCGAGGCGTGCATATGTGGGCCTGAAGGACGATACCTGGGGGCAGTTGCAGGCCGGGCGCAACCTGTTCATCGATAGCGACGGCGTATGGGCGTTCGACCCGTTCGTGCAGCAGGCGGTGTCGTCGGCGTCGCTCGTGCGCGGGCGCAACTGGCAGCAGACCAGCAATAACGTGGAGTACCACAGCCCGGTTTTTCACGGCTTCGACGTGCAAGCGCAGTACGCGTTCGGCAACCAGGCGAGCGGCTTCAACAAGGGTGCGTCGGGCGAGTTCGGCCGCTCGGACGGCATCATGCTCACGTACCGCTCACCGTATTTCGATGCGCGTGGCATCTACGACGAGTTGCGCGATTCGAGCGGGCAGTTTAGCAATATCTTCACGAGCTCTCGTGAATATTTCGTTGGCGGCAACGTGCGTGTCGCCAGGTTCACGATTCAGACGGCATGGACGCACTATGCCGCGCCGGACACGCCCGCCGGCCTCGCGGATAGCGCGGACCACTTCTGGCTCGGCGTGACGTGGCAGGCAACGCCGCGCTGGGCGGCGACGGGCGCAGCCTACTACGTTCGCGTGCGCGGTGGCGACGGCGACGCCACCCACGACCCAGGCGGCCATGCGACTTTGTATGCGCTGGGCTCGACTTACAACCTGAGCAAGCGTACCTTCCTGTACGGTACGGTCGGCTATGTGCGCAACGGGAGTCGCTCGAATTTCTCGGTATTCGCGACGCCGCTGGGCGAAACGCCAACCACGAATCCGCTCGTCGGCGAATCGCAGGTCACGACATACGTCGGCATGATGCATACGTTCTGAAATAAAAACTGAATACCGCAGGATGGTCGGGAACAGACAGCGACAGGACCGTCGGCGGTGTCCGCTCAATTATCGTGCGTTGCTGTTGCTCGCGACTGGTATTCGACATTTTCCATGCACACACAGCCAGTCAGGGCTTTTTTGTCAGGTGGCCGAAATGGTGTCGGTCGCATCGTCAACCGTCTCATGGAGAGCGAAAAATGCAACACGCGTTCAACAGGAAAGGCACATATCGGCCTTCGCAGTTACGCTGGCGCAATCCAGCTATCGTGGCGGCCATCGCACTGATCGCAGGCCTCACGACCGCTGCGCCCGCTGCAGCGCAAAGCGTGGGGGACTGGCCGATGGGCGGGCAGAATCCGCACGATACGCGCAGCGCCCTAGGCGAGCATGCGATCGGACCGAACGACGTAGCGAAGCTGGCGCCGCGATGGTCACTCGAGACGGATGGCAACGTGTCCGCAACGCCGACGGTAGTCGACGGGGTCGTCTATGTTCCCGACTTCGGCGGCTCGCTGTGGGCCGTCGATGCCTCGACAGGGCAGGTAAAGTGGCACAAGAAGATCAGCGACTATAGTGGCATTCCCAACGACGCTTCGCGCACGAGCCCGGCGTACTGGAAGGGTACGCTGGTGATCGGGCAGGGCACGCAGATCGCCAACAATCCGACCGGCGCGTACATGCTGGGCATCAAGGCCGACGATGGCTCGCCGCTGTGGCGCACCCAGATCGATTCCGATCCGACCGCCATCGTCACCAGTTCGCCGGTCGTCGACAACGGCGTCGTCTACGTCGGGGTATCGTCGCGGTCCGAGGCGATCGACGCCCCGACCAAGTACCGGGGCAGCGTCGTGGCGCTCGACGCAACGGCCGGCAAGCTGCTGTGGAAAACGTACATGGTGCCCGATGGCTATACCGGCGGTTCGGTCTGGAGCAATACCCCGGTTGTCGATCGCGAGACCGGTCTCCTGTATGTCACGACCGGCAATAACTTTTCCGTCCCGAGTGGTGTCTGCAGGGCCCCGACGCAAAAGGACTGCAAGAAGCCGGTGGCCGACAATTACATCGACAGCTTCGTTGCACTTAATCTGAAGACCGGAAAGATCGCGTGGGCCACCTCCACGCTGCCTGCCGACATGTCGACGAATTTCGACCACAACGATGGTCCGGATTACGACTTCGGCTCGGGGCCCAACCTGTATACGACGACCATCGCCGGCCATAAGCGCACGCTGCTTGGCGCTGGCGCGAAGAGCGGCGTCTATTGGGCGCTCGATCCGAAGACGGGCAAGGTCGTGTGGCATACCCAGGTCGGTCCCGGCAGTCTGCTGGGCGGCATGCTCTGGGGCACGGCCGCCGACGGCAAGCGCATTTATGTGTCGATCGGCAATCTGAATCACGAGTCCATCGCTGTGAACTCGCCTCCGGGCAAGACGACGACCAAGGGCGGCATATGGGCGGCGGTTGATGCCGCAACGGGCAAGGTGCTCTGGCGCACGGCCGATCCGCAGGAGATGATGGACACCATGGCGATGTCCGAGGCTAACGGCGTGGTCTATGCCGGGTCGCTCGCGGGCAGTGGCGCGAACATGTATGCGCTCGATGCGTCGACCGGCGAAATCAAATGGAGCTTCGAGAGCGGCGGTGCCGTCGTGTCTGGTGCGGCGATCGTTGACGGCACAGTCTACTGGGGCTCCGGTTATCACACCAAGGTTCTCGGGCTGCCGTATGCAGGCGATAACCACAAGCTTTATGCATTCGCGGTAGCGAAACAGTAAGCACGCCTTGCTAGACGTCTCGCACCACCCGCACGGCTGGATAGCGCTCAGGTATGGGCGGCATCCTGGCGGCGGGTGGGGCCGACGCGTGCATCGTGTGATATGGCGTTTCTCAAATCGGGCGGCGCCGCACCAGGCGGGAAAGGCTGAGCATCGCGGCAGCCGTGGCGAAGATGGCTCCAGCAGTCAAAGCGATCGGACCTGCGTGACCCGGTGCAATCATCAGGATAAGCGCGGTCAGTACAGCGCCGAGGGTCTGGCCGAGCGTGCGTGACGTGCCGATCATGCCGCTCGCATTGCCCGTGCGACCCGGCGGCGCGGCTGCCAGAATCGCCCGGTTGTTCGGCGTCTGAAACAATCCGAAACCGATCCCGCACACCGCCATGCGCCAGCCGATATCGACCGAAGTCGGGTGAGCAGGCAACATCGCGAGCAGCGCCAGACCGACGGCCAGAATGGCAAGTCCAACACCCCCGAGCGCGCCCGCCTCGTAACGGTTCGACAGCGTGCCTGCGAGGGGGGCCACGATAATGATGGCGAGCGGCCACGGCGTAATCAGCGCGCCCGTTTCCATTGCGCTATGCCCAAGCGCGTCCTGCAGCATAAAAGGCAGTGACACGAACGCCAGCATCTGCGCGGTGAAAGAGCAGATCGAAGTGAGCACGGCGAGAAGAAATGCTGGCCTGAGCAGCAGGTCCACTGGGAGCAGCGGTTGTGGACGGCCCCTCTCGCGACGCACGAGCAGCCACGCGCAAAGTGCCGCTACGGCAAGCTGGACTACGACGCCTGCGCTGATACCATTGCTGTGACCCATGCGATCCACGCCGAGCACGAGCAGGCCGAACGCTGCCGCATTCAGCAGGGCGCTGCCATAGTCATAGGGTGTTTGGGTTATAGGTGGACGGGGTAGCGCCGAGAAACTGACGAAGAGCGTGATAAGCCCAAGCGGGACGTTGATTGCGAATAACCACGGCCAGGGCGCAACGGACAGAATCGCCGCCGCAATCGTGGGGCCGGCAGCGGTAGAAATCGAGACGATCGAAGCATTGATGCCTACACCACGACCGAGCAGCCGCGACGGATAAATCGTCTTGACGAGTGCGGTGTTAACACTGCTGATACCTGCTGCACCAAAGCCCTGCAAGACGCGTGCGAAGATAAGCGCATCAAGCGACTGCGACATCGCGCACATCAGCGATGAACACGTGAAAAGCGCAAGGCCTCCGATATAGATGCGCGCGTAGCCCACACGGTCACCCAGCGACGACAGCGGCAGCAGCGACATGACGATCGAAAGCTGGTACGCGTTGACGATCCACACTGACTCGGACGGGCTGGTGTGAATCGTCTTCGTGATGGTCGGCAATGCCACGTTTGCAATCACGCTGTCGAGCATGCCAAGCGCAGTCGCAAGTGAAATGGCAAGTACGCCGAAATAAAGCCGGCCGCCGGTCAATCCATCCTGCGCTGTCGCGGACTGTTGCATGGGGAGGTGCTATGCGGTGGGTTCGTCGCTTTGCGCATCGTTCTGTGCAAAGGCGTTGGCGCGCGCAAGGTTGTCGATGATCGCAAGCAGTGTCTCGCGCATGACGGCAACATTTTTTACCGGAATGCCGGCAAGTGCGATCTCGTTGACCTCCTCCGCGGCAGGGACCAGCAACGCACGCAACGATGCGCCCTTGGGCGTGAGAAACACCCTGACCTGCTTGCGGTTGTCCGGCATTTTTTGGCGCGTGACGTAGCCGAGCTTCTCCATCGACTGCAGTGCCGAGAAAGTCGTGGGTTCCTTGACGCCTGCCTGCTCGCTCAATTGCCGCTGCGTAATGCCGTCCGTCTGCCAGAGGATGCGCAGGAACGTCCAGTGGCCATACATCACACCATGCACCCTCAGGCGGGTTTGTAGCGCACTCGACAAGCCACGGTAAGCGTCCTTGATCAGATGCGCGATGCGCTCGTCATTGACCACGCGCGATGCGGATTTCGGTGCCTCGAGTCTGGCTGAGTTCATCTGGTGCACTCCGTGAGTTAGGTACGCCATCGTAATAGTTACCTAAGCAAAAAATTGTTTCTGATAAACCGAGGCCGTGATTGCATGGGCTGTGTATTTGAGTTAACCCTAGCAGTCATGTGTTTTGTGAAGATGGTAGTATTGGAGAATTATAACTTAGGTAGCTAAGTAAAACAAGGTGAGCCAGCGGGGGCGCGTCCAAAAGTTGAGGCGTGCCGTTCTTGCGTCGCCTGCGGTGTATCGAAGTTCCTGTCTTGACAGGAATGCGGCGAGACGAATATCAACGAAGGAGACCTTATGAAGAAGTGGATTGTTCTGGGTGCCGGGCTAGGCGTTGCCGGTACAGCATTCGCGCAAAGCAGCGTGACACTGTATGGCTTGCTCGACGTAGGTGTGAACTACACGAGCAACGCAGGCGGCAAACAGCTTGTCAACATGACCTCGGGCATGTTGAACGGCAGTCGCTTCGGGTTGCTGGGCAGGGAAGACCTGGGCGGCGGGCTGGCTGCGGTATTCCGGCTTGAGAACGGATTCGACATAACGAACGGCAAGCTCGGACAGGGTGGTTTGATGTTCGGTCGTCAGGCTTACGTCGGACTGGCGGACAAGCACTACGGCACCGTGACGCTGGGCCGCCAGTACGATTCGATTGTGGAATTTGTCAATCCGTTTGCCGTTGCCAATACGTGGGGCGGACCGCCTCTTGCGCACCCCGGCGACGTTGACCAGATGGCGCACACCAATCGTACCAACAGTTCGATCAAGTACACCAGTCCAGAATTTTACGGCTTTCGTGTCGGCGGTCTGTATGGGATCGGCGGAGTGCCGGGCGACATCTCGCGCAACCAGATTTATTCGCTCGGCGCAAGCTATGAGCACGGTCCTTTTACCGCTGGCGTTGGCTACCTGAACGTGCGTCAGCCCAATGTCTCGTTCTGGGGGGATACCGGTGCGCCCGCTGCTGTATCGCGTGGCGTACCGGGTGCGAATTTCGCAGGCTCGCCCGTGACGACAGGATTTGCATCTGCGAATTCGTTGCAGGCAATCGCGGTCGGCGCGGCGTACCAGATAGAATCGGTGAAGCTCGGCGCGAACTACTCGAATACGCAGTTCCGGGGCCTCGGTGATCATTCGGCCGGACCGGTTCCCGCAGGCGGCATCAGCGGAACCGCAACCTTCAATACGGGTGAAATCAACGTCACGTGGCAGGCAACGCCTGCTTTCACGCTCGGTGCCGTGTACGAGTACACGAAGACGTCCGGCGTGAGCGGTCACACGGGGGCATCGTACAATCAGGCCGCACTTGGCGCGCAATACGCACTCTCCAGGACGACGCTGGTTTATCTGCTTGGTGTCTATCAGAAGGCAAGCGGTACGGATTCAACCGGGCATGATGCTGTTGCGTCGATCTACAACATCACGCCGTCTGCAACGAATCACCAGGCTTACGTGCGCCTCGGACTCGAAAAACGTTTCTGATGCAATGAAACAGGAGCGACTCCCGGCGCCCAAACCGCGCCGAAAGCGCTCCCCAGGTCGCCGGCCCGTCGGGAATCGGGCCGCGCACAACGCAGCCCTGTTCCTGATTGAAACGGGATTAAATGCCGAAATTTTCCAGGCTGGCGGGATGGAACAATTCCTTCGCGTCGAGCAGACGACTGGACAAACCTTCTTCATGATGACGCTTCAGGAAGCGGTTCATCGCGTGTTCGTTCGCGGCGAACCCGTATGACCAGAAGTCTTCACCCATCAGCTTGCGGGCAGCGCGCAACTGGTCTTCGATGAACGGCAGCGTGACTTTGGTAGCGGACGTGTCGGACAGGCGCGCGAGCGCAACCGCTTTCGACTTCTCGAATGCCTTCGTCACCGACATCGGTAGCCACGGGTGCTGTTCAACGAGGGTGCGGCGGATGCCGAGCGTGTGCATGATCGGGAACAGCTTCGTGCGCCGATACCAGTCGGCGGCCACTGCCTGCGGGTTGTCGAATAAATACTTCACGTTCGGGGCGCCGCGATCGAAACACGACGGCGCACGCGGGCCGATCAACGCATCGATTTCACCGGCTTCGAGCATGCCGGAAATCGTCTTGCCTTCGGGTGCGTGCTCCAGCTTCACGTCCGCAGGCAGATTCAGCGTGATCTTCTCGACACGCGCCGGGTCCTCGTAGCCACCGCGCACCCAGGTCACGTCAGACGGTTTTACACCGTACTCCTCTTCAAGAAAGAGGCGCACCCAGACATTCGCGGTCAGTTGATATTCGGGCACGCCGATGCGCTTGCCCTTCAAGTCCTCCGGCTTGTTGATGCCGGCGTTCGTGTTGACGTACACGGACGTGTGACGGAACGCGCGCGACGGGAAGACGGGCACGGCGACATACTGCGACGTGCCCGCTGCGGTCTTGACGCAATAGCTGCTCAGCGACAGCTCGCAGATATCGTAATCGGCATGGCGGAACGCACGGAAAAAGATTTCCTCAGGCTCCTGCAGCATGAACGTCGGATCGACGCCTTCAATCTGCACGTCTCCATCAACCAGGGGGCGCATGCGGTCGTAGGGTCCGACCGCAACCGAAAGTGGCAACTTGCTCACACTGTCTCCTTCAGGAATTAAAGATCAAGGACCAGTTCATCCGACTTCGCGCGCGAAACGCAAATCATGATGGCGCTGTCGTGTTCGTCATCATCAAGCACAAAATCGCGATGATCGGCCTCTCCGGAACAAAGTGTCGTCCGGCAGGCTCCGCAAGTTCCCGCCTCGCAAGAGCTGGGCGTCTCGATGCCTGACTCACGCAACGCTGCCAGGATGCTTTGTCCCGGCGCGACCTGCACGCGGATACCGCTGCGCTGTAGCGTGATGGTGAAGCCGCTCGATGCATCGCCAGTAGAACCGCTGGTGCCGAAATCCTCGAAGTGCACCGCTGACGATGGCCAGCCCGACGCGCCGTCACGGACAGCCTGCATGAGTGGGCGGGGGCCGCAGCAATACAGGTGCGTATTGCCTTCACGCGTTGCGAGCAGCTTCGCAAAATCGAGTGACTGTTCAGGGTTGCCGTAGTCGTGGTGAACCTGCACGCGACACGACGGCAGGGATGAAAACTCGCCGAGAAAGGCGGTCGTCTGGGGCGAGCGCGTGCAGTACACAAGGCGGTAGCGTGCACCTCGTGCATCCAGTTCGGCCATCATGGCACGCATGGGCGTGATGCCAATACCGCCCGCGATTAGCAGGTAGTCGGACGCCTCGTCTGTGAGCGCGAAATAGTTTTCCGGTACCGATACCTTCATCCGCATGCCGACTTTCGCGTCATTGATCATGCTGAGGGAGCCGCCCCGGCTGTTCGGATCGAGTTTGACCGCGACAATATAGCGGTCGCGCTCGGACGGGGCGTTGCACAGCGAGTAGCGGCGGCCGATACCCGACGGCGTTTGGATCAGCACATGCGCGCCGGCAGTGAATGACGGTAGCGGTTTGCCGTCAGGCGAGCGGAATTCGAATTGGTAAATGCCGTCAGCAAGCGCCGCCTTGCCGGTAACATTGAGCAGCATTGTGTCATTCATATTTCTTTAGACCGGTCTTGCCGGTGTCTCCCTGGAATAAAAGGATTTGGGCGCACACTGGTGCGTCAATGAAATTTCGCAGCCATTGCGTGACGAATGCAGTGCGGCCAGGCAGATCTCGAGGTTGGCCAGTCCCCATTGACCATCGTGCAGCGCTGGCCGGCGCCCGATGATGGCGTCGTAAAACTCCGCGATCACACGCTCACGCGGCGACGTGTCCGTGCGCAGCTTGAGCGGGGACACGCCCTCATCCGTATAGACGAGCAGCCCATCCGGTGACTGACGAATTTCTCCGCGCTCGCAACTGACGAGCGTGAGGCCGAAATGCGGTTGATAGGGCGCGCGGCCGGGAATGGCGTGTTTTGCGCGTTCCTGTTTCGCGCGCAGTTCGTCCTCGGGCGCGGCGGCCGTGCGTGAGCGTGCAGGGGCATGCGCAGGTGCTTCAAACCCCCATTCGCCAATGCCGCCGACTAGCTCGGTACTGGCAAAGCGGCCGTAGCCGTTATAAACAGCCGTTGCCGCCGCACCGTTCGCGAATTCGATAAACACAATATGCGCGCCGGTCGCGCTGCGCTGCGGGTCAAAATCGAACGCCTTTGCACGCACGGTGCGCGCTTGGCCGCCACACAACAGCCGGATGATGTCGAACTGGTGTGCGCCTTGACGAATCGTTACGCCACCGCCTTCACTGTCGTCCAGTTCATCCGGGCGTCGCGGACGATAAATCCAGTCGCTGTAGCACCAGGTGTTCACCATCCGTACTTCACCCAGGTCGCCGCCCGCGATCAGGTTATGCATCACGTGAATGGGTTCATCGTAGCTGTGCGAATGGCCGACTAGCAGCACAACCCCCGAAATAGTTGCGGTCTCAACCATCGATTGCGCATCGGCCAGGCTGGCCGCCATGGGTTTCTCTACGAGGACATGCTTTCGGGCACGGCATGCCAGTTCCACGTGCTCGCGATGCAACTGCGTAGGCGAGCCCACATACACGCAATCAAGACCAGGATGCAGCAACAGTTCTTCGATCCGGGCGTAGGTCGCAATGCCGAATTCGGCAGCGGCTTGCGCGCGGATCTGCTCGACAGGATCGACGATGGCGGCCAGTTCGAATTCAGGATGACGGGAGACGGCGGGCAGGAAGGCGCGTGCTGCCGTACCGAATCCGACCATGCCAAGGCGCACACGCCCTGAAGGTTTCGAGTTTGAGTTCATGGATTCTCCGGGTGCGAGTGCCATAAACTTAGCTAACTAAGTTTCCGTTGTCAATTAATCCGTGTTGCTTGCCTCATGAATCCTGGCGAAGCCGAACCAATGTAGCGCGTGTTCCGGGAATCGTCGGGCTGAAACGTCTGGTAGGTGTTTACCAGCATTGTTACTTAGGCACCTAAGTTTAAGATGCACAGAAAGTTAGCCGTCGAATCATTTCACCGCAACACATTGAGGGAAACCTGTATGTTGACCGCAGAGCAGAATGAAGAACTGACGCGCGTGGGGCGCGGCACGCCGATGGGCGACCTGATGCGCCGTTACTGGCACCCGTTCGCCGCGTTGTCGGAAATGGATGGCAAGTGGACAAAGAGCGTGCGCCTGCTGGGCGAAGACCTCGTGCTGTTCCGCGATCGTCAGGGCAAACTCGGTCTGATCGCGGCACAGTGTCCGCACCGCCGCGCATCCTTCCTGCACGGTATTCCGACGGAAAATGGCATTCGCTGCCCCTATCACGGCTGGGAATTCAACGGCGCCGGTGAGTGCCTGAACCAGCCCAATGAGAAGGACAGTTCGGAATTCCGCAAATCCATTGCAACGGACTCCTACCCGATCGAGGAACTGGGCGGCCTGCTGTTTGCGTACATGGGGCCGCCCGAACTGAAACCGTTGCTGCCGAAATTCGACGGTTTCGTTGCGAAGGGTGCAATCCGCATGATGGGCCGTGTGGTGCTGCCGATCAACTGGTTGCAGATCATGGAGAACTCGCTCGATCCCGTTCACACCGAGTGGCTGCACGGTCACCACTATGAATTCCTGAAGGAGCAGGAAGGCATCAAGGTCGCAATCAGCACGCACCACGAGAAGATCGACTTCAAGGAATTCGAGTACGGCATGACCAAGCACCGTCTGTTGCAAGGTCACTCGGAACAGTCAGACGACTGGCAGGTCGGTCACCCGATCGTGTTCCCGAACATGCTGGCAGTGGGCAACGGCAACGAGGCGACGCGCTACTACTCGTTCCAGATTCGCGTGCCGGTTGATGACGAGAACACACTGCACCTTTGGTACAACGCGTATGTACCGCCGAAGACCGCCGAAGTGCCGGGGTATCTGTACGACAAGGTGTACACGTATAACGTCCCGTACAAGGATGCGGACGGCGAATTCATCGTGGACAACGTCGACGGTCAAGACATGATGGCCTGGATCACCCAGGGCACGATTGCCGATCGTACAGCGGAGAACCTGGGTTCGACCGATATCGGCATTGCAATGTACCGAAAGATGCTGCGTCGCGAGATCCGCAACGTGGCGGGCGGAAAAGACCCCAAGGGCATCGTGCGCGACGCGGCGAAGAACGAGTGCATCGTGCTGCCGAATGAGAAGGACAAGCATCACAACAGTGACGGCTTCTCCAGCTTCATGCTGCGCACGCATGCGAAGTATTCGCCAATCGCGCGGGATGTCGTGAAGGTGTTCGAAGGGCGCAACGTGGAAGGCAACGCGAAGGCAGCGGTCCCAGGCTTCCAGTATTAAAAACAGCGGGTGCCCGGAAGTTTTTGAAAGCGTCCGGGCACTTTCTCAGACATCGTATGCATGAGACAAGCGGCAGGAGACAAGCGATGAAAGGGCAAACAAGGCGGAGTCGTAACCGCTGGCGCTGGATTATTCCGGCGGCACTGGCAGTATCTACCGGATGGCTCGGTACCGCGCACGCCGAGAGTGTGCAGGACTTCTACAGCGGCCGCACGGTGAACATGGACATCGGCTACTCGGTTGGGGGCGGCTATGACATGTACGCACGGCTGCTCGCTAAACACCTCGGGGATCACCTGCCCGGCAACCCGACCATCACGCCACAAAACATGCCGGGCGCGGGCAGTCTGAAGGCGGCAAATTATCTCTACAGCGTTGCGCCCAAGGATGGCGCAACGATTGGCACGTTCGGTCGCACGATGCCGGAAGAGCCGCTGCTCGGCGAAGCAGACTACGACGCACGCAAGCTGGTCTGGCTCGGTAGCATGGACAGCGATGTGTCGTTGTGCGTGACGTGGCATACGTCGCCCATCAAGACGTTCCAGGACATGCTCACCAAGCCCTCGCGCTTCGGCGGTCAGGGTGCGGGTTCCGATCCGGACGTGATGGCGAATACCATCAGGAATCTCTTTCACGCAAAACTGCAACTCGTGACTGGCTATCCCGGCAGTAACGAAAGTGCGCTCGCGATGCAGCGTGGCGAAATCGACGGTGAATGCGGCACGTCGTGGAGCACGTTGCGCATGCGTCACCCGGACTGGCTGCGGGACCACAAGGTCAATCTGATTGTGCAGATGGCGCTTGAGAAGCACCCGGATCTGCCAGACGTGCCGCTGTTGTCCGATCTTGCATCCGACGCAGAAACGAAAAAGGTGCTGATGGTTATCGCCGCAAGCCAGGCGCTCGCCCGTCCGTTCGCCGCGCCTCCCGGCATTCCTGCTGATCGTGCTGACGCGCTGCGCAAGGCGTTCGCGGACACGATGAAAGACCCGGCATTCCTTGCCGATGCGAAGAGCCTCGGTGTCGAAGTCCGTTACGTTTCGCCGCAACAGATCAGCACCGTGCTCAAGGACGTTTACGCGACTTCGCCGGATCAGATCGCCAAGGCCAAGGCCGCAGTTGGCGGGCGGATGTAACGCAACAGACACATGAACGGGGCGGTGCCGCCCCGTTGTTCAATTGAGCAATCCATCAACTCATCAGTTCATCCATTGCACGAGGGATTTTATGACGCTTGAAGAAGCGCAACAGAAGCTCATCGACGCCGGCCGCATCCTCGAAACAAACGGTCAGGGAGATTTCACGCGCGGACACGTGTCGGTGCGCTTGCCGGGTGACGCGTCGAAGTTCATCATGAAGCCGCACAGCTACGGTTTCGATGAAATCACGCCGGAGAATATCGTCGTGTGCAACCTGGACGGCGAGAAGATCGGCGGTGCAGGGCGGCGTCACAGCGAGGTGTTCATTCACTCTGAAATCTACAAGGCGCGGCCTGACGTGATGAGCGTGATTCACACGCACCCGATTCACGCCGTTGCACTGTCTGCCACGGGCAAGCCGTTGAAGATGGTCAGTCAGCCTGCCTGCACCTTCGCGGATGGCGTGCCCTACTACACCGACACGATGAACCTGATTCGCACCGAGGACATGGGGCGCGGCGTGGCGATGGCGCTCGGCAATTCGAAAGCGGTGCTGATGCGCAATCACGGTGTAGCGGTTGCCGGTCGCACGATCGAGGAAGCGGTGATACTCGCGCTTGCGCTCGATGAGGCCTGCCATATCCAGCTTCTGATGGAAGCGGCAGGCGGTGAAGGCGCCGTGTTTCCGGACGAGGACGTGCGGCGCCTGCATGATCAGGTGACGCGACCGGAGCAATTCACTATCAATTTCGACTACCTGCGCCGCAAGGTGAATCGCGCTGTGGGCTGAACGCGGACGGCAACACAAGGACTGGCAGCGCTGCAACTCGCCGATTCCGGCAAACGCAGCGCTGCTCTGCCATGGGTCATACAGTAACAACGGAGACGACAACATGTCCGTTCGTCATGATTTGGCGCGTTCACTGCACGCGTATATTCAACAGGAGCGGCATTCATGCTAAACGCTGCGCTTCATGCGTTCGTCATCGTGATGGACCCGATGCGGCTGCTCACGATGCTGGGCGGCGTGATACTCGGTCTCGCACTCGGTGTCGTGCCGGGCCTTGGCGGCATCGTCGGACTCGCGTTGCTGATTCCGTTCACTTACCATATCGACGGCTACACCGCATTTGCGCTGCTGCTCGGCATGGCGGCAGTGACTACCGTATCAGACCTGATTCCCGCTGTTCTATTCGGCGTGCCCGGCACGGTCGGTGCGGCGGCCACCGTGATCGACGGTCACCAGATGGCCCGCAAGGGGCAGGCGGCACGTGCGTTCGGTGCAGGGTATATGTCCTCGCTTTCGGGCGGCATTTTTGGTGCGCTGCTGCTCGCGCTGCTGTTGCCATTTCTGCGCACGCTCGTGATGTACGTAGGCTCCGCTGAGTTACTGGCTTTTTGCATTTTCGGCCTTTCGATGATTGCGGTGCTCAGTGGCAAGGCGCCACTCAAGGGACTGGCTGTCGCGTCGTTCGGGCTGATGCTGTCACTCGTTGGTTCCGATCCGCAGACCGGTACGCTTCGCTGGACCTTCGGGTCATTTTATCTGTGGGACCATTTACCGCTTGTGCCGGTCGCACTCGGCATCTTCGCGATTCCCGAACTGGCAGATATGGCAATCGAGCGCACAAGTATCGCGCGCCATACGGATACGCCAGCCGTCAGCGGTAGCCAGTGGGATGGAATTCGCGACGCCATGCGCCACTGGTGGCTTGTCCTGCGTTGCAGCGGATTAGGTGCTGTGCTGGGCGCAGTGCCTGGTGTCGGTTCGGCGGTGATCGACTGGATGGCGTACGCGCACGCGCTGCGCACAGAGAAGAACCCTGAATCATTCGGGCGGGGCGACATTCGCGGGGTGATTGCAGCGGAAAGCTCGAACAACGCGAAGGAAGGCGGTCACCTGATTCCAACCATTGCGTTCGGCATGCCTGCAGGCGCCTCGATGGCGTTGTTGTTGAGCGCGTTCATGATGCACGGTTTCACGCCCGGCCCGGAAATGCTGACGAAGCACCTCAGCGTCACCTACGCGATCATCTGGACCTTGGCAATTGCGCACATGATGGGTGCCGTAATCTGTTTGTTGGGGAGCCGCCTGTTCGCGAAGCTCGCAACCGTGCGCGTAGGTGTGCTGTTGCCGCTGATCCTTGCGATTCTCTTTCTCGGTGCGTTCAACGCAAGCATGAGCTGGGGTGACATCTGCTCACTCGTACTGTCCGGTGCATTCGGCTGGATAATGAAGCGTCTCGACTGGCCGCGTCCGCCGCTGATTCTCGGTCTGGTGCTCGGTAGCATGTGCGAGCGCTACTATTTCATTTCGACCGAGGTCTACGGTACGGGCTTCTTTACGCGTCCGATCGTGCTGGTGGTGTTGCTGGCCGCGCTGTGGGTTGTGATCGGCCCGACCGTACGCGGTGGGTATCGACGCCTGAAAAACCGCAATGGGGCAGACGTGGCGCCGCGCACGAAAGCGAGATGGGCCGTGCGCCGTTTCGATCATCGATCGCTGTTTGCGTTCGTGATGATGCTGATTCCAGCCGCTGCGATCTGGTCCGCGCGGGGTTGGAACTTCGGCGCGAGACTGATGCCGATGACGGCCGCATCAGCCGCGTTGCTGTTCTGCGTGTTGATCTTCCTGCGACAGCTCGTGACGATCGAGGGCGGCGCGGTAGCTGCCGCAACGTCGAACGCGCACGACCTGCCGCAGCACGCTGAGCCGGTACCGGCACACCTGGTACGTAGCCGGGGCCTGCGCTTCTTCCTCTGGATTACCGGTGGACTGGCGCTGGGTTATGGCATCGGCCTGATACCGGCGCTGTTCGTTCTCGTGATGATGCTCGCGCGTTTCGAGTTTGCCGAACGCTGGCGGACGTCCATACTCATGTCGGTGGTGGCGAGCGTTATCCTGTGGGCCGTCTTCGATCGAATTTTTGCAGTTACCTGGTCCCCGTCTATACTCGGCAACATGGTGCCGGCGCTGAGGGGTGCGACCGGTGGATTACTCTAACGCAGTGGGAACAAAGCAATGAGCACAATGGAGCGAGCAAGAAACCTTGAAGCCCCGGAGCGGACCAGCGATAACAGCATGGTCTGGTCCGACGCGCGGCTGCTGGGCTTCACGCCAATGGATGATGTGCATAAAGAATTCTACGATGTGGCGCGCGCAATGGTGACCTGCTCGGACGCTACCGCCTTGGCTGCCATCGAGGCATTCGAGGTGCACGCGGTCAGCCATTTTGATCAGGAAGACGAATGGATGCGCGCGACGAACTTCCCGCCACGCGACTGCCACATCGACGAACATGCGGCGGTGCTGAAGTCGGTCGGTGAGGTGAAGGCGGCAATCGCGGAAGGCCGGGCCGGCGCAGAACTGGCACGAGATCTCGGCCTGCATCTTTTCGAGTGGTTTCCCGGTCACGCGGACTACCTGGACTCGGCGCTGGCGGCATGGATGACGAAGCAGGCGATGGGCGGCAAGCCTGTCGTGTTCAGACGATCGATCTGATTGCGCGTGAAAGCCCGGCTGGACCCACTGGCCGGGAATGCTGCAAATGCAAAAAAACGCGGCGAGCGATGCTCGACGCGTTGGTAATTCGCCCCGCGAAACTCAAAGATCGAGAACTAGCTCCGCGGACTTCGCACGCGACACGCAGACCATGATCTGCGTTTCTTTCTCGTCGTCGCGCAATACGAGATCCCGATGATCCGCCTCGCCCGCACACAGCCCCGTCCTGCACGAGCCGCAGGTGCCGCTTTCGCACGAACTCGGTACGTGCACGCTCGCGTCGCGCAGCACCTCGAGGATCGAGCGACTGGCGGGAATGTCGAACGACGCGCCGCTGCGTGACAGCCGCACAGTGAACGGCGTGTTTTCGCGCGAATTCGCATTGCTTGCACCGAAGCTCTCGAAGTGAACCGTGCCCGACGGCCAGTGGCCAGTCATGTCACGCACGGTGTCCATCAGCGCCTGCGGGCCACAGCAATACACGTGTTGTGCCGACTTCGACTTCTCGAATACGGGCCAGAAGTCGAATGCTTGCGCCGGGTCGCCGTGATCGTGATGAATCTTCACGTCCGAACGCCATTCGTCGCTGGTGAGTTCATCGAAGAACGCCGTGCCTTCCGGATCGCGCGCGAGATAGTACAGCTTGAACGAGCGCAGGCCTTGCGCGCGTAACTGCCGCGCCATCGACAGCATCGGCGTAATGCCGATACCGCCCGCAACGAGAATGAATGACTTGGCACGCTCATCGAGGGGAAATTCGTTGCGAGGCAAAGAGACGTTCACGACGTCGCCCTCGGCCGTATCGTCGATGAAGCTCATCGAGCCGCCGCGTCCGTTGCTGTCACGCTTCACCGCGATGACATAGCGATTGCGCTCCTGCGAGTCATTGCACAGCGAATAACTGCGGCGCGAGCCGTTGGGCACCACGACGGTCAAGTTCGCGCCCGCCTCGAATGGCGGCAACGGCGCGCCGTGCGGGTCGGTCAGTTCAAAGCGCCAGATGTCACGGGCGATCTTCTGCTTGCCTGCAATCTTCAGACAAAGAAAGCCGTCTTCCTGGGGTGTCGTCATGTCTGTCTCCTTCTGACCGATCCGGTTGGTGTATGCCTCAACACGCATTGCATCATATTGCTAGATATCTAATAATGCAAGTCGAGAATCGTGATACTTCGCGATCTTGCTCTCGGTATAAACCCGTGCTTGCCAGCGGCATAAAGCCGCCGTAACCTGAATATTAGAGGTCTAATTATATGGCGAGAGGAACACTGTTCCAGCCGGTATCCAGAGTGAAATTCGGAGAGATTCAGACATGGCACATTCAACGTTGCACTCCGGGGACATATCCCTGCCTGGCGTAGCCGATTCAGCGGCTGAGGAGGCGACTTACCGCAAGATCACGCTGAGGTTGATGACCTTCCTGTTCTTGTGCTGGGTCCTCAACTATCTCGACCGCGTCAACGTCAGCTTCGCCCAGTTGCAACTGAAGCACGATCTCGGTTTGAGCGACGCCGCGTATGGCCTCGGCGTGAGTCTGTTTTTTATCGGCTACATCCTGCTCGAAGTGCCGAGCACGCTGTTGCTGCGGCGCATTGGCGCCCGCAAGACTGTCACGCGGATCATGCTGCTGTGGGGCGGCATTTCCACTGCCATGGCGTTCATGAGCGCGCCATGGCAGTTCTATCTCGCCCGCACGCTCCTCGGCGCGGCCGAGGCGGGCTTTTGGCCTGGCATCATCCTCTACCTCTCCTACTGGTATCCGTCGAAGCGCCGTGCGCGTATCACGTCGCGGTTCCTGCTGGCGATCGCGGTTGCGGGGATCGTCGGCGGTCCGCTTTCCGGGTATATCCTGCAAAACTTCATGGGCGTCTGGGGCTTTCGTAACTGGCAGTGGCTGTTCTTCCTCGAAGGATTGCCTGCCGTGGTCGCCGGCGTCGTCGCCTACTTTTATCTGATCGACCGGCCGCAAGATGCGAAGTGGCTGACCGAGGATCAAAAGCGCATTGTCATTGGCGCGCTGGATGAGGAAGGTCGCGGCAAGCCGCACAACTCGCCGAGCACGCTCCTCGCCGCGCTGCGCGATCCGCGCGTCTACGTGATCGCCGCAGGCTGGGCCACGGTGCCCATTTGCGGAACCATCCTTAACTACTGGACGCCCACGATCATCAAACAGGCGGGCGTTTCCAACCTGTTGCAGATCGGCTTCATGTCGGCGCTGCCTTATATCGTCGGCGCCATTGCGATGCTGTTCATCGCGCGCAGCTCGGACCTGCGGCTGGAGCGCCGCTGGCACTTCGTCACGGTGACGACGGCGGGTGCCGCGGGCGCCGTTCTCCTCACCCTCGTCGCGAAGCACTGGCCGGCTGCAATCGGTTGCCTGAGCCTCGTCTCGATCAGCTATTTCGCCGCTGCGGCCATTATCTGGACCATCCCGCCGACCTACCTCAAAGGCACGGCAGCCGCCGGCGGTATTGGCGTAATCAGCAGCCTTGGACAGGTGGGCGCTTTTTTCGCGCCTATCGTCCTCGGCTGGGTAAAAAGCGTGAGCGGCAGTTTCTCGGCGGGCATCCTGCTGGTGGCCTTGTTGACATTTGCCGGCGGTGTGGCCGTGTTGATCGGCGTGCCTCGAGAACAGCAAAAACGCAACGCGTGACGCCGGATGCGGCATCAAGCAATTTCATTGTGAAAGGAACAGAAATGAGCAAGCTTCAACTCTCTATCGCCGTGGGCAACTACGACCGGATGCGCCCGCTGATCGACGGGGACGTGCAGATCGACGGCGTGGATCCCGTGTTCATGCTGCAGGATCCAGAAGAGATCTTCTTCCGGGCATTCCGCCATGCCGACTATGATATTTGCGAGCTTTCGCTCAGCAGCTATTCGGTGAAGACGGCAGCGGGCACGTCGCCGTATATTGCTGTGCCCATCTTTCCGTCGCGTGCGTTTCGCCACAGCTCGGTCTATGTGCGCGCGGATCGCGGCATCGATCGGCCAGAAGATCTCAAGGGCAAACGCATTGGCGTGCCCGAGTATCAGCTCACGGCCAACGTGTGGGTGCGGATGTTTCTCGAGCAAGAGTACGGCGTGAAGGCCTCGGATATCCGCTGGGTACGCGGCGGTTACGAAGATCCGACGCGCGTGGAAAAAATCTCGCTCAAGCTGCCCGAGGGCGTCGTGCTGGAAAACGCGCCGGAAGGCCGCACGATTTCGAACCTGCTCGCCGAGGGGGAGATCGACGGCGTGATCGGCCCGCGCGCGCCTTCGTGTTTCGAGCGCGGACACCCGCAGGTGAAATACCTGTTTGACGATCCGCAGAAGGCCGCGGCCGAGTGGTACGAGCGCCGCAAGCTCTTTCCGATCATGCATACGCTCGGCATCCGCAAGACACTTGCCGAGCAGCATCCGTGGTTGCCCGGCGCGATCGTCAAGGCATTCGAGAAGTCGAAGGAGGTCGCACTCGCACGTCTGTCCGACACCTCGGCGACCAAGGTGACGCTGCCGTTCATTGAAGACCAGTTGCGCAACGCGCGACGGCTGATGGGCCAGGACTTCTGGTCGTACGGTTTCGCCGGGAACGAGCACGTGATCGACCGCTTCCTCGCCCAGCACCATGCGGAAGGGCTGTCGGCCAGGCGCGTGGAGCCCGCCGAACTGTTCCATCCGGCCAGTCTGGAGAGCTTCAAGATCTGATGGTCTGGAATCAGACCGGCGTGAGCGCCGGCATTCACCATACGTTCCGAGCGGCGAATCGCGACGAATCGCGGCGGGTGCGAGGCGCTGGCGCGCCTTGCGGGCAGTGGCTCAGCCACCCGTTTAGGCGATAATTGTCGGCACTTCAGTCATAACGGCGGTGAGGAATGTATGGCAACAACACGTTCTACGGGCAAGTCCGGTGAGCAGAACACGGACCCCATTTTGCGGCACTGGCGCGAGGCGGTGCCCGACGATCGTCTCGCCCACCTGGTGAAGGATGCAGCCCGCGCGATGGTGCGCGGGCTGCAGATGCGTCTCGCGCAGCATGAGGTGTCGTTCGGCCACTGGGCGTTCCTGCGGGTGCTGTGGGTCAAAGACGGGCTTACGCAAAAAGAGTTGAGCGACGAGACCGGAACCACAACGCCCACTACGTTCAGCGCGGTGCAGGCGATGGAAAAGCTCGGCTACGTCGAGCGTCGTTATGCCCCCGGCAACCGCAAGAACACGCATGTGTATCTCACCGCGCGCGGCCGGAGCCTGAAAAAAAAGCTTGTGCCGCTGGCTGAAGAAGTCAACGAGATCAGTGTCGCTGGCTTGAAAAGCACCGAGATCAGTGTCGCGCGGAAGGTGCTGCTAACGATCATCGAGAACATGGCACGCGACGAATCCGAGTCGGACGACCCGGCGCTGCGCATGCCGTCGACACGCGAAGTCGGCCACCTGATCGCGGCACGCGGGGAAGAAGTCGATCAGGATTGAGGGGCAGCGCGGCGTTTCAGGTCATTCCCGGGTGCAATCCCGAGTGGTATTTTAATTACAGATCTAATAATATTGACGGGCGTGCCCAATCCACCACGGGCACGACGGCAGGCCACTGCATGCCGCTTTCCCGCTTAAAAAATACGGATCTGAAATGGATGCAATGACCCGCGCGGCGATGACGCGCAACGTCCGCGATGCACTCGCGGAAGATGTCGGCGAGGCCGACTGGACGTCGCTACTGATCGACCCCGACGCTTCAGCCGAAGCCGTCCTGACCGTGCGCGAGCCTGCCTTGCTGTGCGGCAGGCCGTGGTTCGACGAAACACTCCAGCAGGTCGACCCGCGCATCGCGATTGAATGGTTTGTCGGCGAAGGCGAACGGATGCTCGAAGGGCAGGCCGTGTGCCGGATCGCTGGCCCGGCGCGCGGTCTACTCACCGCCGAGCGCACCGCGCTCAACTTCATTCAGTTGCTTTCTGGCGTGGCCACCGAGACGAACGTGATGACGCGGATCGTCGAAGGCACGTCCGCGCGGATTCTCGACACGCGAAAAACGCTTCCCGGCTTGCGCCTCGCGCAAAAGTACGCAGTGCGTATTGGCGGCGGCGAAAACCATCGTCGCGGGCTGTACGATGGCATCCTGATCAAGGAAAACCATATCGCGGCAGGCGGCGGGATTGCATCGACGCTTCGTGCCACCGAAGCATTGGGTGCGGGTGTGCCCGTCCAGGTCGAGGTGGAGACACTCGATGAGTTAAATGAGGCGTTGGCTGCGGGCGCCACGGCGATTCTGCTCGACAATTTCTCGATCGAGGCGATGCGCGAGGCGGTGCGTGCCACCGCAAGGCGTGCTGAGCTGGAAGTCTCGGGCGGTGTGACCGAGGCAACGTTGCGCACCATCGCCGAGACCGGCGTGGACCGCATTTCGTTAGGTAAGCTGACGAAGAACGTCAGGGCAATTGATTTTTCGCTGCGCTTTGCAGCATTCGCCGGGTAACGAGAGAAGGGAGAGGAGGGAGAGGAGGCGCATGGGTATGCGCCTCCTGGAAGTTGGGCGCTGCGATCAAAGCACGATATCGGCGCCCGTTTCGCTCGACTTCAGAATCGCGATGCAGATTTCCAGCGTGCCTTTTGCCCATTCGCCATCGTGAAGCGGTGCGCGTCCGTCGACGACCGCGCCATACAACTCGTCGATGACTTCGGCGCGCGGTACGGCCGGTGAGGGCAGTGGCAGCGTTTCGCGCCGCTCGTCGCCGTAGATGACGATCGAGTCTGGCAGTGGGCGCAGGTCGGCGTGTTCGCAAGACACGATCACCGGGCCGAAATGCTGATGAAATCGCCGAGGCTCATCGGCCGCAGACGAAGGCGGGTTGTATGCCGAGCCGCCGTATGTGCCGGCCGCCTTGAGCCTGGCTTCATCGCCCGACGACGCCAGGTTCTCCAAACGGCGTCGGGCGCTGCCATACGTGTCGGGGCTCGTGCGCTCGCCCATCTCGCCGATCCAGCCGCTCCACTCTTCAGTGTTGAAGTGGCCGTATCCGTTGTACGAGAGCGAGGCATAGGCGCCGTTCTCGAACCAGATCAGCGCCGAGTAGGCGCCCTCGGTCGGGCGCGATGGGTCCCACCGGCCGACGCTCGCCCGCAGCCGTGTCGCGCGCGAACCGGCGAGCATGCGCACGATATCGACCTGGTGTGCCGCCTGACTGAAGACGGCGCCGCCGCCTTCGGTTGTCGCCAGTTCCTCCGGCCGGCGAGGGCGGTACAGGTAGTCGGTATAGTTGACCGCCTGAATCATTTTCACCGCGCCGAAATCGCGGAGGTCGATCAACTCGCGCGTACGCAGGTACGGCGTATCGAAACTGTGGCAATGGCCGACGATCAGATGCACGTTCGCCGCGCGGCATGCTCCGATCATGCGATCGCAGTCCGCAGCGGCGAGTGCCATCGGCTTTTCAACCAGCACGTGTTTGCCTTTGGCCGCGGCAATTTCCGTATGCCGCGCGTGGAACTGGTGCGGACTCGCAACGTAGATGATTTCGACGTTGGGGTCGTCCGCCAGATCCGCCACGTCCGCATAGGTGGGCGCTGCGAAATCGGCTGCGAACTGCCGCCGCGCTTCCTCGCGCGGATCGCACGCGGCGACGAGCTGGATTCTGGGGTCGCGCAGGAAGGTCGGCAGCATCAGCGAGAATGCCCGTCCCAATCCTGCGACCCCGACGCGCAAACGACGGTGCTCCATGGCCGTGTGCCTCCCGTTATTGCTTGACCTGATAGTCCGTTGCGAGCGCGGACGGCTGGTCGGCTGGCTCCGGGTTCTTCTTGCTGACGTAACGCGCGGCATAGGTGCGCCAGTCGATTTCCTTCGGCACGACAGCCTGGTACGAGCACACGTCCTGGGGAATGGCCTTCGCACCGGTGCCAATGGCTTCGCCGTCGTTCTGGAATTCGGCGAGCGCGTCGATCATGCGGCGGCGGAATTCGACGATCGCGAGATCGCTTGCGCCGAGTCGCTCGTCAGAGCGGTTCGCAATCGGGCCCATCGTGACCCACATCGCAATGTCCTGGTTCGGGAAACCCGAAATACCCGTGAAATTGCCGGCCTTCATTGCCTCGCGGTCCTGCCAGAAGCGATTGTCGTGATTGCGAAGCGGGCGATAGTAAGCGTCGAGATCGACACCGACCTGCTGACGCAGGAACTTGCGCCACGTTTCGTTTTCCGGCGTCGTCTCCGGATCGCCCCAGGCGATGAAATAGAACGCCGTGTTCGTGTCGTCCATCGGCACGTTGATGTTCGCGACGTTGTAGAGATTGTTCGGTGGAATCAGCACCGTTCCCGGCGCCACGAACACCGTGGAGCGCACGTAGTCGTGCGAGTTGGCGTTGAAGATCGGGCGGCGCAACGCGGCGTAACGGAAGCCGTAGTCGGTGCGCTCGACCTGCAGGCGCGGCGCCTTGTCGGTGGAGGGGCGCAGCCAGTTCTTTCCGGTCGCTTCGGCGCCGCCCACGCGCGCGGGCACGAAATCCGACGAATGCAGGCTGGAGCTGTGCGCGGAGTCGATCGCGCCTTCGAGGATTTGCGCCCAGTTGCATGGCAGCAGCGCCTTCGCGATGCTCACGCGGGTGTCGGCGCTCGGCGCCCAGGCCGGCGGCACGAACGCGGGGATGGCGTCCTGCGGGCCCATGTACGCCCACACCATGCCGCCCCATTCCTGCACCGGATAGGCCTTGTGTTTGACTTTGTCGGTCATGCAGCTCGCTGCCGGCTCGGAAACCATTTCGAGCACGTTGCCTGCGACGTCGAACTTCCAGCCGTGATACAGGCAGCGCAGGCCGGCGTCTTCATTGCGACCGTAGACGAGCGACGCGCGACGGTGCGGGCAGTACTCGTCCAGCACACCAACGCGGCCTTCCGAGTCGCGGAATACGACGAGGTCCTCGCCCAATACGCGTGCTTTCACCGGCGCGCCATCGGGCTCGCTGACTTCTTCGATCAGGCAAACCGGCATCCAGTGCCGGCGCATCAGTTGGCCCATCGGGGCATCGCCCTCGACGCGGCACAGCAATTCGTTTTCTTGGTGGGTCAGCATGTCATGTCTCCCGGCGACGGCGCGCCTTCATCAACAGGTGGTGCCTCCACTATATTAGATATCTAGTAAAATTGGCAATGGCCTTTCCAGGGGTACCCGGGAAAGTACCCACGCCGAGCGTGCCGCTGATCCGGAAATATTCGATCCCTAATATAAAGAGACCGGATTCTGCCGATAAATGAGCGCACGTTAATCGTCAAATGACCGCCGTCGTGAACGACAGTGGCGGGGCGGGCGGCGCGTGACGGAGGTGGATTGGTGGCGGCTGAGGCTGTCCGCGGGCGGCGGCGCGGCGGTGATCGACATCGTCTCCGCACGGTGGAAGGCATGACAAGCACCGGTCAGCAGATGTTTCGGTATCCTATCTTCCGTTTAGGCGCCAAGGCCAAACTGAATACTCATCTACCCAATGAAGCCTGTCACGCGGCGGCGACAGGCTGTGCAGCAGTCGAAAGCGGGCACGACCCCCGCGTGTATCTCGTTTACTGCCGCATGAGCGCCATCATCGCGCCGAAGCCAACGAATACGCCCCCCGTCACGCGGTTGAACGCCTTCGCCACGCGGCGGCTCTTGAGCGTCGCGCCGATGCGCGTGCCAAAGCCCGCGTAGACCAGATACCAACTCACTTCGCACACGGCGAAGGTCGCCACCAGCACGCCGAACTGCGGCAGCGTGGGGCGGCTCGCGTCGATGAACTGCGGCAGCAGCGCTGCCGCGAACAGGATCGCCTTGGGGTTGCTGCTCGCCACCAGAAAGCCGTTGCGGAACAGCGCGCCCGGCGAACGCCCGGCACGAACCGCGAGCGCCCCGGTCATGGCATTACCGGCATCGGCGCCGCTTTCGCGCACGGGCGAGCGCCACGCCTTCACACCCAGATAGACCAGATACGCCGCGCCCACGAAGCGCAGCACGTTGAACATGGTCGGCCACGCCTGGAGGAACACGCCAAGGCCGGCGGCCGAGACGGCCAGCATCAGCACGAGCGCGGAGAGGCAGCCGCCCATGGTCGCGCTGGTGCGGCGCATGCCGTATTGCGCGCCGTGCGACATGATGAGCAGCATATTGGGGCCAGGAATGGCGCAAACGACGAAGACCGTGGCAAGGAACAGCCACCAGGTATGGAGATTCATTGCGGCAGCGCGTTGAAAGATAAAACGTGAATTATGCCAGCCCGCGCGGGACGTGGAGTGGGCGAGAGCGCAGAGCGGAGTTGCGGTGCGGGGCGGCGGAGTCGCTGCACGTTTGACGTGCGTTTGCCGAGGTTTTGCCGGGAGGGGTGCCGAATGGCGCGCGGAGGAAAAGAAAAAGCCCGCCAAAAAAATTCGCTGATATGACCAGCGGAGGCGGGCTTAAACCATGTCGATGGAGACATGGAGGAGACAAGTTCAGTATAAGCACGCCAATGAGGTATCGCAAGAATCGTAAGCCTTTTGAACCGTTAACCATTGTCAATTTTTGAGAGATATGATTGCCGTGCGTACCGCGTACGCCCAGAATGCATCAACGCTCACCGCTCTGGGCGAGCAGTATGGGTGGTGAGGCCAGAGCGCGGCAGCAGCGGCCTATATTCAGGCAAGTTTCAGGCAAACGATCTGCAATCAACCGGAGGGATCAAATGGGTATTCTGGACGAAGTGGGCAAGGTCGCAGGCGCGATTGCCGCAGTGGAAGCGACGGAAAAGGTCGACGCGGACGCCGGCTTCCTGACGAAAGCGGCCGCAGCGGTCGCGGGCTTCGAGGGCGCCGGGGCGCTCGAGAAGCTGGTCGAAAAGAAAGAGGACGAGAAGCAGGCCGACGACGGCACCCAGCAAGCCGACGATGGAACGGCGCAGGATTCGCAGACCTGATCTGCGAGATCCGCAACGCTTGATGTGATTCCCGCCCGTGCCGCTTGAGGGAGCGGCGCAGGCGGTCGATAAGCGTGGTAGAACCCTGTCAACGCGGTCTTCGGGCCGCGTTTTTTTACGTCCGCGCCCCGATTATTCACAGTTCGTGTTCAATGTCTCCACGCCACGGGGGCTTATTTCCGGCGTCCTTTGAGGCATCCTTGCAGTCATCGAGCGCACGCCAATCCAGGCGTGCGAGGCAACGGAGAACAGGACATGAGCAAGACCTTCAAGATCGCGGCGATTCCGGGCGACGGCATTGGCGTGGAAGTGATGCCCGAGGGCGTGCGCGTGGTGGAGGCAGCGGCCGCGAAGTTCGGCCTGAAGATCGAATTCACGCACTTCGAGTGGGCGAGCTGCGACTACTACCTCGAACACGGCAAGATGATGCCGGACGACTGGTTCGCCACGCTCAAGGGCTTCGACGCCATTTACTTCGGCGCGGTGGGCTGGCCCGACAAGGTGCCCGACCACATCTCGCTGTGGGGGTCGCTGCTCAAGTTCCGCCGCGAATTCGACCAGTACGTGAACCTGCGCCCGGTGCGCCTGTTGCCCGGCGTGCCGTGCCCGCTCGCCAACCGCAAGCCCGGCGACATCGACTTCTTCGTGGTGCGCGAGAACACCGAAGGCGAATACAGTTCGGTGGGCGGCAAGATGTTCGAGGGCACCGAGCGCGAGTTCGTGCTGCAGGAGTCGGTGTTCACGCGTCACGGCGTGGACCGCATTCTCAAATACGCATTCGAACTCGCGAACCAGCGCGGCCGCAAGAAGCTCACGGCGGCCACGAAGTCCAACGGCATCTCGATCAGCATGCCGTACTGGGACGAGCGCGTGGCCGCGATGGCCGAAGCGTACCCGGACGTGAAGTGGGACAAGCAGCACATCGACATCCTGAGCGCACGCTTCGTGCTGCAACCGGACCGCTTCGACGTGGTGGTGGCGTCGAACCTTTTCGGCGACATTCTTTCCGACCTCGGCCCCGCGTGCACGGGCACGATCGGCCTTGCGGCATCGGCGAACCTGAACCCGGAGCGCAAGTTTCCGTCGCTGTTCGAGCCGGTGCACGGCTCGGCGCCGGACATCTTCGGCAAAGAAATCGCCAATCCGATCGCGATGATCTGGTCGGGTGCGATGATGCTCGAATTCCTCGGCAACGGCGACGCGCAGTTCAAGGCCGCTCACGATGCGATCATGCAGGCGATCGAGAAGGTGCTCGTGGACGGCCCGCGCACGCCGGACATGGGCGGCGCGGCGAAGACCGCAGAGGTGGGCAAGGCAGTGGCCGCCGCACTGTGAGATTGAATCGAGCCCGCGATGGGCTCGGATCGGGCTTGATTCGGGCTTGATTCGACCAGGCTTTACATCCGGCCTCGTGTGTTTTCTGAAATCATCCTGTTTAGCCCGCAGGCACAATCGCCGCGAATTTCAAACAGATTTGTTCGATACTGAAACCCGCCCCGTGCGGGTTTTTTGTTACCTGTTGTTCAGGGTACCCTCGCGCAGACAGGGACTCGGCATTAGCGCAATAGTGCCTAAAACGAACAAAACCCTCGCTTCCTGTTTTCGGACAAATCCTATATTGCGCTTCACGGCATCGCGTGAATATCGCCCGAATGACAAACCATAAGCCCATTTAGCTCACCGGCCGCAGCGCCGTGTCGGTCGTGATGCCCGATATTCGATCGGAAACGGGTGAGTAGCATTTTGTCGATTTGAATGAACGAGCATGAGTCTATTCGGGTTCAAGGGAGGTCGGTATGGTTGGCATCTATTACGCCGCAGTCGAAGATGATCCATTGACAAGTGGCCCAGGAAGTCACGTGTATGCAAGCAAGCGATGCGCAACGATCCAGGGCGAAGACGGCAAGCGCCGGCGCCTGGCTTTTATCGGAGACAAGGCATATTGCTCCAGATGCGATAGCGTTGGCCTTATTACTTACGGTGCGGGGTTAAACGAACGCAGACGCCTGAATGATCTTGCCAACGGCGGGCGGCGTCAGGCAGTGGGCGACGATATTGTTCTATGCAAGTGCGCCGAGCCACCACGAATCATCGCGGTGTACGGGCGCGATTGGAAGATTCACGACCGGGGCGAAGAAAATACCGCATCGTTCACCAAAACGCCCGCGCAAAGTGCTGTGTATAACGAAAAATTTGTGGTCAAGGACTCGGGCGGTTCACCGCTCGCGAATGTGCGCTATCGCGTGCGTATCGGGGAAAGTGTCGTGGCAGAAGGCACCACGAACGCATATGGCCACGTATCGAGAATCACAACGGACGCGGCACAGCGTCTCATTTTCGAGGTTGCCCAGCATCATGAGGGCACGTAAATGAGCGGAAGATCGGTTGAAAGCGTTCGAAGCCGTAAGCGGCGATATTGTGCTCTGCAAATGCGAGCGATACCCGCGCGTTGTTGCGGTGTACGCGCGTAGCTGCACTTATGAAGATTACAGGGGCGATGTGTCAGCAGTCCCAGCGCCAATCAGTCCGGCATCTGGGTCGCACGCTATCTATGACTTCAACTGGAGAAATGAGAATGACAGACAAGACGGAATGGGTAATTGCTCACGATACCGCATGCACAAACACAAACCCAGATTCGTGCGTCGAAGTTATTCTTGACCCAACGCCGATTTGCTCGAACATGAGCAACAAGGAGTTCCGGAATTCAATTATAAAATCTCGGGACGAGGCTGTAATATTGATTCAATCGCGTATCGCTGCGTTGGCAAGATGGGACGCAAGCGAGCAAGCACGGGCGAAGAAGTGGCTGGGTCGTTCCGATAGCACTACGCGCAGCATCTTGACGGCTGGATTGCCGAAGCTTCTGGACGTCATGCGGAACTTGAAGCCGGAAAACATCATTCGTTGGGACCAACAGAAGCAACGAAACATTACTTGCACCATTTTTCCTGACAACGGTGCAACCGACGCAGCGGTCTGCAAACCGGATACCGAAAAGCGTATCATTGCGATCTACCCGCACTTTTGCACTTCTCCGAGGTCGCAATTGTGGCATGGTTGCCAGGTATTAACGCTGATTCACGAATGCACACACTTTACAGACGTGTTCAACTCAACCGACGATATGTACGGCGTTACGGTCGGGTTGTCTTTCTGGGCGCAAGACAACCCAGATAAGGCAATTCGGAACGCGGATAGTTTGGCGTGTTACGTGGGATTCAAGGATTGAGGAAAAATCATGCTCAAGAAGTGCATTCTATCCCGGGTGGTTCGCGCATTCATTGCGTTATTCTTCGTTGCACGCGCGGCTAGCGCGAACGCCTGCACTATCTCGGAGGATATGACAAGCAGCCTGCCGCTTAACTCGGTGAATATTCAGAATTCCGACCGCCTCAAGATCGCAAATATGATGCTTGCGGCGAAGCAATGGCCGAATGTCGAGATTCGCGGAATTGTCTATTCGGGCGGCTATATCAAAGAAAAAAACCCGGTACATCTAGCGGATCAGCGCGCATCAATTCTTAAATACTATCTAGTCCAGCTTGGCGTCAAGGAAGAAAATATCTGGGTGGACAAGCGCATCATTAAAGAGCCTGATGTTGATGACAGGGGTAACGCGACGCTCAATCAGATATCAGTAACGCTCGTCCCAATCTGCAAAGACGGGTGCGAACGCCTCTGCAACGATCCAGGCATGACGCCCAACAGTAAAGCTATCAAGTAACGACACGGCCCCGCTTTGGCGGGGCTTTGCCAAGAGAAACCCACGAGGCCCACCGAGCCCGCACTAAAGACAATCGGCCCGACCTGAACCCTCAATCCCCCGCAGCCGGCTGCACTGCCGCCGTGCCATTGGGCACCATATCGGCGGGTTGTGCCGCGCGGCACAGCGCCGTGAGCCACACGTCTTCGCCATGCGGCGCCACGCGCGCGTGGCCTTGCTCCACCACGAGCCGCCACGTATCGTCGGGAAGAGAAGCGCGATACAGCACGCGATAATCCGTACGGTGTGCGAGCGCGTCGTTGACCGCCGCCTCGCGCGCCGCGCGGTCGTCGGGATGAATGTGCCGCGAAAGTTCGACGTAATGGCGCGGCGCCTCGGCGGGATCGACACCGAAGAGACGGCACCATTCGTCCGAGACGATCAGCTCGTCCTGCGCGCGCAGCCAGCGCCATGCACCGAAGCCCGCAATGCGCGCGGCGTCGTTGAGCAATTGCAGATTCCGCTGTAGCACAAAGTCTGCTTGCTTGCGCGCGCTGATGTCGATGGTGGTGCCCACCACGCGCACGGGACGCCCCGCATCGTCGAGCAGCGTGGCGAGGCGCGATTCGATCCAGCGGATCTGCCCGTCCGGCAAAATGATGCGAAAGTCCCACACGCGCGGCGCCTTGCTGGCGACCACTTCTTTCAGCGCTTCGTCGTTCAGCCACGCCGAGTCTTCGGGATGCAGGATTTCCCAGAACTCTTCGTTGCTGTGGATCTCGCGGCCGTAGACCTGTGCGCAGTTGCTCGAATAGATGAGCTCATCGGTAACGAGATTCCATTCCCACGTGACGATGCCGGTCGACTCCTGGGCTTGCTTCATGCGCGCTTCGTTCGACATGATCTCGGCCGTGTAGCGGCGGCGCAGGTCGGTCATGGGCAGCTCGGTCGTGCCCGCGAGGCCGAGATCTTTCACGGCATCGTCGCCGTAGCGCAGCCAGACCCAGTTCACGTCGAGGAACGCCGCGAGGCGGCGCAGGTTCGAGTAGTCGATCTCGCCGCCGCGCGTCCATTTGTGCACGGCAGGGCGCGAAATGCCGACGGCGTCGGCCACTTGCTGCAAACTCAGCTTCTTGTGCTCGAGCAGCACTTTCAGGCGAAACGCGAACGTATCCTCGGACATCCATTCCCCTCTATGACGAATCGCGCGGTCAAACGGATCAAGCGAAAATCAGGCGACAAGTAAACAACGCACGGCAAACGAAAACGAAACGAAACGAAAACGAAAAGGGCGGCATACGCCGCGGGCCGCCGATCGGGCCGCGACGTATGCCGCCGGTGATGCGCGTATTCCTGCCTATCCTGCGTATTGGCTGCTAGTTTAACGGATCGGCGCTGTAGCCGTTTCATGGGGCGCCATCACGGCCTCGCTGGAGGCCTTCCTGCCGGTCCCGATTTTCAGTTCGATTTACAGATCGATCACGAGGCGCGGCGTGCGCGAGCGCGAGACGCACAGCAACAGGGTCTTTTGCGCGGCCTTTTCGTCGTCGTCGAGATACTGGTCGCGATGGTCGGCTTCGCCTTCGAGGATCGCCACTTCGCAGGTGCCGCACACGCCTTCGCGGCACAGCGACTCCACCGTCACGCCGGCGCGCTCGATGGCCTTGAGAATGGTCTCGTCTTCGCCCACTTCGAGCTCGATGCCGCTCTTTGCGAGCACCACCGTAAAGGCCTTGCCGGCGGTGTCGGTGGCGGCGAACTGCTCCGAGTGCAGTTGCGCCTTCGGCCAGCCGAGCAGCGCGGCGTTCGCGTAGACGGCGTCGTTCAGGCCCTGCGGGCCGCACACGTACACATGCGCGTCGGCGGGCAGGCTCTTGAAGAGTTGGAGCAGGTCGAGGCGCTGGCCTTCGCTATCCACGTAGCAGTGCACGTTGGCCGTGTGCGGGCCGGCCTTCAGTTCGTCGACGAAGGCGGCGTGCTCGGGGCTGCGGTACGCGTAATGCAGTTCGAGTTCGAGATCCTCGGGGCGATGCTCGGCGAGCTGCGCAAGAAACGGCGTGATGCCGATGCCGCCCGCGATGAACACATGGCGCTTCGCGCCGGGCGCCAGCTCGAACAGGTTGGCGGGCGAGCCGATGGCGAGGCGCGTGCCGGCCGCCACCTTGTCGTGCATGAACGCCGAGCCGCCGCGCGACGCGTCCTCGCGGCGCACGGCAATCTGATACTGGCGCGTGTCGTGCGGCGAGCTCAGCAGCGAATAGGCGTTGTGGTGCCACGCATCGCCGTCCTGCATCGAGACCAGCACGTGGGCGCCGCCGTTGAACGACGGCATCGGTGCGCCATCGGGCAGCGCGAGCGTGAAGCGCTTGATGAGCGGGGTGAGTTGCTCGACGGCGACAACGTCGACAGTGATCGATTCGCGGGCGTTCATGGTGCCTTCCTTTGCCACAGGCCGTGCTGGTCCGAAGATGGGCGCGGCCTGGGTTGCTTCGTTATTGCCCGTCTGGATTGGGCGGGCGGTTGATTCTGAATCTGGAAAAACGAGCGGATGCGGCGCGCACCGCACCCGCCCGAACGTCAGCGCGTGTTATCGCGCGACGCCTGCCATGCAGAGGTACTTGATCGACAGAAAGTCTTCGATGCCGTACTTCGAGCCTTCGCGGCCGATGCCCGACTGCTTCACGCCGCCGAACGGCGCGACTTCGTTGGAGATCAGGCCCGTGTTGATGCCGACGATGCCGTACTCCAGTTGCTCGGCCACGCGCCAGATGCGGCCGATGTCGCGGCTGTAGAAGTACGCCGCGAGTCCGTAGATCGAATCGTTGGCGAGCTGCACGACTTCGGCGTCGCTCGAAAAGCGCACGATGGGCGCGACCGGCCCGAAGATTTCTTCGGAGAGCACGGCCATGCCGGGCTTCGCGTCGGCGAGCACGGTGGGCGCGTAGAAGTTGCCGCCGCGTGCGTGCGGCGTGCCGCCCGTGACCACGCGTGCGCCTTGCGCCACGGCGTCGCGCACGAGGCCGTCGACCTTGTTGCGCGCTGCTTCGGTGATGAGCGGCCCGATGTTCACGCCCTCGGCAAAACCGTCGTCCACCTTGAAGGCGGCCACGCGCGCGGCGAAGCGACGGCAGAACTCGTCGTAGACCGAGTCGTGCACGTAGAAGCGGTTCGCACAGACACAGGTTTGACCCGCGTTCCGATACTTCGAGACCAGTGCGCCTTCGATGGCGGCATCCAGATCCGCGTCGTCGAACACGATGAACGGCGCGTTGCCGCCCAGCTCCAGCGAGACCTTCTTGACCGTGTCCGAGCACTGGCGCATCAGGAGGCGGCCCACTTCGGTCGAACCCGTGAACGTGAGCTTCTTGACGAGCGGGCTCGACGTCATTTCGAGGCCGATCTCGCGCGACTTGCCCGTGACGATGTTGATCACGCCGGCCGGAATGCCGGCTTGCTCGGCGAGCGCCGCCAGTGCGAACGCGGAAAACGGCGTTTCGTTGGCGGGCTTGATGACGATGGTGCAGCCCGCTGCCAGCGCCGGCGCGGCCTTGCGGGTGATCATCGCGGCCGGGAAGTTCCACGGCGTGATGGCGGCGCACACGCCGATGGGCTCCTTCGTCACGACGAGGCGCTGGTCGGGGTTCGGGCTCGGGATCACGTCGCCGTCGATGCGCTTGCCCTGCTCGGCAAACCACTCGATGAACGAGGCGGCGTAGGCGATCTCGCCACGCGCTTCCGCAACCGGTTTGCCCTGCTCACGCGTCATCAGCTCGGCCAGCGTTTGCTGGTTCGCCATGATGAGCTCGAACCAGTTGCGCAGCAGGCGCGCACGCTCCTTGGCGGTGGTCGCGCGCCAGGCGGGAAAGGCACGGTGCGCGGCCTCGATGGCCGCGCGCGCTTCGCTCGCGCCCATGTTCGGCACGCTCGCGATGTGCTCGCCGGTCGAGGGATTGGTGACGTCGAGCGTGGCGCCGTCGTCGGCGTTGCGCCATTGGCCGTCGATATACGCCTGCTGCCGGAACAGGCCGGGATTTTGCGGTGCGTTCATGTCAGTCCTGATACTGTTGAGCGAGCAGGTTATGGAAGTGCGCAATGCCGTGCTCGCTGACGCCGCTGCGCTGCTTGTCGACCATGATGCGGCCCTGGCCGCGATAGCCGCGCGACTTCAGGCCCTTCTGCACGCTCTCCACGAGGCGCAGGTCTTCCGGACGGAACACGGTGCGATACCACTCGATCAGCTTTTGCTGCTCTTCGGTCGGCTCGTCGTTCAGGAAGTAGATGTCGTAGTGCTGGAGCGTGACTTCGGCGCTCATCGGGAATTCATAGATGACCGTCATGAAGTCGCTGCCCGGCGGCACGTTGAACATCGTGCACGGCCATGCCCAGTAGCCGCTGAAGCTCGGGTCCTTGACGGACGGATCGAGCTTGAACGAGCGCTCGGACGACTGCGCGTGACCGAACTGCACCGTCCAGTTGCCATGCAACGTGTGCGTGTACTGGTCGATCTTCACGGAGTCCGAGAAGCCAGGGTGCGCCGGGCCGCAGTGGTAGCACTCGAGGTAGTTATCGACGATCGACTTCCAGTTGGCGGGCGTTTCGGTCACGAAGCGCGCGGCGAGCTTGAGGTCGTCGATGACCGGGCACGCCTTGCGCAGGCTCGCTTCGAGGCCGGGCAGTTGGGCTTCCACGCCTTCGGCGTCCGGGTTCAGGTTGATGAACACGAAGCCTGCGTATTCCTCCACGCGCACCGGCACGAGCGTGGAATTCTCCTTGTCGAACGACTCCACGTGATCGCAGTTGTTGGCGTGCGCGAGCGCGCCGTCGAGCTTGAACGCCCAGGCGTGGTACGGGCAGGTGATAACGTTCTTCGCCTTGCCGCTGCCTTCGAGCAACTGGTGGCCGCGGTGCGGGCAGACGTTATAGAAGGCGCGCAGGACCTTGTCCTTGCCGCGCACGAGCAGGATGCTTTCGCCCACCACCTCGCGCGTCACGTAGGCGTTCGCCTCGGCCAGCTCGCTGCGGTGCGCGACACAGATCCACGCGTTTTCGAAGATTTTCTTTTCTTCGGCCTTGTAGACCGACTCGGAGTTGTAATAGCTGGCCGGGATGGTCCAGGCCAGCTCCGGGTTGGCGCAGAAGTCGGCCGGCAGCTTGGGAAGTTCGGGTTTCTTGTGGAATTCGATCGGGAGGTAGGTCATGGGGTCCGCCGCACTGGAAGTGATTAACTGACAGTTACAACAAAACTATGGGTTAACGGAAATATAGGGGAAATTTCGCCGGCAGTGGATCAGGGTTATCCCTCGATGCGGTACCAAAAGAATGAAGGTTTGATGCGAAACGCCTATTCTCACTGTTTGAAATCAATGAAAATTGATCGAGCGCATTGCAAACGCATTTTTGGCGTCGGCGTCAATAGGAGGATGCGATAGTGAGACGAAATCCCTCAGGCTGCGTACTATTGTTAACTGATGGTTTGATGTTAACCATAGGATAACCGCGCCGTGTCAGGGAACTGGAACCTCTGGTATCGGGACCGGCGTGGGAGGCGGAGCCGCGTGGTGCGGGACCGCTCGAGCCACCCCACAACTGGAGGAGACATGTCACAAGAGGCAATCGCCGAGGCGCTGGCCAAGGAGCCGTCGCGCAGCAAATCGCGGATCGAATCGCGTTCGATCGATTACGTGCCGCTTGCCGAACGCAAGGGCAAGGCCTGGCACCTGTGGCCCGTATGGTTTACGGGCGATGCGAACCTCGCGACCATCGCGGCGGGCGCAATCGGTATCAGCATGGGCGGCAACCTGTTGTGGAGCGCGATCGCCATCGTGCTCGGCAACGTGCTGGGCACTTTCTTCATGGCGTTCCATTCGAGCCAGGGGCCGCAGCTCGGGCTGCCGCAGATGATCCAGTCGCGCCCGCAGTTCGGCTACATGGGCGCGCTGCTCGTGTGGGTGGTCGCTCTCGTCACCTATATCGGCTACAACTCGTTCAACCAGCTCATGGCGGGGCAGACCGCGCATCACCTGCTCGGCACCGAGCCGCACCTGAGCTACATCGTCTTCACCGTGGTTTCGGTCGTGCTCGCGGTGTTCGGCTATGACCTGATCCACAAGGCGCAGCGCTGGCTCGCGTTCGCGCTGCTTGCCGCGCTCACGATCTTCAGCATCGGCATGTGCATGAAGGTGCAGTTCCCCGCAGGCCAACTGAGCCTCGCCGGCTTCAAGACCACGCCGTTCCTCGTGCAGCTCTTCTCGGCAGCGGCCTATCAGCTCTCGTGGTCCATCTACGTTTCGGACTACTCGCGGTATCTGCCGCCCAATACCGGCGTGCGCGCCACCTTCTGGTGGACTTTCCTTGGCGCGCTCATCGGCGGCGTCTGGATGATGCTGGTGGGCACGGCGGCGGCGGCGCTCAACTCGCAGATCGAAATCTCGGACGCCGTTCAGCGTGCGGGCGACATGATCTATCCGGGCTTCGGCACGGTCACGCTGCTGCTCTCGTTGCTGGGGTTGCTCGCCATCACGGGCCTGAATTTTTACGGTGCCTCGCTCACGCTGCTGAGCATCACCGACTCGTTCAAGCCGCTCAAGTCGAGCGCGACCAAGCGTATCGTGAGCCTCGTCATCGTGGCGATCGTGGCGACTTCGCTCGCGTTCTCGGCCTCGGATAACTTCATGGGCAAGTTCGGCGACTTCCTTGGCATCCTCGGCTATCTGTTCACGCCGTGGACCGCGATCAACCTGATCGACTTCTTCGTCGTGCGCCACTCGAGCTACTCAGTGCGCGAGATCTTCAACCCGCGCGGCATTTACGGGCGCTGGAGCTGGCGCGGCCTGAGCGCGTACGCAGTGGGCTTCGTCGCGATGATTCCGTTCTTCAAGACGGAGATGTACACCGGACCGGTCGCTCGCATGCTGGGCGGCACCGACATCGCGATGCTCGTGGGCCTGCCCGTGGCCGCGCTGGTCTACCTGTGGACCTGCCGCTCGCTCGACCTCGAAAAGGAACGCCAGCTCGTGCGCGAAGCCGACCGTGGCCTGAACTGATCCCGCTTACTCCCATAACATCATGAATACGACGCATAAAATGCGGAAAACAGTACTCCTTACGGCATTGCAGGCGGCGATGCTCTCGCTCGCCGCGCTCCCGATGGCCTCGCATGCGCAAAGCAGCGTGACGCTGTACGGCATCATCGACGGCGGCGTCACCTACGTCTCCAACGCGGGTGGTTCGCACCAGGTGAAGTTCGACGACGGTGTTTCGTATGGCAACCGCTGGGGCGTGAAGGGCACCGAAGACCTCGGCGGCGGGCTCAAGGCCGTGTTCAAGCTGGAAAGCGGCTTTCACCTCGGCAATGGACAGATCTCGAACGGCGGCTCGCTGTTTGGCCGTCAGGCTTATGTAGGTCTGCAAAGCGACTGGGGCACGCTCACCTTCGGCAACCAGATCGACATGACGCAGGAGATGCTCTACTCGTACAACGTGAGCGCATGGGCGAGCGGCTACGCCATCAACCAGGGCGACTTCGACCGCATGAACGGCGACCATCTGCAGAACGCCGTGAAGTTCATGTCGAACACCTATGGCGGCTTCCAGTTCGGCGGCATGTACTCGTTCAGCAATACGCCGGGCCAATTCCACACGGGCAGTGCATGGAGCGTGGGCGCGCAGTATCAGAACGGCGCGTTCTCGATGGGCACGGCGTACACGCAGTTGAACAACCCGTCGGGCATCTATGCGTTCGACCCCTACGCAATGATCGGCACGCGCACGTTCTTCGGCCGGCCCACCGTGAGCGTCGATCCCGCCTCGGGCGCGATCACGGACCTCTATGCGAATACGGCGTTCCCGGTGGACAAGCAGGGCGCGTTCGGTGTGGGTGCGAGCTATGTGATGGGACCCGTCACGCTGATGGGCGACTTCACCTACACGCAGCTCAAGGCGTTCGGGCAGAGCGAGCACATGCAGGTGGCCGAGGGCGGCGCGGACTGGCAGATCACCCCGGCGGCGAGCCTGATTGGCGGCTATCAGTACACGCACTTCGACGGGCACCACTGGAACATGCTGTCGGCAGGCTTCCATTACCTGCTTTCGAAGAGCACGGACGTCTACATCTCGGGCGACTGGTTGAAGGCTTCGCAAGGCGTGGACGCGGTGATCGGCTATAGTTTTACGCCATCCACCACGACCACGCAGGCTGACGTGCGCATCGGCATGCGGCATTCGTTCTAAGCGCGCGCTCTGATGCCGCGATGCAGCGGGCGTGAGCGAAGGGGCCAACGCGGACCAACGCGGGCCACCGTGCCGTGCCTCACGCTCACGCCCGCGCGTCGGCCCGCGCATCTGCCTGCGCATTTGTCTGCGCGTTGCCTGATTGACCCGCCATGAAACTGCCCACCTCTCCCGAACTCGACGACCTGCGTGTGTTCTGCATGGTCGCCCGCCAGTCCAGCTTCAGCGGGGCGGCCGAGGCGCTCAGCGCGTCGGCCGCCTACGTCAGCAAGCGCGTGGGCGTGCTCGAAGCGAGCCTCGGCACGCGTTTGCTGCACCGCTCGACGCGCCGCGTGGCGATGACGGCGGCGGGCGAGCGCGTGTTCGCCTGGGCGGAAAAAATCCTCGACGACGTGGATCAGCTCGTCGAAGACGTCTCCAGCACGCGCCGCATGCCGCGCGGCACGCTGCGCGTGTCGAGCAGCTTCGGCTTTGGCCGCAAGTTCGTCGCGCCCGCGCTGGCGGACTTGCAGGACCAGTATCCGCAACTGAACGTGCGGCTCGATCTGTTCGATCGCGTGGTGGACGTGGCGGGCGAGGGCTTCGATCTGGACGTGCGCATCGGCGACGAGATCGCGGGCCATCTGATTGCGAGGCGCCTCGCGACGAACTATCGGGTGCTGTGCGCCGCGCCTGCGTATCTCGAGGCGCACGGCGCGCCGCAGTGCATCGCGGATCTTGAATCGCACGCCTGTCTCGCGATCAAGGAGCGCGACCATCCATTCGGCGTCTGGCGTCTCGACGCGGGCGGCGAGACGGTTGGCGTGAAGGTCACGGGGCCGCTCTCGACGAATCATGGCGAGGCGGCGGTGCAGTGGGCGCTGGCGGGGCGCGGCATCGTGCTGCGTTCGATCTGGGACGCGCAGCCGCTGCTCGACGAAGGGAAGCTGCAACGCGTGCTGCCCGACGTGACGCAACCGGCCAATGTGTGGGCGGTGTTTCCGGAGCGCCTCGCGCAGTCGGCGAAGGTCAAGGTGTGCGTGGATTTTCTGGCCGAAGCGTTTGCTCAGGCCGGGATCGGCGGCGCACAGGCCTTCGAATAAAACAAAGCGAAAGTGCCTGCACACAGCGCATCAAGCACGCTACAGCGCGCCAGGTGAATAGACTCAGGCTGGCGCAATGTTCTGATTCATGCGGAAGAAATTGTCGGGATCGTACTGGCGTTTGACGCAAGCCAGTCGCGAATAATTGTCGCCATAGGCTTCTTTCACGCGTTCGTCGCCTTCGTCACCGAGGTTGTTTGGATAGACGCCTCCGCATGAATATGGCCTTAGCGCTTCCCATAGGCTGCGCGCCCATTGGATATTCACGGCATCTTCGGCTGCATCGTCCCAGATGGCGACGGGAAAGCAGTCAAAGCTGGCGTCGCGATGCTGGTACGCGGTCGCAGACCCGCTGATGCGGGCAATGGCTCCGCCCACATGTTGAAAGACCAGCAGCGATGACAGCGAAGGCGAGCATTCATAGGCGCCCAATAGCGCGTCGATTGCGCCATCGTCGATCTCTTTGAGGAACTGCGCTTTCCAGTAGTATCTCCGGCCGCGCGGAAACGCACCGTCACCGTTTGATTGAATCTGAAGGTAGGGCACGCGCTCGAGCCGGCAGTCGGCGGGAGAGCCGGACTCCATCAGCGTCTCGAGAAGTTGTCGACCGGACTCGGGGGCGCCGGCATAGCATGCCGATATGCTGAAGCATCGCTCGCCGGAAGGCTGGGTGACGAATGCAGCGTCTGCGCTCACCTCATCCGGCGCATTGCGCGCGAACCGATCATAAAAACGCAATGCGGCGCGCGCCTGCTCGAACGGGTACAGCAAAGAGCAGACGAGCAACTCGGGTTCCAGCGGGTGAAGCCGCAAGTGAAAAGCTGTCGCGATGCCGAAGTTGCCTCCACCGCCCCGCACGGCCCAGAACAGGTCGGCATGTTGGCTGTCGCTCGCCAATAGTTTTTGCCCGTCCGCAGTGACCATTTCGACGGCGACGAGATTATCGCAAGTCAGCCCGTATTTGCGGCCGAGCTTGCCGAACCCGCCGCCCAACGTCAGGCCGGCAATACCCGTATCGCTGATTACACCCGTTGTCGTTGCGAGACCGTGTGCCATGGTGGCCCGATCGAACTCGCCAAGATTGAGGCCCGCCTCTGCGCGCACAACGCGCCGCTCGACGTCGACGTCAATCTGCTTCATCCGGGAGAGGTCGATGACAATGCCGCCATCGCAGACCGAAAGACCCGCCACGTTGTGACCGCCGCTGCGCACCGCAACCCGCGAATCCATCGATCTGGCAAAGCGCACGGCTGCGACTACGTCGTCGGCGTCGGCACAATAGATGATCATTGCCGGCCGCTTGTCGACTGTCCCGTTCCACACCCGGCGCGCCTCGTCGTATTCCGGATCGCCAGGCACGACCAGCGTGCCGCGAAGCATGTCGCGCAATCGCTCGAACTGACGCGAGGCAGCGTGAATTTCGTCCTTCAAGACCTGTGACGACGCTGTTTCCGTGCTCATCTTGCCTCCTCGCGTCCGCTAGCGCCGAAGCCAAAATTCAAGGTTGGCTCGGTGATGGTTGCACTTCCCATGCGTCGCGGCAAAGTCAAAGAATTCAGCCTTCAGATGAGAAAAACTCACCTACACTGAACAGATGCGAAGATTGCCTCCTCTGCGTTCGCTGCAGGCGTTCGAGGCGGTTGCGCGGCATCGCAGTTTCAAGGACGCCGCGCAAGAGCTCAACGTGACGCCGACGGCATTGAGCCATCAGATCCGCACGTTGGAAGAAGCGTGTGGGAAGCCACTCTTTGCACGACAGCCACGACCCATTCGGCTCACTGCAGCCGGACAACTTCTGTATCCGGCCCTGCGCAGGGGATTCGATTCATTCGCGGATGCGCTTTCCACGGTTGCCGCAATGGGCGGCAGCGTCGCGCTACGGATCACCAGCCCGAACGCCTTCGCGAGTCACTGGCTGGTTCCGCGGCTGTCGCCATGGCACGAGTCTCACCCCGAGATTGCGCTGCAGATTATCGGCACCGATGCCGTCCTCGATCTGGACGCGGGCGAAGCCGACGTCGCGATACGCTACGCACACGCGGCGCCAAAAGGTCTGGTATGTGAAGAGATCGCGCGAGATGCGTTCTACCCCGTGGCCAGCCCCGGCCTTCTTGGGACAGACAATGCACGCCCGATTGCGGCGATGGATCTGCTTCGATTTCCTCTGATCCATTACGAGTGGACGAACGGAGATCCCGAGGCGCCTTGCTGGTCGCGCTGGTTTTCTGCTTCGGGTGCATTGGCATCCGCGTCCACGCCGCTTCGCAGCAAGCGTGATTTGAGCTTTCGGGAAGAACTTCACGCGATTGACGCTGTGCTCGCCGGCCAGGGAATCGCGCTGTGCAGCGACATCGTACTGGAGCGGGCACTGCTGAGCGGAGCGCTCGTGAAAGTGCATCCCTTTGCATTGCCTGGCTATGGCTTCTACGTCGCCCATCTTGCGGAGCATGCGAGGTCCGCCGCAGTGCGCAGCTTTGTAGAGTGGGTGGTCTGCGCCGGCTAGCTCCTGTGCAAGTCAAACAGGATATCCATATTCCTGGCGTGGTTACTACCCGGAAGATGCGAATCGATCTTATTATCCCCTTTATTACTATCTGTTACTGAACAGCCGATACTTATGAAAACAACCCGCATGTTCATCGCGCTTGCCCTGGCCTCGGTGGCCGGTCATGCACCCAACGTGTTCGCCGCGGACGAGGCATACAGCCTGACGCTGAAAGACCACAAGTTCTCGCCAGCCGAACTGACCCTCCCTGCGGACAAGAAGGTGAAGGTTACGGTGAAGAATCTCGATGCGACGCCGGCTGAATTTGAAAGCGATGATTTCAAGGCAGAGAAGGTGATTCCCGCGGGCAAGCAAGTCGATGTCTTCATCGGACCGTTGAAGGCCGGCAAGTACGAGTTTCACGACGAGTACCACGAAGCAGAATCGAAGACCCATCTGATCGTCAAATAAGCGCGCGCAACATCATGCTCTCCACCGCTCTCATCGTCTTTCGCGAAGTCCTCGAAGCCGCCCTGGTCGTGTCGATCGTATTGGCGGCCACCAAAGGGGTCCTCAATCGTGGATGGTGGGTGAGCGGCGGCTTGCTCGGCGGTGTCATCGGCGCTGGGCTCATTGCCATGTTTGCGGACGTCATTTCGTCGTGGGCGTCGGGCATGGGCCAGGAAGTGTTCAACGCGGGCGTGATGTTTATCGCGGTCGCCATGCTTGCGTGGCACTGCATCTGGATGGGCAAGCACAGCCGCGAAATGGCCCAGCAGATTTCCGCAGTGGGCAAGGCGGTGGCGGCGGGAAGCAGGCCGCTGACCGGGCTCGCGATTGTCGTTGGCGTGGCGGTGCTGCGCGAGGGTTCGGAGGCGGTTCTGTTCCTGTATGGCATCGCAGCGGGAGACGCGGGGCAGACGTCGCAGATGATCATCGGCGGACTGCTGGGTGTCTTTGGCGGTGTCGGTCTTGGCGCCGCGATGTACGCAGGTCTTCTGCAGATTCCACTCAAGCGCCTCTTTGCGGTGACCAACGCACTTGTCGTCCTGCTTGCCGCGGGTATGGCGAGCCAGGGCGTGGGCTACCTGGCGTCGGTGGGCATCTTGCCGTCGTGGGGCGATACGGTCTGGGACACGTCCTGGCTGCTCAGGGAGTCCAGCGTCGTCGGCAAGATGCTTCATACACTCATTGGCTATACCGCGCGTCCGGCCGGCATCCAGATCGCGGCCTACATCGCGACCCTGGTCATCATCGTGTTTCTCTCGCGCGCAGTGGGCCGTCCACAGCGCGCTACAGGGCAGCAGTCACGACAATCAGCGTAAGCCAGCCCGGCGAGACGGTGTCCGCATGGGTTTCAAGGCTTCACAACATGCCAAATGCCCTTGACTCCGTCGCCGTTCATCTGACCGGGTTGTTTGTCGTTTGCGAAGCGATACAGGGGGCGCCCCTTGTACGTCCACTGATGCTTGCCCTCACGGGCGGCGATGAGCCCCCAGTCGCCACTCGTCTTGTCGTATGAGTCGGCGACGGCAGCGGGCCACAGCGCCGCGCAGGCGTCAACGCAGGCGCTTTTGCCTGGCACCGTATCCTTGTCGAACGCGTAGAGCGTCATCCCGTTGTCGTCAACCACCATCCCGTTTGAAATCTTCGGCGTCTCGGCAAATGACGACGCAACCGGAAGAGCACAAGCCACGATGCACCACAGCGTTTTGTTCATGTTTTTAGTCCCGTTATAGGCGCGGCGACAGCATCACCGCACGACCACGCAATATGAAAGCCGCAAATGGAATACTGCGTCTTGCCAGAGGCGATTCCTCCCTGACTGCGGCAAGGGGTAAACGACTGCAGGCGCGTAATATTCCATGTGTCGTGCAACTGCGTCGCGGCCGGCTCGCGCTTCGGTGCACTCAAAAAAGCCGAAGGCGCCCTTGTTAAGGGCTGCAAAATGGACAAGCATATACAAGGAGAACACGACGAAGTGGAGGCTGGCCAGGGTTTCGGGCAATCGCTCGCACTCTCCTCCACGAACCCAGAGGAGACGACAGATGGACATCCATACCCCTTCCCCCGGCCTCCACAACGAAGATCTCGCGCCCGCCAGGGAGTGCAACTGGGGGGCCTTCAGCATCTTCAACGTCTGGACCTCGGACGTGCACAGCCTCTGGGGCTACTATCTCGCTGCCAGCCTGTTCCTGCTGTGCGGCAGCTTTATCAACTTCATACTGGCGATGGGGCTCAGCTCGCTGGTGATCTTCGCGCTGATGAACCTGATTGGCTTCGCAGGCGAAAAGACCGGCGTGCCTTACCCGGTGCTGGCGCGCGCCTCCTTCGGCGTGTGGGGCGCCAATCTGGCCGCTCTGGTGCGCGCCGTGGTGGCCTGTTTCTGGTACGGCGCGCAGACTGCGGCGGCTTCGGGCGCGATAGTCTCGCTGCTGATCCGAAACGATAGCCTGATGCAGTTCTACAAAGGCACGCACTTCCTCGGCCATTCGGGGTTGGAGGTGATCTGCTACGTGATCATCTGGGCCTTGCAACTGCTCATTATCCAGAAGGGCATGGAGACGGTGCGTAAATTCCAGGACTGGGCCGGTCCGGCGGTGTGGGTCGCGATGCTGATCCTGGCGGTCGGCCTGTGCATCAAGGCGGGTGGCTTCTCCTTCAGCCACGGCATTCCAATGAATGCGCTACTCGATAAGACCAAGGACGCCGGCGTCAGCGGCGAGCCCGGTTCATTCTGGGCGCTCATGGCCGTGGGGGCGACCTGGATCACCTACTTCGCGGCGCTGTACCTGAACTTCTGCGACTTCTCGCGCTACGCGAAGAACCGCAATGCAGTGAAGAAAGGCAATCTGTGGGGCTTGCCGGTCAACCTGATTGCGTTCTCGCTGGTCGCTGGCATCACCACCATCGCCGCCTTCAAGGTGTATGGCGAAGTGCTGTTGCACCCCGAACAGATCTCCGCCAAGTTCGATAGCTGGGTGTTGGCGCTCATCGCGGCGCTGACCTTCGCGGTCGCCACGCTAGGCATCAACGTGGTAGCCAATTTCGTTTCGGCGTCGTTTGATATCTCTAACGTGTTCCCCAGGCAGATCAGCTTCAAGCTGGGCGGCTACATTGCCGCGGCGATCGCGCTGGTGCTTTACCCGTTCGCGCCGTGGGAAGGCAACGCCGCGCATTTCGTGAATGCCGTCGGCGCCACGATGGGCCCGCTGCTAGGGATCATCCTGGCGGACTACTATCTGGTGGCCAAGGGCAACATCAATGTCGCGGCGCTCTACCAGGAACACGGCGAGTACCGCTACGAAGGCGGCTGGAACGTCAATGCGGTAGCTGCCGCGGCGATCGGCAGCGTGTTTTCGACTTTCCTGCCCAACTTCACCACCTTGCTGCCAGCCTGGTGGAATACCTATGGCTGGTTCTTCGGCGTATTGATCGGCGGGGGCCTGTATATGATCATGATGACCCTGCGGCCGCGTACCGTGACCGCGGTGACTCAGCCTTAAGGGCTTTGTTGGGTTCGGAGCGGCTAGCGAGGGCGAGTAATCGTCAGCGCTGCGCCGCTTTTTTCCAGCCGGATTCCACGAACACGCGGCACAGTTCAGCCATGCCTTTCGCGTCTTCTGCGTCGAAGCGCGCGAGGTGCGGGCTGTCCACGTCCCACACGCCGATGAGCGAGCCGTCCGCTGCCACGAGCGGCACGACGATCTCCGATTGCGAAGCCGAATCGCAGGCGATATGGCCCGCGAACGCGTGCACGTCGGCGACGAGCTGGATGTCGCGCGTCTGGGCGGCGGTGCCGCATACGCCCTTGCCGAGCGGGATGCGCACGCAGGCGGGCTTGCCCTGGAACGGGCCGACCACGAGTTCAGTGCCGTCGAAGAAGTAGAAGCCGGCCCAGTTCAGCCCTTCGAGCGAGTTGAACACGAGCGACGAAAAGTTCGCCGCGTTGGCGATGACATCGGCCTCGCCTTCGATCAGCGCGCGCGCCTGAGCGGCGAGCGTTTCATAGAGAGCGGGTTTGTCGGCGGGCAGGGCGTCGGAAAGCGAAAACATGGGGAAAGTACCGGGTTGGGCGAAAAGCGCGCAAGCGCCATCGCGTCGAACGAGGGCGCCAGTTTAGGCCACTTCGCGCATTCTTGCCGGGCGCGAGACGCTAAAAACAGGATCAAACGAAGGCGTGCGGATAGCCCTGCGCAACCAGCCACTGGCGAATCATGCGCGCGGTGTCGGCGTCGAGCGACTTGAGCGTTTCATGTGCGCTCTCGTGCGTTTTTTTGTGCGCGCTTTCATGCGCGCTATCGTGGGCATCCTCGCGCATTAGCGCCTGAACGATGGGCGCGAGCGGCACGCCTTGCAGATGCCAGACGCCGAGCGGTTGATCGGGGCTCACGACGACATCGGCCTCGCCGACGATGTCGCCGTCGATCACGGGCGCGCGTGCGATTGCAAGCTGGCCGAAGTCGGGGACCTGATGGGTGGGCGCGTCGTCCGGCCAGTGGCTGCGCGCCTGCCAGAACGGCGAACCGCCAAAGCGCTGCTCGAGCGCGTAGAAGTCGCGACCCATACGCGCGAAGCGCATGAAGAGATGCTCGATGCGCTGCTGATGGAAGCGCAGCGCAAGCTCGGCGCGCTCGGGCCGGCTGATAAGCGTGTGAATCACGGCAGGTGCCTCCAGGGCCGACGAGAGCGACTGGAAGATGCCGTTGCCCGCGAGCGGATCCACGGCCATTGCCGCGTCGCCCACGCGCAGCCAGTTGGGTGCACCGGTGCTCCCGCACAGCGTGGCCGTGCTGCTGCGCGCATGGAGCCGCACCTGCTCGCAGGTCTCGCCGGCGAAGAACGCGCCCGCGAGCGGCGAGCGCCGCATGCGCGTGCAGAACGCCAGCAGCTCGTCGCGTTGCGGCAGCTCCGTGCTTGCGACGTCGAGCGCCATCTGCCAGTAGCGGCGACCGTCCGGCAGGCGCGCCATCCAGGCCCAGCCGTCTTGCAGGCTTTCCATGGCCGAGGCAGCGGTGCCCGGTGCGCCTTGCCAGACGTTGATGAGGCTTAGCGTTTGTGGACCGCGCGTGGCGTCGCGCATGAGCGGCGCGAGCCTGCCCCGTGCTTCGACGAGAAAGTCGGCGTTCAGCGAGAGCGGCCCGTCGGCGGTCTCGATCATCAGGTCGTGCGTGCTGGGCGTCGATTGCACCGAGCGCACCATCGCCTCGACGACCTCGACGCCCGCTCCGCGCAGATCGTCGCGCAATGCCGCGTCGAAGGCGTGCCGGTCGACCAGAAACTCCGTGTTGACCGTTTGCGTGATGCCATTCCAGAACGTGGTGCGTGCGCATGGTCCTTCTGCACACACGGCGGCGCGAAAGAGGCCGGCGCGGCGCAGGCTCTCGAGCACACGCATCGACAGGCCTTCCACGGCCTCGAAGCGGCGCTTGTCGCTCACCACGGTCACCGCGTAGCCGAGCGTCGCCAGTGCGCGCGCCACGGCAGCGCCTGCGGGGCCGGCGCCGAGCACGACGATCCGTGGGGCCGTCATGATGCGAGTAAGCGCCGTTCGGCGCCGGTGAAGGCCGCGTGCGTGAGCAGTGCTTTGCGGTTCGTTCCGGGATTGAGCGTTAGCCGGGCCGCGACGTAGTCGTTGAGCGCGGCGGTGACGCTGCTCACGCCCTCGGGGACGCCATATTCATTAGACATGCAAAGCATATATGCGGCTTGCAACTGGTGTGGGACCACCGCTCCTGAAGGAAAGAAGTCTTGCATGCCGTCCCCCTTAAGCGTGTATTGGTTCGCCACCTGCATCGGTGCCGTGCGTGAACAAGTCCGTTTAATTTTGCACAGATGTCGAGGCGAATCCATCCGGTGAACAACGCATATCGCCGGGTTGCAGGGGTGTGTTCTTCCTGGTGTTTTGCCCTGGGGGATGCACGCTGGATAGGGCGCGAAGCAAGCAGGAATCGAGCCGAATTGCATGCGTTGTGCATGATCGTTCGTTCACGTTTAATGCATGAGCGGCACGATCATTCGTACTGCTGCTTGATTACGCAAAAGCGCACGCAAAAACGCAAACAAGAACGCAAGCAAGAATGGCGCGGCGGCTGGGTGCGCGATCGACTCAGCCGTTGTTTGCGCCGCCCGTTTGGTCTGCGTTATCGAGCGCCTTGCGCTCGCGCCGTTCCTCGTTGCCGCGGCGTGCGCGCATGCGCTGGCGCGAGAGGACATGGATGACCTCGCCGGTGCTGGCGTTCTCGGGAATTTCGTTGCGGATCACGTTGGCCACCATCGGCAGCCCCTGGCGCTGGCGGTGCAAAGCGCGTGCGATTGCGCCACGGCAGACCGGCCCATGGCAATCCCACTCGTCGCGCATTTTTCCGCAGTAACGACATTTTTCCATAAAGTTCAGTTTAACCGGAATCGTATGGGGTTTTAGGGGCGCGATCCCGTGCACATGCGCAGTGCCGCTGTAAGCAAGCCGAATGCTAGGTGCGCGCGCCAATGAGAACAAGCAGAGGACAAGCAGAGGGAAGCAGGCGCGCAGACGATGTGCCCGAGCGGGTTGCGCGGCGGTATCATCGGCTGCGGAGTTCGCGAGGCGGGAGCGGCACAATGACAGCGGCGACAGCGGCGGCAGCGGCAATCCACCTGGTCCTGTTCGACATGGAGGGCGTGCTCTCTCACTACGATCGCGAGGCGCGCGCCGTGCGGCTCGCGGCCCTGACCGGCACGACGCCCGCAGCGGTGCGCGAGGCGATCTGGGGCTCGGGGCTCGAAGCGCGCGCCGACGCGGGCGAACTCGCCCCCGATGTCTACCTGCGCGCGCTAGGCGAATTGCTCGGCTGCGACATGGACCGCGAGACCTGGCTGGCGGCCCGGCGCGCATCCATCACGCCCAACGATGCGGCCATCGCACTGGCAGGGCGTGCCGCGCAGCACTGCCGGATCGCGGTGCTGACCAACAACTGCGGCCTCGTCACCGATTACCTCGATTATCTGAATCCGCCCGTCGCGCAGTTGTTCGGCGAGTGCGTTTACGCGTGCGCGTCGTTTGGGGCGACGAAGCCCGCCGCGCAGGCTTATCTCGGCTGCCTTGCGCAACTGGGCATTGCGCCGGACGAAACGCTCTTTATCGACGATGGCGAGGCGAACGTGCAAGGCGCGCTCGCCGCCGGGCTGCATGCGTGCCGCTTCGTCGATGTCGAAACGCTCGCGCGGGATCTTCAGCGCTTTGGCGTGATCGGCTGATGAGATTGTGAACAGGCCCTGGCCTGCGCATCAGTCGCGCGCCGGAATCTCCAGGCCGCGCTTGACGGCCGGGCGCGCGAGGAAGGCGTCGAGCACGCGCGCAACGTGACGGAAGTCCTTGAAGCCCACCAGATCGCCGGCCTCGTAGAAACCGATGAGATTGCGCACCCACGGGAACGTCGCCATGTCGGCGATCGTGTAGTGCTCGCCCATGAGCCACTTGCGGCCCGCGAGATGCTGGTCGAGCACGTTGAGCAGACGCCGCGATTCGGCCACGTAGCGCTCGCGCGGGCGCTTGTCCTCATAGTCCTTGCCGGCGAACTTGTTGAAGAAACCCACCTGGCCGAACATCGGCCCGATGCCGCCCATCTGGAACATGAGCCACTGAAGGGTTTCGTAGCGCTCGCGGCCTTCGCGTGCGAGGAACTGACCGCTCTTGTCGGCGAGATAGATCAGAATCGCGCCCGATTCGAAGAGCGGAAGCGGCGCGCCATCGGGTCCGTTGGGATCGATGATCGCGGGAATCTTGTTGTTCGGATTGAGCGACAGGAATTCCGGCGACATCTGATCGTTGGTGTCGAAGCGAACCAGATGCGGCTCGTAGGGCAACCCCGTTTCTTCCAGCATGATCGACACCTTGACGCCATTGGGCGTGGGCAGCGAATAGAGCTGGATGCGCTCGGGATGTTGCGCGGGCCATTTGGCATTGATGGGGAAGGCGGAGAGATCGTTCATGCGATGTCCTGTGCAGATTAGTGGGTGTTGCCCGTCGCGCGCGCTTGGCGATTAGCGTTGCGCCCACAACGTTTTGCCCCAGAACGTGAGCGTGCGGTCCCACGCGAGCTGCGACCAGACCGGATCGAACTGCGTGTGCGCGATGCGGCCCGGGCCCACGGCGGTCTCGTTTGCGAAGCTGTGGTGAGCCATGTAACGGTGAAACTCGACGTTCACGCCGCCGTCACGCAGCTTCTTTTCGAGCTCGTCTACCGTTTCCACTTTGAAGAAGGCGTCCTGCGTGCCCCAGTGGCCGAGCACCGGTGCGGTGATCTTGCTCGCGTCGAGATATTCGAGCGGCGGAAAGCCATACCACACCACGGCGCCCGCAAGGCCGGGGATCATGTTCGCGGCGAGCAGCGTGAGCGCGCCGCCCATGCAATAGCCGCTCACGCCGATGCGGTCGGTCAGCGTTTTCAGGTGGTCGACCGCGCCGCGAATGTCTTGCGAGGCGGCATCGGCGAAATCGAGGCCCGTCATCAAGTGATGCGCTTCTTCCTCTTCGACGGTGCTCTTGCCACGGTAGAGATCGGGCACGAGCGCGTAGTAGCCCGATTGCGCGAGGCGATCGGCCACGCCGCGGATCTGGTCGTTCAAGCCCCACCACTCCTGGATCACGACGATGGCGGGCGCGCCTTCGGTCTTCGCGGGCGTGGCGAGATAGCCCTGGAGCGTTTTGCCGTCGGGGCGGCTGAAGCTGATCATGGAGCCGGCGGGGTGTTTCATGGGCATTCCTCGGTGTGTCGGTGGATCGATTGAAGCGGGTCGATGTGCGTTCAAGCGGATTGAAGACAATCGGGCAGCCCGTAGCATAGCGCCTGCGCGAGCGCTTTGCTCGCATGCGCGCGATGCGCTTGCGTTGCGCCGTGCCGAGTGCGTTGCGCCGCGCGGCCCGCAACCCGCAACCCGCAACCCGCAACCCGCAACCCGCAACCCGCAACCCGCAACCCGCAACCCGCAACCCGCAACCCGCAACCCGCAACCCGCAACCCGCAACCCGCAACCCGCAAGCCCGGCCTGGCTCACTCGCCGATAAGATGCAGAACGATGTCGCGTGCCTGCGCATGCCGGCGATGCTCGAACAAATAGATGCCCTGCCAGGTGCCGAGCACGGGCTCGCCGCGCTCGATGGGAATCGAAAGCTGCGTGTGCGTGAGTGCGGTGCGCAAATGCGCGGGCATGTCGTCGGGGCCTTCGGTGTTGTGCTTGTAGCGCTGCGGGTCCTCGGGCGCGAGCTCGTCGAAATAGCGCTCGAGGTCGCGGCGCACCGAGGGATCGGCGTTCTCCTGGATCAGGAGCGACGCCGAGGTGTGACGGCAGAACAGCGTCAGCAACCCGGTGGAGATGCCGGTTTCGCGCACGAACGCGCGCACTTGCGTGGTGAACTCGACCAGTTCGCGCGAGCGCGCCTGGACGTGCAGATGATGAATGGCCTGGCGCATGATGGGTCCTCCTGTATCGACGCGGCTGCGCGAATCACGGGAAAACTCGCGGTCGCACGTTGTGCCGCACATGCTGGTAGCATACCGGCCTTCCCGCCGCTGCGGCGGCCGACGACAGATTCTGGAGAATGCAGTTGAACCTCACCCGCTTCGCGAAGGCGCGCCACGCCACCAAGGCCTTCGATCCCGCCCGCAAGATTCCCGCTGCGGTTATCGACGAACTGAAAGAGCTGATTCGCTTCAGCCCCTCTTCGGTGAACTCGCAGCCGTGGCACTTCGTGGTGGCCGAGAGCGATGCCGCCCGGGCGCGCGTTGCGAAGTCCATGCAGCCGGACTACGCCTATAACGAACCGAAGGTGATGCGCGCCTCGCACGTCGTCGTTCTGTGCGTACACACTGATATGGACGAAGCGCACCTGAACGCCGTGCTCGCGCAGGAAGAAGCCGATGGCCGTTTCGCGAATGCCGAGGCGAAGGTGGGTCAGCAGAACACGCGCGCCTTCTACGTGAACCTGCATCGCGAGCGCGCGGATCTGCCCGCGTGGATGGAGAAGCAGGCCTACCTTGCGCTCGGCACGCTGTTGATTGGCGCATCGACGCTCGAGATCGATGCCTGCCCGATGGAGGGTTTTGACGCGAAGGTGCTCGATGAAGAGCTGGGCCTTGCCGCTAAGGGGCTGACTTCGCTCGTCGTGATCGGTCTCGGCTACCGCAGCGCCGACGACTTCAACGCGAAGCTGCCGAAGTCGCGCCTGTCCACGGCGGCGGTATTCACCGAGTTGGCGTAAATGCCAGCGCCGCGCGCCGCGCCGCTCGCGGTCAGGGGGGCGGCGCGGCGCCTGGCGCCCGGCTCGGCGCGTTGCCAGCGGCGTTTGCGGTGGCGTTTGCAGCGGCGTTTGCAGCGGCGGCGGAATCCGCGCTCACACCCGTCCAGCCACCGCCAAGGTTGCCGATCAGCGCCGCCGAATCGAGCAGCCGCTGCTGCTGCACATTGAGCGAGTTTTGTTGCGTGCTCAACTGTGTCGCTTGCGCCGTTACCACGGTGGTGTAGTCGACCGTGCCAGCCTCGTACTCGTTTTGCGCGATCTGCGCGCCGCGGATCGAATCGCGCACCGCCGCGTCCAGACGCTCGCTCTGCTGCGCGAGGATGCGCAGGCCCGAGAGATCGTTCTCGACGTTCTGGAACGCTGTGAGCACGGTGCCGCGATAGTTCGCCACCGCTGCGTCGTAGCTCGCGCGGGCCGCCGCCACCTCGGCGCTGCGCGCGCCGCCATCGAAGATCGTCTGCGTTGCGCTCGCGCCGAGCGACCACACGTAGTTGCTGATGTGCAGCAGCCCGGAAAGCGGCGCCTGCGTGAACCCGTCGAGCGCCGAAAGCGAAATGTCCGGGTAATACGCCGCTACGGCCACGCCGATGGACGCATTCGCCGAGGCCATCTGGCGCTCCGCGGCGGCGATGTCGGGGCGCCGCTGCAGCAGCGTGGAGGGCACGCCCGCCGGAATCGTTGGCAGCACCGGGAGCCTCGCGCTATGCGGGATCGTCATGTCCTCGGGATTGCGGCCCACCAGCACCGCGATTGCATGCTCGTATTGCGCGCGCGAGACGCCCAGCGCGATCAGGCTGGCTTGGGCGTTTTCCAGTTGCGTGCGCGCCGTGATGAGGTCGGAAGGCGGCACCGTGCCCGCGCTGTCCTGGTCGCTCACCACGCGCAGCGAAGCCTTGTAGGCTTCCACCGTCTGCGTGAACAGGTCGATGTCGGCGTCGGTCACGCGCAGGCCGATCACGGCGTTGGCGAGTGCAATTTGTTCGGATAGCTGAGCGTTTGCGAGCGTTGCTTCGCTGGCCTGCGCGGTGGCCGACTGTTCCTCGATCTGGCGGCGCACCTTGCCCCAGAGGTCGGGTTCCCAGCTTACGTTGGCTTCGGCCGAGCCCGAGTTGACGATGCGCGCGCCACGGCCGCTGAAGTTGCTCAGCGTGGCGGACGATGAGCGCTGGCGCGTGGCGGAGCCGGTCACGCCCAAGGTGGGAAAGAGATTCGCGCGCGCGACACGCACTTCAGCCAGCGCTTGCTGGTAGTTCGCATAGCTCTGCCGCACGGTCTGGTTCGAGACCGCCACGAGCGGTTCGAGCTCGTCCAGCAGCGGGTCCTGGAAAGCCGTCCACCAGTCGCCTTTCGGTGCTTCGGCGGCAGCGGGCTCGGCCTGGATCCAGCCTGGCAACTCCTTCCATTGTGCGGGCACCGCCACCTGCGGGCGATGGTAATCGGGGCCTACCATGCAGCCGCTCGCAAGGAAAGCAAACGCCGCAGCTAGCGCGAGCGGCAGCAATCTGCCCGCCGCGCGCACGCATGGCGCCAATGCAGGCGGCCGTTCAAGCGATTGTTCAAGCGATTGTTCAAGCGATTGTTCAAGCGATTGTTCAAGCGAGGCTTTGCGCCGCCTCGGGCGGTGAATCGTCGTCATGGTGCGCTCTCATCGGCCTGGCGGTTCCAGGGCAGGCGTGCAGCCCAGCGTGCGAGGCGTGCGCGCAGGCGGTCGAGGAACAGATAGATCACGGGCGTCGTATAGAGGGTGAACAACTGGGAGAGGAGCAGGCCGCCCATCACGGTCACGCCGAGCGGCTGACGCAGCGAGGCGCCCTGGCCGATGCCCACGGCAAGCGGCACGGCGCCCAGCACAGCGGCGAAGGTCGTCATCATGATCGGCCGCAGACGCACCACGGCGGCTTCGTGAATCGCGTCGCGCGCGTTCTTGCCTTCGTTGCGTTGCAACTGGATCGCGACGTCCACCATCATGATGCCGTTCTTCTTCACGATGCCGATCAGCAGGATGATGCCGATCATCGCGATGACCGAGAACGGCGTGCCGAAGATCAGCATGGCCAGAATGGCGCCGATGCCGGCCGACGGCAGCGTCGAAAGGATCGTGAGCGGGTGAACGGTATTTTCGTAAAGCACGCCCAGCACGATATAGACCACGGCGAGCGCCGCGAGAATGAGCAGCGGCACCGTGCCCATCGACTGCGCGTAGGCCTGCGCCGCGCCCGCGAACGCGCCGTGGATAGAGGCGGGCATGCCGATGTTGCGCTGCGCCTGCTCGATAATCTTGCCCGCCTCGGAGAGCGAGCCGCCCTTGGGCAGGTTGAACGAGATCGTGCCGGCCACTTCGCCGCTCTGGTGATTGACCTGGGTGGCCGTGTGGCTCGTGGTCCAGTTCATGAGGGCGGTGAGGGGCACCATGGTTTCGGCTGCGGTGCTGTCCGCGCTGCCGCTCGAACTGCCACCCTTGCTGTTGGCGATCGAGTTGTTCTGCTGGTTGGCCACGGCATTCGCATTGCGCGTGTTGGTGTTGCTGGCCGTCGTGCCGCCGGAGGTGACCGCGCTAAAGGACTTGACGCCCGAAACGGTGCTGCCCGGCATTTGCGTGGACGCGGTGCCGTTCGCGTTGCCCGCCGCCGTGCTCAGATAGATGTGGTGGAACGACTGCGGATACTGCCAGTATTGCGGCGCCACCTCCATCACCACGAAGTACTGGTTGATGGGGTTGTAGATGGTGGAAACGGTGCGCTGGCCGAAGGCGTCGTAGAGCACGCTGTCGATCTGGTTCGGCACGAACCCGTAGCGCTTTGCCGTTGCGCGATTCACGGTGACATAGGCCTGCAGGCCGTTTTGCTGCAAGTCCGAGTTCACGTCCGTGAGCGTGCCGTGGGACTTGTTCAGCTCGGTGATGAGTCTCGGCGCCCATTTGAAGAGCGCATCGGCGTCGTCGCTCGTGAGCGTGTACTGATATTCTGCCGCCGCCTGTCGCCCGCCGATCTGCAGATCCTGCTGCGCCTGCAGGAACAGGCGCGCGCCCGAGACCTCGTTGAGCTTGGGCCGCAAGCGGTTCACGACTTCGGTGGCGGAAAGCTTGCGCTGCGCGAGCGGCTTCAGTTCGATGAAGACCGTGGCCGAGTTGAGCGAGCGCCCGCCCGTGAAGCCCGCGACCGAGGCCACGGCGGGGTCTTTCTGCACGATGTCCTGCAACTGCGCGAGCTTCTTCTCCATCGCCGAGAACGAAATGCTCTGGTCGGCAATGATCTGGCCGATCAGGATGCCCGTGTCCTGCTCCGGAAAGAAGGTGCCGGAGAGCAGGCGCGCGAGAAACACATTGCCGACCAGCAAGGCGAACAAGATGAAGATCGTGAGCCGCGCGTGATTGAGCGCGACGTCGAGTGTGCGCGAATAGAACTGCTTGAAGTGCTCGAACTGCGCGTTGATCCATTGCGCTGCACGCGAGGGCTTGCGTTCCTGGCGCTCGCGCGTGAGCACATAGGCGCACATGGCGGGCGTGACCGTGAGCGAGACCACGAGCGAGATGACGATCGCGATGGAGAGCGTCATCGCGAACTCGTGAAAGAGCAGGCCGACGATGCCGGGCATCAGCAGGATCGGCAGGAACACGGCTATCAGCGAAAGACTCATCGAGAGCACCGTGAAGCCCACTTCGCCCGCGCCTTGCAGCGCAGCCTCTTTCGGGTCGAGCCCGGCCTCGATATGGCGCACGATGTTTTCGAGCACCACCACGGCGTCGTCCACCACGAAGCCGGTGCCGATGGTGAGGGCCATCAGCGAGAGCGAGTCGATGCTGTAGCCGAGCAGGTACATCGGCCCGAACGAGCCCACGATGGACAGCGGCAGCGCCACGGCCGGAATGAGCGTGGCGCGCGGCGAGAGCAGAAACACGAACACCACGCCGATCACGAGCAGCACCGCGATAAAGAGCGTGCGCTCGGTGTCGGCCACCGAGGCGCGCACGGCTTCCGAGCGGTCGATGGCCACGTGCACCTTGATCGTGCCGGGCAGCGCCGCCTCGATATAGGGCAGGCGCGCCTGAATCTGCTGCACGGTCTTCACGACGTTGCTGCCCGGCATTGGATAGACGATCACGAGCACCGCCGACTTGCCGTTGAAGAGGCCGGCGTTGCGGATATTTTCGTTGGAGTCGTTCACCGTGCCCACGTCGCGCAGATACACGGGCGCGCCGTCGCGGTAGGCGACGATCACGTCGCGGAACGGCGCGGCGCTGCTGATCTGGTCGTTCGAGGTCACCACGAAGCGCTGGTCGCCCTGGTCGAGATGGCCTTTCGCGCTGTTCGCATTGGCCGCGCCGATGGCGGCGCGCACGTCTTCGAGGCCGATCCCGTAGCTATTGAGCTTGCCGGGTTCCAGCTCCACGCGCACCGAAGGCAGCGCGCCGCCGCCCAGCGTGATCTGGCCCACGCCGTCCACCTGCGAGAGCTGCTGCATGATGACCGAATCGGCGGAGTCGTAGAGCTGCGCCTTCGTGAGCGTCTCGGAGGTGAGCGCGAGCACCATGATCGGCGCGCTCGCGGGGTTGTACTGCCGGTAGGTGGGATTGCTGCGCAGCGTGGTGGGCAGGTCGGCGCGGGCGGCCTGGATGGCCGCTTCCACGTCGCGCGCCGCGCCGTTGATGTCGCGGTTCAGGCCGAACACCACCACAATCAATGAGGATCCCACATTATTGATCGAGGTGAGCTGGCTCACGTCGGCGATGGTGCCCAGGCGCCGCTCGAGCGGCTCGGCCACGGTGGAGGCCATGGTCTCGGGGCTCGCGCCCGCCATGTTCGCCTGCACCACAATCACGGGAAAGGCGATATTGGGCAGCGGCGCCACCGGCAGCCGGAAAAAGGCGAGCGTGCCGGCGAGCAGGATCGCGATCGCGAGAAGCGAGGTCGCGACCGGCCGCCGGATGAAGAGCGCCGAGAGGTTCACGGCGTGCCCTCGGGCGCCGGCGGTGCGCCGGGGCCAGGACCGGAACCAGGACCGGAACCGGGACCGGGGCCTGCGTCGCCATCGGCGCCCGTGGCCTGATCACGATTGCGCTTGCGGCCGAAGCGCTCGGCGAGGCGGTCGAAGAACAGATAGATCACGGGCGTCGTGAAGAGCGTGAGCAATTGCGACACCGTGAGCCCGCCGATGATCGCGAGGCCGAGCGGACGGCGCAGCTCGGACCCCGTGCCGCTGCCGAGCAGCATGGGCAGCGCGCCGAGCATGGCGGCGAGCGTGGTCATGAGGATCGGCCTGAAGCGCAAGAGCGAGGCTTCGAAGATCGCCTCGCGTGGCGGCTTGCCATGCACGCGTTCGGCTTCGAGCGCGAAGTCCACCATCATGATGGCGTTCTTCTTGACGATGCCGATCAGGAGCACGATGCCGATAATGCCGATCACGTCGAGGTCCTTGCCCGCGATCATCAGCGCGAGCAACGCACCGATGCCGGCCGAAGGCAGCGTCGAAAGAATCGTCACCGGGTGGACATAGCTCTCGTAGAGCACGCCCAGCACGATATACACGGCCACGATGGCCGCGATCAACAAATAGACCTCGCTCGAAAGCGAATCTTCGAACGCCTGCGCCGCGCCCTGGAACGACGAGGTAATCGAAGGCGGCAGCTTCACGGCGGCCTCGGCCTGGCGAATGTCGCGCACGGCGGCGGAGAGCGATGCGCCATCGGCGAGATTGAACGAGATCGTGACCGAGGGGAACTGCGCGAGGTGGCTGATCATCAGCGGCGAGCGCGTGATATTGATGGTCGCGATGCCCTTGAGCGGCACCTGGCCCGAGGAAGCGGTCTGGCTCGGCAAATAGATGTCGCCGATCGATTCCACCGTGGGCAGCGCCTCGGGCTTGGCCACGAGAATCACGCGGTACTGGTCCGACTGCTGGAAGATGGTCGAGACGATGCGCTGGCCGAGCGCGTCGTAGAGTGCGTTGTCGATGGTCGCAGCCGTGATGCCGTAGCGCGCCGCGAGTTGGCGGTTCACCTGCACGTTCACGGAGAGGCCGTCGGTGTTCAGGTTGCTCGTGACATCGGCAATCGAGGGAATCTGTTTCATGCGCCCGACCAGCGCCGGCACGTATTGCTCGAAGGCCTGCTGGTTGGGTCCGCGCAGCACGAAGTTGTACTGGTTGCGCGAGACCGTGGTGTCGAGCGTGAGATCCTGCTCGGGCTGCAAATAGAGGCGGATGCCCGGCACTTTCGTGACCGACTGCTGGATGCGCCGCGCGATCTCCTCGGCGGTTTCGGAGCGGTCGTCGTGCGACTTCAGGTTGATGAGAAAACGCCCGTTGTTGAGCGTGTTGTTGATGCCGTCGATGCCCACATACGAGGTGAGCGAAACGACATCGGGGTCCTTGAGAATTTCCTCGGCGAGCGCGGACTGGCGGCGCACCATCGCCTGATACGAGACCGAGTTGTCGGCCACGCTGATGCCCTGGATCACGCCCACGTCCTGTACGGGGAAGAGGCCCTTGGGAATCACCACGTAGAGCAGGCCCGTGAGCACGACCGTGATCACGGCCACGACGAGCGTGAGCGTCTGGTGATCGAGCACCCAGCGCAGGCCGCGCTCGTAGGCGTCGAGCGTCTTGTTGAAGAGGCCTTCGCTGACGCGCTCGAAGCGGCTCGGATGGCGCTCGGCCTGGGCGCGCAGGATGCGCGCGCACATCATGGGCACGACGGTGAGCGAGACCACGGCGGAGAGCACGATGGTGACCGCGAGCGTGACCGCGAATTCGCTGAAGAGCCGCCCGATCACGCCGCCCATGAAGAGCAGCGGAATCAGCACCGCGATCAGCGAGATCGTGAGAGAAAGAATGGTGAAGCCGATCTGTCCCGCGCCCTTGAGCGCGGCCTGCAAGGGTTTGTCGCCTTCTTCCAGATAGCGCACGATGTTCTCGATCATCACGATCGAGTCGTCCACCACGAAGCCCGTCGCGATGATGAGCGCCATCAGCGAGAGATTGTCGATCGAGTAGCCTAGCTCGTACATGAGCGCGAGCGTGCCGATCAACGAGACCGGCACCGAAATGCTCGGAATGATGGTGGCGGGCAGGTTGCGCAGGAAGACGAAGATCACGGCCACCACCAGCGCCACGGCGAGCACGAGTTCGAACGCCGCGTCGTTCACCGAGGACTGGATCACGCCCACGCTGTTGGAGACCACCGTGACTTTCATGCCGGCGGGCAGCGTGGCTTCGAGCTGCGGCAGCTGGCGCGTGATCTGGTTGACCGTGGCGATCACGTTCGCGCCGGGCTGGCGCTGCACGTTCAGCACGATGGCGGGCGCTTTGTTGTACCACGCGCCGCGCTCGACATCCTGGGCCGCCGTGGACACGCGCGCGACGTCGCGCATGAACACGGGCGAGCCGTTCTGATAGGCGATAACGGTGTCTTCGTAATCCTTCGGGTCCGAAATCTGGTCGTTCGAGTTGATCGTGTAGTCGAGTTCGGGGCCGTCGAAATTGCCCTTCGGCGCGCTGATGTTCACGTTGGCGAGCAGCGTGCGCAGGTCGTCGAGATTCAGGCCGTAGGCCGCGAGCTTTTGCGGGTCCGCTTCCACGCGCACGGCGGGCACGTTGCCGCCCGCCGTGCTCACGAGACCCACGCCCGGCACCTGGGAGATCTTCGTGGCGAGGCGGTTGTTGGCGGCGTCCTGCAACTGCGTGAGCGACATCGACTTCGAGGTCACCGCGAGCGTGAGAATGGGCTGGTCGGCCGGATTGACCTTCGCGTAAGTGGGTGGCGCGGGCAGGCCGCTCGGCAGATAGCTGTTGGCCGCGTTGATGGCCTGCTGCACGTTCTGCTCGGCCACGTCGAGATTGAGCGAGAGATCGAACTGCAGCGTGATGACCGAGGCGCCCTCGGAACTGTACGAGACCATCTGCTGGAGGCCCGGAATCTCGCCTAGCTGCACTTCGAGCGGCGCCGTGACCGTGGTGGCCATGACGTTCGGGCTCGCCCCGGGGTAGAAGGTCTGCACCTGGATGGTCGGGTAGTCGACCGAAGGCAGCGACGACACCGGCAGGAACTTCATCGCCAGGAGGCCGACCAGCACCAGCGCGATCATCAGCAATGACGTCGCGACGGGCCGCAGAATGAAGAGACGCGAAATATTCATCGGCGCAGGCGTGGCGGATCAGGACGCCGCGGAGGCCGATGACGCCGGTTGCGCATCGGTGCCGACCGCGCTTGCGCCGGATGCGGGCGGCAGCGGCTTCGATAGCGCGCGCGAGGCGTTGCCCAGGCCCGCTGCTTTCTCGCCTTGCGCGCCGCCGGTTGTTCCGGTTGCGCCTGGCTTTGCTTCGGCGGGCTGGATTTTCGCGCCGTCGTTGAGACGGTCAAGCCCGTCGGTTACCACGCGCTGCCCCGCCGCGAGGCCCGCGACGATCACCGTATGCTGGCCGTCGCTCGGGCCCAGCGTGACCTTATGGACCGACACGGTATTGTTGGCGTTCACGAGATACACATAGTCGCCGGGCGCGCCGGACTGCACGGCGGGCGTGGGCACGAGCACCGCGTTCGCCATCGTGTCCACGAGCAGGCGCACGTTTACGAACTCGTTGGGGAAGAGCGTCTCGTCGTCGTTGGGCACGCTCGCGCGCAGCGTGACCGTGCCGGTGGCCGTGGCCATCTGATTGCTGATCGCGTAGAGCATGCCGGCGGCGAGCGGTTTGGTGTTGTCGCTGCTATAGATCGTGACCGGCAGTTTCGCACCGGCATTGACGCGTTGCAGCACACTGGAGAGCGAATTCTGCGGCACCGTGAATTGCACGGTGGTGGGCTTCATCTGCGTGATGACGGCGATGCCGGTGGAACTCGACGCCGTCACATAGTTGCCCGGATCGACGAGACGCAGGCCCACGCGTCCGGACACCGGCGCCGTGATATGGCAGTAGATGAGATCGAGCTCGAACTGCTTGATATTGGCGAGATCGGCTTTCACCGCAGCCTCGTCCTGGGCGACGAGGAACTTCTGGTCGGTGTAGGTCTGCTCGGCAACCGACTGCTTTTCGTGGAGCAGCGTGTAGCGCGCGAGGTCGGCGCGCGCCTGCGCGAGCAAGGCGCGGTCCTTGGCGAGTTGCGCCTCGGCCTGCTCCTTGCTGATCTCGTACTGGCGCGGATCGATTTGCGCGAGGAACTGGCCTTTCACGACCTCCTGGCCCTCGCGATAGCCGACTTCGGTCAGGTAGCCGCTCAGTTGCGGCAGCACCGTGACGGTGGCGACCGGCGTGACCGTGCCGAGCGCGTCGAGCGTCACCGGCATCGCGCCGAGCGTGGCGGGCGCAACGGTCACGACCTGCGCGACCGCGCCGTGCTCGGGCTGCTTGCGGCGCAGCACGTGCACGATGACAAGCGCGATCAGTACCAGCACCACCAGCGCGAGGATCCAGCGGCCACGACGCTTGCGTGGCGGTGGCGGTGGTGGCGGCGTCTCGGGCGCCTTGGGCGCGGGAGTGGAGGGCGGCGGCGGGGATTGTGGAGCAGCGGGGTGGTCAGGCGTGTCGCTCATGCCAGTCTCCCGGAGGTGCCGACGAGATAGGCATCGCGCGCGCTCGCGCGGTTGCCGGGGCCATGTGCGGAACAGCGCGGTTGGGCTGCGATGGCGCCGTGCCGGTTGTCGTCGGTACGCATACGTGTGCTCGTGGTTGTTGTTTGTCGCCGGAGCTGGGCGCCGCGCCTTCGCCATCCCGCTGCGAGGGCCGGACCGCAAAGCCTCGAAGGTTGCAGTCTAACTAACTCGCGCGCTAATTTTTGAATGTCAGGTAGTTGAAAGATTTATCCGCATTACAAGGGGCGGATTTGGTTGTCCGGCATGACGCGACCGGCCGCGGGCGACCGGCAGCGGGCGACCGGCGGGCTAGTGCGGAGGCGTTATTCCGCTGTGCCCGCATAAGCCGCTCTCAGCGCGGCAACATCGAACTTCACCATCGACATCATGGCGTTGGCCACGCGAGCAGCCTTGACCGGGTCGGAGTCGGCCATCATGCGCAAGAGGTCGTCCGGAACGATCTGCCACGCAACGCCGAAGCGGTCTTTCAACCAGCCGCACTGGAGCGGCGCGCCGCCGCCTTCGAGCAACGCGTTCCAGTAACGGTCGAGCTCGGCTTGATCGGCGCAGCTAACCAGGAGCGAGACCGCGAGGTTGAACGCATCGGGCTGCCCGGAGCTCATGGCAAAGAACGGCTGCCCAAAGAGTTCGAAATCGACGACCTTGGTGTCGCCGGCGCTCGGCACCGGCGTGATTCGAACGATGCGCGAATCAGGGAAGATTTTCGTGTAAAACGTGGCGGCTTCTTCAGCCTCGGTGGAATACCAGAGAAACGGCGTGATCTTTTGAATCGTCATTGCACATCTCCTGTTAGTGTCGGCACAGCGCACGTTGCGCACGTCGCGCACGTCGCCATCGATGCGACAAATGCAGACTACCAAAATAGACATGCTGCGCGAAAAAGTCTCTCCTTTTTGCGTAATCCGGTCATGTGGTACGACCCCGACGCGTGGCTCAATCGTTCTCGCCCGGCGTGCAGCATTCGCGTTTCACGAGATTCACGAGCCAGTCGGCGAATACCTGAAAGCGGCGGTCGCCATCGACCCTTGAAACAAGGCAGAACGTTTACCTAAATTACCAATCACCGGACTGCGAAGAGGTCAACATGCATTTCAGTGAGCGAACCTTTAAGGACGCCCTTGGGGCAACGGTTATACAGAGCCGCCTGGGATTTTCGCAAGGTAGGCAAGGATACGAAAAGCGCTTGTTCCCGGGCATCGAAGTGGGGTTAGCTGGCTGGCAGAGATCGCATAGTCAAGGTGGCGGCACAGGCTTTGAAAGCCCCCATGCTATTCGCTACGCCCCGGAGGAAGTAAATCAGCAGTTTCAGCGATCGGGTATAGAGCGATATCTCAGGGAGCTTGTTGCGTTAAAACCGTTGGACACGGAGCTTTGGCTCACGACGGTGACAGCGACGCATCCTCGAACCCTTCGGCTCAAGGAAATTCAATACCGTGTGGACAGCGTCAAGAATGGTTTGTCTCGTAGGGTGTTTGAGGCAAACATCGAGATTTCGGATCAACGGAATAACCCGAAAGTGATCATCCACGCTACCCCATTCGTAAAGACATTTTAAGGCACCCGAGTTAAAAACCCGGGTGCCAACCCAACCTCAATCCTCAAGCAACGACAGATCCCGCACCGCGCCCTTATCCGCCGACATCACGAGCTTCGCATAAGCCTTGAGCGCAGCCGACACCTTGCGCGGACGCGCCTTCGCCGGCTTCCACCCCTTGGCGTTCTGCTCGTCGCGACGGCGCGCGAGTTCCTCATCGGACACGAGCACGTTAATCGTGCGATTCGGAATATCGATGCGAATCTTGTCGCCATCGCGCACGAGGCCGATCGCGCCGCCCGCCGCCGCTTCAGGCGAGCAGTGGCCGATGGAAAGCCCCGACGTCCCGCCCGAGAACCGCCCATCGGTCAGCAGCGCACAAGCCTTGCCCAGGCCCTTCGACTTGATATAGCTCGTGGGGTAAAGCATCTCCTGCATACCCGGGCCGCCCTTGGGGCCTTCGTAACGCACGATCACCACGTCGCCGGCCTTGACCTTGTCGGCGAGGATGTTTTCCACCGCTTCGTCCTGTGACTCGGTCACGTGCGCCGTACCCTCGAACACGAGGATGCTGTCGTCCACGCCGGCGGTCTTCACCACGCAGCCGTCGAGCGCGATATTGCCCTTGAGCACCGCCAGACCGCCTTCCTTGGAGAACGCGTGCTCGTTCGAGCGGATGCAGCCTTCAGCGCGATCGAGATCGAGGCTCGGCCAGCGCGTGTTCTGGCTGAACGCCACCTGCGTCGGGACGCCGGCGGGGCCTGCCATGTAGAACGTCTTGACCGCATCGTCCTGGGTGCGAACGATATCCCACTGGTCCAGCGCATGCTTGAGCGAGGGCGCGTGCACGGTCGGCACGTCGGTGTGCAGCTTGCCGGCGCGATCGAGTTCGCCGAGGATCGCCATGATGCCGCCCGCGCGGTGCACGTCTTCGATGTGGTACTTGTTGGTGTTGGGCGCCACCTTGCACAGTTGCGGCACGGCGCGCGAGAGGCGGTCGATGTCGTCCATGCCGAACTCGATGCCCGCTTCCTGCGCGATAGCCAGCAGGTGCAGGATCGTGTTGGTCGAGCCGCCCATGGCGATATCGAGCGTCATGGCGTTTTCAAATGCCTTGAAGCCCATCGAGCGCGGTAGCACGCTTTGGTCTTCCTGCTCGTAGTACTGGCGCGCGAGTTCGACGATGCGGTGGCCGGCGCGCTTGAAAAGCTGCTCGCGGTCCGCGTGCGTGGCCACCACCGTGCCGTTGCCGGGCAGCGAGAGGCCCAGCGCTTCGGTCAGGCAGTTCATCGAATTGGCGGTGAACATGCCCGAGCACGAACCGCAGGTCGGGCAGGCGGAGCGTTCTACTTCGGCCACTTCGGCGTCCGAGTACTTGCTGTCCGCTGCGATCACCATGGCGTCGATCAGGTCGAGCTTCTTGACTTCGATGGCCTTGGTGACGGGATTGGCGAGGCGCGTCTTGCCGGCTTCCATCGGGCCGCCGGAGACGAAGATCACGGGGATGTTCAGGCGCATGGCGGCCATCAGCATGCCCGGGGTGATCTTGTCGCAGTTGGAGATGCACACCATGGCGTCGGCGCAGTGCGCGTTGACCATGTATTCCACGGAGTCCGCGATGATGTCGCGGCTCGGCAGCGAATACAGCATGCCGTCGTGGCCCATGGCGATGCCGTCGTCCACGGCGATGGTGTTGAATTCCTTGGCCACGCCGCCCGCGGCTTCGATTTCGCGCGCAACGAGTTGGCCGAGGTCCTTCAGGTGGACGTGGCCGGGCACGAACTGGGTGAACGAGTTGACCACCGCGATGATCGGCTTGGAAAAGTCGTCGTCTTTCATGCCGGTGGCGCGCCACAGGGAGCGCGCACCTGCCATGTTGCGGCCGGCGGTGGAGGTTTTGGAACGGTATGCGGGCATTGTGGTTGCTTGAGAGTGATGGCGAAAAGGTAGCGGGCCGCGGGATTGAAGGCCCCCTGAGCCCGTGCGAACAACCTCTTGAGCTGCACTCTGGGCAAACGCGGATTATCCCACACCGCCAGGACCGGCGCGCCGCCGCCGGGGTTTGCGGCGTTTCCGGCGCTTGGGCTATTTCACGCGAGCCGATCCGGGTTCTTTCGCAATCGTCGATGAATAAAAAAACCGCACGCGGATGGCGTGCGGTTCGTGCCGGTCTTGCCGATCGCGCCGAGCAATCAAAGCGCAATCAAAGCGCAATCGGAGCGCAGGCAGCGCGCAATCAGAAGATATTGCGCAGGCCGACGGCAACGCCGGTCTGGTTGTTGCGGCCCGGGAAGTCGGCGCGTGCCGCTCCCGTGCCACGCGTGAAGTCGACCGTGCTATAGACTTCGGTGCGCTTGGAGAGCGCATATTCGGCCAGCAGGACCGCCGTGTAGCGCACGCTGGTGCTCAGCGTTGCGCCATCCGCGTTCAATGCGTTGCGGGCGTGGTCGTAGTAGTAGGCGGCCGTCAGCGTCAGCGGCGAGGTGACCTGCCACACGGCGCCGGCGTAGAAGCCGTTGTCGATGCGGTTGGTCTTCGTCACGGGCGCCGCGAAGTTGGCAGCCGGCGAGCCCGTCGCGGCCATGTACATGTCGACGATGCCGGTGTTGTCCTGGCCCCACAGCCAGCCGGCCATCGCCTTGACGGGGCCGATCTGGTAGACGCCGCTCACGTTCACGACGCGGTACTTGTTGTTGTGCAGGTCGCTGTTCTGCTGGTAGCCGGCGTCGAGCGAGGCCGGGCCGAAGGTGTACGACGCCGTGAAGCCGTACATGTTGTTCGCGCCGGTGCTGCCCGGCACACCGCCGAAGCTGTACATGCCTTCGACTTCCAGGCCGCCGAACGTGCCGTCGTACTTGACCGAGTTGTTCTGGCGCAGGCCATAGCCGAGCGCGCCCGGCAGCCAGCCATCCTGGTCGAAGTTGCCGACCGTCAGCGGGTCATAGACGTTGCCGAGCTGGTCGAACAGCGGCGTGTTCTGGCGGCCGAACGTCAGCGTGCCATATTGCTTGCTCTGCAGGCCGACATAGGCCATCCGGTTGAACAGCGTATTCGTGCTGGCCATCTGGCCGTTCCAGAGGTTGAAGCCGCTTTCGAGGCGGAACACGGTCGAGAGGCCGCCGCCCAGGTCTTCGGAGCCCTTCAGGCCCCAGCGGCTGCCGGTGATCGGGCCGACGCCCATTTGCACTTCGCTGTCGTTCTTGGCGTTGGCGTTCGTCAGGTAGCGCACGCTGGTGTCGACGATGCCGTACAGCGTGACCGAGCTTTGCGCGAATGCCGATTGCGCCGAAATGGCGAGCAGGGCGGCGCCGAGCGTCGCGGTGGTCTTTTTCATGTGATCCCCATTTTTAGTCGTTTGGCCGGCGTCGCGAGGGTGCGGACGCGGGCATCATTTCCGGATATGTCCCGATGCGTGGACGGAGTCCCGCACGAAAGTGGCGATAATATTTCTGATCGTTAATTGTTCTGCAACAAATTTATCGTGGTGTCGCACGGGTGCAACATTGGTTGACGTCGCCGGAAATGCGCGCTTAATTCGAATACGGCATCGGGGTTGAGCGCGGCCCGCACGATTCTTGCCGCGGGCGCTTACGTGTTATACCTTTTTAATAACACCGCCACGAACGCGGCTATCGACTAAAACTATCTACGGAATCGACACTTCGGTCATGCCAGCCCCCGACCCGAGGACCCGAGAAGACTACGACCGCCTCTATTACCGGCTCGATCTCGAGCCCGGCGCCAGTGCGGCCGACATCAAGCACAACTACCGACAGCTCGCGCAGATTTTCCATCCCGACAAGTGGCGGCATCCGAGCCCCGCGTCGCTGCATTGGGCCTCCGAGCAGTTCAAGAAAATCAAGGAAGCGCGCGAGGTGCTGGAGGCGTACTGGTCCGTGCACGACGCGCCGCCCGCGAGCCGCGTGGCGCAGAGCGATGCGCAACTCGCCCGCGTGCGTGAGCAGATGCGCGAACTGCAATTGCGTCGCGAGCGCTTGAGCGTCGAGCTCGACGCGCTGCAAAACGCGAAGCTGCGCGGCCTTGCCGAGTTCGCGCGCATGCAGACCGAGCGCGAACGCGTGATTGGCGAACTCGTGCGACTGCGCGAGGAAGCCGCGCGCGAACGCGCAAGTGCCGCAGCGCGGCGCGAGCAGGAGCAGGCATGCGCCGGACAGGCTCAGGCAGCCGCCTCCGTCAATCGTGCAAACGGGAATGGAAACGCGCACGATGCGGATCTCGCGCTGCGCGAACGGCACCCCACGCGCGATTTCTTTTTCTCGCGTTTCGACGACCCCGCACGCGGCTGGCTGATGACGTTGAGCGGTATCGTCGTGATGTGCATTGTCGTCTTTGTGGTGGCGCACAAGATCGTCTTCAGCGTGTTCGACGCGGCGGGCTCGTGGCGCGGGCTCGGCGACGCCTTGCAGGCGCTTTTGATTGCGGCGGGCGTGGTGCTGATGGGCGGTTTTGCCTGGGCGCAGCGGACCTTCTATCGAGCCGACCGCGCGGGGCGCGAGCATGGCATGCCGCTGCCCGTGCATGAAACGTGGGAGCGCGTGGGCGCCGCGCTGCGCGGCACGGGCCGACATGGCGCCGAATGGCGCATCGAGACCGCCGAGCACTTGCCGGGAGACGCGGGCTTCGAACTACGCGCGGTCCTGCGCTACTCGGCGGCGCGCCCGGGCGCGGGCGAAGCGCATCAAGCCGTGACGTTCCGCTGCCGCGCGTATGCCGTGAGCGCGGGTGAGACGCGCATCGCCTGGGGATTCGGTGTGCAGGCGCCTACGTGGTGGCTCTTGCCGGCGGCGAAGGTCGTGCGCGATTTGCGTAGACGGATCGAGACGGATCTCGGGGTGCGCTTTTGAGTGAGTTTTTGAAGAGTTAGCGCAAATCGGGGGCCTTGGTTTTGTCGCGTTTCCTTGTTTTCGTGTCGGTCTATTAGCGTTGCCCCTGTGCGGGGCGGCACCTACTTTTCTTTGCAGCCGCAAAGAAAAGTAGGCAAAAGAAAGCGGCTCAAACCGCTAGTATGACGCCGTCCACCACTCGCCTGTGATCGAAGTGGTTCCGGGGCATCCGTCACCTCGCACATTCAACGTTAGTGACAAAGGAGTCATTCATCCCGCTGCTCGCTACGCGCGCAGCGGTCGGGTATGCATGGGAAACCAGGCGTGCTGCCTGGGTACTCGAATGCGCATGCACTGCATCGATTCGTATGCATTCCTCTGGTTTTGGGTTATGCCCCACGGCGCGCGTAGCGCCGCCGGAGGAATGAGTCCTTAGTCACTCTGTTGTACGGCGCGTGGTGGCAGACGCTCCGGAACCGCTCCGATTACGGGCAAGTGGTGGACGGCGTCACACTGGCGGTGTGAGCGGCTTTCTTTTGCCTACTTTTCTTTGCCGCTGCAAAGAAAAGTAGGTGCCGCCCCGCACAGGGGCAACGCTAATAGACCGACATGAAAACAAGGAAACGCGACAACCCGTTCCCCACGAACAGACCTAAGCGGCCCTGCCTACGCGGCCCGCTCAAAACAGCACAGCAATCCCCGCCATACCAACAAACTGCGAGCGCGTGCTCGAAGGCGTACTGTTCTGCGAATCACCAACGGAAGGTCTCGCATCGACGATATCGCCCGCGCCATTCGCACCCAGCGTCTGGCCGCTAGCGTGCTGATACCCTTCCAGCGCATAGAGCGAGGTGCGCTTGGAGAGGTGATAAGTCTCCTTGAGCGAGACCTGCTGATAGCGCGCGGCGTTCGTGACGCCGTTGGCCTTCGAGGCCAGCGTATACGCATAACCGCCGCCCACGTCGAACGAGGGCGTGAAGCGATAGGTGGCGAGCGCGGCCCAGGTGTTGAACACAGCCGTGCTGCCGAAGAGCGACTTGCCGCCAGCGAGATATTCGACGTTGGAATACGACGCGCCCAACGTCAGATTGCCGATTGCGTAGTTGCCCGCCACCGCCACGTGTTGAACGGCGCGCGCCGAAACATACCCCGTATTCAGCGACGACTTGCCGAAGCTCGCCGTCGATGCGGTATCGAAGCCGCTCGTGATCGCTGCGTTGTCCATGCGCAGGTAGCCCGCCGCGAGTGAGACGGGACCGTTCGCATAGCGCAGCGCGGCGCTCCATGTCTGGCCCTTGCCCGTGCTGCCCGCAATGCCGCCGAACGCATACATGGCGCTCGCCTGCACGCCGTACCAGTTGGGCGAGGTGTAGATCGCCGAGTTGTTGATGCGCACGGTAGTGTCGAGTCCGTCGATATCGCCGGGGTGCGCGCCGGTTGCGCCCGTGAGCCAGTTGCTGCCCGTGAGCGGCCCCACGAACTGGTAGTAGGGCGTGTACTGGCGGCCGAGCGTGAGCTGGCCCACGCTGCGGTTCTGCAATCCCACATAGGCCTGGCGATTGAAAATCAGGCCGTTCGTCTGGAGCGCGCCGCTATTCAAATCGAAGCCGTTTTGCAGATCGAAGATGGCAAACGTGCCGCCGCCCAGATCTTCCTTGCCTTGCAGGCCGAACTTCGAGGCATAGACGTTGCCCTGGCGCAGGTACACGTTCGAGTGACCGTTCTGGTTGTTGACGTAAGTAATCGCGTCGTCGACTGCGCCGTAGAGCGTGACGCTGGACTGCGCGAACGCCGGGCTCGCAATCAGTGCGACGCCCGCAGCTACGAAAATACCCGGACCGAAGCCAGTCTTTTTCATCGTCGTAAATCTCCTTTAATAATAGGATTGCTTATTTATTTTCAATGCGCTCGCCGATCGGTATTGCAGGCACCGGCAGATTGAGCGCGTGCATCCTGCCTGCGGCGCGGATGGCGCCGCGCCGCATGATCGGGTGGTTGGTGAAGCTTTTGGGGCTCTGCTTGGGAGGCCTTTTTCGGCTCCGGTCTTATTCGTCGTCTCGATGTCCGGCGCGTGAACGCTGGCGCGCCTGCGCGGCGAGGCGCACCGCGGCGTTCGGCGCGCCGTAGCCGTCATAGCCGCCGCGCCGCTCCACCAGTTCCAGGAAGAAGCGCTGGTCGAGCGTTTCGGTGTAGGCGTGCAGGAACTCGCCGCCTTGCTCGTCGCGGTCGTAAAGCAGGTTGTGCTGGCGCAGTGCGTCGAGCAACTCTGCGGGCAGCGCGTGGCGCGCGTCGAGATCGTCGTAATAGTTGGCCGGCACGCGCAGCAGCGGCACGCCCGCCGCTTCGAATTCCGTCACGGCGCGGAAGATGTCGCCAGTGCTGAATGCCACGTGGTTCAGGCCGGTGCCGTGATAGGCACGCACGGCCTCGGCGGTGGCGGTGTGCGGGTCGACCGAGGCGTTGAGCACCATGCGCAGACCGCGGTCCGCGCTGAAGAGCGCGCGGCTGCGCACGAGGCCGTAGGGATCGGGCAGCAGGACGGCGGCGCTCGCCTGCAAACCGAACACCGATTTCAGGAACAGCACCCACGCGTCGAACGAGCCGGCCGGCAGCGAAAGGCTCACGTGATCGATGCCCGTGATGGGGCCGACCTCCGTGGGACCGTCTACATCGGTGAGGACGAAATCGGCTTCGAAAAGGGTCGGCTCGCCCGGACGTTCGTTAACGAAATAGTTAAGACTGCCGTCCGGCGCCTGCACGGCCGGCACCACGCGCTCGTTGGGACCGACGCGTCCCGAGAACGGCTGATAGCCGAAGCCCGCCGCGCGTTCGAGTGCGAGGCGCGCGTCGTCCACGCGCAATGCGGAAGCGCACAGCGAAAGCCCGTGGCGCTGGAAAAAGGCATCGGCGAACGAATCGTGCTCGGCATTCAGCACGATGGCCGCCGAACCATGTCGATAGAGCGTCACGTCCTTCGAGCGATGCTGCCCCGCGCGGCGGAAATGGAGTTTTTCGAGCCAGTTGGCCACGCGCTGGCGCGCGGCGTCGTCCACCGCGAACTCGAGGAATTGCCATCCCGCATGTGCAGGCGGCGCGGGCGGGTGGTAGAGCGGCGCGGGTTCGACGATGCCGGGATTGGCGCTGCCCAGTGCTTCGCGCGTGAGCGCTTCGAGCAGCAGCAGCGAACGATTGCCGTCCGCCGCCGTGGCCGCCGGCGGTGCGCCGCGAAAGCCGTCGTTGAAGATTTCCAGCGAGAGCGGGCCCGTATAGCCGCTCTTCACCACCTGCGCCGTGAAGTCCGCGAGCGCGAAATCGCCCTGGCCCGGAAAGCAGCGGTAATGGCGGCTCCATTCGAGCACGTCCATGTTCATCTTCGGCGCGTCGGCGATCTGCACGAAGCCGATGCGCTCGCCGGGAATCGTTGCGATCGCATCGGGCGTGTCGTCGAGCGAAAGCGTGTGGAAGCTGTCCAGTGCCAGTGTGAGGTTCGGATGATTCACGGCATTCACGAGCTTCCATGCGTGGCGATACGTGCGCACGTGGCGGCCCCAGGCGAGCGCTTCGTAGCACGTCACCACACCTGCCTGCGCGGCGGCCTGGGCGAGCTGGCCGAGTTGCTCGATGGCGAGCGCGTCGTCGCCGATCGCGTCGGGCGAGACGCTGCTGCACACCAGCAGGCGGTCCGTGCCCAACTCGTGCATCAAATCGAATTTGCGCTTCACGCGCTCCAGATTGCGGGCGAGCCGCTCGGCGCTCACGCCCTCGAAATCGCGAAACGGCTGATACAGCACGATCGCGAGCCCGAGGTCGGCGGCCATGCGGCGCACGTCGGCGGGCGAGCCCTCGAAATAGAGCAGATCGTTTTCGAAGATCTCCACGCCCGCGAAGCCCGCAGCGCTGATCGCGGCGAGCTTTTCCGCGAGTGTGCCGCTGATCGAGACGGTCGCGATCGAGCGGGACAACGGGGCGAGGGCTGAAGCAAGTAGCGGCTTGGACATGGCGTGACGCGGCAGCGGAATGAACGATAAGCAGTGGGCCGGCGGCGCTGGCGTGGGCGTCCTGAGAGGCGCATGCCGCGCATCGGGAAGCGAGCGAGCAAACAACCAGACAGAAACACGCAAGCGCCGCCGGAGTGTTGCTAGAATAATAAAACTAACTAGTTAGTACAAATTCTCGGAAACCCCAGGGTGACCTGAGCGTCCGTGCGGGGCACACTGGCGGCCATGCGTGGGATGAGCGCATTGGCCTGCGGTGCAGGTGCGCCGCGCAAACGCCGCGCCTGTCGCGTAGTGCAAGCGTGGTGTCGCGTAGTGGTTGCGCTGTTATTGCGCTGTTATTGCGCAGTTATCGAGTTGTTGTCGTGTCGTTGTGTAATTTGGAGCGCCTGATGCAATTGCCGTCGGTACTGGTCCTGAACGGGCCGAATCTCAATCTTCTGGGAACGCGGGAACCAGCGATATATGGGTCCGAAACGCTGGACGACGTGGTGCGCCTGTGCCGCGAAGCGGCGCAACGTCTGCATATCGAAGTCGACTTTCGCCAGTCGAACGCGGAGCATCAGTTGATCGACTGGCTGCACGAAGCGCGTACGCGCGTCGACGGTATCGTCATCAATCCTGCTGCCTATACGCACACGTCGGTCGCGATTGCCGATGCGCTTTCGGCCATCGCCAAGCCTGTGATCGAGGTCCATATTTCGAACGTCCACAAGCGCGAGGCGTTCCGGCACCATTCGTTCGTTTCACCGATTGCCGAGGCCATCATCATCGGCTGCGGCACCCAGGGCTATGTGCTCGCGCTCGAACGCATGGCGACGCTGCTGGCAGGGAAGGTGTCGAAATGAGCCAGCAAAACAGCACGAACCAGCAGACGAACCAGCAGACGAACCCGCCGCGCTCGTTCCTTTGCGGGCTGATCGGCAAGGGCATCGGCGGCTCGCTCACGCCCGCGATGCACGAGAAGGAAGGGCGCGAGCTCGGCTTCAACTATGTATACCGGCGCATCGATCTCGACGCGCTCGGGCTCACCGTCGACGCGCTGCCCGAGCTGCTGCTCGCGGCGCAGCGCACGGGTTTCGACGGCCTGAACATCACCTATCCGTGCAAGCAGGCCGTGATTGCGTTGCTCGACGAACTCTCGGACGATGCGCGCGCGCTGGGCGCCGTGAACACGGTGCTGTTCCGCGACGGCAAGCGCATCGGCCACAACACCGACTGGTCGGGCTTCGCCAGCGCGTTCAAGCGCGGGCTGTCCGATGTTTCGCTCGAATCGGTCGTGCAACTGGGCGCGGGCGGGGCGGGCGCGGCGGTCGCGCATGCTGCACTGCAGATGGGCGCGCACGCACTCACGCTGTTCGACGTGGACCCGGCACGCGCCCAGGCGCTCGCCGATGAATTGCAGGCGCGCTTTGCGGCGGCGCGCGTGAGCGCGGGCGGCGATTTGCAGGCGACGCTGGCCGCCGCCACGGGCCTCATCCACGCCACGCCCACCGGCATGGCGAAGCTGCCCGGCCTGCCGCTGCCCGCCGACTATCTGCATGCACGCCTGTGGGTGGCCGACATCGTCTATTTCCCGATTCGCACGGCGCTGCTCGAAGCGGCCGAGGCGCGCGGCTGCCGCGTTTTGAGCGGCGGCGGGATGGCGGTCTATCAGGCCGTGGATGCGTTCCGGCTCTTCACCGGCCTCGAGCCGGACGCCGAGCGCATGTACGCCCATTTGCAATCGATGCTGGCGCAGGACGCTGGCGAATAACCCCGGCGAATAACCCATCACCCGCCGCTTGAGCATCACTTCGGCCACACATATAGAGAGTCAGGAGAGAGACATGGCACCACCCGTATCGACGGGGCGCGACGCGCCTACCCTTGCCGCAACGCCCGCAGAGGGCGCGCTGCGGCGCTCGAAGGCGCGCTACAAGATCCTTGGCCTGCTGGCAGTGGGCACCATGATCAACTATCTGGACCGCACGGTGCTCGGCATCGCGGCGCCGCAGCTCACCAAGGAGCTGGGCATCAACGCGGCGCTCATGGGGCTGATCTTTTCGGCGTTCTCATGGAGCTACGTGGTCGCGCAGATCCCGGGCGGCGTGTTTCTCGATCGTTTCGGCAGCAAGTTCACGTACTACCTCGCCATGACGCTGTGGTCGGCGTGCACGCTCGTGCAGGGTTTGGTCGGCAGCGTGGGGGCGCTCTTCGCGTGCCGGCTGGGCCTGGGCGTGGCCGAGTCGCCGTGCTTCCCCACCAATAGCCGCGTGGTCGCGACGTGGTTCCCGCAACAGGAACGCGCGTTCGCCACCGGAACGTATACGGTGGGCGAGTACATCGGCCTCGCGTTCTTCAGCCCGTTCCTGTTCGCGCTGATGGGCGCTTATGGCTGGCGCTCGCTGTTCTACGTGGTGGGCGGCGTGGGCATCCTGTTCGGCTTCGTCTGGTGGTGCTTTTACCGCGAGCCGCAAGATCATCCGGGCGCCAACCGCGCGGAGCTCGACTATATCGAAGCGGGCGGCGGCCTCGTGAAGCACGACCCGAAGGCCGTCTCCGACAAGGCGCAAGCCGCCGTGGGCAAGAGCGAAAGCAAGAAGGGCTTCGACTGGCGCATGGCGGGCAAGCTGTTGCGCAAGCGCCAGCTCGCGGGCATCTGCCTCGGCCAGTTCGCGGGCAACTCCACGCTCGTGTTCTTCCTCACGTGGTTCCCGACCTACCTCGCCACCGAGCGCCACATGGGCTGGCTCAAGATCGGCTTCTTCGCGATCATGCCGTTCATCGCCGCTTCGATTGGCGTGATGTTCGGCGGCACCTTCTCCGACTGGATGCTGCGCCGCGGCTTCCCGGCCAACGTGGCGCGCAAGCTGCCGATCATCGCCGGCCTGCTGCTCGCCTCGTGCATCATTCTCGCGAACTTCGTGCAGAGCAACGTGGCGGTGATCGCGATCCTCTCGGTGGCGTTCTTCGCCCAGGGCATGGCCGCGCTCGGCTGGACGCTCGTTTCCGATATCGCGCCGGCTGGCATGCTCGGCCTCACGGGCGGCATCTTCAACCTGGCGGCGAACCTCGCCGGCATCGTCACCCCGCTCGTGGTCGGGCTGATCGTGGGCGCGACGGGCTCGTTCGTCTGGGCGCTTGCGTTTATCGGCGCGATCGCGCTGGTGGGCGCCGCCTCGTACATCTTCGTGGTGGGCGACATCAAGCGCATCGAGCTGTAAAGCGAACGCGCGGGCCCGGCGGACCAGCGGGCCCGCGCCGGACGGCCGTCCGGCGCGGCCAGGCCGGTCGGGGCGCGGCGGGGCCCATGCTAGAATCGCCCGCATTCCTTCCTACTCGCGCTCCCCAGAAAAATGGCAAGACCGGCGGCTTCGGCCGAACGCAACGACGCTCAATCCGAAAGCCGGCGCAAGTACGACCCGGAGCAGACCAGGCGCAACATTCTCGAAGTGGCGACCGCCGAGTTTTCGGCGATGGGGCTGGCGGGTGCGCGTGTCGATCAGATCGCCGAGCGCACCCATACCACCAAGCGCATGCTCTATTACTACTTCGGCAGCAAGGAAGGGCTGTACGAAGCGGTGCTCGACAAGGTGTACGCCGACATCCGGGCGCTGGAGCAGGACCTGCATATCGACGAGCTCGATCCCGAAGAGGGCTTGAAGCGCCTCGTCGAATTCACCTTCGACTATCACGACCGTCATCGCGACTTCGTGCGCCTCGTGACGATCGAGAACATCCACGGCGCGAAGTATATCGAGCGGCTCAAGACGTTCCGCAGCCGCAACGCCAGCGTGATCCGCACCATCGAGGACCTGCTCGCGCGCGGCGTGAGCGCCGGCGTGTTCCGCGACGACATCGATCCCATCGACCTGCACTTGCTCATCAGCTCGATGTGCTTTCACCGCGTGAGCAATCGCCATACCTTCGGCGCGGCGTTCGGGCGCGATCCCTCGCATCCGCGGCTGCGCGCGCGTCACCGTGAGATGGTGGTGGACGCCGTGGTGCGGTTCGCGCGCAAGGCCGGCTGAGGCTCGCCGTCGCCGGCAACCCACGCCGCCGACGCACGCCGGCAACCACGCTGCCAACCCACGCTCCCCGCCAGAAGCAATCCCGATATTCACGTTGCATCGCGTGGCGGCGGCCCATCCTGTTCTTCCCTCATCCCATAAAAGTACCGGGACGCATTACACTACGCCCCCGAAGCCCGACTGACGGGCTTGTACTGCGTCGTCTGTACGCTCGCGCACATTGCGCGAGCGCTGGGCGTCGTCCCTCGCTAACCGGATAAGGCCACGCGTAATGAGCACAGCCATGCCCCGTTCCGGCTCCGCCGGACTGCCGCGCCAGACCCAAGGTCGCTACACACTCGGAACGCGCATCGTCTTGAGCTTCGGCTTGCTGTTCGTGCTCATGCTCGTGATGGCCGCGATCTCCTACAACCGCCTGCGCAACATCGACGACGAAGCCTTGAGCCTCACGCGCGATTCCGTGCCGGGACTGTTCTATTCGACCGCGTTGCGCACCACGGCCAGCGAGGTGCACAACCTCGTCGAGCGCGCCACCTTCGTCGAGCCCGATGCGGCGGGCATCGCACGCGTGCTCGGGGCTTTGCCCGCCGCCGTCAAGCAGGCCGATCAGGCCTCCGCGAGCTACGAGGCTACGGTGTTTCGCAGCGACGACCGCGAGCACTATCAACGCTTTCACGACGCCTACGCGCGCTTCTTGCCGCAACTGATGGCCATCGCGCGGCAGTTGCCGGGGCAACGCGCCGCCGCGCAGGCGGCGTTCCTCCAGCTCGATGCGTCGTGGCAGGACGTGCTCGCCGACGCCAATACGCTCGTCGACGAAAACCGGGCCCAGGCCGCCGAGTCCGCGCAGACCATCCGCGGCTCGGTCGCGGGCACCGAGATCACGCTCGCGGCGGCGCTCGCCGTGGTGCTGCTCGCGTCGCTCGTGACCGGCTACGTGCTGCTCCGGGCGATCACGCGGCCGATGGCGCGCCTCGTCGAAGTGCACGATTCGATGCGCATGGGCAATCTCTCGCAGCGCCTGCACCTGAACCGGAGCGACGAGTTCGGCGTGCTCGAAGACGGCTTTAACCGTATGAGCGACGAACTCGCGAGCCTCGTGGCCCAGGCGCAGAAGTCGTCGCTGCAGGTGAGCACCTCGGTGGCCGAGGTCGCGGCCACGTCGAAGGAGCAGCAGGCCACCGCGAGCGAGACGGCGGCCACCACGACCGAGATCGGCGCGACCTCGCGCGAGATCTTCGCGACCGCGCGCGACCTCGTGCGCACGATGGGCGAGGTGTCGACCGTGGCCGAGCAGTCGGCGGCGCTCGCGAGCACGAGCCAGAGCGGCCTCACGCACATGGAGGACACCATGCGCAGCGTGATGGACGCGGCGGGCTCGGTGAACGCCAAGCTCGCGATCCTCAACGAGAAGGCCGTGAGCATCAACCAGGTGGTGGCGACCATCACCAAGGTCGCCGATCAGACCAACCTGCTGTCGCTGAACGCCGCCATCGAGGCGGAAAAGGCCGGCGAGTCCGGGCGCGGCTTCGCCGTGGTGGCGACCGAGATCCGGCGCCTCGCCGACCAGACGGCGGTGGCGACCTACGACATCGAGCAGACCGTCAAGGAGATCCAGTCGGCGGTCTCGGCGGGCGTGATGGGCATGGACAAGTTCGCCGAGGAAGTGCGCCGCGGCATGCACGACGTGCACGAAGTGGGCGCGCAGCTTTCGCAGATCATCGGCGCGGTGCAGACGCTCGCGCCGCGCTTCCAGGTGGTCAACGACGGCATGCAGGCCCAGGCCACCAGCGCCGAGCAGATCACCCAGGCGCTCACGCAGCTCTCCGAAGCCGCGCAGCAGACGGCGGAGTCGCTGCGCCAGTCCTCGCAGGCCATCGACAATCTCACGCTCGTGGCCAACGAGCTGCGCACCGGCGTGTCGCGCTTCAGGATCGAGGCGTGAGTGGCATGAGCGCCCTGAGCGGCGTGCCTGGCATGAGCGGCGTGACGCGGATGTGTGCGCATGCGCGCTCCGGCGGCGGCGGCTTTGCGGGCTGCCGCGTTTCGGTTTGCCGATTTTCGGTTCATTGAACGGAGCCGCGATGCTGTTTCTCGTGTTCGAGCTGGACGGCGAACGCTACGCGCTCGATGCGCGCGAGATCGTGCGCGTGCTGCCGCTGCAGCCGGTGCGCGCGTTTGCGGGCACGCCGCCGTATATTGCGGGCGTGATCGACCACGAGGGCGCGCCGGTGCCGGTCGTCGACATGGCGATGCTTGCGCTTGGCCGGCCGGCGCGCACGCTGATGTCGACGCGGCTCGTGCTCGTGGACGACAAGGCGCCGGCGGCTTGTGGCACCGACGCGGTTACGCGTTCAGCGACAAACCCGGCCACGACTGCGGCGATGCCCGCGCCCACGGCCAGCGATAACGCGCCGCCGCGCCGCATCGCGCTGCTGCTCGAATGCGCGACGCGCACCCAGACACTCGCGCCCGACGCGTTCGCCGAAGCTGGCATCGCGACGCCCGAGGCGCGCTGGCTCGGCCCCGTGGCGAGCGATGCGCACGGTTTCGTGCAATGGGTGAAGGTCGAGCAACTGCTCGACGAGCGGGTGCGCGCGCTGCTCTTTCCCGATCCGCCGAGCTGGCGCGACGCGGACAGCGCCGGCGACGCCTCGCCCGGCGAATTCGCGTCTGGAAGGCGCACGCCATGATGTTCGCCCACAGGCACGTGGACCCGCGCTTCGTGGCGTGGCTCGCGCAGGAGACCGGCATCGACGCCGAGTCGCTGGGCGCCCACGCGCTCGCGCGCGCGGTGGCCGCGCGCGCGGCCCTGATCGTCGAGCCGGGGGGGGACGGCAGCGCGCCCGGTGCGAACGGTGCGAACGGTGCGAACGGTGCGAACGGTGCGAACGGTGCGAGCAGTGCGAACGGTGCGAACGGTGCGCGCGCCCCGGCGCTGCCGGTTCAGTGGGAGGGCGGCGCGGCCGTGCCCGAAGCGGTGCGCGACGCCTACTGGACCCGTCTCACGACCGACACCGCTGAGCGTCAGGCGCTCATCGACGCGCTCGTGGTGCCCGAAACCTGGTTCTTCCGCGAGCGCGAGGCGTTCGCGGCGCTCGCGCGCGGTGGCGCGCAACGTCTTGCGGCGCAGCCCGGCGAGGTCGTGCGGGTGCTCAGCGTGCCGTGCTCGACCGGCGAGGAACCCTATTCGGCGGCGATGGCGCTCATCGACGCGGGGCTCGGGCACGAGCAGTTCGGCATCGACGCCATCGATATCAGCGCCGCTTCGATCGCGGCCGCGACACGCGGCGTCTATGGCCGCAATGCATTTCGTGGCGACGCGCCGGCGTTGGGTGGGTTTCGCGAGCGCTACTTTCACGCGACGCCGGATGGCTGGCAACTCGCCGACGCCGTGCGGCGCGCCGTGTCGTTCGAGTGCGCGAATCTGTTCGACTGGCTTGCGGCGCATCCCGTGCGCTACGACTTCATCTTCTGCCGCAACGTGCTGATCTATTTCGATCGCGAGGCGCAGGACCGCGCGATCGGGCTGCTGCGCGCACGTCTTGCCGATGGCGGCATGATCTTTGTCGGGCCAGCGGAGACGGGGCTCATGATGCGTCATGACTGGATGTCGGCGCAGATTCCGCTCGCGTTCGGTTTCACCGCGCCGGGCGAGAGCGCCGCGCGTGGTGCACATGTTTCGGATACCTTGCGATCTGCCTGGGCGACGGCGTTGCCGGTTGTGTCGCCGGTTGCGTTGCCTGCTGTGTCACCTGCTGTGTTGCCTGCTGTGTTACCTGGTCAGGCGGCGCACTCCGTCGTGCAAGCGACACCGCTCGCGCGGCGTCCGCTGCCTGCTGTTGCGCCGCTGGCGCGGGCGGGTGGCGTCGCTGGCGCGGTGGCTCGCGAAGCGTTTTCCGTTGCGCGCGCTGCTGGAGCGCCGCCCGCCACGCTGTCTTCCGCGCGCCGCCTCGCCGACGCCGGCGCGCTCGACGAAGCCGCGCGCATTGCCACGCAAGTCGCGCAGGCGTCGCCGCAAGACGCCGAGGCGTGGTATCTGCTCGGCCTGATCGCCGACGCTCAGGGCCGCGCCGCGCTTGCGCTGGAGCACTATCGCAAGGCGCTGTATCTCGAGCCCGGCCATTACGAAGCGCTCACGCATCTGGCGGCGCTGCTCGAAGTGCAGGGCGACGCGGAGAGCGCGCGCCGCCTGATGCGTCGCGCCGAACGTGCAGCAGAGCGCAGCCCGGGCCACGGAGGCATGGATGCGTGATTCGACCTTCCCGCATCAGGACGACATGCACGCGAACCAGCAAGGGCACGACGCCATGCACGAACCGACCGCGCGCGCCGCACCGCTCCACGATTGCTGGAACCGCATCGGCACGCGCGGCGACGCCTCGTGCGAGCGGCTCGTGCAATGCGTGCGCTGCCTGAATTGCCCCGTCTTCGAGGAGGCGGCCGCGCGCATGCTCGATCGCCCCGTGCAACACGCGGCGCGCGCGCCCGAGGCTGGAGGCGGCCAGGCCGCGCAATCGGCTCAATCGGCTCAATCGGGCGCGGCGCGGCGGGAAGGCTCGTTGGTGTTCCGCGTGGGCGCCGAATGGCTCGCGCTCACGGCACAGGCGCTGCGCTACGTGGGCGAGGCGCGCGCGATTCACTCGCTGCCGCACCGGCGCAGCCCTGCGGTGCTCGGCGTCGTGAACGTGCGTGGCGTGCTCACGCTCGCGGCCTCGCTTGCCGAGTTGCTGCGCATCGATACGACTGCCGCTGCAACGGCGCATTCCACGACGACGGCCGCAAGTGGCGCAATGGGTGCAGGTGGCGCAGGTAGCACGGGCGCGCGAGCCGCCACGCCGCGTCTGCTCGTGACCGAGTGGGCTGGCGAGACGACGGCGTTTCCCGTCGACGAGATCGAAGGCGTGGCCTATTTCGGCACGGACGAGTTGCTGCCCGCGCCGGCCACGCTCGCACACGCGGCGGGCCGCCACGTGCGCGGCGTGTTCGCCTGGCGCGGGCGCTCGGTGGGCGTGCTCGAACCCGATGCGCTGTTCGGCGCGCTGACCCGGAGCCTGCGATGAGCGACGACGAACTGAGCCGCCGCTCGCTTCTCGACCTCTTTCGCGAGGAAGCGCAGACGCAGACGCGCACGCTCTCGGCGGGCCTGCTCGCGCTGGAGTCCACGCCCACCGACGCGCCCACGCTCGAAGCCTGCATGCGCGCGACGCATTCGCTCAAGGGCGCGGCGCGCATCGTCGGCTTGCCCGAGGCCGTGGACGTGGCGAGCGCAATGGAGGATTGCTTCGTCGCCGCGCAGCACGGCGACGTGACGATCGACGCCGCGCACATCGACGCGCTGCTGGTGGGCATCGACTTGCTGCTGGCGGCGGGTGATGCGTCGGCGCCATCAGCGCGCGAGGCTATCGACGATTTTGTCGCGCGGCTGGCGGGGGCGGGCGCTGCTGCTGCGGGTTCTGCTGCGGTTTCTGCTGCGGTTTCGTCCGCGTACCCGGGGCAGGAAACGGCAGACGCTGACGACGAATTCGCCCGCAGCCCTGACGACGACGCAGACACCGCGGCTGCCGCTGAAACTGCGTCCGCGTCGGCGCTCGCCGTTACGGATCCATCGGCCGCCCGCGCCAGCCAGGATCGCGACCGCATGCTGCGCGTGCGCGCCGGCACGCTCGACCGCCTGCTGGGTTTCGCAGGCCAGTCGCTGGTGGAGTCACGCCGCATGCGCCCGTTTGCGAACAACCTGCTGCGGGTGCGCCGCGCCCAGGGTGAGGTGCTCGCCGCGCTCGGCCAGTTCCACGAGCGCCACGCGCCGACGCTCGGCGCCGAGGCGCGCGCCTCGCTCGCGGGCATCCGCGAACAGCTTGCCGCGCTCGAACGTCAGCTCTCCGAACGCTTCGACGACCTCGACCGCATCGACCGGCGCGGCACCCAACTCGCGCAGCGTCTCTACGACGAAGCCCTGCAATGCCGCATGCGCCCGTTCGGCGACGCCGTGCACGCGTACCCGCGCATCGTGCGCGATCTCGCGCGTTCGCTCGGCAAGCGCGTGCGCTTGTCCATCGAGGGCGAGACGACCCAGGTGGACCGCGACATCCTCGAAATGCTCGATGCGCCGCTCGGGCACCTGCTGCGCAACGCGCTGGATCACGGCATCGAAGATCCCGACACGCGACGCCTTGCCGGCAAGCCCGAGGAGGCGCGTCTCACGATCGAAGCGCGCCACAGCGCGGGCAAACTGCTGATTTCCGTGGCCGACGATGGCGCGGGCGTCGATCTGGCCGCGCTTCGGCGCGCGATCGTTGCGCGCGGTCTCGCGCAACCCGATGCCGTGGCCGCCATGTCCGAGCCGGAGCTGCTCGAGTTCCTCTTGCTGCCCGGCTTCACGATGCGCGAGCACGTGACCGACGTCTCGGGGCGCGGCGTGGGGCTCGACGCGGTGCTGAATTTCGCCAAGGCCGTGCACGGCATCGTGCGCATCGAAAGCGCGGCGGGGCGCGGCATGCGCGTCGTGCTGCAATTGCCGCTCACGCTTTCGGTGGTGCGCAGCCTGATCGTCGAGGTGGCGGGCGAGGCCTATGCGTTCCCGCTCGCGCACGTGCGGCGCGCGCTGCGCGTGCCGCGCGAAGCCATCGAGATGCTCGAAGGCCAGCAGCACATCGTCCATGAAGGGCGGCCCGTGGGGCTCGTCACCGCGAGACAGTTGCTCGGCGCGAGCGGGGCGGCCGCGCATTCGGACGATGTATGCGTCGTGCTCATCGGCGCGGGCCACGGCGCCGACCAGGAAGCGGCGCTCTATGGCATCGCGGTGGACCGCTTCGCGGGCGAGCACACGCTGGCCGTGCAGCCGCTCGACACGCGCCTCGGCAAGGTGCGCAACGTGGCCGCCGCCGCGCTGCTCGAAGACGGCGCCGTGGCGCTGATCGTCGACGTGGAGGATATGGTGACCTCGGTCGCGCGCCTCGTGCGCGAAGGACAGCTCGCGGGCGTGGCGCGCGGTGCCCAGGCCGCCGCGCGCGAACGCAAGCGCATTCTCGTGGTCGAGGATTCCTTGACCGTGCGGGAGCTGGAGCGCAAGCTCCTCGAAAAACGCGGCTACGCGGTGAGCGTGGCGGTGGACGGCATGGACGGCTGGAACACGCTGCGCAACGGGCACTTCGATCTCGTCATTACCGACGTGGACATGCCGCGCATGGACGGCATCGAACTCGTCGCGATGATCCGCAACGATCCGCAGCAGCGCGGCGTGCCGGTCATGATCGTCTCGTACAAGGACCGCGAGGACGACCGGCGCCGCGGCCTCGACGCAGGCGCCGATTACTACCTGACCAAGGGCAGCTTCCACGACGAAGCGTTGCTCGATGCCGTGAACGACCTGATCGGAGAGGCGACCTGATGAACATCGGTATCGCGAACGACATGCCGCTCGCCGTGGAGGCGCTGCGCCACGCCATTGCGGCGCGGCCCGGGCATCGCGTGCTGTGGGTGGCCGCCGACGGCGAGCAGGCCGAGGACTTCTGCGCCGCGCAGCCGCCCGACGTGATCCTGATGGATCTCGTGATGCCCCGGCTCGACGGCGTGGAGGCCACGCGGCGCATCATGGCGCGCTCGCCGTGCCCGATCCTGATCGTCACGAGCAGCGTGGGCGCGAACGCCTGGCGCGTGTACGAGGCGATGGGCGCGGGCGCGCTCGACGCGGTCGATACCCCCACCCTGGCGGGACCCGACGCGCGTAGCACGATGGATCTCCTGCTCGCGAAGATCGACCAGATCGGCCGCGTGAACGGCACGATCGAGGCGGCCCGCGCGCCCGAGGCGTTCGCGGTTGGCGCCGACGCGCGCACGCCGCTGCTGGCGATCGGGGCCTCGGCGGGCGGACCCACGGCGCTCGCGGCGGTGCTGGGCGCGCTGCCGGCGAGCTTGAACGCGGGCATCGTAATCGTGCAGCACGTGGACCAGTCGTTCGCGCTCGGCATGGCCGACTGGCTCGACGGACAAACCGCGCTCAAGGTGCGCATCGCGCGCGAAGGCGACCGGGCAGGGGCGGGCGAGGCCCTGCTCGCGGCAACCAACGACCATCTGCGCATGACGGCCTCCGGACGCCTCGCCTACACGCTCGAGCCCGCCGAGACGCCGTATCGCCCGTCCGTGGACACCTTTTTTCATAGCGTCGTCGAGCATTGGCCGGGCGAGGCCATCGGCGTGCTGCTCACGGGCATGGGACGCGACGGCGCCATCGGCCTGAAGGCGATGCGCGCGAAGGGTTATTACACGATCGCTCAGGACGAGGCGACGAGCGCCGTCTACGGCATGCCGAAGGCCGCCGCCGCGCTGGACGCCGCGCGCGCGATCCTGCCGCTGGGCGCGATTGCCGGCGAACTGGAGAGCCGCGTGGGCGTGCCGGGGATGACGAGCCCACTGGCGCCTTAAAGACTGCCTGCAAAAAGACCGTAATAGCGCCTGATAGACATCAAGCCGACATCAAGCAATTGAAACAGCGACTGTAAAAGCGACTGTAAAAGCGACTGTAAAAGCGACTGTAAAAGCGACAGAAACCATGACCGAGAAGCCGAACCCATCCACCGCAGCCGAATCCGCTCTGGCCGAAGGCGGGCCCGACGAGGCCTCGCTCGAAGCTGCGCTTGCCGCCGTGCGCACGGCGCTCGCGCAGCCGCTGCCCGGCGCCGACGTGCCGATGATGGTGCTGCTGGTGGACGATCAGGCGATTGTTGCGGAGGCTGTGCGGCGGGCGCTGGCGAGCGAGCGCGAGATCGACTTCCATTACTGCGCACACCCCGAACAGGCCGTGAGCATAGCGGAGCAGGTGCGCCCGACCGTGATCCTGCAAGACCTCGTGATGCCGGGCACCGACGGCCTCACGCTGGTGCGCGCTTATCGCGCCAACGACGCCACGCGCGACGTGCCCATCATCGTGCTTTCCACCAAAGAGGACCCGGCGATCAAGAGCGCAGCTTTTGCCTCGGGCGCAAACGATTACCTCGTGAAGCTGCCGGACAGTATCGAGCTTATCGCGCGGGTCAAATATCATTCGCGCTCCTATGTGAACATGCTCCAGCGCGACGAAGCGTACCGCGCGCTGCGCCGCTCACAGCAGGAACTGCTCAAGGTGAACCTGGAACTGCGCCGCCTCACGCAATCGGACGGCCTCACGGGGCTCTCGAACCGGCGTTATTTCGACGAATTCCTCAGCGCGGAATGGCGGCGCGCGCAGCGCGAGAACAGTGAAGTTTCGCTGCTGATGATCGACGTGGATTATTTCAAGCCCTATAACGACACCTATGGCCACGTGGCCGGCGACAACGTGCTGCGCTCCGTGGCGACCACGATCTGCCGCGAGGTGAGCCAGCCGCGCGACCTCGTGGCGCGCTTTGGCGGCGAGGAGTTCGCCGTCGTGCTGCCGGGCGTGGGCAGTGCGCTTGCGCGCCTGCTGGCCGAGAAGATGCGCCGCGACGTGGCGGGGCTGGAACTGCCGCATGTGGGCTCGGCGGTGAGCGAGCATCTCACGATCAGCGTGGGCGTGGCCACGCTCACGCCCACCGAGGCACTCGCGGAAACCGCGTTGATCGAGGCGGCCGACGTGGCGCTTTATCGAGCCAAGCGCGAAGGACGCAACCGGGTGGCGTATTCGACGGCGGTGACGGGCCGGGGGTGAGGGGTGTTGCAGCCATAGAACCACAAATACGCACTTGAACAGCACGCGCAGCGGCAACGTAGTCCGTCATTGACTTCGAACATTCGTCGCGCGTCAGCGATCCAGACACGCGCGCAACGTTCGGGCGAGCCGGTCTGCTTCACCGGCATCGAAGATGTTCGCGAAGCCCATGACGATGCCGCGAGGCGTGCGCTGCGTGCGGCTATTCGCGTACCAGATCGAGAGCGGCAGCGCGGCGAGCCCCGCGTCGTGGGCGCGCGCGGCGAAGGCGACATCGTCGACCGGCCCATCGGAGCCCTCGGCGAATCGGGCCGCGAACTGGATTCCGCCTGGCGGCAACTCGACCATCAGCCGTTCGCCAAGCACCTCTTTCAGCGCGTGCACGATCAGCATGCGCCGCTCGCCATACAGCGCACGCATGCGCTTCAGATGTCGCGCAAAATGCCCCTGCTCGATGAAATCCGCAACGGCCGCCTGAAATAGCGTCGGCGATCCGGCGTTCATGCTGCACGCCACGCGGCCGACGCGCTCGACGGCCCGCTCCGGCACCACCACATAGGCGAGCCGCAAACCGGGAAACATCACCTTGCTGAACGTGCCGCAATAGATCACACGATCGCGCCGGTCGAGGCTTTTCAGCGCCGGCAAGGGCCGGCCCAGATAGCGGAACTCGCTGTCGTAATCGTCTTCGACGATCCAGCCCGACGCTTGCTCCGCCCAGTCGAGCAGCGCCATGCGCCTTGCGAGCGACAACGTGTACCCGAGCGGGCTCTGATGCGATGGCGTGACCAGCGCGAAGCGCGCTTGTGCATCGAGCCGTGTGCCGTGTTCGACGTCGATTCCATCGCTATCCACCGGCACCGGCACGAGCTGCACGCCGGTCTCGGCCAGAAAGCCGCGTGCCAGCAGATAGCCGGGGTCCTCGTACCACACGCGGTCGTTCGGCCGGGCGAGACTGCGCAACACGAGTTCGAGCGTCGCGCGGTAGCCGCCCGTCACGAATACCTGTTCGGGCAGGCAGGTCACTCCGCGCGAGAGCCCGAGATAAGTGGCGATATGCTCGCGCAGCGGCCGGTAGCCGGTCGGGTCCGGGTACGCGAGCATCGCGCGTTCGCCACTGCGCGCGCGATGCGAAACGAGCCGGTTCCATACCTTGCGCGGAAACGCGTCCAGCGCGGGCAGTCCGGGCTGCAAAGGCCTGGGCTCGCCGCTCATGGCGGCGGCAATGGCCGGTTGGCGCGGTGCAGGCCGCGAGCCGCCCGGCGTCTGCGGTATGCCGGTTGCTGTGGCGCTTGGCGTGGCGCCCGCAACCTGAACGCTTTGCGCACGAGCCGCGCGCACCACCGAGGCCGGCAGCGATGGAGACACGAACGTGCCGGCCGCACCGCGCATCTGCAGGTAGCCCTCGTCGACGAGGATCGTGTAGGCCAGCTCGACCGTGCCGCGCGCCGTGCTCAGTTGCGTGGCGAGGCTGCGCAGCGCCGGTACGCGCTCGCCTGGACGCAAATGCCCCGCGGCGATCGCGGTTCTGAAGCGTTCGCAAATCTGCAGATAGATCGGCAACGATGTCTGTCGATCGATTTCGATGCTTAAGGCGGCAGTCGGCACGGTCATGGCGGTTTTGCTGGCAAGGACGGCGCAAGCGGCTTGGACTAGTCGAAAGCGCCATTCTTGGCACTTTTCGCTGGTGCATGATTTTTCCACAATAGAGTCTCACGCGATGCGGCGGCGGCGAATCCTTGCCGGCAATAGCCCCTCCGCCAGGCGCCTGCGCGTGTTCTTGTGCTTTCATCTGGAGAATCTGTCATGAAGATCGTCGTAATCGGTGGTTCGGGTCTGATCGGGTCGCGTCTTGTCGCGCTGCTTGGCGAGGCGGGTCATGAAGCACGCGCCGCGTCGCCGCGTAGTGGCGTGAACGCCGTGACGGGCGAAGGCCTGAGCCATGCGCTCGAGGGCGCCGATGTTGTGGTGGATGTGGCGAACGCGCCGTCATGGGAGCCTCAGGCGGTGCTCGACTTCTTTCGCACGTCGGCGCGCAATCTCGGCAAGGCCGAGGTGGCCGCGGGGGTACGCCATCACGTCGCGCTATCCATCGTCGGCTGCGACCGCATGCCGGAAAATGCGTATTTCGTTGCCAAGGTCGCGCAGGAAGAGGTGATCGAAGCGGCGGGTGTGCCGTACACGATCGTGCGCGCGACGCAGTTCATGGAGTTCATCGGCGGAATCGCGGATTACGGCACGCAAGACGGTACCGTGCGCATCGGCGATGGCCTGTTTCAGCCGATCGCCGCAGACGATGTCGCGGCGATCCTCGCGCAGGTCGCGCTGGCCGCGCCGCTGAACGGCACCATCGATATTGCCGGCCCGGACCGCGCGCCCTTCTCGGAGATCGTCGCACGCTATCTGCAATCGGTCGGGGACCCGCGCCCCGTAGTGATGGATCGCGATGCGCGGTACTACGGCGGACCTCTCGAGGAAAAGTCGCTCGTGCCGCTCGGTGACGCAAGGATCGGCCGCGTCGGTCTCGACCAGTGGCTCGCGTAGCCAGCGCGCTTCGCAAACCATGAAATTGCATCGCCGCGTGGAATAAGCGCCGAAGCGCGCGTGTTAGTTCATCGTCTCCAACCAACGCGGCGGCAATCATGGCTTTGCAGCGGCCGCACGACGAGCGGCCAGTGTCCGAGGGCGATATCCATGCCTACACAGACGGCTCGCTGGCGGGCGAGCGGGTCGCGCGCGTGCGCCGCTATCTGGCGGCGCGCCCCGGCGAATGGCATCGGATTTTGTTCTATCGTCGGCTCAATGCCCAGCTTCGCCATTCGTTCAACGGGATCGAGGGCGATGAAGCAGCGGTGTCCACATCGCGGCGGCCCACGCCGGCGCGCGGCCACGTGGCCGGGTCTCGCAGCGCCGCGCTCGCGTGTATGCTGGCCGGCGCGGTGCTGGCCTGGCTTGCCGCTTTTACCGCTTTAGCCGCTTTAGCCATTTCCGAGCCCAGTGCCCAGATCCTGAACGACGCGGCGGTCATGGCGTTCATGGAGGCCGGCAACGGCGCTTCGGCTGACCCATCCGCGCCAGGACAGGCGTCCGCGCTCGGCGCGTCGCCCGCGCCGGATCCGTCCGCGCTCGGCGCGTCGTCCACGGCGGATTCGTCCGGCGTGCCGCTCGCCGATGGGTTCGTGCCGGTGACACTGTCCAGCGCGCCCGCGCCCTTCGATTTCGCGCCTGCGGGCTTGCGGCTCGTGGCTTCCGGCCCGGTCGAACTCGGGCTGCTTGTGCGGGCCCAGCGCTGGGTCTACGAAAACAGCGAAGGCAGGCTGGTCGTGCTGCTCGCCTCGCGCGCGTGGTTCGCGCGTGCCGAGCCGCAATGGAGCGCGCGCCGCGTCGGCAATCTGCGCCTGCTCGGGTGGACCCGGCATGGCGAGCGCTGGGTGCTGGCGGGCGATGCGCAAACGCGCGGCCTGATGCGCGCGGCGGATCTCGCCACCCAGGAGCGGGCGGCCCGCGAGGGCGCGGCCGGGAATGTGGAGCAACGATAACGCCACTAATGACGCTACCGATGACGGCACCAATGACGAGCACCAATGACGGGCACCTGCGATGAGCACCAATGACGAGCACCTGCAATGAGCACCTGCAATGAGCGGGCAGATGAGGACGGCGAGGATGGGACATGGACATCCGTGACGAGCTGATCGAACACGTACCGCGTCTGAGGCGTTATGCCCGCGCGCTGATTCACAACCGGGAGCTCGCCGACGACCTCGTGCAGGACACGCTCGAGCGGGCGCTCGCGCGCACAGCGTTGTTTCGCGCGGGCACGGACCTGCGCGCCTGGCTCTTCACGATCATGCACAACGTCTTCGTGAATCAGGTGCGCAAGTCGGCGGCGCGCGGCACGCATGTGAGCGTGGACGATGAGAGCGTGCCCGAGAACGACTACGCGGTGCCCGCGCCCCAGACCGGCACGCTCGAGGTTCGCGATCTCGACTTCGCGCTGCAGCGGCTGCCGGTCGAGCAGCGCGAAGTGGTGCTGCTGGTCGGGCTGGAGGAAATGAGTTACGCCGACGTGGCGCTGGCGCTCGACATTCCCATCGGTACGGTGATGTCGAGGCTTTCGAGGGGACGTGAGCGCCTGCGCGCGCTCATGGCCGGTTCCGTCCCGCGTGCGAATCTGAAGGTGGTGCGATGAGCGAGCAACATAATCCCGTGACCGAAGACGAGATCCACGCTTATGTGGACGGCACGCTTGCGCAGGCACGCCGCGCCGACGTCGAGCGCGAGCTCGAACGCAATCCGGAGCTTGCGGCGCGCGCGAGCGACTTCTTCGCGCTGAACAACCTGCTGCACGAGCGTTACGACCGCGTGATGAGCGAGCCCGTGCCCGCGCGTCTGCGCGTCGAGGCCGTCGGGGGCAGCGGCTCTGGCGGCTCTGGCGGCTCTGGCGGCTCAAGCGATTCCAGCGGCGAGCCGGGCAGGCGTCGCGTGCGCGAAGCCGCAAACTGGCCGAAGTTCGCGGGCCTTGCGGCTGCACTGGTGCTGGGCGTGGGCATCGGCTGGGGCACGCATTATGGCGCGGCCATGATCGACGGCACAGCGGGGCGCGGCGACCAGCACGCGGATCTGCATACGGTGAGCGCGGATTCGACCATGAACTTTGTGCACGAGGCCGCGCTCGCCCACGTGGTTTACATGCCCGAGGTGGAGCGGCCGGACACGATGGGCGCGCGCCGTGAGCAGGATTTCGTGCAGTGGCTCGCGAGCCGGCTCGGCACCAATGTGCAAGCGCCGATGCTGGAGAAGAGCGGCTTCGAACTCTCGGGCGGGCGTTTGCTGCCGGGCGCGGATGGTGATGTCGCGCAGTTCATGTATCACAACGCGCAGGGCGAGCGTGTGACGTTGTGCATCTCGCACCGCAAGACGAGTAGCAACACGACTGCGTTCAAGCTCTACCAGGACGGCTCCGTGAACGTGTTCTACTGGATCGACGGCGACTTTGGCTATGCGCTGTCGGGTGGCATCGACCGCAAGGTGTTGCTGCAACTCGCCCACGATGTTTATGCGCAATTGACGCCGACGCCAACGCCGACGCCGCGCTAGTCGCGCGTGCGCACGCGGCTTCCCGATACAACGCACGACGCTCAGACCGCTCGCGATATCCACATGCATGCCAACGCCGACACCCGCTCGTCACGAGCGGGGTGTCGGCGTTGCACGCAATGGTTGCTTGCGCATCGACTTTTCTCGGATCAACTTCCCTCGTAGATATTGCAGAAGCTCATCGGCCCCACGCAGGCCCTGTGCGATGCGCTCACCTGAGCTTCACCGCAACGAAGCTGCGCGCATGGTTTCGCTGGATCAGCACCTCCATGCTTTTGGTCGCCTTTGCTTCGAGGTCGGCGGCCTGGTCCTCGGTTTCGACCAGCATTTCGTCGAGCGTCAGCACGACGTCGCCGCGCCGCACGCCTGCTTTCGCGGCGGCGCCGGTCGAGTCTTCCACCATCAGCCCGAGCGGCAACCCGGTCGAGCGTTTTTCCTCGTCGGTCAGCGCGTGCGTGAGGAGGCCGAGGCGATCCACCATGTGGCGCGGCGCCGGGGCCGCCGCCTGGGTGTCGGTTTGGATGGCGGCTTGGGGCGTGGGTTGGATGGCGGCTTGGATGGTGGGTTGGGCGGCGTCCGTCATTGTCGTCTTCACGGCCTTGACGTCATTGACTTGCGCGGCGTTGGCCACCGCCGGCGTGGCCGCTACGGCGGTGGCCGCTGCTACGGCAGGTAGCGCAGCCGCATCGGCCGTTCCGGCTGGCGGCGCCGGAACCGGAACGGGAACCGGCACCTGAACCGCATGCACGTCATTTGCCGCATTAGCCACTTTCGCCGTCGTATTTGCTGTGTTTGCCACTTTCTCCGCATTCGCAGTGTCCGCCACATTCGCCACATTCGCAGTGTTTGCCGCTTTCGTGGCCTTGGTCTCGACGGCGGCGTTCGTGAACCCAGCCCGCTTCGGCTGCCGGTTGCGGATCACCTCCAGCGGGATTTTTGTCGCGGGCGGCACGGCGGCGAGTTGCTCGGCGAGCGTAGCGGCCCGGTCGACCGGCGTGTCGCCCACCTGCACGATGACGTCGCCGGCAGTCACGCCTGCGGCGGCGGCGGGCGAGCCCGGCGCGACGGTGTCGACGAGCGCGCCGCTCGCGCGCGGCAAGCCGAGGGCCGCCGCCATCCCCGGGCTCACGTCTTCGACCTGCATGCCGAAGGTGCTGGCCGTGTGCGGATTGCCGGCGCCGCTTCCAGTGGCGTCGACGAGGTTGGCTGCGGCATCGGCGGGGGCAGCATCGGCGGCGGCGGCAGCAGCAGCAGCGGCAGCGTGCGCCGCCTTGCGCGCGGCCTGCAATTGCGCGCGGAACCGGGTCGCCGCTTCGATCGGAATCGCGAAGGTCAAGCCCTCGTAGTGGCCGCTATCGGCGTAAAGCTGCACGTCGATGCCGATCACTTCGCCCGCGCGATTGAACAGCGGCCCGCCGGAGTTGTCGGGATTGACCGCCACATCGGTCTGGAGGAATGGGAATGCGTTGCCGTCGGGCAGCGTGCGCGAGGTTGCGCTGACGATGCCCGTCGTCACGGTGTTCTGGAAGCTGTCCGGCGAGCCGATCGAGAGCACCGGTTCGCCTGCGTGCATCTTCGACGAATCGCCGAGCTTCACGAACGGCAAGTTGCGCGCGTTGGCGATCTGCAGCACGGCCACATCGCTCTGCGGGTCGACGGCAACCACTTGCGCCTTGAATTCGCGCTTGTCGGTCAGGCGCACGGTCACTTCTTCGGCCTTGTCGACGATGTGCGCCGTGGTGAGCACGAGGCCCCGCGAACTGACGATGAAGCCGGAGCCCGCACCCATCATTGCGCGCGGCGCGCCGGGCTGGCCGTCGGACGGCGGCCGTGGCGCGCGCCTGAAGAACGCGAAGAACGGGTCGTCGGCGTCGATGGCCTCTTGCTCCGGCGGCTCGGACTGATCGCCGGCGCCGCGTGCGATCACGTGCACGACGGCGGGACCGTAGCGCTCGGCGAGCGAGAAGAAGTCCGGGGTGGCCATGGCGGCGGGCGTGACCGCCACGTGCTCGGCAGCGGCGCGCTCGGCGGCGTTGACGGTGGCGGGCTTGCTGGCCGGCTTGCTCGCGGAGGGTTTGCTTGCCGCGGGTTTGGCGGCGCTGGGGCCGCTGGCCCCGCTGGCCCCGCTGGCCGCCGGTACGGGCGTGGCCGCGTTCGCCCGAAGGCAGAAAGCACTGGCGAGCGCCAGCGTGAGCGCCGCCGCGGGGCGCGAGGTGCGGGCGAGAAACAGGCGGAGCACAGCACACCTCCCAGTGGCATTCATGCTGGCGGACGTGGACCGGGATGCAATTGTGATGCAAGCGGACGCCGACAAAAATAGTGTAGTCACGTGGTGGGGCGAGTGGGGGGGAGGGTTTGTCCGGTGGCGAAAGGAAGGCTTTTTGTCAGGGGCGGGCTCGCTTTTTGAGCGCCTTTTTCGACTGCTTTCCTGCGATCTCCTGCGCTCGCATCTGCGCGCGGGCGACGTGGCCGGGCGCATCGGCGGCGGGAAGTTCGCGGTCTTGCTGGGCGGCGCCGATCTCGACGGCGCATGCACGGTCGCGCGCCGCATTCAGGACCAGGTGCGCTATCCATGAGGCGTGATTTACTTAGCGCGATTCGTTACTTCTGTGCGCGCAGCGTGACCGGTAGGATTTTTTGCACGCTATCGACACGACCAATATGTTGGCGCAACGCCTTTCACCATCGCGCGCCAACGCTTCATGCCACGCATCCATCATGACCCGCGAAAAAACGACTCCATCGAACCACCGCGAGCGCCGCCGCGCCGTGCTTGCCGCGCTGGGCGCCACGCTGGCCGGTGCGGCGCTGCCCGCCTGGGCAAAATTCCAGCCCGACCAGTTCCGCATCGGCTACCAGAAGGCCGCGAGCACGCTCGTCCTGCTCAAAGCCAACGGTGCGCTCGAAAAGCGCCTCGCGCCGCAAGGCATCAAGGTGACGTGGAACGAGTTTCCCGCCGGACCGCAACTGCTCGAAGGCCTGAATGTGGGCGCGATCGACTTCGGCTATGTGGGCGAGGCGCCGCCGGTGTTCGCGCAGGCAGCGGGCGCGGATTTCGTCTATACCGCCTATGAATTGCCTACGCCGCGCGCGGAGGGCCTGGTCGTTGCGAAGCAGTCGCCCATTCGCTCGGTGAGCGATTTGAAGGGCAAGAAAATTGGCCTGAACCGGGGCTCGGACGTGCACTGGTTCCTCGTCGCGCTGTTGGGCAAGCATGGTCTTGGCGTGCGCGACGTGCAGACCGTGTGGCTCGCGCCCGCCGACGCGCGCGCGGCGCTGCAAAGCGGCGCCATCGACGCATGGGCGATCTGGGATCCGTTTCTTGCCGCTGTGGAGGCGCAGGACGGTGCGCGCCTGATCGCCGATGCCAGCGGCGTGGCGAGCCATCACCAGTTCTTTCTGAGCCAGCGCGAGTTCGCGCAAAAGCGCCGCGACGTGATTGCGATTGCGCTCGACGAACTTGGCAAGACGGGGCAGTGGGTGCGCCAGAACACGGCGGCCGCAGCCGCACGGCTCGCGCCGATTCAAGGCCTGGACGCCGCGACCATCGAGACCGGGCTCAAGCACTACGCGCAGGAATACCGGCCCATCGACGCGGCCGTGCTTGCCGATCAGCAAAAGATTGCCGATACGTTCTACGACCTCAAGATCATTCCGCGGCGCGTGACCACGAAAGACGCGGTGCTGGCGTAAAAAAGCGGGCGACTACTTTCGACAGCAGCCGCCCGCCCGAAACTGATAAGCCGGTACGGGAGTTGAGGCGCGCTCAGTGGACGCGCTCAGTGGGCGCGCTCAGTGCGGCGACGACCAGCCCTTGTAGCTGCCGACGTTGTCGCGCGTGATGAGCTGCGGCGCCATCTCGATCATCGGATTCGCGGGCTTCTTGCCGTTCATGATGTCGTAGCCCACCTGCACGGCCGTCTGCGCCATCTTCCACGGGTCCTGGCTTGCCGAGGCCTGCACCAGCGTATCGCTCTTGAGCGCCGTTTCGATATCGGGTGCGCCGTCCACCGAGGTGATCACGATGCCGTTGCGATGCAACTGCTTCGCGGCCAGATCGCTGCCCACGGCCTGCGGGTCGTTGATCGCGAACACGCCGGCCACTTGCGGGAAGCGCGTGAGATAGCCCTGCATCGCGTTCATGCCGCCTTCGCGCGAGCCCTTTGCGTCCTGGTCGTCGGAGAGAATCTTGATGCCCGGCGACTTCGCGAGCACCTGCTTGCAGCCGTTCACGCGATCGATCACGGCCGAGACCTGCGGACCGTTTTCGATAATCACGTTGCCCTTGCCGTTGATCTTCTTCGACAGGTACTCGCACGAGATCTGGCCGGCCTTCAGGTTGTCGGTTTGCACGGTGGCGTCGGCGCCCGCCGCGGCCACGTCCACGGCCACCACCACGATGCCCGCGGCGCGGGCCTTGCGCACGGCCGGCTCGATCGCCTTCGGGTCGGAGGCGTTCAGCAGGATCATGTCGACGTGGGCCGAGATGAAGTTGTCGATCTGCGTGAACTGCTTGTTCAGGTCGTAATCGGCGGACACGGCCGTGACTTTCGCGTTCGGGTTGAGCTGCCGGGCTTTCGCCTCTGCACCGTGCACGATGGTCACGAAGTAAGGATTGCCAAGCGAGCCCACGGTGATGCCGATCGACTTCAGTTGCTTGTCGGCGGCGTGTGCGCCTTGCAGGGCAAAACCGAGCGTCAGTGCCGCAGCGGCGCGAACAGCGAAAGCAGCCTTTTTCTTGAACATGAGTCTGTCTCCAGAGGGGTCCGGTTGGTGTGTGTCATGCAGCGCGGGAGCAGGAGGACCACCTGCGCCCGCTTTGAAAGAGATGAACTATCTAGTCCGGAACGTTATCCAGCGCGCCGCATCAGGTACGCGCCGAGCCGCGCTGGCGATAGCGGTCGAGCGCCACGGCGCCCACGATCACGAGGCCCTTGATGATGTATTGCCAGATGTCCGAGACGCCCAGCAGCACGAGGCCGTTCGAGAGCACCGCGATGATGAGCGCGCCGATCAGCGTGCCGACGATCGAGCCCACGCCGCCCACGAAGCTCGTGCCGCCCAGGATCACCGCCGCGATCGCGTCGAGTTCGTATGACTGGCCGAGTTGCAGGCCGTTCGCGGCGTAAAGGCGTGCAGCCGACATCACCGCGCCGAGGCCGGCGAGCAGGCCCGAGGCGGCATAGACGAACATCTCGATGCCCCAGACCTTGATGCCCGAGAGGCGCGCCGCTTCGGGGTTGCCGCCCACCGAGTAGATATGCAGGCCGAGCACCGTGCGGCGCAGCACGAACCACGAGATGCCCACCACCACGAGCGCGATGATCACGAGCCAGGGCACACCGAACAGCGTGCCGTTGCCGATGAAGGCGAACGAGAGTTGCGGGTTGAAGAGGGTGGTGTCGTGGCCCATCAGACGCGCGATGCCGCGTACCGCCGTGAGCGAGCCGAGCGTGACGATGAAAGGCGGCAGGCGCAGGATCGAGATCAGCGCGCCGTTGATGACGCCAAAGCCCAGGCCCACGCCCAGCGCGGCGGGAATGCCGAGCCAGCCCCAGCCCGTGATGGTCGAGCAGAGCATGGCCGCGACCGCCGATGCGGCGAGGATCGAGCCCACCGAGAGATCGATCCCGCCCGTGAGGATCACGAAGGTCATGCCGGCGGCGAGCACGATATTGATCGAGGCCTGCTGCGTGACGATCGAGAGATTCTGGAACGTGGCGAAGCCGTCGGTCAGGAAGCCGAAGCCGATGCACAGCAGCACGAGCACGGGCAGCATGCCCGCCGTGCGCATGATGGACTTCATGCGTGCGCGATGGCCGTCGATTGCCGTGCTGCCGGAAGTGGGCTGCGTGGATTGCGTGGGCTGGGCGGGCGACGCTGCAACGCCATGGCGGGGAAGACTGCTTTTCATGATGTCGTGCTCCTCAATATCTCTTCGACTGGTGCGTCAACAGGTACGTCAACGGGTGCATCAGCGGGTGTGTCAAATTCAGGCGGCCTCGTCCAGCGCGCCTTGCGAGCCGGTGGCGAGTTCGATGATGGCTTCCTGCGTGATGGGCTTGCCCGTATAACCACCCAGTGCTCCGGCGAATACGCCCTCGCGCATCACGAGCACGCGGTCGGCCACGCCGATGATCTCGGGCAGTTCGCTCGAAATCACAATGATGCCCACGCCGGTTTTGGCAAGCTCGTTGATGATGCGGTAGATCTCCGACTTCGCGCCGATGTCCACACCGCGCGTCGGCTCGTCGAGGATCAGCACGCGCGGCTTCGTTTCCAGCAGGCGCGAGAGCAGCACCTTCTGCTGGTTGCCGCCCGAAAGCGCGCCCACGTTCACGCGGGAATTCGGCACGCGAATGGAAAGGGCGCGGATCGAGTCCTTCGCGCGCGACGAGCCGCGCGCGAGGTCGAGCACGCCGAAGCGCGCGTCGCGTCCGGCCACGGCCACGTTGATGTTGTCGCGCACGCTCATGTCGAGAAAGAGGCCCTGATGCTTGCGGTCCTCGGTCAGATAGACGAGGCCCGCTTCGATGGCGTCGCGCGGCCCGTGCACGGTGAGCGTGCGCCCGTCGATGGCGATATCGCCGCGCGCACGCGGCTCCGCGCCGAAGATCAGACGCGCGAGCTCGGTGCGGCCCGCGCCCACGAGGCCCGCGATGCCGAGCACTTCGCCCGCATGCAGATCGAGGCTGCAACCGCGCACGCGGTTGTGATCGGCCACATCGCGCACGGTGAGCACCACCTTGCCCGGATCGTAAGGGGCGTGCTCTTTTTTGTAGAACCCCGAAATATCGCGGCCCACCATCATGCTCACGAGGCTTTCTGCGTTGAGCGCGTCGCGCATCAGCGTGCCCACGTAGCTGCCGTCGCGCAGCACGGAAACGCGGTCGGATAGCTCGTAGATCTCGGCCATGCGGTGGCTGATATAGATGATCGCGAGACCTTCCTCGCGCAACTGGCGGATGAGCTTGAAGAGGCGCTCGGTCTCGCGCGAGGAGAGCGGCGTGGTGGGCTCGTCCATCACGATGATGCGCGCGTCGCTATGCACGGCGCGGGCGATCTCCACCAACTGGCGCTCGGCGATGGAGAGCGAGCCCACCAGCGTCGTGGGCCCGAAGGTGGCGCCCAGGCGCTTGAGCACGTCTTCGCAGCCGCGCTCCATGGCGGCGCGGTCGACCATGCCGAAGCGGCGGCCGCCACGGCGCAACTCGCGGCCCGCGTGAATGTTCTCGGCAACGGAAAGATTCGGCGCGAGGCTCAGTTCCTGGTAGATCACGGCCACGCCCAGTTCACGCGCGGCGAGCGGGCCGTCGATCACGACCGTCTTGCCGTCGATCACGATCTCGCCACCAGGATCGGCCTGATAGGCGCCCGAGAGAATCTTCATGAGGGTGGATTTGCCCGCACCGTTCTCGCCCATCAGCGAATGCACTTCGCCGGGCCAGACCGAGAGGCGCACCTTGTCGAGCGCGCGCACGCCGGGAAACGTCTTGCTGATGCCCCGCATTTCCAGCAGCGGGGGCGTCGATTCAGAGCGCGACATGGCTCTCCTCCTGCGCTTGAGCGTAAGTTTGCGCGCCGGCGCCCATCAGGATGCCCGCACGCGGCGAAAAGTTGAAGAACATAGGCAGCGTCGCGGCGCCCAGCGCACCGGCATCGGGGCCGAAGGTGCCGCGCACCAGCGCGGGTGTGCCGCGCGCCTCGGGCGCGGTGGCCGCTACGGCCACGCGCAGGCGCTGCATGAGGGTGTCGATGAGGCCCGCGTCCACGTCGGCGTCGAGCACCACGGCCGGCACGTCGAGCACGCACAGCGCGGAGCGCAGCGCGGGCGCGAGCGCGTCGATGCAGTCGTCGAGCCATTCCCCAACGGCCGGATGGCCGCGCGCGATGCACGCTTCGATATCGGCGCGGTTATCCACCTTCTCGCCGTGATACTGCAGATGGCGGCGCAGCGCGATGAGCGAGGCGCGCGAAAGCAGGATGTCCCATTTGCCGGCCGGCTGGTACGCCGAAGGCAGGGCGCTCGGCGGCACGGGCATCACGGCGAAATCGCCCGCATTGCCCGTGAGACCGCGCACGCAGTCGCCGCCGATGGCGATGCCGCCGCCAATGGCCGCGCCCAGAAACAGGTAAAGGAAGTCGTCGCGCTGGCGCCCGCAGCCGTAGAAGATTTCGGCGATGGCGGCGGCGTTGCCGTCGTTCTCGCTGAACACCGGCAACCCGAGCGCGCGGCCCAGCTCGCCCGCGAAATCGACGTCGCTCCACACACGGAACGCTTGCGCGGGCAGGCCCAGCTCGCGCAGCCAGCTACCGAGGTTGTACGGCTGTGCCACGCCAATGCCGGCGAGACGGCTGCGCTCTGATTTATCAAGCAATCCTGAGAGTTCGCGGATGTCCTGCTGGACGATTTCCTGCACGACGGCGGGTTGCGGCAGCAGCATGTCGTGCGAGCGGCGGCCGATCATCTGGCCCGCGAAGTCCACGAGCACGGTTTCGATGTTGGTCCGGTCGAGGCGCACGCCGATGGCGAACGCGCCGCGCGGCGCGAGGCGCAGCAGCGAAGCGGGCTGGCCGCGTCCGCCGTCCAGGCGCCGCCCGCTCACCTCGATCAGGCCGTTTTCCGTGAGCGAGGTGATGATGCTGCCCACGGCCGTGCTGGTGAGATTCGCCAGGCGAGCGAGATCGGCCTTCGAGGCTTCGCCGGCACGCCGCAGCGCCTGCAACAGCAGGCGTTCGTTGAAGCGGCGGACATTGGCCGAGTTGCTGCCCTGGCCGACATGCGGACTTCTCACGCGTCTCCTCCGGTTACGTCAGCGAACGGGTTGGGCTCGCTGCTGACTAAATAAATCAAGTTGATTTATTTAATATCGGAAAGCGTTCCGCGTCAGCCTGGGGAAATCCCGGTCATCGTGCGGGCATGCGTCTGGCTGGGGCCTGGGCCGCATCCGGCGGGCCATCCGGCGGGTCATGCTTCGCGGCCGTGTTTTCGGCATTATTCCTGCGATATTCTTTCGTTGGCTTTCATCCGTGCGTGGCGATGTGCTGCGGACGCTGGAATGAACTCGTTGGCTCACTGACACAGGACCAGGCACTTCATGGCATACATGCTGCTCATTGCCGAGCCGCGCGGCCAGCGCGAGACGCGCTCACAGGCCGAAGGCGAGGCGCTCTACGCGCGCATGCTGCGCTTCGCCGACGACCTCGCCGCGCGCGGCGTGCTGCTCGATGCGCAATCGCTCGTTTCCGACAAAGAGGCCGCCCGCGTACAGGTGCGCGACGGGCGCGCGAACGTGCTCGACGGTCCGTTCGCGGAGGCCAAAGAAATGATAGGCGGCTTTTTTCTAATTGATTGCGCAACGCGCGAAGAGGCGCTCGCCATTGCGCAGGAATGCCCGGCAGCGGAATGGGCGAACGTGGAGGTGCGCGAGACTGGCCCGTGCTTTCGCTAGTCGGGCGCGGTCGATCGTCGGGGTTGATCCAGGTAGTTTCCCTGGGGCGGTAAAAAAATTGTCGGGCGATGTCGATTTGCGTGGGCGTCGCGCGTCGTGTGAATGAGCGTATCGAAACGATGGCGCTTCCTTCACCCCGCACAGGAACCGAGACAGGAGAAAGCAATGCGATTCATGATCATGGTGCGCGCCAACGCGATGAGCGAATCCGGCGACACACCCGACGACCCGGAGATGTTCGCCGAGATGGCCGCCTACCACGAGGAACTGGCCAAGGCGGGCGTGCTGCTCGACGCCTCGGGCCTGCAACCGAGCGCGCGCGGCTTTCGCGTGCGTTACACCGACGGCAAGCCCGCCATCGTCGATGGTCCATTTACCGAAACGAAGGAATTGATTGCCGGCTATACGCTGATCCAGGTACGCTCGCGCGACGAGGCGCTCGAATGGGCGCGGCGCTTCCCAGCGCCGTTCGGCAAGCACGCCGACGGCGAGATCGAAGTGCGCCAGCTCTTTGAACTCGACGATTTCGCGCAGTGCGAGGGCATCGAACGCTTTCGCAAGCTCGAAGTCGGGCGCAACGCCAGGTGAGCAAGCCATCCAGTCATTTATCCAGCAATCCGAATCATTTTTCGAAAGGACACGAATATGCACAAGCACATTTTCGTCAATCTGGGCGTGCGCGACCTGAAGCGTTCGATGGACTTCTTCGGCAAAGTCGGTTTCACGTTCGAACCGAAATTCACCAATGACCAGGCCGCCTGCATGGTGATCGGCGAGAACATCTTCGCGATGCTGCTCACCACCGATTTCATGCGCAGCTTCACCGACAAGGCGCTCGTCGATGCGCGCGAGCAGACCGAAGTGCTCGTGTGCCTTTCGTGCGAGTCGCGCGATGAAGTCAACGCGCTCGTGGATAAGGCGCTGGCGGCGGGCGGCAGCTCGAAGCGCCCGCCGATGGACTGTGGCGATGCCATGTATGGCCGCAGCTTCGAAGACCCCGACGGCCACATCTGGGAATTGATGTACATGTCGCCGGAGATGGTCGAGAAGGGCGTGCACGGCTCGTGATGCACGAGGACGGTCGCGCGGGTCACTCAGGTCAGGAGGGCCCGGCAGACAGCGACGAAGCGGGCCGGGCCGCGACACATCGCGCGATTGCCGCGGTCTGGCGCATCGAATCCGCCAAGGTGATCGCCCACGCCGCGCGCCTGCTGGGCGACGTGGGACTCGCCGAGGATGCCGCACAGGACGCACTGGTTGCCGCGCTCGAAAGCTGGCCCGCGAGCGGCATCCCCGCCAACCCGGGAGCATGGCTCATGACCGCCGCGAAGCACCGCGCGCTCGACCGCATGCGGCGGGCCGCCTCGCATGCGCGCGCGCACGAAGCGCTGGGCGCCGACCTCGAAGCGCTCGAAGCGCACTTCGCGCCCGATTTCGTCGAGGCGCTGGACGCCGCGCGTGAAGACGATATCGGCGACGACCTGCTGCGGCTGCTCTTCGTGGCCAGTCATCCGGTGCTGCCGCGCGAGGGCCGCGTGGCGCTCACGTTGCGATTGCTGGGCGGGCTGACCACGGCGGAGATCGCGCGTGCATTTCTGGTTGCCGAGGCCACCGTTGCGCAGCGCATCGTGCGCGCGAAGCGCACGCTGGCGGAAGCGAAAGTGCCGTTCGAGGTGCCGGACAAGGCCGCGCGCGCGGCGCGGCTTGCTTCGGTGTTCGAAGTGATTTATCTGATCTTCAACGAGGGCTATGCGGCGACGGCCGGTGCGGACTGGATGCGGCCGGCGCTCTGTGAAGAAGCGCTGCGTCTCGCCCGCATGCTGGCCGAACTGGCGCCCGAGGAATCCGAAGCGCATGGGCTCGCCGCGCTGCTGGAGTTGCAGGCGTCGCGGTTGCCCGCGCGGGTGGACCGGCAAGGTCGCGCGGTGTTGCTCGCCGACCAGGATCGCGCGCGCTGGGACGCACTGCTGATTCGCCGTGGCCTGGCTGCGCTCGCGCGCGCTGAGCAGTGTGCGGGGCTGGCGGTGGGGGAATCCGCCGCGCTCGGGTCCTATGCGTTGCAAGCCGCGCTTGCCGCGTGCCACGCGCGCGCACCAAGCACGCAGGAAACCGACTGGGCGCGCATCGTCGCGCTCTACGACGCGCTCCTGCGCATCGCCCCGTCACCCGTGGTGCAACTCAATCGCGCCGTGGCGGTGAGCATGGCTGATGGACCGCAAGCGGCGCTCGCTATCGTCGACGTGCTGTGCGAGGAGCCCAGCTTGCGCCACTATCCCTGGCTGCCGGCCACGCGCGGCGATCTGCTCGAGAAGCTGGGTCGCGCGAACGAGGCGCGTGTCGAATTCGAGCGCGCCGCCGCGCTCACGCAGAACGCGCGCGACCGCGAAGTGCTGCTCGAGCGGGCCGCAGCTTCACATTAAACATTACGCGGCGCGATACGCTCACCCGGCATCAACGCATACGGGTCTTTCCAGCCCGGCAGATTCGCGATCCGCTCCGCCCAGCGGGCGATATTCGGGTAAGTCGTCGGCAGATCGAAGCCGGTTTCCTCGGCCGGATAGAACGCATACCCCGCAAGCGAAAGATCCGCGATAGTAGGCCGTTTCCCGACGATATATGCGTTCTGCGCGAGATGTTTATCGACAATCGAATACGCCGCTTCAGTCCGACCCATCAGGTATTTCTGGACTTCGGGATGTGGCGCCGGCGTGGCGAAGCAGCGGAAATAGCGGTAGGTGGCGAGATAGCTGGTGAACTTGTGGTTATCGAACAGGATCCAGCGCAGGATCTCGCGCTTCTCGTCCTCGCTTTGCGCGCCGAACGTGCCGAGCCGGTCCGCGAGATAGTCGAGGATGACGCCGGATTGCGTCAGCCGGTTGCCCTCATGTTCGAGAACCGGCACCTCGCCCATTTCGTTGACGTCGCCGCGCCATTCCTGCCCGCGCGTTTGTCCGTGGAAGAAGTCGACGAACACCGGTTCCCAGTCCACGCCGGAGCAGGCGAGCATCAGCGCCGCTTTGTAAGCGTTGCCGGATTGCGCGAAGCAGTGCAGTTTGTATTCCTTGCTCATGATTGTCCTTTGGGTTGTTCCGTGAGATCTCGATGAACCCGCCGGGGACGCTGCCCCGGGGCTGCCGGTGTGGCAGCGTAGCACCAAACTGTGAGCAAACTTGTGAGCAAACTGCGCGCCGCGCCGGCAGCGACATTCGATGAGCGAGGCGCGGTGCGCACGGCGTGCGTCCGCGTTCGCTTCGCGCGCGGCGTCAGGCCAGCTCGACGCGCTTGATCTCCTTGACGATCACGAGATAGCTCAGCACGGTGATCACCGCGTTGACGCCCACGAAGGCGAGCGCGCCGTCGAACGAGCCCGTCTTCGCCACGAGGTAGCCGATCACGATGGGCGTGACGATGCCCGCCGCGTTGCCGAACATGTTGAAGATCGAGCCCGAAAGGCCGATGGCTTCCTTCGGCGCGGTGTCGGCGACCACGGCCCAGCCGAGTGCGCCCACGCCCTTGCCGAAGAACGCGAGCGACATCAGCGCCACCACGAGCCAGTCGCTGTGCACATAGTTGCAGCCGACGATGCAGGCCGAAAGCGCCATGCCGCCCACGATCGGCACCTTGCGCGCCACGGTAAGCGAAAGGCCGCTGCGAATGAGGGCATCGGAGATCACACCGCCCAGCACGCCGCCGAGAAAGCCGCAGATCGCGGGCAGCGAGGCCACCAGGCCCGCATGCAGGATCGTCATGCCGCGCGCCTGCACGAGGTAGATGGGAAACCACGTGAGAAAGAAGTACGTGAGCACGTTGATGCAGAACTGCGCGAGATAGACGCCCACCAGCATGCGGTTCGTGAGCAACTGGCGCACGCGATGCCAGCCCTCGCTGGCGGGGCGCTCGCCGCGCCCGTGGGCCACGCGGGCCGCGTGGGTCTGATGGCCGTTCACGAGGCCGCCGCCTTGCTCGATGTATTCGAGTTCCTGACGGTTCACATGCGGATGGCTGGCGGGATGCTTCATGACCTTGAGCCACACGAGTGCGAGCACGAGGCCGCCCAGGCCCATCATGAGATACACGTGATGCCAGCCCCAGGCGTGCGTGACCCACGCCATGAGCGGCGTGAAGACCACGGCCGCGAAGTACTGTGCCGAATTGAAGATGGCCGACGCGGTGCCGCGCTCGTGGGTCGGGAACCAGCTCGCGACCACTTTCGCGTTGGCTGGAAAGGCGGGCGATTCCGCGGCGCCCATCGCGAAGCGCAGCACGAACAGCGCGGTGACGGCGGCGGCTGTGCTGCCGAGCACGCCAATCGCGCTTTGCAGCAGCGTGAAGAGCGACCAGAAGAAGATGCTGGTGGCGTAGACGCGGCGTGCGCCGAAGCGGTCGAGAATCCAGCCCGCGGGCACCTGCGAGAGCACATAGGCCCAACTGAATGCCGAGAAGATGTAGCCCATGCGGATGGCGTCGAAGCCGAACTCCGCGCGCATCGCGGAGCCCGTGACCGAGAGCGTCGCGCGGTCCGCGTAGTTGAGCGTCGTGATGACGAAGATCAGTGCGAGGATGACGTAACGGACCTTCGTGCGCGTCGCGACATCGGCCGGGGTTGCGGTGCGGCTCAACGGCATGGGAATTGACCTTGGTAGCTGAAGGGAAGTGAGCGGAAGCGGATGAATGGCCGGGTTGTTCGCCTTATGTTGTAAGACGTCTTGTCGGCTTGTTGAGGCGATCCTACAATGGCGATCGGCCGATAATCAACCCGGTTACGCCCGATATCGCGGAAATTCAGGGTAAACGTGGAATTGCTGCGGCGCGGTGGTTATCAAATTGTTTGACAAATTTAGGGCGCGGCCGAGGCAACAGGAGACGAAGGACAACATGGGCAGCAACGGTGAGCAACGCAGTGAACAGCGCAGTGAACAGCGCTTTGCGGGCACGACGTATGTGTACGTGTCGAATGCGGATAGCGGGGACATCTCGGTGTTCCGCATGAACGATATGAACGACGAGGATGGCGGGCTCGTCGCCGTACAGACGGTGCTGGTGGGCGGCACGATCATGCCGATGACGCTCTCGCCCGATCGGCGCCGGCTCTACGCGGCGTTGCGCTCGCAACCGTATTGCGTGGTGAGTTTCGCGCTCGATCCGCTCGACGGACGCCTCACCGAGCTTGGGCGCGCGCCGCTTGCCGGGAGCATGGCGTATCTCGCCACCGATGCGGCAGGCCGCTATCTGCTGGGCGCGTCGTATGGCGGCAACCTGCTCGCGGTGAACCGCATCGGCAGCGACGGGGTGGCCGGCGACGTGCAGCAGATCGTCGGCACGGGGCCGCACGCGCATGCGGTCCGCACCTCGGCCGACAATCGCTTTGCGTTCGCGGCGGTGCTGGGCGCGAATCAATTATTGCGGCTGGATTTCGATGCATCGGCGGGGCGGCTCGCCGAAGATGCCACGCCTGCCTGGACGCTGCCGGCCGGCTCGGGCCCGCGCCATTTCGTGTTTTCCGCCGACGAGCGCTTCGTCTATCTGCTCGACGAACTGGACGGCATGCTGCACGCGCTGGCGTTCGACCGCACGCACGGCACGCTCGATGCCGTTCAGTCCGTTTCGACGCTGCCGCCCGACTTTCAGGGCGAGCAGCCTTGGGGCGCCGATCTGCATCTCACGCCGGACGGGCGCTTCCTCTATGCGTCCGAGCGCACCTCCAGCACGCTCGCGGCGTTTCGTGTGGATGCGGCCACGGGCAAGCTCGCGCGCATCGGCACGTATGGCACGCAAAAGCAGCCACGCGGCTTCAGGATCGATCCAACCGGGCGCTTTCTGTTCGCGGTGGGGCAGTTGTCGCCGCTCATGAGTGTCTACCGCATCGACGCCGAAACCGGCGCGCTGCGCGAATGCGGCCAATATCCCGTTGGCAAGGGCGCGAACTGGGTGGAAGTGGTGCGCGTCTGAATGTCGAGCCGTGGATGAATCGGGCGGGCGTTAGCGCAGCGAGTCAGTGAGCCAGTGAGCCAGTGAGCCAGTGAGCGATGCGCTCGCCGTCGAGGCGCGAGCCTTCGGCGCTCGTGCTGATGCGGGCACGCGCTTCGGTGCGCGCGAAGCCTCCATGGTGCAGACACGTGATCGTGCGGCACAGTTTTCTCGTCACTTCTTTTATCATGGGGTCGCTCGCAGTTCGCGGTTATCGAGTTATCGAGTGTTTCGCCACGGCTGCGCGCGTTGCGGGGAATATCCCTTGTGAGTTCCATCATGCATGAACGGAGCGTTCGAACATGAAAGTGTTGATCACCGGCGGTGCGGGGTTTCTGGGCCAGCGTCTCGCACGCGAACTGCTCGCGCGCGGCGCGTTGCACCTGGCGCCGCATGGCGCAAGTGCGGAGCCCGAGCCGATCACCGAGCTCGTGCTGCTCGACGTGACGCGGGCGAGCGGACCGGACGATGTGCGCGTGCGCATCGAAGTCGGCGACATCGCGCAGCGCGACGTGCTGGAGCGCGCGATCGATGCGCAGACGGCCGTGGTCTTTCATCTGGCCGCGATCGTCAGCGCTCAGGCGGAGGCCGATTTCGATCTCGGCATGCGCATCAATCTCGACGCCACGCGCATCTTGCTCGATGTGTGCCGCGCGCGCGGACACAAGCCGCGCGTGGTGTTCACGAGTTCCGTGGCCGTGTATGGCGGCGAGCTGCCCGAAGAGGTGCAGGAAGATACCGCGTTGAATCCGCAGTCGTCGTATGGCACGCAGAAGGCGATGGTCGAGTTGCTGCTGTGCGACTACTCGCGACGCGGCTTCATCGATGGCCGCGCGCTGCGCCTGCCCACCGTCAGCGTGCGGCCCGGCAAGCCCAATGCGGCAGCGTCGTCGTTTGCGAGCGCCATCGTGCGCGAGCCGCTGAACGGCGAGACCACCGCGTGCCCCGTGAGCGGCGCGACGCGCGTGTGGCTGCTCTCGCCGCGCAAGGCGGTCCAGTGTCTCGTGGCGGGCAGCGAAATCGACGCGGCCGCGCTGGGCGAGCGGCGTACCGTGAATCTGCCGGGCGTCAGCGCAAGCGTCGACGAGATGGTGGAGACGCTGAGCAAAGTGGGCGGCGAGGCGGCGGTGGCGCGCATCGAATGGGTGCCGGACGAGCGCGTGGAGAAGATCGTCGAGAGCTGGCCGGCAAGCTGGGACACGGCGCGCGCGCGAGCGCTCGGCTTCGCGGGCGACGGCTCGTTTCGCGCCATCGTACAGGCCTATATGGAAGACGAGTTGCATGTGCCGCACAAGCGGCATTGAGCGTGGGTAGCGGCGGCGGGGCACGCAACCCAGGCACGGCGGGGCGCATGGGGCATCGTGCCGGGGGGCGCTGGCCTGGGCGGGGTTCGGACGTATCATGCTGCCTTGCGCTGCGGCGCACCCCGCCGTTCACCGCGCAAGTCGTCCCGCAGTTCGCCCTGTATGACGATTCTGCTCTGGCTACACGGCCGCTTATTCGGGCCTTATTCAGGCATTACCCAAGTACTAACCAGGCATGCAACTCACGGGCTCGACGGTTCCCATCTCTCTGGTACGCGGCTTTCTTGCCGCTGCCCACGCGCGTCCGGAAGTCGTTGGCCGCTATCTGGAGCAGGCGGGCATTCCCGAGGAACTGCTCGACGAACTTGGCGCGCGCGTGACGGAGGAGCAGTTCTCCACGCTCTACCGTTTGCTCGCGATCGAACTCGACGACGAGATGCCCGGCATCTTCAGCCGCCCGTTTCGCAGCGGCACGCTGAAATTCCTTAGCCTGAGCCTGCTGGATGCGCGCAATCTCGAGACGGCGCTGCATCGCTTCGGGCAGTTCTTTCATATCGTGCTCGACGACTTCCGGCTCGAATCGCGCCGCAGCGAACTCGTGGCCCAGGTCGAATTGCGCCCGCATGCCGCGTTCGGGTCCATCGGTCCGCTCGGTCAGGAGCTGATGCTCAAGCTCGCGCACGGCGTTTCCTCGTGGTTGATCGGCCAGAAAATTCCGCTACTGGAAGTCGAGCTGGCCTGCGAGCGGCAGCCTCACGCGCTCGATCACCGCTACTTCTTCTCCTGCCCGGTGCGTTTTGGCTGCGAGACCGCCTTGTTCCGTTTCAGCGCCGCCTACCTCGACATGCCGATCCGGCAAAGCAAGCGCAACCTGAGGCAGTTTCTCGCGCGCTCGCCCGGGGAGTGGATCTTCGAATCGTTCAGCGAGCAGCTCGTGAGCCATCAGGTGCGCCAGTATCTGGCCAGCACGCTGCCCGATTTGCCGACCATCGAGGCGGCGTCCGCGCATTTGCATTGTTCGGTGCGCACGCTGTGCCGGCGGCTTGCGTCCGAAGACACCTCGTTTCAGGTGCTCAAGGACGACCTGCGCCGCGACGTGGCGATCCAGCGCCTCACCGATACGCAGGACACCATCGCCGCCATTGGCGCCGATATCGGTTTCGACGACCCCAGCGCGTTTCATCGCGCCTTCCGCCACTGGACCGGCAGCACGCCCGGCACTTATCGCGGGCGTCCCTGAGCGGCGCGTAGCAGCGCCCCCTGCCCTCAGGGGGCGCGCGCCGAAGGCACCAGGTTCAACCCTGGGAGACGCTCCTTTACGCCGAGATTCGACACAGCGTGGCCAGATTTGTCACTAGATGGGCCAGTTTGGACAGTTTCGCAGCCGGTTTTTACGGCTACGATCAACCCCACATCGCCTCTGGCGCACCGGTTTCACAAATCGGCTCGCGCTGCGGCTCCCGAGATCCACGCGTGAAAAAGGTTCGCCATGAGCTTTACTGCCCCCGTCAAAGACATGCTGTTCGTGCTCAAGGAGCTGGCCGGCATCGACGAAGTTGCCGCATTGCCCGGCTTCGAGGATGCCGGCTTCGAGACCGCCCAGGCGGTGCTGGAAGAAGCCGCGAAGCTGTGCGGGGAAGTGCTCGCGCCGCTGAATGTCGAGGGCGACCGCGCGCCGAGTAGCTGGCGTGACGGCGAAGTCACGGCAACGCCGGGCTTCAAGGCCGCGTTCGACCAGTTCGCCGAAGGCGGCTGGCAAGGTTTGCAACATCCCGCCGAGTTCGGCGGTCAGGAACTGCCGAAGCTGATCGGCACGCCCTGCAACGAGATGGTCAACGCCGCGAATCTTTCGTTCGCGCTGTGCCCGCTCTTGACCGATGGCGCGATCGAGGCACTGCTGACCGCGGGCACCGAAGAGCAAAAGGCCCGCTACGTGCCGAAGCTCATCTCGGGCGAGTGGACCGGCACGATGAACCTGACCGAGCCGCAGGCCGGCTCCGATCTCGCGCTGGTGCGCTCGCGCGCCGAGCCGCAAGCGGACGGTTCGTACCGCGTCTTCGGCACCAAGATCTTTATCACGTGGGGCGAGCATGACATGGCGAAGAACATCGTCCATCTCGTGCTGGCGCGCGTGCCGAACGCACCCGAAGGCGTGAAGGGCATTTCGCTTTTCATCGTGCCGAAGTTCCTCGTCAACGAGGACGGCAGCCTCGGCGCGCGCAACGACGTGCATTGCGTGTCGATCGAGCACAAGCTCGGCATCAAGGCGAGCCCGACGGCCGTGCTGCAATACGGCGATAACGGCGGCGCGATCGGCTATCTCGTGGGCGAAGAGAACCGCGGCCTCGAATACATGTTCGTGATGATGAACGCGGCGCGCTTCGGCGTGGGTACGCAGGGCGTGGCGATTGCCGAGCGCGCGTACCAGCAGGCGGCGGCGTTCGCGAAGGAGCGCGTGCAGAGCCGTCCCGTGGATGGCTCGGCGAAGCAGCCGGTCACCATCGTGCATCACCCCGACGTGCGCCGCATGCTCGCCACCATGCGCTCGATGACCGAAGGCGCGCGTGCGCTCGCCTATGTGGCGGCGAGCCACTGCGATATCGCGCATCGTCATCCGGACGAAGGCGTGCGCGCACAGCATCAGGCGATCTACGAGTTCCTCGTGCCGATCGTAAAGGGCTGGAGCACCGAGATGGCCAACGAGGTCACGAGCCTCGGCGTGCAGGTGCACGGCGGCATGGGCTTTATCGAGGAAACGGGCGCGGCACAGCACTATCGCGACGCACGCATTCTCGCGATCTATGAAGGCACGACGGCGATCCAGGCGAACGACCTGATTGGCCGCAAGACGGCGCGCGACGGCGGCGCGATAGCGAAGGCGCTGCTCGACGAAGTGGCGAAGACGGCCGAGTCGCTCGCAGAGGTCGGCGGCGCGGCGGCGGCTTCGATGCGCTTGCAGCTCGAGCAAGGCGCGCAGGCACTTTCGCGCGTCGTCGATTTCATGATCGAGAACGTCAAGCGCGATCCGAACGGCACCTTCATGGGTAGCGTTCCTTATCTGAAACTCGCGGGCATCGTGCTGTGCGGCTGGCAACTCGGGCGTGCGTTGCTCGTGGCGCAGCGCAAGCTCGCCGACGATCCGTCGTTCTACGGCGCGAAGATCGCGATGGCGCAGTTCTATGCCGAACACGTGCTCTCGCAGGCCAACGGCCTCGCGACGGCAGCGCTGGGCGCGCGGGGCGCGGAAGGCGTACTGGCACTCACGGAAGATCAGTTCTGATACCGGCTGACGCCGGCCCGATGCGGGCAGAAAAGGGAAACGCAGCATGAATACGAACGATTTGATCGCACAATACGGCCCACGCGAGTCGATGGAATACGACGTGGTGATCGTGGGCGGCGGCCCTGCGGGCCTCGCTGCGGCGATCCGCCTGAAGCAGCTGGCGCAGGAAAAAGGCGTCGAGATCGGCGTGTGCGTGCTGGAGAAAGGCTCGGAAATCGGGGCGCATATTCTCTCGGGCGCGGTCATGGATCCGCGCGCCATCGGCGAACTGATTCCCGACTGGAAGGAGCAAGGCGCGCCGCTGAACGTGCCCGTTACCGAAGATCAATTTCTTTTCCTTTCGGAAACCGGCGCGAAGACGGTGCCCAACTGGGCGCTGCCGGATAACTTCAAGAACCACGGCAACTATGTGATCAGCCTCGCGAACGTCACGCGCTGGCTGGGTCAGCAGGCCGAGGCGCTGGGCGTGGAAATCTTCCCGGGCTTTCCGGCCGCTGAAGTGCTTTATAACGACGATGGCTCGGTCAAGGGCGTGGCTACGGGCAACATGGGCGTCGGCAAGGATGGCGAGCCGACCGAGAATTTCCAGCTCGGCATGGAGTTGCACGCCAAATACACGCTGTTCTGCGAAGGCTGCCGCGGGCATCTGGGCCGGCAACTGAACGAGAAGTTCAAGCTCGGCAAGGACGCGGACCCGCAGGTGTACGGCATCGGCATCAAGGAGCTGTGGGAGATCGATCCGGCGAAGCATAAGCCGGGCCTCGTGATTCACACGGCGGGCTGGCCGCTCGAAAAGGACACTTATGGCGGCTCGTTCCTCTACCACATCGACAACAACCAGGTGATGGTGGGCTTTGTCGTTGGTCTCGCGTACACGAATCCGTATCTTTCGCCGTTCGAGGAATTCCAGCGCTACAAGACGCATCCGGCGATCCGCAAATATCTGGAAGGCGGCAAGCGCGTTTCCTATGGCGCGCGTGCGATGACGGCAGGCGGACTGATGTCGCTGCCGAAGCTGGTGTTCCCAGGTGGCGCTTTGGTGGGCGACGATGCGGGCTTCCTGAACGCCGCGCGCATCAAGGGTAGTCACGCGGCGATCAAGACCGGCATGCTCGCGGCGGACGCGGCGTTCGAAGCGGTGCAGGCAGGCCGTCAAAGCGATGAACTCACGACGTACCCGGAAGCGTTCAAGAACTCGTGGCTGCACGAAGAACTCTACAAGGCGCGCAACTTCAAGCAGTGGATGAGCAAAGGCCTGTATCTGGGCACGCTGATGGTGGGTGTCGAGCAGAAGCTGCTGGGCGGCAACGTGCCGTGGACGCTGCATCACCAACATCGCGATCACGAGATGCTCAAGCCTGCATCGCAGTGCAAGCCCATCGACTATCCGAAGCCCGATGGCAAGCTCACGTTCGACCGTCTCTCTTCCGTGTTCATTTCTAATACGAATCACGAAGAGAACCAGCCCGCGCATTTGACGCTGAAGGACATCAGCGTGCCGGTCGGCATCAACCTCAAAACTTATGCGGGTCCTGAGGCGCGCTTCTGTCCGGCAGGCGTTTACGAGTTTGTCAAAGCCGATTCGGACGAAGATCGCTTGCAGATCAACGCGCAGAATTGCGTACACTGCAAGACGTGCGACATCAAGGACCCGACGCAGAACATCGTGTGGGTCACGCCCGAAGGCGGCGGCGGCCCCAACTATCCGAACATGTAATGCCCATCACGCGTTTCGCGTGAGAGCCATTGAAGGAGACAGGCAAATGAGCAAGGAAGTCGTGGTGGTAGGCGGTGTGCGAACCGCAATCGGCAAATTCGGCGGCAGCCTGAAAGACATCGCGCCCACCGAGCTGGGCGCAATCGTGCTGCGCGAGCTGCTCGCGCGCACCGAGGTCAAGCCCGAGGACGTGGGCCATGTCGTGTTCGGCAATGTGATTACCACCGAGCCGAAGGATCTCTATCTCTCGCGTGTCGCGGCCATCAACGCGGGCATTCCCGATTCGACGCCCGCATTCAACGTCAATCGCCTTTGCGGCTCGGGCCTGCAGGCCATCGTCTCGGCCGCGCAGACCATTTTGCTGGGCGACGCCGATGTCGCGATCGGCGCGGGTGCGGAGAACATGAGCCGCGCGCCGTATATCGCCCCCGATATGCGCTTTGGCGCGCGCATGGGCGACTCGCGCTTCGTCGACATGATGCTCGGCGCGCTCAACGACCCCTTCAATACGGTGCACATGGGCGTGACCGCTGAAAACGTCGCGCGCAAGTTCGACATTTCGCGCGAGCGTCAGGATGCGCTTGCACTCGAGTCGCATCAGCGCGCCGCGCGCGCCATTGCCGAGGGCCGGTTCAAGAGCCAGATCGTGCCGGTCACGCAAAAGGTGAGGGGCCGCGAAGTCGTGTTCGACACCGACGAGCATCTGCGCACCGACGCAACGATCGAAGACTTCTCGAAGCTCAAGCCCGTCTTCGCGAAAGAGAACGGCACGGTGACGGCCGGCAATGCCTCGGGCATCAACGACGCGGCCTCGGCCGTGCTGCTGATGTCGCGCGAAGCTGCCGAGCAGCGTGGCATCAAGCCGATGGCGCGGCTCGTTGCCTATGGGCACGCAGGCGTCGATCCGCTGCACATGGGCATCGGCCCGGTGCCGGCTACGCGCCTCGCGTTGCAGCGCGCAGGCCTGCGCGTCGAAGACCTCGACGTGATCGAATCGAACGAAGCCTTCGCGGCCCAGGCGTGCGCGGTCACGCAGGAACTCGGCCTCGATCCGGCCAAGGTGAACCCGAACGGCTCGGGCATCTCGCTCGGCCACCCGATTGGCGCGACCGGTGCGCTCATCACCGTGAAGGCACTGTACGAACTGCGGCGCACGGGCGGCCGTTATGCGCTGGTGACGATGTGCATCGGCGGCGGCCAGGGTATTGCGGCGATCTTCGAGAACCTGGCTTAAGGTTCGAATTAAGGTTCGAATAAGGTTCGATTGAGACTCGATCAGGGCTTGATCGAGTCTCGCTGCGGATTCGCTCAGGATTCGCTCAGGATTCGAACAGGGCCCGAAAAAAACGCGTCAATCATGCTGGCGCGCCTCGTTTCCGAACGGGGCGTGCCCTGCAATTGCGCCTTGTAATTGATACACCGAATATTAGAGACCGCCATGTACGACCCGGCTAGCGAAGCAATGTCATCGGCTTATGCCTATCCCCTCTTGATCAAGCGCCTGCTGCATACGCCGATGGCGCACGCGCCCAATCAGGAGATTGTCTACCGGGGCAAGGTTCGCATGACCTACACCCAGCTCCAGGAGCGTATTGCGCGTCTCGCGAATGGCCTGCAACGGCTCGGCGTGGAGCACGGCACCACGGTGGCGGTGATGGACTGGGACAGCCATCGCTATCTGGAATGCTATTTCGCAGTGCCGATGATGGGCGCCGTGCTGCAGACGGTGAATATCCGTCTCTCGCAGGCGGAGATCGCTTACACGATCAATCATGCCGGTGCGCAAGTGCTGCTCGTCAACGCGGAGTTTCTGCCTGTGCTGGCGGCGATTCGCGACAAGCTCGAACACGTGCGCACCGTCGTGCTCATCGACGACGAAGGCAACGCGGCGGCGACCTCCGACATGACATTCGCCGACGAGTACGAGCACCTGCTCGCGACCAGCGACACGCATTTCGATTTCCCCGATTTCGACGAGAACACGCGCGCCACGACGTTCTACACGACGGGCACCACCGGGCTGCCGAAAGGCGTGTATTTTTCGCATCGGCAACTGGTGCTGCACACCATCACGGGCATGGCGGCGCTCGGGAGCCCCGAGTCCGGCCAGCGCTTCCATCGCGGCGACGTCTATATGCCGCTCACGCCGATGTTCCATGTGCACGCGTGGGGCATGCCGTACATCGCGACCGTGATGGGCGTGAAGCAGGTGTATCCGGGACGCTATGTGCCGGACCGGGTCGTCGAGTTGATGCGCGACGAAGGCGTGACCTTCTCTCACTGCGTGGGCACGATCCTGCACATGCTGCTGAGCTGCCCGCAGGCGAAGAGCGCCGACTTCAGCAAGTGGAAGGTCGTGATCGGCGGCGGGGCGCTGCCGCATGGTCTCGCGCGCACCGCGCTGGAGCGCGGCATCGATGTTTTCACGGGCTACGGCATGTCCGAGACGTGTCCCTTGCTCACGCTTGCGCAGTTGAAGCCGACTGCGCAAGCACGCGATATCGACGAGGAGGTGAGTTTGCGGTGCCGCACGGGCCTGCCGGTGCCGCTCGTCGACTTGCGCATCGTCGACGATGAGATGCGGGATCTGCCGCACGACGGCATCGCGAGCGGCGAGGTGGTCGTGCGCGCGCCTTGGCTCACGCAGGGCTATTTGCATAATCCGGAAGCCTCCGGTCAGTTGTGGCAGGGCGGCTATCTCCACACGCAGGATGTGGCGCGCATCGGCGCGGATGGCTATTTGCAGATCACGGATCGCATCAAGGACGTGATCAAGTCGGGCGGCGAATGGGTCTCGTCGCTGGAGATCGAGAGCCTGATCTCGCAGCATCCCGCCGTGGCCGAAGTCGCCGTCATCGGCATCAAGAGCGAGAAGTGGGGCGAGCGGCCGGCGGCCGTGGTCGTGTTGCGCCCGGACCATGGCGCGCCTGTGAGCGCCGATGAAATCAAGCAGCACGTTCTGCGCTTCAGCGAGACCGGGCAGATCTCGAAGTACGCGGTGCCGGAGGTCGTCAAGTTCGTCGACGCGCTGGAGAAGACCAGCGTGGGCAAAATGAACAAGAAGTGGCTGCGCGAGAACTTCGAATGAGGTGATGACCTCGCCGGGCGTGGCTTCGTCCGGCGTGGCTTCGCCGGGCGCTGGAACTCGCACGCGAACACGACGCGCCTGGCTCGCAAAAGCTGATTCCCAAACTCAGCCGGTGGTAACCGACGCCGATCTCGGGACGAATACAATCGTCGCTCGCAACGAGATCACCTGGCGCTTCATGACACCGATTAAATTCATTCTCCGTTACACCGCCATTCCGTTCACAGCAATTGTGGCAGTCGTCATCTGGACTGCGGTGCCCTCCTCGAAGGAAATCGATGCAAGGCAGTATGCGGCGTTGTCGCGCGCATACGCGAGCTTTCCATCGGCATTCCGGCATGAAATCTCGGATGCGATGGAGCACGGCCATATCAGCGACTGGCAGTATCAAACGCTGGTGCGCGATTCGCTCTCCAATGGCGTCGCGCTGGACTGGCCGGCATCAGGCGTGAGCGACGTTTCGGTCGAGCGGCAGAAGCTGGCGGCACTGATTCAGGCAGATACCGATCCAGCAAAGCCGTGAAAGCGAAAGCGTTGCACCGATCGTCGCAATAAATCGCGACATTATAAAAGTAATGTCTAAATCTGAATTCATGAGAGTAGAAAATCAACGTTTTACGTTGTATTATTGATCAATCTGATCCTGCCCTCTCATGCCATGTCCGACATTCCTCTCGACGAAGTTCGCCTTACCGCCGAAATCGAGCGGCTCAAGAGCGCATTCCCCAAGACGCGCGAGCTTTATCGGGAGGTGTGCGCGCTGTTGTTCTTCCGCTTCGGCGTGACGCCCACGGCCAACCGGCTCTATCAACTGGTGCGGCGGGGCAGCATGGGCACGCCCACAGCGGTGCTCTCCGAATTCTGGGCGGAATTGCGCGAGAAAAGCCGCGTGCGCATCGAGCATGCAGATCTGCCCGAAGAATTGCAGGGCGCGGCGGGCGAACTCGTGGCCGCACTCTGGACGCGCGCCACGGCCGCCGCGCAGGCCTCGCTCGAGGCGTTGCGCGTCGAGGTCGAACAGGCGCGGCAGGAGGCGCAGGCGGCCGTCACCGGCATGGAAGGCGATCTCGCACGCACCGAGACGGCGCTCGAACAACGCACGACCGCATTGCTCGCGGCGCAGGTGCGCATTCAGGAACTGGAGCAGGCGCAGGCCGCTGCCGCGGCCACGCGCAGCGCGCTGGAGGGCGAGGTCGCGCGGCTGCAACAGGATGGCCGCGAGCGCGACCATGCCCTCGCGCAGGCACGCACGGACTTCGCCGCCGAGCTAGACAAGCTTCGTGCAGGAACGGAGCTCGCGGAAACCCGCTTGCAGGCGGCGGAAAAGCGCGCATTGCTCGAAATCGAACGCGAGCGCACGGCCAACACACGCTTGCAGCGCGATCTTGAGGCGGCTACCAAACGCGCCGCGCACGCCGAGGAAAGTGCGCGGGCGGAGATCCAATCGTTGCAGACGCAACTTGGCGATTTGCGGCACCAGGCCGGCATGCAGGAAGGGCGCCTGGAGACGCTGCGCGCGGCGCACGCGGTGCAGGCGCAGGAGCTCGATGCGTTGCGCAAGCACGCGGGCGCGGACGGCAGTACGGGCGACGAGGGCGGCGCTGCGCCGGTGCGGCGTATGCAGCGGCGCACGGGGCGTTCCGCCGACACCCCGGCGAAGCCGCTGCGTCCCGCGCGCAAGACGGTCGCGAGAAAGTAACGCGGAAAGAGCGGCGGAAAGAGCGCGGAAAGTAACGCGCACGGCTGGCCACGTATGGCCGGCACGCTCGGCGCACCGTGGCTCCAGACAGTTGCGCCGCGCCCCCTAGAGATGCGTCAACGTCTTGGCCAGCGCCGAGGTCGCGGCCACGTCGCCCAAATTCATCGCAACGCCCCCTGTCGAGAGGGCCTTGTTGATGTCGGTGGAGTTGGCGGCCGCGAGTTGCCCGACCGTGGTGATGCCGCTCTTGCTCAGCGCGGCGGCGGCACTCGATGACAAGCCGGGCAGGCTGGCGATGGCCGCGCCCGACGCCGCGCCGGGCGCACCCTGGACGCCCAGCGCCGCGTGGACCACCTCGCTCCCGCCCGCCGAGCGAATCGCGCCGGCCTGGCGCTCCGCGAGGTCGGAGACGAGCGCGTCCGGAGTCCCATACGAGGCCGCATCCGGAAGAATGCTGACCGCGTCGGCGACGCTCATGCCGTTGTCGAGCGTCTGTGTGCCGTAGTTCTTGATCAGGTCGGCCTTGGTGAGCGTCTTGCCGCCGAACTGCTGGAGGAATTGCGGGTTCGACGTCATGAACTTCGCCAGGCTCGCGGTGCCCGATACGCGCGGATCGCTGGCCGGGTTCGACGGCGTCGGCGTCACGTTGGGCAGCATGATCGTCCCCTGGCTGGTCTGCCAGACCGCGACGTCCTTGTCGAAATACTTCGTCGAGCCAATGAAGTGGGCGTTCGTGGCGTCGAAGGGCGGAATGAAGGACACCGGGGGGAAGCTCGGCGGCTCGTAGGTCCTGTGCCCTTGCGCCAGATTGAACAGGTCGGCGTTGATCAGATTGATCTGGGTCCGCAGTTCGTCGAGCAGGCTGCGAATCTCGGCGCGCATGTGCGCGAGGCACGCGAACACCTGGCCGAGGTCCGTGCGCACTGCGGCGAAGTCCTGCTCGATCTTGTGCAGGCGCGAGTTGAACCCTTCCTCGCCCGCCGATTGCTGGGCCTGCACCACGCTCTCGCCATCCACCCAGTCCGTGTGGTGGAAGCTCGGCGTGAAGGTTTCAGCGCAGTCCGGCTCGGTGGCCGGGAAGTCGGTCTGATAGTTGAAGACCCGCTGCTGGCGCGCGCCCTGCTGGATCAGCCAGTTGCCGAGGATGATCGACGCTTCCGAATCGCCGACCCCCGTGTCCCGAATGGACTTCATCACATCGGAGATCGCCATTCCATCGAGTTGCAGTGTATCGACAGCCATTTCGGTCTCCTATGCGCCGGCGTCGGCGGCGGGCAGTGGCGGAACGACGAGACCGCGGTGGCGGTCTTGCCGGAATGGACGGAAGGTGCGCGCGGCGCCCGGCGGGAGCGGATCGGCGTGGCCGTCGCCGTTCAGGTCGACACCGCTCTGGCGCAGCGCGAAGGTGTTGACCAGCACGCCGATCGGCAAGATTTCCCCGAGCGTGTTCATCAGGTACTCGTACTGGGGGATCGTGAGCAGCGTGCCGTCCGGCAAGTCGGCCCGGAATTCGTAGGGATCGTTCAGGCCCGGCCGGCGCGCGTAGCCGAGCACGACGACCGCCGTGAGCCCGGCCGACGCGGACGTAAAGACGGTCCGGCTGCCGATCGGCTTGATCTCGCCGCCGCTGCCCGCGAGCGCGACGGTGTACCAGCGGAAGCCGACCGAGCGGCGATCGGACAGATTCACGCCCGCGCCGGGCAGGCCGATCGCGCCGATCGTCAGGATCACGCGGTGGTCGGTAGTGGTGAGCGGCAGCGCCGACGCAAGCCCGTTCGCCGCGAAGAGACCGACGAGCCGCTTCAGGTCGTCGGCCGCCGACGGCGTGCCGGCCAGCACCGCCGCGGCCAGCGCAGCGGGCAGTGCGATTGCAGTGACCAGCTCCGCTGGCAGCGCCTCCAGTTGCGCAGCGATGGGCGCCGGCGCGGTGAGATCGGCGAGGCCTGCGGCCCGGAACACGGCGAGCGGCGGGTCGGCCGCCGCGTGAGGCGCGGCGGCGTTCCATGCGGTGGTGGCGTCGGCGGCCGAAAGCGCGGTCCACGCGGCGCCGCCGGACGCGGTCCACTGAGCGAGCGTGGCCGCCAGCCCGTCGTGGATCACGACGTTCGCCGCTGGGTCGCCCGGCGCCTGGTAAGCCGCCTGCAGATTGGCCGCCGCGTTTACAGCGGCATTGACCGGTCCGGCGATCACGAGCCCGAACGCGGGCAGATGCGAAACGTAGAGCGTCGCGGCATCGACCGTATAGACGGTTTGCAGGCCGCACGCATTCAGGAACCACGCGCCGGTGGGATCGGTCGCCGAGGACACCGGCGCCATTGCGCTCACGAGCGCCGCCAGTTCCGGGTCGGCGATGGCAGGCGGGTGGGCGACGGCCGCCGCGAGTGCGTCGAGGTCCGCCGCGGCCGGTGGTTTGAGGTCGACGCCGAGCCCCAACTCGTAGCGGCTGCCCGCGCCGCCGTCCTGCGCGCGCGTGACGCTCCAGTGCGCGGCCTGGCCGAGCGCACGCCGGCAGCGGCCGACGCGCTCCAGCGCGGACGCGAGCAGCGGCGCCAGCGCGGCCTGGGCCGGAAAATCGAAGCTCTGGCGCAGACTCGCGCGCAACGTTTCCATGCTGGCGCGGCGCTCGGCGGACAGCGCCCGTGCCAGGTGGATGCCGTTCGCCGTCGCCTCGTCCTGCGGCCAGATCAGATGGACCGCGCGAATGTGGCCGAGAAAGTGGGTGCGCACGGCGTCGCTGCCGGCGCTGATCAGATGGACCGCGACCGCGAACGGATTGACCTGTTCGACGATCCGCAGGCGCGCCTGCACGCCCAGGCCGGCGAGGAGCCCGGCATTGGGCGCGTTGCTGGCGCCGGGGCCGTTGAGCGCGTCGTCGAGCCGCGCCCGCGTCGCGCGCAGGAACGGCCGGAAGAGGGCGAGCCGGCGACGGTAGCTGTCGTCGGGTTCCGGAATCGGCGCGCCGCCCGCGTCGGTCCACGGCTGGAGGACGATGTGGCCGGCATCGGCATCGGCGGCGAGCCGGTCCGCGAGGCGCGGCACGCCCACTTCGGCGCCCACCCGGTCGAGCGCGTTGCCTGCCGCGCCGGCCAGTTGACGCATCGCGGCCAGCTCGCGCGCCTGACGCCGGATTGTGTGCTTCTCGGCAGCAAGCGCGTAGAGGAGGCGGCCGAAGATCCCCTCGATCAGTTGAAGCTGGATAAGGCCCGCGATGCGGTTGGCCGCGATGGCGCTCGCCGTGCCGTCGGCGGCGACGGAGGCCAGCGTCAGCGCGAGCGTGAACGGCGCGGCGGTGCGGACGTTCGGGTCGACCGTCGGCAGATGGAGCGGCAGATACGCGCCCGCTTCGCTCCAGGGGGCGAACACGACGGTCCCGAAGCTGGCCGGCGCGTTACCCGGAAGCAGCACGGCGGTGACTTGCAGACCGGTTGCGCCGAGTGCGGCGGCCGGCGCCACGACGAGCAGCGGGTCGCGGGTCGCCTCGGGCATGGCCGCCTGGCCTGTGGCGTCGCACGCGAGGTCTCGCGCCCGCGCGCCGCCCGCGAACGGCGCCGTGAGATTCGCGAACATATTGCCCTGCGACGAAGCCGCCCAGCGGTCGGGCTTCAGGATGTCAGGCATGGCGCCTCCTTGCAGCGTCGCGTGCGCGGCTCATATGATCGTCAGCGCCGTGGCGGTGTCCACGAAGTCGGCCACCTGGTTGATCGCCAGATCGATGTTCAGGCCGCAGCCTGGCCCGGCGGGGCCGTCCGTGGGCGGCTGATTGAAATCGATGCTGTCCATCGCCGGCGGATAGCGGAGCAGCTCGACATTCTGGACGTCGGTGATGCCCGGCTCGCTCATCATCGCCCAGATCACTTCCGAGACCCGCACCGGCTCGCCGAACGACAGGCTGTCGACGTAGCGGCGCAACCGTTCCATGAGCCGCGCCTTCAGCGCCTGGGCCGGCGCCGACGCGTTGACGGACGCCTTCGAGCCGAACGGCATGGGGATGCCGCGCACGACCAGGTCCGCGTTCACGCAAATGCCGATCTGCTCGGCCTGCTGCACCTGCGGAAAAATGCCGAGTGGACGCAGATCCTCGATGGCTGAGAGCACCGATGCTTCGAGCCCGTCCGGCCCGTCCCAGATCGCCGAATCCGTGGCCGAGACGAGCACGGTGAAATAGTAAGGATTCCCGAGATCTCGCTCGCTGCCGAACACGCGCTCGATGAAGTTGAAGTTGCCGAAGATCGACTGGTTGATGTCGAGTCCGCCCCATGCGTCGCGGATCAGCGCCTGGCGCACGCCCGGCACGAGCGACACGGCGATCTGGATCGCGTCGACGGTCCAGATCGAGCGCGGCGCGCGCAGCAGCATCGAGCGGTAGCGCGCGTCGGGCCACTGCAGCTCGCCGCCGGTCAGCTTTGCGCTGTGCGTGATGGTGATCAGCGTCTTGTTCGCGGCCTCTTCGGCCGCGCGCAGGTCGGCGAGCTTCGTATCGTAGGGGTTCCAGCGGTCGATCTGCTCGGGATGGCTGCCGTCCGCGGCCGTGACGGCCGGATCGAGATTGTGCGAGGGCCCCGGGTAGAACGCGACGACGGCGATGTCGGCCTGCGGGCTCGCGGCGGTGATCGTCGCCGATTCGTCGGTCGCGACGTGATGCCCGCCCGGCGTGAGCAGCCGCGCGCCCCGGGGAATCGTGATCTGCGCGACGCCGGCCGGCAGCGTGCCCGTGAGCTTCAGCGTGATCTTGCCCGTCGCCTCCAGGTCGGGGCGCGGCAGGCCGAGCTCCGCGCCGAGGCTGCTCAGCGCCTGGCCTTGCGCCGACACCACGAACATGTTGTCGTAGATCGCGCCGAGCGCCGTCCAGGTGCGGGCGTCCTCGAGCGCCGCGACCTCGAAGAGCTTGCGCACGACGGAGCCCGAGGTCAGGTCGAGGTCGGAGCCGAACAGCGCGCGGCCGAGCGCAAGTTTTTCGGCGAGCAGTCGCGCGAACGGCTTCGCATAGAACCCTTGCGGCGTGACGCCGAACGGGGCCGCACTGGTCGTCCGGATCACGGACGCATCCACCGCCAGCACGTCGGCGGTGTCGATACTGGTCGGATTCTGGTCAGCCATTCGTGGTCACCTGGCCCGCGCCCAGCGCGATTTGATCGATGTTGATGGAGTACGCGTCGCCCGAGAGCGTCTCGAACGCGACGCGCACGTCGAGAATGCGGCTGCCGGCCGTCACGGGGTCGAGGCGGCCGTCTTCCAGCTTGACGTCGACGATGCGCCGGATGCGCGGGTCGGCGCGCAGCACCTTGATGATCGCGATGCGAATGCGCTCGCGCATCAGGACCGGGTTGGTCTCCTCGGCGATGGCGTTGATGCCGTCGAAGCCGTAGACGACGTTGAACAGGTCGCTGCCGAGCGCCGTCGTCAGCGCGATGGACAGCGACTGGCCGAGGTTGTCGAGCAGTTCGACGCGCGCGAGATCGAGCAGGCCGTTCGTCGTGACGAAGCGGATATCGCGGCCGATATCGGCGTCCGCCTCGGCGGGGTCGCACGCGACGCCCCAGCCCAGCACCCTGCGCCGCAGCGGGTCTTTCTGTTGGTCGATCATCGATCCTCCCTTGGGATGCCCTCGCGTGTGCCGTTGCGTTGTCCTGGCGCTGTTCTGGTTCGCGCTGCCCTAGCTCGCGGTGAGTTTCGTTTGCCCGGCGATGCCCGCGAGCAGCGTTTGCGGGGTCACCTTGCCCACCATGCCATCGGTGGTGCCCGCCAGCGTGTCGAGCATGACCGGCTGGCCGCCGGCCTGGAGTTTGGCCGCGGGGCCGCCCGTGACCGACGCGACCGTCGTGCACGGCTTCGCGGTCGGGCCCGATGAATCCGAAGCCGGCGGCGTCGAGCAGCCCGCGACCGACTGGCTTGCGATGCCGCTTTGAAGCAAGACGGCGGCGCCGTTCACCTGCAGCTTCGTGGCGCTCGAAGTCGATACGTTTCCCGCGTGGCCGCACGTCACGTTGCTCGCGGTGGTCAGCACGCCTGGCATGGCGGTGCTCCTCAATGAACGTTCATGTTGGACTGCACCTGGACGTCGACGCTGTCCGCCTTCATCGTGATGGTCCCGGTCCCGGCGTCGAGCGTGATGTTCTTCGCGGTGATGGTCACGCTGCCGTCCTGCTTCATGACGATCGACGATTGCCCGCTGGCGTGTTCGATCGTCACCGATCCCTGGTCCGCAGGCCGCGCGGGCCGCTCGCCCGCATTCTTGAGATGGTCGCTGCCGACGCGCAGCGTGAGCTCGCCAACCTCGATGACGCGGTTGCCGTCGGCGTCGATCAGGTCGTTCGTGGCTTTGCCGGCGTACTCGGCGGGCGTCGCCGTATCGGCCACCTGGCTGCGGCTGGCCGGGTCGACAGCGGCGGGCAGGATCAGCCAGTAGTCGCCGGCCTGCGACGTCGGCCCATGCCCCGAGGTCCACAATGCGCCGACTTCCACCGGGTCCTCGGCGCGGCCGTTGCGATGGGCGAGCACCACGCGCATGCCGGGGTAGCGCGGCAGCACGAGCCCGCACTTGCCCCACGCGAACGGCGACGCGTAGCTCACGCCTTCGAGCGGCGCGGGGCTGTCGCGCCGGATATCGAGGCGCCGGGCCTGGTTCGCGCGCCCGTCCGGCTCGACCAGCCCGCGAAAGACGCGCTCCGTCTGGCCCGGCGGCTCGGTCGTGCCGTCGCCGGACGGATGAAAGCCGCGCACCTCGCCGATGTCGACGCTGCGTGGTGTTTCCGCGCCTTCGCGCACCGCCTGGCGGATTGCCGAGACCGCCGACGCGGCGCCGTCCGAGCGGGTGCCCGTGGTGCCGGTCGCGCGGCCCGGCGCATGCGCGCCCGTGCCGGAGGCCGTATCCCAGGGCCGCGACAGGTCCGCGATCTCGACGCCCGTCACGGTCGTCACGAACCCGGTCGCGCGGCCGAGCGCGTGCGTCACCGAGGTCACGTAAAGATTGACCGGATGCGTGATCGTGTCGGCGCCCATGCCCGGAAGAATCGAGCCGGCGAATGCGCCGCCGAGCAGCGAATCCAGAAAGCCCGGCTGCGTCGCCATTTCCTCGGCGGGGCTGTCGAAGCTCGCCATGTCGCCGGGCTTGAGGTCGGGCCGGCCCTTGAGCGTGAGCTTGAACTGGCGGCGTGTTGCGGCTGATGTTACGGCTGATGTCGCGGCTGATGTCGTTGCCTGGGTTGCGGCGGACGTCGCGGCCGATCCCGCTGCCGGCGTTGCCGAATCGGGCGACGCGTCCGGATCGGCCGACACGCGATCGAGCGTCTCGACGCGGAGCAGTCCGCTGCCGAGCGTCAGCGGCTTCGAATCGCCGGTGAGCGGAAATTGACGGACTCCGAAATAAAGCGAGCCGTCGCGGATCAACATCAGCCCGCGCCCGTACTTGCCGCTCGCGTGCTCCATCCGGGTTGCGAGGCCCGCGAGCGCGGCGGCATAGGGGGTGCCCGAATCGATCGACACCTGTTCGTCGCCGGGACTGGCGGCGGGACTCGCGCTGGAACTCGCGCCCGAGCTGCCGCTCGGGTTGCTGCTGGGGTTGCCACCGGGGTTGCCGCTGCTCGTCGGCATCGAGCCGTCCGCGCCGAAGCCCTGCAACTTGATGTCAATGCCCGTGCGCTGCCCGATCGTCGTGACCGCTTCGCTGAGTTTGGTCGCGCTCACCGGCTGCGCGACCCGCATCGTCGAGAGGTTTTGATAGACGCGCTCCTTGCACTCGATGGTCGCCTCGTAGCGGCGCACGCCCACCGCGCGCGTCACCTTGACGATGCGCAGCACCGCGACCAGCGACGATGCCATCGACGCCGGATCGAAGCGCCCGAGGGTGTCGGTCAAGCCGCCGAGGTTGGCGAGATAGCCGAGCGGGCTCGCGTTCGCGTCGACCCAGTACAGATAGAGCTGCACGACAGTCGGCTGCGATGCCGCGCCGCTCTGGGCGATCTGCGCATAATGCGCGTCGGTCATGCCCTCGATCGTGATCGAGCAGGAACCGGGTTCGAGCCCGGCCGGCAGCGTTGCGTTCAGCCGCGCCTCGTAGTCGGCGGAGCAGACAGTCAGCAGCGCGGGCTGGATCGTTCCGGCTGTCTCCGTGTGGAAAGTGAGCGCCCAGCCGGACGCGTTGCCGATCATCACCTGGTTCGGGGACAGCGTCGGGAGGCTCATCGCAGAATCCTCGGGATCGTGATGCGCAGCCGGTCGTAGATTGTCTGCGCGACGCTCAGTTCGACCACCGAGCGCATCGTGATATGCGGCGGCAGACGCAGGCGCAGGAACGGATTGAGCGGCACCGGCCCGAAGGTCTGCACGCCCGTATCGTTGCGGCGCCACGCGAGCGTGAGCGTCGAGCCGTAGTCGCCCGGGCCGATCATGGAGCCCGCGCGCAGATCCCATGACACCACCGACACTTCGAGACGGCCCGCCGCGTCGCCGCCGTCCGCGGGCACGCTGAACGTGAGTCCGGCCGTGAGCGGGACCGACGCGACATTCGTGCCATTGCGCTGGATCAGCAGCCGCGCCGTCGAGCGCTCCACGTTGCCGACCGGCGCGCTTGCCGCAGGATTCGTTGCCGGGTTTGCCGCCGGATCGCACGCGTCCGTCTGCACGGTGCTGGCCGACACCACGGCGGCCGGGTCCGCCTGTTGCCACTCGCCGGCGAGACCGGTGGGCACCGCGAGCACCGCGCTGAAGTCGGCGTCGAGCGTGATGGGCTGCGGAATGCCGGTCATGATCTTTTGCGCGATCGTCGCGAAGCCGTCGGGGGCGGCGGGCGGGTCTGCGGGCGTCAGGTAGCGGTCGACGGGGATGGGGGGCGCGGGCATCGTCAGTTCCCTCCTGCGTCCATCAGCGCGCCCACGCCCACGCTCGCGAGATCGAGCAGCTTGCCTAGCGCGCCGGGCAGCGGCATGTAGGCGAGCTGGATCGTCACGTCGAGCGCTTCGCGTTTGGTCGTGCTGGCCGTGAAGGTCAGCGACTGGATCTGCATGTCGGTGCGGATCGTCATCGCGGTGATCAGGATCAGGCCCGACACCTTGCCGCCGGTGAACGAGCCGAGCGCGGTGCCGCGCTTGCTCGATTCGGCCAGCGTTTCGAGTGCGAGCTTCCACGCGAAACGCTCCATGCCCACCAGCACGCCGGTCAGATCGATCGTGTCGTCGTGCACGCCCACGATCGCCTTCGCACCGGTCGAGCCGATGGGCGGCAGGTGGTAGGTCTCCGTGAGCTTCATCGTCGTGACGGCCCAGATCGGAATCGGCAGGATGCCGTCCGAGATGATTGCCGACGGGATGTTCGCGTAGTTCTGGTAGCTGGAGGCCATCTATATCCTCCCGGTTGCTTCTTGCAGTAACGCGGCGATTGCTTCGTGCACGGCCGCAGGGGTGCCTTCTTCGGTCTCCACCGACCACGACACTTGCGCCGGGTCGAAACCGAGGGCGCTCGCGCAGTGCGCGAACGCGCCGATCACGCTGCGCCGGTTGCGCTCCACGATGTCTGCGGGCTGTTGCCCGAATGGCCGGCCTTCGTCGTCGAAGCGCGGGAGCTGGCCGCTGAGCGGGTAGCCGAGCATCGGGAAGCGCAGACGGATCTCGCGCCAGTTGGGCTGCCAATGGAAGCTGACGTAGGCAAGCGTGAGAAGAATCGGCGGCTGGCCGGCCGTGTCGGCGGCGGTGACCCGGCCGTACCAGGCCGGCTCGGCGCACAGGTCCGGCTCGACAAAGCGCAGACCGCCGATCAACTGCACCGCATAGCGATCTCCGGCGGGAAGGTGATCGAAAACGTCCGGCTTTATTGCAGCGTGTCCGTCGAGTTTCGTGACGGGCCACTGCGCGACCGTCTCGCCGGGCCAGGGGGCAGCGTCGCGATCTGGCGAGGCGGAGGGCGGCCAGCAGAACGGCTCCCCAGAGACGGCCGCGCGGCACTCCATCGGCAGAAAGACTTCCGGCGACCAGCGCTCCACCAGGCGGCGCAGGATCACGGTCGGGTTGCCGGCCGGATCGCCTGTCGGTGGAAGCGCCAATATCAGATCTATTGCGTGCATCGTCTCGTCCCGCAAGGTCTCGTCGGTCAGGGTGTCCAGGCGTGGATCATGGCGCCCTGCGAATTGTAGAAGCGAATCTGGCTGATATTCGTCCAGCCCGCGTTATCGCGGATCACGCGGTCCAGAAATGGCGCGAGCGAACCGTCGGCCTGCATCTGCGCGAGCAGCGCGTCATAAGAGAAGCCGTCCACGGATGGATCGATGCGCACGTCGATCTCCCTGCGCAACCAGCGAATCCCCCCGCGCCTGGCATAGATGCCGCCAGCGGCGTATTCGTCGATCTTGTGGCTGAGGCTGGCGCTGTTCAAATTGCGCTGGAGCGAGCCGAGCGGATCGGCACGGTCGACGGTGGGAATGCGCGTGGCCACCGACTCGCGGCCGATGGTTTGCCCCGTGTCGGTCGTGAGCAGGACGTCCGGACCTCTCTCGCCTTCACCCGCGACTTCGACTTTAGCCACATTGACATCGGCAGGCAGCGTGAGCATCGTTTGCGCCTGGGCCGGCGTGACGTTGTCGCCCAGCAGCCGGACATACGCGCGCGCTTCCTCCGCCGCGGCCGGGAAGGTCGTGGCCCTCGGCCCGCTGCCGACCGTGCGGGTCGGGAATCCCGCCTGGCCGATGTCGGCGGCGATCTGGTCGATTTCGGCGATGGGTGTCGGCCCGCGCGCCGTCGCGGACTGGAGCGCCTGGATCAGCTCGCTCATCTCGAAGCGTTGCAGGTTGCCGCCGCTCAGCGCGTGCACGCGTGCGAGGAGCCGGCCGAGCGCGTCGATCGCCGCGCTTTCGTGGCCCGGATAGCGGCCCACGAAGGTTCGGAACGGCGTGCGATTGGCGCGCTGGCGCAGCATCTCCATCACGTCGTCATGGCGAATGATGGCCTCGGCGTGTCCCAGCTCGCTCCAGAACGGCAGGTCGTCGCGATACAACCCGCGTAGCGCCGCGTCGAAGCGCGCGCCCGTGAGCCGCTGGAATTCCTGCACGGTCATGCCCGAGCGTTCGACATAGACGTTGTCCAGCGCGCGCTGGAGTTCCGCGTCGAGCGTCAGATGCTGCTGCAACACGTACAGCAGCGCGTCCGGCGGAACGCGGTTGCCGGCGCGCAGCAGCGTGGCGACGGCGAGATCCTGCTGGTCCTGCGAGAACGCGCGCAGCGCCCCGGCAAAGGCGTCGAACCCGGCCACCGCCTCGGCAATCGTGGTGCCGAACGGGCCGTGCGCGCCCGTGAGCGCGCGGAACGAATCGAACCCGTTGCGGCCGATGAAGTCGAGCGCATGCGGCGCACTCGCGAGCGGTTCGAGGTAGCCGTCCTGCGCGAGCTGATTGACGATCTCCTGCCGCTGCGCACCGAGCCAGCGCAAGTACCCGGGCGCGTCGGCGCTCGGGATCGCGCGCATCAGCGTATCCGCTGCCGCCGACTCCAGCGCCCCGTACAGACGGTCGAGTCCCTCGCCGACGCCAACGTCCAGACCGCCTTTTTCGAGCGCCTGCGCAATGCCTTCGGGCGTCACGAGTTGCTCCGGACGACGAAGCATTTCCAGCGCCGAGATCTGCTGCGCATCGTTAAAGTGCGCGAGCCGGCCGAGGAAGGCGTCGCAATCGGCCGCCGAAAGCCGGAACGACGGCCCGGCGAGCACGTCCCAGATGCGGTTGACGTCCCCGGTCGTCAGGTGGTGCAGCAGATTGGACGACGACGCCAGTCCGTCGAGCTGCCCGCCGCCGATCAGCGCGCTTGCGCGTTCGTCGGTAAGCCGCCCGAGCGCGTTCAGCAGTTGCCTCGCGCGGCCTTTGTCGAGCACCACGCGGTTCAGGAACGCCAGCAGTTCCTCTTGCGACATGCGCGCCGCCCCGGCCTCGGTCGTCGACAACAGCCGTTCGAGCCCGTCGGTCTCGACCGATCCCATGCCGATGTCGGCGAGTTCGAAGACCCGCCGGAACATCGCGAACTCGAAGCGCCGCCCGATGGCGCCGGCGCTCAGCCCCTCGCCGAGCGTCGCCATGCGCTCGCGCAGGCCGTCGATGATGGTCTGGACGCTCGATTCTTCGAGGAAGGTCGCGAGACGCTGCCGGATCGCGGAAAGCGCCTCCGAGATCTCGGCCGCATAGCGGGCCGGCGACACGCCCGATTCGCGGATCATCCGGATGGCGTCCTCGGCGGTGTTCAGCACGGTTTGCCCGCCGACCCGGAACGCGCCCTGCAGCGCCGGGCCGATCACGAATTCGCCGAACAGCCCGAACACGGCGCCCATCGTCATGCCGTGCACGTACTGGCCGAGGCTCGGCCCCGGTCCGTTGCGCAGCAGGGTGTCGGCGAGCCCATGTGAGAAGACCACCGCGCCGCCGCCGAGCGAGCCGCCCACGACGCCCACGAACAGCCGCTCCGCGACCCAGCCGCCGACGATTTGCGGCATCGTCGCGCGCCCGATGCGCAGCGCGATGGCGCGCCCGCCGATGCCCGCGAAGCGGAAGGTCAGCGCGAACAGGTAGCCGTCGATCGCCGCCATCACGAAGCCTTCGAGGCTGTAGTGCTTCGCGGTCGCGAGATAGAGGATCTCCGAGATGACGATTGAGGTCAGCACGGTCCCCGCGCCGCCGGCCGCCTCGACCAGCACGCCGATGATGCCGGCTTCCCACGCAACGGCGATCACCGCGATGCCGCCGATCACGAGCCCCACCTTCTCGAAGCGCTCGCCCATGCGGCCCAGTTGCCAGCCGAACAGGAGCCACTCGAAATCGAGTTCCGAGGTCGTGCGGCTCGTGCCGGGAATGTCGGTCCAGCTCGCTTCGCCTTCGATCTTCTGGACCACGTTGAAGGTCACGTTGTAGCGCTCGATGCCGCGGTCGACCGCGAGTTCGATCGCGGTGACGCGCAGCGACGTGATCTGGTTGACGGTGTCGAAGTCGTCGTTCGTCAGGTGGATCGCTGCCGCCGCGCGGTTGATCGCTTCATTGGCGAACTGATCGTTGCTGAAGTCCTGGGCGACGCGGCCGGCCATGATGTCCGCGAGAAGCTGATTGGCCGCGGTCTCCAGCGCCGCGTCGAATTGCGCGCGCCGCGCTTCGACGAGGTGCCGCACACGCGCGTGCGTCGCGTAGTCGGCGTAGGCGTCCGCGACGACGCCGTTGCGCGCGACGCGCTGATCGGCATCCTGGTGCAGCCACATGGCGCCGCTGTCAGGAAAGTAGCGGTTCGCGAGCGCCGTGCGCGTCGCCGCGTTGTAGTCGGCCCGCATCTGGCTGATGCGCGCATGGGCGTTGTAACGCAGCGACGCCGTGGCCGCCTGGATGAAGTGCAGCGCGGCGTCGCCACGCGTGGCCGCCATCTTGTCCAGCAGCGCGTTGAACCACCGGCCGCCCTCGCGCGCCTCGAGCGTCCCCATCACCAGGTCGAACATCGTGCGGACCCCGCCCGCGCCGGCGTAGGCGCCGAAGTTGCCGGTGTAGAGGGCGTCGAGGCGGCTCCACCAGGTGATCTGGTCCAGCGAGTCGTCGGGGTAGTGGCCCAGCAGGTCGACGATCGCATTCGCGACCGTCTCGGCATGCGTGCGATGGTTGATCGCGAACTGCTGATCCTCGCTCAGCGCGAAGGTCGCGGACAGCAGCGCGCCACGCCAGCCGGCCTGCCAGCGGCCCCAGCGGCTGTCCGGGACGAGCGCCAGCGTGGCCGGATTCGTTAGCGGGGCGACAGCCGTGCGCACGGCTTCCGGCAGCGTGTCCAGGGTGTCCTGTTTGAGCAGGAAGAGGTCGCGCTTGCGGTAGGCGAGCGGACCGGCAGGCGGCAGCAGGTCGCGATTCCCGGCGAGTAGCTCCAGCGTCGGCGGGAGCACTGGCGCCGTGACCTCGAGCGGCGAGATGTGCAGCGTCGTGGTCTCGTCGCCCATCGCGGCGATGAAATCCGGCCACGAGACGCGCAGCGCTTCGCGAAACCCGTCCTGGTAGACGAGGAACTCGAGGTCGCGGTTACGGACTTCGACGTCGACCGGCGTGCCTTGCCGCGCATAGGTCTCCAGGGTGATGGTTGGCAGGACCATCAGCGTGAAGATCACCTGCGCGCCGGGCATCAGATAGACCTCGCCGCCGTAGGCCCTGAGGTAGCGGCTGTTGCCCGACAGGTCGGGCGTGGCGCCTGCCACGAGGTTGTCGCTATCGAACTGGATCACGCGCTGCCGGTCACGCTCCGATGCGCTCAACACCCAGAACGCGTCTTCGCGTCCGGTGCGCAGACGGCTCAGCTCCGTCCCGCGTGCGGACAGTTCCGCCGAAAGATCCGAGAGCCGGTACGGACGGTCGACCCGCACGACCCACAGCGAAACCCATTTCGACTGCTCCTCGTAGTCTGCGTAGAGGGTGGCGTAGTCGGCGCGGTGGCTGTGAATGGAGTCGTCGACGTAAGCGAGGTAGTCGCCGACCTTCGCGTGAAAGTTAATGCTCGTCAGCGTTTGCCAGCCGCGCCATGGCCGCCGGCGCAGGCTCGTGCTTGTCGCCGTCGTGCCCGTGGGCGGGGTTGTCGTCTGCGTGCGCGCCGAGCGTTGGATCACGCGCGCGAGGCGCGCCTCGGTGTTCTGGCGCGTGTCGGCCGAAACGCTGCGCAGATTCGCGCCGCGCCACGCGAAGGTCGGATCGTGCACGACGATGGCCGAAGGATCGCCGGCGCGCGCCGTCGCCGCCGACGAGCGCCGCAGCGCGCGCGCCATTGCCGCCGCGAGCGCGGCGTCGAGGTCGGCCGGACGATGCTCGATGGCGTCGAGATCCACCGACAACCGCACCGGAATGTTGACGTTGATCCGCATACGCGCAGAGAAGCGGGTATCAGCCGGTCAGCTCGCGGGCGAGCCGTTCCAGCGTGGCGTGAATCAGGCGGTCCTCGTCGATGGCCGCCACCGTGTTGCGAACCTCGATCTCCACCGGGAAGTGGTAATGAACCTCCGGCGGGCCGCTGCCGCTCGTCTCGTCCGCTTCGGAACCGAGCGACCAGCCGACCGAATGGCCGTCGTGCACGAGGGTTCCCGAGGTCGGATCCTGCGTGTCGTGTCCGTTGTGTCCACCAGACATCGTCGGTTACTCCGGAGAGGGGCTAGGGCAGCGTGGCGCTGGCGTTGCTCTTGTCGGTCTCGGTCGCGCCGAGACAGAAGCCGGAGAACGTCGCCGTGGGCGCGCCCGTGACGGTCGCGGTGGACGGTATCGCCGTCGTGATGACGCAGTTGCTCATCACCAGCGACGCATACGACCAGTCATTGCCGTTCGCCGATTCCTGCAGCGTGACGTCGAACAGCGTGCGCTTGATCGCCAGCGCGGTCAGCTCGGCGGCGATCGTGCCGATGGCCTTCACGGTCATCGTGAACGTGATCACCTGCGGCGAGTAGATCACGCCGATGTGCGTGTGCTCGATCGAGTGCAGCGGCTCCGCGGTGAGCGCGAAGGTGGGCGTGAACGAATCGATCGGCGTGATCGTCCGGGTCTGGTTGTTCGCCGTATAGGACACGGCCAGCCGGGTGTTCCAGTCGGGCATGTTGGGCTCCATTCGGATGCGAAGCGCGCGAGGAAGCGCGGTAGCGCGGGTCGCGCGGGTAGTCGAAGCGGTCGGTCAGAAACTCGGCGCCAGCGTGACGCGAAGCTGATGCACTGCCGGGCCATAGGTGATCGACACGAACACGTCGACGGTCCGGTTCGCGCGCGCCGTCACGACCAGCGCGCTGTCCGTCGCGCTCCAGGCCGACTCGGGCGTCATCAGGATGTTCAGCACGGGGATCGTGGTCGCGTAGTCGTCGATCACGGCGGCATTGAGCAGCGGCCCGAGGATCGAATCGATGCGCACCTTGACCTGCGTGAGGCCCGCCTTGGTGATGCGCGAATCGCCGATCAGGCCAATCAGCCCGGCCTTGAGCCGGAAGTCGATGTCGTCGAGCACGCGCACGATGTCGATATAGAGCTGGCTGGCGTCGGTGGTGTAGCAGCGGCCCTCGCCGAAGTAGAAGCCGCCGCCGACGATCAGCGCGGGCTCGATGATCGGCACGATGCCGGCTTCCGAGAGCCCCTTGATCTCGCTCGGCCCATACTGGCTGGCGGTCGGCACGCTGACGCCGCGCACCCGCTTGAGCACCATCGAGACCTGCGGCGCATAGCCGGCGATTGCGCCAGTGGCGGCCGCGGCGACGTCGACCGTTGCGCCGCGCGCGGCCACGAGCACCATGCGGCTGGAGTCGCTCTTTAACGGCGTGGCCGTGGTGTCGACGTCGTGGACGTAAGTCGGCGACTTGACGGTTGCCGGGTTGACCATCGCCACGCCGAGCCGCTTCTGGCCTTGCGCCGACATGGTCTCGACGTGCGCCTTGAGCGCCAGCAGGTTGGTCGGCGGATTGCCGCCGCCGGCCGCCGCGCCGACGTCGGTCTCGTTGGCGAGGCAAACGAAGTCGACGTCGTCGGCGGCTTCGAGCGACGCCAGCGCACCGGCATAGTCGGTGCCGTTCACCTTGACGCCGTAAATCTTGGAGGGCGTCGGGCTTTGCAGCATCGCGAGCTTGAGCGACGTCGAGAGCGTGGTGTCGGCCACGCTGCCGTCGGCGTTGATCTTCGCGAAGTGCTGCGACACATCGGACGCTGTGTCGACAACGGTCGGCATGTCGAATGCCGCATCGCCGCCGTCTGCTCCGGCGGGGGTCTTGCCGACGATGGCGATCACGCCCGGCGAACGCTGCGCGATGGGCATCAGCGCGGACGTATCGATGTTGACCAGGATGAAGGGAAACGCCGCAGGGACGGTTGCTGACATAAGTTGCTCCTTTGATGCCAGTTCTGAACACGAAACGGGCGATCCGTGCAGGCCCGGGAAAAAGTTCGTAATGCCAGGTTTAGCCAGGTTTATCCAGGTTTAGATCGCTAGTGGCCAATCAATCAATCGATGAACCCCGTCCTCAGACGACGGCGAGGCCGATGCCCTGGAGCACCAGCCAGCCCGCGGCCGCCGTGCGCCGCGCGGCTCGCGCGGCATCGGCCGCCATGCCCGCAGCGGCGCCCGGCCAGCCGGTGTCGTCGAACGCCGCAGCCGGCACGATCCATGTGATCGGCAGCGGCTCGCGGACCGGCAGCTTCGCGTCCACCGCGCGCGCGAGACCCATTGGTCCGAGCTGCTGGCGAACGATTTTTGATTCCGTGAGCAGGTCGCCAACCGAAAAGCCCGCGTCCCGGATCAGCAGCGCGCTGCCGATCGGCAGCGGCGCGGGCAGCGATGGCACGTCGTTCGGCGGCGAAAAAGTGATCTGCAAGGGATGGGCGTAGACCACGCCGCGCAGCTTCGTGATCAGGTCGCTGACCGACGACGCGCCGTTTTCGTGCAGCCACTGATCGAGCAGATCGCCCGTCATCAGATCGGGCTGGGCAAACGCCGCGCGCAGATGCGTCAGCAGGCGCGTGCGCCGCTCGTTCTCGAGCGCGGCCGGATCGGCAGGCAGCGCGCCGAGCGCGGCCACGATCTCCGCATCGATCTGTCCTGCATCGACGACGTTGCCGCGCGCGGCGCTCACGTGTCCGGTAGGCGGTGTCGAGCGAGCGATGATCGCGCCGCGCCAGAATGCGTCCACGCGGATCGAGCTTTCTCCGAACCCGGACAGCATGAATTGCGAGTCGGTGCGCTCGCCCGTTGTCGCGCGTCCCCAGTAGCCTTCGAGGGTGGCGATACGCGGGACCGCGAGGCCGAGCTGGATATCGTCGAACACCGCGCTGTATGGTCCTTGAATCGGCATCGCACTGGTGTCGTAAGCCGTCGACGCAATTTGCGCGAGGCTGTCGTTGTCGAAAACACCATCGCGCGCTGCCGGATCAGCGAGCCTGATGAGGATCGTATCGACGAAGTTCACGCTGGCATCCTTTCTTCGCTAGCCTGCAGACAATCGTGGCACTACGATGAAAACAGACAGCACTGTTTTGAATTGAAATTCAAAAGGCTTTGCCGTGCGTTGAGCGTAGACGATGGTTCAATCTTGTCAAGAAATGGCGGGAATGCGAATTGCCCATTCCCCAGACATGACGCACCACGCGCGAGAATCGTTCATTGGAGATTATTTAAGCATCTCAGTATCGAATGTTTATTCACGTGTACACGCATCATGTTTTCTGGCGCTGATGGCGCGCTTGACTACACTGATTACGTCGAGGTCGAAAACGAGCAGGAGAAGGCCATGCCAGCCGTAGATCAGCTATGGGGGACTTTTGCGGTCGACGACCATTTGCGAAAAAGAGCGTTTGTGGCGGAAACGCTTCTATTCGATCATTTGATCGTACCGGTTCCCGCTTTAGAGGAGAAACAAGCTTTAACGAATTGGGATAACAAACTTTGGAATCCAAAACGTGCACTGGAAACTGTTGAAGTGTTAGGCAACCTCGTGACTCCGGTTTCGTGGGATAAGGCGCTAAGAGACCGTTATCGCGAGCGTTATGGGCGTTCGTTGCTCAACGAACACGCGGCTTTTGACATCGGAAATGCCAGGCAGATGTCCAAGGACGCCTTCGCAAAGCATGCGACGCGGATACTGCTGGCGGATCGTGCAAGCGATGAGGCGGATGAAGCGTACTTCCGCCGGATCCAATCCATCGACGTCGACCCTGCCGCGACCGTTGAAATTGTCGCCGGCTATGGATCGTATGGACAGCTTCAGGTCGACGCTCCGCTGGAAATGACTGGCGATTTCTCCGCTGGCGCGGAGGGTGCAACGCTGTTGTTCGGCTGGGAGTTCGTCGTTCCCGAGGAATCCGGGCTCAGTTGTCGCGTTCTTCTTGAGCGTGCCGTCAAGCTCGCTGAAAGAAAGGATTTTATCGAGAGCCGTCGGGAGTTCCACGAATGGCGGCGCAAGCTGATTGCGAATCACATTGGCCCGGAGAAGGCGCGATCGGAGATGCTTCGATGTCTGACCGAATTCAACGCCATTGTCGATAAGAAACGTCAACGCTCTCGTGTGCTCACCGCGTTGCAGGTCGGCGCGGCTGCCGCTCCGCTGGCCGATTTCGCCATTCCGGGGCTCGGAGCAGGAAGCGCAGTGATGCTGGCACTAGGCGCGTTTGTGTTCGACAAGGCCGTTCCCGAACCGCGTCCCGGCAGCCGCGAAAGAATTGCGGCTTTGGTGCATGACAGCCGGGAGGCGTTCGGATGGCCGCGCACGGGCTAGCCACGGATTGCCTCGGCCGGTGGCTGCCGCGCTCGCGATCTGGAATGCTGTCCATTTCAATCGATCAGGTATCCATACTTATACGAAGTGCCGCGAACCAACCCGTGCACCAGAGCCATCCCGTGCGGCATGTCCGGCGACGTTCGGCGACGTTCGGGCGCGGGCCGATGCGCCGGCGCCCGACGACGTCACTTGCCCGAGAACTCGACGCTGTTCGCGCTGACCAGGATTTCCCGGAAGATGCCCACCAGCGGCCGCAAGTTGACCTTGTGCCACGCGGCCCACAGGGGCGTGCGGTAGCTGAACCACGGCAGTTCGCGCACCACGACGCCTTCCGGCACTTGCTGGCGAAGACTCTGCTGGATCATCGTCACGCCGAATCCGGCCGCGACGAGCCCCAGGGCCGCAAGGGGTTCGGTCGCCTCGACGGTAATGTTCGGCGAAAAGCCAGCCTTCGCGCAGGCCGCCACGAACGCGCCGTGACGCGGCGCGCTGTCCTCTTGCGTGACGCCGATCCACGATTGCGTTGCGAGGTCGTCCGCAGACAGTGTCTTCTTGCTGGCAAGCGGGTGCTCTTCGGGCATCGCCAGCAGCATCGGATCGTTCAGCACCAGCGACGATTCCAGCTCCGCGTCGCCGGCGAGAGGGGGCTCGCTGACGAGCGCGATATCGAGGCTGCGTTCGCGCAAGCCCTCGAGCTGCGCGGTCGAATGATAGTTGTATAGCGAGATATGCACGGCGGGACGATCCTCGCGCAGCGCTTTGAGCGCGCGGGGCAGCACGCCCGAGTGCATCGACGTTTCCAGGTAGCCGATGCACAAGCCGCCTTCGTCGCCTTTGCCCAGCCGCCGCGCGAGCGATTCCAGCCGGTTCGCGTGCCGCAGGAAGGCGCGCGCCTCGCTCAGAAACGTGCGGCCGTCGCGCGTCAACCGGATGCGTTGCTGGGTGCGTTCGAACAGCGTCAGGCCGAGCTTGTCCTCGAACTGCGCAATCTGGCGGCTGAGCGGCGATTGCGAAATGTGCAGGCGTTCGGCGGCGCGGCCGACGTGTTCTTCCTCCGCCACCACGATGAAGTACTGCAGTTGGCGCATGTCTAGCATTTAAGACCTCTTGTGACTCATGTTTGTCGAATTATGTCTTGGACGGGCATAACTATGCAACCTGGACTGGGCTCACTGTCCCTGACATGTGGAGCAATTCATGAGTCTCAAGGAGCTCGCGCGACACCGCACTATCGGCCGAATGCGCCCTGTTGCCCGAGCTTGCCGATATCGCAGCCAATCTCGCGCATGATTTCCTCGGTGTGCTCTCCGAGCAGCGGCGGCGGGCGCCTCAATTGCTGTGGCGTACCCCGCAATTTCACCGGAAACCCGAGCTGCGGAATCTTGCCTTCAACGGGATGCTCCATATCGAGAATCATGTCACGCGCGGCCGCCTGCTCGCTCGCGAGTGCCTCCTGATAGGTGAGGATGGGTCCGGCAGGAACGCCCGCTTCGAGCAGCGCGGCAATCCACGCGTCGGCTTTCCGCGTTCGCAACGTTGTCGATAGTGCGGACTCCAGTTCGTCGCGATGGCGCATACGCTCTGCATTGGTGGCAAAGCGGGGGTCGGCCAGCAGGTCGGGCCGGTCGAGCACCTCGCAAAGCAGGGCCCAGAGCTTCTGGTTGGCGGCGCCAAAAACGAAATGCCGGTCGGATGCCATGAACGCCTGATAAGGGGCGCTCATACGGTTGGCACTGCCGAGCGGTTGGGGCACCTTGCCGGTTCCCCAATACTCGGCAACTTCCCAGATGGACAATCCCAGTGCCGCTTCGAAGAGCGACACGTCGATATATTGCCCGGGCCCGTCGTCACCGCGCCCAATGACGGCGCTGAGGACTGCATAGGCCGTAAAGAGCCCCGCGCCGAGATCCCCAACCGGGACGCTGTTCTTCGCAGGCGCGGCCCCCGCCTGGCCGGTGACGCTCAGGATGCCGCTCATGGCTTGTGCGATGAGATCGAACCCCGGGCGCATGGCCCACGGCCCGGTCTGCCCGAAACCCGAGATGCTTGCATAGATCAGTCGCGGATGGATCTCCTTGAGCGTTTCATAGTCGATTCCGAGGCGTTTCGCTACGCCAGGACGGTAGTTTTCGACCAGCACGTCAGCCGTTTTCACGAGTTCGTAGAAGGCGCGCAGGCCGGCTTCATTCTTCAGGTCGAGTTCGACACTGCGCTTGTTGCGGTTGAGCGCAAGAAATCCGGCGCTGTCGTCACCCTGCAGGCGAAAGCCCATTGCCCTGCGCGTCTGGTCTCCCACCTTGGGGGGCTCGACCTTGATGACGTCCGCCCCCATGTCGGCGAGGAGCATGCAGGAGAAAGGGCCTGCCATGACCTGACTGACATCGAGGACACGCAGATTGGAAAGCGGCAAGGGTCGCGACATGGAAAAGGGTCTCCCCAATGGGCTGGATGAAAGTGAAGCCAGTTTAGGTAGTCCGCATTTACACGGTCAAACGAGATTTTTTCTCGCCATCGCCTAAAAAAATTCGACCCCGTCTGGTTCACGATCGCGCAATTTTTATATCGACATGCACAAATTAAATTCGCTTTTCCGCACGCCGCCGAGCTTGTAGATTTCCACGACGCAAGCCGTTTTGTCTCCATTCATATCCTTCAGGAAGGACGCTAATATGCGAGGGGAAATCTCTCTGGAACGCAGCGCGGCGGTCGCGACCGTGACTGTTTCGCAGCCCGAAAAGCTCAATGCAATGAGCGTCGAAATGTGGAAGTCGTTAAAAACGATCATGGACGATCTTTCGGCCGATTCGACGGTACGCTGCGTGGTCATCCGTGGGGCGGGGCATCGGGCGTTCTCGGCGGGCGCCGATATTTCGGAATTCGACGAGGTGCGAGCAGGCGCGGTGCAGGCTCGTGCTTATGCTGAAATCACCCAGGCCGCGCTTCACGCCGTAGCCGCATGTCCGCATCCCACCGTAGCCGCCATCCGGGGAAATTGCGTGGGCGGCGGCCTCGAACTGGCTTCCGTGTGCGACATGAGAATCTCCGCCGAGGATGGCCGCTTTGGCGTGCCGATCAACCGGCTGGGGCTTGTCGTGTCCTATCTGGAACTCAAGGGCCTGATGACGTTGATCGGCAAGTCGCGCACGCTGGAACTCCTGCTGGAGGGCAGGGTATTCGGCGCCCAGGAGGCGTTTCAGAAGGGGCTCGTGAACCGCGTGGTCTCGTGCGACGCCTGGGAAGGCGAAATAGCCGATACGGCAACGCGCATTGCCGCAGGCGCGCCGTTAGTGGCGCGGTGGCACAAGAAGTTCGTTTCCCGGCTGGAAATGCCCGAGCCGCTTCGCGAGGACGAACTGGACGAGGTCTACCACTGCTTCGACACCGAAGATTTCCGTATCGGGTCAACGGCATTCAAAAGCAAGACCCAACCCGTGTTTACAGGCCACTAGATGCTGCCTCGCGTTGGTCGGGAGGCGAGGCGATGCCCGCCTCCGATTTAAGCCAGTCGCAGAATGCGCGTATGCGCTCATCGTTCGCGCGGTTTCGCGCATAGATGACGTAGTACGCGAGCTCCACTGGCAACGACAGATCGAACGGTTTAATCAGGCGTCCTGCCTTGATATCGGCATCGACCCACACGTCTTTTGCCAGCGCGACGCCCAGCCCGTCCAGCGCCGCGTTGATCGCAAGATGCGTGGGACGAAACGACAAGCCCCGCGAGGCATCGATGTCGCGCACACCGGCGAACGCGAGCCAGTCGGACCAATGCGGATTTTTCCCGTCGCTATACGTGCTGTCGTCGTGCAGCAGCATATGGTGTTTGAGATCGGCGGGCTCGTCGAGCGGTTTGTCCGGCGTCACGGCCGATGGGCTGCAAACCGGGAATACGCGCACGTCGAGGCAACGCTCCGAATCGGCATCGGGATGTTGCCCGCGCCCGAAGCGGATCGCGAGGTCGTATTCGTCGCGCGAGAAGTCCACGGGCTCGCCGGAGCCACTGACCTTGACGTCGATGTTCAGATTCGAGCGCACAAAGCGCTCAAGACGCGGTATCAGCCATTTCGCCGCAAACGTGGGAGGAATGTCGATGCGAAGCATCTGTTTTTTCGACACCCGGATTCGTCGCGTTCCTTCCACCAGAATGTCCATCGCCTGTTGTATGGAGGGGAGATAGGCGCGGCCTTCGGCGGTGAGCGCGAGCGATTTCGCCTCGCGCACGAACAGTGTGACGCCCAGGTGTTCTTCGAGCGTCTTGACCTGGTGGCCGACAGCCGACGATGTCACGCAAAGCTCTTCGGCCGCGCGGGTAAAGCTCGAATGTCGAGCGGCGGCTTCGAATGCGCGAAGCGGATTTAAAGGCGGTAAAGGGCGGACCATGCGGCATGATATGGCGCGCCTCAACATGGCGTCAATACGCCCGAATTTTTCTTGGCTATGCCTCGAATAAATGTCGTTTGCGATCGCGGATGGGTCGTTCATAGAATCCACAAGAACGATGACGGCGCAACCCTTTTCAGATGGTATCGAAACGATGAAGAGCATGACGTGCATGGAAGACTTGCGGGTACTGGCGAAACGGCGGGTGCCCCGGATGTTCTACGAGTACGCGGATTCGGGATCGTGGACGGAAGGCACGTATCGATCGAATCAGGAGGACTTCGAGAAGATCAAACTGCGCCAGCGCGTTGGCGTGAGTATCGAGTCGCGCTCCACGGCGGCCACGATGCTGGGCCGTGGCGTGGCATTGCCCGTCGCGATCGCGCCCACGGGGCTCACGGGGATGCAGCATGCCGACGGCGAAATGCTCGCGGCGCGCGCCGCCCGGGACTTTGGCGTGCCATTTACCTTGTCCACGATGAGCATATGCTCGATCGAGGATGTTGCGCAGGCGTTGAACGGCGACCCGTTCTGGTTCCAGGTTTATGTGATGCGCGATCGCCGGTTCGTCGAGCGGTTGATTGCACGGGCGAAAGCTGCGAACGTCGGCGCACTGGTGCTGACGCTCGATCTTCCTGTGAGCGGGCAACGGCACAAGGATCTCAAGAATGGGCTTTCCGCGCCGCCGAAGCTGACGCTTTCCAATTTCGCCAATATTCTCGGCAAGCCGCGCTGGTGGTGGAACATGCTGCGCACCCGGCGCCGGACACTGGGCAATATCGTCGGTCACATCGAGGGAATCGGCAGCACGACCTTGCTCTCCGAGTGGTGCGCACAGCAGTTCGATCCGACGTTGAGTTGGGAGGACGTGCGCTGGATCCGGCGGCTCTGGCACGGCAAGCTCATTGTGAAAGGCATTCAGGATGTGCAGGATGCCCATCACGCCATCGCGGCCGGTGCCGATGCGATTGTGGTGTCGAACCACGGCGGCCGGCAGCTCGACGGTGCGATCTCTTCGATTCGGGCGCTGCCGCTCATCGCGGAGCAGGTCGGCACGCAGATCGAAGTCCACATGGACGGCGGAATCCGCAGCGGCCAGGACGTGCTCAAGGCCCTCGCGCTCGGCGCAAAGGGAACGTATATCGGCCGCTCCATGCTTTATGGTCTTGGCGCACTGGGACAGCGCGGCGTGACGCGCGCGCTGGAGATCATCCAGAAGGAGCTCGATCTCACGATGGCATTCTGCGGCTACCTGCGTCCAGGCGATGTGGACAGATCGATTCTGCTCGACGAATTCGGCTTGCCGTATCTTCCGCAGCAGTCTGCGCGGCTTCTTGCGTCCCGGTTCGTCGCAGCGCAAACGTCGCAAACATCGCCCGAATTGCGCGTCGGCTAGTCGCCTGGCACGTTCGCCGTGTCGATTTTCATCGTTGCTCCCGAGCTTATTCATGAACAGTTCATCGCCAGATTTCGGCTCCATCGATTCCAGCAGCACCATCGGATTCATCGGGCTAGGCCTGATGGGCCAGTCGATTGCATTGCGTCTCGCCGCAAGCGGATACCGCCTGTGCGTCTGGAATCGCGAGAGTGATCGCTATGGTCCCTTGAAGACAGCGGGCGCGGTCATTGCGGATTCGCCTCGCGAGGTCGCGCTGGCGTGCGACGTCGTTTGCCTGTGCGTGCTGGACGCAGCGGCGGTCGAGGAGGTGGCGTTCGGGGAGCATGGCCTGTTGCCCGAAACGAACCGCCTGCGGCTGATCATCGACTTCTCCACGGTTCAGCCGGACGACACCCGTTCGTTCGCACGGCGTGCGGCCAGGGCTTCGTGCGCCTGGATCGATTCGCCCGTCTCCGGTGGCCCGGACGCGGCACAACGAGGTGAGTTGACGCTGATGCTGGGCGGTCCCCAGGACGCGGTGCGTCGCGCGATGCCCCTGCTTGCGCATCTGGGAAGCCGGATCAGTCATGTCGGCGACACGGGCAAGGGGCAGGAAATGAAAGTGCTCAATCAAGCGCTGGTCGGCACGACGTTCGTCATGCTGGCCGAGGCATTGGCGCTCGCCCGTCGGCTCGGGTTGCCGCTCGAAGCCGTTCCCCGCTGTCTCGAGGGCGGGTTCGCCGATTCAGCCGGCTTGCAGCGCGTGTGGCCGCGCATGGCGGCGGAGGGTTTCGATCCGCCAACCGGACGCGCGGGGCAGATGCTCAAGGATCTCAAGAATGTCGACGCGGTCCGGTCGTCGACAGGCGTGGCGCTGCCGTTGCTGGAGGCCGCGCTGGAACAGTATCGACGCTATGTCGATTCGGCCGGCCCCGAGGTCGAAACGGTTTCAATTTCACGCCTTTATTCAGCGTTCCCGGACGCAATGCCCTGAGTTCGGGGCGTGCATCCGGCACGGCTTGACAGGCAACTTCGTCGAGAACATCGACTTCACACCAAAAATATATGGAGCGAGACATGAACAACGCATTCAGGCTGTCGCGGCGGCAGTTCGTACAGCATCTCGGCATGACCTCGGCTGCCTGCGCAGTGGGCGCGGTGGGCGCACTGGCGCCGCTGCGGGCCCAGGCACGATCCGCTGAATTCACGCTGAAATACGCGCACAACCAGCAGATCGACCATCCGATGAACATTCGCGCCAAAGAGGCGGCCGACGCAATCCGGCAAGAAACCCATGGACGGGTCGACATCCAGATCTTTCCCAGCGGGCAATTGGGCAGCGACACCGACATGTTCACGCAAGTGCGGACCGGCGCGATCGACTTTTTCACGCTCTCGGGACTCGTGCTGGCCACGCTTGTTCCGGTGGCGTCGATCAACGGACTGGGTTATGCATTCAAGGACTACGACCAGGTATGGGCCGCAATGGACGGAGACCTCGGCAAGCTGGTGCGGGACCAGCTCGCCAAGGTTGGGCTCGTTGCCATGGAAAAGATCTGGGACGATGGATTCAGGCAGGTGACGAGTTCCGTCAAGCTCGTTGCAACCCCGGACGATTTGCACAACTTCAAGATTCGCGTGCCCGTGAGCCCCATGTGGACCTCGATGTTCCAGGCGTTGGGCGCGACGCCAACCAGCATCAACGTGAACGAAGTCTATTCCGCCTTGCAGACGAAGGTGGTCGATGGCCAGGAAAACGCGCTGGCCATTATCGACACGATGCGCTTTTACGAAGTGCAGAAATATTGTTCGTTGACTAATCATATGTGGGACGGCTGGTGGTTCCTTGCTAACGCGAGATCGTTGAATCGTCTGCCCAAAGACTTGCAGGAAATCGTGGCAAGGCATATCAACGCCGCGGCAATGCGCGAGCGCCAGGATATCGCTGCGCTCAATGCGAGGCTCGAAACGGGGCTGACGGCCAAAGGGCTGAAATTTGGCCGGCCAGACACGAAGGCATTTCGCGAGGTTTTGCAAAAGAACGGCTTCTATGCGCAATGGCGGAAAAAATACGGTGAGCAAACGTGGGCCGTATTGGAGAAGTACACCGGAAAACTCGCCTGATCTGCGTGAGTCATGCAAAACCCGAGGGAGAAAACATGAACACGGGACTGGAAGCATCGCTTGGGGGCGATGGCGGAGCATCGTCGATCCGGCGTCGCATCTCGCGATTCGGAGCCCATCTCGAACGCGTCATCATGTGGGTGACCGAGGTCCCAGCGGCCGTGCTGGTGGTCGCGGAAATCGCCTTGCAGTTGAGCAACGTGATATTCCGTTACGTGCTCAAGGAGCCGCTTATCTGGGGCAACGAGCTCTCCGCGCTGTTGTTCGTCTGGCTCGCGATGCTGGGTGCGGTCATCGCCCTGCGTCGTGGGCAGCATATGCGGCTCGGCATCTTCATTGCCCGCTTGTCGCCGCCCCGGCGGGCATTCATGGACACGCTGGGCAATGTCGTTGTGGTGGCTTTCATGCTCGGGTTGGTGGCGCCCGCATGGGAGTACATGCAGGACCAGATACCCATCTTGAGCCCCGCGCTCGAATTCCCGGACGCATGGCGCGTCAGCAGCATCGTTGTCGGGGTGGGGCTGATGCTCGCGTTGACGCTCACGAGGCTGATCGCTCGGGCGAAGGCTCGCGACCTCATCGTGTCGGTCGCGATGGTCGGCGCCATCGCATTCGTGCTGTTCGGCAGCGCGGCGTTCTTTGTGGAACTCGGCAATGCTAGCCTGCTGGTGTTCTTTTTATTCGGCGTTGCATCGATGATTGCAGCGGGCGTGCCCATCTTCGTTGCGTTTGGAACGGCTACGCTGGCTTATCTTTCATGCACGACTTCGGCGCCGCTCAGTATCGTCGTAGGTCGCATGGACGAGGGCATGTCGGGGCTGATACTGCTCGCCGTGCCGCTATTCGTGCTGCTTGGCGCTCTGATGGAGTCCACCGGCATGGCCGAAGCCATGATCCGTTTCCTGATGACGCTGGTCGGGCATCGCCGGGGCGGGCTGTCCTATGTGCTGATTGGCGCCATGTACCTGGTTTCGGGTATTTCGGGCTCCAAGGTTGCGGACATGGCTGCCGTGGCGCCGGCGCTGTTTCCCGAGATGAAAAAGCGTGGTGCCGAGGATGGCGAACTGGTCGCCATGCTGGGCGCTTCCGGCGCGATGTCCGAGACGATTCCGCCGAGTCTTGTGTTGATCACGGCGGGCTCCGTCACGGGCGTGTCGATTTCCGCGTTGTTCACCGGCGGGTTCATGCCGGCCATCGTGGGCGCCATGGCGATGGGCGTGGTGGTCTGGTACCGCAGCCGCAGGGAAGACACTTCTTCCGTGCGCAAGGCCTCGGCGGCGCAGTGTGGAAGGGCCTTGCTTTTCGCGGCGCCGGCTCTCGTGCTGCCGTTCTTGATCCGCGCGGCCGTTTCGGAGGGCGTCGCCACGGCCACCGAGGTTTCGACCATCGGCATCGCCTATACGTTTGTCGTCGGACTGGCGTTATACCGGCGTTTCAAGTGGTCGCGGCTCTATCCGATTCTCGTTGAAACGGCTTCGCTCTCCGGCGCCATTCTCCTCATTATCGGTTGCGCAACGGCCATGGCCTGGGCGCTGACGCAATCGGGATTCGCTCATCAACTGAGCGCGGCAATGATGCGCATGCCTTGTGGAGCGGGCGGGTTTTTGGCCGCTTCCGCATTGATCTTCGTGGTATTGGGCAGTTTTCTGGAAGGGATTCCCGCCATTGTGCTGTTTGCGCCGCTGCTGTTTCCCATCGCGCGTGCCTTTGGCATCAACGAGGTGCATTACACCATGGTCGTCATCTTTGCGATGGGATTGGGGCTATTCGCCCCGCCCTTTGGTGTCGGGTTCTTCGCGGCCTGTGCGATCGGCAAGGTGAACCCCGATGGCGCAATGAAGTCGATGTGGATCTATCTTGGCGCGCTGCTGGTTTCGCTCGTTATGATCGCGGCCGTGCCGTGGTTCTCGACGGGTTTTCTCTAACGGCAACGAGATCCGCCAAAATCCTTCCTTTTCTCGTCGCACGACCGACATGGCTCGGGCATCCAGTCGTCGCCGCGAAAGCGGTTGAATCCGGGCGAGTCGTATCAGATGTGTTTTAGATCCCGAGAACGTTCGCGCCAATGCAGGCATCGATCGCACGTTCCAGCCGTTTCTGGTGCACGTTCAGCGTGATTTCCATCGAACCCGTTCCTACCTCGAGGTCCAGAAGGTGGCCGCCGTATGCGTTGAAATTGCTGTCGCCGGCCACGCCATGCAGGTGAATGGAGGGCTTGCCTTCGTGCCACGCCACGGATCCGACGATGCTGCCCATCTCGACGTTGTGGAATGTTTTGGCGTCGAATGCCTTTTTGCTGGCGTGCCAGTAGCCGAAAGTCGCGTGCCCGAAGCCGATTGCGCTCACGCTGGCGGCCGGGATGTTTTCGGCATTCGCGAATTTCGTCAATTGCTCGAAGACGTTGTCGCCCATGCGCAGCACCATGAAATAGCCAGTGGGCGTTTTGATGTAGCGGCGTTGAACGTCGGTGCCGGCGGCGGCGATGGCGCCCGCCTCGCATTCGGCCGGCGACGACGGCTGGGCCGACGCGTTGTTCGGAACAATCGAGGTTGCGACGGCGCCGGCAGACAACCAGGCGATGTTCTTGAAGAAGTGTCGGCGCAGGTAAGTTTTGTCCATTGTAAATCTCCGTTGGATTCGCTTGATGTGTTCGATCTATTGAGTGACACAGACCAGTTGGGCCGCAGTGTAGCCAACGCGCAATGAGATGGATATTGAGCGTTTGGACTAGCGCTATAACTAACGCTCATTTAATGGCGGCGAGGAAAAATATTCCCGCTTTTAATTCGGTTTTTATCCGGGAAAACACCTGCTCATGACTGTTCGATAAACAATCGGGAATCGCATTTTTAAGTGTCTGCTGGTTGAGAGGAAGTTATAGTTGTATCAAAACTTCTCAATTTCGCGCGGCCGGCGCGCTACGTATACTGCCTCACAAAATGCCCCACAGAAAACAGAAACGCCACGATCCGGGCAAGCCGGGTTCAGGGTTAACGCCACCGGGTTGTTCCTACTATAACTTTGGTTCAATTCAGCGTCACTCGTTAGAGCGTTCGACTTATTAGAGGAAAGAATGGGAAACAGCATTCTCGTTACACGCGAAGTCGATATCGCGACTATTTCACTGAACAATCCAGGGAAATTGAATGCGTTGTCATTGGCAATGTGGCGTGAACTCGGCACCGCAATCGACGCGCTTTCCGAAGACAGCAGCGTGCGGTGCGTGATCTTGCGCGGCGCTGGAACGCAGGCTTTCGCTGCCGGTGCCGACATTAGCGAATTCGCGGCCAGTCGATCGAATCGTGAGCAAGCTCGTGCATATGCACAGGTCACGACGGCCGCGATGGAGGCCATCGAGCATTGCCGGCATCCGGTGGTCGCGATGATTCATGGTGTGTGCGTGGGCGGCGGTCTCGAGATTGCCTCGCTTTGCGACATCCGCATTTGCGGCGAATCGAGCCGCTTCGGCGCGCCGGTCGGGCAGCTTGGCCTGACGATGTCCTATGCCGAGCTTGGCGCGTTGATCCGGCTCGCGGGCCGCCCGGCCGCCATGGAGATCGTGCTCGAAGGACGCATCCTGAACGCCCAGGAGGCGCTCGCCAAGGGGCTGGTCTCGCGCGTCGTGGCCGACGACGCCGTTGAGGAAGAGGCGCTCGCCAGCGCGCGGCGCATCGCGCGCGGCGCGCCGCTCGTCGCCAGGTGGCACAAGCAGGCGGCGGACAAGCTCACGCGTTCGCCCGAGCTGTCCGCCGCCGAAATCGAATCGGCCTTTGACTGCTTCGATACGGAAGACTTCCGCATCGGCGCGCAAGCCTTCAACGCAAAACAGAAACCGGTCTTCAAGGGAAAGTGAAATGGGTCCGCTGAGTGGAATGAAAGTGGTCGAACTGGCGCACATCATGTCTGGCCCCGTGTGCGGCATGATGCTCGCCGACATGGGAGCAGACGTCGTCAAGGTCGAGAAGGTGCCGGATGGCGACGATTCGCGGCGCTTTTCGCCGATTCTGCCGAGTGGCGAGTCAGCCTCGTTCATGATCGTCAATCGCAACAAGCGTGGCATCGGGCTCAATCTGAAGAGCGAAAGCGGCCGCGAGGTGCTCAAGCGGCTGCTTGCGGACGCCGACGTGGTCACGGAGAACTATCGCGCCGGCACGATGGAGAAGTTCGGTCTTGGCTACGAGACGCTCAAGCAGATCAATCCCGGACTGATCTATTGCGCGATTTCCGGCTTCGGGCGCACGGGTCCGTTCGGCGAGAAGGGCGGGTTCGATCTGATCGCGCAAGGCATGAGCGGCATGATGAGCATGACCGGCGAGGAAGGGCGCGAGCCCGTCAAGGCAGGCTCGCCCGTGGCCGATATCAATTCCGGCATTCTCGCGGCGCTCGGCATTGCGGCGGCCTACGCGCAAAAGCTGCGCACGGGGCTTGGGCAGATGGTCGACACGTCGCTCTTCGAAGCGGGCCTGCAGCAGATGTACTGGCCGGCGGCCAGCTATCTCGCGGACGGCACCATTTTGCCGAAGATGGGTTCCGCGAACTCGACGAGCGCGCCCTATCAGGTCTTCAAGACCCGCGATGGCTGGATCAATATCGGCGCAGCCAATCAGAGCAACTACGAGCGGCTCATCGAGGTGCTCGACGCGCCGGAACTCGCGTGCGACCCGCGCTTTGCGACCAACGCGCTGCGGCTCGGGCACCGCGAGGAACTCGTGGCAATCCTGAACGATGTGCTCATGCGGCGCACCACCGACGACTGGATGGCCCAGTTCGACCGCATCGGCTTGCCTGCGGGTCCGGTGCTGGATATTGCCGCCGCGCTTGCGCATCCGCAGACGATCGCGCGCGAGATGGTGGTCGAAACCGATCATCCCGTGGCCGGAAAGGTTCGGGGCCTGGGGCTGCCGATTCACTTCTCCGAAGCGACGCGATCGGCAAGCCGGCCGGCTCCGCTGCTGGGCCAGCACACACGCGAAGTGCTGATGGAAGCGGGTTATTCGGCCAGCGAGGTCGACCGGCTCATCGAAGAAAAGGCGGTTGTCGCGCTGGCGCGGTAAAGGCGAAACGGATGCTTCGCATCCACCGACGGACACAGACGCGATCAATCGCGCAGGACAAAAGAACAGGAGACAGACATGAGTGGAACGATTTCGCGTCGGGGCTTCCTGACGACGGCGGGAATGGCCATGGCTGCCACGGCGACGAGCCTGGCCTTGCCGGGCCGCGCCTTCGCACAGGGCTCGCCCATTGCCCTCAAATACGCGAGCAGTCTGCCCGACAGCCATCCGCTGAACGCGTACATGCGGCAGGCGTCCGCGGCGATCAAGAAGGAAACCAACGGCCGCGTCGATTTGCAGATCTATGCCAACGCGCAGATGGGCGGCGACACCGACATGCTCTCGCAGGTGCGCGCGGGCGGTGTCGATTTCATCCCGCTGCCCGGCGCGATTCTTTCCACGCTCGTGCCGGTGGCGTCGATCGAAAGCGTGCCGTTCGCCTTCAAGAATTACGACGAGGTCTGGGGCGCCATGGACGGCGACCTCGGCAAGCACGTGCGCGCCGAAGCCGCCAAGGTCGGCCTGATTGCGATGGACAAGATCTGGAACAACGGCTTCAGACAGATTACGAGTTCCACGCACCCCATCAGGACGCCTGCCGATCTCAAGGGCCTCAAGCTTCGCGTGCTGGTGAGCCCGCTCTGGACATCGATGTTTCAGGCGCTAGGCGCCGCGCCTACCGGCATCAATATCAACGAGACTTACTCTGCACTCCAGACCAAGGTGGTCGAGGGGCAGGAGAACCCGCTCGTGGTCGTCCAGTCCGCTCGCTTCTACGAAGTGCAGAAGTATTGCTCGTTGACGGGACATATCTGGAACGGTTTCTGGCTGCTCGCGAGCGGCAGGACGTGGCCGAACCTGCCCAAGGACATTCAGGAGATCGTCGCACGCAACCTCAATGCCGCGGCCATGAAGCAGCGCGATGAAGTCATCCGCCTGAACCAGAGTCTCGAGCCCACGCTGACGGCCAAGGGCCTGATCTTCAACAAGGTCGATCAGCAGGCATTCCGCGCCGCGCTGCAGCAAAAGAGCTTCTACGCCGACTGGAAAAAGAAGTACGGCGACGGAGCGTGGGCACTACTCGAGAAGTACTCCGGAAAGCTTTCCTGAGGAAGGGCAGATCATGAGCACGGACGTTCCCATGATGAATATTCCAGCTGCGGCAGAGAGCAAACCCCTCGGCCCCGTGGCGAAGGTCGGGCACTTTCTCGATGCGTGTATCCGATGGTCGACTGAACTCTGCGCCGCCGTGCTGGTGGTGGCCGAGGTGGCGTTGTTGTTCGCCAACGTGTTTTACCGCTACGCGTTACACGATCCGCTGATCTGGGGCGACGAACTGGCGACGCTGCTGTTCATCTGGCTCGCCATGCTGGGCGCGGTCATCGCGCTGCGCCGCAACGAGCACATGCGGCTCACGACGTTCATCGCCCACCTGAGCCCTTCCCGGCGCGCACTGGTCGATACCTTCGGCGCGGTGGTGGTGATCGCGTTCATGCTCGCGCTGCTCTCGCCCGCATGGGACTATGTCTCGGAGCAGTGGCCCATCACGAGCGCGGCGCTGTCGATCTCCGACGGCTATCGGGTGGCGGCGCTCGCCGTCGGCTTGACGCTGATGCTCGCCATCTCGGTTGCGCGCCTCATGGAGCAGGCTCGGCCGTTGCACTTTCTCGCGTCGTTCGTGGTCGTGGGCGGCATTGCGGCGGCGTTGATGGCCTTCAAGGTGCAGATCACCGCACTCGGCAACTGGAACCTGCTGATCTTCTTCGTGGGCGCCGTCGTCTTCATGATCGTGATCGGCATCCCCATCATGGTGGCATTCGGTCTGTCCACCGTCGCCTATCTGGGCACCGTGACGTTTACGCCGATGCTGATCGTCATGGGCCGCATCGACGAAGGCATGTCCAGCCTGATCCTGCTCGCCATTCCGCTGTTCGTTTTTCTAGGCGCGCTGATCGAGGCAATGGGGATGGCGCGCGCGATGATTCGCTTCCTCGCGTCGATGATCGGGCACTTGCGGGGCGGTCTGTCCTACGTGCTGGTTGGCGCGATCTACCTGGTCAGCGGCATATCGGGCTCGAAGGCCGCGGATATGGCAGCGGTCGCGCCCGCGCTCTTTCCGGAAATGAAAAAGCGCGGCGAAGACGAAAACGAACTGGTCGCGATGTTGAGCGCGTCGGGTGCGATGTCGGAAACGATTCCGCCGAGCCTCGTGCTCATCACCATCGGTTCGGTCACGGGGGTATCGATTTCCGCGCTCTTTACAGGCGGCTTCATGCCGGCCGTCGTGGGGGCGATCGCGATGATCGCCGTGATCTGGATGAAGAACCGCAAGCGCGAAGTCAAGGGCGTCGAGCGCGCCAAGCCGCGCGACGTGATCAAGGCGTTTTTCATTGCGCTGCCGGCGCTGGCGTTGCCGGTCGTGATTCGCGCGGCCGTGGTCGAAGGCGTCGCCACCGCAACCGAAGTCGCGTCTGTTGGCGTCATCTACACCTTTGTGGTCGGCCTGCTCTTTTATCGCTCGTTCGACTGGAAGCGCCTTTATCCGATCATTGTCAGCACGGCTTCGCTGTCCGGCGCGATTCTCATCATCATCGGCTGCGCCACGGCGATGGCGTGGGCGCTGACGCAGTCCGGCTTCTCGCAACAGTTGACGACGCTGATGGCCCATGCGCCCGGCGGTGCGACAGGATTCCTGATCATTTCGTCGGCGGCGTTCGTGGTGCTGGGGAGTTTTCTCGAAGGCATCCCCGCTATCGTGCTGTTCGGGCCGTTGCTGTTTCCCGTCGCGCGCTCGCTTGGCGTCAACGACGTGCACTACGCCATGGTCGCGATCTTCGCGATGGGGCTCGGGCTGTTTGCGCCGCCCTTCGGCGTGGGATTCTATGCGGCCTGTGCCGTTGCGAAGGTGAACCCGGATGGCGCGATGAAGCGCGTATGGCCCTACCTGGGCGCGCTCGCGGTTGCCTTGTCGGTACTCGTTGCCGTTCCCTGGGTCTCCACAGGGTTCCTCTCCTGAACCCGATTTCCAGAAACCTCTGTTGTTGAATCCTTTGTTGAATCCTTTTAGCCAGACAGGACGATGGCCCAGATGATCAAAGATACCCTGCATGAGGGCGAACTTTACTCGCGCACGATTCCCGTTGACCGTGACCGTACGATTTCATTTCTCGGCGAGGCGTTGCGGATCTATGCCACGCCGCAACTGATCAACGACATCGAGCAGACCTGTCTGGTCTACCTGCTCGAACATGTCGAGGACGGCGCGAACTCGGTGGGCACGGCGGTCGATATCGCGCACACGGGCGCGACCTTGCTCGGCATGCACGTGCGCATCGACGTGAAGGTCGCGCGAATCGAAGGCCGCGCGGTGAAATTCGACGTGGCGGTATTCGACGACGTGGAACAGGTGTGCTCCGGCAGCCATTCGCGTTTCGTGATCGATGTGGAAAAGCTCAAGACGCGGGTCGCCGCGAAGGCAAGCCGCGTGGGAGTCACCGTATGAGCGAGCGCACGAGCGCCGCTGGCGAGCCCTCGATGAAGCGCATCGACGGCAAGACCGGGATCGGACCGGACGAGATTCCGATTATCGATGCCCATCATCACTTGTGGGATCTCGCGGCGGGACACTACCCGTGGCTTCAGGACGAGTACCACGAAGCGTTCTTTCTGGGCGACTACCGCAGCCTTTGCCGGGACTTCTTGCCGGAGGACTATCTTGCCGTCGCTCGCGGACAGCCCGTGATTGGAACCGTACACGTGGAGGCGGAGCGCGCGCGCGACGAGCAGGTCGCGGAAACGCGATGGCTGCACGATGTTCATGCGAAATATGGCTTTCCCGGCGCCGTCGTGGCGCATGCGTGGTTCGATCGGCCCGATACCGAAGAGATTCTTGCGCAGCATGCGGCGTATCCGCTCGTGCGCGGGATTCGCTCGAAGCCGGTGACTTCGGCGCGGCCCGGCGAATCGGTCCATGGCCTGGCTGGGACGATGCAGGATCCGAAATGGCTGCAAGGGTTTGCGCTGCTCGAAAGGTTCGGCTTGTCGTGGGACTTGCGCGTGCCGCCGTGGCATCTCCCCGATGCGACCGAAGTGGCCCGCCTGTTCCCCAACACGATGATCGCCTTGAATCACACAGGTTTTCCTTGGGACCGCAGCGAGGAAGGGCTCGCGCGATGGCGGGACTGGATGGAGCAGTTGGCGAAACAGCCGAACGTGTATGTGAAGCTTTCCGAGTTCGGGTTGAAGGGCAAAGCATGGAACTACGATGAAAACCGGCGGATCGTGCTCGATGCCGTCTCCATCTTCGGCGTCGACCGGTGCATGTTCGCAAGCAATTTCCCGGTGGCGGGTTTGCGAGTGAGCTATGACGTGCTCGTCGACAGCATGCGAGTCATGCTCGCCCCCCTGGGGCGCGAAGCGCAGAAGAATATCTTCTTTCGCAATGCGCTTCGGTTTTATCGCATGGACATTCAACCCTGAGATCTAGCATCCAAGCGCCGAATTCCGGCGAAGAGTCATCATGTCAAACGCACATTCCGGGCAGGATGCCGTGCCCGACGCGACGCAGCTTCGCAGCCGCTTTCTGGAAACGGGCTCCGACGACGATTTGCCCATCGTGGACCCGCATCAGCATTTTTTCGATCTGGAGAAAAACTACTATCCGTGGCTAACAGACAAGCCCGTCAAGCATTTTCGCTACGGTAATTACGACAAGATCCGGCGCAGTTTCTTGCCTGACGATTATTTTCGCGCGGCGGGCCATCACAGGATCGTGAAGACGGTGCTGATCGAAGGCGAGTGGGACCCCGACGATCCGCTCGGCGAACTGCGCTGGGTGGATGCGCTGGCGCGCGAACATGGTTTTCCCCATGCCATGTGCGGCCACGCACGGCTCGATCAGGAAGAGGTGGACCTCGTTCTGGATGCCTATGGCCGCCATGCACTGGTCAGAGGCGTCAGGCACAAGCCCACCGCGGTTGCGCGCGAGGCGTGGACGGAGTGCTTCGTCGCGCCGGGATCGATGCGGGATCCCAAGTGGCGGGACGGCTACGCGAAGCTTCAGCGCCACGACCTGCATTTCGAGCTACAGGTTTTCTGGTGGCATTTCAACGAGGCCGCGGAACTCGCGCGCGATTTCCCGGCAACGCGGATCGTCATCAATCACACCGGTCTGCCGGCGGACCGCTCGAAAGAGGGATTGAGCGCCTGGCGAGCAGCACTTGAACGCGTGGCGCGCGAGCCCAATGTCCACCTGAAAATCTCGGGAATTTGCGTTCCGGGGCAGTCGTGGAGCGTCGAATCGAATGGTCCCGTCGTGCGGACGGCCATCGACGTGTTCGGCACGCAGCGCTGCTCGTTTGCCAGCAACTACCCCGTGGATGGCGTGGTGGACACCCTGACCGACATCTTTGACGGGTTCAAGCAGATTGCGCGTGCCTGGTCCATTGAAGACCGCTTGCGGCTTTTCCATGACAACGCGGTCAGGGTGTATGGGCTTTGACTGTACGGGTTGCTTCGTGTAAGTCATTCACCAGGCGGCCATGCCGCAGCGAGACGAACCTTCAGCATTTCGATAAAGCGGGCAGCGGGCGGCGAGATCGGACCGCCCTTGCGCGTGACGATACCAAAACTCTGCGACTGCGAACGCAGCCTGATCGGCAGGATCCGGAGCATGCCGTGCCGCGCGCACAGGCTGGCGATGTCGGTGGGCAGCACCGATACGAGACCCGTGTTCTGCATGAGCAGCGTTACCGTCACGAACGTGGATGCGGTCGAGATCGTGTTGCCCGGCATCGTCAGTCCGGCAAGATCCATCTCCCGTTCGAGCAGGGCACGCAGAGGCATCTGGGTCGGATAGACAACCCAGCGGTGATCGATCAGATCCCGTATCTCGACGTTTTCCGGCAGGGGCGGATGTGCGTGGCCGACAACCACCGATAGCGGCTCGTCGCCGATCTTCTGGTAACGGTATTTCGCTGGCTGGTCGCTGACGACCGTGCGCCCGATGACGAGATCCAGATGCCCTTCATCGAGCTGCAAGAGCATCTTTGCGCTGGTGTCCTCGACCACCTCGACGGAAAGGTTCTGCTGGCTTGCGTGCAGTTCGTCAAGCACCGGCACCACGATTTCCGGGATCGCTCCCATGATCGAGCCGATGGCGAGCCGTCCGCCCCGACCGCTGCGGATTTCCGAAATGTCGTCACACAGCGCGCTCAGGTCCATCGTCAGCAGCCGCGCATGGCGGATCACGCAATGGCCGAACTGGTTGGGGATCATGCCGTTTTTCGAGCGCTCAAAAAGCTGCGCAGCGAAGATGGATTCCAGTTCGCCGAGCATCTTGCTCGCGGCCGACTGCGTCATCGACATCACGCCCGCCGCCTTGTGCATGGATTTGTGTTCGTCGAGCGCAATCAGCAACTGTAGCTGGCGAATCCGCAATCTCGACATCAGGGCATCCAGGGTTGTCATCCGATTCCTAAAAGTGATCACGAGATGGAAATTTATCACTGTACAGCCCGGAAAGTTGGCCCGTATAGTCGCCGCTGGAGACAATCCTGGCGTCGCGAATCCCGATGCCTTCATGAGATACACAATGGCGACAATCAGCGAACAGAACGCTAGCTCTATCTCGCCGGTCATCCGGCTTCATCGCAGCGACGATGTGGTGATCGCCCGTTCCCAGCTCGTCGGCGGGACGGTGCTGCAGGAAGAGGGCGTGACGGTGAGTGGCCTCGTTCCTCCCGGCCACAAGATCGCCGTGCGTGCAATCGGCCAGGGCCAGCCCGTGCGGCGCTATGGCCAGATCATCGGCTTTGCGAGCCGGCCAATCGCGCCGGGCGAACATGTGCACACGCATAACCTCGCGATGGGTGAATTCCAGCGCGACTATGCGTTCTGCGCCGATGCGAAGCCAACCCGCGTTGCCGACGGAAACGCCACTTTCGACGGTATCGTGCGTCCCGACGGCCGCGTCGCCACGCGTAACTACATTGGGATCCTCACGTCGGTCAACTGCTCGGCCACGGTCGCCCGGGCGATCGCCGATCGCTTTCGCCGCGACATCCACCCCGAGGCGCTCGGCGCCTATCCGAATATCGATGGCGTGGTCGCGCTCACGCATGGGGTTGGCTGCGCGGTCGACGCGGAAGGCGAAGCGCTTGAAATCCTGCAGCGCACGCTCGGCGGCTACGTGGTTCATCCGAATTTCGCCGCCGTGCTCGTCATCGGACTGGGTTGCGAAACCAACCAGATCGCGCGGCTCGTCGAAAAGCAGCATCTCGAAGCGCTCGTGAGCACAGGTCGGCTCAGCACCTACAACATTCAGGAGACCGGCGGAACCGTCAAGTCGATCGAGCGGGGCGTCGAACTCGTTCAGGGACTGCTCGCCAAGGCAAACGATGCGCGGCGCGAGCCGGTACCGGCTTCCCATCTCGTCGTCGGCCTTCAGTGCGGGGGCTCCGATGGTTATTCGGGAATTTCGGCGAACCCGGCGCTCGGCGCCGCCGTCGACTTGCTGGTGGCGCATGGAGGCACGGCGATTCTTTCCGAAACGCCTGAGATCTACGGCGCCGAGCACCTTCTCACGCGTCGTGCGCTCAACGCTCAGGTGGCGGAAAAACTGGTCGCCCGTATCCGCTGGTGGGAGGATTATTGCGCGCGCAACCATGCCTCGCTGGACAACAATCCTTCGGCCGGCAACAAGGCGGGCGGGCTGACGACCATTCTCGAGAAGTCGCTGGGCGCAGTGGCCAAAGGCGGAACAACGAATCTCGTGGACGTCTACGAATATGCGCAGCCGGTCCATGCGAAGGGGTTCGTCTTCATGGATACGCCCGGCTATGACCCGATCTCGGCGACTGGCCAGGTGGCGGGCGGCGCCAACCTGATCTGTTTCACCACAGGACGTGGTTCCGCCTATGGGTGTGCTCCGACGCCGTCGCTCAAGATCGCGACCAACGAAGCACTATGGCAGCGCCAGCAGGATGACATGGACCTGAATTGCGGGCCCATCCTCGCGGGCACGAAGACGATTGAAGAGGTGGGCGCCGAGCTCTTCCAGCTCATGCTCCAGGTGGCGTCCGGCCAGCGCTCGCGCAGCGAGATTCACGGCTACGGACAGAACGAGTTCGTGCCCTGGCAGATCGGCGCCATCACCTGAAGCTCACGTCACTATCGGAACAAACCGGGAACAAACCGGCGCGATATCCACCCGCGCGCCGCATGGGAGGAGACCACACCATGAACCAGCCACATTACGCGGCCGACGCATTGATGGCCTACGCCAACCAGTTGCTCGACGCGGCGGGTCTGGCCGCAACGCACGCCGATGCCGTTGCGACGACGCTCGTCGAAGGCGATTTGCTGGGTCACGATACCCACGGCCTCGCGCAACTCCCGGGCTATCTGGATGAGCTTCAGGCGGGCCACATGACGAAGGAAGGGGAGCCCATCGTGCTGTCCGACCGGCCGGCCGCGCTGCTGTGGGATGGCAGACGTCTGCCCGGCCCCTCTCTCGTGCTGCGCGGCATCGATGCCCTGATTCCGCGCGCACACCAGTACGGCACGGCTACCCTTGCGATCAGGCACAGCCATCACATCGCGTGTCTTGCGACTTATCTGCTGCGCGCGACCGAAGCGGGTTTTGTCCTGTTGCTGTCGAGTTCGGATCCGAGCGTGCAGAGCGTTGCACCGTTTGGCGGCACGCGCGCGGTCTTTACGCCCAATCCGGTTGCGCTTGGCGTACCCACGACCCACTCGCCTTTCCTGATCGACATCTCCGCGTCGATCACGACGAATGCAATGACGGCGCGGCTGCACAAAGCCGGCAAGCAGTTCGACGAGGCGTGGCTGCTGGACGCCGACGGACACGCGACGCGTGAGCCTGGCGCGCTCTTTACCGACCCGCCTGGCACGATCCTGCCGCTCGGCGGCATGGATGCGGGCCACAAGGGCTTCGGCCTCGCGGTGCTGATCGAGGCGCTCACGAGCGGGCTGGCCGGGCATGGCCGTGCCGATAGCCCCACCGGCTGGGGCGCGACGGTGTTCATGACGCTCTATGATCCCGCCGCGTTCGCCGGTCTCGACGAATTCCATCGCCAGATGGACTGGCTGGCGCAGGCGTGCCGTACCAACCCGCCGCGCCCCGGCGTGGAGCGGGTGCGCATGCCCGGAGACGGTGCAATGGCCCGGCGCGATGCCCAGCTCGCTGCGGGCGTGCAGCTGCATCCCACCATCCGTCCCGCTCTCGATAAGTGGGGTGAGCGTTACGGTGTCGCCTTCCCGAAGCCGCTCGACTGAGATCCGCAAACCGGCGGTTCCGCATCGCTCACCTGTATGTATTTTGGAATGCTTATAAAGCATTCCACCTAAAGGAGAAGTTTCTGATGACGCACGAAGTCTTGCGCGGCGTGTTTCCTGTTGTGCCAACCATCTTTGACGACAGTGGCCGTCTCGACGTGGCAGGCCAACGGCGCGCGGTCGATTTCATGATCGACGCCGGTTCCAATGGCCTCGCGATCCTTGCCAATTTCTCCGAGCAGTTTGCCCTTTCCGATGATGAGCGCAACACGGTTCAGCGGGTTGTGCTCGAACACGTCGCGGGCCGCGTGCCCGTTATCGTGACCACCACGCACTTCAGCAGCGACGTGTGCGCTGCGCGCAGCCGCGCCGCACAAGACGCAGGCGCGGCGATGGTGATGGTGATGCCGCCGTATCACGGCGCGACGATCCGGGTGGCCGAGCGCGGCATTCTTGAGTTCTATCGCCGCGTGTCCGACGCCATCGACATTCCGGTCATGATCCAGGACGCGCCCGTCTCGGGCACGACGCTCACGGCGGCGTTCCTCGCACGGCTGGCGAGAGAAGTGCGCAATGTCTCGTACTTCAAGATCGAATGTCCCCAGGCCGCGGCGAAATTGCGCGAACTGATCGAACTGGGCGGTGACGCCGTGATCGGCCCGTGGGACGGCGAGGAGGCGATCACGCTGATTCCCGACCTCGATGCGGGCGCAACCGGCACGATGACCGGCGGCGGCTATCCCGATGGCATTCGCAAGATCGTTGACGTCTATATGGCGGGCGATACCAGCCGGGCCGCCGATCTCTATCAGGCATGGCTGCCGCTCATCAACTACGAGAACCGCCAGACCGGCATTGCCACTTGCAAGATCCTGATGAAGGAGGGTGGCGTGATCGCCTCCGACGCCGTACGCCATCCACTCGCGCGGGTTCATCCTGCCGCCCGTGCAGGTCTGATCGAGATCGCACGGCGACTCGATCCTCTCGTGCTGCGCTGGGGCAGATAAGCCGTCTTTGCATGACGAACGCACTACAACAAGGAGACACGCTGTGGACGAAAACCTCGCTACAAAAGTAGCCCCCATTGCCGGCACGACCCGCATGAACCTGCGCTGGTATGTGCTGCTCTGGCTGCTCGCAGGCGGCATCATCAATTATCTCGACCGGGCAAGCCTGTCGATCGCAGCACCTGGAATGATTCATGACCTGAACTTCACGCGTACCGAGATCGGCCTGCTTGGCACGGTGTTCGCGTGGACCTATGCGGTCATGCAGTTGCCCGCGGGATGGATCATCGACCGCTTTGGCGCAAAGCGCGCATACGCCTACGGCATGATCTGGTGGAGCGTGGCGACGTGGATGACGGGCATCGTGGGCTCGTTCGCGGGGTTGATCGCGATGCGCGCGCTGCTCGCGGTCGGCGAGGCGCCGTGCTTTCCGACCTCCGCGAAAATTACCGCTGCGTGGTTTCCGGAAAAGGAGCGCGGCGTGGCGACGGGCGTGTGGGATTCATCCACGAAATGGGGGCCGGCGCTGGCGCCTGTCGTACTCGTGCCATTGATGATTGCGTTCGGATGGCGCTCGCTTTTCTATCTGACCGGTATTGCCGGCGTAGTGTTCGCTGTGTTCTTTCTGTTGCGCTACCGCAGCCCTGCCGATCATCCCCGGCTCTCGCGAGAGGAATTCAGCTACATCGAGGCTGGCGGCGGCGCGCATGAGCAAACGCGCAGTGCAAGCCGGCTGAAATGGACGAGTCTCTTCACGTATCGCAGCGTGTGGGGAATGATCTGCGGATACTTCTGTTCGATCTGGCTGTGGAATCTCTTCCTGGTGTTCCTGCCGCTGTATCTGCTGGACCGCTTCCACATCACGCTCGCACAGATGGGCATTTACGCGAGCATTCCCTGGATTGGTGGGGGGCTTTCGGAAATCGCTGCGGGCTTGCTGACCAAGAAGATCATCGAGCGTGGCATCGCGACGCCAATCAACGCGAAACGGCTGATGATCGCATTCTGCTCCGCAGGCGCGGCAATCTGTGCAATCGCACTGCCGTTCGTCACTTCGCTTACCGAAACCATCGCGCTCATGACCATCGGCCTCGGCTTCATCGCCGCGATTCTCGGCCACGCGTGGGCACTGTCCACCGACGTTGCCCCGAAGTCGATGGTTGCCTCGGTCGGCTCAATCCAGAACTTTGGCGGTTACTTCGGTGGCGCTTTCTCGCCGGCCGTCGCGGGTTTTATCGTCGACCGTACCGGTTCGTATTCGCTTGCGCTCATCAGTGGCGGACTGATCGCGGGCTGTGCGGCACTGTTCTACTGGTTCATGGTGAAACAGCCGATTCCAGAGCCGCAGTAACCCGATTGCGTTCGTGAAATTGTCGTGCTAATTTTTCATGAAATTTAGCCGATAAAATTTCACGGATGCCGTCATGTTCGTCGAATCGACCCAGCATGTGGAGAGCTTTTACGCCCGCACCTTGCCCGGCGAGGTGCCTGTGCGCCCGGCATTGGCGGGCGAGTGCGACGCCGATGTCCTGATCGTCGGCGCCGGCTTCAGCGGGCTTCACACGGCGTTGCGCCTCGCGCTCGCGGGCCGTCGCGTGGTGGTCGTGGAGGCGAGCCGCGTGGCGTGGGCCGCGTCCGGGCGCAACGGCGGGCAGGCGCTGCTCGGCTGGTCGTGCGATATGGGGCCGCTCGAGCAGTCGCTGGGGCTCGCAGGCGCACGCGAGCTTTGGGAGAGCATGCGCTGGGCGGCGCGCGAGGTGCGCGAACTGCCCGAGCGCCACGGTTTCGATGCCGACTACCGTCCCGGCAGCCTCTGGACCGCCGTGAAGCGCAACCGCATTGCGTTGCTGGATGCGGCGCGCGACGAAGCTGCCCACAAGTGGGGCTACGACGCGCTGCGGGTCATTGCCGAGCCGGATATGCCCGCATGGGTGGGCAGCCGGCGCTATCTCGCGGCGCTCTACGATCCCGAGGCCGGCCACCTCAATCCGCTCAAACTGGCGCTTGGCATCGCCGCGGCCATCGAGCGCGCGGGCGGACGTATCTTCGAACAGACTCGCGTGCAGCAATGGCGCGAAACGCCGACAGGTTTCATCGCAACGACGCCCGGTGGCCTGATCCGCGCGGACACACTCGTGCTCGCCTGCAACGCCTATATCGACCGCCTCGATCGCGAGCTTGCGCGCCGCGTCCTGCCGGTCGGCACGTATCAGGTGGCAACCGCGCCACTCGACCCGCAACGCGCGCAGGCGCTGTTGCCGCGCAATAGTTGCGTGATCGACAACCAGTTCGTGCCCGACTACTTCCGGCTGAGTCCTGACCATCGGCTGCTGTTCGGTGGCGCGTGCACCTATCTCGGCGGCATCCCCAAGGACATTCGCGCGGCGATTCGTCCGAGCCTCGAACGCGTTTTTCCGCAACTGCGCGGCGTCGCGCTCGAATACGCATGGGGCGGTCATATCGACATCAGCATCCGGCGCACGCCGGACGTGGGGCACGCACGCGGGCGCTACTGGCTCCAGGGCTTCTCGGGGCACGGCGTGCTGCCGACCCTGGCCGCGGCGCGCGCAGTGTCCGATGCAATACTCGGCGACACGCGTTTGCTCTCGCTCTATGAGGCCATTCATAATCCGCGCTTCCCGGGCGGTGACGCGCTGGCCGCGCCGCTCGAAGCGCTCGGCAAGCTCTGGTATCGCATGCGCGACGTGGTGTGATTGAGGGATTCGACATGGACAGGGAAGAAGAGATAGAAGGCCTCGCGATCCTCATTCGCGATCTGCGCAAGCACAAGAAGGTGACGCTGGCCGAACTCGCGCAACGAATCGGCCGCTCGGTGGGTTTTCTCTCGCAGGTCGAGCGCGGCATGTCGCGGCCCACGGTCGCCGACCTCACCGCCATCGGCGAGGCGCTGCAAACGCCCACCACGTACTTCTACAGTGTGAGCAAGCCGCGCGCGCTGCCATGGGTCACGCGCCCCGGCGAGCGGCGCACGCTCTATTACGGCGGCGGCATCACCGACGTGCTGGTCTCGCCGAGCATGTCGTCGGGTTTCTCGATGCTGGAGAGCCTGCTGGAGCCGGGCGCCACAAGCGGCGAACGCCCCGTGGACGACAGCGACGAGCAGGGCGGCTTCGTGCTCGAAGGCGAGCTCACCATCTGGCTCGACGGCGAAGACGAAGAAGTCACGCTCAAAGCCGGCGACAGCTTTCAGTTGCCGGCGCGCTGTCGCTTCAGTTACGCGAATCGCTCGGACAAGGATGCACGGGTGCTTTGGGTCTTCACCTGACGCACACTTCGATGTCCGCTTTGATGCCCGTTTCGTTGCCCGCTTTGATGCCATCCTTAGACAAGGATCCGGAAGGCATGCGCCTTGCCGGCGCGGGTGTTTTCAGCATGATCTGGAGTCCGGATTAAATAGCAGGTCCATCATCTCTCGCCAACGAGGAACTCGACGTGACGGCTATCGCAACTGACCTCCTGAGCGAAGTACGCGCCTTTCGTGCGGCTCATCCCGACGTGCAATATGTCGACCTGATCTGCCTCGACATCCCCGGGCATTTCTACGGCAAGCGTTACCCCATCGCCATGCTCGAGAAGGTGGCGGCCGGCGCGTTGCTCAAGCTGCCGCAAAACTGCATCCTGCTCGGCGCGCAAGGCGGGGTGTATCCAATCGGCGATTATTGCTTTCAAGACGGCGACCCCGATGTGCCGCGCCGCCTCGTGCCCGGCACGCTCAAGCCGGTGCGCTGGGAGCAGCAGACGCTCGCGCAAATGCTCATCACCTCGGACGGCACCGCGACGCCCATCGCGTTCGAGCCGCGCCAGGTACTCGCGCGGGTGCTCGATCGTTTCGCGCGGCGCGGCCTCAAGCCGGTGGTGGCATTCGAGCTGGAGTTCTATCTGTTCGATGCGAAGCTGCGCGAAGGTCTGCCGCAGCACGCACGCGATCCGCTATGCAACGACGAAGACGATCAGTCGAACATGCATATCGAGCGCCTTTCGCGTTTCGCGCCCGTGCTGCACGAGATGGTCGAGACCGCGCGCGAGCAGGGTGTGGACGCAACGGTCATCACCGCGGAGCTCGGGCCTGGGCAATTCGAAATCAACTTCGGCCACTGCGACGACGCGCTGCGCGCGGCGGACTGGTCCGCGCTCTTCTGCCGGAGCACGCGCGGTGTGGCCATGCGGCATGGCTATCGCGCGAGCTTCATGTCGAAGCCGCTGCTCGATGCGCCGGGCAGCGGCATGCACGTGCACGTGAGTCTCTATGACGAGGCGGGACGCAACGTGCTCGCAGCGCGCGAGCGGCGCGCGATGCGTCATGCTGTAGCGGGCTGCCTCGCGCTGCTGCCGTATTGCATGCCCATTTTTGCGCCCAATCACAACGCATTCCGGCGCTACGGGGCGATGGTCAATGCGGCGAGCCGGGCGAGCTGGGGTTTTGAGGATCGCGATGCCTGCATCCGCATTCCGGAATCCGACGAAGCGAATCTGCGCATCGAGCACCGGCTCGCGGGCGCCGATGCCAATCCGTATCTCGTGCTCGCGGCCATCCTCGCCGGCATCGAAGGTGGCCTGGAGGCGGGCCTCGAACCGATTGCGGCGCTCAACGAAGATCGCGCGAGCGGGATCGATTTCCCGGGTGACATGCTCTCGGCGGTGGCCGCCATGAGCGGGCATGCCGGGGTGCGCGAGGGGCTCGGTGAAGATTTCACGGGAGTTTATTGCGAGAATAAGCGGCAGGATCACCTCGATTTTATGAATGTAATCGGAGCGCGAGAATATCGTTGGTTTTTGTAAAATGATGCGAAATAGTCACTAAATCGGCCTGAAAATCGCTTGCACGAATCATTCCAGGTGGCTGAAGGGCCTGTAAGCCCCGTGTGCTTTGCGTTTCCATATGCAACGCGATTTGCCTGTTTGGCTCGCGTGAGGTAGGGTATGCAGGTTTTCTCAACTCAACACAGGTAGCAGATGAACAAACAGGAACTCATTGACGCAGTCGCCGCAAGCACGGGCGAGACCAAGGCAGCCACCGGAGCCGCAATCGACGCGATCCTCGAAGTGGTCACCAAGGCGGTCACGTCGGGCGATTCCGTGCAGCTCGTCGGCTTCGGCTCGTTCTCGACCGGCCAGCGTGCTGCTCGCGTGGGCCGTAACCCGGCTACGGGCGCGGAAATCCAGATCGCTGCGGCGAAGACGGTGAAGTTCACGGCCGGCAAGGCATTCAAGGACGCCGTCAACGCATCGTGATGCAGGCCCGCCGCTCGCGGGGCGCACGAGCGTAGCAAGCTGGCGGAAGCGGCGCGTTGCCGTTTTCGCTATCTCGCCCATCGTGCGTGCGGTTGCAGCGGCAAGGTGCATCATCAACCGGGAGCAGGGCGCATGACGCCTCGCTCCCGGTAGTTCTTTTGGTGGCGCCGAATCATCACCGGATTGCTACCAGATTGCCACCGGATTGCCAGAGTGTCCGGCCGGTTATTTCAGTTCATTACAGATTTCAGGCATTACCGTGAATTCGCACGATCGCGACGGCGCCATGCGCGTTGTCACGATATATCGCTGCGGCACGCAACATCGCGTCCACGTTTTCGCCTTCCTCGCAGCTTCGACGCAGGGCATCTCAGTACTCCAGAACAATTTTCCCGAAGTGCCCGCCCGTTTGCTGGAGCCGGAACGCATCGGCGATTCCTTCCAGCGGGAACGAGCGATCGATCACCGGCTTGACGCCGGTTGCGTCGATGGCGCGCACGAGGTCGATCTGGTGCTGGCGGCTCCCGACGATCAAACCCTGCAAGCGCTGCTGGCGACGCATCATCGTGGCGGTCGGCACCGGGCCCGCGATACCGGTCAGCACGCCGATCAACGCGATATGGCCGCCCACGCGCGTAGCCAGAATCGACTGTTCGAGTGTTCCCGGGCCACCCACCTCAACCACGTGATCGACGCCGCGTCCGTTCGTGAATTCCAGCACTCGCTGCGCCCATTGCGGCTCGCGGCGATAGTTGATCGTGTGGTCGGCGCCTAGCTGCCGCGCGCGCTCGAGCTTCTCATCGGATGACGACGTGGCAATCACGCTCGCGCCCATCGCCTTGGCGAATTGCAGCGCGAAAATCGACACGCCGCCCGTGCCCAGCACTAGCACTGTATCGCCGGCCTTGAGTGCGCCGTTCACCACCAGCGCCCGCCAGGCCGTCAGCCCGGCGGTCGTGAGCGTGGCTGCTTCGGCGTGGCTGTAGCCGCGCGGGCTGTGCGTGAACGCGGTGGCGGGCGCGATCACCGCTTCGCGCGCGTAGCCGTCCACGCCGTCGCCGGGCGTGGTGGAGAAGTCGGGAATCGTGGGCTCGCCGTCGAGCCATGTCGGGAAGAACGTGGACACCACGTGCTCGCCCACGGCGAATTCGCTCACGCCCGGGCCCACGGCTTCGACCACGCCCGCGCCGTCGGACATGGGAATGCGCCCGTCGGCGGCGCCCATATGCCCGCGCACGACGCCCAGATCGTGGTAGTTCAGCGAACTGGCATGCAGCCGCACGCGGATTTCCCCCGCCTGCGGCTCGCCCGGTGCGGCCATATCCACGAGCTTGAGATTGTCGAGCCCGGCAGGCGCGATCAGTTTGATGGCTTTCATGAAGATCTCCTGGAAGCGCCGCAACGCGGCGTCTTGGGTGTTGGCGAACTTGCCGTCACAGACACCTGACGAAGCATAGACGCGCGCAGGCGATCCTGGCGGCGTGGGGCGCCGTCTCGAAGCCGCTGCCCCTGATTCTCGTTGGGAGGTCGTCGTATTGTTTACGTTTGACGAAATGATTTGCTATTGACAAATAAATTCGAGCGCTTCTATGATGCATCCACGGTGGCCGCAAGGGGCTCGTCGTCGCAGTGCTGGCACGCTGCGCCGCAGCAATTCTCTGTGTCCTGGTCTGGGCCGCCGTCGCCGGAAATTTCATCGAATCGTTCCCAAGGCGCGTCAGACGCCGCTAAACGGAGATCCGCGTGGCGCGGAACTCCTCCAAGGTTTGGAGACAGGCACATGCCGCAATCGATCATCACGGACCGTGCGTCCGACTCCACGCTCGCGCCGCTCGCGGCTGCGTCCCCAACCAGCGATGACCTGCTGTACCGCAAAGTCTCGTGGCACGTCATTCCGTTTCTGTTCGTCTGCTACGTCGTGTCGTTTCTCGATCGCATCAACATCGGCTTCGCCCAGTTGCAGATGAAGCACGACCTCGGCTTCAGCGATGCGATGTACGGTCTCGGCGCCGCCGTCTTCTACGTGGGATACGTGATTTGCGAAGTGCCCAGCAATTTGCTGCTCGCACGCTTTGGCGCGCGTAGCACCTTCATGCGCATCATGCTGCTGTGGGGGATCGCTTCGACGTGCATGATGTTCGTGCATACGCCCACGCACTTTTACGCGCTGCGTTTTCTGCTCGGCGTGTTCGAGGCGGGCTTTTTCCCCGGCATCGTGCTGTATCTGACCTACTGGTTTCCGCCGCACCGCCGCGCCGCGGTGTTCTCGATTTTCTTTGCGGGCGTCGCGGTGGCGGGTGTGCTGGGCGGGCTCATCTCGGGGTGGATCATGCGCGATATGGGCGGTGTCATGGGCCTTGAGGGCTGGCGCTGGATGTTCGCGATCGAGGGCTTGCCCGCTGTGCTGCTCGGCCTGATGGCGGTCTTCTGGCTCGTCGATGGTCCGGAGCAGGCACGCTGGCTCAGCGATGCGGAAAAGGCTCACCTGATTGCGCAGCGCGACGGCGAGATCACGAACACGAACACGGGCAAGCACGCAACCGCGCATTCGTCACATTCTTCGCGCTCGTTCGGCGCGGCATTGCGCAACCCGCGCGTCTATCTGTTCGCGTTCATCTATTTTTCGCTGACCTGCGCATCGCTCACGCTCAACTTCTGGATGCCGCTGATGATTCGCGACTTCGGCGTGCATGACGTGCTGGCGATCAGCCTCTATACGGTGATTCCGAACGCGGTAGGCGCCGTGGGCCTGATGCTGATCGCTCGCCGCTCCGACCGGCGCGGCGAGCGCCGCTGGCATTTCGCGGCGTGCACCATCGGCGGCGGCATCGCGCTCTCCTTGCTTACGCTGCATCTGGCGAGCTTTGCCGCGATGATGGCGATTCTCTCGTTGGCCGCCGTCCTGATCTTCGCCGCGTTGCCGATCTTCTGGGCCGTGCCGCCCGCCTGGCTCACGGGCAAGGCAGCCGCTGCCGGCATCGCGCTCATTAGCAGCATCGGCATTACGAGCGGGATCGTGAGCCCGTGGGCGATCGGGCTCATCAAGACGCATACCGGCAGCATGGACAACGCGCTCTACGTGCTCACCGCGCTGCTGGTGGCAAGCGGCGTGGCGTTGCTGATTGGCGTGCCCGCGGCGCAAAAGGCGCGCTGAACTACACCGGGCGCGTTCCATGCGGCCCGCGCCGGTGGGTTCAGGCGTCCAGTTCTTCTATGGAGTCCACCCGGTCGTGATAGAAGGCCAGGTGGTCCTTGATTTGCGCGACGGCGTCATGCGGCGACTCATAGGTCCACACCGCGTTGATCGAGCGCTCGCCGCCCGGCGCGATTGAGTAGTAGCTGCAATTGCCCTTGTAAGGGCAATACGTGGCGTGGTCGGTGCGCGCGAGCAACGACATGTCGGCGTCCTCGCGCGGCACGTAGTAGACCGCCGGGTAATTCGCCTCGCGCAGCATCAGCGCCCGGCGCGTATCGGCGACGGTCTTGCCCGCGACCTTCACAACCACGCGCAATGGGCAGGGCTCGATCGTGATGGGATGGTCCGGGCCGGGAATCTTCACGGTTTTCGTGTGCATGACGGCACTCCTTGCAGGCGTGAATCAGAGGGGCTGATGCCTTGCAGTGTAGGGCGAAAATCGGTTTCGCCGCTTCGGCCACTCGGGTTGCCTCCCGGTGCTGGCGTGACGATCAAGAACGATTGGGACCGCTTCGGCCAGCGCATGACGGGCAGTGGCTCGGTACAGTTCGACGATCTATGTGTATCTGTGACAGCGATATTCCCGGTTTATGCTTATAAGTGATATTAGTAAAATATCGCCTTAAGGCATATAATCGTTTTATGCCTCACAGGAATATCCCATGAAGATCATCGTCCATACGCCGACGGGGCTTGCCGAGATCCTGCAGTCGGCCAGAAAGTCGTGCGGCATGACCCAGGCGCAGGCCGCTGCCTCGCTCGGCATCGGGCAACCGCGCCTGTCCGCGCTCGAAACCACCGGCACGGCGAGCATTTCGCTCAATCAGATGCTCGCGCTGTTCGCGCTCTACGAACTCGAACTGTGCGTGCAATCGCGCGACCAGGGCGAGTTGTACGAGGTGCGCGAAGACCGGCCGGAGTGGTAGGCGATGGGGCGCAAATCGCACTCGCGCACGCTCTCGATCTGGGCCAACGGCGAGCGCGTCGGCACCTGGACGCTGCCGCCAATGGGCGAAACCGAACTGCGCTACGACCCCGCCTGGAAGGCTTCGGCGGCGGGGCGGCCGCTGTCGCTCTCACTGCCGTTCGGCGTGGGCGAGCGGCCGCTGCGCGGCGCGCGCGTCTATAACTACTTCGACAATCTGCTGCCCGACAGCACGCAAATTCGCCGACGCATCGCGGCGCGCTTTCGCACCGAATCCCTGGGCGCGTTCGATCTGCTCAAGGCGGTCGGACGCGATTGCGTGGGCGCGGTGCAACTGCTGGAAGAGGATGAGACGCCCGAGCGCATCGAAAGCATCGAGGGCACGCCGCTCGACGATGCTGCCATCGAGCGGCTCCTGCTCGAAACCTCGGGCGCGTTGCCGGGCGGCACGGGTGACCCCGATGAAGAACTGCGCATCTCGCTCGCGGGCGCGCAGGAAAAGACCGCGCTGCTCTTTCACGAAGGCCGCTGGAATCTGCCGCACGGCGCCACGCCCACCACGCACATCCTCAAGCTGCCGCTTGGCCTGATCGGCCATCGCCAGGTGGACTTTCATACCTCGGTGGAGAACGAGTGGCTGTGCCTTGCCTTGCTCAAGGCCTATGGGCTGCCTGTTTCGACGGCACACATCGTCACGTTTGGCGCGCAGAAAGTGCTGGCCGTGGAGCGCTTCGACCGCGCCGTCTCGCGCAGCGGCGCGCTGCTGCGCCTGCCGCAGGAGGATTTTTGCCAGGCGCTCGGCGTGGCGCCCCATCTCAAGTACGAATCGCAGGGTGGCCCGGGCGTACGCGAGATCGCGGACCTCTTGCGCCAATCGCAAGCGGCGCGCGAAGACATCGAAACCTTTCTCAGCGCGCAGATTGCCTACTGGATGCTGGCCGCGCCCGACGGCCACGCGAAGAATTTCAGCCTGCGTCTCATGCCGGGCGGGCGCTTCCAGCTCGCGCCGCTTTACGACGTCATGTCGATCTGGCCCGTGGAGGGCAACGGCGGCAGTCAATGGTCGTGGCACAAGGCCACGCTGGCGATGGCGATGTGGGGCAAGGGGCGGCACTATCGCATGCGCGACGTGAAGCGCGCGCATTTCGATGCCACCGCGCAGTTGTGCCACTACGGCGCCGATGCCACGTCGATCATCGAGCGTTTCGTCGCGCGCACGCCGGCAGTCATCAACGAGGTGGCCGCCGCGTTGCCGCAGGGGTTTCCGGAGCGTGTGGCCGCAAAGCTGTTCGACGGGCTGCGCTTCTCCGCGCAGCGGCTCGCTTCATAGTCACGTTTCGTGGTCGCTGTCGTCGCCGCGCCCGTAAAGCCGCCCGCGCGCGCGGCGACGAGGGCATTTAGCGGATGGAAGAAGGATGCTTCGCGAGCGGCGTGACATGCATCGTCATGTACGGGAAAAGCGGCAGCCCGGAAAGCAGCGTGTGCAGTTCGTCGTTCGACTCCACGTCGAAGACGCTGTAGTTCGCGTATTCGCCCACCACGCGATAGAGCGCCTGCCATTTTCCCTGGCGTTGCAGGTCCTGCGAGTAGGCCTTTTCGCGTGCCTTGATTTCATCGGCTTGTGCGGCGGGCATGTCGGCGGGAATGTGCACATCCATACGTACCAGAAACAGCATGTTCGATCCTCGATAAATTAAAGTAGTCAGGAAGCCGAAACGCTTGCGCGCGGCTAGTCGCGACGATAATGCGCGAGCTTGTCTTCGTCCAGCGCGACGCCGAGCCCTGGGCCATCGGGCAGATGCAGGCAGAAGTCGCGATAGGCGGGCCGCTCGACCACGATATCGTCCTTCACGAGCAGCGGCCCGAACAGCTCCGTGCCCCACGCAAGCCTTGGCAGCGTCGCAAAGCAATGCGCCGCCGCAAGCGTGCCCACACTGCCTTCGAGCATCGTGCCGCCATAGAGCGCCATGCCGCCCGCGTCGCCCACGGCGGCGGTGCGCAGCGTGCCATAGAGGCCGCCCGACTTCATGATCTTCAGCGCGAACACGTCGGCGCATGCGCCACGCACGAGGTCGAGGGCGTCCTCCGGACCCATCAGCGTTTCGTCGGCCATGATCGGCACGACAAAGCGTGCGGCAAGCCGCGCGAGCGCCGCGCGCTGCTCGCGCGGCACCGGCTGCTCGATCAGGTCGATGCCGGCTGCTTCCAGCATGGCGATGCCGGTCGCGGCCTCGGCTTCGTTCCAGGCCTGGTTGACGTCCACGGTCACGCGCGCCCGGTCGCCCAGCGCGCGCTTGATGGCCGAGACGTGCGCCACGTCCTCGCGCACGCTGCGCCGGCCGATCTTGAGCTTGAAGGTGTCGTGGCGGCGCTCGGCGAGCCAGCGCTCCGCTTCCTCGATATCGCGCTGCGTGTCGCCGCTCGCGAGCGTCCACAGTGTGGGCAGGGCGGTGCGCACCGCGCCGCCGAGCAGCGTGGAGACCGAGACGCCCAGGCGCTTGCCCTGTGCGTCGAGCAGCGCCGTTTCCAGCGCGCACTTCGCGAAGCGATTGCCGCGCGCGACCTTTTCGAGCCGGGCCATGGCCGCATGAATATTGGTTGCGTCCACATCTTTTAGAGCGGGCGCGAGATAGGTGTCGATGGCGAGCTTGATGCCTTCGGGGCTTTCGTCGCCATACGAGAGGCCGCCGATAGTGGTGGCCTCGCCAATGCCTTCGATGCCATCGCTGCAACGCAATCGGACGACCACGAGCGTTTGCTGCTGCATGGTGGCCATCGCGAGCTGGTGGGCGCGAATGGTCGGCAGATCCACGAGGATCGCTTCAATGGAGCTTACGGTTGCGTTCATACCTGGCAGATTGGATCAAGTGAGTTGAGCCGAGTATGCAGGCCGTTCGGGCAGCGTGTCCAACACCGAAAATGTCTGAATCGATACTCGCCGGGTATGGTGCCGGTGTCGTATGCACGCCGTATGCGTGTTGTATGCAAGGCGGCTCAGCGCTCGGGCGGTGGGAGATGCTCCATCTTCTTTTCCTTATAGAGCACGTAGATGAGTTCGAGCATGCGGCGCACGTCCTCGGATTCGTCGAGCATGCGCGTGCTCATGATGATGGGCGAAACGAGTTTCGCATCGTCGAGATCCTTGTACGCCACGTCGTCGCGCTTGAGTCCATAGACGCTGCTCGGCACGATCGAAATACCTTCGCCCGCGGCCACGAGGCCTAGCGCGATCTGCAGTTCGCGCGCCTCGTAAAGGTGTTGTGGCTCGAGCGCGCGGTCGTGAAAGGCCGCGAGCACCTGGTCGGCGTAGCTGGGGCGCGGGTGCTTCGGGAAAATGATGATGGTCTCGTTGACGAGTTCGCGCAGCGACAGCGTCTCCCGGGCGTCGATGAGCGGATGCCCGAGCGGCAGCGCCACGATCAGGCGTTCTTCGCGCAGCACCACACGGCGAATGCTCGGATCCTCCAGACGAATGCGCCCGAAACCCACATCGATGCGGCCTTCCTTGAGGGCCTTGATCTGGTCCATGGTCGACATTTCGACCAGGCTCAATTCGACCTCGCCATTCTCCTGACGATAGCGCCGGATGATTTTCGGCAGCATGCCGTAAAGCGTCGAGCCGACAAAGCCTACCGAAAGGCTGCGCTCGATCTTGCCCACGCGCCGCGTCATGGACTCGAGCTCGGCCGTCTGCGCGAGCAGTTGCACCGCGTGCTGGTAGAAGAAGCGGCCGGTGTCGGTCAGCTTGAGCGGGCGCGAATCGCGCTCGAAGAGTTGCACGCCCAGCATCTCCTCGAGTTGCTGAATCTGCCGCGAGAGCGGTGGCTGCGCGATGTGCAGCCGCTGGGCCGCGCGGGTGAAATTGCGCTCTTCGGCCACGGCCACGAAGTAGCGCAGGTGTCTCAGCTCCATGTTCATACCTGCCGGATATGATCCTGATACTAAATCAGTGTTGGACGCATCAGTTGCGGCACAACTATGCTTCTCTCACAGCATTCGCCGCGACTGATTATACCTTCGGAGCATGAAAACTCCGGCTTGATTGAAGCGGCGAGAAGAACCCGAGACATTTTCCCCGCAGATAAAGAAGTGGAGACAGTAGCCATGAGCGCGAAGGTATTCGACACCAAGGAAGTCCAAGATCTGCTGAAAGCAGCCACCCATCTCGGCGGCGCGAACGGCAACCCCCGCTTCAAGCAGATTCTCCATCGTCTGCTGGGCGATCTGTTCAAGGCCATCGACGATCTCGACATCACGCCCGATGAAGTCTGGGTGGGCATCAATTATCTGAACAAGCTCGGCAAGGACGGTGAAGCCGCGCTGCTCGCTGCCGGCCTCGGTCTGGAGAAGTACCTCGACATTCGCATGGACGCAGCGGACAAGGCAGCCGGCATCGAAGGCGGCACGCCGCGCACCATCGAAGGCCCGCTGTATGTGGCTGGCGCACCGCTGCGCGATGGCGTTTCGAAAATCGACATCAACCCCGATGCGGAAGCAGGCCCGCTCATCATCCACGGCACGGTTACCGGCCCGGATGGCAAGCCGGTTGCGGGAGCGGTAGTGGAATGCTGGCATGCCAATTCGAAGGGCTTTTACTCGCACTTCGACCCGACCGGCGCGCAAAGCGACTTCAATCTGCGCGGTGCGGTGAAGACCGGCGCGGATGGCAAGTATGAATTCCGTACGCTGATGCCGGTGGGCTACGGTTGTCCTCCCCAGGGCGCGACCCAGCAACTGCTGGACGAAATCGCCCGTCACGGAAATCGTCCCGCGCATGTGCACTTCTTCGTCACCAGCGACAGCCACCGCAAGCTCACGACGCAATTCAATATCGAAGGCGATCCGCTGATCTGGGATGACTTCGCCTACGCCACCCGCGAGGAGTTGATTCCTCACGTGACGGAGAAGAACGGCGGCACGGCGTTGAGCCTGAAAGCCGACACGTACAAGGACATCGAGTTCAACTTCTCTCTGACCACGCTGGTGCAGGGCAAGGACAACCAGATCGTCAACCGCCCGCGCGTTTCAGCCACGGCGTAATTCCCCGCAATCTCCGTGTATGGCGAGTGCCTGAAGCGCCGCCATACACGGATCCCGCAAGAATCATTCGATACCGATGCGCGAGTCCTGTGCAGGGGCCAGTTCGCGTCTACGGAGAGGAAACATGTCCGCCATTATCGACAAAGCCAACGAACTGGATCACCTGCTGGCTACTGCTGTGCAGGATGACAAAGAGGCCGGTATATTCCGTTGCCGCCGCGATATCTTCACCAATGCCGATCTGTTCGAAATGGAGATGAAACACATCTTCGAGAACAACTGGGTGTATCTCGCGCACGAAAGCCAGATTCCGAATAACAACGATTACTACACCACGTGGATTGGCCGGCAACCGGTAGTCATCACGCGCGACAAGACCGGCGCGCTGAATGCCGTCATCAATGCCTGCGCGCACAAGGGTGCGATGCTGTGCCGGCGCAAGCACGGCAACAAGGGCAGCTTCACGTGCCCGTTCCATGGCTGGACTTTCTCCAATACCGGCAAGCTGCTGAAGGTCAAGGACGAAAAGACCACCGAATATCCTGTGCAATTCAATACGCACGGCTCGCATGACCTGAAAAAGGTGGCGCGCTTCCAGAACTATCGCGGTTTCCTTTTCGGCAGTCTCAATGCCGATGTCGTGCCGCTCGAAGACTACCTGGGCGAAGCGCGCGTGATCATCGACCAGATCGTCGACCAGGCGCCGGAAGGTCTGGAAGTGCTGCGCGGCAATTCCTCGTATGTCTACGAAGGCAACTGGAAGATGCAGATGGAAAACGGCTGCGATGGCTATCACGTCAGCACCGTTCACTGGAATTACGCCGCTACGATGGGGCGCCGCAAGGAAGACGGCACGCAGGCCGTGGATGCGAATAGCTGGAGCAAGTCGGTGGCCGGCGTTTATGGCTTCGACCACGGCCACATCCTGCTGTGGACCCAGACGATGAATCCCGAAGTGCGGCCCGTCTACCGCCAGCGCGATGAAATCACGGCGCGCGTGGGCGAGACGAAGGCGGACTTCATCGTCAACCAGACGCGCAACCTCTGCCTGTATCCGAATGTGTTCCTGATGGACCAGTTCAGCACGCAGATTCGCGTCGTGCGGCCGATCAGCGTGGACAAGACCGAAGTTTCGATCTTCTGCTTCGCGCCGAAGGGCGAGAGCGCCGCCGACCGCGCGACGCGCATTCGCCAATACGAAGACTTCTTCAACGTCTCCGGCATGGGTACCGCCGACGATCTGGAAGAGTTCCGCTCCTGCCAGAACGGCTACGCCGGCGCCACGGCAATGTGGAACGACCTGTCGCGCGGTGCGCCGTTGTGGGTCGCAGGCCCGGACGAGAACGCGAAGAAGATGGGGCTGAACCCGCTCATTTCGGGCGAGCGCAGCGAAGACGAAGGCTTGTTCGTGTGTCAGCACGAATACTGGGTGCGCGTGATGCGTGACGCGCTGAAAAAAGAACAGGAAGGGGCGCTGGCATGAGCATCGATTACCAAACAATTTGCGCCGCGCTTTACCGTGAAGCGCGCCTGCTCGACGACCGCCAGTGGGACGAATGGCTCGCCTGTTATGCGGAAGACGTCACCTACTGGATGCCGGCATGGGACGACGACGACGCGCTGACCGACGACCACGAAAGCCAGATCTCGCTGATGTATTACCCGGATAAAGGCGGTCTCGAAGACCGGGTGTTTCGCATCAAGACCGAGCGCAGCGGCGCTTCGACACCTGAGCCGCGCACCAGCCACAACGTCACGAACGTGGAAGTGCTGGCGGAGCGCGCAAACGAAGTGGACGTGCGCTACAACTTTCACACGCTCAGCCATCGTTACAGGGTCAACGACCAATACTTCGGCACGATGTTCGTGACCTTGCGTAAGGCCGGCGACGACGTGTTGATTGCCTATAAGAAGATCGTGCTGAAGAACGACTACATCCGGCAGGTTCTCGACGTCTACCACGTTTGATAGTCGAGTCAGAAGGTATCAGAGGCAGTGGAGGAGGTTCCCATGTCCAGTTTCAAAGTTGCATTGAATTTCGAGGACGGCGTTACCCGTTTCATCGACTGTAAAGCGGGTGAGAAGGTGCTCGACGCTGCCTTTCGCGCGAAGATCAATCTGCCGATGGATTGCTCCGATGGCGTGTGCGGCACCTGCAAATGCCGCGCGGAGAGCGGCAGCTACGACCTCGGCGACGATTACATCGAAGACGCGCTGACCGAAGACGAAAAGAACGGCGGCCTCGTGCTGACCTGCCAGATGGTGCCGCAAAGCGATTGCGTGGTCGCGGTTCCCACGTCGTCCACTGCGTGCAAGACCGGGCACAGCAAATTCGCGGCCACCGTATCGAAAGTCGAGCAGCACAACGATGCGGCCGTCGTGCTTGAAATGGATGTGGATACGAACGCTCCGGTGTTCCTGCCTGGCCAGTATGTGAATATCGACGTGCCCGGCAGCGGGCAGCATCGCTCGTATTCGTTTTCATCGGCGCCGGGCGAAACGAAGATCAGTTTCCTCATCAAGAAGATTCCCGGCGGCGTGATGAGCACGTGGCTGGAAGCCGCGCAGCCCGGCGAAAAGCTGGAATTGCACGGGCCGCTCGGCAGTTTTTATCTGCGCGACGTGCAGCGGCCGCTGCTTTTCCTCGCTGGCGGCACGGGCCTCGCGCCGTTCCTTTCGATGCTCGAAGTATTGGCGCGCACGAATTCGCAGCAAAAGGTGCACCTGATTTATGGCGTCACGCGCGACCTCGATCTCGTGCAGGTGGAAGAGATCGAGACGTATGTGGCGAAGCTGCCGAACTTCACCTTTGCCACCGTCGTGGCCGAAGCGGAATCGAATCATCCGCGCAAGGGCTGGGTGACGCAACATATTCCGGCGAATGCACTGAACGACGGCGACGTCGATGTGTATCTGTGCGGGCCGCCGCCGATGGTCGACGCCGTGCGCAAGTATTTCGACGACGAGGGCGTGAAGCCCAACAGCTTCCACTACGAGAAGTTCACTCCTAACGCACCGGCAAAGGCGGCCTGAACATGCAACGATTCACAGGCAAGGTCATTGTCGTCACCGGCGCCGCGCAGGGCATAGGCCGAGGCGTGGCGCTGCGCGCGGCGGCCGAGGGCGGCAAGGTATTGTTCGTCGATCGCGCCGATTTCGTTTCTGAAGTTGCCGCAGAAGCGCAGGGCGCCGACACCGCAGGATTCGTCGCCGATCTGGAAACCTATGAGGGCGCACGGGCGGCAATGGCGTTCGCCGCCGAGAAATTTGGCGGCATCGACATTCTGATCAACGGCGTGGGCGGTGCGATTCGCATGCGTCCGTTCGGCGAATTCGAACCGGCGCAGATCGACGCGGAAATTCGCCGTTCGCTGATGCCCACGCTCTATACGTGTCATGCGGTACTGCCGCATCTGCTCGCGCGTGGCGGCGGCACCATCGTCAACGTTTCGTCGAACGCCACGCGCGGCATTCGTCGCGTGCCGTACTCGGCAGCCAAGGGCGGTGTCAACACGCTGACTCAGGCGTTGGCGATGGAGTACGGAGAGCACAATATCCGCGTGGTCGCCAGCGCGCCGGGCGGCACCAGTGCACCTGCCCGCCGCATTCCGCGCAACGCCACGGGCGACAGCGAGCAGGAAAAGGTCTGGATGAACGAAGCGGTCAAGCAGGTCACCGAATCGACGTTCTTCAAGCGCTACGGCACGCTCGACGAACAGATCGCACCCATTCTTTTTCTTGCGTCGGATGAAGCCAGCTACATCACCGGCGTCGTGTTGCCCGTTGCAGGTGGCGACAACGGTTGACCTATGCTCACGCAGGACTAGTTGAAATTTTCAACTAAATAACTATACTCCCATGCGGCGCCGGTCCTGCCGGCGCATGCCATGGGAGTACGCGCTTGTCCACAGGTCTCTATTCCGGTTTTCTCACCTTCAGGCTCGATCTCGCGAGCGCGCTCTTGAGCGAGCGTGCCAACGCGGTCTACCACGAGCGCTGGGGCCTCGACGTGCGCGCGCTGCGCGTGCTGCGGCTCGTTTGCGCCGAGGCTGGCATCACGCCCAAGGCCGTCTCGCAGCGCGCCTTGATCGAAAAGACCCTGCTTTCGAAAACGCTGGCCGAACTGGAGACGCGCGGCCTGATCGGCCGCGACACGCACGCGCAGGACCGCCGTAGCATCGCGCTGAGCGGCACACCCGAAGGCGTCAAGGTCGCCCGGGCGTCGGCAAAGCTCGGGGCCACGCTTGAAGCCGATCTTTCGGCGGCGCTCACGCTCGGCGAGCGCAAGACCCTCGACCGCCTGCTGAAAAAACTTTCGGATAGTCTGCTGGACAGCGCTGCGGAGGCAACCTGACATGGCGACCTCGCAGGAGCAGACGCCCGCGCGCCGCCCACATTCCCCACTCAATTCTCAACGCCCCCGCTGTAGCGGCACGCGCCGGCAGCAAGGAGTCACCCATGCCTAATCTGGCTGAATCGCTCGCGCGCGACATCGATACGACGCTGCGCACGGGACTTGAAACCATGCTGTGCGCGGCCGGTGCGTGGCTCGGCCGCGAAAATGAAAGCGAAATCGGCCAGCAAAGCGAGGTAGCGTGAGCGCAGCACTGGGCGCGCACGTGAGCGCGCATATGAACGCCCATACGGCGTACACGGTCCTCGATCTGATCGGCACCTTCACGTTCGCAATCTCGGGCGCCGTGGCCGCGCGGCAGCGCCGGCTCGATCTGTTCGGCATCGTCGTGGTGACCTTCATGGTGGCGTGCGGAGGCGGCATCGTGCGCGACGTGTGCATCGGTGCGATTCCGCCCGCAGGGCTCTCGAACTGGGCGTATCTGGCGGTGTCGCTGCTTGCGGCGGCGCTCACTATTGCCGCCTATCCGCAGGTGCGGCGGCTGCGCCATCCGGTGCTGTTCTTCGATGCGATCGGGCTTGGCCTTTTCGCAGTGGCCGGCGCGCAGAAGGCGTGGATCTGGACCGGCAGCGCGGAGACGGCGATCCTGCTCGGCATGGTGAGCGCGGTGGGCGGCGGCGTGCTGCGCGACATCCTGCTCTCGCGCGTCCCCGCAATTCTGGAGCGCGAGATCTATGCGTCGGCTGCGCTGCTGGGCGCGGCGTTGCAGGTCGGGCTCAACGCGGCCGAGTGGTCGTCGTTCTGGACGCCGTGGCTCGCGACCCTGGCCTGCGTGGCGCTGCGACTCGCGTCGTTGTACTTCGGCTGGCGCCTGCCCGTGTTCCATACGCGCGAAGGCGCGAAGCGCGCGCATCCGCGCGCGGGCCCAACGGACGACCGGCAGAACCTGCAGTAGGGCGCTCCGCCAGCGGGTCTGTCGAGATCAATGTAAGCACAATGAAATAAATCGGTGGATCTCGCCGGGCGTCGCGTATCTGCAATATGACGCGCCCGCCGCAATTTCTCTCGCGCTCCGATATTGATCGGGCTCGCTGTGGACCGCCAGCAAGCACGCGTTTCGATCACGCGCTATATTTTCTGAACGCAATGCGCCTGAGCGGCGCGCATCGGACGATGCGCAGTCGCGGGCGCCGTGCGGAGCATGCCCAGCGGTACAGGATGAATCGCCCCGTGACGTGGCCACAGGCAGGGCTACGAGGCACGGTCAGTGCAGCACGGCTCGAGCAGCACGGCTCGAACGGCACGGATAACGAAGAACAATCCACCTGGGATCTGACATGAAAAAACAACTGGGCGCCTTCATTGTGCTCGCAGCCAGCACGGCTGCCTCGGCGCAATCCAGCGTGACGCTGTACGGCCGCGTCGACGGCGGCATCGAATACCTGAACCATATCGCCAACGGCACGGGCGGCAGTTCGAGCCGCTGGAGCGCCGAAGGTGGCGACTGGGGCACCAGCATGTTCGGCCTCAAGGGCACCGAGGACCTGGGCGGTGGCACCAGCGCGTTGTTCGACCTCGAAACCGCGGTGCAGATCATGAATGGCACCACGGGCGGCGGCCGGCTGTTCTCGCGCCGGGCTTATGTCGGTCTGAAGAATGAAACGTGGGGCCAGTTGCAGGCGGGCCGCAATCTCTTCATCGACAGTGACGGCGTGTGGGAATTCGATCCATTCGTGCAGCAGGCGGTGTCGTCGGCTTCGCTCGTGCGCGGCCGCAACTGGCAGCAGACCAGCAACAACGTCGAATATCACAGCCCGGTCTGGAACGGCTTCGACGTGCAGGGGCAATATGCGTTCGGCAATCAGCCAGGCGCCTGGAACAGCGGTGCGCCGGGCGAGTTCGGCCGCTCGGACGGCATCATGCTTTCGTATCACTCGCCGCTCTTCGACGTGCGCGGCATCTACGACGAACTGCGCGATCAGAACGGCCGTCTCTCCAATATCTTCACCGCTTCGCGCGAGTATTTCGTGGGCGGCAATCTGCGTGTGCAGAAGTTCAAGATTCAGGCCGCATACACGCACTATTCGGCGCCCGATTCGCCCGTGGGCGTGGCGCATAGCGCCGACCACTACTGGCTGGGCGCGACTTACCAGGCCACGCCGCGCTGGGCCGTGACGGCGGCGGGCTTCTATATTCATGTGGGCGAGGGCGGCGGCGACGCCGCGCACGATCCGTCGAGTCACGCCATGCTCTACGCGCTCGGGACCACTTACAACCTGAGCGCGCGCACGTTCCTTTACGGCACCGTCGCCTACGTGAACAACAGCAGGAACGGCACCTTTTCGGTGTTCGCCACGCCGCGCGATTCGAGCTCGCCCACGAGCCCGATGGCCGGCGAATCGCAGACCGGGGCGTACATCGGCATGATGCACGTGTTCTGATCGCCAGTGATGCACGCGGCGTCCTCAAACGGAGGTTGAGAACATCATGTCCAGGCAACCGAAATCGTCGACGTCGCCGGGGTTCATCGGCGGCATTACGCTCCTTTTCACCGCGCTTACCGCGCTCTATCTGCTGGCAGGCGGCGCATGGCTGCTCTCGCTCGGCGGCTCGCCGTACTACGTGGTAACCGGGGTCGTGCTGCTCGGCGTGACGTGGCTGCTGTACCGGCGCAGTCCCGCCGCGCTCGTGCTCTATGCGCTCGTGCTGGTGGGCACGGCCATCTGGTCGCTCTGGGAGTCGGGGCCCGACTTCTGGGCGCTCGCGCCGCGCTCCGGCGTGCTGGTCGTGTTCGGCGTGTGGCTGCTGCTGCTCGTGAGCTGGCGTCTCGAAGGCGCGAAAGCGGCTGGCGTGAGCGCGCTCGTGGCTGCGCTCGTGATCTGGGCGGGCGTGCTGGTCTACGCGAGCTTCAACGATCCGCAGACGGTGAACGGTTCGTTCGGCGCGTCGGCGGGCACGACACCCGCAGCGAACCCCGACGGCATCGATCCCTCCGACTGGCCCGCTTACGGCCGCACGCAGGAAGGCACGCGCTATTCGCCGCTGCAACAGATCACGCCGGAAAACGTGAAGAATCTGCGCGTGGCCTGGACCTTCCGCACCGGCGACACGAAAGGCCCGAACGATCCTGTCGAGATCACCAATGAAGTCACGCCGATCAAGATCGGCAATCTGCTCTATCTGTGCTCGCCGCACCAGAAGCTCTTCGCGCTCGACGCGCAGACGGGCGCGCTCAAGTGGACGTTCGATCCGAAGCTGCAGGCCGATCCGTCGTTCCAGCACGTGACTTGCCGCGGCGTGTCGTATATCGAACTCGCGGCGAACGCGGCAACGGCGCCGGCCGCAGCCGCGAGCGATGTGGCCGCCGGTGCTTCGTCGGCGCAAGCCGCTGCATCGGCTAGTCAAGCCGCTTCGTCGACGCAGGCCGCCGCGCCGGCTAGCGACGCAGGCGCCTCGGCTACTCAAGCCGCCACGCCCGCGAGCGGTGCCACCCCGGCCGCGCCAGCCGCGCCAGCCGCCACGGCATCGGCGAATGGCGCCTGCACGCGCCGCATCCTGCTGCCCGTGAACGACGGCCATCTCTATGCGCTCGACGCGATCACGGGCGAGCGCTGTGCGGGCTTCGGCAATAACGGCGACCTCGACCTGCAACACGCGATGCCAGTCAAGACGCCCGGCATGTACGAGCCCACTTCGCCGCCGGTGGTCACGGACAAGGTGATCGTCGTGGCGGGCGCGGTGGAGGACAACTTCTCGAACCGCGAACCGTCGGGCGTGATTCGCGGCTTCGACGTGCGCACGGGCGAACTGCTCTGGGTGTTCGACACGGGCGCGGAGGATCCGAACAAGATCCCGGGCCCGGGCGAGCACTACACGTGGAATTCGCCGAACTCGTGGGCGCCCGCCGCCTACGACGCGAAGCTCGACATCGTCTATCTGCCGATGGGCGTGAGGACGCCGGACATCTGGGGCGGCGACCGCACGCCGCTCATGGAGCGCTACGCGAGCGGCATCCTGGCGCTGCACGTCGCCACGGGCAAGCTCGCCTGGTTTTACCAGACCGCGCACCACGACCTGTGGGACATGGACATGCCTTCGCAGCCCACGCTCGCCAATATCACCGACAAGGACGGCAGGACCGTGCCGGTGGTGTACGGTCCCGCGAAGACGGGCAATCTGTTCGTGCTCGACCGCCGCACCGGCGAGCCCGTCGTGCCGGCCCCCGAAATACCGGTGCCGCAAGGCGCGGCGCCCGGCGACCATGTCGCGCCGACGCAACCGTTCTCCGAGCTCACGTTCCGTCCGAAGAACATGCTCACCGACGCCGACATGTGGGGCGCGACGATGTACGACCAGCTCGTGTGCCGCGTGATGTTCCACAAGCTGCGCTACGAAGGCACGTTCACGCCGCCTTCGCTGCAAGGCACGCTCGTGTTCCCTGGCAACCTCGGCATGTTCGAGTGGGGCGGCATTGCCGTCGATACAGACCGCCAGATCGCCATCGCCAACCCGATCGCGTTGCCGTTCGTCTCGCGGCTGATCCCGCGCGGCCCGGGCAACCCGATGGAGCCACAGCCGGGCGCCAAGGGCAGCGGCACGGAGTCGGGCATCCAGCCGCAATACGGCGTGCCCTATGGCGTGACGCTCAATCCGTTCCTCTCGCCGTTCGGGCTGCCGTGCAAACAGCCGGCATGGGGCTATATGGCCGCGATCGATTTGAAGACCAACGAGATCGTGTGGAAGAAGCGCATCGGCACGGTGCGTGACAGCTCGCCAATCCCGCTGCCGTTCAAGATGGGCATGCCGATGCTGGGCGGCCCGATGGTCACGGCGGGCGGCGTGGCGTTCATCGGCGCAACGGCGGACAACTATATTCGCGGGTTCGACGTGAACACCGGCAAGGAGATCTGGCGCGCCCGTCTGCCGGCAGGCGGCCAGGCCACGCCGATGAGCTACTCGGTCAACGGGCGGCAGTATGTGGTGATCGCGGCGGGCGGGCATGGCTCGTTCGGCACGAAGCTCGGCGACTACGTGATCGCCTACGCGTTGCCGCAGTAACGCGTGCGGCGTTGTGCGCGGCTTTGTGTGCCATTTCGTACCTGCTTTTATGAACGGAGCGCGCCGCAAGCCGCGCTCGCCGCGTTCGTTTCGTTCGCCATGCTGACGATGCACGCGACGCACGCGCATGCCCAAAGCACCGTCACGCTCTACGGCTCGCTTGACACGAGCATCGAAGTCACCAACCCGGGCGCGGGCTACGTGGCGCGCATGGACTCGGGTGCGTATCGCGGTTCGCGCGTGGGCCTGCGCGGTGCCGAGGACATCGGCAACGGCGTGCAGATTCTGTTCAACCTGGAGAACGGCTTCGGCTCGGCCGATGGCACATTCGCCGTGAAGAATACGATCTTCAACCGCCAGGCGTGGATTGGCGTGGGCACGCCTTACGGCACGCTGCGCGTGGGCCGCCAGTACTCGCCCATCTACATTCCGTTCAAGGGCGGGCTCGACGCGTTCGGTGCGGGCACCATCGCCTCGGGGCTCGACAATCTCTCGAAGATCACGCCATACGAGAGCAACGCCATTACTTACCTCTCGCCCGAATTCCATGGTTTCTCGACGACGCTCATGACTTCGCTGCGCAGTGCGAGCGATGGCGGCGGCAACGGCATCGCCGGTAACATCGAAACCTTTGCGTACCGCAACGGCCCGTTTCGCATTTCATATGCGCATCAGCAAACGCATGGCAACGGCGCGCTACGCGCGAATCTCGGCGGCGTTGCGTATGTGTACGGCCCGGTCACGGGTTTTGTTTCGTTCTTCAACGGCGACGGCGGCTCACCGCGCTATCACAACGATGGCGTATCGGTATCGGCGCGCTATGCGGTGAGCGCGCGCTTTCGCGCCTCGCTGGGCTACACGTTCATGCGCGATCGCTCCGGCGGCGAGAACGACGCCGACCAGTTCAGCGCGGCATGCGAGTACGACGTCTCGAAGCACGTGCGGCTTTACGCGAGCGCGGGCTGGCTGCGCAATCGCGGGCAAGGCGAAATGACATTGCGCGGCGTGAACGTCGCCGGTCTCCCGCCATCATGGCCGGGCGCGACGGTGCGCGGCGTGCAGATCGGCGCGATCGACTGGTTCTAGGCGCTGGAGGTGCATAATGAACACCCCGCCGATGCAGTCCATGGCCGTCCTTCCAGGAGTCCGCCATGCAAGTGAGAAACGAGGAATTCGTCACCCATCTGCTCTCCGATGTCGTGGAATTCGCGCGTGCGCGATTACCCGAACCCACCTTCCAGATCATCGAACCCTTTCTGCGGCATTACTACGATTTCGTCGACGCAGAGGACTTGCGCAGCCGCAGCATCGCCGATCTCTACGGCGCGGCCATGGCGCACTGGCAGGCGGCGCAACGCTTCGTTCCCGGCAGCGAGCGCATGCGGGTCTACAACCCGATACTCGAGCAGCACGGCTGGCATTCGGACCATACCGTGATCGAGATCGTCAACGACGACATGCCATTCCTCGTCGATTCGGTCTCCATGGCCGTCAACAAGCTCGGCCTCGCGCTGCATTCGGTCATGCATCCGGTATTCCGCATCTGGCGCGGCAAGGACGGCGCCATTGTGCGTGTGGACGTGGGCGGCGCGGGCGCGGACGATAGTCAGTCGCAGCTCGCCTCGTTCATTCATTTCGAAGTGGACCGCTGCGGCGATGCAGCAAAACTGGAACAATTACGCGGCGCCATCGCCAAGGTGCTGGGCGACGTGCGTGCGGCAGTCGAGGACTGGCCGAAGATCGTCGAGGTCGTGCGCGCCACGATCAAGACCATGAAGGCGCGCGAGAGCAGCGCCGAAGACATCGAATCGCGCGCATTTCTGGAATGGATGGCAGCCGACCATTTCACGTTCCTGGGCCAGCGCGATTACGCGCTCGTCGAGCATGGCGACGGCTTCGCCTTGCGCGGCGTGGAGGGCTCGGGTCTCGGCATCTTGCGCGAGTCGCTGCGCACGCCCGGCGCGCCCGACGTCACGCCGCTGCCGAGCGCGGCCACGGAGATCATCACGGGCGCGTGGCCCATCTTCCTCACCAAGGCGAATTCGCGCGCGACCGTGCATCGCCCCGGCTATCTCGACTACGTGGGCGTGAAGCTCGTGGGGACGGACGGCAAGGTCTGCGGCGAGCGGCGCTTCGTCGGGCTCTACACCTCCACGGCCTATATGGTCTCCAGCTCGGAGATTCCCATCGTGCGCCGCAAGTGCGAGAACATCGTGCGGCGTGCGGGCTTTCTGCCCAAAGGACATCTCGGCAAGTCGCTCGTCACGGTGCTCGAAACCTGGCCGCGCGACGAACTTTTCCAGGCCGACGAAGACGATCTTTTCGATGTCGCGATGGGCGTATTGCGCTTGCAGGAGCATCAGCGCACGCGCCTGTTCGTGCGGCGCGATCGCTTCGACCGCTTCGTGTCCTGCCTCGTCTACGTCTCGCGCGACAAGTACAACACGGACCTGCGCCAGCGCATCGCGAATCTGCTCAAGGAAGCATTCATCGGCGAATCGGTGGAATTCACACCGCTGCTTTCCGAATCGGCGCTCGCTCGAATTCATTTCGTTGTCCATGCTAAAACCGGCGCGATGCCGGTTGTCGATACGCGCGAGCTGGAGGCGCGGCTCGTGCAGGTCACGCGGCGCTGGCAGGACGATCTCGCCGACGCCTTGCTCGATGCATTCGGCGAAGAGCAGGGCACGCGGCTCCTGCATCGCTACGCCGACTCGTTTCCCCCGGGCTATCGCGACGATTATCCGGCGCGCACGGCGGTACGCGACATCGAGCTGATCGAGCGTGTGCAGGGTACACGGCGCATCGCGATGAATCTCTACCGGCCCATCGAATCCGGGCCTCGCGCGTTCCGCTTCAAGGTGTATTGCACGGGCGAGGCCATTGCCTTGTCGCGCAGCCTGCCGATGCTCGAGCATCTTGGCGTGCGCGTGGACGAAGAGCGGCCTTACATCATCGAGGCGCCGGGCTGCGAGTCCGCCTGGGTGCATGACTTCGGCCTCGAACTCGCCGACGACGCGGAGTTCGATATCGAACGCGTGAAGGACCTGTTCGAAGACGCATTCGAGGGCGTGTGGACCAGTCAGGTCGAGAACGACGACTTCAATCGCCTCGTGCTGCGCGCGTATCTGAGCGCGCGCGAAGTCACCATCCTGCGCGCATACGCGAAGTATCTGCGCCAGGTGGGCTCGACGTTCAGCGACGCCTATATCGAGCGCGCGCTCACCGGCAACCCGGCCATCGCGCGTCAGCTCGTCGAGCTGTTCGTCATGCGCTTCGACCCCGCCGTGGGCGAACTGGGAGAGGGGCGCGAAACGCGCACGGAGCGCGCGCTCAAGGCGATAGAAAGCGCGCTCGACCAGGTGCCCAATCTCGACGAGGATCGCATTCTCAGGCAGTTTCTCGGCGTCATCAACGCGACGCAGCGCACCAACTATTACCGGCGCGACGCGCAAGGCGCGACACTGCCGTCGCTGTCGTTCAAGTTCAATCCGGCAAAAGTGCCCGGGCTGCCCGAGCCCAAGCCGATGTTCGAGATCTGGGTCTACGCGCCGCGCGTGGAAGGCGTGCACCTGCGCGGTGGACGCGTCGCGCGCGGCGGCCTGCGCTGGTCGGACCGGCGCGAGGACTTCCGCACCGAAGTGCTCGGCCTCATGAAGGCGCAGATGGTGAAGAACGTGGTGATCGTGCCGGTGGGCTCGAAGGGCGGCTTCGTCGTGAAGAATCCGCCGCCGATCACCGATCGCGAAGCGTGGATGCGCGAAGGCGTGGCGTGCTATCAGACCTTCCTGCGCGGCCTGCTCGACCTCACCGACAACCTCGTGAACAACGTGGTCGTGCCGCCGCCGGAGGTGGTGCGCCACGACCCCGACGACCCGTATCTGGTGGTGGCGGCTGACAAGGGCACGGCCACTTTCTCCGACTACGCCAACGCGATTTCGCACGAGTACGGCTTCTGGCTCGACGACGCGTTTGCCTCGGGCGGCTCGGTGGGCTACGACCACAAGAAGATGGCGATCACGGCGCGCGGCGCCTGGGAGTCGGTCAAGCGGCACTTCCGCGAAATGGGCGTCGACACCCAGGCGACCGACTTCACCGTGGTTGGCGTGGGCGATATGTCGGGCGACGTGTTCGGCAACGGCATGCTGCTCTCGCCGCATATCAAGCTCGTGGCCGCGTTCGATCATCGGCACATCTTTCTCGATCCCAACCCCGATCCCACGACGAGCTTCGCGGAGCGAAGCCGGCTCTTCGCGCTCGAGCGCTCGAGCTGGGCCGACTACGATCCCGCGGCCATATCGGCGGGCGGCGGCATTTTCGCGCGCACGGTGAAGACCATCCCGCTTTCACCGGCCGCGCAGAGCGCGCTCGGCATCGAGGCGGCCGCGCTCACGCCAAGCGAATTGATTCGCGCGATCCTGCTCGCGCCGGTCGACCTGCTCTACAACGGCGGCATCGGCACCTATGTGAAGGCCGCGCACGAGACCAACGCGCAAGTGGGCGACAAGGCGAACGACGCCGTGCGCGTCAACGGCGCCGATCTGCGTTGCAAGGTCGTGGGCGAGGGCGGCAACCTGGGCGTGACGCAATTCGGCCGCATCGAATTCGCGCAGCGCGGCGGACGCATCAATACCGATGCCATCGACAATTCCGCGGGCGTCGACTGCTCGGATCACGAGGTCAACATCAAGATCCTGCTCGGCCTCGTGGTGGTCGACGGCGAGATGACGATGAAGCAGCGCAATACGCTGCTCGCCGACATGACGGACGAAGTCGGGCTGCTCGTGCTCAGCGACAACTACTACCAGACCCAGGCGCTCTCGATCGCGGGCCGCTACAGCGCGGATCTGCTCGACCCGGAAACGCGGCTCATGCGCTGGCTCGAACGCGCGGGCCGCCTGAACCGCGCCATCGAATTCCTGCCCACCGACGAGCAAATCGCGGAACGCCAGAGCGCGAAGCTCGGCCTCACGTCGCCCGAGCGCGCCGTGCTGCTCGCGTACAGCAAGATGTGGCTCTACGATGCGCTGCTCGAATCGGATGTGCCGGAGGACCCGCTCGTCGCGAGCTTGCTGATCGACTATTTTCCGAAGCCGCTACAGCAACGCTTCAGCGAGCCGATGCAACGCCATCCGCTGCGCCGCGAGATTCTCGCGACGCATCTGACGAACGCACTCGTGAACCGCGTGGGCTGCGCGTTTGTGCATCGCCTGATGGAGGAAACCGATGCGCAGCCCGGTGAAATCGTGCGCGCATGCATCATGGCGCGCGACGTGTTCGATCTGAACGAGGTGTGGCGCGACATCGACGCGCTCGACAACCGCGTGCCCGACGATGTGCAGGCAGGCATGTTCGTCGACGTCGCGCGGCTGCTCGAACGCGCGGCGCTCTGGTTCCTGCGGCACTTGCAGACGGGCGCCGTGGACAGCGAGGGCACGCTGCTCGCACGTTGCCGCGACGCGGCGCAACGGCTTGCGCCGCAATTGCCGACGCTGTTGCCCGCCGCCGCTCTCGAAGCGTTGTCGGCGCGTCAGGCCGCGCTCGTGAACGCGGGCGTGGAGAGTGCGTTGGCGGTGCGCGTGGCGAGCGGCGACGTTTCCATCGCGCTGCTGGATATTGCCGATGTGGCGGCGGCGTGCGACCGTCCGCTCGAGCACGTGGCAGCAGCGTATTTCGCGCTGGACATGCGTCTGAACTACGGCTGGATTGGCGAGCGCGCGGCGGCGCTGCCGACGCCCACGCATTGGGACACGATGGCGCGCGCGGCGGCGCTTGCGGAGGTGGCGCGCCTCAAGCGCGCACTCACCACGAACGCGCTCACCCGGGCGCCAGACACGGCCGATGCCCAGGCACTCGTGGATGCATGGTGCGAACAGCACGAAGCCGCGCTCGACCGGTATGGACGCCTGCTTGCGGAGTTGCGTGCGACGAGCGGCGTGAGCCTTTCGGTGCTGCTGGTGATCGTGCGCGCGATGGCGGGGCTGGAGCGGCCATAAGAGTCCATAAGACACAGTGCGTCACGCGGGAACCGCCTGCTTGATACCAGACGGTTCCCCGCGCCTGCATGACGCATGGCGACAAACTTTGCCAATAGAAAAATCAGAGGCAGGCAGGCAGGATGATTGGGCTTAATACGCGGGCCCAGTTTATGTATAAATGCTTTCGAACCACCCCCTCTAGTCATTTTGCTGTTCGTGAGCAAGCGCAATGCTTGCTTGTGCACTTGCGCGCTTCACGCGAAGCGTTACCGATAGCCGAGTCATGACGCAGCTAACGCATTCAGTCGCTATTCGAGCGATTTACGCAGGGAATAGAGCCTCGTCAAACCATTAAATTAAATGGCCGTTAATTTGACAGAAACGTAGGTCGCCCTCGGGGGTGGCATGCGATGCTTTCGCTCCGGAAAAGACAACACGAAACGCGCACCTGACTGGGCGATTCGCGTCGTTCGGCATGACCATGAAAAGGAGCCAACCACTATGTCGTGGCTGACAGACACACTTCGGCAATACCCCGAGATCGCCATCTTTCTTTCACTAGGAATCGGTTATTGGGTGGGAGGCAAGAGCTTCAAGGGATTCAGTCTCGGCGCCGTTACGGCAACCCTGCTTGCGGCAATCGCCATCGGCCAGCTCGGTCTTACGATTTCGGCCAATGTTAAATCCGTATTTTTTCTGATGTTCCTGTTCGCAGTCGGATATGGCGTGGGGCCGCAGTTCGTACGCGGCATCGCGAAAGATGGCTTGCCACAGGCCTTGTTCGCTGTGGTGCAATGTCTACTGTGTCTCGCGGCGCCCATCGTCGCCGCCAAATTAGCCGGCTACAACCTGGGATCCGCCGCGGGCTTGTTCGCCGGCTCGCAAACCATTTCGGCCTCGATGGGCCTCGCAACGGATGCCATCAACCGGCTCCATTTACCACCCGATCAGGCCAAGGCGTTGCTCGACGCCATGCCTACCGCCTATGCCGTCACCTATATCTTCGGCACGATCGGATCCGCCATCATTCTTGCGACGCTCGGCCCGCGGCTGCTCGGAATCGACCTGCCCGCAGCATGCAAGGAGTACGAAACAATGCTCGGTGGCAAGGGCGCGGGCGCACAGGAAGGCCGCGAATGGCATGACTACCAGTTGCGTGCCTATCGCATCGGCGCCGACAGCCCGTTCGTCGGCCAGACCATCAGCCAGGCGGAGGCCGCCGAGCCTGCGGGCGTGAGGCTCTTTATCGAACGCGTGAGGCGCGCGGGCGCCGTCAAGGAGGCGGAGCAGAGCCTCGTTCTGCAGGCCGGCGACGTGGTGGCCGTTGCAGGGCCGCGCGACCAGCTCGTGGCGAGGCTCGGCCCACGCGGAGGCGAGGTGGAGGACGCGGAACTGGTCGCGGTCACCACCGAAGGCGTGGACATCTACGTCACCAACAAGTCGGTTGCCGGCAAGACCTTGCGGGAGCTTGCAGGCCTGCCCGGCGCACGCGGCGTCTACCTGAAGAAGATCAAGCGCGGTCCCACCGAAACGCAGATCCCCGTGTTGCCCAATACGAAGCTCGAGCGCGGCGACACCATCACGATCGTCGGCCGCACGCAGGACACCACCGCTGCGGCCAAGGCGCTAGGCGTTCTCGATCGCCCCAGCACGGTTGCCGACATTGCCTTCGTGAGTCTGGCCATTGCAGTAGGCGCGTTGATTGGCGCGGTCGTAATCAACGTGCACGGCATTCCGCTCACGCTGTCCACGGCGGGCGGCGCGCTCATCGCCGGGATCGTGTTCGGATGGTTGCGCGCGATCCATCCCACCTTCGGGCGCATTCCGGAACCTACCGTCTGGTTCATGAACTCCGTGGGTCTCAATGTGTTCATTGCCGTGGTGGGCATCACGGCAGGCCCGGGATTCGTCGCTGGATTGCAGCAACTCGGCATCAGCCTGTTTCTCTGGGGCATTTTCGCCACGGCAACGCCATTGATCATCGGCATGTTCATCGCGAGGTACGTGTTCAAGTTCCACCCCGCAATCCTGTTCGGCGTGTGCGCGGGTGCCCGAACCACGACGGCGGCATTAGGGATGATCTGCGACACCGCACGCAGCCAGGTGCCAGGACTGGGCTATACCGTGACCTACGCGGTCGGCAATACGCTCCTGACGATCTGGGGAATGGTGCTCGTGATGATCCTGAGCTGATGTCTGGACCTATTGGATGTTTCGCTAACTAATGAAACGGAGCAAGTAGATGAATTCACGAAACGACAACGCAACGCAGGCGCAAAAGCTGGCCGCGCTGAGCCCCTTCGAACTCAAGGACGAACTGATCAAGGTGGCCGGCGGCGCGGAGACGCCACGGTCCGCCGCGAACCTGCCGATGCTCAATGCCGGCCGCGGTAATCCCAACTTCCTCGCCACGATTCCGCGTCACGGCTTCTGGCAGCTCGGTCTCTTCGCCATGCGCGAGTCGGAGCGCTCGTTCGCGTATCTGCCCGAGGGCGTGGGCGGTTTCCCGCAGCGTGAAGGTATTGTCGAGCGTTTCGATCTATTCGTGCGCGAGAACAAGGGTGAGGCCGGCATCGGTTTTCTCGCGGGCGCGGTGTCGTATGTGCGCGACCAGCTGGGTCTTTCGGCTGGGGACTTCCTCTACGAAATGTGCGAAGGCATTCTCGCCTGCAACTATCCGGTGCCGGACCGCATTCTCAAGAACACGGAAACCATCGTCGGCCAGTACCTGCGGCGCGAGATGATCGGCAAGCACCCGTTCGTGGGCGAATTCGACGTGTTCGCGGTGGAGGGCGGCACGGCCGCCATGGCATACATCTTCAACACGTTGCGGGAAAACTTCTTCATCAAGCCGGGCGACACCATCGCGCTCGGCATGCCTATCTTCACGCCATACATCGAGATTCCCGCGCTCAACGACTACCAGCTCAATATCGTCAACGTCGAAGCCGATGTCGCGAACGGCTGGCAGTACTCGAAGAAGGAACTCGACAAACTGCGCGACCCGAAGGTGAAGGCGTTCTTCCTCGTGAACCCGAGCAATCCGCCTTCGGTGAAGATCGACGAGGCGAGCCTCGAATACATCGCCGGGATCGTCAAGGAGCGCCCGGACCTCATCATCCTGACCGACGACGTGTATGGCACCTTCGCCGACAACTTCGTCTCGCTGTTCGCGCTCGCGCCGAAGAACACGATTCTCGTGTACTCGTATTCGAAATACTTTGGCGCGACGGGCTGGCGTCTCGGCGCGATCGCGACGCACCGCGAGAACGTGCTGGACGACGCGCTCGCGAAGCTCTCGAAAGAGCAGAAGCAGGCGCTGCACAAGCGCTATGAATCGATCACGACGGAGCCTGAAAAGCTCAAGTTCATCGACCGCCTGGTGGCGGACAGCCGCACCGTTGCGCTCAATCACACGGCGGGCCTCTCGACGCCGCAGCAAGTGCAGATGGTGCTGTTCTCGCTGTTCTCGCTCATGGACACGCCCGACGCGTACAAGAACGCGCTCAAGCGCCTGATTCGCAGCCGCAAGCGCGCGCTTTTCGAAACCATCGGTATTCCAGTGAAGGAAGGGGATCCGAACGTCGTCGACTACTACACGGTGCTGGACCTCGAATACTTCGGCGAACGTGCCTATGGCCGCGAGTTCGTCGACTGGCTGCTCAAGAATACCGAGGCTTCCGAACTGCTGTTCCGCCTCGCCCAGGATGCTCATGTCGTGCTCCTGCCCGGCAAGGGTTTCGGCACACCGCATCCGTCCGGCCGTGTGTCGCTCGCCAATCTGAATGAGGCGGACTATCGCGCGATTGGCAAGGCAATACGGACGCTGCTCGAAGAATACGTGGAACGCTATTGCGCGCAGACAGGCAAGAACGTCGCGCGCTAATTGAGGTGCTGCCTCAACCGACGTGCTCCGTCGGCCAAGGGCTGAACTCGGGCGCGCGGCCGGCCTTGCGGGGTCGGCCGCGTGCGCCTGGCCGCGATGGCGGTGGCACGTGCTGGTTTTAGCGTGTGGCAGGGTGCAAATACTGCTCGTCGCTAACGTGTTCGAGCCAGTCGACCACCTTGCCATCAAGTGCCTCCTGAACGGCAATATGCGTCATGAACGTTTCGGCCGAGGCGCCATGCCAGTGCTTCACGCCCGCAGGAATCCACACGACGTCGCCTGGCCGGATGACTTCAAGCGGTCCGCCCCAGCGCTGCACGTAACCACTGCCGGCCGTCACGATCAGGGTTTGACCACGCGGGTGCTCATGCCAGGCCGTGCGCGCTCCCGGCTCGAACGTCACGCTGCCGCCCGAGGCGCGAGTCGCGTCATTCGGTTGAAACAGCATGTCCACACGGACGTCGCCCGTGAACCAGTCCGCAGGCCCCTTCGCTGAGGGAACGCTACCGCAACGCCTGACTTCGATTTCCATTTTCCTGCTCCCGTTCAGAGGTTTGCGCGTGGCAGCCATACGCATCACGCCGCCGATGACTGAACTGTACTGTTCGCCTGGTCCCTCCGGTAGCTGCTAGACTTCGCAAAGAGTTATGAGCGGGATTCATAATGCCAACCATCGACCTCAACGTTCTGCGGGCATTTCTTGTGATTGCCCGCGAGCGAAGTTTTACCCGGGCCGCCGCGCAGCTAGGCGTATCGCAATCCGCCTTGAGCCATTCGATGCGCGCTCTGGAAGAGAAGGTGGGGCTTCGCTTGCTGACGCGAACGACCCGTGGCGTTTCGCCCACTGAGGCGGGCGAGCGTCTGCTGGCAAACGTCGCTCCCTACTATGAGGGGATCGACAGCGAGCTGGAATCTTTGAGCGCGTTGCGGGACAAGCCGGCGGGGCTGATCAGGATTTCGGCTCACGATCATGCGGCGGACACGATCCTCTGGCCGAAGCTCAAGGAGGTGCTGCACAGCTATCCCGACATCTCCGTCGAAATCAACATCGACTACGGCATGGTCGATATCGTTGCCGAACGATTCGACGCGGGCGTGCGAAGCGGCGACTTGATCGCGCAGGACATGATTGCCGTGCGTATTGGTCCGGACTTCAAGATGGCCGTGGTCGGATCGCCGGATTATCTGGCCTCGCATGGACGCCCGGGAAGTCCGCGCGATCTGGCTGCTCACCGTTGCATCAATCTTCGTCTTCCGACACGTGGAGGCCTGTACGCCTGGGAGTTCGTCAAGCGACGCGACACATTGCATGTGAACGTGCATGGCCAGGTTATCTGTAACACCACGCCCAGGATGCTCGAAGCCGCGATGGGGGGATATGGGCTTGCGTACGTTCCATACGATCTCGCCGAATCTTGCCTCGCCGATGGCAGGCTGGTGAGCGTGCTCGATGAGTGGTGCCCGACTGTGCCGGGCTACCATCTTTACTACGCGAGTCGTCGACAAACGTCGCCAGCATTCGCATTGATCGTCGACTCACTGCGATATCGCAACGGATAACCGTTGAGTTGTGATTTGACTTTACATAAGATAAATTATCGAAGTTAAAACTTGTAGTGGCTAAGTTGAAATCTATGGTCGCCCACGTAGATAATCTGCGCTGCTCACGCGATACCAGACCTCATGTGCAATCGCTCCTGGCGATGCGAAAGCTGACCGCGACCGTCACGTCTCAAGAAGGTCGAGCCCCGCGCACCGTGGTGCCTCGCTCCGACAACCGCCCTGAAACCCACCTGCGGCGAGCCTCGTAGACAAATTCCGCAATCTCAAGAAACGCGCCACCGGTTGCTTGCTAGACTGAAAGTGCCCCTGCAAACCCATGGAGGGTGACATGACGACCATCTACGTCGTGAAAACCGGCGAGCAGTTCCTCTGCACCGCAGAAGACGGCGATATCGGCATGGCTCCGGCGATTGAAGAAGCCACGCCCTTTCTTTCGTATGAGGAAGCAGAAAAAACAGCAAACCAGCACGCCGACCCCGGATACGAAATCGTGACTGTCTGCATAACCAGACGCTGAAGGTGAATGCACGCGCGCGACGTCACCGCGGCTCGAAATCGGCGTAATGCCCTTTGAGGCCGTAGTAGGCGATGTACGCGTAGCAGAGCACCGGCACGCAGAACGACCACTGAATCCCGATGTGGTCGGCGAGGAAGCCCTGAATGACCGGGACGATCGCGCCACCGACGATCGCCATGCACAAGATGCCCGAACCCGCGCCGGTATGCTTGCCGAGACCATCGATGGCCAGCGTGAAAATGGTCGGGAACATGATCGAGTTGAACAGGCCGATCGCAAGCAACGCCCACATTGCGATCGGGCCCGACGCCAGGATTGCGATCGCGAGCAACACGGCCACCACGAACGCGTTGAAGGCGAGCAAACGGCCGGGGCGTATCTTGCTCAGCAACGCGGAGCCGATAAAGCGGCCGACCATCGCCCCGCCCCAATAGAGCGACAGATATCTGGCGGCGGTGTCGACGCTCAGGCCGGCAATGTGGGGCTGTTCCATGAAGTTCACCAGGAAGCTCCCGATGCCGACTTCGGCGCCCACGTACAGGAAAATCCCCAGCGCGCCCAGCACGAGATGGCGATACGCCCAAACGCTTTCCTCGGTGTGGTAAGCACTGCCGTCGTCGGGCAAGTCGGCTGGCCGCGCAGGCGCCTCGATCTTCGGCAGCTTGAATCGCGCGATGACGATGGCCAGCAGAAAGAACACGATCGCAAGCCCGATGTACGGGATCTGCACCGCGCTAGCTTGCGAGACGCCATACGCCGCCAGCTCGGCCGGGTTCATCTTCTGAAGTTCATCAGAACTCCTGATGGCGATCGAGAGAATCGCCACGGAGCCAAAAAACGGCGCGAGTGTGGTGCCAAGCGAATTGAACGCCTGGGTCAGGTTGAGCCGGCTCGAAGCCAGTTCGGGCTTGCCCAGCACGGCGACATAGGGGTTGGCCGCCACTTGCAGCAGCGTGATGCCCGATGCGAGCACGAACAGCGCGCCGAGAAAGAACGGGTAGGACGCGTTGCCCGCCGCGGGGTAGAACAGCAAACAGCCGGTCCCCGCTGTCGACAGGCCGAGGACGATGCCCCGCTTGTAGCCCAGCTTCTCGACCAGATAGCCAGCCGGAAACGACATGATCAGGTAGGCGCCGAAGAAGCAGAACTGGATCAACATGGCCTGCACGTAGCTGAGCGTGAAGACCGCGCGCAGATGCGGAATCAGGATGTCGTTGAGCGATGTGATGAAACCCCACATGAAAAACAGTGAGGTCAGAACGATCAGCGGTGTGGTGTAGCCAGTTGCGGCGGCGGAGTTGCCGCTGTCGAGTCGTGCATGAGTTGGGGTCGTAGCCACTAACTTGTCTCCAGGGCTCTAAACGTTCGGCGGGCGCGAGGGAGCGTCCTCGCTCCTTTTTCTTCGCCCCCGGTGCTATTCAGTGCGGCCGATTGTAGTTAAACTACACAGCCCCGTCAAAGCAATATTCTTTTAGCTACAAATTCATTTACTGGGATCTGCTCGATGCTTACTGGTGCGTCCATTAACCCCGCCGCGACCCCGCACGCCGACGGTCCGCGCCTGCTCGCTGACATTGGCGGAACGAACGCGCGCTTCGCGCTCGAGACGAACCCCGGCGCGATCGCGCAGATCCGCGTGTACCCAGTAGCCGGTTTCCCGACGCTCGCCGACGCGATCCGCCAGTACCTGAATGACGTCGAGATCAGTCACGTGAAGCACGCGGCAATCTCGATCGCGAACCCGGTCGACGACGATCAGGTCAGCATGACGAACCACGACTGGAGCTTTTCGATCGAGGCGACGCGCCGGGCGCTCGGCTTTTACACGCTCATTGTCGTCAACGATTTCACCGCGCTCGCGATGGCGCTGCCGGCCCTCACCGACGCACAGCGCGTGCAGATTGGCGGCGGCACACCGCGGCAGCACAGCGTCACCGGGTTGATGGGGCCCGGAACGGGCCTGGGCGTGTCCGCGCTGATCCCGGCCGACGGCCGCTGGATCGCGCTCGGCAGCGAAGGCGGTCATGCGTCGTTCGCGCCGAATGGTGAACGCGAGGATGTCGTGCTCCAGTACGCGCGCAAGCAGTTCGAGCACGTGTCGTTCGAGCGCGTTTGCGCGGGACCGGGGCTCGAATTGATCTACCGTGCGCTCGCCGGGCGTGAGAACCTGCCCGTCGCGGATCATGCCGATCCCGCGTACATCGTCGAACGCGCGCATGCGGGCGACGCGCTCGCGCTAGAGACGGTTGAATGCTTCTGTGGGATTCTTGGCGGCTTCGCAGGCAGCCTTGCGCTGACGCTCGGCGCACGCGGCGGTGTGTACGTTGGCGGTGGCGTCGCGCTGAAGCTCGGCGAGCTGTTCACGCGCTCGGGCTTTCGTACGCGTTTCGAGGCAAAGGGGCGCTTCTCGACGTATCTCGAGGGCGTGCCGACCTACTTGATCACGGCCGATTACCCGGCGTTCCTCGGCGTTTGCGCGATCCTCTCGGCGCACCTGTCGAGCGATGAGAGCAAGCCGCACTGACGATTGTCATTTCAGAAGGGGCTTGGCGGTCGATCATTCGACGGTTCATCGGTGGGCGCTGAGGCCGCTGCCGGTGCTGGAAAGCGCGTTTCGGCGGCAGAAGCGGCCAGTTGGCAACTGCGCGTTACGCGGCACCAGGACTTCTTCTGCGCAATTTGTCAGGTATTTCGACCCTGAGCAACTTCGTTAGTCGCGTTGCGTCGTCGCCATGATCAACGCGGGGATCAATGTCGTGAACGTCTCGTTCATCGGATAGTTGTACGGTCCGAGACACAAGGTGAGGCCAAGGGGAGAACGTCGAATCTGGCCAATTGTCCCCTCAACGACTTCAAAGCGTGATCCCTTGTTGTCGAGCTTCTTCAGCTCGGCGATAGTGTCCCGAATGTAGGCTATCGTGCGATCAAACTCCTTCTCCGAGTCCTTGAGGGTTTTACCGATCTCTCACATGATGAGCCTGACGATTTCGGTGCGTTTCGCGATAATTCGCCGCGTGAAATCCCCAACGCAACTGATGGGCTCTGCAACCCGCATCGTCGGCCAGTGGCCGCGACCATTGTCGTAGGCCGCCTGGCGCACAACGCGTTGGGTGTCAGGGTCGATCAAGGCCGATTTTCACCGGAGCGATGTTCCAGATCCGCGCGCAGTATTCGCCAATCGCGCGATCCGAAGAAAACTTGCCGGAGCGCGCCGTATTGAGGATCGACATGCGCGTCCACCGTGCCGCGTCTTTCCAGGCCTCGCTCACGCGCTCCTGGCACGCCACGTAGTCGGCGTAATCGGCGAGTACGAGAAAGGGATCGGTGTGCAGCAGGTTCTCAACGAGCGGACGAAACACGTCCTGGTTACCGCGCGAAAAGCATCCTCCAGCGATGAGATCCAGCGCCTCACGCAGTTGAGCATTGCCTTCGGCATATTGCGCAGGCCGATAGCCTTCGCGTTTGACCTGCTCCACTTGTTCGGTCGTCAGACCAAACAGAAAAAAGTTATCGTCACCGGCTTCCTCGCGGATCTCGACGTTGGCGCCGTCCAGCGTTCCAATCGTGAGCGCGCCGTTCATCATGAATTTCATGTTGCCGGTGCCGGACGCCTCTTTGCCGGCCGTTGAAATCTGCTCGGAGAGATCGGCGGCGGGATAGATGAATTGCGCATTCTTCACGTTGAAGTTGGGGAGGAATACGACCTTCAGCCTGCCCTCCATGCGGGGATCGTTGTTGACGACTTCGGCGATGCCCGTGATCAGCCGGATCATCAGTTTCGCCATCGCGTAGCCCGGCGCCGCCTTTCCGCCGAAGATAAAACAGCGTGGCACGCTGCCCCGATCGAGATTGCAGCGCAGACGCTGGTAAAGCGTAATGATGTATAGCGCGTTCAGATGCTGTCGCTTGTACTCGTGAATACGCTTGACCTGAATGTCGAACAGGACATCGGGATCCACCATGACGTTCGTGACCTTGCGGATGCGCTCCGCCAGCGCCGCTTTATTCATCCGCTTGACTGCGCGCCACTTGTTCTGAAACGCCGCATCGTCGGCATACGCCTCGAGTTTCCGAAAGCGCGCGAGGTCGGTGACCCACCCCTCGCCCACCGTTTCGTCAAGCAGGTGGACGAGACCTGGATTGCTTAGCAAAACGAAGCGGCGCGGCGTGACGCCATTCGTGACGTTGTGGAAGCGTTCGGGCCACAACTGCGCGAAGTCGCGCAGCACGGTCTGCGTGAGGAGCGCTGAATGCAGCGCGGCAACACCGTTCACCGCGTGACAACCAATGGTCGACAAATTCGCCATGCGCACCTTTTTCTCGCCTGCCTCGTCGATGATCGACATGCGCGCCACGCGCGCCTCGTCGCCGGGATATTTTTGGCGCACCTCGTCAAGGAAGCGGCGATTGATCTCATAGATGATCTCCAGCGGACGCGGTAGCAATCGTTTAAAGAGCGGCAGTCCCCACGTCTCCAGTGCTTCGGGCAGGAGCGTATGGTTCGTATAGGCGAGCGTGCGCTGCGTAATGTCCCATGCCTCGTCCCAGGAGAGCAGCCGCTCGTCCACGAGCAGGCGCATCAGTTCCGCCACGGCGATGGCAGGATGCGTATCGTTCAGTTGCGCGGTGAACATGTCGGCGAAACGCGAAATGGGTTCACCCTTCAGATCGAGCAGACGCAGCATGTCCTGCAGCGAGCACGAGACAAAGAAGTATTGCTGCGCAAGGCGCAGCCGCTTGCCGAGTGCGGGCTCGTCATTCGGATACAGCACCTTGGACAACGTTTCGGAGATGACCTTCTCCTCCACGGCCTGGTAATAGTCGCCGGCGTTGAAGTCCTGCAGGTCGAAGGACTCGATAGCCTCGCTCTTCCACAGGCGCAGCGTGTTGCAGGTATTGACGCAATAGCCGAGCATCGGCGTATCGCACGCCACACCCTTGACCATGCGCGCAGGCAGCCAGCGCACGCGAAGGCGGCCTTGCTCGTCGTGCCACATTTGCGTGCGCCCGCCGAACGAGACGTAATAATTCAGATTCGGCCGCACGATCTCCCACGGATTGCCCTTTTGCAGCCAAAGATCGGTGACTTCGACCTGACGGCCGTCGCGAATCTCCTGATCGAAAATGCCGAACTCATAGCGGATGCCGTAGCCCACGGAGGGAATTTCGAGCGTCGCGAGCGAATCCAGATAACAGGCTGCAAGCCTGCCGAGTCCGCCATTGCCGAGCCCCGGCTCTTCTTCTAGCGCGAGCAGCTCGTCGAGATCCTGGCCCAGCGCGCGCATGGCCTCGCGCGCATTGTCTTCGATGCCGAGATTGACGAGATTGTTGCCCAGTTGCGGGCCGATCAGGAACTCGGCGGAGAGGTAGCACGCCACGCGTAAATCGCGTTCGGCATAGGTCTGGATCGTCGCGGCCCAGCGCGCCAGCATGCGGTCACGCACGCTATAGGCGAGCGCCATGTACCAGTCGTGCGGCGTTGCAATGCCCGGCGTGCGGGCTTGCAGGCAGATCATATTGTCGAGCACGCCGCGCCGCAGCGCGTCGATGCTCAGGCCGCTACGCGCGGATTCGGCGCTCGGGTTCGCGCTTGACGTCGGGGCGATGGCCATAATGCCTCCCGATGTTTCATCAGATCAAGGATCTATTCGGGTCAGATTCTGTTGCTCGATCATTGCGCCTTCAATAATCGCCGATTTCCAGCGGCAAGCAAGTGCCACGCCTGTGTCCTGTCCAATTTGATTAGTTATCCGATTTTATTACAAGATCGGACCGGCATAGCAAAGACAGTTCTCCGCCTTCCTTCGTTTAATGGCACCAAGCCCACCAGGGGGCGAGGGAACATACGAAGAATTTTGACCTACACTGGAAGTTCGTCGCTCGCATGCTCACGGGTCGCGCTGACGCAATGCAATTCGCCGACGCCCGATTCCGGCATGCGGACGAAGGGCACGGGCAACACACCGTCATCTGCTGCCCGGTTCATCTGGAACTGATGTTCAAAGAAGGGGGCATCATGTTGCAATCCGGTGAAATGCAAAAGCGCTTCAGTCACTTGCAGCAAACCGTCAGCGAAGCATCACGGACCTGCCACGCCGATGCGACGATTCCAAAAGACTTGATGAAATGCATGGACGAACTCGATAACGAATGCAAATCGGCAAGCAAGGTCATGTCGTCGAAAGATGAGGGTCGAATCCGGCAATGGGTCGATGACCTCGAACAGATGGGTGATCGAGCAGAGCGCGTTTGCCAAAAGGCCGGCAGTCTCGATACCAGGATCGTGGATGCGGTCAGTTCGATGCACTCCGAGCTTTCTGACCTGAAGCGGCAACTGCACTGAGCTGCCTGATGGCCCCGTCCAGGGAATCGGGGCCATTCTGAGAATCTGCTGGTGACCGAGATGGTCAACGCCTCGGGAATCTGCACGGGAATACGCGACGCAGACGGCGCCTGGTCATTGGCAGTCGCCTGCGTCGAAGGGTAGCCTTTCAGCCGGAATGAGTCGACGCCAGATTTCACCCATTATGCCGGCCGGTCCTCGCGCCGGAGACTGAAGTGCCGCAGCAGCTCATCGCGCAGCCCGGCGATATCGAGCACATGCTGCGCACGCGTCACGGCCACGTAGAGCAGCCGGAGTTCATCCTCGTCCGGCATCGGGTTGCCATCGGCACCCCGCAAGCGGAAATCGTTCGCCACCTTGACCCGCTTCCATTCGAGGCCCTTGGCGCGGTGGACGGTCGAGATCACGTAGTCGGCGGTGCCTTCCGCCGCCGAGCGCTGCGCCAGCGCCCGCAGATAGCCGGTGCCCAGTTCGTCGACGATGCGCACAACCGGCAGCAGGTCCTGGCCGAATGCACTGCGCGCAAACGCCTGTGCGTCGCCCCACGTCTCGAACAGCGAAAACGCCGCCGGGCGGAACGCGCGTTGGCCGGCCAGCAGCCGGTCCGCGCCGTCGGCATAGGCGAGAATTTCGGCCGGACTCATCCGTATCGCCGGTCGATGTCCCGCCTCGAGTGCCGCCGCGAACTGCCAGATCGCCGTGACGTTCTTGCGGCACAGGATTGCATCGACCGGCGGCGCCAGCGCGGGGTCTTCCACCATGATCGAGCCGATGGCGCCCTGTCCACGGATGGGCGTGCGCTCACCGAGCAGTGCGAGCAGTCGGCTGGCGAGCGCCGCGAACGTGGCGCCAAAGCGGAACGACTCCGTGAGCGCGCATTCGGGCGCGTCGATCTGCGCCATCGCATTGACTGCACCCCGCCACTCGTAGATCTGCTGGTAAGGGTCGCCCACGTAGATGATCTGCGCATGGCGCTGCCGGCCAAGGACCGACAGCATGACACCGTCGCTGTCCTGCGCTTCGTCGAAGAGGATGTAGTCGGCTTCAATGCGTGGCTCCGAGAACGCCCAGAGCTTGAGGAGCACATCAGGCGAAATGGCGCTCGTGGAGCGCGCTGCTGCGCCCTCCTCCCACAGCCGCCCGACGTAAGGTAGCAGCCAGGTGCGCAGTTGCGCGGCCACCGCTTCGTCGATCTTTTCATCGACGACAATGTGCTGCGCAGCGGGTTGAATATCCGCGGACCGGCAGAACCTGTCCAGCCCATCGGCGATCATCCGCCCGATCTCGAACGGGGCGATCTCGACGGCCTTGCCCGTCACTGTCCGCACTTCCAGCGGGCCAAGCCCATAACGCGCAGCCAGTTCGTGCGGCGGCTCGCCCTGAAGACTCATCCGGTTTCGCAGCGACGGGCTGACGGAGGCCCACGCCAGCGAATGCATCGTCCGTGCGCCGACGTGAGGTGGAAAACGCCGGGCCGCGCTTGCCGCGATTTCCCGGTTGAATGCGAGGTACGTGCCACGTCGCTGGCCGAAATGCTCGGCCACGAGCTGGAGTGTGGAGGTCTTGCCCGCGCCGGCAAACGCCTTGATTTTCAGGTCCCCGGCGTGCAACGCTGCCTCGATCACGGCCTGCTGCTCGCCCGTTGGGACAAATCTCTTTTTCACGAGATACCAGACCTCATGTGCGGTCGCTCCTGGCGATGTGGAATCGCTGATTTTCGCATGGCCTACAGCCGATAGCGCTGCGCGGCACCGGACGCGTCATCAGGACACGTCCGCGTTTGATCACAGGAAACAGCACATCTGGCGTTGCGAGAGCCAAACAGCGTCCATCACGTCTCAAGAAGCTCAAGCCCGTTTTATGCCGCCCAGGATCAATGGCATCCATGCATTGATCCTGGGCCCGCGTAATCGACGCCGATCAATCGTAAAGCACGGCAGCGATCTTCGGATCTTTCATATTGGTCTTGTCATACCAGTAAAAGCCCGTGTCGACTTTCTTGGGCAACTTCTCGCCTTTGAGCGCCTTTACCGCGGAATCGACCACACATTTGCCGATACCGACTGGGTTCTGCGTTATCGCGCCCGCCATCAGGCCGGAGGTGATGTCCTCCTTTTGCTCCTTGCCGGAGTCGTAGCCGATCAGCACCAGTTTTTTGCCCGATTCCTTGACGCCAATCGCCGCGCCTTCCGCCGAACCTTCATTGGCGCCAAAAATGCCCTTGATATTCGGGTTGGCCTGGATCATGGCCTTGGCGATTTCCGCCGACTTCAAATGGTCGCCGCCGCCGTACTGCACGGAAACAATCTTGATGCCCGGATGCTTTGTCTTCATTTCGTTGAGAAAGCCGTCGCGGCGATCGATACCCGTGCGGCTTGTCTGGTCGTGCACGATCACGCCGACTTCGCCTGAATTGCCAATCATCTCCGCCATCTTGTCGGCGGCGAGCGCGGCGGCGGCAAGGTTGTCCGTTGCGCAGGTCGTCAACGGAATGTCGCTGTCGACGCCCGAGTCGAATGCAATCACAGGTATCTTGCTAGCCTGTGCGCGTTTGAGCAGCGGAATGGCCGCCTTGCTGTCGAGCGCGGCAATGCCGAGCGCCTGCGGCTTCTTGGCGAGCGCGGCCGAGAGCATGTCGATCTGCTTGTCGACCATAGCCTCCGTTTCCGGGCCTTCGAAAGTGATCCTGACGTTGTTCTCCTTCGCCGACTGTTCCGCGCCGGATTTCACGGCTTGCCAGAACTGATGCTGAAAGCCCTTCGAGATGAGCGGAATGTAGGGTTCCTCAGCATACGTCAATCCGGTCACCCCCACGAGCGCGCCGACTCCGATTACGGCACTGATGAGTTTTCTTTTCAACATGACGTTTCTCCTCCTAAGGTGGTCCATTGACCTCCAGCCATTCAGGGAGCCTTGGGGTACTCCCTTTTCTTTACCGCTTCGACCTCCTCTTTCAGCCCCTCTTGCGCCGCAAGATATCCGCGTAGACCGCGAGGATGATAATGAGGCCCGTGACCACGATCTGCCATTCCTGCGCAACCGACATGATGCGCAAGCCGTTGGTCAGCACGCTCATGAGGAAAGCGCCAATGATGGTCCCGAGTATCGTGCCCGAGCCACCGCTCAACGACGTGCCGCCTATCACGACGGCCGCGATGGCTTCCAGTTCGTACCCCTGACCAAGCGCAGGTTGCGCCGAATTCAGACGCGACGCGATAAGCAGTCCTGCAATGCCGCAAATCGATCCGCCGAGACCGTAAATCGCGACCTTCCAGCGGTCGACATTCACACCCGAAAGGCGCACGGCCTCCTCATTGCTGCCGAGCGCAAACGTATAGCGGCCGAGCGCCGTGCGATTGAGCGTGATCGAGCTGACAATAGCGAGCAGGAACAGGATCAGCACCGCGTTCGGCACAGGCACGCTCGGCAGCAGGTAGCCGATCAGCGAATCCTGCGAAATCCTGTAGAAGTTTTCGGTGTCGGTGAAATAGATGGGCTTGTCCGCCGAAACGACGAGCGAAAGCCCCTTGAGCAGCAGCATCATGCCCAGCGTGGCGATGAAGGGCGGGATTTTCATTTTCGCCACCAGCGTTCCCGAAATGGATCCGCACAACGCGCCCGTTCCAATCGCGGCGAGCACGCCCATCCACATCGGCAAATGCCAATAGCTGAGAAACACGCCGCAAATCACCGCCGTGAAGGTCATCAAGGTGCCGACGGACAAATCGATGCCCCCCGTGATGATGACGAATGTGCTGGCGATGGCCAGCACACCGTTGACGGCCGTCGCCTGCAGGATGCCGAGAATATTGTCGATCTGCATGAACGCAGGCGACGCGAAGCTGAAAAAGATCAGCATCAGGATCAGGCTCGCAAAGGCGAGCAGCTTTTGCAGCGCAGTCGGCGAGAAAATGCGCGCCCGGAAGCCGGACAATCGCTTCTGGTTGGACAGCGCCGCAGTATCCGATTGCATTGTCATGGATTCAACCTATCGAGTTTCATGCCGCCTGCAAGGCTTCGCGCTGCGTGGCGAGATGCATGATGCGCTCCTGCGTCGCCTCACTGGCGCCGAGTTCGCCTGTGATACGGCCTTCGCACATCACTACGATCCGGTCACTCATGCGCAGGATTTCCGGAAGTTCCGACGAGATCATCACGATCGCCTTGCCTTGTTCGGCAAGGGCACGCAGGAGCTTGTAGATCTCGCTCTTGGCGCCGACATCGATGCCACGCGTCGGCTCATCGAAGAAGAGCACGTCGCAGTCGCGCTCCAGCCACTTCGCAATGACGATCTTCTGCTGGTTGCCACCCGAGAGCAGCCGCACCGGCTGCGTCGCGGAAGGCGTGCGGATGGCGAGCAGATTGATGAAATGTGACGCCGTCTTGCGTATCTGCAGGCGACGCAAAAACAGGTTCAGCGACAGGTATTTGCCGAGGTTGGACATCACGATGTTCGATTCGACGTCCATGCCTGTCGCGAGGCCGAAGCGCTTGCGGTCTTCGGAGAGATAGCCAATCCGGTGCGCGACGGCGTCGCTCGGCTTTCTGATCGGCGCCTTCACGCCTTTCACAAAGACTTCGCCGGATTCGACGGGGTCCGCGCCGAACACGGCGCGCGCGACCTCGGTGCGACCCGCGCCCATGAGTCCGGCAAAGCCCAGTATCTCGCCTTTGCGCAACGTGAAGCTCACGTCCCTGACGAGCGGCCCGGCATTCAGATGCTTCACTTCGAGCGCGATTTCGCCCTGGTGCGCCGGACCAGGATAAGGCGAGACGTCGGCGAGCGTTCGGCCCACCATCATGCCGATGATGGCCTGCACGCTCGTATCGGCGGTGGCGACGGTGGCCACGTATTCGCCGTCGCGCAACACGGTCACACGGTCGGAAATCTGCTTGAGCTCGTCCATCTTGTGCGAGATGTAGATGATCCCGACACCGCGCGCCTTCAACTGACGAATAATCCGGAAGAGTTCGGCGATCTCGGCGTCGTTGAGCGCGGAAGTCGGCTCGTCCATGATGAGCACGCGCGAATCGAACGAGAGGGCCTTCGCGATCTCAACCATCTGCTGGCTGGCGACCGTGAGCGTGCCGACCACGGTACGCGGGTCGAGATGCACGTGCATGCGCTCGAGGATCGCGCGCGCCTGCGCATTGAGTTTGTCTTCGTCGAGGAACAGGCCAAAACGGCCGCGCGGCTCGCGGCCGATGAACATATTCTGCGCGACGGTCAAATGATTCATCAGCTGAAGTTCCTGATGAATGATGCCCACGCCCGCGGCCTGGGCCTCACGCGGGCTCGCGAACGCAACGGGCCGGCCGTCGTAGAAAATATCGCCCGAATCGCGGGTGTACACGCCGGCGAGAATCTTCATCAGCGTCGACTTGCCCGCGCCGTTTTCCCCCATCAGCGCGTGCACCTCGCCCGCCGTGAGTTCGAACTGGACCTCGTGAAGCGCCCTCACGCCGGGAAAGCTCTTGCTAAGCCGGTTGACGGAAATGAGCGGAGTCATGGCGCAAAAGTGCACGAAAGGGGTTGAAGTGCGGGCATCGCTTAACGTAAGCCAGGCAAGCCTAAGGTGCGAAAAGATCCGGCCGTTCATTTGCGGACCGGTGCAACTCCTCGACCATCTGATCGAGATGGTCATGCATCGCCTTTGCCGCCGCGTCGGCGTTGCTGGCGCGAATGGCTTCGAAAATGCGTTCGTGCTCGGCGAGCGTGTGCACGAGACGCTCAGGACTCGCCAGCAATTGTCTTGCGCGATCCAATGCATTGCGCGATACCGCGACGATTTCTTTGACTCGCGGCAGCTTCACCGCGTCGAGCATGATTTCGTGAAAGGCCAGGTCGAGCCTGTGAAACGCAAGACGCTGACCGTTCCCGGTGACCTTGCGCTGCTGGTCGAGGTTCTCGGCCAGTGCATCGATCGTGGCCGGGTCCTGCATGAGCGCGACACCGCGCACCGTTTCGACTTCGAGCGCACTGCGGATGAACAGGTGCTGGCGGATGTCGTCGAGCGCAATCGGTTTGACGCGCGTGCCGCGCTGCGGCAACACTTCGACGAGACCCGCATGGGCGAGCCTCGCCAGCGCGGCGGAAACCGGAAAGCGCGATACGCCCATCCGTTCGCAGACCGCAATCTTGTCGATCATCATTCCGGGTTCCAGCACAAGCGTCAGGATCGCATCTCTCAGCGCCTGTTCAACCGCGTCGGTCAAGCTGACGTGTTCGCCGCCCCTGATCTTTTGCAGTGCGACATAAGGATTGCCGGCGGCACTCGCTACATCGGGTGAAAAGTTCACGGTACGCTTGATTTCCAGGAGACATGCTAGCATGCTAGAAAGTGGATTTAGCGTTGTCAACGCGTGCAAACGCCTGGTTTTGGGCCTGGTTTTCGGGCCCCGACTCTCAGGCCTGGTTTTCGGCCGTCCCTCTGTGGGGAGTTCAGATGACCACGATCTCAAGGCTGTCCGTCCGGGATATCCGCTTCCCCACTTCGCGCTCGCTCGACGGCTCCGACGCAATGAATGCGGCGCCTGACTACTCCGCCACTTACGTCACGCTCGAAACGGATTCGCCGCACCAGCTCACGGGACACGGTCTCACGTTCACGATCGGGCGCGGCAATGAAATCTGCGTGACGGCTGTCAATGCGCTTACGCCGCTCATCGTTGGCAAACGTCTCGAAGACATTGCCGCGAATATGGGCGCATTCTGGCGCGCATTCACTTCCGACAGCCAATTGCGTTGGATCGGCCCGGACAAAGGCGCGATTCATCTCGCTACGGCAGCTGTCGTGAATGCCGTTTGGGACTTGTGGGCGAAGTCGGTTGGCAAGCCAGTGTGGAAGCTTCTCGTCGATATGAGCCCCGAGGAACTCGTGCGCTGCCTCGATTTTCGCTACGTAACAGATGCGATCACCCCTTACGAAGCGCTAGCCATGCTGCACCGCCACGAGAAAACCAAGGACGTGCGCGAAGCGGAAATGCTCGCGCAAGGCTACCCCGCCTATACGACCTCGGCTGGCTGGCTCGGCTACGACGACGACAAGATCCGGCGCCTCGCGCGCGAAGGGGTCGCGCGGGGCTGGACGCATTTCAAGCAGAAAGTAGGCGGCAATCTCGACGAAGACGCGCGGCGGGCTCGCATTCTGCGAGAGGAAATCGGTGAAAACCTGAAGCTGATGATGGACGCAAACCAGGTGTGGGACGTCGACGAAGCGGTGATGAACATGCGACGTCTGGCGGAATTCGACCCGTGGTGGATCGAAGAACCGACGAGCCCCGACGATGTTCTCGGCCACGCGACGATCCGTCAGCGTCTGGGCTCGATTGGAGTGGCGACGGGCGAGCACTGTCACAACCGCGTGATGTTCAAGCAGTTGTTGCAGGCACAGGCGATCGACTTTTGTCAGGTGGACGCTTGTCGGTTAGGCGGACTAAATGAAGTGATCGTTGTGCTGTTGATGGCCGCGAAGTTTGGCGTGCCCGTCTGTCCGCATGCGGGCGGCGTGGGGTTATGCGAGTATGTTCAACACATTTCGCTATTCGACTATATCTGCGTGTCGGCGTCGCTGGAGAACCGCGTGCTCGAGTATGTCGATCATCTGCACGAGCATTTCGTCGAACCCGTCGTGATCCGCAATGGCCGGTACATGCCGCCTCAGAAGCCCGGTTACAGCATCGAAATGAAGCCGGACTCGCTCGACAGATACGCTTTCCCCAAGGGCGAGGCGTGGCGGCCTTAGTTCCACTCCATCTGTGAACCAAAGTTAAGATGCCATGGCTTGATCAGCGATGGGAACGCTTGACGGTTCCGGAAGGCAATTCGCCGAAGAGTTTCCGATAGTAGCCGGCAAACCGGCCAACATCGTCGAAACCGAAACTCATGGCAAGTCGCGTTATCGAAGATGAACCGGCCGTGCCCTGCCGGAGGATTTCGCGAATCGCATGCAATCGCTGGTGGCGCAAATAAGTAACGGGCCCAATGCCAAGCGTCTCCGAAAACGCGCGATGCAGCGTTCTGCGAGAAAGGTCGAGGGTTTGGCAAATCTCGGAGATGTGAACGGGCCGGGCTCGATATGCGTCGAGGAGATCTTCGACCCGACGCACGATCATGGCGGATTTGACCGGCGCGGTGTCCTCATTCATGGCAATGCCATTCGCAACGGAATAGACAAAGGCTTCCACCAGCGCACGAGCCCAGAAATCGGAACTGTCCGGCGAGAGATGGGGGCCGGCTTGAGCGAGCGTGCCGACGAGTGTCTTGAATCGGGCCGCAATCGACTGCGCGACGAGCGGATCGGGACGGACTCGCGTTGTCCGCTGCCAGAAGTCGAAATCCGAAATACCGCCCTCGCCCTTCATGAATTCGGCAAGCTCGGCTGGGCTGAGTGCGATCGTTGCGAAGCTTGCCGCGCCCTTGTAACTGCCTTCGTGATCGCTTCCCGCGGCAGCGAACACGACATCGCCGGGTTCAACGTCAAAGCACCAATGCGAAACAGGCTGCTCGCGGTCCAGCAGCATGCCCACGATCTGCTTGTCTTTTGACATCACGCCCCGCGCTCGCACGGCTCGGGAAAAATGTCCGACGCTGACCGAAAAGCCGCCCAGCATGCCATACGTGACGGACCCCGTGAGCGTGCCTGCTTCAATCTGGCAAATCTCGATGTCGCTGCCTCTCACTGGCTCCCGCAGATCTTCAATATCGCAAATCTGCTTGCGATAAAAAGCCAGCCGGTCGTGGGACACAGACCCTTCAGGAAGCGTTGGTCGCGACATCGATCTCTCCCGGTTGAACTGCATCGGGAGTATAGCAAGGCCAAATATTCGAACCGCGCCATTGCGCAGCGCATGCCAGCGCGACGGCTCGTGCGGGTCGAGCGTCGCGCTGGCATGATGGTCTTGACTTACATCGAGGAGCCCTGCGCCGACGTCGAGCCCTTCACCCCAACCGACGCCCCGCCCTGCGCCGCGGCCGCGCCGTTGAGCGTTTCATCGGCCTTCGCTTTCGCGCCGCCAACGGCTTCCTCCGCGCTCGACATCGCGCCTTGCGCGTGATGCTTCGTCGTTGCGGCGACATGCTTGGCATGCTGCTTCGTCGAATGGGCGGCCGACTTCGCGGCACCCTGTGCCGATTCGGCCGCCGCGCCCACCGCGTTCGTCGCACCGCCGGCGATGTTGCCCGCGGCTTCGCCGGCGTTGCCCACGGCCTTGCCTGCGCCGTTCACCACGCCGCCGACGAGGCCGCCCGCGCCGGCACCCGTACCCGCGGCGTTCGCGCCTGCACCTGCTTGCGCACCGGCACCGAGAACCGGCGTCTGGACATTCGCGCCAACACCGGCCGAACCCTGCGCGCCTGCCTGGTTGGTTTGCGCAAATGCGGCCGTGGTAGCGAAGGCGGTCAATGCAGCGCCGAGCAACATCGTACGGATCGTGTTCATGGTTTTCTCCCTAAAGGCATCGATAAGGCATTGATAAAGCATTGATGGTCGCAGCCGAATCGACTCGGCCCGTCATCTTTTGCTCGCCGCACCATGCGGCAGGCAGGGCCACTTTATCGAGCCTTGCGCACGAAGTCCTCGATTTTTGAGGACTGTTACTCTCGTTGCAATTGCTGACGAATGCCTGACCTTCTTTAACAGTTAGCGCGGCTCGCATGGCAAGAAGCCCAAACGCGCCGCGCCAATCCGGGGAGAACAACCCTCGTTTATTCGCTACGCTTTCGCTTGATACGCTCAATCCACTCGATCCATTCGAGCCGCCTGATCTTCTTGAGCCAGCCGCCGCGTCCGAACTCGGTTTGCTGCAGGAACACGGCGATCACGATAATCAGGCCTTTGAGCACGAGTTGAGTATTGCTGTCGATGTCGTTGAGCAGCAGAATGTTGCCGAGAAAGCCGAAGATGAGCACGCCCACCACCGTGCCCGAGATGCGCCCCACGCCGCCCATGAGGCTCGTTCCGCCAATCACGACGGCCGCGATTGCATCGAGTTCCCAGCCTATTCCCGCATCGGCCTTTCCCTGCCGGTATTGCGCCGCATAGAGCACGCCCACGAGCGCCGAGAGCAAACCGGAAATGGCATACGCCATCATCTTGTAGCGGTTGACGTTGAGTCCGGAAACCACGGCGCATTTCTCGTTGCCGCCAATCGCATAGAGATATTTGCCGAACACGGTCCGGTTCATCACGAAGCTAAAAATCGATGCGATCACGAGAAAGCAAAGCGCGGGTACGGGAATCAGATTGAACAGCAGCGCGCGCAGATTCTCGATTTCGGCCGTGGCGTTCGTGCCGCTGTAGATGGAATAGACGGCGGTGTCCTGTCCGGCAATCAGTCGCGCCGCGCCCAGCACGCCCACCATGGCCGCGAGCGTGACGATAAACGGCTGCATGCGCCCGCGCGTGATGATCCATCCGTTGATGCTGCCCACCGTGAAGCCCGCGAGCGGCACGATCCAGAGCACCCCAACGAGTGGCATGCGGTGCGCCGCATGCTGCACGATATACAGGCACGCAAGCGCCGCGCACAGCAACGCGATGACCCCGAGCACCGGAAGCGCGGCGCCTGAATGTGCGCCTGAATGTGCGCCGCGCGCGCGCGACGCTTTGCGCCATGCGCCCAGCACGATAAAAACGATCGAGAATACGGCGAGCGCGTTGAGCACCAGCGACGCGTAAGTCGCCCGGCTCCATCCATCGGTGGTGAGCAGCATGGCCGTGAGCACGCTGCCCAAACCCATGATGGCCCCAACCGACAGGTCGATGCCCGCGGTGATGATCACGAGTGTCATGCCGATCGACATCACGCCGACATTGGCGACCTGGCGAAACACATCGGAGATATTGGCGCTCGACAGAAAGATATTGCTGCCGTCGCTCGCATGCGGCGACGTGAAGGCGCCCACCACGAGCAGCAAAATGAGTCCGAGGTAGTACTTCAAGTGCGTCATCAGCGTACTCAGTTGGCGCCTGCGCGTGGGCGCATCCGGCTCGGCAACATGGTCCTGCACATGCAGCATGGTCAGCCTCCAAGGCGATGTCCGATTACGTTTCGAATACGTTTCAAACAGGTTTCAAGCGTCGTCACGATCGATGCGTTCAAGGAGAGGCGAGACGAACGAGCTCATCGCCGGAAAAATCGCTGCGCGGCAGGACCCGTTTCGCGCGCCCTTCGCACAGGACGAGAATGCGATCGCACAGCAAGGTCAATTCGTCGATCTCGGAGCTGGCAATCAGCACGGTCACGCCTGCGCGCGCCGCGCCGAGAATCTGCCGGTAAATTTCCGCTTTGGCGGCGACGTCCACGCCGCGCGTCGGCTCGTCGAGCAGCAGAATGCGCGGCCGCGTCATCAGCCATTTGCCGATGATGAGCTTTTGCTGATTGCCGCCGGACAGGCTATTGGCAGCCTGCGCGAGGCTGCGATGCTTGACCCGCGACGCGCTGGCCTGCTCGGCGATCCGGCCGCACAGCCGGCGCCGAAGATAGAGCGGAAAGCCCGGCACGCGCGGCAAGGAAGGCAGCATGAAATTCGCTTCGAGCGACTGGTCGAGCACGAGTCCGTCCTTTTTGCGGTCCTCGGTCACGAACGCGAGCCCGGCCTCGGCCGCTTCGTCTGGAGACCTGAATGATCGCTGCCGCCCCGCCACGGCAATGCTGCCCTCCTGCGCATAGGCCGATATTCCGTAGATCGCTTCGAGCACCTCGGTCTTGCCCGCGCCAAGCAGACCCGAAAGGCCAAACACCTCGCCCTCGAGCACCGAGAACGACACATCGCGCACCATCGCGCGGGCCGGGCCCCAAAGCGTGAGGTCGCGCACTTCGATGCTCGTGCTGCGCGTGCGCGGCGCCTCGTCCTCCGCCCGCTCCGGCGGTGCGAAGTCCTTGCCGATCATCATCGAGACCAGCGCCGTCGACGATTCGACCTGCGCCACCGGCAGCGTCGAGATGCGCCGGCCATCGCGCAGCACGGTGACGCGGTCGGCCACGGCAAAGACCTCGCCTAGCCGATGGCTGATCAGCACGATGCCCATGCCGCGTTCGCGCAGCCGTTTCGTGAGCGTGAGCAGCGCGTGGGTCTCCACGTCGGAAAGCGCCGATGTTGGTTCGTCCATGATCAGGACTTTCGCATCGGCCACCAGCGACTTGGCGATTTCGACCAACTGCTTTTCGCCCACCCGCAACGTGCCGACGAGCGTTTCGGGATCCGCCCGGAAACCCAGTTGATCGAGCACGCCGCGCGCCGCCGCCCGCATCGCGCGCCGGTCGGGAAAACCGAAGCGCGTGCGCGGCTCCTTGCCCAGAAAAATGTTGTCGACTGCCGAGAGCGTATCCACCAGATTGAGCTCCTGATGGATGAGCGCGATCCCGGCATCGATGGCGTCGTTCACGCTCGCGAGCCGCGCAGGTGCGCCCCGCACGCGGATCGTGCCGCTGTCCGGCGTGTACAGCCCGCCCAGCATCTTCATCAGACTGGATTTGCCCGCGCCGTTCTCGCCAACGAGCGCGTGCACCTCTCCTGCCATGACATCGAAGTCGACGCTCGACAGCACGGCGCTGCCGTTGAACGAGATCGACAAACCGTCCGCTTCGATCAGCGGTGCGGGAACGACAGCATTCATTCAGGCCCCTCCGGCTGGCGACTCAGTGACTGGCAACTTAGTGACTGGCGATATAAGCCTTGGCGTTGTCGGCGAAGATGCCTTGGGTGGGCAAGGTGACCTTCTTCGGAATTTTTTCGCCGTGCAGCAACTTGAGCGCCTGGCGAATGCCCTCGGCGCCGGGCGTGGGATACATGAATGTGCCGGCCAGCAGCCCGTGCTCGACCCACGTGGCGCCCTCCTGAGGCAAGCCGTCGATGCCCACGAACTTGATGCTCTTGTCGCGTCCCGCGTCCTTGGCCGCGAGGTAGGCGCCGTAGGCCATGGGATCGTTGTGGCCATAGACCACGTCGATTTTCGAATTCACGCGCAGCACCGTCTTCATATACTCGTAGGCCTTGTCCTGCTTCCAGTCGCAGTCCACGCGCTCGCCCACGAGCTTGATGCCGGGCTCCTTGCTGATCACGCTGAACGCGCCATCGTGACGATCATGCGCGGGCTGCGCGCCAAAGCCGCCCCACACTTCGACCAGATTGCCCTGGGCATGCCCCGGCCCGCCTAATAGCTTGACGACGAACGACCCTGCTTCACGGCCGATCTGCACGTTGTCGCCGCCGATGAACTGCGTATAGTCATTGCCGTTCACTTCGCGATCGAGCACGAACACGGGAATGCCCGCCTTGAAGGCCTTTTCCACCACCCCGGTCAACCCCGCCGACTCCTTGGGCGAAATGAAGATCGCGTCCATCTTCTGGGCGATGAAATTCTCCATGTCCGCGTTTTGCTTGTCGGTGCGATCGCCTGCATCGGCAATCACGAGATCGACCTCGGGATGCTTCCCGGCTTCGGCTTTCATGTCCTTGTTGAACTGGACGCGCCAAGGCTCGACCGTCGTCACCTGAGAAAAGCCAAAGCGGTATTTTTTCTGCTGCCCGAACGCAGATGCGCTCACCAGCGTCCCGAGAACACCCGCTGCACCGGCAAGCGGCACCGCGGCCAGACCCGCAACAAGCAGGCGTCGTTGACTGTCCATCGTCTTGTCTCCTTTGTCGTATGAACCGGGCGGCGCACGCGTGGCCCGCCACGGGGGGCTACAGAAAATAAAACGTTATAGCGGCGGTGCTGTGGATGCAGGCGAGGTCTCGCCGCATGGGTCATACGGCACCGCGGGCACGGCAGTCACGGCGGGCACGGCGGGCACCGCGGCCGTGCTTTCGCGAACCCGCAAATCGGCACGCATACGCAAGTGCACGATTTCCGGGTGTTCGCCCTGCAACTGCTGGTGCAGCAGATTCCAGATCGCCCGGCCGATAGCCTCCACCGGCTGACGAATCGAGCTGATGCCGGGGCGCAGCACCGACATCCACGGCGCATCGTCGAACGAGAGCAGCGAGATGTCTTCCGGCAGCCGCAGCCCGGCATCGCGAATCGCCCGCAGCGCGCCGAGCGTCGCAACATTGGCGCCGGTGAAAAGCGCCGTCGGCCGCTCGCGTGCGGAGAGCACGCCAAGCGTCGTCGCGTGGCTTTCCGTATCGCTCATGCCGCACACGACGACCTTGGCGTGCTGCTCGAGCCCGGCTTGCCGCATCGCTTCCCTATAGCCCTGCGCGCGCTCGCGGCTGTTGACGAGGTCGAGCGCGTTGACGATGAACGTGATGCGCCGGTGGCCAAGCGCGATCAGATGCCCGGTGCCGTCCATCGCGGCGCGATGGCTGTCGGTGGTGACGGTGTTGGCGGGAAAGCTGTTGTCGACACGATCGGCCATCACGAGCGGCACATTGCATTCGCGCAGTTCGCTGATTGCGTGCGCGTAGCCGTGGCACGGGATGATGATCATGCCGGCCACCTGCCGGGAAAGCACGAAGCGGATGCGCTCCGCTTCGCGTTCGGGATCCTCCTGGGCGTGCGCCAGGATGAGCCGGTAGCCGCATTCGAGCGCATGGTCTTCGAGCGCGCAAACCAGTTCGATGAAGAACGAATTGGTCAGGTCGGGCACGACGAAGCCAATCGAGGTCGAGCGGCAACTGCGCAGTTCGGCGGCCAGGCTGTTGCGCCGGTAGCCGAGTTTGCGCGCCGCCTCCCAGACCTGGCGCCGCCGCGCTTCGCTTACGCTCGTGGCGCCCGCGAGCGCCTTCGACGCCGTGCCGAGCGAAACCCCCGCCGCGTTCGCGACGTCCTTGAGCGTGCTGGCACCCTTTTTTCGGTCGTCCATGCCGATCTTTCAGCCTGAATATGAAACGTTTCAAAGATTAGGAAACGGATTTTCAGGCTTCAAGGGAGGGCTTTTACTAAGTGCCCGATGGCACCGGGTAACACCAGCCGACGAATCTAGACGACGTGCTGCCCCAACGCTTGTGACAGGTTGCGCGCTTCGCGCTTGAGCAATTCGGCGAATTCAGCGACCCGCTCGTCCGTCACCCGCACGCTGGGTCCGAAAATGCAAATTGATCCCGCTATCTGGTTCGCACCGTTGAAAAACGGCGCGGCCACGGCGACGGCGCCCTCGATCAGTTCGTGACGGCTCATGCCATAGCCTTGTGTGCGAATCCGTTCGATATCGGCGAGCAGCGGCGAGAGATCCTGGCCGGGATCGGCTACATAGCGGCGCAGCGCATCGGCGGTTAGTTGCATCTGCGAAAGAATGGCGCGTCCACTTGCGCCCAACACGAGCTTCTCCCGATATCCCACGCCGCGCCGGAAGCTGAGCGGCTGCGGGCTCTCCATCTCGGCGACGCAGATACGCCAGGCGCCATCGGGCACGAACAGGGCCACCGTTTCCGACGTTTGCTCCCAGAGAGTGCGCAGCATCGGCTGCGCGAGATCCGCGATGCTGTGGTCGCTCATCCAGACGTGGGCCAGATGGGCAACGGCGCTCCCGAGGCGAAACCGCTGCGGCTCGCCCTCCGATGCAAGAAAACCCCGTTGTTCCAGCGTGTTCAGCAGGCGATACAGCGTCGGCCGGCTCAGGTTCACGCGCGTAAGGAGTTCCGCAACGGTCAGTTCCTTGTCGCCAGGCTGGAACGCAAGAAGAATTTCTAGCGCTCTTTCCACTGCACGCACACTTTCATGCGGCTTTTTTTCTTCCATCTGAAATTTCCTTTCTATTACCGCGCGGAGCGTCTGCACATTGTAGAGAAAGTCCCGCTTGCCGAGCGCCTGCCGACCGCTTGACTTCATCTCACATGTCCGTAGAATGAAATCACATTCTCACACAGCGGACAACGCCGCATTCGATTCAGAGGACGACGATGGACAAGAACATGTCAGAAACACTGGTGCGCACGGGCCCCGGAACCGCAATGGGTCACCTGATGCGGCGCTACTGGGTGCCGATTCTGCTCGCGAGCGAGATCGCCGAGCCCGACTGCCCGCCCGTGCGCGTACAGATTCTGGGCGAGAAGCTGCTGGCTTTTCGCGATTCCGAAGGCAAGGCGGCGCTGATCGACGAGTTCTGTTCGCATCGCGGCGTGTCGCTGTATTTCGGCCGCAATGAGGAAAACGGCATCCGTTGCGCGTACCACGGTCTCAAGTTCGACCGCGACGGGAAGTGCGTGGACGTGCCGTCCGCCCCGCAGGCCTGCAAGCACATTGGCATCACCGCCTATCCGTGCATCGAGCGCGCGGGCATTGTGTGGGCCTACATGGGCCCGAAGGATCGCCAGCCGGCGCCGCCGGATCTGGAGTGGTGCAACCTGCCGGACAGCCACGTATTCGTCTCGAAGCGACTGCAGGAGTCGAACTATCTGCAAGCGATGGAAGGCGGCATCGACACGAGCCACGTTTCGTATGTGCACCGCTATGAGGTCGACGACGACCCCATGCACCAGGACACCAAGGCGCTCGACTACATCAAGGCGGACGGCAACGTGATCTTCGAGATCGAGAAGCAGCCGTTCGGCCTCACGCTGTTTGGCCGCCGCAACGGCGAGCCGGACTCGTACTACTGGCGCATCACGCAGTGGCTGTTCCCGTGGTACACGCTGATCCCGCCCTTCGGCGATCACTCGCTGGCCGGCCACGTGTGGGTGCCCATCGACGATCACAACTGCTGGGCCTGGAGCATCAACTTCCGCCCGGATCGCCCGCTCAGCGAGCAGGAGCTGAGCGATCTGGAAGCCGGCAAGGGCATTCACTGCGAATACGAACCGGGCACGTTCCGCCCCAGGGCCAACAAGGACAACGACTATCTGATCGATCGCCAGGCGCAGAAGGACAAGCGCGCGTATTCCGGCGTGTTCGGCTTTGCGATGCAGGACGCGTCGCTTCAGGAAAGCATGGGGCCGATCCAGGATCACAGCAAAGAAAAGCTGCTGCCCACGGACCGCGCGATCGTGATGGCGCGCCGCATGCTGTACGAGGCCGCCACGGCGCTGCTTCCCGATAGCGATCCGCCGGCCATCGATGCCGACCAGCAGCGCGTGCGCGCGGCAGGGGCATTGTTGCCGCGCGAGCAGAAGCCGCAGGAATGGGCCGTGATTCACCTTGCCGACGGCAAGGACCAGCCGGTCTACTCGATCTGATCCTGCTCGCCCGGCGCTGGCTTTGCGCCACGAATCATCATTCGTAATCCGAAACAAGGAGGCCGGCGTTGCGCCGGCATGCAATGCAGCAAGGTAAAAGACTTCAAGCCAAGGTCGCGCTGATCACGGGCGGCGGCGGCGGAATCGGCGCTGCGACGGCCCGCGTCTTCTGCGACGAAGGCGCGGCCGTCGTGCTGGTCGACGCGAATGCGCAAGCGCTCGATCACGTCGCCGGCGAATTGCTCGCCCGCGATCCCTCGGCCCGTGTGAAGACCTTCGCAGCCGACGTGGCGAACGCGCCAGCGGCGCTCGAGGCGGCACACCTGGCCGCCGATTCGTTCGGCCGGCTGGACATCCTGGTCAACAACGCGGCCATGCGCAATTACAGCGCGCTGGCCGACGCCACGCCCAGCGAATGGCAGGACATGGTTTCGGTCAATCTGATTGGAACATCGAACTATTGCAGAGCCGCGCTGCCCCTGCTCCGCCAGTCGGGCGCGGCGAGCATCGTCAATGTTTCGTCGTGCTATGCCGTGACGGGCCGCAAGGGCATGGGCCTCTACGACGCGACCAAGGCGGGCATGCTCGCGATGACGCGCACGCTCGCCTTCGAAGAAGCGTCGCATGGCGTGCGCATCAATGCGGTATGTCCGGGCTCCACCCTCACCGACTTTCACGTCAATCGCGCGCGTGCTGCCGGCAACAGCGTCGAGGCGCTCAAGACCCAGCGGCAGGACACGTCGCTGATCGGCCGTTGGGCCAGCCCCGAAGAAGTCGCATGGCCGATTCTCTGGCTCGCCAGCGACGAAGCATCGTTCATCACCGGCACCACGCTGATGGTCGATGGCGGCCTGTCGATCATGTAAAGGATGATGGGCATGAACGACTCTACGCTTACGCTGCGCGTCGTGCGCCGGCACATCGAGGCCGAAGACATCGTCAGCTTCGAATTCGCGAGCCCCGACGGTCGCGCGCTGCCCGCATTCGATGCGGGTGCGCATATCGACGTGCACGTTCCCGGCGGCCTCGTCAGACAGTATTCGTTGTGCAATTCGACGGAGGAGCGCCACCGCTACCAGATCGCAGTATTGCGCGACGCCCAGTCGCGCGGCGGATCGGCGGCCATGCACGAAGCCGTGCGTGAAGGCGACGAGATTCGCATCGGCGCGCCGCGCAATCATTTCCCGCTCGCCCAAGGTAACGTGAAGCATCTGCTGCTGGCGGGCGGCATCGGACTTACGCCGCTGCTCTGCATGGCCGGGCATCTGGACCGGGCGAACGCGCAGTTCGAGATGCACTATTGCGCCCGCTCGCGCACGCGCGCAGCATTTCTCGAACGCATCGCAGGCGCTGCGTGGTCCGAGTGCGTCCAGTATCATTTCGACGATGGCGACGACGCCCAGCGCCTCGATTTGCGCGCGCTGCTCGCCACGCCGCAACCCGACACCCATCTGTATGTCTGCGGTCCGCAGGGATTCATGCAGGCCGTGCTCGATACGGCGCGCTCGGCGCTCTGGCCCGAGCATCAGCTGCACTACGAGTTTTTCGCGGCGGCGCCAGTGAGTCATGCGAACGATGCAGAGTTCGAGGTCCGGCTGGCGCGCAGCGGGCGCATCGTGGCGATCCCCGCGGAGCGCACGATCACGCAGGCGCTCGCCGACGCCGGCGTTGACGTCCCCGTCTCCTGCGAGCAAGGCATCTGCGGAACCTGCATCACGCGCGTGCTCGATGGAGAGCCCGATCATCGCGATCTCTATCTTTCGCCCGAGGAGCAGGCCCGCAACGACCAGTTCCTGCCTTGCTGCTCGCGCGCGAAGTCGAAATTGCTCGTGCTCGATCTCTAGCGGCATCGCCCATCCCAGGACAACCAAAACCATTCCAAAGCAATAACAGGCCAGAGCAGGCCGGAATATAAAAGGGGCGCCCATTTGCGCCCCGCATCGGAGGAGTCATGGAGAAAGATCTCGCGTCGTCAGGCGACGCAACGTATGGCGTCTGGTCGGAGCAAAACGCGGCGGCCACGCAGGCCGGCGCCTACCGCTGGATTGCCCTGTTCATCGTCTGGGCGGCCTTTCTGCTCAGCTACGTGGATCGTGTTGCATGGAGTACGGTGGCCGCGCCCGTGGGCGCGTCGCTCGGCCTCAGCGTCGCGATGCTCGGCGCGTTCGTGACGGCGTTCTACTCGGGCTACGTCATCGCGAATGTGATTGGCGGCATTCTCACCGACCTGCTCGGCGGCCGCGCGATGATGACGCTGGCCCTGCTGCCGCTCGGCGTCTTCACGTTCTACTTCGGCGATACCCGCTCGCTCACGATGGGGATCGTCATACAGCTTGCGATGGGCTTTGCCGCAGGCGCCGACTATTCGGCCGGCATGAAGATCATTCCTGCCTGGTTCGTGCGCGACCGGGGCCGTGCGATGGGCATCTACACCACGGCGACGTCGCTGGCCGTCGTGCTCGCAAACGCGATCGTCCCGTCGTTCTCCGCGCAGCACGGCTGGTCCAACGCCTTTCGCATGCTGGGCGGCATCACGGTTGCATGGGGCATCGTCTCCCTGCTCTTCCTGAAGAACCGCCCCACCCAGGATCAACCGCCGGCACGCAACAGCGCGACGGAGATGCTCGGCCTGCTGCGCAACCGCAATCTGATCGTGCTCGCGATCGCAGGCTGCGGCGGTCTGTGGGCGACCGTGGGATTCGGCGCGTGGGGCAATGCGCTGATGACCCGCCAATATGGCATCTCGCCCGTGGTGGCCGGCTCCATCGTTGCGTCGTTCGGGATTGGCGCGGTCATTGCCAAGCCGGTCCTTGGCTGGATTTCCGACCTTCCCGGCGTGTCGCGCAAGCTTATTTCGATTCTCTGCCTGCTTGCCTTCACCATCACGCTGCTGATCTTCGGCGCCTGCTCGACGACCGCGCAGTTCTATCTGATCGCCCCGGTCCTGGGCGCCTTCTCGTACGGCTACCTGCCGGTTCTGATGGCGCAGATCAGCGACGCTTCGGGCAAACGTCTGGCCGGTGCTGCCGCGGGCTGGACCAACGCGATCTGGCAAATGGGCAGCGTGGTTTCGCCGCTCGCCGTGGGCCATGTTTATGGCGGCACGCATTCATTCATGCTTGCGCTGCTCACACTCGCCATTGGCCCCGTGATCGGCATGGCTGCCATGTTCTTCGTCAGCAAGCATATTTCCCGCGAATAGCAGGACGCATCGCCCGGCAACGCACGACGTGCTTGCCGTCATTCATATATTTAGTACGACTATTATTAAAACTGGAGACAGCATGAAATCGAATCGCATGAGCAGGGCAATAGGCGGGCTGCTCATCCTGGGCGCGGGCGGGACCGTGAACAATGTCGCGCATGCGCAGTCCTCGATCACGCTTTACGGCATTCTCGATTCCGGCGTCGAATACGTGAGCCACGCTGCGAAGAAAGGGCAAGGAAGTCTCTTCCGGCTGAATACGGGCAACCGCATCAATTCGCGCTGGGGCTTGACCGGCAAAGAGGATCTCGGTGGCGGCCTGCGGTCCATCTTTACCCTCGAATCCGGCATTGCGATGAACAACGGGACCTTGCAGCAAGGCGGCCGGCTCTTTGGCCGCCAGGCCTTCGTGGGCCTCGAGTCGGACCGGTTCGGCTCGGTGATGGCGGGCCGGCAGATGACGCCGATGTACCGCTACTTTCTCGCGCTCGATCCGCTCGCCTACTCGAGCTACGGCCTGCCCGCCCAGGATGCGCAGTTCGTGGGACGCGCCGACAACGCGCTCGACTACCTGGGGCATGTCGGCCCGTTCGAATTCAATGCCCTTTACAGCTTCGGCTACGATTCCACGGTGCCCAACGGCTCGCAAGTGCCGGGCGCGTTTCGGGTGGGAAAACAGTATGACGTCGGCGCCCGCTATCGGCAGGGTGCGTTCAACCTGACGTTTGTCTACGAGCAGCGGCAAGGCCAGACCCTCGCGTCTTCGAGCGACGACGAGCGCCGTTATGTTGCGGGCGGCTCCTGGCAGATCGGCAACGCCACGCTCTACGGCGGCTATGAGCTGTTGCTCAACAATATCGCCGCCACGCTGGAAGCATCGCCGCCGCAGTACATGGCGTATGGCGGCGTGCGATACAAGATCACGCCGTCGTTTCAAGTGTCGGCGGCTTCGTACTATCACTCGTATCGGCACATATCCGCCCACGCGCTCAGTTCAGGCGTGAATGCGGATTACTGGCTGTCCAAGAGCACCGCGCTCTATACCGACGCGACCTACGTGATCAACAGTTCGAAGTCCGCGCTCAGCGCGACAGGATCGACGACACCGGTCGCAACGGGCGCCAATCAACTCGCGATTGCGGTCGGCATTGTGCATATGTTTTAGGGCCTTGGGTTTTTTCGGTGTCTGGGTTTGTCGCGTTTCCTTGTGTTCGTGTCGGTCTGCTAGTGCCGCCCCGCACAGGGGCAACACTAGCAGACCGACACGAACACAAGGAAACGCGAAAAAGCAAAAAAGCAAAACCCACTACCGAGTAACCTGCACGCCTGCAGCAGGCGCGACCGAAGCGCCCTCGATTCCATGGCGCGCGAGCGCCTCCTCCACTAATCCCGACGCCTTCATCGCCTCGACGAATTCACCAAGCGCGGCGGCGGCGCGCGGCCCCCTGCTCTTCGCGACGCCCATCGCCTGGCGAATCACCATAAAGCGCTCGCCCAGCAAACGTAGCCCCGGCGACTTGCGCGCATCCGCTTCGAGTTGCTGCTTCACGCCCGCCGCCACTTCCAGCCCTTGTTCGAGGAACGTTTGCACGACCGTGGGCGACGAAGGCGCGCGCACGATTTGGGCGGCCTTCAACTCGCGCGTGAGAAAGAGATCGTAAGCACTGCCCTTGCCGACCGCGACGCGATTGTGCGGCTGGTCCACTTCCGCGTTGGTCCGCACGGGCGACGCGTCGCGCACCATATAGAACCCTTCGATCAGCACGTAAGGTTCGGTGAACGCGATCGTCTCGCCGCGCTTGGGATCGACGGCAAAGAAACCGAAATCGGCACGCTCCTCGCTCACGGCTTCCACCGATTTGCCCGCCGTGTCGAGCACCACGAGTTCGAGCGGCACGCCGAGATGCTGCGCGAAAGCCCGCGCGAGATCGACGGAAACGCCGAACGCTTCGCCCGAAGCCGGGTCGCGATTCGCAAGGATGGGATTGCCGAGGTTGATGGACGCGCGCAACGTGCCCGTGGGCGCGAATGTTTCGACGAGGGTGGAATCGATGTTCATGATTTTTCGGCTTTGCGCTAGTCAGGGTTCGAAAATTTCGCGGATGCGCGCGAGCGCATCGAGCGTATGCAGCAAGTGCTGGCGCAGTTCCTCGGACGCCTCCTCGTTGCGCTCACGCTCGAGCAGTTCGAGCACATGCAGATGCTGCTTTGCATGTTCGGCGTAGCGTTCGCGATGCTGCATCGAACGATACGAAAGCAGGCGGCGCACGCGGTTCACGCGGCGGATCGTGTCGATGAAAAAGCTGTTGCCCGAGGCCTCGACCAGCGACTCGTGAAAGCGCACGCCGCGTTCGTGCAATTGATCCGCGGTGTCGGTTTCAATGCCGCCCGCCAGCAGATGTTTTTCCACTTCGCGGCAGCGCTCCAGCACCTTGCGCTCGAGCCGGTAGCCGGGTTCGAGCAGCGCGGCGGGCTCCAGCGCGAGACGCAGGCGGTACGACTTGAGCAGGCTGTCGGGCGTGGTGAGCATCGGCGAAAACTCCCAGCCATAGCCGGGCTTGCGCTCCGCCCAGCCTTCTTGCGCGATCCGGCTAAGCACCGCGTTCAGTTGCGCGCCCGTCAAGCCATAGCGCGTGCGGATCAACTGCTCGGAAAACACGTCGGGCAATTCGCCCTTGAGGCGGTCGTCGGCAATCTGGAAGTACACACTCGTAATGAGGTCGGTCTCGCCCAGGCCCAGTTCCTCCACCACATCCGAAAGCGCCTCGACCAGGGGCCGCGCCACGAAGAAGCCGCGATTCTTCTCGCGCCTGAGCACGCCTTTGTCGTGCAGCAGCGCGAGCGCTTCGTTCACCGGCGAGCGCGACACGCGCAGCCGGTCGGCGAGCATCTGCGCGGGCAGATGCGCGCCGGCCTCGAGTCCTTCGTTTTTGATCAGCTCGACAATCTGGGTCGCAATGGATCGGTCAATCATTTCAGTCAGCCAGCCGCGCGACGCAAGGGTTTCAGTCAGACGCCCCCGTTCGCGAGTGTTTTTTGCAGGATCAGCGGAATCACGCCGCCCGAGCGCAGCAGCGCGCATTCGAGCTGCGTCTCCACGGCCGCGCGCACGTCGATGGCGTCGATTCGGCCATCGGCGCGCACGATGCGCACCGGCACCGTGCAGCGCGGCGCGATCGTGGCGGCATCCGCGTGGACTTCGAGCATATCACCCGGGCCAAGCACGAGCGTATCCGGGTGGGTGCCGGGCGCGAAGCGCAGCGGCAGGATGCCCATGCCGATGAGGTTCGAGCGATGGATGCGCTCGAAGCTCGCGGCCAGCACCGCGCGAATGCCGAGCAGGCGCTGGCCCTTCGCCGCCCAGTCGCGCGAGGAGCCCGTGCCGTAGCGCTCGCCCGCCACCAGCACGACGGCGTCGCCGGCTTCGGCATAGCGTTGCGCGGCTTCGAAGATCGGCAGCACCTCGCCGCTCGGCACATGCAGCGTATGCGCGACCGGCATGCCGGGCTTCAGGCAGTTCACAAGCGTCTTGCTGTAGAACGCCGCGCGCATCATCACTTCCCAGTTGCCGCGCCGCGAAGCGAACACGTTCAGGTCGTTGCGGTCGTCGCCGCGCGAGACGAGAAAATCGGCAACGAAGCTCTCCTTCGGGATCGCGCTGGCCGGCGAGATGTGATCGGTGGTGACGTCGTCGCCGAGCACGAGCAGCGGATGCGCACGATAGTGGCCGAGCTGGCTGCCCTGCTCCAGCGCGGCGAACGGCGGGCGGCGCAATGCCGTCGAGGCCGGATCCCACGGAAAGCGTGCGGAGGTTGGCGCGTCCAGTTCGTGCCATGCGGGATTGCGGCTCGCCACGGCGAACGCGCGCGGATAGTCCTCGGGATCGGTCGACCGGGCCACGAGCGCGGCCACTTCCTCGCGCGTGGGCCACAGTTCGCGCAGCCAGACCGGTGTGCCGTCCGCCGCGCGCTGCACGGGCTCCCGGCTCAAGTCGATTTCGGCATTGCCCGCGAGCGCGAGCGCGATCACGAGCGGCGGCGACATGATGAAGCCGAGGTCGAGATCGGGATGAATGCGCCCCGCGAAATTGCGGTTGCCCGAAAGCACCGCCACCGGATAGATTCTGCCTTCGGCCTGTGCCGCGCAGACCGGCTCGGTCAGCGGCCCCGAATTGCCGATGCAGGTCGTGCAGCCGTAGCCCACGATGTCGAAGCCCACGGCCGAGAGGTCGTCGATCAAACCGGCGCGCGCGAGATACGAAGCGGCAGCCGGCGATCCTGGCGCGAGCGACGTCTTGATCCATGCGGGCACCGCAAGCCCCTTCGCGCGCGCCTTGCGGGCGACGAGACCCGCCGCGATCAGCAGCGCGGGATCCGACGTATTCGTGCAACTCGTGATGGCCGCGATCGCGACGGGATGGCGCGGCATCGTTGCATGCGGCGTCTTTGGCCGGAATTCCAGCTTCGACAGCGCGGCGGGCAGCGCCGTGTAATCGAGCAGGTCTTGCGGACGGCGCGGCCCGGCCACGTGCATGCCGATGCTCGCAAGATCGATCTCGATCGTGCGCGTGTAGCGCGGCGTGGCCTCGGGGTCGAACCACAGGCCCGCGGCGCGCATGAACGCCTCGACGAGTTGCACGGCGTCTGGCGCGCGATGGGTCTCGCGCAGATAGTCGAGCGTGTGCGTGTCCACGGGGAAGAAACCCGTGGCGGCGCCGTACTCGGGCGCCATGTTCGCCACCACGGCGCGTTCGCCCGCGCTCAAGGTCGCGACGCCCGGCCCGAAGAATTCGACGAACTCGCCCGACACCCCGATCGCGCGCAACCGCTGCGTAACCGTGAGCGCGAGATCCGTGGCGAGCACGCCCGGCTGCAACGCGCCCGTGAGACGCACGCCGATCACATCGGGAATGCGCTGCATCACCGGCATGCCGAACATCACCGTCTGCGCTTCGAGTCCCCCCACACCCCAGCCGAGCACGCCGATGCCATTGATCATCGGCGTGTGGCTGTCCGTGCCGATCATCGTGTCGGGCACGGCCCACTCTGCTCCCTCGCGCGTGACGCGCGTCACCACCGTCGCGAGTTGCTCGAGATTGATCGTATGCATGATTCCCGTGCCCGGCGGATGGATGCGCACGCCCGTGAGCGAGCGCGCCGCCCAGCGCAGGAAGCGGTAGCGCTCGGCGTTGCGGCGCAATTCGAGCGAGAGGTTCTCCGAAGCCGCCTCGGGCCGGCCAAACGCTTCGACCGCAAGCGAATGATCCACCGACGAATCGACCGGCAGCACGGGGTTCAGCGCGGCGGGATCGGCGCCGGCTTCCGCAAGCGCGTCGCGCATCGCGGCGATGTCGACCAGTGCTGGCGTGCTCGTCGTGTCGTGCATCAGCACGCGATTGGGCTGAAACGCGATTTCGTGCTCGCTGGTGGCGCGCTCGCGCCACGCGAGGATTGCCGCAACGGCCTGCGCGCGCTCTTCGCCATCGGTGTTGCGGATCACGTTTTCGAGCAGCAACCGCAGCACGACGGGCAACTCGTGCAGCGCCGCGCCGAACATCGCAGGCAGATCCACGTAGCGCAGCGGGACGCCGCAGACGTCCAGGCTGCCGATCAGGGGGGTGTCAGTGTTTTCCATGACTGTATTTTTGCATTTTTCTAAGTAAAAATGCAATCATAGTGAAAACCCGAGCAGCAAGACCGTTGTCGGCACGCACGGCTGAAACGGCCTGTACTACCCTGTTTTGAAAGGAATTCAACCCATGTTTGCTTATGTCGGCTCGCGCACCACGCGCGAACGGAACGCCCGCGGCGATGGCATCAGCGTCTTCCAGGTCGATACGCGGACCGGCGCGCTGACGCTCGTCGAACTCGTCAAGGACCTCGTCAACCCGTCGTTTCTCGCGCTGAGCCACAACGGCGAGCGCCTTTATGCCGTGCACGGCGATCTGAGCGACATCAGCGCGTTCAAGGTGGACAAGACGAGCGGCAAGCTCACGTTCCTCAACCGGCAGAGCACCGGGGGCAAGAACCCCGTGCACCTCGCGATCGATCCGACCGGGCGCTATGTGATCGTTGCCAATCACATCAGCGCGAGCCTCGCGGTGCTGCCTGTCGCCGCCGACGGTTCGCTCGAGCCCGTCGCGCAACTCGTGCATCTGGAAGGCCCAGTCGGGCCGCACCGCGTCGAGCAGCAGCAGGCCAAGCCGCACTTCAATCCGTTCGATCCCAGCGGCCGTTTCGTGATCGTGCCGGACAAGGGTCTCGATCGCACGTTTTCGTTCCGCTTCGAAAACGGCCAGCTCGCGCCAGCCGATTCTCCGTTCGTGGTCTCGCGCGAAGGCGCGGGACCACGCCACATTGCCTTTCACCCCGATGGTCGCCACGCGTGGGTCGTCAACGAGCTCGACTCGACCGTCGCGACGTATCGCTACGACGCGGCCAGCGGCGCGCTCGCCCCGCTGCAAGTACTGTCGACCCTGCCCGACACCTGCACCGGCAACAGCCGCGCCGCGGAAATCGAAGTGGATCGCGGTGGGCGCTTCGTCTATGCGTCCAATCGCGGCGACGACAGCATCGCGGTATTCAGCATCGATCCCGCGACCGGCCACCTGCGCTTCGTAAGCGCCGAGCCCACCCTCGGCAAGACGCCGCGCTTCATCGCGAGCACGCCGGACGGCCGCTTCATGTACGCCCTCAACGAAGACAGCGACACCATCGTCGCGTTCTCGATCGACGCGCAATCGGGCCGCCTTTCGCCCACCGGCTTTGTCGCGAGTTCGGGCAGCCCGGTCTGCATGGTGTTTTTGCCATTCCAGCCCTGACGCTCATTTTTGACTCATTCTCGAATCACGCACGAACCGGCGCATCTGGGCGCCGGTGGAGACATCCATGCAAGACACGACCACTGTCATTGACGAACGCGCCCTCGTGCGCAAGATCGCCTGGCGCATCATTCCGTTCGTCTTCATCCTCTATGTGATTTCGTATATCGACCGCGCGAACATCGGCTACGCGGCGCTGCAGATGAATCACGAGCTGGCGTTGACGAGCGAAGCCTTCGGCTTTGCCTCGGGCATCTTCTTCATCGGCTATTTTTTATTCGAAGTGCCAAGCAATGTCATGCTCAACAAATATGGCGCACGCGTCTGGATCGCCCGCATTCTCGTGACATGGAGCATGGTTTCGGTGGGCTCCGCGTTCGTACAGAACGCCACGCAGCTCTATGTCCTGCGCTTCTTGCTGGGCGTGGCCGAGGCCGGCTTCTTTCCCGGCATCATCGTCTACCTCACTTACTGGTTCCGCGCCAGGGAACTCGCAACGACGGTCGCGCTCTTCACGGCGGCGATTCCGGTCTCGTACATCATCGGCGCGCCGCTGAGCACGTGGGTGATGGACAACGTTCACTGGCTGCACTGGAGCGGATGGCGCTGGATGCTCGTGCTCGAAGGCGTGCCGGCCTTGATCGGCGGCGTGCTGTGCTTCGCGTGGCTCACCGACAAGCCCGCCGACGCAAAGTGGCTCAAGCCCGCGGAGCGCGACTGGCTGCTCAACGAACTCGCCAATGACCGCAAGGCCCGGCCCAACGTGAAGCACATCGGCTCGCTCAAGGCGATGACCAATCCGAAGGTGCTGTATCTATCGTTCATTTATTTCGTCTACCAGTGCGGCAGCCTGGGCGTGGGTTACTGGATGCCGCAGATCATCAAGGGATTCTCGAAGACGCTCACCCACACGCAGGTCGGGCTCATCGCGATGGTGCCGTACCTCGTCGCAACGATTGCGATGGTGTTGTGGTCGCGCAGCTCGGACCGCCGCAACGAACGGCGCCTGCATTCGGCGATTCCGCTGGGCGTGGCGGCACTGGCCCTGCTCGGCGCCGGGCTCGCGACGAACCCCTATGTGTCGATTGCGATGATCAGCTTGAGCCTGGCCGGACTCTACGCGTTCAAGTCGCCGTTCTGGGCGTTGCCTACGCTGTTCCTCACCCGTTCGAGCGCGGCCGTCTCCATTGCCGTCATCAATTCGGTCGGCAATCTGGGCGGCTTCGTGGGACCGTTTGCGATCGGCTATATCAAGGGTTCGGGACAGAGCGCGACGCCGGGCCTGCTGTTTCTCTCGGCGCTGCTGGTCTTCTCGTTCCTGATGACGTTCTTCATCCGCATCAACGAGCAGCCCGCAAGTGAAGCGCACGGCGCCGTCGCCAATCAAAGCCGCTAGCCATCGAGTCACACCCCGGTCGCCGGACAGCAGTCCGGCGCGTGCCGGGAAAAACATCACACAGCATCACACCAACACCATGCGTTTCAGAGGAGATTATTTGATGAAGAAGTCGCTACTGTCATTCGTAGTGCTGAATGGCGTCGCCGGTCTTGCACACGCACAAAGTAATGTCACGCTCTACGGCATTATCGACAGCGGGATTAACTACACGAGCAACGTGCAGACGGCAAAGACCGCAGCAGCCCCCAAAGGCGCGCATCAAATCGCGATGATCGAAGGCGGCTCGGCCGGCCTGCAAGGCAGCCGCTGGGGCTTGCGCGGCACCGAAGATCTGGGCGGCGGACTGAAGACGATTTTCGTGCTCGAAAGCGGCCTCTACAGCAACAATGGCGCGCTCAATCAAGGTGGCGCGCTGTTCGGCCGGCAAGCGTTCGTGGGCTTGCGCAGCCCGGCGGGAACCGTCACGCTGGGCCGCCAGTACGACCCCGTGGTCGATATGTACGGGCCATTTCTTGCCGCGCCGCAATGGGGCGGCTATATGAGCTCGCACCCGAGCGATCTGGACAACGCGCTCAATTCGCGGCGCATCAACAACTCGATCAAGTTCCGCAGCGCCAATTATCGCGGGCTTACCGTGGAAGCGATGATGAATCTCGGCGGCACGGCGGGCTCGTTTTCGAGCAACTGGATCTGGGGCGCCGGCGCGTCGTATGCGCATGGCCCGTTTTCCATTGGCGCGGGCTACCTGAACATCCGCAATCCAAACACCTCGTTCTTCGGCGCCAACCCGAATGCGGGGCCTGCCACCACCAACAACCTCGGAAGCTTCGGCAGCCCGACGAGTCCGGAAAGCAACCCTGTCTTCGCAGGCTATGCATCGGCGAACCACCTCGAAATCGCCGGCGTGGGCGCAGGCGTGGTGCTGGGCTCGCTCAACGTGAACCTTGCGTATTCGAACACGCGTTTCGAAAACATGGGCTCCGCGTCCGGGCCGAATACGCTGCACTATAAAGGCACCGCTGCATTCAATAACGTCGAAATCAACGCCAAATATCAGATCACGCCATCGCTGCTGGGCGGCGTTGCCTATGACTACACGCGCAATGGCGGCGCGGGCGGCAAAGGCGGCGCCAATTACAACTTGTTCAGCGCAGGCCTCGATTATTTCCTCTCGGCAAGAACAGATATCTATACCCTCGCGGTTTACGAGAAGACCAGCGGCACGGACTCGCTCGGCCAGAGCGCCGTGGCGCAAATCACAGGTCTGACGCCATCCGCCACCGACAAGCAGGTTTCCTTGCGCATCGGCATCCGTCACAAGTTTTGAGCGCCCGTGCGTTCGCTGTGTCACAAGCGGCCGGCGAGCGCATTCGAAGAATCTTCAACAAGGAGACACCCATGATCCGCGTATCGAAAGCCCGTCTTTGCTGCATTGCCGCTGCAATTGCCAGCGCCGTTGGCATGTCGCCTGCATGGGCCGGCGATAGCCCGACCATTTCGATCATGGTCGGCGGCATTTCGAAGTTCATTTATCTGCCGGTCAAACTGGCCGATCAACTCGGCTATTTCAAGGACGAAAAGCTCCAGGTCGAGTTGCTCTCACAGCCCTCCGGCGTCGATGCAGAAAACGAGCTGCTTTCAGGATCGGTGCAGGCCGTGGCCGGCGCCTATGACCATACGATCGACCTGCAAAGCAAGGGCAAGGAGGTGTGTTCGATCGCGACGTTCCTCCAGGTTCCAGGCGAAGTCGAGGTGGTCTCGAAGGGGTCGCCCATGAAGAGCATGGCCGACGCAAAGGGCAAGACGTTGGGTGTGACGGGCCTCGGTTCCTCGACCGACTTTCTGACGCGCTATATGGCGCTGAAAAGCGGCATCGCAATGCAGCAATATTCGACGCTGCCGGTGGGCGCCGACAATTCATTCATTGCCGCCGTTCAGCAACGCCGCATCGATGCAGGGATGACAACCGAGCCGACCGTATCGAGACTCCTCGCGAAAGGCGACGCCTCGGTCATGGTGGACATGCGCACGGTCGAGGGCACGCAAAAAGCGCTGGGCGGCATCTATCCGTTCACGGGGCTCTACGTGGATGCCGGCTGGCTGGCCTCGCACAAGCAACAGGCCGCGGGTCTCGCGCACGCGATCGCCCGCACCATGGCGTACATTCATTCGCATTCCGCCGACGAAATCGCCGACCAGATGCCGAAGGACTATTACGGCGGCGACAAAGCGCTTTACGTGCAGGCCCTGAAGTCGACCCTGTCGATGTACACGCCCGATGGGAAAATGCCCGCCGGCGGCCCCGAGAACGTCCTGCATGTCCTAGCCGCGATTAATCCGGCGATCAAGGGGAAGCATATCGATTTGAGCCGCACGTACACGAACGCCTACGTCGCCGCGGCACCGGCGCACTAACCCGCGCAACGCGTGCGCCTGCGGCAGCCAATCGTCGAAACCGCTCGCCGCAGGCCCTCGCCTCACTGCCGTCCGCTCATGCTGCCCATGCCGCTCATGGCGCTCATACCACGCATGCGCCGCGAGAAATGCGTGCGCTCGGCATCGTCCATTAGCGCCAGAAACTGATCGCCGTCCATGTGGATCAGCGCTTCGTGGTCGCCGGCCTCGAAGTAGACGTCCGGTTGTCCCGCGAGGCTCGCTTCAAGGTAGGTTTTCATGCCATAAGCCATGCAGATCGGCGGTAACGCGCCCGCATCGCAGTCCTTGAACAGCTCGCGCAGTTCGACTTCCGTGGCGAGCCCGAGCTTGCGGCCCGTTTTGCTCCATAGCTCGGAGAGCTGCACGGCGTAGGTCGAGGGCAGCACGGCGGCCACATAACCGTGCTCGTCTTCCAGCAGCACGGTTTTCGCGAGACGGTCACCCGGGACATGCGCCGCCGCTGCCGTTTCCATACTGGAATGGCTGTAGGGGTGACGCACGATTTCGTAGCGGGAACCTTTGCTGCGCAGGCACTCCTGCAAAGTTGGCGACATCGACATGGCACACCTCCTGTCGAAAAGCTGGAATGGAACGAACTTTCGGTGTCTCTCCAGAATAGGTCACTCGGGGCTAATACGCACAGTGAGGCAGGTGAGGCGCGGTGCGGTGGGCGCTACGAGGCACGGCGGCATGGGAATACGCCTCTGCATTGGCACGGTTTGTCGCCTGCATCGTTCGTGCCCGCTGAGAGGACATTCGCACCACCACATCAGGCGCCCTGTCCTCGCTGCCCCAAACCCGTTCAGCTTTTCACGCGCAACGCGCGCGGATCGTACGGCGCACTCAGATGCACCGTGGCCTGAATCTGCTCCCCGGCCACATCGATCGCATAGCGTCCGCCAGCGAGCCACGCCGCGTCTACCGCGCCATCCTCGCGCGAGACGAAGCCCATCGCGACCGGGCAGCCAAGCGTATGACCGAAAGCCGCGGACGTGACCGAGCCCACCGCCTCGCCGTCGCGCAAAATGGCCTCGCCGCCCCACAGCATGCAGTCGCTGGCGCCCTCGGCGGTAAGCACCACGAGCCGTCGCTGCAACGGCTGATTGCGCAAGCGCAGGAGCGCTTCGCGGCCCCGAAACGGAATGTCCTTGTCGAGCTTGCACGCGAACGCGAGCCCCGCCTCGAAGGGATTGCAATCGGGCGAAAGCTCGCGGCCCCACGCGCGATAGCCTTTTTCGATCCGCAGCGAATCGATCGCGTAGTACCCGCCGTTGACGACCCCAAACGCCTTGCCCGCTGCATGCAGGGTCTCGTAGACCCCCACCGCGAACTCGACCGGCACGTACAGTTCCCAGCCCAGTTCGCCCACATAGGTGAGGCGCGTCGCGCGCACGGTCGCGTAGCCGATATCGACCTCGCGGCTTTGCCCGAACGGGAATGCCTCGGGGCTCCAGTCCGCCTTCGACACGCTTTGCAGCAGCGCCCGCGACTGCGGCCCCATCACGGCGAGCACCGCGTACTGGCTCGTCACGTCCACCAGCACGCAATGCCTGTCCTGCGCAATCGCTTTCTCCAGATAGTCGAGATCGCGCGTCGCCTGGGCGGAGCCCGTCACCACGAGGTATTGATCGTCGGCGAGACGCGTGAGCGTGAGATCCGATTCGTAGGTGCCGCGTTCGTTCAGCAACCCTGAATACACGGTGGAGCCCACCGGCACGGCCACGTCATTGGCGACGATCTCCTGCAACACCGCTTGCGCATCGCGTCCCTTGACGAGCAGCTTCGCAAACGAGGTCATGTCGAACAGCGCGACGCCTTCGCGGCAGGCGCGGTGCTCCGCGCCGCTCCACGGCAGCCAGTTCTGCTGGCCAAACGCATAGTCGATGCGCGCCTCGGCCGGGCTCGGCGCGAAGAAGTTCGCGCGCTCCCAGCCCATCTTGCTGCCGAAACACGCGCCGTTGGCCGCGAGTTCCGCGTAGAGCGGCGAGCGGCGGAACGGTCGCGCCGTGTCGAGTTCGCGGTTCGGCCACGGCATCGCATAGTGCAGCCCGAGCGTTTCCTTCACGCGGTCGTGCAGCCAGGTGTCGTTGCCGTTGAAGCGCGCGAAGCGGCGAATGTCGACGGGCCAGAGGTCCATGGTCGGCTCGCCGGCGACGATCCATTCCGCGAGCGCCATGCCCGCCCCGCCAGCCGAGGCGATGCCCATCGAGTTGAAGCCGGCGCCCACGAAGAAGCGCCGTAATTCGGGCGCCTCGCCCACGATAAAGTTGTTGTCCGGCGTGAACGATTCCGGCCCGTTGTAGAACTGGCGGATCTGCGCGGTTTCGAGCGCGGGCACGCGCTGCAGCGCGTTTTCCATCAGGATTTCGAACTGATCCCAATCGTCGGGCAGCAACTGGAACTCGAAATTCTCGGGAATCCCGTTCATGCCCCACGGCTTCGCGTTCGGCTCGAAGCCGCCCATCACCAGACCGCCCACTTCCTCCTTGAAGTAGATGAATCCGTCCGGGTCGCGCATGACCGGCAGATCGGGATGCACGCCCGCGATGCGCTCGGTCACGATGTAGTAATGCTCTGCCGAATGCAGCGGCACGGTCACGCCGCACATCCGCCCGACCGCCTTCGCCCATTGCCCCGCGCAATTGACGACGATCTCCGCGTGCAGCGTGCCCTCCTCGCCGTCCTTGTTGCGCCACGAAACGCCGGTGGCGGCGCGGCCAGCGGGCGTCGCAGCGGTATGAACCGCGGTGATGCGCGTGTTTTCGACGATGCGCGCGCCGCGCTGCCGGGCTCCGCGCGCGAGCGATTGCGTGAGGTCGGTCGGATTCGCCTTGCCGTCGCCGGGCAGCCAGACCGCGCCGAGCAGGTCGTCGGTGCGCATCACGGGCCATAGCTCGCCGGCCTCGCGCGGCCCGATCACGTCGCAAACCACGCCATAGGCCCGCGCGGAGGCCGCCGTGCGCTTGAGTTGCGTCATCCGCTCCTGCGTGCGCGCCACCGAGAGCGAGCCGCACTGCTTCCAGCCCGTGGCCAGCCCCGTCTCGGCTTCGAGCTCCGCGTAGAGCGCCGTCGAATAGCGAATCAGCCTGGTCATGCTCTGCTGGGAGCGCAACTGGCCAACGAGGCCTGCCGCGTGCCACGTCGTACCGCACGAGAGCGTGCCTTGCTCGAGCAGGACGACGTCGCGCCAGCCGAGCTTCGTGAGGTGGTACGCAACGGAACAACCGACGATACCGCCGCCGACGATAACGACTTGGGTATGCGCAGGAACAGGGATGGACATGGGATGGGCCTCGATGCGAAAGGAGATAGCGTGGCGAGGAAGGATGGCAAGCCAAAGAATGCAACACAAAACAACAAAAAACAACATTAAAACCACATAGCCTGTATCCGCCGGGTGCCGTTACGGTCCACCCGTTTGCACGGGCTGGTTGGCCTCCAAGGTGCCTCACATCGGCTGCGCACGGATTTTTGTCGTATCCCCACGGCGCCATTTAGCGTGCGGGCGCCATGCCACATCGAAGCTCGCGGCATTTTGTGGTATTTTGTGACTTAACAGGCTTCGATCGAGACCCGACACCATGGCCGATAACCGCTCCGCGCCGCCCGCTTCTGCGGTTGCGCCCGCTCCACCCGCTCCACCCATTGCGCCCGCTTCGCCCATTACGCCGGCCGTGCTGCTGAACCGGCGTCTTGCCGTAGGCCGCATCGACTACATCCTGCAAAGTCTCGACGCGAGCGGCTCCGTGAGCGTCGCGGACATGTCGGCCACGCTCGGGGTTTCGCGCGAGACCATTCGCCGCGACCTGAAGACGCTGGCCGAGCAGGGGCGTCTCTCTCTCGTCCACGGCGGCGCCGCGAAGCGGCCGCAAGACGAGCCATCGCTCGCCACGCGCGAGGCGGCCAACGCAATGGGCAAAGCGGCCATCGGTGCGGCGGCGGCGCGCCTCGTGACCAACGGCATGGTCGTGCTGATCGACTCGGGCTCGACCACGCTCGGCCTCGCGGCCTCGCTCGCCAACCATAGCGACCTCACGGTGATCACCAACAGCCTGCCGATCGCGCTGCTGCTGTGCCGCTCGCCTGGCGTGAAGGTCATCATGCTGGGCGGCGACATCGAGCCCAACGACGAGGCCGCATTCGGCGTCGAGACGATGGCGGCGCTCGCGCATTTTCGCTGCGATCTCGTGTTCCTCGGCGTGGGCGGCATCTCGCCCGAAGGGGAATTCACCGACTACTCGCGGCTCGCCGCCGAGCAGCGCCACCTGATGATGAAGGCCGGCAAGGAGGTCTATGTGCTCGCGGACCACACCAAGTTCGAGCACGGCACGCCGGTCCGGATCGCCCCCGTGCCGCACATTGCCGGGCTGATCGTCGACGCGGCGCCGCCCGCGCGCATGGCCCGCGTTTTCGCGCAGAACCAGTGGAGCGTGACCGTCGCCACCGGCCAAAGCTGACGCACCTTCGCAGTTCCCTCGCTTCGGGGCGGCTCGCGCCGCCCGCCTCTTCTTCCCCGCTGTTCGATTCCCCCGCCTCGCCCGTTCCGCCCGCGCCAGGCGCGCCGCCGCTGGCCGCCCGCGTTCCATCCACGTGCCATTCGCATCCGATCCGGAAACCTCCGACGTATCCGTATATCTCCTGGGTATGTGGCAATTTATGGCGTATTGACTGTTTTTGTTGCAAGGCCTAAAGTGGCTTCAACAACGCAGCGACGTAGTGTCAGCACCGACCTTCACGGAGACACCTCATGACGGCTTCCACGTCTTGCCCGCCCGCCACTTCCGAAACTGGCGATCCGCTTCTGCTCACCCCTGGCCCGCTCACCACCTCGCGCACGGTCAAGGCGGCAATGGTTCACGACTGGGGCTCGCGCGACGCGAACTTCATCGAGATCAACCGCTCGGTGCTCACGCGCCTCGCCGGTATCGCCAACGGCGCCGACGGCTGGGTGACCGTGCCGATGCAAGGCTCGGGCACGTTCGCGGTGGAGGCGATGCTCACCACCTTCGTGCCCGCGAACGGCGAGGTGCTGGTGCTGATCAACGGCGCCTACGGCAAGCGCGCCAAGCGCATTCTCGACATCGCGGGCCGCAAGACCATCGTTCATGAAACGCCCGAGGACACGCCGCCCGATCTCGCGCAGGTCGAGGCGCTGCTCGCAGGCAATCCCTCGATCACGCATGTGTTCACGATTCATTGCGAAACCACCTCGGGCATCCTGAACCCCATCGCAAAGATTGGCGCACTCGCTAACAAGTACGGCAAGGGCTATCTCGTCGATTCGATGAGCGCGTTCGGCGCGTTGCCGCTCGACGTGCAGACCATGCATATCGATGCGCTCGCCGCGTCGTCGAACAAGTGCATCGAAGGCGTGCCGGGACTCGGCTTCGTGATCTGCCGGCGCGAGTCGCTCGCGCGCACCCAGGGCAACGCCACGACCCTCGTGCTCGATCTGCACGAACAGTGGGTCAACATGGAGAAGACGAGCCAGTACCGCTTCACGCCGCCCACGCATGTGATCGTCGCGTTTCACCAGGCGCTCGATGAGTTCGACGCCGAAGGCGGCGTGGCCGGACGCGGCGGACGCTATCGCAACAACTGCAAGATCCTGCTCGAAGGCATGCGCGCGCTCGGCTTCAAGCCGCTGCTGCCCGACGCATTGCAGGCTCCCATCATCGTCACGTTCCATATGCCCGAGGACCCGCGCTTCGTTTTCGCGCGGTTCTACGAGAGCCTCAAGGCACGCGGCTACGTGATCTACCCAGGCAAGCTCACCGTGGCCGACTCGTTCCGCATCGGCTGTATCGGCCGCATCGGCGAGAAAGAGATGCGCGCCGCGCTCGCCGCGATCGGCGATGTGCTGGACGAAATGGGCGTGGCCGGCGCAGGTGCGGCCGGTCCGGTCGCGAAAACCGCTTGAAGGAAGACGCAATGAGCACACCGAACGACAACGCATTGGCCGTGAATGGCCGCGAATACCGCTTCCCCACGGCACCCGTCGTGGTGATCTGTCTCGACGGCTCGGAGCCCGCCTATATCGAAGAGGCCGTCAAGGCCGGGCACGCTCCGAACCTCGCGAAGTTGCTGCGCACGGGCACGAGCCGCATCGCCCAATGCGTGATTCCGAGCTTCACGAACCCGAACAATCTCTCGATCCTCACGGGCCGCCCGCCGAAAGTGCATGGCATCGCAGGCAACTACTTCTACGACCGCACGACCGGCGAAGAAGTCATGATGAACGATGCGCGCTTCCTGCGTGCGCCCACTCTCTTCGAGACCTTCCACGCGGCGGGCGCGAAGGTGGCGGTCGTGACCGCCAAGGACAAGCTGCGCACGCTGCTCGGCAAGGGCCTCGATTTTGCGAGCGGCCGCGCGATGGCCTTCTCGGCGGAAAAGGCCGACCAGGCGACGCGCGAGGGCAACGGCATCGGCAACGTGCTGGCCTTCGTGGGCAAGCCGCTGCCTGACGTCTACTCGGCCGATCTCTCCGAGTTCGTGTTCGCAGCCGGCGTGAAGCTGCTCGACACCTTCCGCCCCGACCTCATGTATCTCTCGACCACGGACTACGTGCAGCACAAGGCCGCGCCCGGCTCGCCGAAGGCCAACGAGTTCTACGCGATGTTCGACCGCTACGTGGGCCAGCTCGACGAGGCCGGCTGCGTGCTCGCGATCACCGCCGACCACGGCATGAACGACAAGCACCGCGCGAACGGCGAGCCCGACGTGCTCTATCTCCAGGACCTGTTCGACGAGTGGATTGGCAAGGGCCGCGCGCGCGTGATCCTGCCGATCACCGACCCCTACGTTGCGCACCACGGCGCGCTCGGCTCGTTCGCCACCGTCTATCTGCCCGAAGGCGCGGACACGGCGGCGCTCATCGAGCGCCTGCGCAAGACCGCGGGCGTCGAGCTCGCACTCGACAGCGCAGCGGCCTGCGAGCGCTTCGAGCTGCCGCCGGACCGGGTGGGCGACATCGTCGTGGTGGGCACGCGCAGCAAGGTGTTCGGCACGAGCGCGGCGCGCCACGACTTCTCCGGTCTCACCGAGCCGCTGCGCTCGCACGGCGGGATCTCGGAGCAGGACGTGCCGCTCCTCGTCAACCGTCAGACCGACTGGCCGCAAGGCCGCGCGTTGCGCAACTTCGACATCTTCGATGTCGCGCTGAACTGCGTGGTGCAAACCGCCATCGCCTGATTCACTGCACGCAACAGCGCACGCACGATCGCACGCACACACGCACGCACGCACTAATACGCAACAGCGCACACCAACGCACGGAACACACATTTACCGGAACCCGGAACGAGGTAGCGATGAACGTCATGACGAAACCCGCATTCAAGCAGGAGTCCATGCGCATCGCCGGCCGGCAGGTCGCGACCGACGAAGTGATCGAAGTCCTGAATCCCTACACCAACGAAGTGGTCGGCACCGTGCCCGCGGGCCGTCCCGAGCACGTGCAGGAGGCCTTCGCGAAGGCCCATGCCTACAAGCCGACGCTTACGCGCTTCGAGCGCCAGCGCATCCTGCAAACCACGGCCGAGGCGCTGCGCGATCGCAAGGAAGACTTCGCGCGGCTCATCACCGCCGAGTCGGGGCTCTGCTGGAAGGACTCGCTCTACGAGGCGAGCCGCGCCTACGACGTCTGGTCGTTCGCCGCGCAGCTCACGATCAAGGACGACGGCGAAGTCTATTCGTGCGACATCAGCCCGAACGGCAAGAACCGCAAGATCTTCACGACGCGCCTGCCGCTGCTCGGCGTGATCTCGGCCATCACGCCGTTCAACCATCCGTTGAACATGGTGAGCCACAAGCTGGCGCCGGCGATTGCCACCAATAACCGCGTCGTGCTCAAACCCACCGAGCTCACGCCGCTCACTGCGCTCGCGCTCGCCGACGTGCTCTACGAAGCGGGCCTGCCGCCCGAGATGCTAAGCGTGGTCACCGGCAACCCGCGCACCATGGGCGATGCCATGATCACGGACCCGCACTGCGACCTGATCACCTTCACGGGCTCGGTGCGCGTGGGCAAGTACATCGCGCAAAACGCGGGCTACCGCCGCACGGTGCTGGAGCTAGGCGGCAACGACCCGCTCATCGTGATGGAGGACGCCGACCTCGAGCGCGCGGCCCAACTCGCGGTGACGGGCGCGACCAAGAACTCGGGCCAGCGCTGCACGGCGGTCAAGCGCATTCTCGTAGTCGAGAGCGTGGCCGACGAATTCGTCGAACGTGTGCTGGTGCACGCAAAGAAGCTCAAGTGCGGCGACCCGATGGACCCGAGCGTGGACGTGGGCACCGTAATCAACGAAGCCGCCGCGCAGCTCTTCGAGCGCCGCGTGGCCGACGCCGAGTCGCGCGGTGCGCGCGTGCTGTATGGCGCGCCGCGCCGTGGCGCGCTCTTCGCGCCCACCGTGGTCGATCACGTGCCCTACGACTGCGAGCTGGTGCACGAGGAAACCTTTGGCCCGGTGATTCCGATCATCCGCGTGCCGGACAAGCTCGAAGAGGTGATCCGCATCTCCAACTCCACGGCATACGGCCTCTCTTCGGGCATCTGCACGAACCGGCTCGACTACACGACGCGCTTCGTCAAGGAGCTGGAGGTGGGCACCGTGAACGTCTGGGAAGTGCCGGGCTATCGCACGGAAATGTCGCCGTTCGGCGGCATCAAGGACTCGGGCAACGGATACAAGGAGGGCATGGTCGAGGCAATGAAGAGCTATACGAACGTGAGAACGTGGTCGATGCCTTGGGAGTGACGGAGAAGGCACAAGCCAGAAATGCAAGCAAGCGACGCAAGCCGCCATTGCGCGGCCCATGAGGTTTTTCCAGCATCCGAACCCAACGCAAGGAAGGATGGATATGAAGACTCAACTGATCGCCGCAGTGACCTGTGCATTCGCGTTCGCAGCGGCCCCCGTCTACGCGCAATCCAACGTCGTGACCCTCTATAGCGCGGATGGTCTTCACGACGGTTCGCCCAGCTGGTTCGGCAACGAATTCGAAGCCTTCACGAAGGCCACGGGCATCAAGGTGCAATACATCGAGGCCGGCTCCAGCGGCGTGGTGGACCGCATCGGCAAGGAGAAGTCGAACATTCAGGCAGACGTGCTCGTGACGCTGCCGCCGTTCATGCAGAAGGCCGCCGCCGATGGACTGCTGCAAGCGTACACGCCGGCAGGCGCCGACAAGATCGATGCGCGCGACAAGGACCCGAAGGGCATGTACGTCGCGATGGTCGACAACTACCCCACCTTCATCTACAACTCGGCGGTGCTCAAGGCCCCGCCCAAGGCCTACGCCGACCTGCTCGCGCCGCAGTTCAAGCAGAAGGTGCAGTACTCCACGCCGGGCCAGGCCGGCGACGGCACCGCGCTCATGCTGCAAACCTTCCATGCGTTCGGCGGCAAGGAAGGCGGCTTCGATTATCTGCGCAAGCTCCAGGTGAACAACCTCGGGCCGTCCGCGTCCACGGGCAAGCTCACGGCGCTCGTGAACAAGGGCGAGCTCTACGTGGCCAACGGCGACCTGCAGATGAACCTCTCGCAGATGCGCGAGAACCCCAACATTCAGGTGTTTTTCCCGGCCGGCCCCGACGGCAAGCGCACCACGTTCTCGCTGCCCTACTACGTCGGTCTCGTCGCGGGCGCACCGCACGCCGCCAACGGCAAGAAGCTGATCGATTTCCTGCTGAGCGAGCAAGCCCAGCAAGAGGTCAGCAAGACCGCTTACGGCATGCCGGTGCGCACCGACGTGCATCCCACCGACGACAACTTCAAGACGCTCAACGCGACGCTGCAAGGCGTCGATATCTGGGTGCCCGACTGGAATCAGGTCATGCGCGACCTGAAGTCCGACGTGGCGACGTACAACCACGCGATTTCGAGCAACTAAACGAGCAACTCATGGCCAATTCCCTCACCATGGAACAGGGGCAGCAGCATCAGGCTTCCCCAGTGCCGGCCGCTCTCGCACAAGGCGCGAGCGGTATCGGTTTCGAAAACGTGTCGGTGGCATACGGCGGGCAGACGATCCTCGATTCGCTCACGCTCACCGTGAAGCCCGGCGAGATCGTCGCGCTCATCGGCCCTTCGGGCTCGGGCAAGACTACCGCGCTGCGGGCAGTCGCAGGCTTCGTTCAGCCGAGCGCGGGACGCATCGTAATCGGCAACAAGGACGTGACGCGGCTGCCCCCCTATGCACGCAACATCGGCATGGTGGTGCAGAACTACGCGCTGTTCCCGCACATGCGCGTGGAGGACAACGTCGCGTTCGGGCTGCGCGCACGCGGCACCGAAGCGGACGTGATCCGCGCACGCGTGCCCGAGTGCCTCGGGCTCGTGGGGATGTCGAAGTATGCGAAGCGCTACCCACGCGAGCTCTCGGGCGGCCAGCAGCAGCGCGTCGCGATCGCCCGTGCACTCGCGATCCGGCCGCAGGTGCTGCTGCTCGACGAGCCGCTCTCGGCGCTCGATGCGCAGATCCGGCGCTCGATGCTCGACGAGCTTGCGAAGCTGCACCGCAGCCTGCCCTCGCTGACCGTGCTGTACGTGACGCACGACCAGACCGAGGCGCTCACGCTCGCGAACCACATCGGCATCATGCGCGACGGCAAGCTCGTGGCTTATGGCGACACCCAGGGGCTGTACCGGCATCCGCCGAATCGCTTCGCCGCCGAATTCCTCGGCCGCGCGAACGTGCTGCCGGCGCGGCAGCTCGAGCCGCTCGCCGATGGTTTCGCGCGGGTGCGTTGCGGCGACTTCGTCGTCGAAGGACGCAACCATCACAACCTGGCGGCCAGCAGCGCGTGCTACGTGTGCGTGCGGCCGCACGACCTGCACTTCGAACCGAGCCCGCAGAAGTCCAATAGCGTGACGGGCATCGTGCGCAGCGTGCAGTGGCTTGGCGAGCTGCACAGCGTGGTGCTAGAAGTCGGCGACGAGACGCTGCGTCTCACGCGCGCGCCGCTCTCGAGCCCGCCCGAACCGGGCGCCGTGCTGCCCGTGCATTTCGATGCGGCGGACGTCACGCTCGTACCGGAGGTGGAAGGCCATGGCTGATATCGCGACCAATCCGGTGATGGCGCCGCCGCCCGCGCGTGCCGGCCGGTCCGCCGCGCTCTCGCGCAACCTGTGGATCGCGCCGCCGCTCGTCGTGCTCGCGGCCATCTTCTTCTACCCGTTCGGCCTCATCGTGGCGCAGGCGCTCGGCGGCGATACGCATACGCTGACGCTCGCGAACTTCACCACGGTACTGCATTCGCGGCAGTTCCTGAGCGGCCTCTATCACACGATAGCGATTGCCGTGTGCGCATCGGCGGGCTGTCTCGTGCTGGGCTTCATATTCTCGCTCGTGATTGCGTTCGTGCCGTTTCCGGGCGCACGCTTCGTGGGCCGCCTGATCGACACGTTCATCGCACTGCCAACCTTTCTCGTCGCGCTCGCGTTCACGTTCGTGTATGGGTCGGCAGGGCTTCTGAACCAGTCGCTGATGGCGTTCTTCCACCTCAATCTGCCGCCCGTCGATTTCCTCTACACACAGTGGGGCGTGGTGCTCTCCGAGATCACGGTGTATACGCCGTTCATCATGAGACCGCTGCTCGCCTGCTTCTCGCAGATCGACAACGCGCAGATCGAAGTGGCGAGCAGCCTGGGCGCGAAGCCGCTGCGCATCATCCGGCAGATCATCTTGCCGGCCGCGCTGCCCGCCCTGCTCGCAGGCGGGAGCCTCTGCCTGCTGCTCACCGTCAACGAGTTCGGCATCGTGCTGTTCATCGGCGCCAAGGACGTGATCACGCTGCCGCTGCTCATCTACGGCAAGGCCATCCAGGAGTTCGACTACACCACCGCTTGCGTGATTGCCGTCATCAACATCGCACTGTCGCTCGGGCTCTATGCCTGCTATCGCACAGTCGTGTCACTTTTCGGAGGTCGCCGTGCTGCTCTGGGCTAGATGGGCAAGAGTGTCGACATGGAGCGCCACCGCGCTGCTGTTCAGTGCGATCTACGGGCTGCCGGTTGCGATGATCGCGCTCGCGAGCGTGAGCGGGCAATGGAACGGCATCCTGCCGAGCCACTTCACGCTCGCGCACTACACGCGGGCACTGCACGGCGACTCCGCGGAACTGCTGCGCGTGAGCGTGCTCACCGGCGCGCTCGCGAGCGGCGCGGCGCTTATCAGCGGCACGTGGGCGGCGCTCGCGCTGCGGCGCATGAAAGGCATGCCCAAACGCGTGCTCGACGTGATCTTCTTCGTGCCGAGCGCGGTGCCGTCGGTCTCGATCGGCCTTGGGCTGCTCGTGGCCTTCAGCCAGCCGCCGGTCCTGCTCAACGGCACCGCGACGATCGTATTCCTCGCGCACTTCCTGCTGATCTCGGCGTTCACCTACGGCAATGTCACGGCGGGGCTCTCGCGGGTCGCGCCCGAGTATGGCGAAGTGGCCGAAAGCCTCGGCGCAAGACCGTTCTACGAGCTTAGGCGCGTGACGCTGCCGCTCGTTGCGCCCTACCTGCTCGCCTCGTTCAGCTTGAGCTTCGCGCTCTCGATGGGCGAACTGGGCGCCACGCTGATGATCTATCCGCCGGGATGGGTGACGCTGCCCGTGGGCATCTTCGCGCTCTCCGACCGTGGTGCGATCTTCGACGCGTCGACGCTCACGATGATCCTTGGCGCAGGCACGCTGTTCGTGCTGCTCGGCCTCTCGCGCATCTCGAACAAGGCCGCGGTGCGCTGATGGTCTGAAGAAGTTCGACGCAGCAAAAAGAGCCAGGAAGCAGCACGCTCGGGGACACAGGTGCACGAGGCAGTTGCGGCAGGAACGCGGGTTGCGCAAGCAAAATAACGCAATGGAGGAGCCGGGTGATTCTTATCGTGCTTCATCTCGCAGGGGGTGTCGCGTTGCTGACGTGGGGCCTGCATATGGTCGAGTCGGGGCTGATGCGCGCATTCGGCGCATCGCTCAAGCGCTTCATGGGGAAAAGCCTCGGCAATCGATTCAATGCGTTTTTCGCGGGGCTCGCCATCACCGGCGCGCTGCAAAGCAGCACGGCGACGGGCATGATCGCGTCGTCGTTCGCCGCGCGCGGGCTGATGCGGCCCGTCACGGGACTCGCGGTGATGCTCGGCGCGAACGTGGGCTCGACGCTCATCGTGCAGGCCTTCTCGCTCGACCTGAGCTGGATCTCGCCCGCTTGCCTGCTGGTGGGCATGGCGATGTTCGAAAAAGGCAAGGGCTCGCGCAACCGCGATATCGGCCGCGCCTTGATCGGCCTTGGCCTGATGCTGCTCGCGCTCACGCTGCTCGTCTCCACGGTGCAACCTGCGGAAAGCGCACCCGCGCTGCGCACGGTGCTCGGCGCGCTGGCCGGCGAGCCCGTGCTCAACGCCGCGCTTGCGTGCCTGCTCACATGGGCTGCGCATTCGAGCATTCCGGTCGTGCTGTTCGTGATGTCGCTCGCGAACCTGCATTCGGTGCCCATGGACAGCGCCATCGCCATGGTGCTGGGCGCGAACGTGGGCAGTGCGCTCAATCCGTATTTCGAAGCGGCCAAAGGCGCAGACCGCAGCCGCCGCCGGCTGCCCGCCGGCAACCTGCTGCTGCGCGGCGGCGTGTGCATCCTGTTGCTCGGCGCATGTTCGCCGCTCGCGCAACTGCTCGACGGCATGCCCGGCGACGCGAGCCACGCGATCGCCAACCTTCATACCGGCTTGAACGTGGGCATAGCGGTGCTGTTCATCGGCTTGCTCGATCCGGTGTCACGGCTGCTGGAACGGCTGCTGCCCGCACCCGGCGTTGGCGACGATTCCGACGCGCCCCGCTACCTCGACGAAGCCGCGCTGGAGACGCCCTCGCAGGCGCTCGCCTGCGCGGCGCGCGAGGTGATCAGAATGAGCGAAGTCGTGGAGACGATGCTGAGCGCGAGCGTGCCGGTGCTGCTCGCCAACGACCGTCGCGCAGTGAGCGAACTGGCGGACCGCGACGACACTGTGGACATGCTGCACGACGCGATCAAACGCTACGTCACGGACATCACGCGCGAGCCGTTGAGCGAGGAGGACCGCCGCTGGGCCTCGGCGATCATGACGGCGGTGATCAACCTCGAGCATATCGGCGACATCATCGACAAGAATCTGCTGGAAATCGCGCAGAAGAAGATCAAGATGCAGTTGAGCTTTTCGCCGGAGGGCGCAGAGGAACTGCGCATGATGCATCGCTCGGTGACCGGCAGTTTTCATCGCGCCCAGGCGCTGCTTGTTTCGGGGCGCACGCAGACTGCGGCGTTGCTTATCGCAGACAAGCAGGCGTTGCGGCGGCTTGAGCGGTCGGCGCGTGATCGGCATCTTGAACGGCTGCGCGAGGGGCTGCCGGATAGTATTGCTTCCAGTTCGCTGCATCTGGATGTGCTGCGTGATCTTGTGCGGATTCAGTCGCATATTTGTGCGCTTGCGTATCCGTTGCTTGAGCGGGAACGGGAAAAGGAGCGCGAATGCGAGGAGGTGCCGACGACGCTGGAAGGGGAGGAAGTGCAACTGCCCGATGATGCGAATTATGAGGCGAATTGTCGGGGGTCGTGAGTGAGTTTTTGTGAATTCCGATTCATGAGTTGAGTGCTGCGGCTTTGAGCTTTTTTTTTCGCGTTTCCTTGTTTTCGTGTCGGTCTGCTAGCGTTGCCCCTGTGCGGGGCGGCACCTACTTTTCTTTGCAGCCGCAAAGAAAAGTAGGCAAAAGAAAGCGGCTCAAACCGCCAGTGTGACGCCGTCCACCTCTTGCCGTTAATCGGAGCGGTTCCGGGGCATCCGTCACCTCGCACCTTCAAACTCAGTGACAAAGGAGTCATTCATCCCGCTGCTCGCTACGCGCGCAGCGGTCGGGTATGCATGGGAAACCAGGCGTGCTGCCTGGCCGGAATTGTGTTCTCCCGCGGACTCAGGCCGCCTTTGCCTGCAACGTGAAATCGACGTGAATCGCATCGTACGGAAAAATGACACCGCCCTCTAGCAGTTGCTCCGGCGTTGTGAATGCGTATGCCATCTCGGCGGCGCCGAGATGCTTGTGATCTCCCTTGCCCCGCTCGTTGTCGTACCGCAATACGCAAACACCCCGCACGATATACGCCAAATTGTATTTGTACGGGTGCACAGTTCATCCTGTCTTTTTGTCCCGCACACCATCACCACCATGAATGCGGACTCATTCAGAAAATAAACTTCATCAATACTACCACTACCTCTAAGCTAGCCTCACTCCCTCAACAGCGGCGAGCGAAGCAATGGCGGAACTCTTTCTGGTAAGGCACGGCCAGGCCTCTCTTGGCGCGAGCGATTACGACCAACTTTCTAACACTGGCGAGCAACAATGCCTCTGGCTCGGCGAGCATTTCGCGCGCGATAACATTCGGTTCGACCACATCCTGACCGGCACCTTGCGGCGCCACGCACAGACGCTCGACGCGATCCGTCGCGCCATGCCCGGCCTGCCCGCCGAGTGCGCCATTCACAGCGGTCTGAACGAATACGATTTCCACGCGCTCTTTGCCGCCCTGCCCGACGCGCATCGCGGCCTCGCCGACGCAATGAAGCGCGGTTCGCGCGAGTTCTTCAAGGCCTTGCGGCAGGTGCTGCATTTGTGGACTGAAGGCGCGCTCGACGAGCGCGCGCCTGAAACGTGGCGCGCATTCCAGCAGCGTGTGGCCGACGCCCGGGCCGCCATCCAGCAAAGCGGCGCGCAGCGCGTGCTGGTGGTCACGTCCGGCGGCGTGATCGGCGCACTCGTTCAACAACTCCTGCAAGCCCCCGCTGCCGCGGCCATCGCGCTGAACATGCAGATCCGCAACAGCAGCGTGACGCATTGCTACTTCAATCGCGAGGCGCTGCAACTGTCGAGTTTCAACGGCATTGCCCATCTCGACGATCCGCAACGCCATTCGTTTCAGACCTACGGCTAATATGACCCGCGAATCCACCAGCCCGTCACTCGATCTCGACCGCCTCACGCCCTACCTGGAACAGCATCTAGAAGGCTTTCGCGGCCCCGTGCGCGCGACGAAATTCCCGGGCGGCCAGTCCAACCCCACCTGGCTGATCGAAGCGCCGAGCGGCCGCTACGTGCTGCGCCGCCAGCCGCCGGGACAACTGCTCAAATCGGCGCACGCCGTCGACCGCGAGTTTCGCGTGCTGCGCGCGCTCGCGCAGACGCCGGTTCCCGTGGCGCGTGTCTGGCACCTTTGCGAAGACCGCGACATCATCGGCAGCCTGTTCTATCTGATGAGCTACGAGGAAGGGCGCATCTTCTGGAACCCCGCTTTGCCTGAACTCGATCGCGAGGCACGGCGCGACTATTACGCGGCGATCATCGCAACGCTCGCGGCGCTGCACGAGGTCGATCCCGAACGCGTCGGGCTTGGCGACTATGGCCGTCCTGGCAATTATTTCCAGCGCCAGATCGAGCTCTGGACCAAGCAGTACCGCGCGGCCGAAACGGAGCACATCGCGCCGATGGAAGCGCTGATCGAGTGGCTACCCGAACACTGTCCCACCGACACGCAGCGCCCGACACTCGTGCATGGCGACTTCCGCATCGACAACCTGATCTTCGCCCCCGACGCCCCGCGCGTGCGCGCGATACTCGACTGGGAGCTCTCGACGCTCGGCAATCCTCTCGCGGATCTCGCGTACTTCTGCATGTGCCTGCGACTGCCGTCGAACGGGCATATCACGGGGCTGCGCGGCCAGGACCGTACCGCGCTGGGCATTCCCGAAGAAGAAGACATGATTGCTCAGTATTGCGAACTGCGTGGCCTGCCCGGCATCGCCAACTGGAACTTCTATCTGGCGTTCAGCTTTTTTCGCCTCGCCTCGATTGCCCAAGGCGTGAAAGCCCGTGCGCTGCAAGGCAATGCCTCAAACGCGAATGCGCATGACGTGGGCAGCATGGTCGAGCCGCTCGCGAGTCTCGCAGCGGAGCTGATTGCGTGAGGTGCATGAGGTGCATGAGGCACCACGCGCGTGCCCCGATACACAATACACACCGCGACATACACCGCGATAACCACCCCGAATCAAGGAGACGAGATTGACCACGAACCTGTTTGACCTCTCGGGCCGAATCGCCCTCGTGACCGGCGCAAGCCGTGGCATCGGCGAAGCCATCGCCAGACTGCTGGCCGAGCAAGGCGCCCATGTGATCGTGTCGAGCCGCAAGCTCGAAGATTGCGAGGCCGTTGCCGCCGAGATTCGCGCGAACGGCGGCAGCGCCGAAGCCCTGGCCTGCCACGTCGGCCGCATGGAAGACATCTCGGCCACATTCGAACATATTCGCGAACGGCACGGACGTCTCGACATACTCGTCAACAATGCCGCCGCTAATCCGTATTTCGGGCATATCCTCGATACGGATCTCGCCGCCTATAACAAGACCGTTGAAGTGAACGTGCGCGGCTATTTCTTCATGTCGGTCGAAGCGGGCAAGCTGATGAAGGCACAGGGCCGCGGCGCCATCGTGAATACCGCATCGGTCAACGCGCTGCAACCCGGCGACCAGCAAGGCATCTACTCGATCACGAAAGCGGCCGTCGTCAACATGACGCGTGCGTTCGCGAAAGAGTGCGGCCCGCTCGGCATTCGCGTGAATGCGCTGCTGCCCGGCCTCACCAAGACGAAGTTCGCGGGCGCGCTGTTCGAGAACAAGGATATTTACGACGGCTGGATGAGCAAGATTCCGCTGCGCCGCCATGGCGAGCCGCAGGAAATGGCCGGCACCGTGCTTTATCTCGTGTCCGATGCGGCTAGCTATACCAATGGGGAGTGCATTGTTGTTGATGGTGGGTTGACTATCTAGGAGACTTTCGTGGTTCCTGGTGTTTTCTTGTTTTTCGCGCGTTTTTCGCGTTTCCTTGTTTTCGTGTCGGTCTATTAGCGTTGCCCCTGTGCGGGGCGGCACCTACTTTTCTTTGCAGCGGCAAAGAAAAGTAGGCAAAAGAAAGCCGCTCAAACCGCTAGTGTGACGCAGTACACCTCTTGCCGTTAATCGGAGCGGTTCCGGAGCGTCTGTCATCACGCGCCGTAAAACGGAGTGACTAAGGACTCATTCCTCCGGCGGCGCTGCGCGCGCCGTGGGGCATAATCCACAACCAGAGGAATGCATACGAATCGATGCAGTGCATGCGCAGTCGAATGCTTGGCAGTACGTGTGGTTTCCCGTGCAGACCCGGCCGCTGCGCGCGTAGCGAGCAGCGGGATGAATGACTCCTTTGTCACTAACGTTGAATGTGCGATGTGACGGATGCCCCGGAACCACTTCGATTCACGGCAAGAGGTGGACGGCGTCACACTAGCGGTGTGAGCCGCTTTCTTTTGCCTACTTTTCTTTGCGGCTGCAAAGAAAAGTAGGTGCCGCCCCGCACAGGGGCAACGCTAATAGACCACCGCGAACACAAGGAAACGCGAAAAGCCCGCGAAAAACCCGCGAAAAACAAGGAAACGCGACACCCCGACAACCCATCCCCGAACAGAAACCAACCAGAGTAACCCATCATGAATTTCGCTTATAGCCCCAAAATCGACGACCTGATCCGCCGCGTGCGCAGCTTCATGGACGAGCATATCGTGCCGCGCCAGCGCCAATGGCACGAAGAAGTGCACGCGGGACACTATCCCGTCTCGTTCATGGAAGACCTCAAAACCCTCGCCAAAGCCGAAGGCCTGTGGAATCTCTTCCTGCCGCATTTGAAGGACGACGAGCCCGGCACCCGCCTCACCAATCTCGAGTACGCGCCGCTCGCGGAAATCATGGGGCGCGTTTCGTGGGCGCCCGAGGTCTTCAACTGCAACGCGCCCGATACCGGCAATATGGAACTGCTGCACATGTTCGCAACGCCGGCGCAGCGCAAACAGTGGCTCGAGCCGCTGCTCGAAGGCAAGATTCGTTCGGCATTCGCCATGACGGAGCCGGACGTGCCCTCCTCCGACGCGACCAACATCACGACGTCGATTCGCCGCGACGGCGACGACTACGTGATCAATGGCCGCAAATGGTTCATCACGAACGCGGCGCATCCGAACTGCAAGATCTATATCGTGATGGGCAAGACCGATCCCGATGCAGAAAGTCACCGCCAGCAAAGCATGATTCTCGTGCCGGCGAATACGCCGGGCGTGAAGCTCGTGCGCAATATCACGGTCATGAACCATGTCTCGCCCGAAGGTCACTGCGAGATCACGTTCACCAATGTGCGCGTGAGCGCATCGAATCTGCTCGGCGAGGAAGGCAGCGGTTTCGCGCTCGCGCAGGCGCGCCTTGGGCCGGGTCGTATTCACCACTGCATGCGCTCGATCGGCGCGGCGGAACTCGCGCTCGAACTGATGATCGAGCGCGCGCAGGAGCGCAAAACCTTCGGCAAGTATCTGCATCAGCACGGCACGGTGGGCGAATGGATCGCGAAGTCGCGCATCGAAATCGATCAGGCCCGGCTGCTCGTGCTCAAGGCCGCGTGGCTCATCGACGAAGTCGGCGCTAAAGCGGCGCGCAAGGAAATCTCGATGATCAAGGCGCTGGTGCCGCAGCTTCATACGACGGTCTGCGACCGCGCGATGCAGGTATTCGGCGCGATGGGCGTGAGCCCCGATACGCCGCTCGCCGATCACTGGACATGGGGACGCGCGCTGCGTTACGCGGACGGTCCGGACGAAGTTCACCTCCAGGCCATTGCGAAGATGGAACTCGCGAGCGGCAAGGAGCGGTTTGGCGCCATGGCCGCTTACCTGAACGCGCCGCTGCGCGACTGATCCCTCGCGTAGCGCAACTGCAGTGAAGCAAAGCAAACTGAACGCATCGTCACGGCGCCGCTCGTTTATGATGACGGCAAACGGAGACTGTGCGATGCGTTCACCCAGGCTGGATCTGAATCTATTCGTCGTATTCGAATCGATCTACGAAAAGCGCAATCTGACTCGCGCAGCCGAGGCGCTCTCCATTACGCAGCCCGCGGTCAGCAATGCGCTCGCGCGCATGCGCAAGGCGTTCGACGATCCGCTTTTTGTGAGCACGTCCACGGGCATGGTGCCCACGCCGCTCACCGAAAATATCATCGGCCGCGTGCGCGAAGCGCTGCAGTTGCTCGAAGCAAGCGCGACCGAAGGCGATGTGTTCGTGCCCGCCACGTCGGAGCGAACCTTTCGCCTGAGCATGCCCGATTTGACCGAGGCGATGCTGCTGCCCGCGCTGGGCGAAGTGCTCCAGCAACAGGCGCCCGGTATGAGCATCGAATGCTATTTCACGCCGCGCAGCGACATGTCCACGGCGCTGGCGACGGGCAAGATCGACTTTGCAATCGATGTGCCGCTCGTCGACGATCCGCAACTGCGTCAGGCGCCGCTCGGCAACGACCACTATGCGTGCATGCTGCGTCACGATCATCCGTTCGCGGGCGACACGCTGGCCATGGACGATTACCTCGCGCTCGGCCATATTCAGGTGTCGAGCCGCCGCCAGGGAAGCGGTTTCGTGGATGCGGAGTTGAAGAAGCTCGGCAAGCAGCGGCGCATCCAGATGCGCGTGCAGCACTACATGGTCGCGCCGCTCGTGGCGCTGCGCACCGATCTCGCGCTCACCGCGCCCATCCAGCTTCTGCAACGCCATGACGCGCGCATCTTCGAGTTGCCGTTCCGGCTCCCGAATCTGGAATGGCATCTGTACTGGCATCGCAGCAGCGAGCAGGACCAGGCGGGCCTGTGGCTGCGAGAAAAGATTCTCGAGCTGATGAGCGGCAAAGCCCGCGCACCGAAGCAACAAAAACCGAAGCGCCGCAGCGCTCAAGCCGCTTCATAACGTGTGGACGCCCGCCGACCGCCGACCGCCGTTCAACGATGGCGCTCCGCTGCGCGCGATACGTGTGCTCATGCCTGCTCATGCCTGCGAAGGCGTCACCGCGCCCGGCCACGGCAAGGCGCTGGCGCGCGTGCCCGCCTTGCGCCCGACGATTTCGTAAATCGACACGGCGTCGTGCTCGAACGCCATAGCCCAGTCGCGCAGATAGCTGCACCAGGTCTGGAAGCCGCGCTCATCCACGAGTTGCCGCAGCGCGGCCTCCTTGGTCCAGAGATTCGCTTCCCACAAACGCAGCGTCCTCACGCAATGGCGGCGCAGGTTCTGGATGCACGACACTTCCAGCCCGCCCTCGCGCATGGCGCTCAGCGCGTAGCCCAGGTCGGGCAATTCGTCGTCGGGGAATACGTACCGGCTCGGGAATGCGCCGCCCTCGCGTGAATAGCGTTCGTCCACGCCGCCGGGCCCGTTCGAGACGATCCCATGGCTCACGACCACGCCGTCCGGTGCGAGATGCGCCTGCAACGCTTCCACGTACTCCTGAAGATTACTGTGACCATCGCCGCCGAACATGCCGAGGCTCGTGATGCGATCGAAACTGCCCTCGACGTCGGACCACGCTTCCAGGCGGATCTCCACGCGGTCTTCCAGGCCCGCCGCCTTGACGCACTCGGTGGCCCAGTCGAACTGGTTCTCCGAACGCGTGATGCCCACGCAATGCGCGCCGAACTTCTCGGCGGCGCGAATCACGAGCGCACCCCAGCCGCAGTCGACGTCGAGCAGGCGGTGGCCAGCTTGCAGCCGGATTTGCGTAAGGACGTGGTCGATCTTGTTGAGTTGCGCGGTGGCGAGATCCTCGTCGCCGTTTTCGAACCACGCGCACGAGTAGACCATCCTCGGGTCCAGCCACATCGCGTAGTACTCGTTGGGCGCATCACGCAGGTAGCGGTCGCGCTCGGAGAGCACGTTCGACGCCATCGACTTCAGAAACGAAGCAAGCTTGTGGCGGCCGGGTTTCTCTTTATCGTCTGGCGGTGCCTCTCGCGCCTGGCCTGGCGCGGCCTCGTTCTTCCGGCCACGCGCATCGCTGAACCAATGGTGCTTGACTTTTCCGTCATGAGGCATCCGTGTCTCCGTTGGTCATGTTCATCGGCCCACATCGGCGTGCTCGTCGGGCACGTCCTGGCGCTTGCGGGTGGGTGCGAAAAGCGTGCTGCGCGGAACCCAGACCTGGCGGAACTGCTCCAGTTCGCGTTCCTCCGCAAAGACCTGCATCGAAGGCTTGACCAGGTCGTGGCGCGACACCACGCCAACCAGCCGCAGGGTCTTTTCGTCGTCCACGACAGGCACGCGGTCGAGGCCCGTAATGGCGAGACGCGCCGCTACGTTCCTGCACGTTTCGCCGGGCAAGGCGACTTCGACGCGGGTCTTGACAAAAGCCGAGCCGATCGGCGTTTCGGCTTTGGCCGCGGGGATGCGGTCGAGCATCGCGCGGTCCACCATGCCCAGCAGCATGCCATTCCTGACCACGGGAAATGCGCGAAACTTCTGGCCCTTGCCGAAATAGTCGTTGAGCACGCTAGAGACCGTTGTGCTCGCATCGATCGTCACGACCGTGCGCGTCATCACCTCTTCGACATAATGGCGTTCGAGCGGATCGATGCTGTATTCGCGGTAGATGTGATAACCGCGCCGGGCAATTTTCTCGGTCAGGATCGAGCGTCGCATGAACATCACCGTGAAGCCGTAGGCCACGGCGGCGGCGGCGAGCAGCGGCAGCAAGGCATTGGCGTCGCCGGTCAGTTCGAAGGCAAACACCGCGGCCATCACGGGCGCGCGCATCATGCCGCCGAGCGCGGCCGCCATGAAGATGAGCGGCCACAGCGCGGGGTCGTGGCCGGGCATGTACGGGCCGACCAGCGCGCCCACGCCCGCGCCCATCATCAGCAACGGCGCGAGCACGCCGCCCGAGGTGCCCGAGGCCAGCGCGATGACCCAGATAATGGCCTTGACCACGACGATGCCGACCACCACCTGCATGGCCAGATGATTTTGCAGCAGGTCGCCGATCACGTCGTAGCCAACGCCGAGCGTGCGCGGCTGAAAATATCCGCCGATACCCACGGCAATGGCGCCCAACGCGGGCCACCACATCCAGTGAATGGGAAGCTTGCCGAACAGGTCTTCCACGCGATAGAGCCACGTCGACAGGCCCCACGACAACGCGCCCGCGATCAACCCGGCAATGGCCGCCGACACGATGCCGATTGGTCCGATGGGGATCGTATGCAGCGGAAACAGCGGGCCGCTGCCGAGAAACAGCGGGCGCGTGAAGCCCGCCACGGCGCAGGCGATGGCGACCGGCAGGAGGCTGCGGGGCCGCAACTCGAACAGCAGCAATTCGATGGCGAGCAGCACGGCGGCCACGGGCGTGCCGAACACGGCGGTCATTCCGGCCACGGCGCCCGACACCAGCAGCGCCTTTCTTTCGGCACTCGATAGATGGAAGAACTGCGCGATGAGCGAGCCAATTGCGCCGCCCGTCATGATGATCGGGCCTTCGGCCCCGAACGGTCCGCCGCTGCCGATGGCGATGGCCGAGGCGAGCGGCTTGAGCACGGCCACCTTCGGCGACATCTTGCTCTTGCCGAACAGAATCGCCTCGATGGCTTCAGGAATGCCGTGGCCGCGAATCTGCTCCGAGCCGAAGCGCGCAATCAATCCCACCAGCAGCCCGCCAATCACGGGCGCGGCCACCACGAACCATCCCAGCGTGTTCTCGGCCGGAGAATGATTCACGGTCGAGAGCGTCTGGAAGAAAAACAGGTTCGTGAAGAAGCGGATGAGGTGCAGCAGGAAGTCGGCGGCAACGGTACTGAGTGCGCCACCCACTGCGGCGATGGCGCTGATGCGCAGAAGCCGGACATCGGTCGCGAAATCGCCCTTATGCTCGCTGCGCTCATTGCGCTCATTGCGCTCGCTGTGCTCGCTCATGATTCCCCTTGGCGGGTGCGGGAAGGTCGGTTGCACCCACGGGGTATTTATATCATAACGTGATGCAAACGATCCGATTCATCCGCTGAATTTATCGGGTGAATTCATTCTTTCAAATCACCCTCGCCAGGCTTCGAGAAATCGGAGCCATGCGGTGGCGCCCGGGTCCGGATGGCCGATGCTGCGCTCCTGAACCCACGCCGCGCGCCCCTTCTTCGACTGGAGCGCGGCGGTGGCGCTCACCTGCTGCGAGGCCGTGGCGATCATGGCGTCGATTAGCGCGCGCTGCGCGCTGCCTGCCGCCTGGGCTTCGAGCGTGTCGAGGCTCGGCACAAGCGCATCGAGCACGGTTTTGTCGCCGAGTTGCGACTTGCCGCGCTCGGCAATGCGCGCGGCCACGGCCCGCCCCACGGCGAGCGCCTCGGCCCGCCCCGCTTCGCGCCGTCCCGCCACGGCCTTCGCGCCCGCGAGCAGCCCGCCGCCCACGAGCGCGCCAAACGTCGACGGATTGGCCGTCGAGAATGCCTTGCCCGTGGCCAGCAGCACGTCGGAGAGCGCAGCATCGGCGGGCAGCTTCTCGATGGCCTCGGCAGCGGCGAGCGAGCCCGCTTTCACGGTGAGGCCGAGGTCGCCGTCGCCGAGCGCGGCGTCGAGTTCGCGCAATTCCTCAGCGCTGGCCGGCAGCGCCTTCAACGCTGCGACCAGGCGCGTGCGCAGTTCGTCGACTGAAAGGCTCATCGTGCACCTCCCTCGTCCACGCGCCAGCCTTCGCGCCAGAACGGCGAGCACACCGGCGCGTCGAGCAGCGCGTCGAGTTCCTCGTCCAGTTGCATCACGGAAATCGAGGCGCCGGCCATTTCCAGGCTCGTCACGTACTCGCCCACGTAGGCGCGCGCCACGCGCAGCCCCGCTGCGTTCACTGCTTGCGCCGCGCGCCGGTACAGCAGATACAGTTCCTCCAATGGCGTCGCGCCCAGCCCGTTCACGAGCAGCGCCACCCTCGAACCCGCCCTGGCATTCAGATCGCGCAGCGTGGCGCCCGCAAGGCGCTCGGCAATCGCGTCCGCGCTTTCGAGCTTGCCGCGGTGCGTGCCCGGCTCGCCGTGAATGCCGATGCCGATCTCCATCTCGCCCTCGGGCAGCGTGAAGGTAGGCTTGCCGGCCGCCGGCAGGATCGTGGGCGAGAGGCCCACGCCCATCGTGCGCGTGGCGCCGTTGGCCTTGGCGGCGATGCGCGCGACTTCGTCCAGCGAATCGCCGCGCTCGGCCGCCGCGCCCGCGCACTTGAAGCCGAACACCATGCCCGCCACGCCGCGCCGGTCCGGGGCCCGCTCGGGCGGCGCGGATGCCACGTCGTCGGCCACCAGCACGGTGCGCGTTTCGATGCCGTCCGCGTCGGCGAGGTCGGCGGCCAGGTCGAAGTTCAGCACGTCGCCGCCATAATTGCCGTAGAGGTAGAGCACGCCCGCGCCGCCGTGCACCGCCTTGGTGGCCTCGTAAATCTGCTCCGACGATGGCGAGGAAAACACGTTGCCCACCGCTACGCCGCTCGCGAGCCCCTTGCCCACGTAACCGAGAAAGCCCGGCAGATGCCCCGAGCCGCCACCCGTCACGATGCCCACCTTGCCTGCGCGCGGGAAGTCGGCGCGCACGAGCGCGCGGCGGTCGGCGGTCACGGGTTTGAGCCAGCCCGGATGGGCGAGCAACAAGGCGTCGATCATCTCGTCGACAAAATGATCAGGATGATTGATGATTTTTTTCACGTGTCGCGTCTCCAGAATCGGGGGCGGCCGTGCCGCCGCCGTCGTTAGCGGTTAACGTCATTGCATGTGTTATTGCGGGTTATCGCGCCTGTTCGCGCATTGTGGCGTCCGTCATTCAGCGCTTGCGCCGCTGGCTGAGCGCATCGAGCAGCACCGCCGCGAGAATCACGCCGCCCTGAATGAACTGCGTCCAGAACGGATTGACGCCAAGCAGCGAAAGCCCCACGTTGATCACGCCAATCAGCACGACGCCAATGAAGGTGCCGACGATCGAGCCGCGCCCGCCCGCAAGCGATGTGCCGCCAATCACGATCCCGGCGATCACTTGCAGCTCCAGCCCATTGGCCGCCGAAGGCAGCGCCGAATTGAGGCGTCCCGCAAGCACGATGCCCGCAATCGCGGCAGTCGCACCGGCCAGCGTGTAGGTGAAAAAGATCACACGATTGACGGGAATACCGGCGAGCCGCGCCGCCTCCTTGTTGCCGCCCACGGCAAACACCTGATGCCCGAACTCGGTCTTGCGCAACAACACGTGACCGATCACAAACACCGCGAGCATCACCAGCATCGGCGCGGGCAGCCCCGCGAACGTCTTCGCGCCGAATGCGGTAAACACGGCGGGAAAATCGAATTTCGTGCGCCCGTCCGAGATCGCGAGCGTGAGGCCGCGCCCCATCGCCATCATCGCGAGCGTGACGATGAACGGCACGAGCCGCAGCCATGCAATGGCGAAGCCGTTGAGCGCGCCCACCAGCGCGCCAGTTGCGAGCGCAATAACGAGTCCCGCCACGCCGAGCCCAAGCGCGTCCGGGCTCGCGCCGGCCATGATGGTCGCGGCCACCATGCCGCTCAACGCGACGAGCGACCCCACCGAAAGATCGATGCCCGAGGTGATGATTACGAACGTGCCGCCCACCGCCGCAATGCCCACCACCGAGACCTGCACCATGATGTTGGTGAGCGTGCTGGTGGTGAGAAACTCGGGCGACGCGAGCGAGAGCGCGATGCAGATCAGCACGAGCGCCGCAATGAGCGGGCCGAGGCCGCTGCGCAACTGGCGCAGCACACGCTGTTGCAGGGTTTGCGTTTCCTGAGGCGGTCGAGCCGTGGTGGACGTCATGCTGCAACTCCGGTGGTGGCCCCGGTGGTGGCCCCGGTGGTGGCCCATTGAATGATCGTCTCCGAGTCCGCACGCTCGCGCGCCACCTCGCCGACGATGCTGCCGCGGTACATCACGAGCACGCGGTCCGACATGCCGAGCAGCTCGGGCAACTCCGAACTCACGAGCACCACAGCCACGCCCGCGCGCGCCATCCGCACGATGTGCGCATAGATCTCGGTCTTCGCGCCGACGTCGATGCCGCGCGTGGGCTCGTCGAGCAAGATCACGGCCGGCGACGTGGCGCTCGCGCGCCCGAGTATCACCTTCTGCTGATTGCCGCCCGAGAGATTGCCGGTGAGTTCCGTAACGGAGGGCGCGCGCACCGCGAAGCGCTCGCTCGCCTCGCGCGCGAGCTTGCGCTTGCGGGCCGCGCTCACGAAGCCGCCGCGCACGAGCGCGCGCAGGCTCGATAGCGCAATGTTCTCTTCGATACTCGCATCGAGCACGAGCCCTTCGAGCTTGCGGTCCTCGGCGGTATAGACGATGCCCGCGCGCATGCCCTGCGCCGGCGAGCGCAGCGCGAGTTTCTGCCCGCGCATGCGCAGCTCGCCGCCGGTGAGCGGCAGCGCTCCGCACAGCGTTTTCAACAGCTCGGTGCGTCCCGCGCCGGCAATGCCGCCGATGCCCACGATCTCGCCCGCGCGAATGCTGAAGCTCGCCTCGCGCAGCACGGGCGCGCTCGCCACCTTGCGCGCCTCCAGCACCACCTCGCCATAAGGCCGCGCTTCCCATGGATAGAACGAGTCGAGATTGCGCGCCACCATCGCCTGCACGAGCGCCGGCTCGTTCCATTCGGACATCGGCCGCGCGCCGACCGTCGCGCCGTCGCGCATCACCACGGCGGAGTCGGCCAGTTCGAACACTTCTTCCAGGTGATGCGAAATAAAGATGATGCCCATGCCCGCCGCGCGCAGGCGGCGCACCACCGCATAGAGATGCTCGATGTCGTGGTGCTGGAGCGCGGCCGTGGGCTCGTCCATCACCAGAATGCGCGCGTCGCGTGCGAGCGCCTTCGCCACTTCCACGAGCTGGCGCTTGTTGAGCGGCAGATCGCCCACGCGCATCGCAGGCGACACGCCTTCGAGCCCCACCTGCGCAAGCGCGTCGCGCGCCATCGCCTTGGCGCGGCGATGATCGACGATTCCATAGCGCCGGGGCATGCGGCCGAGAAAAAGGTTCTCGGCCACGCTCATGTCGTTGACGAGCGAAAGCTCCTGATAGATCACGGCCACGCCCGCGTCGATCGCGGCCTGGGTGCCGCGCGCGAGGCGCTGGCCGTCGATTTCGATCGTGCCTTCGTCGGGCTCGTAGGCACCCGAGAGCGTCTTGATCAGCGAAGACTTGCCCGCGCCGTTCTCGCCCACGATCGCCATCACGTGCCCCGCATGCAGCACGAGGCTCACGCCGCGCAGCGCCTTCACGCCTGGAAAGCTCTTCACGATGCCGCTCATGCGCAACAGCGGCGGCGCGCTGCCCGTCGTGTCCGCGCTGGCGCACGGGTTTTCGTCGGCGCGCCGTGGCGCATGCATTGCAGAACCTGATTCGCGTTTCATCCGTTCATCCCGGACGCCGGGCACGCATCGCGCACCCGGCGCATTGACCCACGCGTGTTACTGCGAGACCTCGAGCGCCCACAGACCGTATTGCTTCGCGCCATCCGAATCGATGTTCGACTTGTCGATCAGATAGGTCGGCCACGCATAATTCGCGGGCACGTCCTTTTTCGACTCGTAGTCGGTGACGAACGTCATTGCCTTGGCGGACATGCCGATCGGGTTCTGCGAGATCGTCGCGTCCTGCTTGCCCGCGCGTATCGCCGAAAGGGCCTGCGCCGTGCCGTCCGCGCCGATGACGAGAATATGAGCGGGGTCGCCGAGCGGCTTGTAGCGGCCCGCATTGTCGATGGCCTTTTCGGCGCCTACCGTGTTGTCGTCGTTCGCGCCGAATACCGCGTCGATCTTCGGATACTTCTGGAGAATGTTCGTCATCGCGTTGAGCGACTTCTCCTGGTCGAAACCGCCCTCCTGGCGCGCGACCACCTTGATGTCGGGATACTTCGCGATCTCTTCGGAGAAGCCCTTCTCGCGATCCGTGGCCGCCGTGGTGCCGATGAGACCGATCAGGTCGACCACATTGCCCTTGGGCGAGCCATAGCGCTTCGTCAGTTGATCGGCGATCCACTTCGCGCCCGTGGCGCCCAGCGCCACGTTATCCGAAGCGACGAACGACGTGACCTTGCCGCCGTCCGAGCCACGGTCGAGCATGAAGACTGGCACGTGCATCGAATTGGCCTTTTCCACAGCCGGGATGATCGCCTTCGAATCGATCGGATTGAGCACGAGCGCGTTCACGCCCTGGCTCAGCAGGTTGATCGCGTCGTTGACCTGCTGCTGCGCGTCGCCGTTCGCGTTCGTTTGCACGAGGTCGAAGCCTTGCTGCTTCGCGCCCCGCTCCACGCCACTCTTCAGGCCTACGAAGAATGCGTTGTTGAGCGTCGCAATCGAAAAGCCCACTTTCATCTTGCCGCCTGCCGGCGCGGCGGCTGCTTGTGCCGGCGCACTGGCGAGCGCGGTGCCCGAGTCGGTCGCGCTGGTCTTGGGCGACTCGGTCTTCGAGCAACCCGCCAGCATCGCGGCGGCGGCAAACATCGCCACGCCCGCCGTTGTTCCCATGCGCGCGCCGCGCGCCACCCATCCGTCGAAACCTGCTGAACTCCACGCCATCACCGTCTCCTGTCTTTGATCTGCTGGTTTTGATCGACCTGCGAACCGCGAACCGACTGCGTTACCGTGTATGCCGCACTGCCACGACTGCCTGGGCGCATGACCGCCCGCCTGCATTTCTCCCTGCGTTTCTCCCTGCATTCCCCCCTGCTTCTTGCCTGCTTCTTGCCTGCTTCTTGCCTGCTTCTTGCCTGCTTCTTGCCTGCTTCTTATTTGTTTCTTGTTTGCTTCTTGCCCGCTTTCCGCCCGTCACTTGCGCGGGCCGTAGCCCTTGAACTTCTCGATGACTTCCTCCATCTGCGCGTCCGACAACAGTGGCGGCTCGCCAAGCTGGCAGGCGAGCAGATATTGCTTCGCCAGTACCTCGACCTCATGCGCGAGCCACAGCGCGCGCGAAAGATCGCGCCCGAGCGCGATGACGCCGTGATGCGCGAGCAGGCAAGCAAGCCGCTCGTGCAGCGCTTCGAGCGCGTGATCCGAAAGCGCCTGACTGCCGAAGGTCGCATATGGCGCACAGCGAATCGAATTGCCGCCCGCCGCGGCCACCATGTAGTGATGCGCGGGAATGCCCCGGCCGTGGACGGCAAGCGCCGTGGCCGCATTGGAATGCGTATGAACAACCGCTTTCACATCGGGCCGCGCACGCAGGATGTCACGATGAAAACGCCACTCCGACGAGGGCCGCTGCGCCTCGAAAAGCGGGTCGTCGTCGCGCACGTCCAGCGGCATCCAGACGATGCCTTCGCGCGTGAGCGCGGCGCACGGCACGCCGCTCGGCGTAATCAGCAGCCCGTCATGCCAGCGCGCGCTCACATTGCCCGACGTGCCCTGATTGATGCCAAGGCGCTCCATCTCGCGCGCGGTATCGACGATCTGCTGCCGCAACTCGGCCTCGGCGCGCGCATCGCGGGCGCGCGCCGCCGTCTCGCCCGCGCGGCGCTGGCCGCTTTCTGCGCTCGTGCCGCTGGTGCCGTTCGTGTCTCCGGTATGTCCGGTGCCTCCGGTGTCGCCGGTGCCGCTGGTATCGCTCGCGCCGCTCATGCCGCCGCTCCCTTCGCGAACAGCGCGGCCAGATTCGCCTCGAACGGCGCGCGCACGATGCCCAGTTCCGTCACGATGCCCGTCACGAGCGCGTGCGGCGTCACATCGAACGCCGGGTTGCGCACTTTCATGCCTTCTGGCGCCGTGCGCCGGCCCGCGAGTTGCGCGACTTCGTCGGCGCCGCGCTCCTCGATGACGATGTCCGCGCCGCGCGCAGTGCGCAGATCGAGCGTGGACGAAGGGCACGCCACATAGAACGGAATGCCGAAATGCTTCGCCGCGATCGCCACGCCGAGCGTGCCGATCTTGTTCGCGACGTCGCCGTTCGCGGCCACGCGGTCGGTGCCCACGATCACGAGATCGATCAGCCCTTGCGCCATGAGCGCGGGCGCCATGCTGTCGGTGATCAGCGTGACATCGAGCCCGCCCTGCTGGAGTTCGTAGGCCGTGAGCCGCGCGCCTTGCAGGAGCGGACGTGTCTCGTCGGCGTAGACGCGAAACGGCACGCCCTCGCGATGCGCGCAATAGAGCGGCGCGGTGGCGGTGCCGATGCCCGTCGTCGCCAGCGCGCCCGCATTGCAGTGCGTGAGCACGCCGCCGCCCGCTTCGATCAACGCGCGGCCATGCTCGCCGATCTTCGCGCATAGCTCGACGTCTTCACGATGGATGCGCCTGGCTTCCTCCACGAGCGCGTCGTAGAGTTCCGCGCCTGTGCGGGCCGAGGCGCCGCGTGCATGCGCGAGCATGCGTTCGAGCGCCCAATGCAAATTCACCGCCGTCGGCCGTGCGCTGTCCAGATACGCAGCGTGTTGTTCGAGCCGCGCGAAGAATGCATCGCGCGAAGCCTGGCGCTCGGGCCGCATCGCCACGCACAGGCCGTAGGCCGCGGCGACGCCAATCGCCGGCGCGCCGCGCACGCGCAGCTCGTGGATCGCGCGCCAGACCGCCTCGACACTATCGGTCGCCTCCACCACGGTTTCGAGCGGCAGGCGCGTCTGGTCGAGCAGATAAAGCGTGTCGTCGCGCCACTCGATGGTGGGCGGAAGATTCGATTGGTGCGGCTGCAACGCCATACGTTCTCCGTGAATGCCGGTACGCCGGACTGCGCCGCTCGCGCGGCGCGCTGTTTCGTGATCGCTTCGTGATCGCTTCGTGATCGTTCTTTGATCGGTTCGTTTATGCGGGCGCGCTCATGCGTCCACCGGCTGCGCAAGCACCTGCCCTGCCAGCGCGACAACCGCCTCGATCGAAGCGAGTTCGCGCCGTTGCACGAGCAGCGCCTCGGCCAGCCGCAGGCAGCGCACTTCCACCCTCGCGCGCACCGCATCGTCCTTGATGCTGGTGACCTCCGCGACCTTCGCCATGCCGACGATGCGCCGGATCATCTTGCAGCCCGCAAAGCCCAGCGTGTCCGCCAGCAACCGCCGCACGAAGTCTTCGCGAAACGCCTCGGCGGCACGCGTCCCGGCGGGGCCGCCAATATACGCGCGGCCCGTCTCGCGCTCATGCGCACGCCAGAGGCCCGCGAATTTTTCCGCGAAGCCGTTCCATGCCTGCACAACCTGTTCGAGCAGCCAGCGCTGATACACAGCAGGATCGCGCCCCGCCACGCGGTCGTGCCAGTCGCGCGCGTAGCACGCCAGCAGCAGGTTCGCGATAAACGCGCCCGGGTCGAATCCCATCGGCCCATAGAATGCGAACTCGGGATCGATCACATAGGTCTCGCGCTCGTTCGCCATGATCGAGCCCGTATGCAGATCGCCGTGCACGAGCGTTTCCGCATGGTTCATGAACGCCCACTTCATCTCGCCCGCCGCGCGCCGCAGCGGCTCGTGCGTGCGCAGCCGCTCGATTGCAGCAGCCGGCAGCGCGGGACTATACACGTTCGACGGGTCGTCCTCGAATGGAAACGTGAAAACGAGATCCTCGGTAATCCTGCACAACTCGGTGTTGATGTCGCCGCCCACAGCCGCCTTCTTCGCGTCGGGCGCGAGATACAGGTCGGAGCCGTGAAAGAGCGTGCGGGCGAGAAACGTGGAAAGGTGATCGGCCAGATGCGGATACACGAGGCCGTCGATAAGCCCCTGGCGCAGCACGCGATGCGCGTCGAGCCGCTGCATCACCATGAGGAATTTTTCGCTGTCGGCGTGATAGACGCTCGGCACGTGCTGCGGGCACAGCGCGCCGAAGCGGCGCAACGCGGCCACTTCGCGCTCCATGCGCTCGCGCGGCAAGGGCCAGTCCTCGCCCACGAGCCGCAGGAACGGCGGCGCCTGCTTGACGACCACGCTGCGTTGCGGATCGCGCGCGCTGCTCACGAAATAGACATAGTTCAGGTTGCCGTCGCCCACTTCGACGACATCGAGCTCGCTGTCGTCGCCCAGCCGTGCGCTCACGGCAGGAATACCCCTCAGGTATGCCGCCAGTTCGGAAGAGCTGAAAGCCTCGAAGTGCATGGGTTTTCCTGTGCGGAAGGTGGACCCGTGGGTCCGTGAGTCCATGGGTCCGTCCAGCTAACGTCGCTTGCGTACGAGATCGAACTTGAAAATGCTGGCGTTGTAGTAGTCGTTGCTGTAGCAGACCGCGCGTCCGGTTTCGTCGAAGTCCACTTCGTCGATCAGCAGAAAGAGGCCGAGACTCTCCTGCAATTCCGGCAAGTCGCGCGGCGTCAGCACCGTTGGCTGAATCGAGCTGTGCGTATGCGAAAGGCGGATACCTGCACGCTCGAACGTGCCAAACAGCGACTCGCCCAGTTCATGCCCATCGAGCACCGCCTTCGGCACGATGTCGATGCAATACGCGGCGATCGCATCGTCGGCGTGGCGCACGCGCTCCAGCCGCAAGCAGGGTTCGCCCTCGGCCAGGTTGAGCTTGTGCGCCAGCGTTCCCGAAGCGGCAATCGTCTTCACCTGCAAACGGCTCGTGGAAGGCACCGCGCCCACGCTGCGGATCATGTCCGTCACAGACATCAGATCATCCAACCCGCCTTGCAGCTTCAGCGCGATTTGCCTGACGAAGGTGCCCTTGCCATGCACACGCGTGAGCAGCCCGTGCGAAATCATCTGCGCCACTGCTTCGCGCAGGCTCGAACGACCCACGCCCAGCAACTCGCAAAGCTCGGGCTCGGTGGGAATCTGGTCGCCCGGCTTGAGCGCGCGCTCGCGAATCATTGCCAGCAACGAATCCTGGATTCGCTCGCACATCGACTGATCGACGCTCAGACGCATGGGTGCCCTGGATAGCCACGTTGGGCGTCAATTTACATCAGACGTCTGATGTCATCGACCCATGGTTTTCCCTTGGAAGCGGTGCAATATGGGGAGTTTGCAAACGATAAAACTGCCTCAAAGGATCCTGCGCCCCTAAGCATTTTCTGATTTGAGCCGTCCACCGGGACGGCTTTTTTTGGGGGGCTCGCGACATGCCCTCTCGCCGGCGGAACGTCTTGCGGCGAGAGGGCATCGACTTACAGGTGCTTATGCGCGATGACGCGTGCTTACGCGCTGGCCGCCATGCGCACCGGCGTGCGGTACTCGCGCAGCAGTTGCTCGCGCTTGCTGGCCGCGGCGCGCATGTTGTTCTCCTTCACATGGCCAAAGCCGCGAATGTCGTCGGGGATGCCTGCCAGCTTGAGCGCCACGGGGAGACGATCGGCGTCGAGCGTTGCGCAGAATTCGTCGACGAGCGCGAGGTAATCGGCAATCAACTGACGTTCGCCGCGCCGTTCCGCCGTGTGGCCGAACACGTCCAGCGCCGTGCCGCGCAGCCCCTTCATGCGAGCGAGCGCACGCAAAGCCGGGAGCACCCACGGGCCGAATTGCTTCTTCTTCAAGCGGCCCTGTTCATCGCGTTTCGCGAGCAACGGCGGCGCAAGGTGGAAGTTCAGCTTGTAATCGCGGCCCGGTTCGCCTTCGAACTGCTCGCGCAGTTTCGCAAGGTACGCGGGATCGGCATAGAGGCGCGCGACTTCGTATTCGTCCTTGTAGGCCATGAGCTTCGCGAGACTCACGGCAACCGTGCGCGTGAGCGGCAGCTTCGCGTTGCCGGTGGCTTGCGTTTCCTTGGCGCGCATACGGTCGATCACGCTGCGATAGCGCTGCGCATAAGCGGTGTTCTGATACGCCGTCAACAACGCTTCGCGCGAGGCGACTACCGTGTCGAGCGATTCGGGCATGCGCACGACAATCGCCTGCGCCGAAGGCTTCGTGTGTGCCTGAATGGCTGCTTCGCCGTGTTGCGCCACATGACGGCCCCAGTTGAACGCGAGGCGATTTTTCTCGACCGCCACGCCATTGAGCTCGATTGCGCGCAGCAGGCTCGCAAGCTCGAGCGGCAGCCAGCCCTTTTGCCATGCGAAGCCCAGCAGCAACGGATTGCTGTAAATCGTGTCGCCCAGCAGCGAGAGCGCGAGCGCATTGGCGTCGATGAACTCGCATCCCTGGCCGATGCTTTCGCGCAGACCCGCTTCCGTCTGCGCACCGGGGAACACCCACTTCGGATTCCGTACCAAATCCGCCGTTGGCGTCGCACCGCTATTGACTGCGGCCACCGTCACGCCATGTTGGGTGCGCGAGAGCACGTCGGCCGATGCACTCACCAGCGCATCGCAGCCAATCACGAGGCGCGCTTCGCCCGTGGCGATGCGCGTCGCATGCAGCGCGTTGGGCGCCGATGCGATCTGCACGTGGCTCAACACGGCGCCGCCCTTCTGCGCGAGCCCCGCCATGTCGAGCACGGTCACGCCCTTGCGCTCGATATGCGCGGCCATGCCGATCAGCCCGCCGATGGTCACCACGCCCGTGCCGCCCACGCCCGTGACGAGAATGCCGTAGGGCCGTGCGAGCGCCGGCAGCGTGGGCAGCGGCAGCGCGTCGAAATCGGGTGTGGCTGCTGCATTACGCGCGGCCTGCGGCTTGCGCAGTTGCGCGCCTTCGGCCGTCACGAAGCTCGGGCAAAAGCCCTTCACGCACGAAAAATCCTTGTTGCACGACGACTGATTGATCTTGCGCTTGGTGCCGAGCGGCGTTTCGAGCGGCTCGACGGACAGGCAGTTCGATTGCACCGAGCAATCGCCACAGCCTTCGCAAACCGCGTCGTTGATAAACGCGCGGCGCGCCGGATCGGGATACGTGCCGCGCTTGCGGCGGCGGCGCTTTTCCGTGGCGCAGGTCTGGTCGTAGATCAGCACGGTCGTACCGGGCACTTCGCGCAGCGTGCGCTGCACGGTGTCGAGTTCGTCGCGATGGAAAATGTCCACGCCCGTGGGCAGCACGATGCGCGCATCGTATTTCTGCGGCTCGTCCGTGACGATCACGATGCGCTTCGCGCCTTCGGCATGGACCTGATGCACGATCTGCGACACGGTCAGCACGCCGTCGATGGGCTGGCCGCCCGTCATGGCGACCGCATCGTTATAGAGGATCTTGTACGTGATATTCGCGTTCGCCGCGATGGCCGCGCGAATGGCAAGCAGCCCGGAGTGGAAATAGGTGCCGTCGCCGAGATTGGCAAACACGTGCTTGTCGCCGGCGAAGTGCATCTGCCCGATCCACGTCACGCCCTCGCCGCCCATCTGGCTGAAGGTCTCGGTCTTGCGGTCCATCCAGATCGACATGTAATGGCAGCCGATGCCCGCGAGCGCGCGCGAGCCTTCGGGCACGTTGGTCGACGTGTTGTGCGGACAGCCCGAGCAGAACCACGGCTTGCGCTCGACAGTGACTTGAGGCTTCGCCGCCTCGCGCTCCTTGGCCTCGATAATCGCCACGCGTGCAAGCATGCGTGCGCGCACGTCCGCGGGCAGATCGGCGCGCGCGAGACGCCGCGCGATGGCCTTGGCGATAAGCGCGGGCGAAAGCTCGTAATGCGCGGGCAGCAGCCAGTTGCCACGCGGCACGGACCACTCGCCGCCTTCGTTGTCGCGTTCGTCGAACTTGCCGTAGATCTTCGGACGGACGTCCTCGCGCCAGTTGTATAGCTCTTCCTTCAACGCATATTCGAGAATCTGGCGCTTTTCCTCGACCACGAGAATCTCTTCGAGACCGGTGGCGAATGCGCGTGCGTCCTGTGCATCGAGCGGCCACACGCAGCCCACCTTCATGACGCGCAAGCCGATCTGCGCACACGTTTGATCGTCGAGACCGAGGTCGCTGAGCGCCTGGCGCACGTCCAGATACGCCTTGCCCGCGGTCATGATGCCAAAGCGCGGCGCCGGCGAATCGATCACGACGCGGTTCAGCTTGTTCGCGCGCACATAGGCGAGCGCCGCATACCACTTCTCGTCCAGCAAGCGGGCTTCCTGCACCAGCGGGGTATCGGGCCAGCGGATATTGAGGCCGCCCGCCGGCATCGTGTAGTCGTCCGGCGTGACGATCTCCACGCGCCCCGGATCGAGATCGATCGACGCCGTGGATTCGATCACATCGGTCACGCACTTCATGGCCACCCAGAGGCCCGAGTAGCGGCTCATCGCCCAGCCGTGCAAACCGTAGTCGATGTATTCCTGCACGTTGGAGGGATAAAGCACGGGAATGCCGGCCGCGATAAACGCGTGCTCGGATTGATGCGCAACCGTGGACGACTTCGCCGCGTGGTCGTCACCCGCCAGCACGAGCACGCCGCCGTGAGCCGAACTGCCCGCCGAGTTCGCATGCTTGAACACGTCGCCCGTGCGGTCGACGCCCGGGCCCTTGCCGTACCACATGCCGAATACGCCGTCGCGCGTCGCGCCCGGCCACAGGTTGACCTGCTGCGAGCCCCACACGGCAGTTGCCGCGAGGTCCTCGTTCACGCCCGGCTGAAAAACAATGTCGTTGTCCTGCAGATGCTTTTTGGCTTTCCACAGCGACTGATCGAGCGCGCCCAGCGGCGAGCCGCGATAGCCCGAAATAAAGCCTGCGGTATTCAGGCCAGCCTGGCGGTCGCGTGCCTTCTGCAGCATCGGTAACCGAACCAGCGCCTGCGTGCCACTGATGTAAACCCGCCCGCGTTCGAGCGTGTACTTGTCGTCGAGCGAAACCGGGGTGGCCGGCGAGTCGGTCGTTACGTCCTGTGCAACAGGGTCGCGCGCATTCATGGGGATTTTGTCTCCGCGTGATGATCGTTTTCAGGCGAGTATAGAAAGCCCTGTTCGTATCGTAAAATCACAAATAGACAACTCTGATATGCGAAAAACAGATGGCGTTCGATCTCACTCTGCGGCAGCTCCGCTACTTCGTGGCGGCAGCGCAAACGGGCCAGTTCTCGATGGCGGCGGCCAACGAGCACGTCTCGCAATCGGCGATCACCAACGCCGTTCTCGCGCTCGAAAGCGGGCTCGATACGCGGCTGTTCGAGCGCCTGCCTCACGGCGTCGTGCTCACACCGGACGGTCAGGATTTTTATAATCACGCGCGCCGCGTGCTGGACGCCGCGCGTGATGCAGTGCACAAACCGCCGTTCCGGGCGCACGACATGCGCGGGACCGTGCGCATCGCCGCGACCTATACGCTGCTCGGCTATTTCCTGCCCGAATTGCTCGCGCGTTTTCGCGCGACTTATCCATTCGTGGATTTCGACTTGCAGGACCGCGAGCGTCCCGACATCGAAAAAGCGGTCCTGAACGGCGAGGTGGAAATTGGCGTGGTGCTGCTATCGAACGTCGAGCGCCTGAGCCGCTTCGGCAGCCAGGTGCTCAACCGCTCGCGGCGGCAGTTGTGGGTGGCGCCCTCGCATCCGCTCGCGCAGATCGACGCGCCGTCGCTCAAGGATATCGCCGCGCATCCCTACATTCTGATTACGGTGGACGAGGCCGAGCAGTCGACACTGCGCTACTGGAAAAAGAAAAGCGCCAAGCCGAATATCGCGTTTCGCACGTCTTCGATGGAAGCGCTGCGCGGGCTCGTCGCCCATGGCTTTGGCGTAACGGTGCTATCGGATATGGTGTTTCGCCCGTGGTCGCTCGAAGGCAAACGCATCGAGGCGCGGCCCGTGCTCGACGCGATTCCGCATATGGAGGCCGGCATGATCTGGCAAAAGGGCGTGCAAATGAGCGGGCCCGCCGCCGCGCTGCAACAGTTTCTGATTCATGCGTGCGGGACGTAAGTGCACAAGCGATGGCTGACGCCTTCAGCCACGGATGCCGTCGGCGCGATCGGCAGCAGCAAATCGATAGCACCGCTTTCTGTTTGCTTCCGATCAGCGCTGCCTTCTGCGGAAGTCCAGGGCAAGCGCGAACAGCATGACAAAAACAATGAAAACCGCCTTGGCGAAGCACTCAGCCTCTTTGGAAAATGGGCTGAAAGCAAAAACGGCCGAAACGACTGCAATAAGGAAAAATGCAATTGAATATATCACTTAGCGATCCAAAATTAAGGCTTCGCCTTTCCTATCGCGCGAATACCCGCCATGCCGTTGCAGATGACGACAAGACGGGGCTTGTTCGATGAGGATTGCCTTGGTTGCGATCCGGTTGTTTCGGGTTACGTACTAAATCCGTGCGGTCGCGCCCGTCCACGCTGCGCGCCAGCGCCCCTTGACATACACCAGGCCGAGTCCGCCGGCGAGCGCGAGGCCCGCGAACAGCCAGAGGCCCTCGGCATAGGAGCCGGTCGCCTGCCTGATGGCGCCGAGGCTCGAGGCAAGCGCGAAACCGCCCACGCCGCCTGCCATGCCGATCAGGCCGGTCATCACGCCAATGTCCTTGCCGAAGCATTGCGGCACGAGCTGAAACACCGCGCCGTTACCGGCCCCAAGGCACAGCATCGCGACCAGAAACAGCGCAAGCGCGAGCGATGGCGTGCCGACGCCGTAACCGGCGATGCCGATCAACAACGCGACCACGCCATACACGCCGAGCAGCGAGCGCGTGCCGCCAACCCGGTCGGCCAGCACGCCGCCGATGGGGCGCATGGCGGAACCCGCGAACACGCAGGCGGCCGTAGCCCAGCCGGCCGTCTTCGGATCGAAGCCGAACTGGTCGTGGAAGTAGCCCGGCAGCGAGCTGGCAAAGCCTGCGAAACCGCCGAATGTGAGCGCGTAGAAGAACATGAACCACCATGCGTCGCGGTTGCCGAGCATGCGCAGGTAGTCGCCAACGCGCTTGTGCTGTATGGCGCCGGGCGCGTCCTTCGCGCAGGCGGCGTAGAAGAGGAAGACGGCCGCGAGCGGGATGCAGGCGAGGCCGAACACGGTCTGCCAGCCGAACACGGTCGCGAGGACCGGCGCGAACAGCGCGGCCATCACCGTCCCCGAATTGCCGGCACCGGCGATGCCCATTGCCGTGCCCTGGTGGCGCGGCGGATACCAGCGCGAGGCCAGCGGCAGCGCGACCGCAAACGAGGCGCCCGCAACGCCGAGGAACACACCGAACACGAACGCCTGATGCAGACTGTGGATGCCGACCCGCCAGGTCACCAGCAGCGTGGCGATCACCACGGCCTGGCCGAGCAGACCGGTGCGGCGCGCGCCGATGCGATCGGCCAGCATGCCCATCGGCAGGCGGATGAGCGCGCCCGCGAGAATCGGCACGGCGACCATCATCGCGCGCTGCTGCGTGGTGAGCGCGAGCGTCGTCGCGACCTGGATCTGCAGGGGGCCGAGCAGATACCAGACCATGAAGCTGAAGTCGAAGTAGAAAAAGGCCGAGGCGAGCGTCGGGAGATGGCCACTCCGCCAGAAACTGCGGTCTACATCCATGAGGGGAAATCCATCGTCAGGCATGGCCGTTTTCATCGCAAACGGCTTGGCCGGCTGTCGAGCCACCGTTGCTCGACCCATTAAAAAACGACGTGCCCTCGCGCCGGTGCACGAGGGGACGTCGTTGTCCGTTAAGGGCCTGCGCGCCTTCGTCAGCCGCGCAAGCGGGTTGTGTTTCCTGCACCCGGCACCATTGCCGTGCGCCCCTAACATCAAGCAATATTCGCGCCAATGACGATAAATCGCTTATCGACAAGAGACCTCCCGGAAATGCACCGCTGTAAATGCATTTGCCGCACCGAAACCGTGCAAAGTGGCTCGATGCCGATTACAGCGCGGTACTGGGCACCCTTTCGTAAATGCGGCGGATTTCAGGCACACACGAACCGCATACGCTACCGCAGCCCAGCACCGACTTCAGCGCGGAGAGATCCGCTCCCGATGCGATCGCCTCCACAATCTGTTTCTCGGTTATCAGCTTGCAGTTACAGACGACGCGCTCCCGCTGCACGCGCGGCCCTTCGACGAACACCGCGTGACGCGGTCCCTGCCAGGGTGCCGCCTCACGCAGTCGCGCAAGCATGCTGGCTGCGCCATTCGCATCGCCCGACAGCAGGTAGCCATCGATCAGCGTATCGCGCCACGCGACGCGCTTCTGGTGCCCCCGCCTGGCGTCGCGGTACTCCAGCAAATCCTGGTCGCGCGCGAGGCCCAGCGCATCGTGCACACGTTCGACCCAATCTGGCGGTGGTCCGATGTCAGCAGCGGTGATCACCAAAATTTCGCAACCATCGTCGGCAGTCTCGATGCGCAGCGACGCATAACGTCGCTCCGCCAGCAGTGGCTGCACCGCAGCCTGCATATTGAGCGCGTCGCCGCTACGCCGGGCGGCCGAGAATCGCCAGGGCAGATCAACAGCCTGTACCGATACCGCCGAATGCTTTAATTCGGGCTGCCTGGAATAAGGATCGACGGCTGGAATCGTCGTCTCGTTGATGCCGCCGCTGCCGAGGAACTGGGCGTTCCAGTGCATGGGCGCGAACACGGTGCCAGACGCAACATCGTCGGACATCTGCACTGGCAGCACGAGCGCGCCACGCCGGCTCGCGATGCTCACAAGCGCGCCTTCGTGAATGCCTCGGCGCGCCGCATCAGCCCTGTTCATCGCGAGAGCGGGTTCCGGGGCATGCGCGAACAGCGCGCCCACGCGACCGGTACGGCTCATGCCGTGCCATTGATCGCGCAGACGCCCGGTGACGAGCCGGAACGGATACGGCGCATCCACCGGCTCGGCCACGGGCCGATATGGCGTGACAGTAAAGCGTGCCCGGCCATCTTCGGTGGCGTACCGGCCGGTTTCAAAACGGCGCGCATCGCCATGCGTTGCGCCCGCAGCATAGGGCCATTGCTGCGGGCCATCGCGCTCGAGCTTCTCGTACGAGAGCCCGCCGATATCCAGATCGCGGCCAACCGTGAGTTGGCGATGCTCGTCGAAAATGGCTTCTGGCGTATCGAACGCAAACAGATTTTCATCGGCCTGCAAGCGCTGTGCGAGCCTGCGGGCAACTTCATTCGCGATCCACCAGTCCGGCCTCGCCTCGCCCGGCGCCTCGACCGCCGCTCGCACGCGAGAGATGCGCCGTTCCGAATTGGTGACCGTGCCGGTCTTCTCGCCCCAGCTCGAAGCGGGAAGCAAAACGTCTGCGTAAGGAACGGTATCGGTGTGGGTGAAGGCCTCCTGCACGACCACGAACTCGGCCTTGTCGAGTGCTTCCCGCACGCGCGCGATGTCGGGCATGGAGTGGACCGGGTTGGTACACGCAATCCAGACCGCCTTGACCTCGCCGCGCCGCACGGCATCGAACAGCTCGACCGCAGGCAGGCCGGGACGCTCGGACAACCCGCTCACGCGCCACAATCCTTCGACTTCCTTACGATGTGCGGCGTTGGCGATGTCGCGGTGCGCCGCCAGCATCGTCGCCATGCCGCCCACCTCGCGGCCTCCCATCGCATTCGGCTGACCCGTCAACGAAAACGGACCCGCACCAGGCCGGCCAATCTGTCCCGTGGCCAAATGCAGATTGATGAGCGCCAGGCTTTTCTCGGTGCCGTGGCTCGACTGGTTCAGACCCATGCAGTAAAGCGAGAGCGCAGCCGGACTGGCCGCAAACCATTCGGCCGCACGCATCAAGTCCTGTTCTTCGATGCCGCAGATTTGCGCCGCCATACGGGGCGTGTACTCGCGCACGAGTGTCTTGAGCGCGTCGAACCCCGTCGTGTTCGCCTCGATATAGTCACGCTCGATCAGCCCTTCCCAGATGATGTGATGGAGCATGCCGTTGAACAACGCAACGTCGGTGCCGGGCTCTATCGCCAGATGCAAGTCGGCCATCGCGGCCATGTCGGTGCGGCGCGGATCGACCACGATCCAGCGCACGGAAGGATCGGACGCCTTCGCCTCCTCCAGCCGCCGAAACAACACCGGATGCGCATACGCCATATTGCTGCCGGCGAACAGCACCGTGCGGGCGATTTCCAGATCCTCGTAGCACGTGGGCGGACCGTCCGCACCAAAGGCCATCTTGTAGCTCGTCACCGCGCTCGACATGCACAACCGCGAGTTCGTGTCGATATTGTTGGTTCGGACAAGCCCTTTCGCCAGCTTGTTGAAGACGTAATAGTCCTCGGTCAGTAACTGACCGGAGATGTAGAAAGCCACTGCGTCCGGACCATGTTGTTCGATCACGTCGGCAAATCGCGAAGCGACGAAATCGAGCGCACTGGCCCAGTCGGTCTGTTCGCGCGTTGCGGTGCGTGTCCGGCGCATCTCCGGATGCAGCGCGCGGCCCGTTATGCTGCGCACGGTTAGCGGCAGCGTGCGCCCCTTCGTGCAAAGCCGCCCAAAGTTGGCAGGATGATCGGGGTCGCCTTCGATACCGGTAATGCGCCCCGCCTCGGCTTCGATCAGCACGCCGCAGCCCACGCCGCAATAGCAACAGGTGGAACGGGTCACTGTTTTCATGGGACGGCTCTCGTCAAGCGCAGGGTCATACTGAATACGGCAACGCGAAAATGCGGACATGCGGTGGGTTCAGTCAAGGGCGATAAACACCGCGCCGCCATCGAGCTTGATCGGGAAGCTTTGCGTGCAGCCATTGTCGGGGGCACACGCATGCCCCGTATCGAGCGCAATATTCCAGCCATGCAGCGGACAGGTGACGGTATTGCCATGCACGATGCCCTGCGAGAGTGCACCGGCTTTGTGCGGACATCGGTCGAGCAGCGCGAAAACCTGGTCCTGCGCGCCGCGAAAAAGCGCAACGTTGCCGAGCGCGCGTTCAAGTACGCGGCTGCCCAGACGCGGGATTTCCTCGACCTCGCACACGCGCGTCCAGTTGTCGGTAAGGGGCACATTCATGTCCGGTCCTCGGCTCAGGCAATGGATTTGATGGGGATATATTCGCGCTGCTGGACGCCGCCGATGCGGGCCTCCCACGGATCGGGCAATCCCTCGAGCGCGTACAGCAGACGTTCATAAAGCGCCCGACGTCCGGCTGCATCCTCAACCACGCGGCGCTTCACGTATTCCAGACCGACGCGCTCCAGGTAGTGCACCGTGCGGTCGAGGTAATGTGCCTCCTCGCGATAGAGTTGCAGAAATGCGCCGGTGTACTCCTTCACCTCCTCCGCCGTTTTCACCTTGACGAGGAATTGCGCGACCTCGGTCTTGATGCCTCCATTGCCGCCAACGTAGAGCTCCCATCCGCTCTCCACTGCGATCACGCCAACGTCCTTGATGCCCGCCTCCGCACAATTGCGCGGACAACCGGATACGGCAAGCTTGACCTTATGGGGGGACCACATGTTGGCCAGCATGGTTTCAAGGTCGATGCCCATCTGTGTGCTGTTCTGCGTGCCGAATCGGCAGAACTCGCTGCCTACGCACGTCTTCACGGTTCGGATCGATTTGCCATACGCATGCCCCGATTTCATCCCGAGGTCCTTCCATACGTTCACGAGGTCTTCCTTCTTGACGCCAAGCAGGTCAATACGCTGACCGCCCGTCACCTTGACCATCGGAATATCGTACTTCTCCGCGACATCAGCGATACGGCGCAGCTCGGCCGGCGTCGTGACGCCACCCTTCATCTGCGGCACGACGGAGAACGTGTTGTCCTTCTGGATGTTCGCGTGTACACGCTCGTTGACGAAACGGCTCTGCGGATCGTCAACGGCATCGCGCGGCCAGGTCGAAACCAGGTAATAGTTGACCGCCGGGCGGCAGGTCGCGCAGCCGTTCGGTGTGCGCCATTCGAGGAAGGCATAGACCGCCTCGTGAGTGAGCAGCTTGTGCTCACGGATCGCTCGGCGCACCTCGTCATGGCTTCGGTCAGTGCAGCTACACAAAGCCTTCGTGGTGGAAGGCTGCTGGAAATCCGTGCCGACCGTGCTCATCAGGATCTGCTCGCACAGCCCCGCGCAGGAACCGCATGAACTCGCGGCCTTGGTATGCTTTTTAACGTCGTCGAGTGTAAACAGACCTTTTTCCGTGATGGCCTTGACGATCGCGCCTTTGCTCACACCATTGCAGCCGCACACTTCGTCTGTGTCCGCCATCGACGCGGCCCGGTTGTGCCCGGCCACGCCCACATCGCCAACGCTGGTCTCACCGAACATGATGTGGTCGCGCAGTTCGCCAAGCTTGCGGCCTTCGCGCAGCAGCTTGAAGTACCATGCGCCGTCGGCGGTGTCCCCATAGAGGCAAGCGCCCACGAGCTGGTCATCCCTGATCACGAGCTTCTTGTATACGCCACCCGCTGGATCGGACAGCACGATCTCCTCCGTGCCTTCGCCACCGAGGAAATCGCCGGCGGAAAAGAGGTCGATGCCCGTCACCTTGAGCTTGGTCGAGAGCACTGAACCCTTGTATGTGCCAATGCCCATGAGCGCGAGGTGATTCGCGCAAACCTTGGCTTGCTCGAACAGTGGAGCAACCAGTCCGTAAGCGACGCCACGGTGGCTCACACACTCGCCCACCGCATAGATGCGCGGATCGTAGGTTTGCAGCGTGTCGTTGACGATGATGCCGCGGTTGCAATGCAGGCCAGCACGCTCGGCAAGCGTCGAATTCGGGCGGATGCCAACGGCCATCACTACGAGGTCTGCCAGAATCTCGCTACCGTCATTGAAGCGCACGCCCGCAACTTCTCCGAGATCATTGCCAACAATTTCCGTGGTTGCTGCCGACAGCAGAAACTTGAGCCCTCGATCCTCGAGCGATTTCTGCAGCAACGTTCCCGCTGTTGCATCCAGTTGCCGTTCCAGCAACGTCTCGGCCAGATGCACGACCGTCACTTCCATCCCGCGCAGCTTGAGGCCATTGGCCGCTTCGAGCCCGAGCAGACCACCCCCGATAACAACCGCATGACGCTTCACCTTTGCGGCGTCGATCATCGCCTCGGTATCGTAGATGTCGCGATAGGTAATGACGCCTTTCAGGTCCTTGCCGGGAACGGGCAGAATAAAAGGCGAAGAGCCGGTCGCAATCAGAAGCCGGTCGTAGGGTGCTTGCGTGCCGTCGGAAGCAACCACGGTGCGGCCGCTGCGATCGATCCTCTCGATCGTCTTGCCGAGGTGCAGGTGCAGGCCGTTTTCCTCATACCATGACAGCGGATTGAGCACGATGTCGTTGAAGCTCTGCTCTCCTGCAAGCACCGGCGAAAGCAGGATGCGGTTGTAGTTCGGATGCGGCTCAGCACCGAACACGGTGATGTCATAGAGATCAGGCGATAGCGCGAGCAACTCTTCGATCGTGCGAATACCGGCCATGCCGTTGCCGATCACGACGAGACGAGGCTTGTTCATGGTGAGGATCCTTACGTGCGCGACCTGAACGACAACGGCGTCAGCCGGTGCGAAAGCGCAAGGGGGGCGCCGCTATCCGGGTGACCGATTGCGCTACCGGGGAGGTGACGCAGTTATTTTGCCGTTCGTGATCTCGGCACCATTGCCGAGCACCGTGTACGTTAAGCAACACCTATGCCATAGACGTGCAGGCCGCTATCCGTGGAGGATCATTGAAAAGCTCTTACCAACTTGAACGCATTTTTGCACCGCAGCAGTGCCCGCCCAGGCGGCAGGCGCACTCTTTTAGCGCAGTCTCTTTTGCACAAACGAAGTGGGGTCACCATGAATCCCAGGACGCGGTCGATTTGAGCATGTGAGTGTTTCGTCACACCATTCGTCCCGCGCACGGCAACCGGGAACCTTACCCGCGGTCGTCGCAGTCGATTTTTTCAACTACGGCCAACCCGGCCCAGTGATGGGGCGAACTGGCCGGCGCATTACCGGTCGCTTGCCCGCGTGCGACTGCTGCAAAATCCGGTGTACTGGAACGCGTTCCCACCTTGGCGCTCCACGCGACAGGCATTTGCCGACGCCGGGTGAAAATGACTGCAAACGTGAGCAAACACATGAGCGTGTTGCCACCGTTCATCCAGAACATCCGATCTGGAATGCCATGATTCTGTTCAAGCAGCATCAGGGCGAACGTGGCGTTGCTCAGTGCCCAGCCCCCCCACGTCAGCAAGCTGTGACTGCGTACGTCAGCATCCTTTTTCAGCAGCATGACGATGGCCGGCACGTAGGTCAGCAGTCGCGCCGAGTTCCAGAACAGGAACATTGCCGTCAGCGACTGGACGTAGGTTTCATGAAGCATGATGAGTCCTGTTACCGTCCAACCGGGGAGGTTCGACGATACGGCATGCTGCGCAGGCTGATGCAGAAGGTGCATGCACGCTCGGTGCATCAAATGGGTCGATCGTCGATAACGAACCATCGGGCCGTGCGAGCCGCTCGGCCAGGCACGGCAATTTGCGTGGGCAGGCTGCCGATCACGCTCTTCACCTGGGCGCCAAACGCGTCACCTTTCGCCGACGCAAGCGAGACGGTTTTCAGGCCGCACTGCGCCGCCGTGTTCAAGCGCGAGTGAACGATGGTGAGCCACCCGTCCGTCATGGCGTAGCCGTGGTCGCGAGCTTCGATGCACGTCCGATAGTTCGAAGCGACAAACTTCCCCGCGTCACCCGAGGCCGCCACCACCGCCCACGCCTGCTCGTAACTGCCGCCAGCCCGTCCCGCTGCTTCCCCCTCCATCTGCTGCGTTTGCAGCCCATAGGCCACAGCGACGCCAGCAATGGCAACGAGTCCAGCGAGATGCATGGGATGATGCTTCGCTGCCTGGAGGCCCGCTTTCGGTATAGAAATCATGACATGATCCCCTTCGTTCGACGACAAGCTCTGGTCCCCGCATCTGTAGTTGTTATGGTCACCCTGCAATACAATTGCCGCCTCGATCTTCTACGGGATCGTAGATGATTCGCTGACGCCGGAACATAACCTGAACAGGTGAGCGCGTGCTTGCAACGCCGCAGCGCCTGCCGTTCGCTATCGCAACTTGCCGAGCCACAGCGCGGTGAGCGTTGAGCGATTCCGGACGTTGAATTTGGCGTAGATCGACTTGATATGGACGTGCGTCGTGTTCGGACTTTGGTCGAGTTTCTGCGCGATCTGCTTTTCCGTGAGTCCGTCGAGCAGCCCCAGCAGCACCCTTCGCTCGGCCGACTGTCAGGGGAGCGTCGGCGATGAGCAGGCCGTGGCTGAGCAGTTGCTGCCGCTTGAACCATCTCAGCCCATGCATCACGAAGCCCAGACGCTCGAGATCCTGTGCAGAGAAGCGAGGTGCCCGCACATCGCGAAACACGAAGAGATGAATCCGAACATCGTCGTTGAGCGAGCAACGCACCTGGATGCTGTCGCCGTGGCCGACTTCGAGATAGTGGCGCCGATAGTGCTCACCTTTAAACCATTCGGCGGGCATCGCCTCGAAGAGCAGATTGGCGCAGAACGGCTCATTCCCTGACGCGGCCACGACATGTGACGAGTCGACGTGGCCGGACCAGAGCGTGTCGTACTGCTCCTGCACGGAAGCGACCATCGCCGGTACCGGATGCAGGAGCCTGACCAGTCGCGGACGCCAGCCGAACAAAGGATCCTTTGGCACGAGCGAAGGAAATCGCACAACAACGGCCCAAAGCGCATTCTGGGCCTTGACCATGGCACAGAGCGTGGTTAGCAGATGGGACAGCGCGACATCGCTATCACCTGCTGAGAATTCGGCCAGCCGATCCCAGAGTGCATAGACGTCATCGTGGACCGGTGGATGGGTGGAATCCGCGAATGGAAGCATGTCGTCCCTAAGCAAAATGTGCGGATCACCGATCTTCGGTGAGCATGAGGGTGCCGTCTTTTATGAATTGAGTGGCGTGCCCAAGGAGTCCGGCGAATTCAAACGCCCAACGAGATCACGAGGGTCAGTCGACAATCTGTGCGTTTGAGCACATTCCGCTGCAAGAGCCGAAAGGGCATGTTTTCGTGCGCGTCTGTTTAGAAACATGATGCGGATCGAAGTCGGCCTGGCGTTGCCCGTCGAAAGCCGCGATCGAATTCACCTGGTAGCCTTTCCCGGCATTGCGATGGTTCGCCTTCTCTCGGACATTGAAGCGAGGTGCGATTTCTTCTATAACTCTCAACATCGACGTGAATGGGTATAGAGAGCCGGTCGGTGCCTCGTGAAAAATGCCGTTCATACGGCCTGAACAGAGATTTCCAGTTTTTGCAAAAACGCTACGGGAGTGGGAAATGGCAGCGTGCGAGCACACAGAAGCAGTAGTTGAATTAGGGTCAGCCGAATGGAACGCTGACGCGGAGTTGTGTAGCCGATACACGGGGCACGAACTAAGGAATAAGCGGATGGTCGTCTCGCTAGTCGTAACGTCACAATTTCCAACCCTTCAATACGGTCACGCCCATGTTTTTGAGTGGCGCGATAATCTCGATCACGTAAAGCCCGGCAAGGTAGAAAATTATCGTGAACGAGTCCATGGAAAAGCATACAGAAAGCATAAGGTCTTCCACTTGTTGCCCAAGGAGGACTTCAGCGGATTTGGGGTGGTTGGTCTGGTCGCCACCGGTTTGCTTGGCAAGACGGAGAGAGGCGAAATCAATCGGGGCAGGAAGTCGGCCAAAGAAGGCGAGCCAAAACAGACAGGACCTCATGCTGCAGAGTACGAGAGCGGTTTCTTCGATTATCAAAAAAAAAGAAGAGCATGACCGTACAATTTCGCAGCTGGTGCGTCGATTTTGATCAAGGGTACAAAGCATTTGAAGAGGCAAAAAAATTTTGTAAGAGCGGCGTTGATTTCCAGCTTGTCGGTACTGGCGCTGGCGACAATTGCTTGAGCTGGAGTAAGAAAATACTCAAAGTTGCAGGTATTGAAAATATTGATAGCGACTGTCCGCGCTTCTCTGTAAGCAGCGGCATGGAGTTCAAAGGGCAGAGCGAACTTGAAAAATTTAAGCCAAGCGAAGGACAATTGGCATACTGGGCCCGTGGGGTCCCTCCTCTCAAGATCGGGTAAGCGATCTTGAGAGGCTCGACTAAGACATATAAGCCTAATGTGAAATGCTTTCGAGCGATTTGCCGAGCGTGCGCGGGCCCATAACGCCGATCGCAACGATAACGAGCGCCATCGCGCCTGCGATAAAAACGAATACGCCCGTCACGCCGAATTGCTTGAGCATGAACGCGACCACGAACGAGCTGAATACGGCCGAGAGGCGGCTCCATGAATAGACGAAGCCCACTGCGCGCGCACGGATCGTGGTGGGATAAAGCTCCTGCTGATACATATGATAGGTGAACGAAATGATGTTGCCGGCGAGTGTAAGAAGCACGCCGAGCGTGACGATTGCAAGCGCCGACGCGACCTGACTGAACAGCAGCCCGCTCACGATATTCACCGCCGCCATGAAGACGATCACATGCTTGCGCTCGAAGCGGTCCGCGATCCAGTAGCCGAGCAGCGGTCCGAGCGGCGCGGCAAGGCCGATCACCGTGGTGTAAAGCAGGCTCGACGTGACGGTGATGCCCTGCTTGACGAGCAGCGTCGGCACCCAGTTCGCAAAGCCATAGAAGCCAACGGTCTGAAAGATGTGGAAAACCACGAGCATGATGGTCCGTTCTGCCGCAATCGCGCCGTTGAAATTCACGCGCAGCGACTGCGGCACGGTCATGCGCACGGCGCCGGTAACGAGGGCATTGGCCACGTCCGTGGTGCCGACGCCGAACGCCACGCAGCCGAGCGCGCCACTATGCGGCGTATGCGAATCGGTGCCCACGATCAGTTGGCCCGGCAAGGCATAGCGTTCGGCCATCATGGCATGCGAGATTCCTTCCGATCCTTCGCTGAACGCAGCATCGGTTTCGCTCAGATAGCCGTGATTCTTCACGCCGTATTCGCGCGCGAACGCACGATGTGCAGCACTGAGTTCGCGCACGTCGGGCAGCAATCCGTTTCGCACGTGCAATTCGCTCTTGTGCGCATACGAAAGATGATCCTCGAACGCGATAATCGTTGCGCGCTCATGCAATTCGAGTGGCTGACCGAAGGCCGCGTGGAGCATGTGCGTCGCCATGCCCGTGTAGTACTCGTGGATGAAGCGCCAGTCCGCGCGCACGAAGGCACCCGCGCCGGGCGCAAGGGTCTCGCCGATGCCACCGGTTTGCAGCGCGTGGCGTTCGAGAATCTTCTGCACGAGCGTGCGCGGCACACGGTCGGGCGTTTGCGCAGCGAAACGAATCTGCCGCATGGTGCGCGCACCGTAGCGCAGCAACCCGCCGCTGCGCAGGATTTCGGCCGCGAGACTATCGCGCGAGGCAACGAGTTCATCGATCTCGATGGGCTCGCCGCGCCGGATACGAGCGATCAGCCCGAAATCGGTCGAGGTGAAAAGGCCGAGATTGTCGGCGTTCTGCCGATAGATGCGCTCGAAGCTCTCAGCGATCACGAGGCGGATGCCGGCCCGGTATTCCGCAAGCGGACTATGCTCGCGCGACGAGCCCTTGCCATAGCGGTTGCCTGCGACCGTCACGCAAAAGCCGCCGGCGCGCACGGCGTCCATGCCAATCGGATTGCGATCGCCCACCCGCAAGCCGAGATAGGGCACGCGCCCCAACCGCTCGTCGAAACGCGTGAGCACGCTCATCGGCGTGATCTCGTCCGTCGAGACGTCGTCTCTCAACGCGTCCGCCGATACGTCGACGAGGTCCGTGCCCGCGAGTTGCTGCTCGATCTTGTCCGCGTCCGTGCAAAGAAACAGTATCCGGCCACTCAAATCCAGGGTTGCCATCCGATCTCTCCTTGAGCGGAAATCTAGACGGCGGCCCTACGCGTGCAAAGTGCTGGATCGGCAAAGGGGGCATCGCGGATGGCGATGCCCCAGGGTTAGACCTGAGTCCGTGTCAAGGCATCGATCAGCGCCTGGACTGCCTTGAGGCGCGAGGACTTCCTGAGCGCATGCACGTGCAGACTGCGGCTCATGGCCCATGCTTCGTCGAGCGGCTTGCGCACGAAGCCGCGCGATCCGGCAAATGCGGACGCGGCGCTGGTGGGCACGATGCCGATGCCCAGCCCCGCCTCGACCATGCGGCATTGTGCGTCGAAGCTGTTGACGGTGACCGCGAGTTTGAGCGGCGCGCGCATGGCGTCGGCGCGCTCCTTCAGGACCTGATCGAGCGAGCCGCCGGCCTGCAGCGCAACGAGCGGAAAACGCAGGACATCGTTGAATGTGGGCGCATCCATCGAAGCCAGTTCATGATCGGGCGGCAGCACCACCATGAGCGGGTCGTTGGCGAAGTGCCACGATTCGAGACCCGCAGGCGTCTTGCCACTCGCCGATACGCCAACGTCCGCGCGATCCTCCATGCAGGCCCGCACGACCTCGTCGCTGATCTGCTCGGTCAATTCGATCTGCACGAGTGGATAGTCGGCCTGAAACGCTTTGAGCCGTTCGGGCAGAAAGCCGACGATCGCGGAGGCGTTGGCAAAGAGGCGCACGACGCCCGCGATCTGGCCGCTGACCGACTGCACCTCGCGTGCGAACGACTGCAACTGGTCATGCAATGCCGTTGCGCGCGTGAACGCGTGACGGCCTGCTTCGGTCAACTCGACACCGCCATGGGAGCGAATGAGCAAGGGCAGGCCCACGGCGCTCTCCAGGTCCGCGATGCGCCGGCTGAGCGCCGAAGGCGCGATGTGATTGCGGCTGGCCGCGCGCGCAATGGAACCCTCCCGTACCACCGAGATAAAGAGTTCAAGGCTGTATGGGTCGATTCTCATGACAGAGGCTGGAGCAAAACCGCAAGCCGCAATATTAGCGCGCGATCAGTGGAGCGTCATGAGCTGGTTGCGCATCGGCGCAAGGCTTTCAGCCGGTCGAGACGCGCGAGCAGGTCTTTGGCCTGCTGCTGCGCGTGCACCGGCAGCGCCGGCATAGCCAGGATCGCGCGGACCCTGGCCTGCCAATAGTCGAGACGGGTCATCGGGCCAGTTTCAGGCACGCGCCCGCCCACCGCCGACTGCTCCAGATAGCAGAGAACATTGCCAATATGCGCCAGATCTTTTTCGGCGAAATCGTTGCTCAAGATAGATCCCCGTCGTTTGTCCCAGGACTACCCGCCCTGTCGGCGTCACTGCGATTGCGACGTCATTGCCGTTCGAAAGACGCAGTTGCCCTTTCCGCCATCTTGATGCTTCGTGATACTTAACGTCTGACTCGAACCCATCGACACCAATCGTGATGATCGAGATTGCGCAGCAGATCGGCGCGTCGCCGCTCGCGGCGATGCTGATGGATTGAAATCGCCGCGATTACAAGGGCAATCGGCACGACCGCCCCAACAATGCCCAGCCACGTCTGGTCCATCTCAGCCTCCCTCGATACCCCCGAAAGCACTGCCCCACGTGCGGGCCAATGCGTACTCTGGATATTAATTCGATGCCTGGACGCTATCCGTTGCCTGCCGCGCACGTAGCGCATCTAGCGCACACGCGCCACCGCGCGCAACAGCGCATCGCCGCGCGGCGTCACGCGCGGCAGCGGAACGCCGAATTCCGGCGGCCCGATGTCGATCAACTGAAGTTCGCGAAGCGCGCCAAGCTCGATCCGGTCCGGCTCGATCCAGTCGGGCGCACTCTTCACCAGCATCAGCGTAGCAAGCTCGTGAGGACTCAACATGACACTTCCTTCCACCCGTAAAGCCAAAAACAGATTGCACAAGCCCCTGCAGCGGCGGCTGCCTGTCAGCACTGTTGATGGAGCGCCGTGAGGCGCGGGAGACGTTGGCTATCCAGCCGGTACGCCACGCCCTCGGAAAAGGCGTCGTCGTTTTTGCGCGGCCAAAACCGATGCAGACGCAACGGGGCCGGCCAGGGCGAGCTGAACAACCGCGCTGGATTCCGGCGTAGTGGCAAAAGACGTTCTTTCAGGAACACTCACGCATCGTCTCCCGTTTCACACCAACAGGCTGGCCGTTGCCACAGCGGCCAATAATCGGCGCATCGATATTCAGGCAGCCAAAGTTCCGCGGGCTGAATATCGATGCGCCGATCAATTTAGAGACTTCATTCTAACTTTGTTAAATCTGTCCCGTTCATGCGTCGGGTTTGGGGGGTTTCCCCAATTCATTCCAGCGCCCACTCGTGATGCAAGCAGGCCGGGGCGGCCCGCTGGATATGGCGCCAGTCTTTACGGGGTCGGAACGACGCGGCCATACGCGAACCGACGTTTCAATGCGCAAAACGCATTACCAGACCGCTTTATTGCATCGTCATCCTGAATAATATGTGGCCCATTTTCATACGGGTTTAACACTATCAATCAACGGTTTGTCGTGCCGTTAGGAAAGGGGCGTAATGGGCATTCACACTATCAAGTCAATGGCATGACCTACCAGGAAATATTCCCCGATGTACACGCTCAGCTTCCGGCAAAAACTGTGGCTACCGCTCGTAGTCAGCCTGACCGCCTTGCTCCTTGTATCGATCGGTTCCGCATGGCTCTCCTATCAAACGCGTATGGAGGAGCGCCGTAATGATCTGAAGAATATTGCGCACGTCGGACTCAGCATCGTCGAAGAATATGCGGCGCTCGCGCAACGCGGCACGCTCGCACCGGCGCAGGCGCGCAAGGAAGCGCTGGAACGGTTGCGCGGGCTGCGCTACGGCAGCGACGGCTATCTGCTCGTAATCGATTCGACGCCCCGCATGATCATGCATCCCATCAAGCCGGGCACCGAGGGCAAGGACCTCTCTCAAGTCGTGGACGCCGACGGCCGGCACCATTACCTGAGCTTCGCGTCCGTCGCCCAGTCTCCGGAGGGCGGTTTCGTCGACTACGTGTTTCCGCATCCGAACGTCGTGCAGGCCAAGGCCGTCGACAAGCTCGGCTATGTGATTCGTTACGCGCCGTGGGACTGGATCATCTCGACAGGCGCCTACATCGACGACATCGAAGGCGCATTCGTCCAGTCGCTCTACGTCTCGGGCGGCGTATTCGCCGTGGTTGCGGCGCTGCTCGCGCTGATCGTCGTGTACACGAATCGCAGCATCGAGCACACCATTGGCGGCGCCCCCCGCACTGCGGCGCACATGGCTGGCGCGATTGCCGCCGGCGACCTGGCGACGCCTTTCGCCATTCGCGAGGAGGACCAGCGCAGCCTGATGTTCGCGATCAGGCAGATGCGCGATGCGCTGGCAACGACCGTCGCGCAGATCCGGGCAAGCGCCGGCAACGTCGCGTCCGCCGCGGGCGAAATTGCGAACGGCAATATGGACTTGTCCGCGCGTACCGAAAGCCAGGCCGCTGCGCTGCAAGAGGCGGCATCGAGCATGCATCAGTTGACCGGCATGGTCCGCAACACCTCGGAAAACGCCCGGGCAGCGAGCGAGCTGGCCGGCAACGCCGCGCAGATCACGAACCGCGGGGGCGATATGGTCACGCGCGCCGTCGCAACCATGCAGGAGATTCGCGACGAATCGCACAAGATGGTCGACATCATCGGCGTGATCGAGGGCATCGCGTTTCAAACCAATATTCTCGCGCTGAATGCCGCCGTGGAGGCCGCGCGCGCCGGCGAGCAAGGCCGGGGCTTCGCCGTGGTGGCAGCCGAAGTGCGCACGCTCGCGCAACGCAGCGCGAACGCGGCGAAGGAGATCCGCGCGTTGATCGGACAGGCGGTCGAGCGCGTGGGCAACGGTGCGGAACTCGTCGAGGCCACCGGCGCGACCATCAGCGAAGCACAACGCGCGATCGGACGCGTGACCAGCATCGTTCACGAGATCGCGGCGGCGGCGGCGGACCAGAGCAATGGCCTGGAGCAGATCAATGCCGCCGTCGCGCAGATGGACGACAAGACCCAGCAGAATGCGGCGCTGGTCGAGCAAGCGGCCGCAGCCACGCAATCGCTCGAGGAGCAGTCGCATCGTCTTCAGGAAGCGGTCGCGGTGTTCAGAACGGAGGCGGACGCGCGCGGCTAACGTGGCCTCGGGGGATCGCGGCGACTATGCCGAATTCGGCATCGGCACTGTTTATGTTCCACAAGACCTGGCCATGTCCGGCTTCGTATATTGCTCACAGCCGACCGTAAAAACGGAACGCGAGGAGACATGTGCCTGCAAGGCAGTCGAGGGTGCGGGCACCAGCACGATTCACCATCGAGGAGCATGACAAGAATGACGTTTCATCGGACAGCCATATCCGCCGCGTGTGCACTGGGCTTGACCCTGGCAGGCGCACCCTGCTCGTTTGCAGCATCGCCGGTCGATGTGAAGATCGGCTTCGCCGCACCGCTCACGGGCGGCCAGGCGCACTACGGCGCCGACTTCCGCAGCGGCGTGGAACTCGCCATCGAAGACATGAACGCCACCAACCCGGTCATTGGTGGCAAGCCCGTGCGCTTCGTGCTTGATGGGCAGGACGATCAGGCCGACCCGCGCACCGGCACCACGGTCGCGCAAAAGCTCGTGGACGACGGCGTCGCCGCCGTCATTGGTCACTACAACTCCGGCACGAGCATTCCGGCCGCACCGATTTACGCCAAGGCGGGCATCCCCGAAATCGCCATGGCCACGGCCCCCACCTATACGCGCCTTGGCCTGCCCACCACGTTCCGCCTGCTGACTTCGGACACGCAACTGGGCAGCGTGCTCGGCGACTATGCGGTGAAGGGTCTCAAGTTCAAGCGCATTGCGATTATCGACGACCGCACCGCTTACGGACAGGGCGTGGCCGAAGAGTTCACCAAGGCCGCGAAAGCTGCGGGCGCAACCATCGTCGATCAGGAATATACGAACGACAAGGCCGTGGACTTCCGCTCGATTCTCACGAAGATCAAGTCCGCGAACGTGGATGCCGTGTTCTACGGCGGCGCCGATACCCAGGCCGCGCCGATGCTCAAGCAGATGCGCTCGCTGGCCATCAAGTCGACGCTGATCGGACCGGACATGGTTCAGTCCGAAGACCTGATCAAGATCGCGGGCGAGTCGGCCGAAGGCACGCTGGCTGCATCGGAAGGTAGCCCGCTCGACCAGATGCCGGGCGGCAAGGCTTTTGCCGAGCGTTATGCGAAGCGCTTCAATCACCCGGTCGAGTTGTATGCGCCGTATGCCTACGACGGCACGATGGCGGTCTTCAATGCGATGAAGAAGGCGGATTCGGCCGAGCCGCATGTCTTCCTCGCCGCGCTGAAGACCACCAACATGAAGGGGGTCACCACCTCCGAACTCTCGTACGATAAATTCGGAGACCTGAAGTATGGCGGCGTGACGGTGTACAAGGTCCAGGGCGGCAAGTGGGTGCCGTTGCAGACCGTGGGCACGAAGAAGTAAGGTACGAAGAAGTCAGCACGGAAAACTCACGCGCCGCGCTCGCCTGACCCGCGAGCGCGGCTTTTTTATTAGCAAACGTCTCGCGTCAACTCCCCCCCAATTCTTCTTGAATAGACAACTTTCGTCTAACTTACGCGACGGCGAACCGCCACCCCGTTGAGGCAGTTCCGCTCTGCGGCACCTATGCGTAAACCCTCATATCCCCAAAGTTGTCTATACAATATGCTCCCCTCCCATGGCAGCAAACCCGGCTGCCTTAGCTTTCAATCTTTTATGTGGAGGAAGTCCGTGACTTCGCGTTGCCAGGATACCCATCAAGTTACGGCGCTGTGCATCACCCCCGGAACGCTCACGCTCTCGCAACTTCGCACGGTTCATCAGAACGCCGTGCGCCTCACGCTCGACGAAAGCGCCCATGCGGCCATCGATCGTAGCGTCGCCTGCGTCGAACAGATCATCGCGGAAGACCGCACCGCCTACGGCATCAACACCGGCTTCGGCCTGCTCGCTTCGACGCGCATCGCGCGCGAAGACCTCGAAAACCTGCAACGCTCGCTGGTGCTCTCGCACGCCGCGGGCGTGGGCGAGGCGCTGGACGACGCGCTCGTGCGCCTGATCATGGTGCTCAAGATCAACAGCCTCGCACGCGGGATCTCGGGCATCCGCCGCTCGGTCATCGAGGCGCTCATCGCACTCGTGAACGCCGAGGTGTATCCGCGCATTCCGGTGAAGGGCTCCGTGGGCGCCTCGGGCGACCTCGCGCCGCTCGCGCACATGTCGCTCGTGCTGCTGGGCGTTGGCGAAGCGCGCCATGACGGCCGCTGGATGCCGGCGCGCGAAGCGCTCAAGCTCGCCGGCCTCGAGCCGCTCAGCCTCGCCGCGAAGGAAGGCCTCGCGCTTCTGAACGGCACGCAAGCCTCCACCGCCTACGCGCTCAAGGGCCTGTTCCTCGCCGAAGACCTCTACGCCGCCGCGAGCGTGTGCGGCGCACTGAGCGTGGAAGCCATGCTCGGCTCGCGCGCACCGTTCGATCCGCGCATTCACGCCGCACGCGGCCAGCGCGGCCAGATCGACGCCGCCGCGGTGTATCGTCATCTGCTCGGCGCTTCGAGCCAGGTGGGCGCATCGCACGCGAACTGCGAAAAGGTCCAGGACCCGTATTCGCTGCGCTGCCAGCCGCAAGTCATGGGCGCCTGCCTCACGCAGATCCGCAACGCCGCCGACGTGCTCGAAGTCGAGTCGAACGCCGTGTCGGACAACCCGCTCGTGTTCCCCGAGGAAGGCGACGTCATTTCGGGCGGCAACTTCCACGCCGAACCCGTTGCAATGGCGGCCGACAATCTCGCGCTCGCGATTGCGGAAATCGGCTCGCTCAGCGAACGCCGCATCTCGCTGATGATGGACAAGCACATGTCCCAGCTTCCCGCGTTCCTCGTGGCGAACGGCGGCGTGAACTCGGGCTTCATGATCGCGCAGGTGACGGCCGCGGCGCTCGCCTCGGACAACAAAGCGCTCGCCCATCCCGCCAGCGTGGACAGCCTGCCGACCTCGGCCAACCAGGAAGACCACGTGTCGATGGCGCCCAACGCGGGCCGCCGTCTCTGGGAAATGGCCGACAACGTCAAGGGCATTCTCGCGATCGAATGGCTGGGCGCATGCCAGGGTCTGGACTTCCGCGAAGGCCTGAAGACCACCGACGCACTGGAAACCGCGCGCTACATCCTGCGCCAGACCGTGCCGTTCTACGAGAAGGACCGCTACTTCGCTCCCGACATCGAAGCAGCGAGCGCCTTGATTGCCCAGCGCCACCTGAACGCGCTGCTGCCGGCATCGACCCTGCCGAGCCTGTAACGGCCCGCAATCCGCATCAACGGCCTTGAGCGTCACCCGGTGATCCTGCGCGACACCGGGTGAACCGGTTGATACCGGGTAACACCGGGAGACACCCACGGCCGCACGAAAGAGAAGACGAAACGGGCCGGCAGACAGCATCGGTGGCGCAAGCCACTGTCGCTGGTCCGTTCAAGGAAAGAGACATTGGAAGCAAATCTGCAGCGTAACCTCGGAGCCCGCCACATCCGCTTTCTCGCGATCGGCTCCGCCATCGGCACCGGTCTCTTCTACGGATCCGCATCCGCGATCCAGCTGGCCGGTCCGGCAGTCATCCTCGCGTACATCCTCGGTGGCGCGGCGGTCTATATGGTCATGCGCGCATTGGGCGAGATGTCCGTGCGCAATCCGATTTCGGGCTCGTTCAGCCGCTACGCCAGCGACTACCTCGGCCCGCTCGCCGGATTTCTCACCGGCTGGACCTATATCCTCGAGATGATCATCGTCGGCCTCGCCGACGTCACGGCCTTCGGCATCTACATGGCCTTCTGGTTTCCGCACGTGCCGCAGTGGATCTGGGTGCTGGCGATCGTGCTGCTGATCTGCGCACTCAATCTGTGCAACGTGAAGATCTTCGGCGAAATGGAGTTCTGGCTCGCACTCGCGAAGATTCTCGCCATCGGCGCAATGATTATTGGCGGCGCCGCCATTATCGTGCTGGGCATCAGCATGAATGGCGAGCAGGCACACGGGCTCGCGAATCTCTGGACACATGGCGGCTTCGCACCACATGGCATGGGCGGCCTCATTGCCTCGCTCGCGGTGGTGATGTTCGCGTATGGCGGGGTCGAGATCATCGGCATCACCAGCGGCGAAGCAAAAAATCCCGAAGAGGTTCTGCCGCGCGCGATCAACGCGGTGCCCGTGCGTATTCTGCTGTTCTACGTGCTCACGATGGTCGTGCTGATGGCTGTGTTCCCGTGGAGCAAGATCGACGGCCAGGGCAGCCCGTTCGTGCAGATCTTCTCGGGACTGGGCATCAAGTCGGCGGCCACGATCCTCAATGTGGTGGTCATTTCCGCAGCCGTTTCGGCGATCAATAGTGACATCTTTGGCGCCTGCCGCATGATGTACGGCATGGCCGCGCAAGGCCAGGCACCGCGTATCTTCACGATCACGTCGCGTGCGGGCGCACCTTGGGTGACGGTGCTCGTGATGGGCGTGGCGCTGCTCGGCGGCGTGCTGCTCAACTATCTGATTCCCGACCAGATCTTCCTGATCATCGCGTCTATCGCGACGTTCGCCACGGTCTGGGTCTGGCTGATGATCCTGCTTTCGCAGGTGGCAATGCGCTGGCGTCTGTCCGCGGATGAAGTGCGCGCCCTGAAGTTCAAGGTGCCGCTGTGGCCTGTTGGTCCTGCTGTGGCTATCGCATTCATGCTTGCCGTGATCGGCGTGCTGGGCTATGAGCACGATACGCGCATCGCCCTGTTTGTCGGCATCGGCTGGATCGCGTTGATGACCGTGGGCTGGTGGCTGTGTAGCAAGCTCAATGGACCGAGCGGTCTCGTCGAGGAACGTCGCGAGATGGCTAAGCAGAACTAGGGCGCATTCTGGTTCTGTTTACAGCTGGTCATTTCCGTCGCGGTTTCTGTTGTTTCGTGGTGCCTGGTTTGTCGCGTTTCCTTGGTTTCATGTCGGTCTGCCAGCGTTGCCTCTGTGCGGGGCGGCCCCTACTTTTCTTTGCCGCGGCAAAGAAAAGTAGGCAAAAGAAAGCCGCTCACACCGCTAGTGTTACGCCGTCCACCTCTTGCCTTATATCGAAGTGGTTCCGGGGCTTCCGTCATCTCGCACCTTCAAACTCAGTGACAAAGGGCTCATCCATCCCGCTGCTCGCTACGCGCGCAGCGGTCGGGTATGCATGGGAAACCACATCTGCTGCACGCGCAAACGCAGCACATGCCGCCACACCTCTGCCCTCCTCTCGGCCAGCACAGAATCTGCTTAAACAGTCGCTAGCGACTTACATCTGAGCCCCCCTTCACCGAAACCTTCGCGGCCGGCTTTACCCGAACAGCTTGTTCGCGGTTTTGCCGATCAGCTCGCCTTGAAAACGCGCGCCTTCAAGCTCGATCGCGCTCGGCTGGCGCTGGCCTTGTCCGCCAGCTATGGTCGTGGCGCCATAGGGCGCACCGCCAACGATCTCATCCAGCGTCATCTGCCCCTGGTGGCTATACGGCAAGCCAACGACCGTCATGCCGAAGTGCAGGAGGTTGGTGATGATCGAGAAGAGTGTGGTTTCCTGGCCGCCGTGCTGGGTGGCCGTCGAGGTGAAGGCGCCCCCAACCTTGCCGTTGAATACGCCGCGCATCCATAGGCCGCCGGCCTGATCCAGAAATGCCGCCATCTGCGACGACATGCGGCCGAAACGGGTCGGCGTGCCCACGATGATCGCATCGTAGTTGGCGAGTTCGTCCACGGTCGCAATGGCCGCCTGCTGATCGAGCTTGAAGTGGGCGCCCTTTGCCACTTCCTCGGGCACGGTTTCCGGCACCCGCTTGACGTCGACCGTGGCGCCGGTCGAGCGCGCACCTTCGGCAACGGCATCCGCCAGCGCTTCGACGTGCCCGTACGATGAGTAATACAACACCAGGACTTTGGACATTTGCCACTCCTTTTGCGTGTATACGGCAAGGCACGCTGCCCGCCATTCATCATTTACTGGAATTCCTGTCGTGCTACTTCCTCGACGGCCCGCCACGCCCACGACTCGAACTGGCCGGGCGGCACGGGTTTCGAATAGAGAAAGCCCTGCGCGAAATCGCACCCCACCGCTTTAAGAAACGCCTGCTGCTCCGCGGTCTCCACACCTTCGGCAATCACCTGGATGCCGAGCTTGTGCGCGAGCACCACCATCGCTTCGCAGAGCGCCTGGTTATCTTCGTTCACGCTCAAATTCTGCACAAACGACCGGTCGATCTTCAGGTAATCGATCTCGAAGCGCTGAAGATAGGCCAGCGACGAATAACCCGTGCCGAAATCGTCGATTGAAATGCCGATGCCCGCGCGGCGGAACGTCAGCAGTTTTTCATCGATATTCGATTCCGACTGCAATAACAGCCCCTCGGTGATCTCCACGGCAACGCTGCCGCCCGGCATGCCTTCCCGCGTGAGGTACTCGGACCAGCGCGCGCATTGCATGCTGTCCTGGCGAACCTGCACCGGAGACATATTCACGCTCACCTCAAAAGCGTCGTCATACCGCTCGCGCCAGCGCCGTGCCTGCTGCACCGCCCGCCTGAACACCCAGTCGCCAATCGGCACGATCAGCCCCGTGTCCTCGGCCAGCGGGATGAATTCGAGCGGGCTGATCATGCCGCGCACCGGATGGCACCAGCGGATCAGCGCTTCGGCCTTGCAAACCTTGCCGGTCGCCAGTTCGATGATCGGCTGATAGAACAGTTGAAACTGTGTATCCGGCAAAGCGGCGCGCAAGTCGCTCGTGAGCCGCAAACGCCGTTCGGCGTCCACGCGCATGTCGGGCGTGAAGTAGCAGAAGCGATTGCGTCCCGCGTTCTTGGAGGCGTACATGGCCTGATCGGCATTCTTGAACAGCATGTCGAGTTCGCCGGCATCGTCGGGATAAAACGTAATGCCGATGCTCGCGGAAATGAATTCCTCGTCCGCGCCCAGTTTGAATGGCAATGCCAGACTGCCGTTGATCGTCCTCGCGATCCACTCTACCCGCTCGTCGTCGTCCAGTTCGGGAAGAATGACCGTGAACTCGTCGCCGCCCAGGCGCGCAACGGTATCCAATTCGCGCACGCACGAACTGATGCGCCTGGCCGCTTCCACCAGCAGCACGTCGCCCGTGTCGTGCCCGAGGGAATCGTTGACTTCCTTGAAGCGGTCGAGATCGATGAGCATCAGCGCCATGCGCCGGCCCGAGCGGCGCGAGCGCCGCGCTTCATGTTCGAGACGTTCATGGAACATCTGACGATTCGGCAGGCCGGTGAGCGCGTCGAAATTGGCCTGTCGCCAGATCGTCGCCTCGAAGGCCATGCGATCGGAAAGGTCGCGGCCAACAGCCATCACGGAATTGACCTCGCCCGAGCGGTCGATTTCCGGCGTGATGCGGATATGGGAGCATTGCTCCGCCCCCTCCTTGCCGATCCATCGCAGCTCGAATTGCGTGCTTTTCCCGCTTGAAATGACTTCGCGTATTTTCCCCTCGTAGACCAGCGCATTCGGGCCGCCGGGATGCTCCGACGGTCGCTTGCCGAGCGCCTCGGCCAGGCTGCTCCCCGACGACACACAAAACGCGGGGTTGGCGTAAATACGCCGAATATCTTTGTCGTAGCGGGTGATGGTGTCCGGCGAGTTTTCGATCAACATGCGCGATTCGCGCTCGCGCGCCACCAGTTCGGCCGTGCGTTCGATCACGACTTGCTCGAGCGATGCGTTGATCTCGTTGATCTTCTGTATTTTCTGGCCAATCGCGCCGCGCATTCGCTCGAAACGCAACTCGAGCCTCGCCAGTTCGTCCTGTCCGCTCGCCGCCGTTCCTGGCGGTGTCCCTTCCTCGAACGGCACGCCCGCATCGTCGCCCGTATCGTGCATCTTGCGCACCAGCTTGCTGAGCGGCTCCGAAATACTGCGCGAAATGAAGTACGCCAGAAACAGCGAGAGCAGAAAACCCGAGATGCCCACGAGCACGATCTGGTTGCGCACCGCTCGCGCTTCCATCGTCAGGCTCTTTTCCGCAATCGTGCTCACCACGACCCAGCTCGTACCGGGAATGCGCGAGTACGCGACGAGATAGCGCTCGCCTTGCATACCCGCAACGCTCAGGAAACTGCTCGCGTCGGCCGATGTCCCGTTGTGCGCGATGCTTTCGAGCAGCCGGGATACCATTTGCATTCCGCTATGGGCCCGCGCATCGTCGGCCCGAATGATGACCCGTTGATTGTCGCTGTCGAGAATGCAGATCTCGATGCCGCTTCGGGAGGCGACGTTGCTGAAAATCGCGGAAAAATATTCCGGCCTCACCACCAAAACCAGATTTCCGATCTTCTGGTCGTTGCTTTTGTCGAAGACCCCGCTCACCATCCCCAGGTTTGGTTCGCCGACACCGTTATCGTAGCTGCCCCAGTAGGTGCGCTCGTAGTGGGTCTCGGCGCGCTGAACGAGGTTTGTGACGCCACGCGTCAATTGCGCGAACGCCTGCGTATCCAGAATACGATGGTCCTTGTCGAGCAGATATTTCTGGTTGATGAAATCCACCGACCCGAAGTGTTCGAGCAGCAGCCGCGCCATGTCTTCACGTGCTTCGCTGCGGTGCTGGATACTGGCGCTCGTCGCGCCGGCAAGCGCACTTTGAAGACGATTCGACACGACGAGCAGCTTGCTCTCCGTCTCGATCTGCTCCATGCGCATATGCACGTTCTTGGAGACCTGCTCGACCACCTCCTTCGAGAAAACCTCAGCATTCTCCTTGATCGCCGCGACCGATTTCACATACGAGATGCAACCCGAAATGATCACGGGCAGCAAGCACAGCAGCACGAAAGCCGCCATGAGCCGGTGACGAATTTCGACGCGACGAAGCAGATCCTGCGACAGATAGTCGAACGCGAGGCGCAGCGGTGCGGGGATCAAGTTCATTGGTAGTGCATTTTCGCTTCGTTCTTGATCGATTGATCCAGCCGCTTCGCGGCTTCCCCTGGCGTGATTTTGTGGAGCAAGACGTCCTGCATCAGCCCATGCACATATTCGATGGTGTTCGACGGCAGCGACGAATAATACGGGCTCGCCGTGACTGGATAGCGACGGACCGCGTTGGTGTAATCGACGATTAGCGGGTCGCTCACAGCGGTCCCCGCGTTTTCCCGGAATGGAGAAATGTTATGCCGTTTCTTTTGCAGGATCAGGAAGCCTTTGCCCGACATGAATTCCAGAAAGCGCAACGCCGCAGCCTTTCCCGGTGTCTCGCACACGGCAAATCCCGTCTCGCTTCCCAGCACCGGCACGACCTGCGCGCCATGCGTATTCCACGGCGGCACGAATACGCCAGTCTCAAAGGCATTGCCGTGCAGCATCGAGCCGGCGGACCAGCTACCCTCGAAAGCCATCGCCACCTTGCCCTCCTTGAACAGCCTGATGCCTTCGTCGTAGCCCGTCGTCATGAAGGCGGGCTGGACGTATCCGCGTTGGGGAATCTGCGCCATTTTGGCGAAGATGTCGGCGACTGCGGGGGTGTCGAGATTCAATGTGCCATCGGCCATTTTGTTGCGCCAGTCCGGGTCGTTTGCCACCACGTCGTTAGCGAAGCCAGAAGCAAACGGCCCATTGCCGAGCATATTCGGAAAACCGCCGCTCCACATGATGGGCGTGAAGCCCGCCCGCTTGAGCTGCGCGCACACCCGCAGGAAAGCGTCGAAATCGGTCGGCAACTGGGTAATACCCGCCTTGGCGAACATTGCCCGGTTGTAATAGATCATGGTTGTCGCCACGCCGCCCGAAATACCAAACCCTTTGCCATGGCGGCTGGTCCAATCCGCCTTGAGCGGAGCGAGCATGTTATTCCACGCGGAGGTCTGCCGTAAATCGGCAAGAATCCCATGGTCCGCCAGACCGGCGGCATAGGCGTTGGGATTGACGCTCACGAAATCGGGCAGCGCGCCCGCCGCAACGCGCGGCTTGATATTCTCCTCGACCGAATTGCCGATCATGAACTGAACGTCCACGCGCACATCCGGATTGAGCTTGTTGAATTCGGCGGCGATCTGCAGCATCTCTTGCGGCCAGTCGGGCGCCCAGACCAACGCGGTAATGGTTGTCCGTGCTGCCGGGCGCGCGTTTGCTGTGGGGTCTTTTTGCGCGTGACAGCCAAACAGGAAAATCAGGGCGATCAGCCCGTATCGCCACCAGGAGAAGTTGACTCGTCCCACGCCACGCTCGCTTTCGGATTGAAACAAGGCGCACGCTCACAATGATGCCCAATCCGCATAACGGCAGAAAAAATCGGTCCTTTAATTCTCGACGCGCAGGCGGCAAAGCGCTGGCAGGCGAACCAGGCTCCGCTCAGTCGCTCAGCGCATTCAGCCGCTCGACAACATCATCGAACGAGGGCCGGCTTTCGACGTGCTCGTCCAGACAATCCGCAATCAGCGCGTCGAAACCAGCGGCGCGATCGGCCGCTTCCCCGGCCAGACGTTGCGCGAGTTCTTCGAGCAGGCAGCCGAACGCGCGCACCTCGATCCGCTCGAGTGCGTGCGCCCGGGTCCCATTGTCGGCATCATGAAACGACGCCGCGCCGAAGTCGCCGAGCAATGCATGCCCCGCGCCGTCATGGAGGATATTGTGGGCGTAAAGGTCGCCGTGCATGATCCCGCGGCCATGCAGATGCCGCGCCGCCGAAGCGATCCCTCGCGCGATCCGCAAGGCATCGGGCCGGGTGAATCGCACGTCGTTTGCATACACGTCGCGCGTGCACGAGTCCAGACTCGGCGGCCCCGCGAGATTGCCGAACGCGGGATCGATCAACGCCATCACGAGCCCATGCTCGTCGAGCGGATGCCCCGTGATCTTGCCGAGCACGGGAATGAGATTCGGATGCTGCCCCGCTTGCAGGCACGCGGCCATTTCGAGGTCCGGCAAACCGTCGCTCGTCACCGCGCCCTTGAACAGCTTGACCGCGACCGCCCCGGCCGGATGCCCATCGCGCAGAAGACGCGTCGCGCGATGAATCACGCCGGACGCGCCCTCGCCCAACGTCTGCCCGAGCGCGAGCGAATGCCAGTCGATATCGGGCACCGGCGCATCGGCCAGCGCCGCGTGCTCATGCGCGGCGTTAAACGGATTGCCGGCATAGGCGAGCCACGCGAGCCGCGGCAGGCGCAGCAGCCAAGCCGGCAAGGCTTCGAGATGGTTCGCGGAGATGCGCAGCAGCTCCAGACGGCTCAATGCAGCCATGGTGTCGGGCAGCGCGCGCAGCCGGTTGCCGGCGAGCATCAGCTTCTGCAAATTCGCACGCTCGCCAATCTGTGCCGGCAGTTCTTCGATGGCGTTATCGGTCAGAATCAGCCAACGCAATGGCGGCGGCAGCGCGCGCGCCGGCACATGGCGGATCCGGTTCGATTTGAAGCCCACCATGCTCAGTGATGCGCAATCGCCAAGCACGGCCGGCAACTCGGTGAACGGATTATTCGAGGCGAACAGAATGCGCAGCTTGTGTAGCCTCGGCAAATCGTCCGGGAACGCGGTGAGCGCATTGCCGGAGAGGTCGAGCACTTCGAGCGTGTCGGCGAGTTCGAAGATCTCGCGTGGAAATTCGCTCAACCCGCAGGCGAGCTTGAGTTGTCGTGCGCCGGCGAGTTGGCCGTCGCGCAATTGTTCGAGAGTGGAAGTCTTCACGCGTGAATTGAACGGGCCATGGCAAGGAATTCGGAAAGCGCTGGCGCGCAACGCCGCGCCGGCCGTGCGCAATTCTAACGGGTGATGGCTTGGGTCTGTTTATGATCTGGTTTGCGGTGGCTGGTTTTTTCGCGTTTCCTTGTGTTCGTGTCGGTCTATTAGCGTTGCCCCTGTGCGGGGCGGCACCTACTTTTCTTTGCAGCCGCAAAGAAAAGTAGGCAAAAGAAAGCGGCTCAAACCGCTAGTGTGACGCCGTCCACCTCTTGCCCGTTATCGAAGTGGTTCCGGAGCATCCGTCACCTCGCACATTCAACGTTAGTGACAAAGGACTCATTCATCCCGCTGCTCGCTACGCGCGCAGCGGTCGGGTCTGCATGGGAAACCGTGAGTACTCCCTGGGTAAGCGAATGCGCATGCGCCCCACTGGTTTTGGGTTATGCCCCACGGCGCGCGCAGCGCCGCCGGAGGAATGAGCCCTTTGTCACTCCGAAAAACGGCGCGTGGCGACAGACGCTCCGGAACCGCTCCGATCACAGGCAAGTGGTCCACTGCGTCACACTGGCGGTTTGAGCGGCTTTCTTTTGCCTACTTTTCTTTGCCGCGGCAAAGAAAAGTAGGTGCCGCCCCGCACAGGGGCAACGCTAATAGACCGACACGAACACAAGGAAACGCGAAAATCCACTCCCCACGAAATAAAAAAAACCACAACACAACAGACCCCAGCATACCGCTCATAGCGCCATTTCAAGATCCTTGATAACGGCAGCAAGAAAGCGCGCAGCCTCCCCGCCCGTGACCACGCGGTGATCAAAAGTGAGGCTCAACGGCAATATCCTGTGCACGGCGGGCGCGCCCTCATATGCCACGACCTGATCATGGATACGCCCCGCGCCAAGAATAGCCACCGTGGGCGGCACCACCACGGGCGCCGCATATTTACCGGCAATCATCCCGAAGTTCGATAACGTAATCGTATTGCCGCGCATCTCTTCAGGCGGAATCTTGCGTGCACGGATATCGGCGCGCATGCGATCGAGTCCGGCTCGCAAGCCCGCCGAGTCGCGCTGCGCGACGTCGCGCAGCACCGGCACGAACAGGCCCTCGGGCAGATCGACGGCAATGCCGAGATCGATTTTCGCGAGCACGTGGCGCCGCTCCATCTTCGCGTCGAACCATGCGTTCAGTTCCGGCTCCGCGCGGCACCCCGCCACCAGCGCGCGAACGAGGCGAATCGTGACATCGGTATGAGGGGACCACGCGTGAATGTCGGCGTCGTCGATGACGGTTGCGGCCGCCACTTCGTTCTGCGCGCGCGCCATGTTTTGCGCCATCGCGCGCCGCACGCCGCGCAGTACTTCGGGCGGTCCGAGTTCGGCGAGCAGCCTGGCCGCGCGTTGCACGTCGGCCGCCGTGACGACGCCCTCCGGCCCCGAAGGCGTCACCATCGCCAGATCGATGTCGAGCTTGCGCGCGAGCGCGCGCACCGCCGGCATCGCCTTGATGGCGCCGCCATGTCCCGCACCCGCGCCGCCGCCGAGCACGGCAGGCGCCTCTTCTTGCATCGCCTGTTTGCCCACCTCCATGTGGCCGACCACGGTGCCCGCGTCGGCATCGTCCGCGCCTTCGCCTTCGAACGCGGCCAGCGGCGCCCCCAGATGCACGATGTCGCCGGGCTTGCCGAACAGCTTGGCGATACGGCCCGCTTGCGGCGACGGAATCTCGACAATCGCCTTGGCCGTCTCGACCGAGACGAGCGGCTGATCCGCACGAATTTCGTCGCCGCTCTTGACGTGCCATTCGACGATCTCCGCTTCCTGGAGGCCTTCGCCCAGATCGGGCAGCTTGAAGATTTTCATGGCTTCACTGCGCCTCCAGCGCTTGCCTCACCGCCGCGACGATGCGCGTCGTGCCGGGCATATAGTGACTTTCGAGCCGATAGAGCGGAACCACCACGTCATAACCCGTGACGCGCTGCACCGGCGCCAGCAGCGAATAAAGACCGCGCTCGGCGATGCCGGCAGCAATCTCCGCACCCACGCCGCCCGTGCGCGAACCTTCGTGCACGATCACACAGCGCCCTGTTTTGGATACCGAAGCAAGAATCGTGTCCATGTCGAGCGGCTTGAGCGTGGCCACGTCGATCACCTCCGCGCTCACGCCTTCTTGCGCCAGCAGATCGGCGGCCGCGATCGCTTCCTGCAGCGCGCCGCCCCAGCTCACCAGCGTTACGTCCGCGCCCTCGCGCAGCACATAGCAGCAGTCGAGCGGCAGCGCTTCGCCGTTGTCCTCCACGGATTGCCTGAAAAGGCGGTAAAGGCGCGTGGGCTCGAAGAAGATCACCGGGTCCGGGTCGCGAATGGCCGCCAGCAGCAGCCCATAGGCACGCGCGGGCGACGACGGCGTCACCACGCGCAAGCCCGGTATGTGCGCAAACAAGGCTTCGGGGCTTTCGGAGTGATGCTCGGGCGCATGGATGCCCGCGCCGCTCGGCGCGCGCAGCACGAGCGGACACGCGAGCCGGCCGCGCGTCCGGTGCCGCAGACGCGACGCATGGTTGAGCACATGATCGATGGCCGGATAAATAAAGCCGCTGAACTGAATCTCCGCGACGGGCTTCAGCCCCATTGCGGCCATGCCGACCGCCGTGCCGCCAATCGCCGTTTCCGCAAGCGGCGTATCGATCACGCGCTGCGCGCCGAAGCGCGCCTGCAAGCCTGCCGTGGTGCGAAACACGCCGCCGTTCACGCCGATGTCCTCGCCAATCAGCACGACGTCCGGGTCGTGTTCGAGCGCCCAGGCAAGCGCCAGATTGATCGCCTCGACCATATTCAGATCAGCCATGGCCGTTCTCCGCTACGGGTGCAAGCGTCGCTGCCGCAGCAAATCGCTGCGCCATCGCCAGTTGCTCGCGCATGGCGAGCGGCGGGGTCTCGTAGAGATGATCGAACATCGCCGCCACATCGGGCGGCGCGACCGCGAGATAGGCCTGAACCGCCTGCTCGACCTGGGCGTGGCACGCCTTGCCGAGCTGCTCGTCCTGCGCCTTGTCCAGCACGTTCTTGCGCGTGAGGTGAGTGCGCAAGCGGCGCAGCGGTTCGAATTCCCACTGCTGGGTGAGCGCCTCGGCGTCGCGATAGCGCGTGGCGTCGTCGGCTGTCGTATGGTCGCCCAGGCGGTAGCTGAGCGCTTCGATCAACGTGGGCCCCTCGCCGCGCCGCGCCTTCGCGAGCGCCGCCCCCATCACCTGGCGCACGGCAATCACGTCGTTGCCATCGACCTGCAAGCCGTCGATGCCGGCGGCAATGGCTTTTTGCGCGAGCGTTTGTGCCGCGCTCTGCCGGCTGCGCGGCAGCGAAATCGCCCACTGGTTATTGTTGATGACGAGCACGAGCGGCGCGCGCCACGCGCCGGCGCAGTTCATCGCCTCGTAGAAGTCGCCCTTGGATGTGGCGCCGTCGCCGAACATCGCCACCGCGACGCGCGGCTCCTGCCGCAACAGAAATGCATAGGCCGCGCCCGCTGCATGGCAGATCTGCGTACCGATCGGCACGCAGTTCGGAAAATCGAGGCGCGGCACGCTGAAGTCGCTGCCGCGCTCGTCGCCGCCCCAGTAGAGCAGGCTTTCCGTCATGGTGACGCCGCGCAGCAATTGCGCCGCGTGGTCGCGATACGAGGGAAACAGCACGTCTTCGGGCCGCATCGCGCTGGCCACCCCCACGCCGATCGCCTCCTGGCCAACCGACGACGCGAAGGTGCCGAGCTGGCCCGTGCGTTGCAGGGCAACGGCCTTGGTGTCGAACGCCCGTGTGAGCACCATCGCGCGATACAGCGGCAAGAGCGCGGCAGGGTCGCTTGCGAAGGACGGCAGCGGATGAACGGGCTCGCCGTCGGGGCCGAGGTACTGCGTGTAGCCAATTTGAAAACTGGCAGCCGTGGTCATGACGGCCTCTCCTTGGTGTTTTCAAATATCGTAGGTCTTATCGCGCGTCTGTGCTTGTAACTGCGTTGCTTGTAACTGCGTTGCTGGTGCTGCCGCTTGTGCTTGTGCGTGCGCTACGCCGCACTAAAAACCACGGCGCCCTGATTGGCGACTTCGGTGAACGCCCGCACGAAGCGGTAAGTCTGCCCGCCAATGGTGAGCTCGTTGAACCCCGAGCGGGTCAGCGCCAACACCGCGCTCGCCATGGCGTTGCGAATCTTGCCGTGCCGTGTCCACTCCTCGGGCTCGCTCGCGTCGCCGAGGAATACGTCGCTACTCTCCGCGTGGCTTCGAACCAGAATCAGGCTCTTCCCCTTGTCGAGCAGCAGCTCGAGATATTCGACCAGGGTGGCCAATGCCTCGGCATCGGTGTCGTGAGATTCGCGAATAGTTGAGTTCATAGGGGGCACCTGCGCTGATTGGTACTGCACGGCACTGCGGTTTCTATCCTACACGGCCACGATGCCGTTGCGCGCGGACATGTGCATTCCATTAGTGCGCTCAATGAAAGAATGACGCTCCATTTCGCTGCAGCAGGCGTACCATCAACAACTACCCTGCGGCGAAAACCGCTCGATCAAAGGGGAGCCAACATGAGACGCCTCTATTTCCTGGCACCTGATATACCCACGGCCAAGGCCGTCGTGGACGACCTGCTGCTGGCCCGGGTCACATGGCGGCATCTGCACGTTCTCGCGAACCACACCGTCCAGCTCGATGAATTACCTGGCGCCTCATTGCTGCAAAGCAGCGACGTCGTGCATGCGCTCGAACGCGGCGTGGCGCTGGGCGGCGCGGCCGGCGCCATTCTGGGTCTCGCGGCACTGGTCTTTCCGCCCGCGGAACTCGTCATCGGGGGCGGCGCGGTGGTGGCGTTGACGTTGGCGGGCGCGGGCTTTGGCGCGTGGACAGCCGCCATGATTGGCGTGGACGAACCCAACGCCCGGCTCCAGCGCTTTCGCGATGCCATTCGCAACGGGCAGTTCCTGATCATGGCCGATGTGCCCGCCGCGCGCGAGGACGAAATTGCGCAGACGGTTGCAAAACATGTACCAAGAGCCGACCCGGAGGGCGCCGAGCCGACCACGCCGATTTTCCCGTGAACGCCACGAGTCGGCACAACGAGTCGGCACAACGAGTCAGCACAACGAGTCAGCACAACCAGCCAGCACAACTACTGGTCGCGAGACATCGCTTCGAGACGTGCATCTCCCGCGTCTTTCGCCGCGCGTTGATTGACGTAGGTTTCATCGGATACGAATACGCGGCGCACGTCTCGCGCGGCAAAGTCGACCAGCGAAATGACCCACACCCAGCCGCCGGTGTGCTCGGCCGTATGCACGAATGCGAGCACGTCGCCCTTGTTGTCAGTCTTCATGTGACCTCCGTTAAAGAACCAAGAGTACGCCATGAGAAGCGAATGGCAACACCGCATCAAGCTGTTTATCCAGCGCTTCTGGCAGCCAACCAGCGCATGCATGACCTGCATGCCGGGAAGCTGGGGCAACCTCATGAGTCTTGCCCACTGGGCAATCGCATTCAGGACCGGATTGCTCACCGGCGTGCTGGCCGTGCTGCTGACCTTCACGCCGGCGTCGAAGCTGTACGCGAATCGATATGGCAATGCACTGGTCGTCGGCTGCCTGACTGCGTTAGGCGACGCCTGGTCTCACACGAGCCACTATCGCATTCCCGTTCTCGAGCACCTCCTCACAGGCCTCATGTCGGGGTTGTTCGCACTCGCGGCGTCCTGGCTGCTCGAGAACCGTGCGCGCCGGATTCGCACGGCATGGCTGCGTTTGTTCGGATAATTTACCGCACTTAGATGCTTCATGCCGTCCGCGGAGCATCCGCGGGCGGTGTGCCCTCGTGGAATAGCGTGGCGAGTTGCGTGCGCAATTCCGGCGTATCGGCGTGCCGATGAATCGTTACCGCGTGCTGCACGGCGGCCTCGAGCAACTCCTTTTCCGAATCTGCGGAGATGGCCACCGTGCAGTTCATTTCGCTGGGAAACTCCCTGCAGTCAATGTACATTCGAGTCATGACGAGACTCCTCGTTAGTCAATTAAATGCATGTTCGCGGCCCACGCCGAAGCATGCAAACAAATTTTAGGTTCCCCGCATTCGGCTTGCTAGAATATCGAAGAAACGACGCACGCCACATTCTCAATGCGGCATTCGCAAAGCGGCATTCACAATGCGCGCTGCGCCGGACTCGGCCGGATATTATTCATATCTATTCAGGTTTGCTAATCATTTGAATTAGCCGAAATCTGAATACAACCCCGCCCTCTCACGAAACGTGCATCGTTGCGCTCAAGACCCGCTACGACCCGCACAATCTCTTCAGCCGTAACCAGAACATCCGTCCCGTCGCCGGTGCGTAGGGATCATGGAGCGTGAGCCGCTTGGGCAAACCGTGGTAAGGAGAAACGTCATGCCGACTTATGTGGTACTCGCGGAATTCACGGATCAAGGGATCCGCACGGTCAAAAACAGCGCACAGCGTGCCAGTCAAACCGCTGAAATGGCCAAGACCTTCGGCTGCGAGATGAAGCAGATTTACTGGACGCTGGGTCAATACGATATTGTCACGATCGTCGAAGCCGCCGACGAGGCGGGTTTCATGGCATTCGGGCTCGCACTCGGCTCCGCTGGCAATATCCGCACGCAAACGCTGCGTGCCTTCAACAAGGACGAATTCAGTGCGATGCTCGGCAAGCTTTCTTGACGCGCACCCGGTAATGCCATGTATGAGCAGGTAATGCGGCCAATGCGACCGATGCGACCATTATGTTCTTCAGACCGAGCGACTCGTGGGAGGCGCGCCGCTTCTGTTTGCTTGCCGCCTGCGCTTGCGCGCCCTCCAGCTCATGAAATTCGCCACGGCGGCCGCAATGAACGTGACGAACGTGGAGGTGGATGACGTGATGAGTATCCTTTCCTCAGGTTGCAGTGACGGCGTTGCACGTTGCGATCGGGACGCGGGTACGAACGGCCTGGCCAAGGCGCTTGCCGACGGGGTTTGCGACGCGCCTTCAGACTGCACGGCGGTGACTTGCTGAGGGTGAGTCACCGTCTTGTAACGCACGAAAAGAGCGGCGGTCACGCAAAAGAAGCCTACGAAAAGCCCAAGGAATAACCGGCAAAACAACTCCAGCCTGGCGGTGTTTTCCATGTCTGGCTCCCTCGTCTTCCACGCTTGCCGCACGTCTATATTGCACCGGAAACGTGCGCAGCGCGCATGCCTGGCATGAAAGACTGGAGGGCAAACGAGGCTCCGGTATCGGCACGATCAACTCGATCATCAATACGATCAAGCACGGAACTCGGTGACACGCGCATCCGGGCGTTCAAGAATGCAGGCCAAACATCCCGCGCCAGACTGCGCTGAAGAAGTCTACAGGGGTGCGCTCGGCGCTCGCACGAGGCTCGTCGCCATGCGCGCGCTCCGGAGCGGATCGCGGCCTTCCCTCTTGCGCCTGCCCCGCATCGCGAGACATAGCCTCCTCACCTTGCTCGTGCGGCGATGTGCTCGCCTGGCGCGACAGATGCAGCGCGTGCGCGCCATCGGCAATACGCCCGGCCAGTTGAGGTTCGCAATCGTGCCCGAGCAACACGCCGAACACGACATCGCGATTGTGGCCCTGCTCGGCAAAGCGCATTGCGACAGCCACGTGCCGCGCATACTCCGCGTCGCGAGCCGCCTGCACGCGCGCCGCTTCCTCGTCCCGCTCCCGTGCGAGACGTTCCGTCTCCTCGGCGTACACCGCGTCGTAGACGCGGCGCTGCTCCGGATCGGAAAGGATCGCGTATGCTTCCTTGAGTTCCTGGAACTGCGCATGCGCGGACGCTTCGCGCCCCACATTGCGATCTGGATGTACTTTCATCGCGGCCCGCCGGTAGGCGCGCTTGATTTCCGCGTCGCTCGCGTCTGCGTGGACGTTCAGCAAGTCATACAACGTCGCCATGGCTCACATAGATTGAAGTGGAGTCATGGCGATCGTAGCATGCGGCATGCTCCCAACGGAGCCGGCGGCCAATTGTGAACGTTGCAATCTCAGTCGTCGAATTTCCCGGCCTGGAGCGCCTCGTCGAAATCCGTGATCCACGGGGCGAAATGGTCGGTGTCGTAGATCTCCGTCTTGCCGTTGACGATACGTGTAACCGAAACCTGCCGGATGACCGCCTTCCCGTCGCCCGCCGAATCGTCGTCTTTATCCGTGATCTTGAATTCGCCGAGTTCGAACCCCCGGCTTAGAAGTATCGCCTTGACGTCTGCCTGTTCATCCCAGGAAAACTCGGCAAAGTCGTGGGCAGCCATGTTCATCTCCTCGGCGCGGCGCGCGCAACGCAAATATGCTGGCACGGTGACATGATGAAACCGATCGAACGATACGGATCATGACCGCTCTTGCCGACACATTGCCATTGTTCGGCCAAAGTTGCCATCGCGCGGAGCACGGTTTGTACGGTGGAAAAAATTCATACTTCATACGTTTGCCGATTTGCCGCTCGCCGCCCCTTCCGGCACCCAATCTGGACATGGCCTCCGCGCTCACGCGCTTTGGCACAACCGGTAGCCAACGCCTCTCACCGTCACGACCTTCTCTGCGCCCAGCTTGCGCCGCAAGCCGTGGACGACCACATCCACGGCGTTACCCAGCGCCGCGCGCGGGTGCCCATCGAGGTGCAATGCCAGCTCCGAGCGCGTGAATACCCGCGTGGGCTCGTTGACCAGCGCAATCAAAATACGGTATTCGCTGGGCCTCAATGAAACTGGCAAGCCATCGAGCAATACCGAACTATCGAGCGAATTCACCGACAAATTCCCGAGCGCCACCCTGCCTTGAACGCGGTGCGGACGCCGCATCGAAAGGCGAACCCGGGCCCGCAGATCCTCCAGCTCGAACGGCTTCATGAGGTAATCGTCGACGCCGGTGTCCAGCACGACCATGGGGCTCGCCAATAGACCTTGAGGGATCAGGGCAACGACAGCCGCGTGCCCTCCGCGCTTGCGATAGCGTCGCAAGAGATCGAACGAGTCCAGGCGGGCGCCCCCGAAGTCGAGAAGCACGAGATCGTGCGATTGCGATTGCAAACTCAGTTCGGCTTCGTATGCACTGCTCGCCCAGTCGACGTCATGTCCCATGAGATGCATCATTGAAACGATCTGCAGTGCGATTGAATCGTCATCTTGAACCAGTAGCACCCGCACGTTGGTCTCCAGTCATTCAGATGGTTTGCCCCTGCACCAGTCGTCGAGCTATGCGAGCGTCCCGATGCGATAGCCCACGCCTCGCACGTTATGGATGGCGTCGCTTCCCAGCTTTCGGCGCAGATTGTGGACATGTACCTGGATGGCGTTACTTTCGATCTCCTCGTTCCACCCGTACAGGCGCTCCTCGAGCTGCGAGCGCGTGACGACGATTGCCGGGTCGCGCATGAGCTCCTGCAACAACGCGAACTCACGCGTCGTCACGGGCACCTCCTGGTCGCGCAACCATAAGCGGTGTTGCGCAGGGTCGAGCCGCAGCGCGCCGACTTGCAGCAACGGTTGCACGCGCCCCGCCTGGTGCCGGTTCACCACGCGAATACGGGCCAGCAACTCGTCGAGCGCAAACGGCTTGACGAGGTAATCGTCGGCGCCGCCGTCGAGACCCGCGACCCCATCCGGAACAGCATCGCGAGCGGTAATCACGATCACGGGCGTCGCATCGTTTCGCTGCCGCAGCCTCGCGAGCAGCATGAGCCCGTCCTTTCCGGAGCGGCCGATGTCGAGCAGCACCAGGCCATACGAAGTCGTTCCAAGCGCCAGCATGGCCGACTCCCCGTGCTCCGCCCAGTCGACGGCGAAGCCCTCCTTGTGCAATTCGCGCTGCAATTCACCGTCTGTCGACGCGTCATCTCCCACGAGCAATATGCGCATGGTGTTCCCCGTATTTCATTTCATTGCCTGCCAATGATTTCGATACGCACGTTGTTTCCGGCGCATTAATTGAATGTGTTGAGAAAAGCGTCTCACAAAACAACCGCCACACAATCGAGTAGCGCGTTGCTGTCGTCGTGAACACCCGCTTCAAATGGCTGCGATCAACGAGGCTAGTGCACTGCGAACCCCGGACACAAACGGAAAAGGCTAGTGCCGCAAACCTTAAGGGACCATTAACGCTCGTATCCACCGCGACCGATTTGCAACAGCTTAAGGTTTGCGGAATTTTTTAAGGCGGACAAGCGCCTAGTGAATTCCCTGGCCAGCGGCCCGCTCCGGCAAATCCTTGTGCCGATACCTCTCTTGTCTCTTTACGTTTTCCTTTATGAAGATCGCATGAAACTCCGCGCTGCGCGCCGCCCGCAGCAATCGTCAAGAACGGGCGTCAGCCTCTCCACACGGCCCTCTCCGGTACGCGACCTGGTTATAGGCTCCCGAGGAAGACGGCGGCGCAGCATCCGGATCATAACCCTCCATCATTTAAATGGCTTACAGCCATAAGCTCTCTTTTATCGTCCGCATAAAATTATTCGATTGTCCTTAAGCTGGGCGCGCCGTCAAAGTTCGTTCCGGAACAGTTGATGCCCACTGCGTAGTCCCCGGCGAGCCGGGTTCAACGCAACGCCAAATCCGACCGCCGATGTGGCAGCGGAACGTTGGAGCTGGAGCACTTCCATGCGTTCCCATGCATCAAACTTCGCACCGAATTCTGCTTCAGAAATTCGCACCATAAACTACTACTAATGCAAGGAGATGTTGTGAGCAACTTCAGGTATCGTGAAATTTTCATCGGAGTACTGATCGTCTCCGCGTCGGCCGCAGCGCATGCACAGAGCAGCGTCACGCTGTACGGGTCGATCGACGAAGCGGCGGCCTACTACAACAACACGGGCGGCCATTCCCTCGTGGCGATGCAGAACGCCGACAACGGATCGTCGTATTGGGGCCTCAAAGGCAAGGAGGACCTCGGCGGCGGTCTGAATGCTGTCTTTACTCTGGAGAGCTCATTCGACATCACACACGGAACGCTGTCGAACAATCGCATTTTTGCGCACCAGGCGACGGTCGGCCTCTCCGGCGAAGCCTACGGCACGCTGACGATGGGACGACAGTTCGATCCAACGGTCGATCTGATTCAGCCGATTACCGGCGACAGCTTTGCAGGACCGGCTTTCACCACCCCAGGTGACGTCGACAACAACGACAACTCGGCGTGGATCAATAGCTCCATCAAGTACGCGAGCCCGACCTACGCCGGCTTCCAGTATGAACTGATGTACGGGGTTGGCGGCATCGCCGGCAATACCACCGGCGGCCACTCGTACGGTGCGGCCGCGTCGTACAACAACGGCGGATTGACGATCGCCACCGGCTATCTGTTCACGAAGAACGATGTGAACGGCACCGGCGCAGCGGACCTTAACCAGGATAACTCGGTCGTTCCGCTCTTCGGCGCGACGCCCATGTTCGGCTCACGGCAGATCGTCCAGGCCGCGGCGCAGTATGTCATCGGCAGCCTGACCGCCAATATCCGTTACAGCAACGCGCAGTACAAGCCATACACGAACTACGGCGCATTCAACCGCACCGAGACATACAACGTTGGCGGCGCGGCGCTTCAGTATCAGTTCACCCCGGCGCTGTCCGGCGCGCTCAATTATGTGTACACGCACTCGAGCGGCGCGTCTTCGGCCAATTACAACAACTTCGGTGTGAACGCAACTTACTCGGTGAGCAAGCGCACGAGCTTCTATGCGGACGTCGCGTATTCCCACGCGAGCGGCACGACGTTCAGCGAAGACGGCTCCGCCATCGTCGCGGCAGGCGGCACGGTGGGCGATCTTGCCGCGAGTTCGAGCACGCGCTCGCAGGTCGTGGCGATCATCGGCATCACGCACAAGTTCTGATGTTGGATTCACGTAGTCGATCAAACCCAGTAAAAAAAACGCGTTCATTTCCTTTTGGAGGCAACATGGCATTTTTCAGGCACAAGGCGTTGACGCTCAGTCTCGCCGCAATGGGGTTGTGCGCCGTCGCGACCTACGCTCAAGCGTCGCAGTACCAGCTCGTCAAGACGATCGATCTGCCCGGAGCCAAGGGCGGTCACGGCGACTGGGTCACCTACGACAAGGACACCCATGCGGTCTGGCTGGCCCAGTCGCCCAATCACAATGTGGTCGTGATCGATGCGAAGACCATGGCGATCAAGAAGACGCTCACGGGTGTCGATTCCGGCAACGGCATCGATTTCGACGCGAACCATGCCTACGTCACGGATGCGACCACGGGCAAGCTGATCGTCTATGACAAGCACTCGTTCGACCGCATCGCCGCTGTCGACAGCGGCGGCAAGACCCCCGACGGCGTGAATGTCGACACGAAGACAGGCGCCATCCTGCTCGCCAACGACGACAGCAACAACGAAGCCGTTTTTGAGCCGAAAGCGCCGTACAAACTCACCACGACGTTCAAGCTGAAGCCCGAAGACGACAAGGACGGACCGGACGTCGCGCTTTACGTCGCCGCTACCGACCGCCTGTATCAGCCCGTTGGCGGCAAGATCGACGTGATCAATCCGAATACCCATGAGATCGAGGCGGTGTGGGACTTCGGCGTGAAGGGCGCGGCCAAGGGCGGTGTCTACGACAGCAAAACGCATCACCTGATCTTCGGCACCAGCGACAAGAAGATGCTCGTGGTGGACCCGGCAACGGGCAAGCTCGTCACGACCATCGGCGTCGCGGGCGCCGTCGACCAGACGGCCATCGACACCGACAAGCGCCGCGCGTTTATCGGCGACAAAACCGGCAACCTCGAAGTGGTCGACCTGGACACGAACCAGATCGTCGATCACATCCAGACCGAGCCCAAGGTTCACACGCTGACAGTCGACACGGCAACCCATCGCGTCTACGTCTATCTCAACGAAAGCAACAAGGTTGGAGTGTACGAGCAGAAGTCCTGATATCGCACGCCGGTTTCGGGTGGCGCAGCGGCATGACTTTCTGCTTCACCCGGACGGTGCCTACGCTGCATGAAACACGGTGCGGCGCGCAGGATCGCGGAAGATCGCCTCCACGTGCGCCGTCACCCGACCTTTAATTTGTGGGAGAAGTCGTCATGTCATCCGCTGCCTCGCCAGCAGGCAAGCCCCTGTTGGGAAACCGGTGGACTCAATTGTTCATCGGCATTGCCTGTATGGCACTCGTCGCCAATCTGCAATATGCGTGGACACTCTTCGTTGTCCCGATGAAAACGCAGAATTCCTGGAGCGCCGCCGAAGTTCAAACGGCATTCTCCATCTTCATTCTGGTCGAAACCTGGCTCGTGCCGGTCGAGGGCTGGCTGGTCGACCGCTTCGGCCCGCGCCCCGTCGTCATGGCTGGCGCGGTATTCGTCGCGCTTAGCTGGGTGATCGATTCGGTAGCCACCACGCTGCCCGTGCTCTACTTCGCCTCGGTCATTGCGGGCCTCGGCGCGGGCTGCGTGTACGGCACCTGCGTCGGCAACGCGCTCAAGTGGTTCCCGGACCGCCGCGGGCTCGCCGCCGGCCTGACCGCTGCGGGCTTTGGCGCCGGCGCCGCGCTGACGGTCATTCCGATCGCGAACATGATTCACAATTCGGGGTATCGGCAAACGTTCTTCGTGTTCGCCATCATTCAGGGCATCGCGATCTTTATCCTGAGCATCTTGTTGATTCGCCCGAATCCGGGTCCGGGCATCAAGCCGGTCGCGCGCGTCGTGACGAGCAAGGTCGACTACACGCCGGGCCAGATGGTCAGAAAGCCGCTCTTCTGGATGATCTATCTGCTATTCGTGCTCGTGGCGGCCGGCGGCCTGATCGCCACCGCGCAGCTCGGCCCGATTGCGAAATCGTTCGGCTTCGCGAAACTTCCCGTGCAATTCTTCGGTGCGACATTGCCCCTGCTTACGCTGGCGCTGTCGATCGACAATCTGCTCAACGGGCTGACGCGTCCCCTCTGTGGTCTCCTCTCCGACAAGATCGGCCGCGAGAACACCATGCTGATCGTGTTCATTGGCGAAGGGCTCGCATTGCTCGGGATGAATGCCTACGGCCACGATCCCTATGCATTCCTGATCTTTGCGCCGATGATCTTCCTGTGCTGGGGTGAGATTTACTCGATCTTCCCCGCGATCTGTGCGGATACGTTTGGCAGCAAATACGCGTCGTCGAATGCTGGCACGCTTTATACCGCCAAGGGCACGGCGTCGTTGCTCGTTCCGATCGCGTCGCTGATGGCTGCGGGTGGATCGTGGGAGCACGTGCTGATCGGCTCCGCCGTGGTGTCGATCGTCGCGGGCGTGTCGGCCAAGTTCATTCTCGCACCCATGCGCAAGCGCTGGTTCGCAGGCATGGATGAAGGAGTTGCTCCGGTCCTCCAGACTCAATAAGCGGCACCGCCAGCTACGCGCTGGCGAATATTCCAGCACCCTTGGGGCGCCCGGCGACGCGGTGTTTTCTACCGCGATTGCCTGGCGCCCGTCAGCCGTTAACCTTTCCTTAAGTCGTCGCTAGCGGGCGATCCTTGTCTGGCGCAGGTTTGCGGCTATTCCTTCCCGCCATTTTGGCCCGTAGCTACCATCCTGGCTACCACAAACGCACGGATGCTCTCGTCAGTGATCCGGGACGAATTCTCCCCGATCTGGACCCTGGCCAGCTTCCCTTCGCGGGCAAGCCGGTAGATGGTGGGGCGCGATACGCCGAGCGCGGCCGCCGTGGCGTTAATGGTGTGGAGTTTCGGGAGAACGGTGCTCATTGTGCTGGGTCCTCGATTTTTCATGGATTGCGACGAGCGCGGCGGCGTTTTCAGTCAATTCGGTTCGTACAGCTTCGGCCGCGTGCTCGCGGCGATGTAAAGCGGGTGTTTGGGGCTGCCATCCTTGTTCAGGCCAAGGTGCATCAGACGGTTACGCCAGCCGATCATCCGGATCAGGTCCATGACGGCGGCAGCGCGGTCCGCGGCGGCAGCGTGCGCACCCCACGCGCAAATCACCGTGTCCGCGCGTTCGATCGCGTCGAGAATCGCACCATCGGCACTGATGCCACCGCCCTTCGGGCCGATGGGATCCGGGTGCTTCAGCAGCTCGTCGGGATCGGTCGCACGCAACGGGAACAGGTTCACGACGTCCAGGCGGCCGAACTTGCCCGCGACCGCGCGCGACATGCAGCGAGTAATCGTCGCGTCGTCGGTCAGGTGGTCAGCAGTGCTGGGGTTGAGCATCAGGAAGGCGAGCGTCGGCAGCGTGCGGTCCCATTCACGCCAAAGGCGATAGCGGTACGCGCCGCAGTCGCTCAGGATGCAGCCGCGCTCGCCGGCGAGATCGTTTTCGGTCAGGTATTGCACGCTGCCTCCTTCGGGCCATGCAGCGCGAGTAGGTGCGCGGCGATCTCCTTCGGCACGTCGAAGAACCCGAGCGCGCCTTTGCACGCGACAAATGGCAGCGGCTTGGCGTCGGCAATCTGGAAGCCGAACTGGCCTTCCATATGCCACAGCGACGCACGCATATCTGAAGGCGCGCAATGCGTAATGGTCGCCACGCCTACGATGCCGCCGCGCTCAATCACATCGAATGCGGGAAGTGTGATCTGCGTGAAATCATCAAGGAAGTCTTCGACATCCTCATACTCAGCACGCGTCATACCCTTGCTGGCGTGAATTAGCACGCGCCCGCGAAACTTCGTCGGCCACGTCCGGTTCTCGATGTCCTTGTATCCGTTGGCGATGAGCCAAGCCCAAGGCTGGCGAATGGATAGGGCCTTCATGCCGCACCTCGCGGGAATTCGTCGTGCGTGCGGCCGTCGAGAACGCGTCCCGCGTTTTTCTTGCCCACGCGATCCATGAGCATGCGGCCATCAAGTCGCACGTTTCCTGCTGCCGCAAGCCGTGCGCCGTCGTCAAACGGCGGCACATAGCCTTCGGTTGCGAGCAGAAAATCTCCGTTGGGCAATACGCCGGCAGTATCGCGCAGGCCCGCACGCTCGCCCCAATCCTCGTCGGTCCATTCGCCCCACTGCTTGTAGAGGAACGGCACGCCAGCAGCAGCGCACTGGTCGCGGAGAGCGCGTGGCCACGTTGGATGCATCGGCCGCGCGCCGGCCCCACTCTCGCCGCCGACGATCACCCAGTCGATCATGCCGGCATTGTCGGGATAGTGATGGTCGCGACCATCGAAGTGCAGAGGCTTAAGAAATACCTCCGGAAGGTTCACAGGACCAAGCAATGGCTCCATGCTGAGAAAGTGAACACGCGCCGGAGTGCAGAGCAGCTTCGGAATGTCCCGATCCGCTTCCTCCTGATTGACGATCGTCGCGCCGAGCCATACGTTCGACCACGGCCACGGCGTATTGATGCCGCGTCCAGAGAGTTCGAGCGCGCGCGAGATCATCTGACTGGCGTTGCCGATCCGTTTCGTGAGCAACAGCCAATCGAGATTCGGGGTTTTCCAGATCAGCTCGAACAGGTCAGCGCGCCACTCGTCTGGTACAGCATTGTCGAACACGTCGGCGAGCGACGAACAGAACACGCGCGGTCGCGCGCGCACGAGATCGAACGATGCGCAATGCCTGTTCGGGCATGCTGGCACGTCATTGACATTCGCCGGTCGCGCGCCGCGCCAACGGCATGCACGGCACTCGAAGAACCATTGGGCGTTCCACTGAAGTGGCTTACGCCAGTTGGGCGCCGACGTGCGGCGCCGGGGCGCACCGGGCCCCCAGTTGACCGCCGCGCCGCCGCTGAAGCGCGCGTTGCGCGTTTCAGCGTAGCAGTGGTCGCAGCCGGGCCCGACCTTCTGGCATCCTTCCCACGGATTGAACGTGTGATCGGTCCATTCGATTTTGCTGTTCTCGCTCACCACTCACCTCCCAATCCGTTCAGTTTCAGCAGCACGTACCGGATATTCGCGAGGCTCGACTCGCGATATGTGATGCATTTGATTGCGCCGACTAGGTACAGCAGGTAGATGCGCTGCGTCTCGCGCGTCCAGGCGTCAAGCTCGGGCTGCTTCGTTGGCATCGGCGCCGCGGGGTCGCATCTGGGGCGCAGGACTTCAGGGAGGGCAGCGATACGGTCTGCGTGCGTCTGGCCAACCGTCGCAACAGGGGCTTCGACAGGCGCCTCCGCGAACATGTCAAACTGCATCACTGGCTCCAGCGCGGTCGATGCGTTCGATCTCGGCGAGGATCAGCGCGCCGGCTTTGATGAGGTTTCGGCGATGCGTCGTCGGCTTCCACCAATCAGTGGCCCACGGCCATGCCGGCGGCGGATCGCCAGCGGGGTACGCGAGCGTGTACATGGCATAGCACCCTGCAGCGCAGGACATTTCGTGGTCGCGGTACTTTTCGTCATGCGCGGCCGTCCAGCCTTCCACGCTGACCTGCCGTGCACGCTCGGCGAGCACATCATGTGCGGCATCGCTCATGCGCTCGTCGAGCTTCGCGATCGCCTTGGGCAGCGGCGAGTGTTTCGGCTTCGCGGCCTGCTTCGCGCGGATCTTAGCGACCGTCTCGGACACGCTGATGCGCGCGAGCTCAGTCTCACCGGCGGCGTGCATATCCAAGCCGTTCGCGAGGCACAGCGCGGCCAGCGTCACCATCACCCCGCCCACCTCCTGTAAAGGCTCGCCAACCGGACGCCCGAACGTGTAGTCGACCAGTTGATGCGCTTCGCTCGCGGACATGCCGCAGGCCTGCACGAGCTCGGTCGCCTCTTCGAAGAAGCGGTGATTGCGCTCCATGCGGTCAGCCGCGATCTCGGCGCCGAAGCATTCAAGCATCCATGGCTGCACGCGCTGCTGAAACGGCGCTGCCACAGCAGGGGCGAAGGGGGCGGCAAGGAGCCCGGTATTCAAGCGATTGCAGACGCGCTGCGCCTCCGTTTCTGATTTCCATCGTTTAAGACGGCCGTCAGGCGCGTAGCAAACGGTGCAGCCGGTCTCTTCCCGCTGAAGAACAAACGGACGATGAAAAGCCAATCCGCCACCGGCTTGCGGATGGTTCACTACGCGCCACGGCGTATTTGCTCCGTCACCGATCAGCTTCGGCGCTTGCGCTGCGAAGGGAGCGGCGCGGAGCACCTGGTTCGCTTCTTTGCGTGCATCGTCCAGTTCGTAGAGTGCTTCTCGCATGCCGGGAATGGTCTCTGCCGCGAGATACGCTTCGGATGTGAGGAGTGCGGCGCGGCTTTGGCACGCATTTTCGAGGCGTTGAAGTGCGCGAATAGCCGCGCGCTCATCCGTCAGCGGCGCTTGCGCTGCGACGGGGGCGGCGAGAACGGTGTGGATCGCGCGCGCCGCGTAGCCGCAGGCCGGGTGATGCTTCTCGATCAGCTTGGCAGCGTCCAGCAGGTGCGAGCGCGCCTCACTGGTCAGCAGCGCTTGTGCTGCATCGGAAGGGGCGAGAGCGGCGAGCGCATCACGCGACGCGCGCCAGTAGTCCCACGGCTCTTGAATGAATGGGTTCCGGTAGTTGCCGAACTCGTCGAGCTCGAAATCCTTTTTGCCCAGCTGCGCGGCGTACTGCTCGAACTGCTCTCGGTGGTATTCCATCATTTCCCCGTTGTCAGAAGAGATCGCCCTGCTTCTTGCCGCTCGACTCCGCGAGGTGCGCAGGACAGAAGTGAACGTCGGCGCCGACCTGATGCGCGTGCACTGCGCACAGGTGCCGGTCGCAGGTCTTTCCCGGCTTCATCTGGTAGTCGCACTGGAAGCCGCTTGGCGCGTTGCAGCCTTCGACCGAGCAGCGCGATGTGCGCTTACGTCCGGTGCAGACGATTCCGTTGATGCCGCCTGGAAAGCGAAAGGGTGTGCAGGGCATATCAATCGCTCCCGAAAAGCAGCGGTTGCACAGCGCCATTCGCATACACCGTTTCGAGCACCACGTCGCCAGTCGGCTCGTCGCCTTCCCAGCCTTGTGGCCATGTCTCGGCGTCGATGAGTTCGCGTATGCGTGCCTCTTCCTCCGCGTCGATCAGGTTGATGAGCGGGCGCCCGGTTGCACGCGCGACGCGGTTGCATTCGTCCTGGATGGAAAGGATTCGATCGAGGCCCATCAGGCGTGCTTCGAAAACGAGCGGCCCGAGGCGTTGCGGATTCTTGGCGATCGAGCCGTCTTTGAGCCGCTCGAGACCGGCTTTGCGGAGGCGATGCTGCGGCTCGCGCAGCTCACGCCACAGCGGCTTGATGCCGCGCAGCGGCGCAAGGTATGACCACTGCGGATTGCGAAGTACCGTTTCCAGCGCCGTTTCCTCTTGCGCCAGCGCGCAGCCGATGCAGCCCGTGCGCGCGTTCAGCTCTTCCGCCTCGTCGCCGCCGTAAGCGTCCGCGATCGCCGCAGTCGACCAATCGCCGAACTCTTCCTCCGGCGCCCAATGCCGCAGCCATTCCCACACGTGGCAGACGCGCCAGTGAAGCAGCGGTGCGAGCGTCGCGATGCGGCCGCGCAGGCCTCGCGCATTCGGTAGCACCTGCTGATACCAGCCTTGGCCGCACTCGGCGCCGTCTTTTCCGCAGCTCATCTCGATGCGTCGGTCGCGAATTGCGCTCTCACCCTGGCGCACGCCGGTGATCATCAGGATGTTGCCGCCGAGTCCTTCGATGCGCTTCCGCAGCGCTTCCTCCATCGGATCGATCTTGATCTGGCGAGTGCACCAGCGCAACGTGTTGTTGTTCGGCGGCGGCACGCCGCGGCCGAGGATATACACCATGAAGCGCTTGTCGAGCGGCGCGCGCACGACCTCGACGGCGATGCCGCGCTCGCGCAGCTCGTCCATGATCTGCTCGGCGGAGATTGCGAGCGGCGTGAGCTCTTGCCGAGTATCGGCGTAGAAAACGGTCAACGTCTTCGGGCGCGCGAGCTTGCCGGTGTCGAGCAGCCAGCAAATGATCGTCAGTGTGGCCGTGCTGTCCTTGCCTCCCGACCACGCTACGCCCCAGTGATCGTGCGAAGGGCCATAGGCCTGCATCGACTGGATCGTCAGCTCAATCGATTCGTTCATCTGCAGACGCTGGGCTCCCGCAGCGAAGATGTCGATCTGGTGGCTCATGTTTCGTCTCACGAGATTAAAAAAGTTCGCCCTGCGCGGGCTGCTGTTGTTCATTCATCGACGCAGCTTGCAATCGGCGCTTTGCTGCCCACTTCAGAAGCGTCGCGTGCCATCCGTGGTGAATGCCCTGCAGGCGCACGACCATCGCCTGATGCAGGTAGGTCTTCGCCATGCGGATGTGCCACTCGCGCTCGCTCATGATGTGGAACGTCGGAACGTCTTCGTCATTGATCCGTCTACGGCATGGCCGCGAGAGCGCACGACATTCGCCAGACGCGCGCGGTCCTGATGGCTGGCCGTCGCCTGTCGCATCAGCCCGAAGTAACTGTTCGCCATTTCGTGGACGTCATCGGCGGCCGCGTGCGCAACACGGCGCAGCGCTTCATTGAACGTGCGACGGCGCGTATGGCGCCGCCACGGCTTGATCACCTGGCCGACGAAATCGATTCCCATGTCGACCGGCTGCAGGATCGTCTTGCGCGGGTTCAGACGCACGCCGAGGCACGCGGGCAGGAAAGCGTCGACGTCACGCAATGCCGCGTTGAGCCAATCGGCCGACTCGTGCAGAAACAGGAAGTCATCTACGTAGCGGATGTAATGCCGCGCGCGCAGCACGTGTTTGGTGCGCTGGTCGAGCACGTCCAGATAGACGTTGGCGAAAAACTGCGACGAGAGATTCCCGATCGGCAGCCCCAGGTGCGTCGGCTGGTTCATCAGCCGCTTGTGCGGCGGCACGAGGTCCGTCAAGCGCGGATCGCCGCGCATTTCGAAGTCGGTGCGCGGGTCGTGCATCAGCACCTTGTTGGTGAGATCCATCCACCACTGATCACCGATCCGCTCGGCAAGCAGATCGCGCAAGATGAGCTTGTCGATGCTGACGAAGAAGTTCGCCAGATCGCACTTCAGGTAGTACGCCGGGCGGCTCCAGTTCTGCGTGATACTGCGCACCTTGGCTTCGAGGCGTTGCGCAGCGTAGAGCGTGCCGCGCCCCTTGATGCAGGCGCAGCTATCGGCGATGAACGAGCGCTCAAAGCGCGGGCCGATGCGGTTGTACAGCAGATGGTGAACGATGCGATCGCGGAAATCAGCCGCCCACACTTCGCGCGGCTTCGGCCGGGTGACGACGAAGCAGATCGACCGGCGCGGCTGATAGCTGCCGTCGCACAGCTCATCGAAAAGCTCGCGCAGATTGCGCTCGAGGCTCACCTCGAACGCGAGCGCGCTGGGACGGTTGCGCTTGGTGCGCCGGCAGTCGAAATAGGCGGCGACGAGATCGCCGAAATTCAGGTCAGCATGTCCGGATAAATCTGCGGACGGCACGCGCGCGGCAATTGTTGTTGTCCTTGTGGTTGTTGTTCTGGTTGCCGTTGTTGAAGTTCTGATACCAGGCGAACGCGTACCAATCGTGCTTTCTACGTCGCCCGGTCGATTGCTCAGCTGGGAAACTGCGCCGGACGAAACCGGCTCTATGCCGGTGGTTTCCGTGATGCGCATGGCGTTGGCCTTGTGGGCCAGCGGCACGACCAGATTTAAAAGTCGCTCAGTCATGGCGGCCTTGACCTCCATGAAGCGGGCGAAGTGCGGACCTGCGCCACCCATTGGCCTGCTTTCCGATGCTCGTCGTGAGTTCGATCGCCTTCGCGTATCCGCGAGTCGAAAGGAAGCCCTTGTCGCGGGCGAGCCGAAACATCAACTCAACGACCTGCTGGCGTTCGATCAACTCCATCAGATGAGGCGCCTTGTCCTGCGCGACGTTGGCCCGGAAGATCAGGATCGTGATCTCGACGCATTCGTTGGTGATCTTGTCACCGATGGAGCGCTTGAAATCGCGTTGCATGTTCTTCACGAGACTCGTTGCAAAATCGAGCAGGTCATAAGCGACCTTGTAAATCGGAAGATGTGTATGGGTGGCCATGCTGATCTGAATAATTAAATTACTGAATTTCTAATCTGCGGACGGCACGCGCGCGGCAACCGTCGTCGCCCTTGCGGTCGTAGTACTGGAGGCCGTCGTAGAAGCTCTGAGACCAGGCGAACGCGGCATTCGACTCGTGCTCTTCGGCAGACCAGTACCAGGTCTTTTCGAAGTACTGCTTCAAATTCGCGAACAGCAGCGATTGCTCGCGCCGCGTCGGCAGTTCTCCACCATGCTCCGCTGCCCACGACTTTGCTGCGGCCCACGTGCTGCCTTCCGCATCGCCCGGCAACAAAATCAGGTGATGGCTCGGCTTTCCGTCATCGCCGAGGAGAATCCCCGCGTAGGCCTCGCCACTGGCGAGGTTCATGGTCGCGGCCGCGATCGAGATCACAGTGGTTTCATGCTGTCGCTTGAACTGCGCGATCAACCCTGCGAGTTCCGACTGCTTTTCTTCGAGTACTTCTAGCGTGAGCGTCATGGCTGACCTTGTGAAATTGATGAATGATTAAATGGGCAATCTGCGGACGGCACGCGCGCGGCAATCGTCGCTGCCCTTGCGGGTGAGGTCCTGGTAGCCGGTGTTGAAGTGCTGACACCAGGCGAACGCGTCGTTGCGGTGATACGTCTCGTTGCTCCAGTACCAGTCCTGTTCGAACTGGTCGCGATGGTTCGCCCACAGCATCGCTTGCTCGATGCGGTTCGGCAGATCGCCGCCGATGCTCCTGGCCCATTCGGTTGCGGACGCGTGCGTATCGCACTTGTGGTCGCCGGGCAGCAGAATGACGTGGTGGAAGTCGCCGTTCTTGTCGCCGATCGCACCGATGTAGATCTCGCCTTCAGCGAGCGGGGGAAGCTGGATCTGTTGCATTTTTATCCTCGGAAAAAACGGGGCCTATGCGAGCACCCCTTCAAAACCGGCGCGCGAGACAGGCGCCGGACGGGAGCAAATCAATTGGGACGCCACTCACTGCCGCGTACCACCCTGCCAACCGGTTCGCACACCAGTACTTCAGACTCCTTTTCGGATCGCACGAGTTGCGATGCACGGCGCTGCGCCTTCTCGATGGTCTTGTGACGCTTCGGCTTCGCATAACGGCCGACGGTCACGTAGACCTCGTTCGGCTTGAACTCGGCATCGACGATCGTGAGCTCGTCGATGCGCCGCTCGAGCGCCGAGTTGTTCTCGCGCAGTTTCGCGACGGCCCGTTTCAGTGCATCGTTTTCGACCTTGAGCTCGTCGCGCTCGGTTTCGATCTGCAGGCGCTCAGCCGCGGCGGCATCGCGCCGCGCGGTGAGATCATCGACATGGTTCTGGAGCGCGGCGATCTGACGTTCCATAAACTTGTGTTCGACCGGGTCGATGACTGTTGCGGGTGCCGAGTCAGTCTTCGCTTCGAGAGCGACAGGCTGGCTCTGCGTTTCCGGCGCCCGCTCCGTACGAGAAAGCCAGTAGTAGTACTCATTTCCAGCGCCATGCTTTTTCTCGCGTTCGACAAGACCGTCATTCAGCATGTGATTGAGCTCACGGGCCACGTCCAGATGATCCATGCCGACTTTCAAAGCGATGACCTTGGCGGTCGATTGCTGAACTGTGCCAAGGTACTTGACGATGTCTTCTCTCACGATGCCTCCACATATCCCCAGATGACCAGATCCGGCGCGATACCATCGTGGTAGACGGCCTCCACAATCCGGTCCATGTCGTGCGCCGGAACGTCCCGGGTCTTCGCGACCTGATCGATCGTGCGCTGCGCGATCACGCGGGCGCGATCGCGGGTCATGTCGATCCACATGCGCTGGCCAGTCGCCGGTTGATGATTCGGCGCGTAGGTATCACGGTTCCAGTCGACATGCTGGAGCTTCGGTTCCTTACACGACGGGCAGGCGCATCCGAACGGCGTGACGCCGTCGCGGCTGTTCCAGATTTGCTCGCGGTGGCCGCACTCGCACGCGTACCACATGAGGCAGAAGGCCTCGGTATGTCTATGGCCATAAGGCGTCAACAGAACTGGATCGGCGATCGCTGGTGCGACCCTCTGCTGCTTCGCCGCCGCGCGTTCGTCAGCGCGCCGCTGCTCGCGGCTGCTGGGTTGAGATTGCTTGTAGGGAAGGCTCATCAGTCGACCTTTCCGCGATAGCTATCGGACGTCAGATCGAACTGGTTCGACGGACGCGGAAACCACTGCGACAGTTGCTCGAACGAGTCGCGCACCTTCATGATCCCGCCGAACACTTCGAGATCTCCCAGGCCACCCACGACGAACATCAGCGGGCTGTCGGCGTCCTTCGTGAAGAATCGGATGCTTCCGAAATGCTGGCCGAGCAGCAGCGCGTCCTTCAAGTATGTCGGGTTGATCGCTCCCGAGATGCCCTCGCGGTAGCCGATAGCCGACGCGACGTTCTCGATACGCGGGAACGTGCCTTCGATCAGCGAGCGGCCCGGCTGAATGAACTGCGGCTGCCCCAGTTCGTCGTTGATCATTGAGGCGCCGTTCGACATCACGTCCAGGGTGCTCTTTGCGTTGCAACTCTTCAGCGAGTCCTTCTTCACCGAGACGATGATCTCGTTCTCGACGTAGCCGTGCTGATCGCGGATAACGATGTAACGGTGGCCATCCGTCGCGACGATCATTGCCGTGTCGTCTTCCAACGGCCGAATGTTCATGCCGTTGAGGTAATAGCGAATGTCGTTCTGCGGCATGAAGGGGAATGCCAGCTTGATCGTCATCGAGTTGACACGCGCGACCATGCGCGCGGGCGCGCTGAAATCGACGTCGGCCGGCGGCATGCCTTCGATCGACATCTGAGCCTCGTTCGGTACGTTCATCAGGGTTCCTTCTGGTGCGGGTGACGGGGATGAATCAGGCTGCTTTCACGGCGTGGCGCTTGATGCCGTAGTACACGTCGCGGCAGGCGGCCAGATCGACCGCGGCGTTATGCGCGCCCACAAGATCGTTGCCAGTGAAAAACTTGTACGCCTCGCCGAGGTTCGGCGACTTCGCGTGCTTGCGGCCCGCGGCAAGCATCTTGGCCGTCGGCGGCAGGTTGATGATCTTCGTGCTGCGACCCTGGGTGCAGAACGCGGCGCCGGCCTTCCACTCGTCATGGAACGGATCGTCGGCATCGAGCTCGCGGAAGTACTCGATGCGCAGCATCCGCGCGTCGAACGATTCGTTGTGCGCGACGCGCATCGTGCAGCGCTTCCAGAGGTCGGTGAACTGGCGCAGCGCGTCGGTGAGCGGAATGCCTTCGGAGACCGCCCGAGCCGTGGTGATGCCGGTCAGCTCCTCGAGCTCGGCCGGGATCGTCCAGCCGGTCGGCTTGATCAGCACATCCATGGACGCGATCACATTGCCGTTTCGCTCGTCGCATAGCTCGGCCGCGAGTTGCGTAACATGCGGCTGCGACGGATCCTCGGACGGCAGATTCCATTGCGGGACGCCATTCGTCTCCGTATCGTAGAAAAGGATGAGTTCCATGCGTATGCCCTTTGTTGGTTTGGGTTGCGACAGTCAAGCGGCTTCGGCGAGCCGGGCGGCGAGCAACTCGCCGTTTTCAATCCAGTGCGCGCGCGTCGTGGCGGGCAGGCCTTCGGGCACTTTCTTGAGCGTGCCGAACACCAGCGCCGTGCAGATCTCGCCCTGCGTGGCCATGTCATCCAGCAACGCGAGCAGATCGCCGCGGCCCTTCAGGTCGAGCACGTCGAAGCGATCGAAGAAAGCGATGCGCGTCTCGGACAGCACCGCGATCGTCAGCGCGATCAACGCGTCGACCCGGTACTTTTCGGACTCGCTCAGGAGCGAATAGAGGCGGCCGCCGGCGCGGATCGTCATATCGGAATCGAGTGAGGGCACAGCCCACTCGGCAAAGGCGGCAAGTTCGGCGAGGCGCCCGTTTATGGGAGCAATCGCCTGGGCGAGCATCTCGCCGGGGATTCCGTCCGGTGCCAGCGCGCCGGCGATTTCGAGCCACTGAATGATGTCGACGTGGTGCGCGGCCGCGGCCTTCGTCTTGTCGGCTGCAGCGTCGGCGGCGCGCTTGGCATTGTTCAAGCGGTCGAGTTCGGTGCGCAGCGCGTCACGCTGGGCGGTGGCAGCGGTCACCGTCGTGCGCGCGCCGCTCACCTGCTCTTCCGTGACGGCCTCGACGTCGGACTTCAGCTTGAGCGCCTCGGTGGCCGCGCGCGCCGCGGCGAGATCGCGCTCGTCGTTCTCGACGGCACGCTTCATCATGTCGCGCGCTTTCGTCAGCTCGGGCAGACGGGCGCGCGTCTCGGCGTCGCCACCGGTCTGCGCCAGCGGCCCGTACTGCTCTTCATAGGCCTGCAGCGCATCGGCGATCGCCGTCAGGTCGAACTCATCCCATTTCGCGATTTCACCGTTCAGGTGATAACCTGCGACGCCGTCGGAGTCGGCCATGATGTTCGCGAACTCGCCGACGCCGCGCGCCAGATCGTGCACAAGGCCCTCGCGGGGCGCCACGCCGGCGCGCTGCTGCGCTTCGGTCAGTGAGGCCTCTGCGGCTTCGAGATGCAACTTGTCGGTGGCCAGCTTCGCTTCGATGCGCGTCACGCTCTCGGCCAGGTCAGCGCTGCGCGTCGCAGCCTCGCGCGAAGCCTGGTACGTGCGGTGCTTTTCCTGCAGGGTGCCGAGTTGAGTGTTCGCTTCAGCGACGCGCCCCTCGACCGCCTTCAGCTGCTCGCTGATGTCGGCGTGCCGTTTCGCGTCGAACTGCGGTATTTCCGCTTGCCAGTCTTCGCCTTTCTCGCTGCCCCACTGCTCACCGGTCACCGATTTCCACGCGCCCTTCGCTTCGCGCGCCTCGTCCTCTGCGAACTTGACCGCCGCCGGGAATCCAGAGCGCAGCATCGGCAGTACCTTCTCGACCTTCTTGCCATCGAGCTTGCGCGCGGCCAGGAGAGCCTTGATCTTTTCCGGCGTGGCGCGCAGACCGGTGAGGTCGAACAGGAATGTGCGACGCTCGTCGGCCTTCATCTGCGCGAAGCGTTCCGGAGTCGTGAGGTACGGCAGCGCGCCAACGTAGGCCTGAACGGCTACATGTTTGCCGTCCGGCAGTGTGAGGCTCGCGGGACCCGCGTCAGTGTCCAGCGACACCACGGCCTTTTTGGCGCCCTCGCTGACCATCGACGGATATTCCTTCTTGTATTCGACACGCGAAACGTCGCCGGTGAGCGCCGCAATGATGGCCTCGCGAAGGCTGCTCTTGCCCGCGCCATTCAGGCCGGCGAACAAGGTGACAGGCGTGTCGATCTCGACGTCGATTGAGCGCGCGCCGGCGAAACTCTTTGCAGTGATGTGCTGAATCTTCATGTCAGGTTCTCGGGTTGGGTGGGACTCGCCGACAGCGGGGGCGTAGATCAACGCTCGGGGGCTAAATACGCCGTTGCCACCGGGAGTCCCATAGACGGTTACTCAACGCTCGGCGCGGCGCCGCGCGCGCGGCGAGCGGTGCGTTCGAACTTCTGGCGAAGTGAAACGGCGATGGCAGTCAGCCGCTCCTCGGCATCCGGATCCGGCACATCGGCGATCAGCGCGATCGCGGCGTTGAGTTCGTCGCTGTTGCTCGCGGCATTCAGGCGCTCGGCGATCTTCGCCTCGGGCAGCGGCTCGGACTTCGCGACGGTCTGCGCAGGAGCCGCGCTCTGGCCATCCGGGCTGGTCGTTTCGCCATGCTCGGCGCCCTGCTGATGGACTTCGCTTGCCGGATCGGGCTGCTCGGTGCTTGCCGCAGTTTGCTGCGCCTGTTCGGCGCGCTGCGCTGCGGGCGAGATGTTTGAGCGGCGCAGCGATTCAACGTCAACGGCATAGGAGCCATCGGGCTGCTGCGTCACATCGATCGTGTCGACCGCTTCCTCGGTCGTGTGACCCATGCCCATGACGATGTCGGGCGCGTGAATGTTTCCGAAGAACGAGCCGGCGCGGTACTGCAGCATCAGGTACTTCATTTCCGTCTGCCACTTGCTGCCCGGCTTCGCATACCAGCCTTCCTCGACCGCCATCTTCATGCTGACGGGCGCGGACTCGATGATCGGCAGCTGGACGTTGCGCGCCTGCGCGAGCGTCTGCACATTTGCGGGCAGCGCGATCGAACGCGGGATCGTCCAGGCGACGCACACGAGGTTCTCAATCTCGACCTCGTGCTCGGTCATGTCATAGCGACGCTGCTGTTTGTTGTAAGCGCCCTTTTCCTTGTATGTGGCCTTGATCATCCCCTTGTTGACGATGTCGAAGCGCAGCGGGTGGAAGCGGCCCGAAGCATTGATCGCGGCGATGACGAACTTGCCGGACCAGCGGAGCTTGCCCTCGATCACGTCGGCGTTTTGCATCACCGCGGTCACGGACATGCGCACGGCCTGCGCAACTTCGAGCGCGACCAGACCGTTGCCGACTGCTGACGGGTTGGGGACTTCGACGTCGACGTAGTCTTCGCCTCGACGCTCACGCTTGATGATGGTCGAACGAAACTGCGCAGGCACAGCGTTGCTCGATGCGAAAGCCGTCGCGATACGCTGCGCGAGCGCGAAGCCCTGCGCGGAGAACATGTCGACGCTGACATCCGTGGCGCCGAGCCCATGCGGCTTCTGCGCTACTTCGGCCAGCGGCCGCGATTGATTCGGTGCGTTCATGGATTGCCTCGTTATTCGTGGTAGATGCAGGTTTCCCAGCGCGAGCAATATGTCTTGCTGCACAGGTACGACTGCGGATTCGGTGGGAACAGCCCCGCACGGAACATCTCGGCGGCCAGATGGATCAGGCCTGGCGTCTCGTCATTGCCGATCAGCACGCGCCGCGCATCGAAAACCCGGCTCACTGCGATCGGCGTCTTCGAGGTCGTGCCCAGCCCGATGATTTGCGCGCCGACCGTGCGCTCGCCGGTCGTCTGCTCGTACATCAGCTGGTACGTGCCGGTCTGCGCCGAGCGCGCCTTGATGTTCGCCTCACCGTTTGTGACGACGCGCGCGCCCGTCTTGACGTCGGGGATGATCGAACCATCGAGCGACGACGCAACGCGCGCTCGGTCCATCGTGCCGGTCAGTGTGATCGTCGTGCCGCCGCCGCAATCGATCGTCAGCGGCTCGAGCGGCATCTCCACCGCCGTGTACGTGAACAGCGGCGCGATCTCCGTGCAATACTTCGAAGTGAGCGCCAGACCGATGCGCTCGGCTTCCGCGAACTTGATGTTGTCGTTCGAGAAATCGACGTCGTATTCCGGGTGGTGAAGCGTGTCGACGAACGCGCCAGCGGCTTCGTCCGGCGTGATTTCATTGCCGTTCAGGCGCGCCGAGTCGAATGCGGCCGTGCCGGCGTGCACGCTCGTGCCGAGCAGAGCGCGAAGGCCTGCGGGCTTGCGCTTGCCGAGGAGATGTTCACCCTCCCACGAATATGCGCAGTCGAAAAACTTGCCGAACGACGAGGCCCGGATACGAAGGTCGCTCACGTCGTGCTCCTCGAGGTGGCCATCTGCATGCGAAGCGCCTGCGTATCGCTCGCGCCCCAACCATGAGCTACGAGTAGCAGCGCGAAGCAAATTACGATGCCGAGCCAGTACGCGAGCAGCGTGTTGCGCGCGACCCAGCGGTCGAAAGCGCGGAGAAACTTCATGCCAGACCTCGCACATTCGAATGGGTGAAGACGCGTGCGATGCTCGGCGGCACGTAACCGGTGCTGATCGGCGTGCACGGCAACACACCGCGACGCACAAGTGCCTCCTTCGCCTCGCGCTGACGACGCGCTGTGCGCGAGCACAACGCCTCGTACTGCAGCTCGCGCACTCGCTCACGGGTGATGCTCGGCGCACGATGGCGGAAAATGGTCAGTCGCAGTTTCATGTCAGTTCCAGAAAGGAAACAGCACATTGATCAGAGGCTGCCCAAGCACGTTGATCAGCACTGCAACGGCGAAAAGCACGCCGAAGACAATGCAGATTGCCGTGCGAATCGCGTGGGCCATCTCAAAGTCCGATTGGGTATAGGTATTCATCACAGCAGGCACACTTGCTTCATCAAGTCGACCGTACGGCGGTAGACCGTCTTGTTGAGCCACGGAACAAAGCAGTACTCGTCGTATGCGTTGCAGCCGATCACGAGAAAGGTGTGAAGACGGTTCATTTCAGACCTCGTCAAAGAGGCGAACGTGTCGAGCAACCGGCTCGTCAGCACCATCCTTCGGATCTTGCAGATCCTCGCCGCAGTTCGGGCAGACATCGCGCCAATCGTGATGTACACCCTTATTGCCCCAGTATTCGAATCTACCGATGCCGTGGTCCGCGCGAACTGCATGCACGTTGTGCTCGCAGTTCCAGCAGAAGCCGTAACGGCCTTCGACAGGTTCAACATCGGGCTCGGCAAACAACATGTGAAATGCGCTCATGATCTGCACTCCGAAATTAGTGCCGGGCATCCCACCCGAACAAGGCACTCTTGTGAGCCGTGCTGGCTTTGCGTTGCCACCCTCAGAAGTGATCGGTCAGCGCTCGTATAAGGCAACGTTGCGCCGCGCTCTCGTGTCCTGGAAGCGTTTCACCGGGGCCCGGCCGGTGACGCCAACCGATCACTGCTGAAGGTGCCGGTTACCCTTCGTCCGGCGCCGCGTGTGTTCTCTCCTACTGCGGCGGGTGACCGACAGACCCCTCCTGTCGGCTAGAGGCCCACGCCTGCAACTTCCGCGTGGGTGCTGCGGGGAATCGCCCCTTTGAGTTCGATTGGAAATTGATAAATGATTAAATGGGCAATCTGCGGACGGCACGCGCGCGGCAAAGGTTGAGGACCTTGTGGCTGATGAGCTGGTTGCCGTTGCCGAAGAGCTGACACCAGGCGAACGCGTCGCTGTATTCCTCAATCGACCAGTACCAGTCTTCCTCGAACTGCTCGCCCAGATTGGCGAACAAAAGCGATTGCTCGCGGCGCGTGGGCAGTTCGCCACCAATCGAAGCGGCCCACTCCTTTGCGTTGTGCCACGTGCCATCGTCGATGTCGCCGGGCAGGAGGATCACGTGATGGTTCGGTGCGCCATCCTTTCCGAGCAGAACGCCTGCGTAGTGCTCGCCCTCATCCAGCTTCGGAAAATTGATCGATACGGTCTCGCTAATTTGGTTTTCCATGACTTCTCCGTAGGACTACAAATCGAAATAGATAAAGCTCGGGGCGAATGCTTTAGAGACCGCCGAGTTCGGGAAAACAACCAGCTGCGATAAGGGACGCCGCGATGCGGCGAAGCTCAGGCGAGTTGGGTAGGTCGGCGCGTAGCTCGATCAGATCCCGTGCGTTCTGGCTCATGACTTCTCTCCTGCTGGAAGCTTGCGATAGACCTTTGCCTCGGGGTACGAATTCAGCAGACAGCGCTTTGCGGATTCGATCTCACGTGGCGTATCGCGAACGGTGATCGAGCACACCAGCTTTCCGCTCAGGAACGCGCCGATCGTGACGATTTTTGGCTGCTCGTTCACGCTGCGAGCGCCTGGAGTCGTGCGCACACTGCAGCGTTCGCCGCGACACGCGCGACTTGAGCCTGCGCACGAGCTGCGCGCGCTGCGGTGATGCGCTTCGATTCTTCGCACATCTCGACGGCCTGCTCATCGCTGATCTTGCTCAGACCGTTGTGCGGGATGAACGCGTACAACTGCGTGCCGTTGGTGAGGATGTAGGCGCCGGGCTGGCCGTCGCCGGTTGCTTCGAGGCCGGCGATGACCGTGAGGCTCAGAAAGCCGACGCGCACTGCCTGACCGACTTCCCACGATTGCTTGCTGTTCTTGACCATGTCCCGCTCCCGCGTTGTGTTGTGTGCTGCCTTGGAACGAACAATAGCAAATGCTTTTGCTTAACGCAAGCAAAAGCTATCGTTCACGCGCAAATTTTTTTGCCTCTGGTCGGGATGTGGTCGTGGATATGAAAAAGTCCGCGCGCGGCGTACTGAGAAAAAAATCTAAGGGACGCGTTAGTGAGTGCTACAACTCGCGCTCACTAAGGTGAAGACAACAAGCATGGCGTATGCGCCGAGCGCAAGAGTGGCGAGCCCTATGATTCCTGCGATGAGCGGATGCCGCGAATAGAACGTCTTTGGCCAGCCGGCTTCTGGTTTGGCAGCGCCGCAACCCGGACAACTCGCGGCAGTCGAGGAAAGCTCTTTGCCGCAATCGGGGCATTTATGTTCGAGAATTTTAGTTCCCTCCAGCCATTGCCGACCCCGAGCGATAGATCACTTCGCCAACGATCTTGACGAGTTCCATACTCTCGGCCGGCACTTCCCGATCCGGGTACTTGCCGTTGTAAGAGTGCAGCACGATGCTGCCTCCGACCTGTTTGAAGACCTGCTTTACGAGTGGCTCGTCCTCGAAGTAGATCGCATAGACCTTACCATCGCGCACGTGCGTCCTGGTGGAATCCACCATCATCATGTCACGGTTGAACAGGAAAGGCTCCATGCTGTCCCCGCGCACCGTCAGCAACTTGCAATCTTTGGGCTTTGAGCCGAGCGCTTTGAAGAACCCGATATCGAACGGCAGCGCCTTCTTCTGCCTGACTTCCCATTGGATCAAGCCTGTCCCCGCCGAAAAATGATAGTCATAGCGGTCGATCCAGACTCGATCTTCATCGGGCTCTAGGTCTTCTGGCCGCTCCCATGTGACGACGTTACCCTTATCGTCTGGAAGCAAACGCTTAATAAGCGACTGATCTTGACCTGTTACCTGGGCACCAGCCTGCGGCGAGTTGTGCTCTTCGATTGCGAAGCCGAAGTCGAAGTACATCTTCGCCAGCCCAAGCTCTTCTTCGAAGCGACGCGCGGCGCGCTCACCGAATGATTGCCCTTCTCGATAGTTGGGATTCAGCACCTGTCGGACGCGAGCCGCATCTTGGTTGTGGTTGCGGGCGAACTCGGCAACGTTCCCTTTAGCCGTCTCGTCGGCATCAATCAGCGCTCGCAGGCGCCGGCGGCGGTGCTCGTGAATATCCATGGCGCAATTAGAACCGAAAACTAGCATTTGCTGTGATCGCAAAAGTTATCAATTGCGCAAGCATTTGCTTGCTCTTTGCGAAAGCAAATGCTATCGTTTTCGCCATGGATACCTTTCACGCCTACTTCAAGTCGCTGGCCAAAGCCGAGCGCGAAAAGTTTGCAGAGGCTGTTGGTACGTCGGTGGCCTACCTCTGGCAAATCGCGTACAAGCAGCGTCGCTGCAATGAGTCTTTGGCCATCGAAATCGAAAAGGCGTCTGGACAACAAGTCCGCGTCGAGGATCTTCGGCCCGACGTCGATTGGGCCTATCTCCGCAATTCTGCAGAGTCGATTGCGAACAGCCCTCCGATCACGGCGAGGAATGGCGTGGCGAATCGCATCTCTTCCAGCGACGACACCCAACCTCCAGTCGGCGGCTCGAGTGGTGGGGAAAAGCTCTCGAAGATGGTGGCGTGACGTGGGCTCAATCACTTCCCGTATCGCGCGTACAGCGGCGCGAATAAAAAACGTTGTATGGCCCACGTGGCTATCTTGCGGTAGCCCTTCAGATACAGAAGAAGCATGGCTCCAAAGCTTACGCCAACGAATGCAAGAAGCCGAAATGGCGCAGTTCGAGCGGTGGTTCGAAGAAACGAGGCGACGTCTGCAGGCTGAAGCCGCCAATACCAGATCGCCCAGAGCAACACCACGGCGACGACCAGGTGCAGCGCCGCGAAGATTGTCCAGACGAGCAATTCGGCAAGCTGCCGATGAATCGTAAATAGGACTTCGATGGCTTGCTGTGGTGTACCTGGATGGTTCATGCGAGCCCCGCTGTGTGAGGGTTGAGAAGGTCAGAGAGCTTGATTCTCGCACGACGTGGGCTCGCTCCCGTTCCGGGGTGCTGTAAACGATATGCAGGCAGTTTGTGTAGCGCATAGCAGTCCTTTCTTTTTGTTGGCGTCCTTGTGACGCCTTTATTTGGCACTTTTTTAGCCTCTCAACACCACTCAACGAGGATGGGCGCAGTTGTGAAACCCAATCAAATCAGCCTCCCGCTTGAGGTTCGCCCCGAAGAGGTCATGCGCAAGCAAAGCCTCGGCTCGGCGATTGAGTTGTGCGCTGAGCTCGGCGGATATGCTCTGGACAAGACGCTGCAGCAGGAGCTGGAAGTCGACAAGGCTCAATTTTCGCGCTGGCAATCCGGTACCGAAGGGATCGTCTGGCCGAAGTTCGTGCGGCTCATGGAACTGTGCGGGAACGATGCGCCCTTGCTCTGGATGCTCCATCAGCGCGGCTATGACTTGCACAGCATTCGCCGCCGAGAAACCGAGACGGAACGCGAAAACCGTCTGCTGCGCGAGGAAAACGCCGCCCTGCGTCGCGTGCTGAGCGGAGCGGCCACGGCATGAACGCGCCAGACTACACGTCTTTCCTGAAGTCGAAGGTCCGCATGGCGGAATCGTTCGGCTTCGAGATTGACGATTCGGAAATCAATCCCCTGCTCAAGCCGTTCCAGAAGGCCACCGTCAGGTGGGCGGTCGTCGGGGGGCGCCGCGCGATCTTCAAGCGCTTCGGTCTGGGCAAGACATTCGACCAGATCGAGGTCGTGCGCATCGTGCGCGAGCGCGCCGGCGGTATGGGTCTGATCGTCATCCCGCTCGGCGTGCGCGTCGAATTCATGCGCGACGCCAACACGCTCGCGACCGGCGACAGTCCGGTCATCACTGACGAGCAGCGGGCCCAACTGCGCGCGTGGCTCGTGGACCATCCGGAGCGCGCGCCGCGGCTGAAGTTCGTCCGATCGATCGAGGAATGCGACGACCCGGAAGGCCTGTACCTCACGAACTATGAGACGGTGCGCGACGGCAAGCTGGATCCGCGCCACTTCACGGTGTCAAGCCTCGACGAGGCCGACTGCCTGCGCGGCTTCGGTGGCACGAAGACCTTCCGCGAATTCATGGCGCTGTTCGCGGGCGATGATCGCCGCGACATGAGCAACCGGATCGTGACCGAAGGCGTCCGGTACCGGTTCGTGGCCACGGCGACGCCCAGCCCGAACGAATACATCGAACTGCTCGCCTACTGCGCCTACCTCGGCATCATGGATGTCGGCCAGGCGAAGACGCGTTTCTTCAAGCGCAACAGTGAGAAGGCCGACCAGCTCACGATCCACCCGCACAAGGAACGCGAGTTCTGGCTCTGGATGGCCAGCTGGGCCCTCTTCGTCGAGCGGCCGTCCGATCTCGACCCGAGCTTTTCCGACGAGGGATACGACCTGCCGGCGCTCGATGTGCGCTGGCACGAGATCCCCGCGGACCACTCGGACGCGGGTACCGATATCGGCGGCCAGTTGCGCATGTTCAAGCAACAGGCGATCGGCATTGTCGACGCGGCGCGCGAGAAGCGCGACAGCCTGGGCGTGCGGGTCGCGAAGATGCTCCAGATCCGCGCCGAGGATCCCGACGCCCACCGGATTGTCTGGCACGACCTCGAGGCCGAACGTCACGCGATCGAGCAAGCGATTCCCGGCATCACGACGGTCTATGGCTCACAGGAACTCGACGAACGCGAGGCCTCGATCATCCAGTTCTCCGATGGCGAGATTGCCGAGCTCGCAGGCAAGCCCGTGATGCTGGGCTCCGGCTGCAACTTCCAGCGCCATTGCCATTGGGAAATATTCCTCGGCATCGGCCACAAGTTCAAAGACATCCTGCAGGCGATCCATCGCGTTCACCGCTTCCTGCAGCGTCACCCCGTGCGCATCGACTTCATCTACACCGAAGCCGAGCGCGCGATCCGCCACAACATCGAACGCAAGTGGCAACAGGACACGGAGCTTCGCAAAAAAATGACCGAGATCATCCGGGAATTCGGGCTGTCGCGTGCCGCGATGGCGTCCGTGCTGACGCGATCGCTCGGCGTCGAGCGCGTCGAGGTGAGCGGCCGCGATTATGTGATCGCTAACAACGATTGCGTCGACGAGACGCGCCGCATGGAATCGGACAGCGTCGGCCTGATCCTCACGTCGATCCCGTTTTCCACGCAATACGAATATTCGCCAAACTACGCTGACTTCGGCCACACAGACAGCAACGAGCACTTTTTCGAACAGATGGGCTACCTGACGCCCGAACTGTTCCGCGTGCTCGCGCCCGGCCGCCTCGCCGGCATCCATGTGAAGGACCGGATTGTGCCGGGCGGGATGACCGGCCTCGGCTTTCAGACCGTCTATCCGTTCCACTGCAAGACGATCGAACATTTCATGAAGCACGGCTTCGCCTATATGGGCATGAAGACCATCGTGACGGATGTTGTTCGCGAGAACAACCAGACCTACCGACTCGGATGGACTGAACAGTGCAAAGACGCGACGAAGATGAGCGTCGGCATGCCGGAGTACTTGCTGATATTCCGCAAGCCGCCCACCGATCGCACGAACAGCTATGCGGATACGCCGGTCCAGAAGCTCAAGCCGTTCAGCCTGGATGCCGACGGCAACATGATCCCGTTCGATCGTGAACTGCCAACGGCTGTCGGCACCGGCTATTCACGCGCCCGCTGGCAGATCGACGCGCACGGCTTCACGCGATCTTCCGGCCAGCGATTGCTAACGCCCGAAGAACTGCTCGCGCTGCCGCACGACGTGATCTTTAAACTTTTCAAGCAGCACTCTCTCGAAAACATCTTCGACTTCGAGCACGACGTGCGGATCGGCGAAGTGCTTTCCGCAGCAGGCAAGCTGCCGTCCAACTTCATGCTGTTGCAGCCGCAAAGCTGGTCCGAAGAAGTCTGGACCGACGTCACGCGCATGCTCACACTGAATGGTGCGCAGTCTGCCAAAGGCAAGGAAATGCACCTTTGCCCGATGCAATTCGACATTGCTGACCGCGCGATCGCGCAGTGGTCCATGCCCGGCGAAGAGATCTATGACCCGTTCGGCGGCCTCATGACGGTCCCCTTCCGCGCGGTCAAGCTCGGTCGCCGCGGTCGCGCGGCTGAACTCAATCCAGCGTACTTCTTCGACGGTGCGGCGTATTGCAAGATGGCCGAGCAGGAACGCTCGACGCCGTCGCTGTTCGATGCATTCGAGGTGGCAGCATGAAGCGCGACCTCCTGACGCCCGACGTCGACACCAATCTGCGCCGCTGGGCGCATGACGACCTCGCTCACGACCTTGCCGCCCACCTGCGCGGAATGACGGACCGCCGCGTCTGGGTCGACATGCAGCTCGGACCGGTCGGGAGCACGCGGCCCGACGTCTACACGATCCCGTGCAGCTTCACCCGGTTCACTCCCCTAGCCTATGAATGCAAGGTATCAGTCTCCGACTTCCGGGCGGACGTGACGAAGGGCAAATACACCGATTACCTGGCGTACGCGAGCGGCGTCATCTTCGCGTGCCCCTCCGGGCTACTGCGGAAGGAAGATATTCCTGCGGGGGCCGGCTTGATGACGCGCGGCGGGGACGGCTGGCGCACGGTGAAGGCGCCAACGCTGTCGAAGTGCCCCGATCTGCCGCGCGCTTTCTGGCTGAAGCTGCTGATGGACGGTGAGCGTCGCGACCACGAACGCGAAGCACACATGCTTCAAGCAGCTCGTCGTGACCTCAACGAATGGCGTGCGGCTGCAAGGATCCGTGAGCAATACGGCGAGGTCGTCGCAGCAGCCGTGCAGCAGCATCGAGACCAGACAACCGGTCGGCTCGAGCGCCTGCGCGCCAATCTCGAACTCGAGATCGCACGCACGGAGGGCGATCTGAAACGCGAGCGTGACCGCCGGCGCGCGGAGCTTCAGTCGGCGGACAAACTAGCCACCGAAGCGCTGTGCAAGCTAGCTCTCGCCGTCGGCGCTGCGCCTGATTGCGAAGACGTCTATGAGATGCGGGCTCAGCTCGACAAGCTCATCACGCTCGCGCAGCAGGACTCCACGGTTAAGGAACTGATGAACATCGTCCGCAATATCTCGTGGGGTGTGAAACAGTTCAACGAAATTGAAAAGGCGCTCGCGCCGAAGGACCAGCGGGAGGGCGCTTGAAAGATTTACCCGCACCACTGACGACAGCAGATTGCGACCTGCGTGATTTTCCATTCATGCCGGTCGACATCGCGCGTCTGTTCAATTCCGAGTTTCACGCTCGCAGCGATGATCCCGTGTGGCGCGCTGGCGTCACACTGTGGTTGAAGTCGTTCCACCAAGTACCGGCGGGTTCAGTGCCTGACGATGACGTGGCGCTTGCACGCCTGGCAGAACTGGGCCGGGACGTGAAGACGTGGAGGAAGCTGCGCGCTGGCGCGCTCTATGGCTGGGTGCAATGCGCCGATGGCCGCTGGTATCACCCCGTCGTGGCAGAGAAGGCTGTCGAGGCGTGGAACGGCAAGAAGGCCCAGCGCGCTCGAACATCCAAGGCTCGACTTCAGGCTCTCATTTCCCGTCTGTCACAAGCTAAGGACTCCTTCGACGCGGCTTCTATCGAGGCCAGCATACAGACTCTGTTGGGATCTCTGTCACACCTTCTGTCACAGAATGAATTTCGCTCTGTCGAAGCTTCTGTCACAGAGTCGACGACAGAAGCCAAGAGAAAGAGAGAGGGAGAGAGAAAGGGAAAGGGAGAGGGAAAAGTAAACCTACAACCTTCCGTTCCTGACGGAACGGGCGCTGACGCGCCTGACGATCCGCCTCCAGCCAAGACCGTCGACCAGCTCACGAAAGACGAGCTCTGGGCTGCCGGAAAATCCCTGCTCACGCAGGGCGGCCTACCTGCCGCACAGTGCGGGAGCTTCGTCGGCAAGCTCGTCAAGGACTACGGCGACCGGATCGTGATCGACGCCGTGCGGACCGCCGTTGTCGAGCGTCCAGCCGATCCAACGTCGTTCCTCAAGGCCACGTGCCAAACCCTCGCTGGCCAACGCGGGCGCCGCGCCCCGGGTGCGCCAACCCAAGCCGATATCGACGCCGAAAACGCAAAGGCGAAGTCGATGCTCTTCGGCGATCCCTCGGAGGTTGTCGATGCTTGAAGCCGATTTTGATCCCTTCGTCGAGCTGCTTGATGCGGCGTATTCGCTGCACGGCAAGACGCTCCCAGCGATGGCCAAGGCGCTTTTCTTCCGTGCCCTGGTTGCCCATCCCCTTCCGGTCGTGCGCAAAGCGATCGATGCACACGTGAAGGATTCGCAGCGCGGCCAGTACGCACCCAAGCCCGCCGACCTGATCGCGCAGATCGAAGGCGCTGCGTCCAATGACATGCGCCCCGGTCCCGAAGAGGCGTGGGCAATTGCCGTACAGGCCTTCGACGAGGACGCGACGGTTATGCTGACCGATGAGATCTCCGAGGCCCAAGGTATCGCACGGCCGATCTTCGAACTTGGCGACGAAGTCGGTGCGCGCATGGCGTTCCGCGAGGCATACGGTCGACTTGTGACGCAGGCGCGCGCAGCGGGCGTGGCCGTCAAGTGGTGGCCGTCGCTCGGTATCGACCCTGATGGGCGCAAAGAGGTGCTTGAGCGCGCGGTCGCGCACGGATTGTTGCCTGCGAATGCACCGGCTCTCAGCGCTCTTCCGCCACCCGCCGATGCTCCGCTTCTCGAAACCATGATCGAAGCCGCGGCGCCGACCAAGGCTGATGCTCGCGAGACCCTCGACAACCTCCGCAAGCTGCTCGAGCGCGATCCCGAGTCGATCGAGTGTGAGCGGTTGGCGCGCGTCCAGCGCGGGCACGACGCGACGGCCGCACGCAAGCAGCAGCTCCAGCGGCAGGCTGACAGCCGTGGCAACGACTCCGACTCGCAGGCGGCGGCATGACCACGATCAGTTTCGTCATCCTCGGCGAGCCGGCAAGCAAGGCGAACAGCCGGAAGCTCGTCACGATCGCTGGCCGTCCGTCGACGATCAAGAGCGACAAGGCGCACAACTTCGAGGCAATGGCGCTGCCGCAGATTCCGCCGCGAGTGCGTGTTCAGCTGAAGTGCCCGCTACGCGTGACCCTGCGGATTTTCTACGCCAGCGAGCGACCAGACCTCGATGAATCGGTCGTCCTCGATGTGATGCAGGACCGCTACAAGACGGTCGGCAAAGGCGATGCGAAGCGTCGCGAACTCGTACAGCGCGGCGTCTACGTGAACGACCGGCAGGTGCGTGAAAAGCACGTCTTCCACGCCATCGACCGTGCGAACCCACGCACGGAGGTGACGATCGAGCCGCTCGCCAGCCTTACGCATCAGCCGAATCTTGACTTGGAGATAGCATGAGAAATGATTGGCTGATGCCTGAAATCACCCTCCTGCGTGAGAATTACGCGACCGCACGGTCCTGTGAAGAGTTGATGGCGCTCTTCCCGCGCCACACCCCCAACTCTGTCCGGCGCATGGCGCAGAAAGAGAGATTGTCGCGCCCGTTCGCTGGTGTCGTGAAATTCCGCCCAGGGCGTGATCGCCTCCTGAAGCTGCTCGAGAAGTATGGATCGCTGACTACTGAGCAAATCGCCGATCATCTCGATCTTACCCATCGCGGCGCTGCCAATATCGTGCGCGAATACCGTGTCGATCTTCGCGTGGTTGGATGGGTACCGCCGCCGCAAAAGGGAAAGTGGGCCGCCAGGTTTGCCATCGCGAACGGTCTACCCGATGTGCCAAAACCGTTCGCGCCGAAGGGAACGAGAAGCGGCGGCGGTCGGCGGGCGAATCCATTCGCTGCTGCTGCCGGTCTGGTAACTGTACCAACTGGACAACCCGGTCGCATCTACGAGCAAGACATGACCGGAGAAAGTCTCCAGGGTCGATCCAGAAAGTTGACGGAGGCAGCATGAATACCAGATTCAAGTCGGGGTCCTTGGCAGTCGTGATCCAGGCCGGCGATCCGCACATCACGCCCGGGCTCGTTGACCGGATCGTGGAAATCGTCCGACCCGCAATCGATGGCGAGGAATTTATATCAATCGATGGCGTGGTGGTCACGTGCAGGGATAGCAGGTCGATATGGGTCGTAAAAAGCCGTTCACCGTTGCCGTGGATCTGCGTGCAGGGAGCGGATGCCGGGAAAGTTCGCCTGTTCCGCGAACGCGCAATCGCCGATCAATACCTTCGCCCGATTAGCGGCGTGCCGGTGACCAGAGATGTGAAAGATGAGGTGACCGCGTGAGTACGAGCGTGTCGATCCATCAGGAATTCGTTCTCTGGGATGGCGGCGTCTGGTCGAAGCTAGTCGAGTTCGTCAAGGCTACCGCGCCGGATCTCGCCGACAAAGGCACGCCGCTTCGCGTAATCGTCACCGAAGAAGAAGCGGACCGTCTGGATGTGCAGATCCGCTACTACTTCGGCGTGACGGTGAAGACGATCGCCGAACAGGCGTGGATCAACGGGCGCCAGTTCGACAAGGATGCTTGGCACGAGGAGCTCGCGAAGATGTTCCTGCCGACGCGCGAGATCGTCACGCCGAGCGGCGAGATTGTGCTCAAGCGCAGTTCGGTGGCGCGTGGCCACATCAGCGTGAAGCGGATGGCGAAGTTCACGCAAGAGGTCGAGGCGTACGCGACCTCCGAACTCGGAGTCGTTTTCGAATGACTGCGCGACTGATCGGACTCCCGAAAGTTCTCACCTATCGCAACCAGCGCATCCGCGATTCGGCGCGCGACGAGGAATGTCTCGTGCGGCTGCCCGGCGCGTGCACGCACGATCCGCGCACGACGATCTGGAGTCACTACCGCGGCGAGGCAGGCGGCAAAGCGGGCGCCCTGAAGGCCGACGACCTCTGCGGCGCGTACGCGTGCACGGTGTGCGACGCGATCTACGACGGTCAGCGCAAGCCGCCGAAGGGCATGACCTACGCCGACGTGGTGATGGCGTGGTTCGAAGGGCACATCCGTTCAATCGTGCGCTTGCACGCAAAGGGGATTCTCAAGTGAGCCAAACCATCACCTTCGAACGCTGGGAAGGCAACCATCCTCGCCTCCAGTGCGTGTGGAACGACGAACTGCGGTTCTTCCCGAACGAGGAAGCGGCGCGCGCGTGGGCGCATCGGCAGGGATTCAGGGCGGTATTTCCCGAGACGGCTGTCGCCGAGCTGCGCGGCGTTGCGTATCAGTTTCTGGGCATAACTGGCGAGGAGCAGGCGTGAGATTTGAGGCGCTCCTTCCGAAGCTGGAACTGAATCAGGGATCGGCCGGTGCGACGCGGCGCATCTGGAAGAACCGCGCCTATGTGGTGATGGGGTATAGCAGCCGACTGTACATCGTCGTCGGCGCCAGGAATCTGCCCTACGCCCTTTCTTTCGAGGACGCGATCGCAGACGACTGGATGCTGATCTGACTGAAAAAATACAACTCACAATTCAAAGCGTGACCAAGGAGTGAAATGAACGAGATCGAATTCAAATCGGCCTTTGATGCAGTGCGGTTCGCGCTTTCTTACTCGTCGCAGCAATACGGTGAGAGCCCGATGGCGAAACGCATGCGCGGGGAAGCGGCCGAGCCCGGCATGGGGCTGATTGGCCTCACCGGCGCCGGGCAGGCGGGCCTCATCCGTCGCGAGATGTGGGAATTGCCGGACCTGCATCTGTCCGTGCTCGTCGCGCGCGCAGCACCACACGATATCCCATGTTCCTGCGGCGCTGCGTGTTGTTCTGGCCGCGTGCCCAATGTCGAATGGGTGACCTCGGTCTCGTGGCTCACCGCTGCGTCGGCCGCGCACTGTTCCGGGTTCTCGCACTACCGCGTGCGTCGCGCAATCATCGAACGCATATTTGGCGTGAAATGCAGCCTGGTCGATATCGCGAAGGAATATGAGGCGCACGCGAACACGGTGAGCAATCACAACACGGCGGTACGCCGCTGGCTCGAAGGCAACAAGAAAACCGGTGAGCAAGGTGTGTGCGATGTAGCATGGGCTGCGATGGAACGACGATTGGATGAATTGGGAATCCTTAAAGCTCCAGAAAACGCTTGACAATGTGATAAACACCCACAATAATCAACGGTATTCGATACACGTCGAAGTTGCCTCTAAAGCCCGCAGCCCTCACCGGCGCGGGCTTTTTGCATTGGAGCGTCGCGATGCCGATCCTGCCGCTCCCCTACCTTGTGGTCAGCGTCTGCATCTGCGCGGCGATCCTCGGCGCCATCATCATTCGCGAATTCCTGCGGCATGATTGAGATGGGCGATCTCTCCGACGCCGAGCTCGCGAAGCTCACTGAATGGACGCGCGGCGCGTTCGACGCTGCCGTCGCCGCAGGCTACGTTGTCCCGCCATGGCGTCCGAGCGCCGGGATGCACGACGCGCTCGCCGGCTACTACCGCGCCGGCCTGACGCCTTCTGAGGGCGCCGAAGCCCTCTTCGCTACACGCCAGTGAGCCGACCATGAACCCGAACCACCTCGCCGCCCTCTGGTTCAACGAGTGGGCGCGCGCCGCGCACCTGTGGTCGAAGTGGTGCGATTCGATGGCGCTCGCCCTATGGGGCATGTGATCAACCCACGCCGATGGGAACTCGGCAGCTGCCCCTGCGACACGGGCACCCTTGCCGAAGCGCGAGACTGCCGTCGTGGATGGCCAAGCGGGCCCAATTAGCGGCCAACGGGTTGCGCGTTTCGGCGAGGGTTACCTCACCACGTCTCCTCCAGCGATGAGAGTCGCAGGATTCGCCCGGCTCCGCGCCGGGCTTTTTTATTCAAGGTGTGCCCATGCGATTCGAAGAAGTCTTGCCCGCGCTGCGGGAAGGTAAATGCGCGCGGCAGGAAGGTCATCGCTTCCCATGGGCGTACATGAAGATGATCGATGGTGCGCTGCACTGGTGCAACTTCGGTCCATATCGTGAGCCGTTCAAGGCTCATGATCTGCGCATGGAAGAGCTGCTCGCCGACAACTGGCAGGTCGTCGATGAGGCTGAGCAGCGTGCTGCCGCGCCGACTGGTACGCACTTCTGCGGGCGCCGCGGGGTCGACGACGGGAGCAAGCCCGATTACTTCCACAATCTCGGCGGCGAAGAGCGGTGCAGCTATTGCGGCTCGGTCTCGGGTGACAGCTTCCTGGCCTTCATCGAGGCCGGCGGCGAGGTCGGCCCGACCGACAAGAGCTACAAGGCGTATCTGCACGGCAATGATGCCGTCCGCGCGCCGGGCCTGAAGTTCTATTTCCAGCACCTCTCGCCCGAACAGCGCACGCGCTTCATCGCGCTGCTGAACGAGCGCAAGGTGAAGATCGGCATGCCCGGTCACTTCTACGTGCTGCCCTACTTCGTCACGCGCGAGGTCTGAGTTGGCTGGGTAGGCCGTGAGAGCCCTCACATCCACGGCAGCCGCTGACGTGGCGTAAGCCTCCACCTCCACCCGGGATGCTCGGGTCCAACGGGCGACGGGCGGCGGCAACCTCCCGGGATCACGCATGAACAACAAGCGCTACCGAATCGTCAGCGACGGCACTCCGCGCGGTACGAAGATTTACGAACCAGATGGCCGTGAAGTGGACATGAACTGGATCACGAAGGTGGAGTGGTCGGTTGACGCGGGCGGTATCGGCGTCGCGCGCCTGACGTTCATCAATGTTGAGGTGGACATGGTTGGCGGTGAGGCAGAACAATCCGATCCTCTCACGGCGACCGGCGAGTGAAATTCGCTCCACGCCCGCGCCCCCGAAAGAAACGAATCACTCAAAAGGAAAGATTTATGGCGCTGACCGACAAACAGCGCCGCTTTGTGGACGAGTATCTAGTCGATCTCAACGCCACGCAGGCGGCGATTCGAGCTGGATACAGTAGCAAGCGTGCTTCCGAGATCGGTCACCAATTGCTACAGAAAACTACAGTCCAAAAATTTTTGGCTGAGCGTCAGAGGTCACTCCAAGCGCGCACCGAGATCACGCAGGAGATGGTGCTCAAGCGGTACTGGGATATCGCGACGGCTGACCCGAACGAGCTCGTGCAGTACCGGCGCTTCTGCTGTCGCCACTGTTGGGGCAAAGGCCACGCCTACCAGTGGACCGAGACTGAGTTCGTGAAAGCCCAGCTTGAAGCTGGCGACGAGCCACTCGACGCGAGCGGCGGCTACGGCTTCGACATGAACCGCGAGCCCCATCCTGCGTGCCCCGAGTGCGGCGGCGTCGGCAAGGGGAAGGTCCATGTCACCGACACGCGCAAGCTGCGCGGCGCATCGCGGCTTCTCTATGCGGGCGTGAAGGTCGGCAAGGAAGGCCTTGAGGTGAAGATGCACGACCAGCTGAAGGCTCTGGACGCTGTCGCGCGCCACATCGGCTTTGACAAGTCGAAAGTGGAGATATCCGGGCCGAATGGTGGCCCCATCGAAACCCATGAGCTTTCAGACGCCGAACGAGCTGCGCGAGTTACTGCCCTTCTTGACGCCGCAAGAGCGCGCAGAGATGGACAGACTTCTGGCGGTAAAGGCCAAGTGGACCCCGCTTCCGGGCCCCCAGACACAGGCATATGAATGTCTGGCCGACGTCATCCTGTACGGCGGCGCGGCCGGTGGTGGTAAGACGGACCTCGCTCTCGGCAAATCACTCACGCAGCACCAGCGCGCGCTGATCCTGCGCCGGGAGTATCCGCAGCTCTCCGGCATCATCGACCGTGCCAACGACCTGTACAGCGACTATGGGATCTTTAATTCCGGCAAGGGTGTCTGGCGCTGCACATTCGAGGGAAAACGCCGCGTCATTGAGTTCGGCTCAGTCCAGCACGAGGACGACAAGCTTAAGTATCAGGGGCGCCCGCACGATCTGAAGGTCTTCGATGAGGCGGCCAACTTCCTCGAATCGCAGGTCGAATTCATCGCCGGTTGGAACCGGAGCGAGGATCCATCGCAGCGCTGTCAGGTGCTGCTGTGCTCGAACCCTCCGACCGACGCAACAGGCGACTGGTTGATCCGCTGGTTTGCGCCGTGGCTTGACCCGAACCATGCAAATCCAGCCAGGCCCGGTGAGCTGCGTTTCTTCGCCACGGTGGGCGGCCAGCAGTTCGAATGCCATGATGGGCGTCCGTTCCTGATTGTTGAGCAGGAGAACGGCGACCAGGTGATGGTGTACGACTTCGATCCGGCTACGGTCGATCCGGTCGATATCATCCGGCCGCTCACGCGCACGTTCATCCCGGCGCGCGTGACGGACAACCCGTTCTATTCGCAGTCTGGCTACGTGGCGAAGCTGCAGGCGCTGCCCGAGCCGCTGCGCTCCAAGATGCTGTACGGCGACTTCGCAGCGGGCCGCGAGGACGATCCATGGCAGATCATCCCGAGCGAGTGGGTTCGCCTCGCGCAGGAGCGCTGGCGCGTGCGGCCTCGACCATACATCCCGATGACAGCGCTTGGCGTCGATGTGGCGCGCGGCGGTGCAGACCAGACGATCCACACGCCGCGCTACGCGAACTGGTTCGATGAGCAGGTGTGCTTCCCCGGCACTGCGACGCCCGACGGGTTTGTCGTTGCACAGCAGATCTTCAACATGCGCGAGCCGACCACGCTGGTCAACATCGACGTCGTGGGCGTTGGAGCCAGCCCGTTCGATCTGGTGCGCGCGGCGATCGGCGACAAGATCTGGGGTGTGTCTGGATCAGCCGGTACCGACGAGCTGGACCGCAGCGAGCAGTTCGGCTTCATCAATCTGCGCGCGCTGCTGTGGTGGCGCATGCGCGAAGCGCTCGACCCTGTGAACGGTGAAGACCTCGCACTGCCGCCGGATGCCGGGCTGCTCGCCGACCTGTGCGCACCACGCTACAAGAAGGTCGCACGCGGCGTCCAGGTCGAATCGAAGGAAGAGATCAAGAAGCGCATCGGCCGCAGCCCCGACAAGGGTGATAGCGCCGTGTACGCGCTCGCAGAACGGACTGGCGGCTTCGCCTTCGGCTCTATCTAACGGACCTTTCATGGATCACACGAAGCTGCATCAGCGACCGCCGCCTTCGCGCTGGACGCGAATGAAGCGTGCAGTCGCGGGCGCAGTGCGCGCGATCCGCGCCGGCCGCAAGCGCCACGAGCCCGAGCGCGAGACGACGAAGTACGCGCGCATGAAGCAGGTCGGCTCGTGGAACTTGCGCGACTCGCGGCCGCTGATCAAGCCGGTACCGGCGAACCTGCGCTACTTCTCGCGCACGCCATACGCCACGCGCGCGATCCAGTTCTATACGCGCTCGATCGGCTCACTCGAATGGGCCATCAAGGTCAAGAAGGACGTCACCGAGACGAGCGAGATCAAGCGGCAGATCGACGTCACATCGGCCTGCTTCTTCAGTCCGAACCACGAAGACACGTTCGCGACGCTGCTGCAGCAGATCATCGAGGACATCTGTGTGTGCGGCGCTGGCGCCGTCGAGCAGCAGATCGGCGGTGACAAGATCCGCCCGCTGTGGATGTGGCCCGTCGACGCTTTGTCGATCCAGATCTACGCGGACTGGGATGGCGACGAGTCGAAGCCACGCTACTGCCAGACGTACGGCTACGGCAATGTGGGCGTCGCGCAAGGCAAGGACCTGCTCAATCGCGAGCTGGTCTACCTGCGCGATCGCATCACGACCGATTCGCCGTTCGCGTTCGGCATGCTTGAGGTGGCGTTCCAGTCGATCAACCGCCTGCTCGGCGTAGCCGAGTACGCTGGCGACATCGCGGCCAACGCGCACCCGGAGAACCTGATTTTCCTCCAGGAGGCGGATCAGACCACGATCGAGGCATTCCGCGGCTTCTGGCGAAACGACGTCGAAGGCCAAGGGCAAATCCCGATCGTCGGCGGCAAGAAGGCGGAAGTCCTGAAGCTGCGCGGCGTCAGCGACGAAGCGCTCTTCCTGAAGTATCAGGAGTTCGTGATTCGCGAGATCGCAGTGGCATTCGGCATCAGCCCGCAGAACCTGGGTGTTGAGCAGAACATCAACCGCAACAACGGCGAGGTGGCCGAGGACCGCGACTGGGATCTGTCGATCAAACCGATGGCGACGGCGATCGCGTCGTACTTCAACCGCGAGGTGATCTGGGGGCGGCTCGGCTTCTCGCAGATCGAACTCACTCCCGGCGGCCTCGATCGCGAAGATGAGAAGGCGACAGCCGACATCTACCAGATCGAATACAAGAACAACGCCATCACGCCGAACGAGTACCGCGCGCGCCGCAACATGCCGCCGCTGGAGAGCAAGTTCGGCGACATGGTGCAGGCTGACGCGCTGATCGCGATCGAAGCTGCGAAGGGCGCGAAGACTGCCAACCCCGCGCTGACCAGCATCGAATAGCAGGCCGAACGCCTGCATCTCGCCGCAAGGCATCCCTCTGGGCGTTCGCCCTCCACTGGAGCATTCATGAACCTTCCCGTTCATACCCTCGACGTCGCACCGGGCAGCAACCCGCTCGCGCAACCGGACCGCGTGCTCATCGCGCTGCTCGAAGGTGTCGCCACGGCGGCCGGCGGTAGTGCTGGCGCAGCTGTCGTGACGGCCATCGCCGGTTTGCAGTTGCCTGCCAGCTACGCCGTGCAGGTCACGCCGAATCAGGACGCCACCGCGTTCGTGAGCGGCAAGACGAACACGGGCTTCAATGTGACGCTGAATCCGCGGCTTGCGGCCAACACGCTCGCCGCCGGCACGGTCGACATCGCGATCTTCGCGTAACCCCTCGCGCCTCGTGCGCACCTCGTAGTCCCATCATCACGCACAGGAGAACGCCATGGGCGTCCGCACCACTCTGCTCGCAATCACTCCGCTCGCGGCTGAAACGTCGACGTGCGCACAAAACGGTCAGGATCTGCCCGGCATGCTGAACTTCGCCGCGGAAAAGGTGGCTGACGCGATTCAGGTTCTCAACGCCATCGCCGACTTTCTGCCGGCCGGCTCGAACCTGACGTCCATCAACGCCCAGATCACCGCGCTGACGTAAGCACGGATTCTGGCCACCGCCGCGCGTTCGATGCGCGGTTTCGAGGAGTACTCATGGCGAAAGCTACCACCGACACGCTGAAGAGCGCCGCTCCAGAGGCAAAGGATGCCGAACAGGCACCGAGCCTCTATCACGCGCTCGATAAGGCTTCGGAAAAGGCGCTCGCGAGCGGCAATCACGCTGCGTACGCGGCGCTGCACCCGGTTGTCGTTGCATTGGCGGGCGTGAAGTTCGCTGCCAGCCAGGCCACGCACGAGCACGTGAGCGAAGAAGCACGCGAGCTGCTGGACCGCATCAAATCGCTGTAAGGGGAACACGATGCCGCTCTCGAAAGAGGAACGCGACAAGCTGCCAGCGGAGCATTTCGCCGTGCCCGGCAAGCGCAAGCTGCCGATCAACGATGAGACGCACACGCGCCTCGCGTGGGACATGGTCGATCGCACGCAGGGCCTGACGGAGACCGAGCGCAAGGAAGCGCGCACTCATATCCGGCGCCGCGCGAAGGAGCTCGGCATCGATACCTCGGACTGGGACAAGGTGCATGCCGCAGCGATGACGCTGTGGGGCATGTCGCTCAACGTCCCGGAAGTCGCGAACCATCCTAACCGCATGCCCTTCTCGGGTGTGCTCACGTTCGTGAATCAGCCGTCGGACCTGCCCCCGGGCGGATCTGGTGGCAAACGCACCTATCTACCGAAGGATGTCGCCGAGAAGGCCCTGGAAAGCCTGCTTGGCATGGCCGTCGACTTCTCCGACGACCTGAGCGCCCACGATGTCACCCAGAAGATCGGCGTGATCACGGGTGCTGAGATCGTCGGCGATGAGGTGCGCATCGAAGGTTTTTTCTACGCCGCGGACTTTCCGCAGGAATGCGCCCGCATTCAGACCGAGAAAGAGGACTTGGGCTTCAGCTATGAAGTCCGGGCTCAAACTCGTCCGATGGGTGACCTGCTTCAGATCGTGAGCTGCGTGTTCACTGGCGCCGCCGTCCTCTATAAGGACAAGGCCGCCTATCAGTCAACGTCGCTGGCCGCCCAGGCCGAACAGGATATCGAGATGACCAAGGAAGAAATGGAAGCACTGCTCGCCGGCGCCCTCGGCCCGATCACGACGCAGCTCGCCGCTGTCACCACGCAGGTCAATGCGCTGAAGGCATCGACCGAGACCGCCGTGCAGGCTAACGCCGCGATGCGCGATCGTGTCGCGCCGCACGCCACCGCGCTGCGCAACTGCGCTGCCGCGATGGAAGCCGCTGGCATTGGCCTGCACAGCTCGCGCGGCCACGTGAAGATGCTGCACAACATGGCTGCATCGATGGAAGCGGAGGCTGCCGGCGGTCATCTGCCGCACATCTACCGCGATCACGACTGGTCGTTCGCCGCTGGTGCTGAAGGCACCCCATTCGCTGCCGCCGCCGCACCGGCCGCTGCACCTGCTGCCGCCGCTGGCGCCGAAAATCCTGCGATCAAGGCGCTGACGGATGCGGTCGCAGCGATCGGCACGCAGTTGACCGACCTGAAGGCCTCGGCGTTCACCAACGTGCAGGCGCCGCAGCGCAAGAGCATGTCGTCCGAAGTGATCGCGCTGCTCGCCAAGGGCAACCTCAAGCCCGAGGAAGTCAGCAAGGAAGGCATGACCGAAGACCAGATCGACACGATGCTCAGTGCAGCCGGCGTCACGAAAATCTCGGACCGCATTGCCGCCAAGCAGAAGATCGCCGCTGAAGGCCTGCTGCGCAAGTAAGCGCAGCGCCAACGCCCTCCTCATTCAGCCTTCACAGGAACAGTCATGACGAAAATCATTGCACGTTCGGCGGATACGTCGGACGACCTGGCGCTGCTCGCGCTCGGCAATACGCTCGGCGCGCGCGGCAGCAGCATGCAGGCGCTGACCGCCGCAGCTGACTACAGCGGCCCCGGCGCCCTCGAGGTGCCGCAGTTCGAACGCGAGATCGTTGACCTCATCCGTCGCACGTCGGTCGCACTGGATCGCACCGAGCATGTGCCGGCCACTGGTCACCCGCACCGCTACTTCGAACAGATCGCGATCGCGCAGGCAAGCTCGAACGATCCGCGCAACCTCGCGGCCACTGCATCGGGCCCGACGCGCGTCGAGCGCGCCGCGTTCATCAAGGCCACGGTCGCCCAGTCGAATCTCTCGCTGTTCGACCGCGACGTGACCGAGCAGCAAGGCCAGTTTGAGACGCTGCAGGCGAAGGACGTCGAAGACATCATCACGGCGATCATCGTGCTGCGCGCGCACATGTACTGGAACGGCACCGACACGTCGCTGCTCGTTCCGACGACCCTCCAGTGGGTGGGCGCACTCGAGCAGATCACGCAGCAGGCGACGATCCCCTCCGGCTCGTCCATCATCGACGGCCTGAAGACGATGGTCGCCACGATGATGGCGAACGTGACGTTCAAGCCGAAGCCCACGGCGATCTACATGAACCCGCTCCTGATCGACAAGATCGAGAAGGAAGCGAAGGCTTCGCACATCGAACTGAAGACGATGAACGTCACGGTCGGCGTGTCGGTGAAGGCCATCGCAACGCAGGCGGGTGATCTGCCGCTGATCCCCGATCCGTACATGCCGACCGACTCGACCGGCAAGTATGGCTTCGCGAACCCGGGCTCCGGCCTGAACAACTACTACGCGGCGATTGTGACCGAAGACATGATCGAGATCGCGTATATCGGCAAGGGCACGAACGGCAAGCCGCGCATCTTCCAGCTCGGCCTGACCGGCAACCTGGCTGGCCAGTTCGTCGGCGTGCAGTTCGACGCGCTGATCTGTAAGGGCTACAGCTACGCCCACGCCGTTGTGGCCGTGGTGGGTACGTAAGCCATCGCGCTGATCCAGTGAGCCGTCTGCGGGCGGCTTCGGACGAAGGGCACCTACGGGTGCCCTTTTTCATTTCTCCAGCCAAAGGACAGGCGTGAATCTCTATCTCACCACCGGCAAGCGCGACCATCTCGTCATCTGCCAGCCCGGCCGGGATTTCCCGACGTCGGACTTCATGGGCGAAAACGGGGAGCCACTCACGTTCTCGGTCAAGTTCATCGACGGCAAGGCATCGAATGTGCCGAGCAACGTCGGGGAGTACTTGGTCGACAAGGGTGTGGCACAGCGCTCGCCGATCATGACGGACCTCGCGATGGCGAAGCGGCTCGAAGTGCATGACGAGCGCGTTCGCACGCACATCCTGCTGACCTCGCAATGACCCAACGATCCGATATCTCCGGCGCCGGCGGCGAGTTGGGCCCGGCGCTTCAGTGCCTGCAGAACGCGGCGCAGCTAGGCCTTAACGCGAGCGTGCCCGCGAGCGGCAACCTGCCTGGCAACGTCATCGTGTCGAACGGCTGGAAGCTGTTCTCGGTCGGCCTCAAGAGCACGCAGGCGGGCCAGATCAGCATCCAGCGGTTCCTCGATCTCGCCGGCACCGTGCCGCAGGGTGCCGCTGTGACCGCTGCGCTGACGGCCGGCACCGCCGCCTATGCCACGGTCGGCACCGATGGACTGCCGTTCGCGAGCGTGCAGGTCACTGTGAGTAACAGCGGCGCGAGCGCCGCGACGCTTTCGAACGTGCAAGGCCTCTTCCAGGCGTCGTAACATGCCCTCTTCCTATCTGACCTCCGCCGACTACGCGACCTACGGCCTGCCGACGTCGACGACGTCCGCGCAGGTCACGCAGGCCTCGACGCTAATCGACCTCTACCTGAAGCGCCCGGAAGGTCTGGTGTGGCTGCCGGATGGCAACGGCTCACCGGGCTGGATGGCCGCGCTTTCGCCGTCGAATACGTACCAGTGCGCCGGACCGATCGCACCCGGCCAGAACGTGGTGGTCGAACTCACCGGCGGCGTTGCACCGATCAACGTTGGCGACGTGCTGATCCTCGATCGAGCGAATTCGGCCATCGCCGAGCCGGTCGCAGTCGTCTCACTCGGAAACGGGCTGCAGTCGATCGCTGGTGTTACGCCGCCCGTGCAGGTGACGCTGCAGAACGTGGTATTCAACCACCCGGGTCCGTGCACGCTAGACGCGGGCATGGTGATCAAGCAGCACAAGTTCATGCCTGATGGGCGCCCGGTGACAAATCTCGCGTTCACGCCGGTCGCGCGGCTGCTCGCCGGACAGGGCCGCTACGGATACGGGCGCCGCGGCGCGTCTTCGCGCTATCAGGTCGACGAGTTCAACCTGCTCGCGTCACTGTCGCACTTCGGCGGCCCGCCGGTCTGGGAATTCTTCCCGATGGTCAACACGGGTGTTGATTTCGAGACTGGGCAGATCTGGGTGCCGGCGGGCGTGATGCTCGCGTACTACAGCGAGATCAACATCTGGTACGTAGCTGGCTTTCCTGCTTCTGGCATCCCGCCTGCGATCAAGATGGCGTGTGCGAACGTCATTCAGGCGATGGGGATGGTGCCGCAGATGGGCGCTGTCAAGTCGTACAAGGCGGGCGACACCGCGCTCGAGCGTTTCTCCGCGACGCAACTCGATGACGACACGAAGGCGATGCTAGCGCCATTCCGCGCAAAGGCTTGGGCATGAGCTTTGTCTATCCGCGCACGGTCGCGGTCACGCGGCCGGCCAGCGACGTGGCAGTCGGCTACCAGCCGAACTACAGCGGCCTGAATCCGGCGGCGGAAACGGCTGTGGCGAGCGGGCTGCCGGCCTCGATCCAACTCAAGAAGGAACGCGGCAAGCCTGATCCTGGGCTGCCCAGTGACGCGGCGGCGAAGTCCTTCTGGACCGTGTTCATCCCGCGTGGCTCCGCGGCGCTAGGCCTGATCCAGGCCAATGACGTAGTGACGGATGACCTGGGTGTACGATACCAGGTCACCGCGCCCTACTGTAATTCACTCGGGCACGCGCTTCTCGTCGAGCGTCTGGAGCCGTAATGGCCGATATTTCCGATGTAATCAACACGTTGGGTAGCCTCGCGGGCGCCGCGATGTACCCCAACGGCAATACTCAGCCCAGTGTCGTGAACACGGCCGTCGTTGTGCGGTCAGGGTGGCCAGTGGCTCAGCAACTGAAGGCGCTGATGGCCGCTGGCGACGTCATGGTCACCATCTACGGCATGCCCGGGATGGGCAAGAACACGACGCGCTTTCTCGGCGATGACGATGCGCAGGCAACCATCCCGGCGCCGAACCTCGCGATCACGATCTCAGGCAATCAGGTCACGATCGGCGGTGCGATCAAGGCCGGTGAGGCCGCGACACTCAAGGTCAACTATCAGCCTTACAGCTACGCGATTCAGGCGAGCGATACGGTCAACACGATCGCGGCCGCGCTCGCCGCGTTGATTCCGCAAGCCACGGTGAACGGTGCCGTGATCACGCTATCCGCAGTGTTCGACATCAAGGCGGCAATCTCCGTCCCGGTCGCCGTGCAGCAGGAAATCGGGCGTCAGGCGCAGGTCTTCATGATCGTCATATGGGCGCCGACAGAACCATTGCGCGACGCCGCGGCACGCGCGCTCGAACTCTCGTTCAAGCAGCAGCCGCGCATCGTGATGCCCGACAACACGTGGGCGCGGCTGCTGATGCGTGGCGTGACGCAGACGGATGGCTCCGAAAAGCAGCAAATCTACCGTCGCAACCTTCTGTATGAGGTCGAATACGCCCTCACGGAGACGGTCATCGAGAACACGGTGACGCACCTCGGCGTGAACATCGCGCCAGCCAATGGCGCGTCATTCAACGTCAACATCTGAGGTCCTCATGGCAAAGACGCAATCCGACGCGGCTGAAGAGCAGCCCGTGAATACGCTCGGCTACAGCCTGATTGTGCGCCACGCGTTCGATCAGTACCGCAAGGGCGACATGATCCGCGACCAGGCCGAGATCGAGCGCGTGCTCGGTGGCTTGAACCAGCACAACGTGCACAAGGTGGTCGGGTGAACCCGGGCCGCCACCGCGCCGCCGGCGCCGCTCTCAAGCTCGCCGTCGCACGGTTCGTTGGACAGGAAGCGACGCCGGCTGTGTGCGTGCGCATCAAGAAGGCATTTATCCAGATCATGCGTGAGCAGTTCGATGTCGACTGGAGCCGGGACGCCTGGCAGATTCAGGTCTGGTTCGTGAACGGCAAGACGCCGAACGTGAAGATCCCGCCGCGCCTGCTTGGCGCCTGACCGTTTTCATTGCCTGACACAGGGCGCCTTCGGGCGCCTCTTTTCATTTCTGGCCCGCCTTGTGCGGGCTTTTTTGCGACCGGAGCAAACGATGCCCGTTTATCAAGCAGGGTCCCTGAACACGACCGCACTGCAGGCGCCGGACCTGTACGTGATCATTCAGCCGCCCGGCGTTGCCTACGTGAACGGCGTTCCGACGGACGGTCTCGGTCTGGTCGGCGTTGGCTCCTGGGGGCCGGTGAATGCGCCGATGCTGGGTATCGGCGGCAACACGCAGGCCCAGAACATGGTGGGCGGCATCACGTTTCGCCCGCACGACATTGCGACGGCCGTCGATATCGGCCAGCAGAACGGTGTGCAGAACTTCGCGCTCGTGCGCGTCTCGGACGGCACCGACACGGCAGCCAGTGCGCAACTGAAGGATACGCAAGGCTCGCCGGTGACCGGCATGACTCTGACTGGTCTCTACACTGGTATCGTCGGCAACACGATCACGTCGGCCATCACAGCCGGCACGGCCGCGAACACCTACAAGCTGTCAGTGCAACGCGCAGGCTTCACGCCGGAGGTGTACGACAACGTCGGCATGGGCGTGAGCGCCGGCACTGTCACGGCGGGCACTGGCTACACGTCGGTGCCTGCGCTGTCGATCTCGGCACCGCAGAACGCCAATGGCGTGCAGGCGACCGGCACGATCAGCCTCAAGGCGCTGTCGGCCACGATCGCGGCCGCAGGCACCGGCTATACGACGGGCGACACGCTCACGCTGCCGAATGGCGTCATCCTCGGCGTCACGGCCACGTCCGGAGCGATCACGGCGCTGACTATCCAGAACGCTGGCGCGCTCACGGGCGGCTCGGTGCCGACGAACCCTGTCGCACCCACGGCGACTTCCGGCAGCGGCACGGGCGCCACGGTCACCCTGACATGGGGCCTTGGCGTCTTCACGGTGGTCAATCCGGGTAGCGGCTATACCAGCGCGACGGCGACGCTCACGGGTGGCGCCGGCACGGGTGGCGCGATCGCCCTGAACGTCAGCGTATGGCTGAATCTCGTCAACGCCGTGAACAACGGCCAGACGGGTCTGCGCGGTCCATCGCAGATCGTCATCGCGTCGCTCGGCACGTCGTCCAACGCGCCGAACATCACCGCGACCTACGCGCTTTCGGGTGGCACGGACGGCACCGCCGGCGTGACCGACAACACGCTGCTCGGCTCGGACGGTTTGACGCGCACCGGCATGTACGCGCTGCGCAAGTCGGGCGCGCAAGTCGGCAACCTCATTGACTGCCAAACGTCGACCACATGGACCTCGCAGCTCGCGTTCGGGCTGCAGGAGGGCATCTACTTCCACAGCGCCAACCCGCCGGGCACCAGCATCACCAACAGCACCGCAGCGCTCGCCAGCGCGGGCGTCGACGGCTACGGCTTTGCGTGCCTCGTCGGCGACTGGTCGTATTACAACGACACGGTCAATGGCGTGCAGCGCATGGTGTCGCCTGCAACGTATTCGTCCGCAAAACAGGCCGCCACGAGCCCCGAGCAGTCGATCCTGAATGCGTCGATCAACGGCATCATCGCGACGCAGCGCAGCCTGCAGAACCTGCCATACAGCGATACCGAGATCGGGCAGGCCGCGCAGGCACGCCTCGAGGTGCTCACACTCGGGGCGCCGGCCGGTTCGATCTTCGCGTGCCGCACGGGCCGCAATGCGAGCAGCGATTCGAGCCGCAACGGCGACAACTACACGCGCATGACGAACTACATCGCGTTCACGATCGCGAGCGCGTATGGCTATGTCCCGGGCAAGGTGCAGACGATCAACCTGCGTCGCAACACGAAGGGCTCGATGGATGCGTTCTTCTCGAACCTCCAGACGAACAACATGATCGGCGACGTCAACAACCCGACGAAACCGGGCTGGTCGGTGCAGATCGACGCGAACAACAATCCGACGAGTCAGGTGGCGCTTGGCTACATGGTGGCGACCGTCAAGGTCGTCTACCTCTCGATCGTCCGGTACTTCCTCGTGAATATCCAGGGCGGCCAGACCGTCTCCGTCACGCCTCTCTAACCATCCCTGTCCAATCAGGCCACCCGTGGGTGGCTTTTTCACTTCTGGAGTAAGCCATGCCGCAAAACGGCTTGAACCTGGGGCGCGACTACAAGTTCGACATTTACACCTCGACTGGCCCCCTCGTGCTCCCGACGCTGCTGAACTTCAAGCGCCGGAAGATCAATCACCGGGTGACCGTCAAGCCGCTCAACGGTCTGCCGATCATGCTGAATTTCCAGGAGGGCGGCTGGGAAGGTTCTTTCGACGTCTCACGCGCGGACGGCACGCTCGACTCGTACTTCGCCTCGAATGAAGCCGCTTACTACGCCGGCATCAATCTGCCCACCGGCGTGATTCAGGAAACGATCGAGGAAATCGCCGGCGTAGTGAGCACATTCCAGTATCAGGGCGTCGTTCTCTACTTCGACGACCCGGGCGAAGCCGAAGCCGAGAAGAACGTCATCCAGCGCGTCTCGTTCGCCGCTGCCACCCGCATCCAGCTCAATTGATCATGGACGAACTGAACGTTACCGAAACCAGTGGCGAGAAGCCGAACAACGAGCTCGTCATCACCGGCGACACGCTGAGCGTGCCGGTTGGCGATGGCCGGACGCTGACGCTCACCTACCCCGGGCCGCTCGCGCAGTACGACCTTGTCGACGCAATGGGTCCCGCTGCTGCGGACAATGCACGCCTCGTGCGCATGTACCTGCCGATGATCTACCTGACCGGGATCGATGAGCAGAAGCTCACGCCGTGCACGTCGCTGCGCGAGATGCGCGGCCTCGTGACGCGCCTGGGTCACAAGGGCCTCGCCGCGCTCCAGCGTGGTGTCGCTGCCTTCGATCAGCGCGACGAGCAGGGGCTGGCCGAACAGGCAAAAAAATAAGCCGGGACCCTGGCCTGCGTCAGGTTTTGATGCTGACTAAGGCTGGCGTCCCGTGGGAAGTCGCCACCAGTCTCTCGCGCGCGAAGCTGCTCGGCTTCTGCGTGGCCACAGGTGAGCTGGAAGGCCGCAAATGGTCGTGGTCCCGCATGGAATGGCTATCCCCTGAATCATGAAGACCTACAAGTCCTTCGGCGCATTCGCGCGCGCGATGGAGCGCGCCATCACCGAGCTGGAGCCGGCCTATGCGGCTGCCATGGAGACGGGTGCGCTGCTCGTCGCCACGGAAGCGCGTGCGGAGTTCGGCCACTACCAGCGCGAGGACATGGGACCGCTCGAACCGTGGGCGGAACTGAAGGACGAGACAAAGCAGCAGCATATTCAGGCGATCGTCGACGGTGAAGCGGCCGAAGACGCGGGCCCGAACACGCCGCTGCTGGTCAAGGGCGGTCTGCGCGACAGCATCGAACACGAGTTCGGTCCGCGCGAGTTCGTCGTGGGTAGCGAGTCCGAAATCATGGTGTGGCAGGAACAGGGCACCCCGACCATTCCGCCGCGCCCGGTGCTCTCGACCGCGATGTACCGGAACACGGACAACGTCGTGAACCTCGTCGGACAGGCCGTCGAAGATACTCTGGCAGGCAAGAAATGATCAACGCTTACGCGATCGGAGTCGGCGCGACGCTGGAGGACAATGTCACGCCCGGCCTGATGCGCATCGCCGAATGGGCCGACAAGGCGAACGCATCGCTGCTCAAGCTCAGCGAAAACGTGCGCGGGATGTCGTCGGGTTCGGCGGCTCTCGCGCGCAATCTGGAGAAGGCGGCTCGAGCAGCAACGGCTTTTGGTGATAGCGCTGGCGCCCTCACGCGCGCGAGCTATGTGCTCGATACGATGGTGGCGAGCAGCGAAGCCCTTGCACGCAATATGGCTGCCGCACGTGCCGAAGCAAATTCGATGCACCCTCCGCGCTGGGGTGGCGGGGGTGGAGGCGGAAGTGGCGGCAGCGGCGGTGGAGCGAGCGACGTTCCCCGCGGTGGCCCCCTTGTGGCCCGTCGTTCGGGCGGAGGAATCGTCAGGCAAGATGTTCCTGGCGGAGCCCTGGTCGTTGGCAGCAGCGGCGAACGATTCCCCTCGGATGTCATTGATGGCGAGGGGCTGATTACCGAAGTCCCCTCTGGTGGTGGCAGGCCTCCCGCGGCTGGCGTATCGCCGCGCTCCGGCGGCAATACAGGCACCGCAACGGGTGTCGCAACGGCCGGGATGCTATTCGGCGCGTATGAGAATGCACGCCTGACCGACCAGAACGTGAAGGCCGTTGCGACCTCGCAAGTTCCGTTCGACCAGTGGCAGCCGAGCATCGAGAACCTGCGCAATCGCGAGATGGAGTACGCGAGCAAGTATGCGTTCGCGACGGGCGGTCATATCGAGCCGTTCGGCGAATCGATACTCGAGGGCTCGCGCCTGCTGCGCACTCTGTCTGCCGCGAAGCAGAAGGAGATGATGGACTTCGCGATGCCGTATATCGCGCTGGAGTCCAAGCTGAAAGGCGTATCCATGCCCGAAGCGACTCAGGCATTTATCGGCCTCTCGCACATGGCTGGCGCCTACGATCCAAAGCAGGCCGAACCACTCTACGAGTCGATGCTTCAGGCGTCGCTCACCTCGCACGCGTCGCTCGGCCAGATCGCGCGCGCCGCGAGCTATGCGTTGCCCGCCCTTCACGCTGCCGGCGCGAACTCCAGCGATGTGATGCTGCTCGTCGCGACGATGATGCAGGGCGGCATCATGAACACGAAGAGCGGTACGTGGCTCAATGCCATGGCGATGAACTCGCTGCCGAACACGCTCGGCAGTGGGCTGTTTTCGAACAAGAAGCAGAACGAAGCGCTTCAGCAGCTCGGTCTCTATAAGGGCAACCAATCGCAGTTCTATGCGAATGGCAGCATGGACCTGATGAAGATCGTGTCGATCCTCGCCGAAGACCGGCGGAGGATGGACCCGCTCAAGTTCAACGCGATGCTGAAGCTGGCTTTCGGCACGCAGGGTCAGCGCGGCGCATCATTCTTCAGCGAGGACTCGACCCTTTCGAATCTGCATGCCCTGTCGGACCTGAAGAACTTCTCGCAGGCGCCGATGGATGTCGGCCAGATGATGCGGCAGATGAGCACGGTCGCGCTCGCGGACCAGACTATCGCGAACGCCAACATCACGCTGATGAACGGCTCGCAGACCTTGATGGGGCCAATCAACGCCGCGCTCAGCACGATGGGCTCATTCTTCGGCGCGACGGCCGGGTTCACGAAGAATCACCCAGTCGCCGGCGGCGTACTGGACTTCGGGATGCTGTTCGGTGGCGCGGTAGCCGGACTGGGCGCATGGAAAGGCGCGAAGTCCGCCGTGGGATTCGCAGAAAAGAGCATCGTCGGCCTGACCAAGTACCTCGCGCGCGGCGCGGCAGGTTTGATTGCCGAAGCGGCCACAGCCATCACCGGCGAAGCAATTGGCGCGGCCACCGTCGCGGCGATCGGCGGCGAAGTCGCGCTCGGCGCGGCGATCCTCGGCGGCATCGCGTACGTCATCCATCACGCGATGGACAAGGTAACGTCGAAGATGTCGCCGGACGATCAGACTCGCTTCTATCAGGACGTCGCCGGCGGCGAGCCGCTGTTCGGCTCAGGCGTCACGAAGCCCGCACCGGCGCAGAAGCACGACACGCACGTGACTGTGAAGGTCGATAGCCACGACGTCGCCGCGCACGTCGAAAAGAAGCTAGTCCCCGCCAAGACGACCGGGCCGACTGGCTTCAATCCTGATGCCGCAGCTTACTCACCAGGAATGGGCGTTTATCCATGAACCCTTTTGCGACCCTCACGCTGGACACGCCCAACGGCACGTTCACGTTCACTGGCGCAGAGGTTCCGGAGCGTATCGCGTTCGGCGGCGCGCAGTTGCTCGACGTGCGCAAGATGATCGGCGGCCGGCGACGCATCAATGCGATGGGCGCAGACGATGCGCCGCTCGGTTGGTCTGGTCTCTTTCTGTACGCGTCCGCCGTTGATCGCGCACGTTTCCTCGACAGCGTGCGCCGCGAAGGCCTGCAGTGCACACTGTCGTGGGACGCGTTCCGGTACTCGGTCACGGTTGCGCAGTTCCATGCCGAGTACAAGTACCCGTTCAGGGTCCCCTACTCGATCCAGTTCGAGGTCATCGAGGACCAGACCGCGACCGTAGATTCGGTGCCGGCAGTCACGCCAGTACAGGCGTTGGCAACGGACCTCTCGCGGATGAATTCGCTGTCGAACTGCATCGGCGATTCGACGCTGAATGGCCTCATCGGCAGTCTGGGCACGGCACTCAGCGCGGTGCAGGCGGCCGCGCAACCGATCGCGAATGGCCTGAAGGCGGTCACCTCGTTCGTCAGTGGCGTAGCCAACTGTGCTGACCAGGTCGTCAATACGGTGGAAGCCGCGGTGACGGCGGCGGCCACGCCGCTGCTTGCAGTGACCTCGCGCGTGCAGAGCATGATCACCACCGGCGAGAACGTGATCGCGAACACCGCCGGCGTTGTCGCGGGCGCACCGGCCGCGACCAACGTCTATAACTCGCTGGCGAAGATGAACTCGGCATTGCAGTTGCCCGAGCTGTACGAGCTGCGCAGCCTGTGCGGCCGCATGCAAACCAATCTGCCGCTCGTGTCCACGCCGACCAGCGCGAAGACGATCACCGTGGGCGGCGGCAACCTGTATGCGATCGCCGCGCAGCAGTACGGCGACGCCCAGCGCTGGACCGATATCGCGAATGCGAACGGCCTTTCCGACCCGATGCTGACTGGCATCAACACGCTCATCATTCCCTGACATGCTGAACCAGCTACCAACCGCAGGCACACTCGTTGCGCCGCGGTCGATCCTTATGGTCGGCTCGAAGGTGATCGACTGGACGGATTGGTTCGCAGGGCATAACGGGATCTATGAGGCTGGCACGCTGCGCGTCGAGGTTCCCGCCACGTTCGCGGAATGGGCATGGTGGACGCAACAGACCGAGATCCTGATCGACGTCTATGTGGGCTTCCCGCAGGACCCTCAGAACTACTCGGCGAGCGACCTCACGCTGCTGCAAACCTATCGCGTCGATTCCATCCGTCTGGATGCGATGACGCAGGCGATCTCGCTGAGCTGTCGCGATCTGACAGGACTGCTCACCGACAGGAAGGTCGACATCAAGTTCCAGAATCAGACCGCGAGCCAGGTGGCGACGTATCTCGCCGGGCTGGTCGGCTTGACGCCCAACGTGCAGGCGACGAAGACCCTCGTCGGGCACTTCTTCACGCTGGACCACGTCAGCCTGCACCACCAGCAGAGCATCTGGACGATCCTGACCTACCTTGCGCAGCACGAGGGCCTTCAGTGCTTTGTGCTGGGCCGCACGCTGTATTTCGGAGCATTCGGCAGCGCGCTGTCGAGCGATCCCTATGTGATCCAGTACGACCCGCCAACGGCCGACCGCCCGTATCCGCAGTCGAACGCGACGAGCCTTGAGTTCGAGCACGACCTGACGCTGGCGAATGACGTGTCCGTGCGCGTGCGCAGCTTCCACGGCATGAAGAACGCCGTGTACACGTCCATCGCGACGTCCAGTAAGACGACGAAGCGCATCGAGCGCGACGCGGATCTGGCGCAGAGTCTCCAGCAGTATGACTTCACGTTCGCCGATCTCACGCAGGCGCAGTGCGACGCGAAGGCGCAGCAGTTGCTCGACCAGATCAGCAAGCACGAATTCAAGATGGAAGCGAAGCTGCCTGGCGACGCGATCATCTACCCGTGGACGCCCGTGCAGGTTCAGGGAACCGCGACTCCTTACGACACGACGTACCAGAGCGCGCGCATCATGCGCCGCTGCTCTGTGAGTCCGCCCCGCTTCGATGTGACCGTGCACGGCAAGACGGCGACGGATGCACAGACGGTGACGCTCACATGATCGACTACATCAAGCGCGCCGTTTCCGAGTTCCTCGCGACGTTCGCGACAACGAAGCGCGGCCAGATCAGCGCGTACAACCCGAACGACTACACCGTCAAGGTGATCCTCCTGCCGACAATGGAGGAAACCGGCTTCCTGCCTCTCTCGGCGCCGTGGGTCGGCAACAACTTCGGTGCGGTCTTCGGGCCCGCAATCGGCGACATCGTGCGGCTCGATTTCGTCGACGGGCGGATGCAGGCATGCCTCGCCGGCAGTCGCTTCTTCAACGACAAGGCGCGACCACCCGTCGTGCAGTCAGGACAGATGGCGCTCGTCGACAGCAAGGGGGCCTACGTCAAGTTGAACAACGACGGAACGATCACACTCGGTGCGCCGACGGGCATCACGAGTACGACACCTCTGCTCAAGCAGGTCGGCAATTTCGAGGTCGACGGCAACACGACGCTGAATGGCGATATCACCCAGACCATCGTAAACGGGACCGGCACGGCGACGCTTGCGGGCAACCTGACGGCTCCAGGGACGATCACCGGCACCACGGATGTCGTCGGCGGCGGCAAATCGGTGAAAGGCCACACGCACCCCGATCCCCAAGGCGGCAACACCCTCCCGCCGAACTAGAGCAATCCATGACCGACGCATTCCACTGGTGGGGCCAGGACATTCAGTTCTCGGCCTCAGGGGACGACTTGACCGCGAGCGGCGTGACCGAGCTGAACCAGCGCATTGTCCGCGCGCTGCTCACGCCACCCGGCACCTATCTATCGCATCCGGAGTACGGCGCAGGCCTCGGCAGGTTCGTCGGCCGCGCGCTCTCGTCCGAGCAGTTCACCGAGATCAAGTCGCTGATCCAGAGCGTGCTCAAAAACGAGCCTGACGTCCAGAAGCAGCCCGCACCAACCTACACGTACCAGCACGACGCAACAGGCCTTCTGAGCGTGACGATCAACTACGTGTACGTGCCGACCGGCGTTCCGCAGACCCTCTCTTTCAACGTGCCCGCGTATGGCTCTTAACACGCAAAGCTTCACGAGAATCGTCCAGCAGCAGGTCGCCGCGATTCAGGCTGCGGTGACGGCCGTCGGTGGGCCTGTCCTGTCGTTCATCGTGGGCTCGCTCGAGCTCGCGCGCGTCGAGGCAGTCGCGGCCGTTTCGATGTGGTTGCAGTACCTGATCATGGCGGTACTGAACATCACGCGCCTGTCCACGTCGAAAGGTAACGACGTCGACACGTTCATCGCCGATTTTTCCTGCCCGCCGCGTGAGGCGGCTGTGTCCGCTTCCGGCCAGGTGACCTTCTCGCGCTTTACGCCGACATCACAGGCGGTCATTCCAGCTGGCACCTATACGGCGAATGCGAATGGCTCAGGCGGCACATATGCCGGCGGCGCGGCGGTGCTCACTGCCGACGGCACGCAGCCCTTCCAGGTCATTCCGGATTCGACCCAAACCTACTGGAATGCCGCGCAAAACGCCTACGTCATCCCCGCCGGTGTGACGAGCGCGCAGGCGACTGTGCTGGCGCAGAACGCGGGCACCCAGGGCAACGTCGCGGCCAACACGATCACTACCATCTCGACGGCGATCCAGTACGTCGACACAGTGACGAACCCGAACGCTTTCTCGAACGGCGTCAACCAGGAGAGCGACACCGCCGTGCAGGCGCGATTCCAGACCTACGTGTCTGGCCTGCGCGCGGCGATCATGTCTGCCGTTGAGTCGGCAATCGAAGGTGTCCAGCAGAACGTCCAGTACCAGATCGTTGAGAACCAGACGCTCGCGGGTGTGAGTCAGCCGGGCTTCTTCTACGTCGTCATCTCGCCCTACTCGAACGCGCTGCACGACGCGATCTACTCGGCCATCAACGCGATACGCGGACTGTCGATCACGTTCGCGGTGTACGCGGCGACCAACCTGACGGCCAACGTCACAGCGACGATCACGGCAGCATCCGGATACACGCTGGCCAATGTCGAAGCTGCAGTGCAGACGGCGATCCAGAACTTCATCGCCTCGATTCCGCTCGGCGGCACGCTGTCATGGACCGAACTCTTTTCGGTGATCTGGGCAGTTCCGGGTGTGGCATCGGTGGCGAACACGATGACGCTCAACGGCGGCAACGCTGACCTTGTAGCAACCGCGAATCAGGTGATCGTCGCGGGCACGATCATGGTGAACTGATGGCCATCGGCGACATCAACGACATTTTCACGAGGCTGAAGGCGCAGATCCCGGGATCGTGGTTCAAGCTCTCGCCGAACTTCGATGCGACGTTGCAGGGGCCCGCATGGGCGCTCTCGTCGATCTATGCACAGATCACCTACGCGCAACTGCAGACACGCATCGCGACGGCGACCGATGGATACCTCGACCTTATTGCGAACGACTTCTTCGGCTCGAACCTGCTGCGGCTAACGAATGAGACAGACGGCGCGTACCGTGCGCGCATCCTCGCTAACCTGTTCGTGAAGGGTCCGACGCGAGCCAACATGTCCGCCGTGCTCAAGCTCATCACCGGACGCACGCCGGACATCTTCGAGCCCAGCAATACGACCGATTCGGGTGGCTGGGATGGCGGCTTCTACTGGGATACCGGCGTCGGCAAGTGGGGCGCGCCGATGCCCTACCAGAGCTACGTGACGGCCTACCGGCCGATCACGAACACGCAATCGCTGGGTGAACTCGATTCGTGGCGATGGTCGTTTGACTCGTACGGAGCGTGGTCCGAAGCGCCTGTGACCGCTGTCACCGACGCCGCAATCATCGCTGCAGTGGAATCGACGCGCATGACCGGGACCATCGTCTGGATGCGCATCGAGAACAACCCCGTTACGCCCTGACCTTCTCTCAATCTGCTTTCAAAGGCTGCCTTCAGGCGGCCTTTTTTGTTTTCTGGAGCCTGAATGGATCGCGCAACCGTCTATACACAGGAACAGGGCCGCAGCGTCGACTTCCTGTTCGCGCAACGCGCCACGATGATCGGCCTCGCCAAGCTCTCGCAGGCCGCGTTCGGCAGCGGCACCGTGGTGCGCGGCCTCGCCGTCACGCCGAACTCACCAGCGGCGTTGAACGTATTGGTCGGCATCGGCGAGATCTATACGATGGCTGCCGTTGATGCGACGTCGTGGGGCGCGCTCCCCGCTGACACGACCGACATCATCCTGAAGCAGGGCCTCAACATGGCGGCCCAGACCATCTCGACACCGGCGCCGTCGACGAGCGGGTACAGCATCAACTACCTGATTGAGGCGCAGTATCAGGATCAGGACAATGTCCCGGTCGTGCTGCCGTTCTACAACAGCAACAACCCGCAGATTCCGTTGAACGGTCAGGGCGGCGGTGGCGCAACGCTGCCCACCGAACGTCAAGGCGTGTGCGTGATCCAGGCGAAGGCAGGAATCGCGGCCACGACCGGCACGCAGACCACCCCGTCCGTTGATGCAGGCTGGACGGCGCTCGCCGTGGTGACCGTGGCGAATGGCCAGACGACCGTCACATCCGGCAACATCTCCGTGCCGGCCGGTGTGCCGCAGCTCACGAGCCTGCTGCAGATGATGCAGACCGGCTCGACCGAATACGCGGTTGACACCAGTACCACGGCGAACGTCATCTCGATCGCACTCACGCCGGCAATCACCTCGTACTCCGATGCCCAACCGGTCACGTTCAAGGCTGCAAACAACAATACCGGCCCCTGCACGCTCAATTTCGGCGGCGGCGCCGTGAATCTGGTCGGCGCGGCCGGCGCGCTTCAGGGCGGTGAGATTGTCGCTGGAAACATGTACACCGGCCTCTACAGCGCATCGCTCAACGAGGTCGTGCTGAACAGCCAGACGGCGGGAGCACTGCAGGTCAACCCTGCGACGAAGGGCCAGCATGCGGCACAACTGAGTCAAGTTGGCTTCCAGAATATCGCTGTGTATGAAATCATCGGCGGAGTTCAAAAAGTATCGGTCAACGGCGCAGCATTTACGACGACGGGCGCAACGACCTTCACGGTTCCGGTCTCAGGAAGATTCAAGGCGCGCGTCTGGGGTGGTGGGGGTGGAGGCGGTTCGGGAGTAACCTCCGCCGCAGCAACCGGTGGCGCTGGAGGCGGTTACACCGAAGGGGTATTCTCTGTAGCGGGCGGCACTTCCGAGGCCATTACGGTCGGAGCGGGTGGCGCGAACGGCACCGGATCCGGGAATGGATCCGCAGGCGGTAGCTCGTCTGTCGGGGCACTGGCCACGGCAACGGGCGGCGGTGGCGGAGTTGGCTCTGCCAGCGGCACATCATCCGGCAGTTCAGTGGCTGGCGGCACTGGCTCGGGGGGCTCTTTAAATATTACCGGTCAAGGCCCTGCTAGCGCCTACGCAATTGGTAGTTCGCTGATTGCTTCTGGCGGTGGCGGGGCTTTTGGCACTCCACCTTCCGCCATCAGCGTTGGGTCTGCCACTGGCGCAACCTTTCCGGGCGGTGCGGGTGGCGGCGGAGCGAACAACAATATCGGCGCACCCGGCGCGGGCGGTTGCGTCATCATCGAGTACTGATCTGAACTATGAGCGTCTATGTGAGAATTCAGAGCGGGATCGTTGCAGAAATCATCGCCCCAATGCTCGATGGATCTGGCGTGGAAATTCCAATTGCCAGCCGGTTCTACCCGCTCGTCGCGGCGACTCTCGTGGACGTCACCGCCTATGCCGTTGAGCCGCGGCCTGGGTGGGTCGCCACTGAATCTTCCGGGGCTTGGGCGTTTTCAGCGCCAGTCCCGGTAGCTCTCTCTGGCGCACAACAGGCGGCTGTCGCGTTCTCCGCAGGGATTCAGATCAAAAGCACGGCAACTGCTTCATTGAATGGCACGTACAGTATCGATACTCTCAGCCAGTCAGATATCATTGCCATTGAGACAGGTCTGAACGCGGGAAAGGGATTCCCCGATGGCTCAACGATGTTCAACTATCCTGACGCATCCGGGATCATGCATAGTTTTTCGGAGGCGGATTTTTCGAATTTTGCCGCAGCCGTAAGGGATTATGTATATGCGTTGCGGTCTGCGGTGGCTGGCATATCAACAAGCCTGCCGTCGCCTGCTGCAACAATCCCTTAAACCGGATTCCGTGTATTCGTCGTCGATCTGAACCGGGATGCGAGTCTCGCATAACTCAGGAGCGGCATTTCAATCTTTCGGTGCACGAAAATACCGATAACTGCACAAATTGCCATGAAGAATGCGAACGCTACAGGTCTCATTAAACCAGACATTTCTGGATACCGTTTCAAGGTCGTCTCGACTATCACAGCGACAAAGGGATGCGTGAGGTAGATTGAGAATGAAGCCTCTCCGAGCAAAAGAATCGTTCTGGATGACGCGCACAGCCCCTTGTTATTCAGGAAAAGTGCAAAAAGAACCGTCGCGAACGGAAGCATGAAATAGAGAAACATTGCCGGAGCGTAGCCAATAAGCGCCTTTATTTCCCGGAGTGGGAAATAGTTAAAGGTGGAAAGAGCGATGGCGATGACGATACCAATTGTCCAGCGATGAGTGACGACCCAATTCTCAAACGAAGCTGGACGAACATGCCAGATGTAGTACGTTGCTATGCCCAGCACGAAGAACCCCGTATAACGATCGCCATAAAACATCAGGAGTTCGCCTGGGTCTATTGTAATCCAGACAGATAACTTCACGAATAAGATGACAATCGCGGTCAGAATAGGCGCCCACCGCGTGTTGATCATCAGGCATACGGCGAAGATGACGTAGAAGTACATCTCAAGGTTGAGTGTCCAGCCTACACCAAGCACGGGGAACATGAAGCCCTGATCGTTCCTGAAAGGAATGAACGTCAAACTACGGACGAGTTGGCCAACAAGCTGACCATCAGTGAAACCTGTCTTATGTTCTAGATACCATTGCAACGTGGTGCGATCATGTAATAGCCATCCCCATATCTGAGGGATCTTGTAGATGGGATTCATCAACTCAAGGTTGATCAACATGAAGAATGCGATCGTGCACACCCAATAAAGCGGTACAACGCGGGTAATGCGATTTACCATAAACCCATCAGCGCGCGATCGCGAGATGTGAGTCATGATGAATCCGCTCACTACGAAGAAGATCGCCACCGCCTTAAGGTCAGTGTGCACACCACCAAAGATATAGCTGCCGTGGAAGTACACGACAGCCATCGCCGCCAGTGCGCGCAACAGTTGGATATTCGAGATCATGCGGATTGCATCGGATGGTAGAGGCTACTGGATTTTACCAGCCATGCCTAGCAACCCCTCAAAACCTCCACCGCGCCATCAGAACGTGGGTATTCGACCAGATCGACGGGAAGTGATCCGAACTCGATACGGGCGTGCCGTTCTTGAAATACTGATACGACACTGAAAAGTTCTTGTAACCGACAGAGGCTCCGATAACCCAGCCCAGACGCCACTTCGGGTTGTTGTGGACGCTGACGTTCATCGGGGTGGCGTCAGGCGACGGAACCCAGCCGATCACGTCCTCGGTCCAGGTCGATCGGTGGATGTACGGTCCACCTTCTACTCCAAATCGCCAGCCGCCATAGTCGTAGTGCGGCTCAAGTGTGAGCAGGATGCCCATGTCGTGCCCGGACCCGAGATAGTTCGCGAGTGGCCAGCACTTGCCATTGCAGCCCTTCGTGACAGGGTTGTAATTGGCATCGTCTGGTGTGGCGAGAGCCTGGGTGTGGATCGTCCCAAGCCAAGCCCAGTCAGCGTGCCATGAGATGCCCCAGTGCTCCGACTGGTAGATATCGCCAGTGAACCCGGCTTCGATGGCCGGCGCGGTGAGGTCAAATCGGTGTTGGAATCCGTCCTGAAACCACAAACCATTGGCCCCGTGCTGGTAAGCTGCCCCACCGATGCCGGCTTCGACCTGAAAGAAGTCTTCGGCGTGCGCTTGGGAAGCCGCCGCGCAGCCGAGCGTCATCGCTATGGCTGCTGCTCTCCATCGGTATCCGGGTCGACAACCGCGCCGACACTTCGGCACCAGTCGAACACCTGATCGACGGTCGCGGTGCGATTGAGGAGCGCGCCCGCAAGGAACAGCATCGGCAGACTCATGGCGCGCGGCTCCTGACCGCCCGTGTACTTGCGCCATTGATTGTTGCCGGCCAACCCGAACAGGCTGGCCATCTGCTCGCCGGTGTAGCCGAGCTCGATCTTGAGGTTCCGGAGATCTTCCGGAGTTGGCGGCGTATATCGAATGGACATGCCCGAGAGCGCGCAGAACGCGCGCGCGAAATGTGGTCTTCATGGTCTTCCTTTCGGAGGTAGCAGGCTGCGCGCAATGCGCTACCCAACGCCTTCAATTTAGCCCCTTAAGGGCTATTAGTCAAGAACAATCACCTGCCGCCTCCGGGCGGCTTTTTCATTTCCGGGGCCCCAATGAACCAGATCGACCCGATCGAATTCGGTCGCGTGCTCGCACGCCTTGATGAACAGGATCGACAGAGCGCGGACATGCGCGAGGAAATGCGGAGGAACCAGAAACAGGCGAATGACGAGATCGCCAAGCTGCGAACGGACATTCAAGCGCTTCTGGCTCTCGCCAACCGTGGCAAGGGTGCCCTCTTCACGCTGACATCTATCGGAGCCGCAGTCGGGGCTGTGCTGGGTGCGCTGGGGCATCACATTTTCGGGAAGTGACGATGAAATACGAAATCAAGTGGCTTCGTGAGCCTGAGGAGCACGACTTTCCTGCGGCTGAGTCTTTTCTCGCTCTTGTGTTCGACGAGAGCGATGCGGCCGTGCTGGTGAAGAAGCTGCGCGATGCGCGACTGTCGCACTTCAAGGCCAAGGACATTGCGCGCGCATCCGGCCTGACGCTGCTCGGCCGCGACAACCGGCACGTCGCACACAACCTTGAAAAGATTCACGAAGGCAAGCAGCTTTCGCCGCTCCTGCTCGTGCGCGGTCAAACGCTCATCGTGGCAGATGGCTTCCATCGGCTCAGCGCGGTCTATTCACTCGACGAAGATGCCGAGATCCCCTGCAAGATCGTCTAGCCATGAACCTCACACCCGAGATCGTCGCCGCTGGAACCGGCGCGACGCTGGCGCGCGCCACGATGTTTGCGCCGTTCATGCAGGCTGCGTGCGAGACCTATCACATTCTCGATCCGCGCGACATCGCGGCTTTCCTCGCGCAGACCGGTCACGAATCTGGCCACCTGGTCTTCACGAAAGAGATCTGGGGGCCGACGGCTGCGCAGCGCCAGTACGAGCCGCCATCGCAGAAAGCGAAAGGCCTCGGCAACACGCAGCCCGGTGATGGTGAACGCTTCTGCGGTCGCGGCCTGATCCAGATCACCGGCCGGCGCAACTACACGCTTGCCTCGATCGGACTGGAGCTCGACCTGCTTAACCACCCCGAGCTGCTCGAGGATCCTGAACACGCCGCGATGTCCGCCGGCTGGTTCTGGTGGAACAACAAGCTGAGCGCGCTCGCGCTCGCTGGACAGTTCACGACGCTCACTGAGCGCGTCAATGGTGCCTTGAGCGGCCTCGCCGATCGACAGGCGTTGTATGCCATGGCGAAGAAAGCGCTCGGCGCTGCCACATAGCTTTCAGATTTCCGAATTTCGAAATTTCGCAACTTGCCGCCTTCGGGCGGTTTTTTCGTTTCTGGAGCAACGAATGACCCGATGCAGTCATGACGTACCGCTCGAGCAGCCATGCAGTAAGTGCACCGCCGAAGGCCTCGCGCGCGTGCCGGCGCATGAGCATCTCATGAAAGAGACCGTGGTCGAGGTGGAGTATTACCCGGACCACGAAGCGCGCACCGAGTCAGCAACCTTTCGGCGCACGAAGGCCGCTGGCCACAAGGCAGGTCTGCGTTGCTCTATCAGTGGCCAGCCGAATCCGGAATACCACCACTTCTGGTGCGAATGGGCGGATGCCGATGCCGTCGACTGGACCGTCGTGAAAGCGATCGCGGTCGGCGAGATCACCGAGATTCCGGTGCTTGACGAAATCACCGACCAGCCGACGGGCGAAACTTTCCCGGCCGAACAGTCGGCCATCTGGATGATCTGCCAAATCACAGCGCTCCGCGGCTTCGACTGGCACGCCTTTGACCCAGCCAAGCCCGAGACCTTCATCGACAGCCCGCAAAACATGCTGCAGCTCTCGATCAAGTTCCATCGCTCGTCGACGCACGGCATCCACCACCGCACTTTCCCGACCTTCGTGTTTCAGGGCTACCCCCGGCGCGCGGGCTTTGTTTTTTCACCGGACGAGATCGTCCAGAAGGAGAAGGCATGAACCAAACCTCCAGCATCCAAACCGGCGCGATCACGCTCACCGCTGCCTCTCTCGTGCCGATCATCGATTGGGCAGCGCAAGCGATGAACATCAAGATCCCGATGGAAGCGCAACTCCAGATCGCGGCCTTCCTGATCACTGGTGGTCACGCTGCCTACAACTGGCTGATGGCGCGCGCGGCCGCGAAGAAGGCCACGGCGACGCAATGATGCGTGCCGCGCTGCTGCTCTCAATGCTGCTCGCTGGCTGCGCCGGTCAGGCGACCTACGACATCCGCCCGTTCTATGACGAAGCTTCGAAGCAGGTCCTCTGTTGTGCCGCGACCATCACGAACGGCAAAGACATCGCCACCGTCAGTGTGCACGCCAAGAAGACAGCAGACGGCTACACCCTCGACTTCACCGAAACCGGCGTCGGCGCGACAGCGCCAATCACAGCTCAGTCTCAAGCCACCGCCGCTGTAGCTGGCGCTGTTTCCAGCGCCGCCGCTGCGGCTATCAAACTCGCTCCCTGAAGGAATCCCATGAAACGCACTCTCATGCTGCTTGCGGCAGGTCTCATCACGTCCATTCTGACCGCATGCGGCGCACACGCGCCGACACTTCCGGCGCTCACCTTCCCGCAACAGGTGGCTATTGCCTGTGGCGCGGCCAACGGCGAGATCGCCATCCTGAAAGGCGATGGCGTGTTCACTGGAGGCGCGGCCGACACGCTCACGAAGACGATCCAGCCAGCCGTCACGAAGGTCTGTGCGGCCGGCGCAACGGTGGCGAAGCCTGATCTCCAAACGCTCGTCAACACGACCCTGCCGCTCGTCAAGACCTTCGTCGATTCGTCGTCTCTCGCTCGGGACAAGAAGAACGCGGCGGACGCAGGTATCGACTCGGCCGTCCTTGCCTTCAACGTTGCAGTCAGCCTCGCGCCGGCAACGCTGGGCGGTGCAGCCACGCCGTCGACGACGCTTGATTCGGCGCCGCTGCAATGAAAGCCAAAATCGTCCGCGACAGCGAAGGGCTGTTCTATGGCATCCGGTTCGATTGCCCGGGATGCACGTGGGAAGACGGAACGCCAAGCCCCAAAGTATTGCCGGTGAATTGGTTGCCACCCGGCGAGACGCAAGAATCGCCGCACAACGCAGGCAAGCCGCATTGGTCATTCAATGGCGACTTCGAGCGTCCTGTTCTCGGACCGAGTGTCCTGCAATGGCGAGGCAATGAAGGCGACGAGCATTTCCGGCGCTGCCATTCCTTCGTCGGCTGCAACGGCGCGCAGCCGGGGCAAATCATCTTCCTCGGTGATTGCACGCACGCGCTCGCAGGGCAAACGGTCGATCTGCCGGAGATTGAGCCGTGAACCTCCTGCCGCGCGACTACGCCCTGATCGCGCAGGAAGCCTATGCCGTCAAGCCCGATATCGGACGCGCCCCGGGGCCGTCCTGCGCCATCGTGCGCGATACGACCGATGGACTTGTTATCGCCTTCCCGGGCACGGACAGTATTGCCGATCTGCTCGCGGACTTCGACGTGACGCCGACTGCTGTTCCTCCGCTCGGGAGGATTCACCAGGGCTTCTACAAAGCATGGAGTGCGATCTCGGCGCAGGTTGAGAACGCTGCTGGCGACGCGCCAGTGACGTTCGTCGGCCATTCCCTTGGTGCGGCCTTGGCTCTGATCGCCGGAGCTTCGCGCGTGGCCGCTGGCAAGCCAGTGCAGGCCGTGTACGGGTTTGAACCGCCCCGGGTGAGCCCGGAACCGACTATCGGCAATGTGCTTTCGAAGACGTCAGTCATTCTCTACAAAAACGGGAACGATGCCGTGACCGATGTTCCGCCGCTCTGGCCGCAGAGTGCGCAACTGATCGGCATCGGGAAGCCGTGCTATCCGTGGCCCAACCTGCGTGATCATGCGCTCGCGCGCGTCATTGCCGCTCTCACTTAACCCCGGGCGCGCCTACGGGCGCTCCCGCACCTTCCCCTGCGCTATCGAGCACAGTTTGGCAACAAGCCAAAAAGGGGAGGCCATCACAAAAACGATAACCAGCGCCAGCAGGAAAAAGGCTAAGCCAATTGGGCTTCTTGGGTCGCCCTCGCCGCCGAACTTGTTTGTGAACATCGCCCCTCTCTAGCCAGCCGATTGCGGCTGCGCATCAATCATACGGCGCTACGCCGCCCTTCTCGGTTTGAACTGAACCACATTCGTCGACTTTCCGCTTTCGGGTGCGTATCCGTCGCTGCACTCGGCGATGAATCGCGCCCATGCCTCCATGGCCGCCCGGCGCTCCGGGATTTCCTCGCGCACGTCATAGACTCCTTCGATGCCTTTGAGTTTGTGATTCAGGGCGATCTCGCTGATTTCGCGCGAGAAGCCCATGTTGCGCAAATGCCCCTTGGCGGTTGAACGCGTGTCGTGAGGCGTGAACCGGCGGATATCCAGGCCGCGCTCGTCGAATGCTTTTTTGACCGCATCGCGCAACACCGTGCGGCTCACATGTCCCGCCCCTTTGGTCTTTGCGCGCGCTGGACACAGCCATTTCGAATCGCCTGACAAGGCGATAAGTTCGCGAAACCATTCAATTACAAGCGGTGCCAACGGCACGAGAAACTCCTGCTTCGTCTTGGTCGCTTCTGCCCTGACGCGCCACGATCCGTACTCAAGATCGACCAGATCCTTCTCAGCGGTGATCAGTTCAATCGATCGCACGCACGTGGCCAGCAGGATGCGGAACATCAGCCCGTTAGTTCGGCCCATCAGCTTGTCGATATCGGTCAGCAGGACCGTCATCTCATCCTTGAGCAACATGACTCGCTTGCGCTTGGGCGGCGGGTCGCCAAGGACGGATTTGAGGTCGATGCCCGTGGCCGGATTGAAGTCGATCTGGCGGCGCGAAACGGCATGGCCGAACACAGTGCGCAGCAGGACCAGCATCGTGCTGCACACTGACCACGGGCGCCCACAATTCTCGATCATGTAGACAACATCGGCTGGGGTTACCGTTTCGACGTTGAGCGAGCCGAGCTTCGGCCGAAGCACACCATCAATCAATGCGGCGTACAGAACAGTCGTGCTTTTAGACAGGATACCGAATCGCTTGTCGATATAGTCGTCGCATAACTGGTCGACGGTCATCGCTTTGCGTGCGCGTGCCTTCTCGACCTTCTTGTCGGAGGCCGGGTCTTTTCCATCGTCGACCTGGACGCGGAGCGCGCGGGCCCGCTTGCGGGCTTCGGCCAGTCCCATATCGGGGTAGTTGCCGAGCGTGATTTCTCGGCGGCGCGGACCACGACTGTATCGAAGCACCCAGGTAGCCGTCCCGAACTCGGACAGGGTGAAGGTCAGGCCGTCGCCATCGGCGCGGGAAAGCGGCTCTTTCGCGGCGACCCAGCGGCGCAGCTGGAGGTCATCGAGCGCATGGTGAAGGCGGGGCATTTTTTGGTCTCAGGAGAGGAACCCCGATTATTCGCGACCGAAAGCTACCAGTCTAGCTACCATAAATTCGTGATTCACAGATTTACACTCGTTTCCGCAAGACTTCGATAAACCCTTGATTCCTATCGGGTAATTTCCAGACCGCGATTCACGCCTTTCCACGAAAAAACACTCATAGCGTTAACCTTTCCTTAAGTCTAGGCCGTCAAGCTAGCGATGCCAGCCGCTGCCCCGCCCCGGGTCCGCAGCGCTGAACCTGATTAGCTAGAGGCACAGACTATGAAACACACACTTAGAATGGCCGCCCTTGCGGCCGCATTGCTTATTCCGGCCCTTTCTTTCGCTCAAGCATCCAATGGGCCTGTCACGCGTGCCCAGGTGCGCGCAGAATTGGCCCAGCTCCGGCATGCCGGCTACCGATCGACCGGGCGCGACAACCAATATCCTTCCAATCTGCAAGCCGCCGAGGCACGTATTGCTGCGGCCAGCGGTATGGCGCCCGGTCAAGCCGCTCCCACGATGGCCCCGAATATGCAGTGAGATTGATGCGTTCTCGTGAGGCCGCGCCGGCGTGAACCTGCGCCGGCAAAATTCCTGGGCGTGCTCTCGCCCGGCCGGATTGTTCATCCGAACCAGGCCTCATCGAGTCAGATTCATCGAGTCAGACTCATGCCGCCTTGCGCGCATCGGCAATGCGCGGCGGCGCCTCGGGCCGGGCATACAAGCGCTCCAGATACGCCTTCAAACGCGGAAACCCATCGATCAACTGGAATTCATTGGCCCAGTCGATCAGATAAGCCGTCACGCAATCGGCCACCGTGAGGCTGTTGCCCACAATGAATTCACGCGCTTCGAGATGCTTCTCGAGTACCGTCGCCATGGCCGCAAATTCGCCACGCGCCAGCTCGATATCGGCCGGCAGGCGCTTGTCCGGCGGATAAAGCATCGAGTGCCGCGTGATTCGCCAGAGCGGCTGCTCGATCTCGGTCACCCCAAACAGCGTCCAGCGATAAACCTGCGCCCGCTCCTGGAGATCGGCAGGCATCAATCCTTTCTCCGGGTATTTGTCCGCGAGGTACAACACAATCGCCGCCGACTCCGGAATGATAAGGTCGCCGTCGACCAGCACGGGGACCTTTCCCGCCGGATTGATACGCAGGAATTCCGGCCGCTTGTGCTCGCCTTCGAGCAGGTTGACCGATATGAATTCGAAATCGGCATCGACTTCCTTGAGCCCCCATAGCGCGCGTTGCGAACGGGTTCCCGCGAATCCGTAAAGTTTCATCACGATCCTCCAAAGTGTCCTGTCGAAAAGTGTTGGCGTCGCGGGCAGCAGCCATAACGACGCTTGCAGCGTCCGCCGCCTGGCAGCCGGCGCTCAGCCAGCAGGAATCGGCAACACGGGCATCACATCGATGGAATCTCCGGGGAAGATCGTGAAATGCGGGTGGCCTTCGAACAGCTTGACCGCTTCCTCGTGCGAAGCGCTGCGCACGACCGTGAAGCCCGTTAGCGCGTTGGACGTATCCTTGACGCCATGCTCGCCAACGGTCTTGGTCTTGCCGAGCGGGCCACCGAAGTCGACGATATCCGCCCTGTGCTTTTCCACCCACGCCTTCCATGCCGCGATACCTTCCCGTTCGCGGGCGTGCCGCGTCTCTTCGGGAAGCGCCCACCACGCCTGCGAGCGCGGGTTGTCCTTGCTGCCGAGAAACACGGCGAGAAACAATTTCTGATCGCTCATGCGGCCTCCGCCTGCTGACGAGAGCAACGGGATGTTGCTCATCCGACGTTGACAATATAGGTTGATACCAACATAATTGCAACATGGCACATGCAAAGAAAATCCCTTTCGATACCACGCTAATGGTGCGCGATTGCTGCCTGTGTCTGCATATGCAGCGGGCGGCGCGCAATCTCGCGCGCATTTTCGACGAAGCCTTGCGTCCGCTGGATCTCACGAACGGCCAGTTCTCGCTGCTGATGTCGCTCAACCGGCCGCATCCGCCGGCGATGAAAGACGTATCCACGCTGCTGGCGATGGATCGCACCACGCTAACCGCCGCGCTGAAGCCGCTCGAGCGTCGTGGCCTCGTCAGCATCGCGCAGGATCCGGACGACAAGCGCAGCCGCCTGCTCAGCTTGACGCCCGATGGCCATCGCCTGCTCGCCGAGGCGTTCCCGATATGGCAGCGCACGCATACGGAAGTCGAGGCACAACTTTCCTCCAGCGAAGTTGATCGGCTGCGCCGGCAATTACGCGCGCTTTCGTAGTTTCGCGCGACTGGGCAGTGCAAGAAGCCGCAAACGGATTTCCGTGAAGCGATTCAATCTGTTGCGCGATCCAGTTGGCGGGCGCCCTCTATCTGATCTGGCTGGGCAGTGGCTCACTGCGGCTTGTGCCGGAAGATCGAAAAATGCTTTTTCTCGCCGTGCGGTGCATCGCCACCTAGCACGCCGAATTCGATGGGCGAGCGCGTATAGAACAGATGCACTTGCGCAGCCTTGACCACATCGAGCATACGTTGCGCCTCATCTTCCGTGACAGCGAGGATGATCTGTACGGGCTGATCAGTGAGCTTGAGCACATGGGCCGCGTGGTGCGCGCCCGCATGGCCCGTGCCTTCCGCACAATTGATCACAGTGGCGCCGTGAATGCCCAGTTGCTTCGCCTCATGAAGCAGCCATTCGCACACCGTACGCGGGCCGTGACGACGACTCTGTTCCGTATAAAACGTGAGCTGATAGCCGTTCATGTTGCACTCCGCCGCCCGTCCGTTTCATCGGATTCGTCCACACCCAGCGTGTCGTATTCGATTACCGTGCGCGTATAAAAAAGACGAATGCTGCCCTCATGAAGTTGGGTCAGCAACTGGTCGATAAGGCCATCGCCGGCGACCACCGTGACGGCAACCGATTGTTCCGCAAGCTCGAAGAAACGCGCCGCGTGGTATTTGCCGTTCGCATCCACGCCTTCGGCAATTTCCACTACCGTCGCGCCCTGAATGCCCATCTGCTTCGCCTCGTCGAGAATCCATTCGACGACGGGCAGATGCCCCACGCGATGATTCTGGTTGGCAATGTAGACGGTGAGCTGACTGCCTCGCATGTTCGCCTCCTGCATTCGTCACTCGGGCCGCGCCATTTCCTCTCCGACTCTACGCTGTGAACACCCGCCGTACAAGCCACCGTACAGGCCGCGGTGAAGTACCGGCATTTTCTCGTCATCAGCGGCAATCGAAAGGCCGATCGGCGATTGCTGCATCGTTTTTCAAGCATTCCTGAATCGAATAGTAGAGAGGGTTTTTCACTTTGAAGGACTCCGTAAAGACACGGATTCAGGATCACTAATTCGTCTTACGGATGCGGTCTTCAACGCGTCAAGACCCGGCGTAAACCGGAAAGGTTTTCCGCAGACGTTATAATTCCGCCCGCGGTGGGAGGAAAAAAATTTCGTTTCCGACCCGTATTTTCATATAGTAATGCGAGAAACAGGCGTTTGCGGCAAATTCTACCGCCCACGCTCAAATGGGTGAGATGCCAGCACGACTTACCTCTAATCGATCAATTGATGTTCATACAGATAGATAAACTGGGTTCGCAATGCTGAAGCGGAATGTTTCCTATGTACGATGCCAGGCGCTCGAGCGGCGGCTACCGATTCAGCCCGAGAGACACGAGATTGTCACGACCCAGGCGCTTGCCACTTAGCTAGCCGGCAAGCGCTCCCACCAGCGGAAAGCCTGCGAGCCCTCGCCGGCTTTTCTCAGGCTCACGGCAAGTTCATTGCAAGGCGCACCGGCGACTGCGGCAGGGACAGCCGCGTCCGAGGGCGATGCGTCATGCGATGCAGCGTGTGAGAGAAGTACCCGGATGACTCGCGCATCCATATATTTCATTTGATAAGGATGACTTATTATGAAGGTGAAAAGCCTCGTCGCCGGCGTAATGACCGGCATCGCCCTCAATTTGATTGCCGGCGCAGCCGGTGCAACTTGCATCACCGACCCTGCGGCGCAGTCCGACGCCTCGTTTCCCTCCGCACTCACGGGCAAGCTCGCCTATCACAGCTATGTGACATACGGCGACGGCACGAGCCAGATTTTTCTCTACGATTTTTCGGCACGCACGCTCACGCAGTTGAGCAAGGCCTCGTGGGGCATCAAGGACCCGATGAACGCCGTGTTCAGCCCGGACGGCAAATGGATCGCCTTCATGGGCGTGACCAATAATGCGTGGAACGTATTCATGTATCAGCTCGGCAGCAGCAACCCGCCGGTGAACATGACGAACAGCACGGGCGCCACGCGCAACGAAGATCCGAAGTTCAGCACGGACGGCAAGACCCTCGTGTTCAAGCAGAACGGCGACGTCAAGCGGGCGACGCTCTCGTACACGAGCGCGGGCCCGACCTTCACCTCGATCATAAGCCTGACCAACGCGCCGTCGGGCGCCGAGTACTCGATGCCGTTTCTCGCGCCGGACGCGAGCGCCGTTTACTACGCCACCGGCACGGGCTCGAACATGGGGCTGATGAAGCGCACGATCGCAACGGGCGCTACGGCCGTATTCGATCATCCGCCCGCGCTGCAAACCTACTATCCGATCGTGCGCGCGGACGGCAACGTGTTCTACGCGCGCTGGAAGGATTCGGGCGGGCTCGACCAGATCTACGAGAAGACCTCGGACCCGGCTTCGACGCCGAACCAGTTGTCGCTCAACGACTGCGTCAGCAACAACTCCGACCCGGCCCCGGTGAACGGCACGAACTACCTGTTCTTCTCGTCGACGACGGCGGGCGGCTATCAGCTCTACGTGGCCGACGTGACCACGGGCAAGCGCTGGAGCCTTACGCAGTTCGGCGTGAACTCGGATTCCACCAAGGCCAAGCTCGGTTCGAGCTATTACGGCGGTCCGGTCGCAAACCAGGTCACGCTGCTTTCGCAGGGACACCCTGCCACTGCTTCGGCCAGCTATGACGCATCGTTCACGGCCGACAAGGCATTCGACGGCAATACTTCCAGCACGCGCTGGGACTCGCCCGAAGGTACGGGTGTCGATCCGCAATGGATCTCCGTGGATCTCGGCGCCGCGAAGAATATCAGCAGCATCGACCTGTACTGGGATGCGGGCGCGAGCGTCTATCAGATCCAGACATCGAGCGACAATGTCAACTGGACGACGCTCTACTCGACCAGCAACGGCGTCGCGTATGGCCATGTCAAGCTGGCGAATCTCAACGGCCACGGCCGCTATGTGCGGATGTACGGCACGAAGCGCGCGACGCAGTGGGGCTACTCGCTCGATGAAATGCAGGTGTGGGGTTCGTAAGCTGCGGCTTTAATCTCGCTTCGGTCCAGGGCCTGTTCACATTCATAACGGGCTTGCGAACGCACCTTGCCGGCTGCAGTGCAAGGAGCAAGGAGCAAGGAGCGCCGTTTGGTCGAGCCAAACAAGCGACGCGCGACGCCGCAATGCGGCCGGCAAGGTGCGTTCCCCAATTAACGAATTCCATTCCAGGGGCTGGCCGCCAGAAGGGCCGATCGCTGCGTCATGCTCCTCACGAATACGTCGAGTATTCGCTTCGTCGCAGTCCTTGCGCTCGGCCCTTCTGGCGGCCAGCGCAAGCCCGTTATGAATGTGAACAGGCCCTGGCCCTACCGAATTTCCATTGCCACGCGCTGCAAACGCTTGAAGGCATCGTAGCGCGTGTCGTGCAATGCCGCGATGCGGCCCGTGTCGGGCACATAACGCTTGCTGATGCGCGACATGCCGGCCATGGCCGCGCGCACATCACCGAAAAGCCCGCCCGCCACGGCGCCCAGCATCGCGGCGCCCAGCAGCACGGGCTCCTGTGCTTCAGTGGCCAGCACCGGCTTGCCCGTTGCATCGGCAAGCAACTGGCGCACGAGTTCGAGCCGCCCCGCCCCTCCGCTGATCACCACCTGCTCGACCGGCGCACCCGCGTTCGCCTGAGCCTCGACGATCTGGCGCAGACCATAGCCGATGCTGCAAACGCTGGCCACGTAGAGCGCCACCAGGCTGTCCATATCCGTTTCCATCCCGAGACCCGCAATCACCGCTCTTGCGTGAGGATCGGCGAACGGCGCGCGATTGCCGAGGAACTCCGGCACGATATGCAGCCCTTGCGCCAGCGTCGCCGCCTCCGACAAGCTATTCGAGACCAGCGCCGCCAGGCCGGCGAGCATCGTGGGCAGCGTCTGCCCTTCCAGCGCCGCGCGCGCCTGCGCCTCGGTCGCGAGCGGATGCATCGCGAGCAGCCGCTCGATTGCGGCGCCCGCCACCGACTGCCCGCCCTCGTTGAGCCACGCATCGGGCACCATCGCCGAAAAATACGGTCCCCATACCCCGGGCACGAACACGGGGTCGCGCGTGGTCGTCATCGTGCACGACGACGTGCCGAACACATAACCGAGGGAGGATTCGGCGTTGCCTTCGGCGCCCACGGTGCCGATGCCCCCCGCATGCGCGTCGATCGCCCCCGTGGCAACGGGCGTGCCGGCGCGCAGGCCCAGTTCCTTCGCGGCCTGTGCAGTGAGCCCATTGCCGAGCGGCGTGCCCGGATCGACCACGCGCTCGCCTATGCGCGCAAAGCCTTCGTCGGCCAGCACGTCCAGACCCACGGCGCGAAAATAGCTTTCGTCCCAGCGCCGTTCGTGCGCGAGCCAGGTCCACTTGCAGGTGACGGTGCAGGTCGAGCGCGCGAGGTCGCCGCTCGCGCGCCAGGTCAGGAAGTCGGTGAGATCGAAAAATTGCCAGGCCGCATCGAACACGGCGGGCCGGCGCTCGCGCAGCCATAGCAGCTTGGGCGTCTCCATCTCCGGCGAGATCTTGCCGCCCACATACTTGAGCACTGCATGCCCCGTCGCATTGATGCGTTCGGCCTGCTCGATCGCGCGATGATCCATCCAGACGATGATGTCGCGCTCGGCCCGCTCGGAGGGCCCGACGGGGAGCGGCTGCCCGCCCTCGCCCAGCACGACCAGCGAGCACGTGGCGTCGAATCCAATTCCAGCGACCTGCCCAGGTTCGACGGCCGCCTGCGCGAGCGCTGCTTTCACGGCATGGCAAACCGCGCTCCAGATCTCGGTGCTCGACTGCTCGACGATGGCGCCGCTCGCATGAAACACGGTGATGTCGTGCTTCGCCGAAGACACCATATTGCCGGCCGGATCGAAGATGCCCGCGCGGGCGCTGCCCGTGCCGACGTCCACGCCGATGACGTAGCGCTTATCGTGTTCCGCGCGAGCGGTGAGGTTCTCAGAGGTCATGGGTTCGTTGCTTGTCGGAAAGGGTTCGTCAGCAGGCCAATGGGCGCCAGCACGAGACACACGCAGGGCACGCACACCACGCGCGGGAACACGCACTCAAAGATCGACGCTGTTCGGCAGGATCACGAGGTCGCGTATCGTCACGTTGCGCGGACGCGTCAGCATGAAAAGCACCGCATCGGCAACCTCCTTCGGCTGCATCAGGCTGCCCGAGGCGAGTGCTTCCTCCATTTTCGCCTTCGGCCAGTCATCGAGCAATGCTGTGACGACCGGGCCAGGCGCCACCGCGCCAACCCGCACGCCGTATTTGGCGACCTGCCGCCGCGTCGTGTGGACGAAGGCCTGCACGGCGAACTTGGAAGCCGTGTAGATCGGTTCCCACACGACCGGCACGATGCCCGCGATCGAGCTGGTGAAGACGATATCGCCCGACTTCTGCAAGACCATGTGCGGCAACACCGCGTGAACCGAGCGGAACGCGGCGTTGATATTGAGGTTGAGCATGCGGTCCCACTCGTCGGGGTTGCCGCTCACGATCTCGCCGCCGATATAAGCGCCCGCGTTGGCGTGAAAAATATCGAGCCCGCCGGCAAGCTGGAGAATTTTCGGCAGCATGCCCGAGACTTCGGCCGGTTGCAGCAGATCCACCTGCAACGCAAATGCATTCTTGCCCAGCTCATTACAGCAGGACTCCAAACGATCTTTTGCGCGGTCGATCAACACGACCTTCGCGCCCTCGGCAATCAGCGTGCGTGCGCATTCGAGGCCGATGCCCGACGCCGCGCCCGTGATGGCCGCAATCTTTCCTGTCATGGATGCAGACATAATCGACTTCCCTCCTGTGCATATGCACGCTCAATCGGGCTCGTACCCGGGCTCGTACCCGGATGCGTACTCAGGTACGACCTCAGGCACGGCCATGCGAGACACGCGAGCGCCGCGCCAGCGAATCGACGATGACCGCAATCGCCAGCACCGCGCCGGTGATCATGAAGCGCAGCGACGACGAGAGGTTCAGGAGCGTCAGCCCACTGGCGATCGACTGGATCACGATGATGCCGAGCACGGCCGACCAGGCGCTGCCGCGCCCGCCGAACAGGCTCGTGCCGCCAATCACGGCCGCCGCGATGGCGTTGAGGTTCACGTCTCCGGTGCCGGCCTGCTGGCTTGCCGAGGCGAGGCGCGCTGCCGTGAGCACGCCGCCGAGCGCGGCCAGGCTCGCGCACAGCACGAAGGCGCTGGCGTAGATGCTGCCGACCTTGATACCGGCGCGGCGCGCGGCTTCGCGATTGCCGCCCACGGCGTTCATCGAGCGGCCCCAGCGCGTGCGCTTGAGCGCATAGTCCATCGCCACCGCGAGACCGAGGAAAACGCCGAACATCAACGGCACGCCGCGCCCCTGGTCGAGGTAGCTCACGACGATCTCGAGAAACACCGTAATCGCCACGCCACGCGCGAGCAGGCTGCCCACCGATGTTGCAGAGAGACGCGCCGCGCGGCGGCGTGCGCGCGTGCGCAGGCCGAGCAGCACGATCAGGATGCCGGGCAGCAGCGCGATCAGATGAGAAACAACCGCAGGAATGATCATCAGTTGTCCGAAGTCCACCATGGCCGAGCCGTAGGGCAGATTGATCGAGCCGTTCGCGCCGAGCACATAGAGCTGCATCCCGAGGATGGCGAGCAGCCCCGCCAGCGTGGAGACGAAGCTCGGCATGCCGAGCCGGTTGAGCAGCAGCGCGTACAGCGCGCCGATCAGCGCGCCCACCACCACGGCGGCGAGAATCGCCAGCAGCACGGGCCAGCCTTCGTTGACCCAGAGCGTGCCTACCAGCGCCGATGCGAAGCCGCTCATCGAGCCCACCGAGAGATCGATCTCGCCCACCAGCAGCACGCAGACGATGCCGAGCGAAATGACCCCGACCGTCGAGCAATCGAACAGCAGATTCACGAGGTTATCGGCCGAGAGAAACACCGGGTTCAGGCTGGTGAACACGGTCCAGATGATGACGAGACCCACGATGACGGGCAGCGATCCAAGATCGCCCGAGCGCACGCGGTCGACGAATGCGGAGACGGTCTCGCCCACGCCGGCCGCATGCTTCACGCGCACGTCGCTGCGGTCTAGCAGCGGCGACGGCTGCGGCGCGTCCTGTGTTTCCTTGCTCATGATCGCTCCTTTCACCGCGCGTCCTGCCGGTCCTGTTGATCCTGATAATCCTGCTCCGCCTGGCGCCGGCCGGCGCGTCGCGACACGGCGTTCTCGGTCGCGCCGGTAATCGCCGCCACCAGTTCCGCGTTCGAGGAGTCGGGATAGAAGATGCCGTTATTGCGGCCGAGCCGCAGCACCACGATGCGGTCCGCCACGGCGCGCACGTCCTCCATGTTGTGGCTGATCATGATCACCGCGTGGCCGCGGTCGCGCACGCGCTCGATCAGGTTCAATACCTCGGCGGTCTGCGCCACACCCAGCGCCGCAGTGGGTTCGTCGAGCATGATGAGCTTCGGGTCGAGCAACAGCGAGCGCGCGATCGCCACCGTCTGGCGCTGCCCGCCCGAGAGCGAGGCCACCACGTCGCGCACGCTCGGAATACGCGCGGAAAGCTCGTTGAGCAGCGTCCACGCGCGTACTTCCATCTGCACCTCGTCGAGGCGCATTGGACTCATCTCGCGGCCGAGAAAGATATTGGCGACCACATCGAGGTTCTCGCAGAGCGCGAGGTCCTGAAATACCGTGGCGATGCCGAGATCCAGCGCCGTTGCAGGATCGGAGAGCGTGACCGGCTGGCCGCGAAACGTGATCGTGCCGGCGCTCGGCTGGTGGACGCCGGCGAGAATCTTCACGAGGGTCGACTTGCCGGCCCCGTTGTCGCCCACGAGGGCGACCACTTCGCCGGCATGCACGTCGAGCTCGATGTCCGTGAGGGCGGAAACCGCGCCGAAATGCTTGGAGACGCCGCGCAGGCTCAGCACGAGCTCGCCGGAATTCACGCGCGCCGTGGGGGACTCAGTGGATTGCACAGTGGAATGCTCAGTCATGGGAGGGTTTCCTCCGGGTTCCGCTTGATGGGAACCGGCTTGCGCCGGCCCCATCGATCAGGATGCCGTATCAACCAGAGGCATCAATCGCTCGTATCAATTTCCAGCATCAATTGCTCGCATCAATTTCTCGCATCAATTGCCGATCCCCAGCTTCTTGCAGCCTTCCGCGTAACGGCCCGTGCACAGTTCCTTCGCGCTCGTGATGCCCTTGTCGACGACCTCCGCCTTGAGGTTCTTCGTGGTGATCACCGCTGGCTGGAAGAGCTGCGTCGGCGTCTTGAAGAGCGTCGTTTCGCCCTTCGGCGCCTGGCCCGAGAGGAAGCCCACGGCCACCTTCGCCGCGGCACCCGCGACGATCTCGCTCGGCTTGAGGATCGTGTTGTACTGATCGCCGGCGATGACGAGCTGCAAGCCGGCCAATGTCGCGTCGTTGCCGGTCACGGGCGGCACCGGGTTCACGCCGGCCGCCTTGAACGCGGCGATGGTGCCGCCGGCCGTGCCGTCGTTGGCGGCCACCACGCCGACGATCTGCGTGCGAAAGCGCGTAATCTGCCCGCTCACCCACTGCTGGGCCTTCGGCGGCGCCCATTCGGGCGTGTCGTACTCGGCGAGCGTCTTGTAGCCGCTGCCCGCAAGCCCTTCGTGAATGCCCTTCTTGATGAGCCCCGCGGCCGCATCGGTGGGCGAGCCGTTCACTTCGAGCACGCCGCCCTTGCTGGTCGAGACGCCCGATTCCTTGAGGTGCTGCACGAGCGATTGAGCGATGGCCTTGCCGATCTGCTCGTTGTCGAACGAGACGTAGTAGTCGGCCGGCGTCGAGGGCACGGGCCGGTCATACGCAATGACCTTGATGCCCTGGCTCTGCGCCATGTGCACCAGTGAAGCGGCTGCCGTGGAGTCCACCGGATCGAGCACGATCACCTTCGCGCCCTGCGCGATCACCGAATTGAACTGTTGCTGCTGCTGCGAAGCGTCGGCGTTCGCGTTCTGGTAGAGCACCTTGCAGTCGGGACACAGCTTGGTCATTTCGGCCTTGAAGCCGGGAAAGTCGTGCTGCTCGTAGCGCGTGGACGCCTGGTCGGGCATCAGGAACGCGACCGTGCCGCTGGTCGCCGCCAGCGCGGTCGTGCCGCTCGTGAGCGCGAGGCCCAGCATGGCGGCGCCGATCAGATGGTTCGATACTTGGGTCATCGACTGTCTCCGTTGTTGGTGAAATGCCGGTGCGGGTAATGCCATCGTGGGACCAAGGGTGAAGCTTCGGGCACAGCAAAGAGGCGAACCGGGTCAAGCGGTACTGCCGGACAAACATGGACTAGCCGGAAACGGGCGCAGCTTCAGCCAGTTCCGCTGATTGCGCAGCTACGGTCGATGCTGTCGCTTCAGTGGATTCAGCCGCGCTTGCGGCGTTGATCTGCTGATACGCGCGCCAACGCGACGGCGACATATCCTTGAGCAACAGAAACTGACGATTGAAGTTCGAGAGATTATTGAAGCCGACCTGATAGCAGATATCGGTAATACTCAGTTTTCCTGATAATAGTAGCTGGCAGGCAAGATCGATGCGAAGCCGGTTCACGTACTGCACGAAGGGCATGCCGGTATGCCGCCGGAAATAACGCGAGAATGCGCTCACGCTCTGCCCCGAAAGCTCGGCCAGTTCCGTTTCGCGCAGTTCCTGCGAGAGGTTCTTGCCGATATAAGCGAGCACGTGATTGATGCGGGTCCCGGCATAGCGGGTGGGGTCCGCGCGGTAGGCTGCGCTCGCGAGCCTCTGCGCCCCGGCGCTTTGCGCGAGCAACTCGAAAAGCGCGATGAACAGCACGATGCGCCGCAAGCCCTGCGCGCCCAGCATCTCGCGCATGATCGGCTCGGCGGCCGCACCCGTCGCCGGCGTGAACAGCAGGCCCCAGCGCGAGGCATCGAGCAAGGGCTCCACGCGCCTGAACTCGGGAAAAGCATCGAACGCGCGCGCGATGAACGCCGCATCGAATTGCAGCACGAGGCAGCGCTCGTCCACGCGGTCGCCATGGGGCACGCTGCTGACCCAGTTGTGCGGCAGGTTCGAGCCCATCATCACGAGATTGCCAGGCGCGAAATTGCCGATGTAATCGCCCACGAAATACTTGCCCGTGGTGGCCGTGATCAGATGGATCTCGTACTCGGGATGGAAGTGCCAGCGCACGGTGCGGTACGGATAGCCGTGCGACCACACCTTGAACGACTCGTCGCGCGCGACCGCGACCAGTTCCAGGTCCGGCTGGTCGATGCGCGGAGTCCGGCCATCCGGGATGCGGCCATCCGGGGCCCGGTCATCGGCGGGCCCGCCGTCCGTGAGGCGGCGATCCGCGCGTTGGTCCGTGCGTTGGTCCGTGCGTTGGTCCGCGCTTTGGTCCGCGCTTTGGCTCTCGATTTTGCCCGCGCGCCGGCTCGATTCACGCGCCGTCGCATCCTGTGTGGCTTGCATCTGTCTTCCTCCTGCGCCGGTTCTTTTCTTTTTGTGCGGCTCGCTTCACCGTCCCGCGACCGCCATGACGAAGAAGGTAGCCCGATCGACGATATGTCACCACTGAAAATAAGACCGCTAACTGATACTTTTTTGCATTCGGGTAAGCCCGTACCGGATCAAAAGTCAACTTTTGTGCAAAGCAGCAGCGTGGAGAAACCCGGTTGCCGCAGTGGGGCCACGAGCGGGTCAAATCTCGTCTGAAACTGCCGAAAGCGGCGCGGCCACATGCTCCAGCGCCTTGCGCTCCGCGTCCACGCCCCAGATCGCGGCGATCAGCGCGGCCGCCAGCATCAACGCGGAGCCCACGAGGTAGCCGGTGAGCACTTCGCTGCGCTGATGCGTATCGATCAGATGTCCGAAGAAAACCGGCCCGACGATCCCGCCGAGCGCCGTGCCGAACGCGTAGAACACCGCAATCGCCAGCGCGCGGATTTCGAGCGGGAACGACTCGCTCACGGTCAGATAGGCCGAGCTGGCCGCCGCCGAAGCAAAGAAGAAAATCACCATCCATGCAATGGTTTGCGTCGTCACGGTCAGCATCCCGTGCGCGAACAGATAGCCGCTGCCGCTCAGCAGCAGGCCAGAGAGCGCGTAGGTCGCGGCAATCATCTTGCGGCGGCCGATCACGTCGAATAACCGCCCCAGCACGAGCGGGCCGAGGAAATTACCGATTGCGAACGGCAGCAAATAGAAACCCACTTCGCCGCCCGGCACGCGGTAGAAGTCCGTGAGCACCAGCGCGTAGGTAAAGAAGATCGCGTTGTAGAAGAACGCCTGGGCCGTCATCAGCGAGAGGCCAACCACCGCGCGGCGGCGGTGCTGCACGAATATCGCGCGCAGCACAACGGAGAGCGGCGTATGGCTTCGGGCGCGCAGCCGCAGCGGCTTTCCTGAAGGCTCGCCGAGCACATGCCCCGACTTGCGAAAGCGCGCTTCGATGGCCTCGACAATGGTGCGGGCTTCGTCGTGCTCGCCGTGCGTGAGCAGCCAGCGCGGGCTTTCGGGTATCCACGTGCGCATCGGCAGGATGATGAGCGCGAGCACCGCGCCGATGAAAAAGCACACGCGCCAGCCCCAGTCGGGCGGCAGCAGACGCGGATCGAGCACGACCAGCGAGCCCGCGGCGCCAATGCCCGCGCCCACCCAGAACGTGCCGTTGATGCCGAGGTCGGTCCAGCCGCGCACGCGCGCCGGCGTGAACTCCTGGATGGTCGAATTGATGGCCGCGTACTCGCCGCCGATGCCCGCGCCCGTCAGCGCGCGAAATATCACGAAACTCGCGAAATTCCACGAAAACGCGGTGCCGGCCGTGGCAAGCAGATAGACCGTGAGCGTGATGAAAAACAGCTTGCGCCGCCCCAGCCGGTCCGTGAGCCAGCCGAAGCCCAATGCCCCGCAAACCGCACCGGCAATATATGCACTGCCGGCAAACCCGACCTGCGTGTTGTCGAAATGGAGCATCGGGCTCGTCTTCAGCGCGCTCGCCACGGCCCCTGCGAGTGTCACTTCGAGCCCGTCCAGCAACCAGGTGATGCCGAGCGCCACCACGATCAGCACATGAAAGCGCCCCCACGGCAGGCGGTCGAGGCGCGCCGGGAGGTTGGTTTCGACAATGGATTGCGTTTCGGTCGTATGCATCGCGCGTGGAGATTTCAGGTCGTTGGTATCTCGGGCTTAGCGATGCATCGCAAGCATGCGGCATGCCTGCACGGCCAGGGAACGCGCGATGCGCCAACTGGAGCGACGCAGATCGGCGCGGCTTGAAAGGCACGCCGCCCGCGGGCGTTGCACAGGCGCGCCAGCCGGGCGTTTCATGCCGGTCCGTCGTCTATTTCAGCTTTGCATGGGACAGGAGCACATCATGCCTACGAACCCCGATTCTCCGCACGTCGGTGCACATATTGTCGGCAAGGGCAGCCAGACCGCAGCCGGCCCCGGCCCCTATGTCATGGGCGCGAGCACGCTCGAAGGAGACAGCGTTTTCAGTTCGGATGACGAAGAAGTTGGCAAGATCAAGGAGATCATGCTGGAAGTCGAGAGCGGTCGTATCGTCTACGCCGTCATGTCGTGCGGCGGCTTCCTCGGCATCGGCGACAAGCTGCTGGCGCTGCCCTGGCCGGCGCTCACGCTCGATACGACCCACAAGTGCTTCGTGCTGAACGTGACTGCCGAGAAGATCAAGCATGCGCCGGGTTTCGACAAGAGCCACTGGCCCGCGATGGCCGATATCGGCTGGGCCACCACACTGCACGAGTACTACGGTACGCGGGCGCACTGGGAAGAGGACGCCCCCGAGGACACCGGCAATGGTGAGCCGCCCAAGCCAGCGAATCCACCCGATCCGCCCGAAGCCGGCGGCGTCAAGCTATGACGCGCACGCCTCCAATGGAGCAACCATGAAAACTTTCGATTTCGACCAGCGTCTCGAAGAGATCCAGATGTCACTGGCCAATCTCTTCGATTCGCCCAAGGCGTCCACCGTGAGCCGCCTCGAAGAAGGCGATACGGTTGTCGTGCATTTGAGCTGGGTGGTGGAGTCGAAACGCGATTCCACGCTCGATGCCCGCTGCGCAGCCACGATCCGCGCGACACGCGCGCAGCTCGAACGCTACGCGGATCTCGACACCGCGCAACGGCGCACCATCCAGCAACGCATCCGCCAGCGCGTGCGCACGCAATTCGAGGAACGCCAGGACCCCAACCAGCCTGGCGGCGCCTGCGCGTTCGACGTGGAACTGGACGACGCGATATTCCACGCCGACAAGGACGACTATTTCCCGAGCATCGAGTAAGCGCAACGCCTGAAGCCGGAGGCCGCGCGGCGCGCGCATGGGATAGCGCAATGCGCGCGCGTTAATGCACGCGTTAATGCACGCGTTAATGCACGCGTTAATGCACGCGTTAATGCACGCGTTAATGCACGCGTTAATGCGTTAGTTAATCGGCTAGTTAATGCGTTAATGCGCCGCCGCGCTGCGGTGGCGCTTTGCCGTGCCGCTCAGCAGCAATGCGGTCTTCACCACGGCCATATGCGTGAGCGCCTGCGGAAAGTTGCCCGCCAGCCGCCGCTCCTGCACGTCGTATTCTTCGGCGAGCAGGCCCAGATCGTTTGCCACGGCGAGCACGCGCTCGAACTGGCGGCACGCTGCGTCCTCGTCGCCGCGCAGGTACAGGCAGTCGGCCATCCAGCACGAGCACGCGAGAAACGCGCCTTCGTCCGGCGCTTCGCCGCCGCGTTTCCAGCGGCGGATCAGGCCGCCGTCGCCCAGTTCGGCGCGAATGGCATCGAGCGTCGCCGACATGCGCGGGTCGTCGGCGCGCATGAAGCCCACCAGCGGCATGAGCAGCACGCTCGCGTCGAGCGCCCTGTCGGCATAGCCGCGCACGAACACGCCGCGCTCGGCATGCCAGCCGTGCGTGCAGACTTCGTCGTGCAGCGCGCGGCGCAGCGCGATCGCCTGTTGCATGAGGGCGTCGCCACGGCCGGGCCCGGCATCGCGCCAGTGCGAGATGAAGCGGTCGAGCGCCACCCAGGCCATCACGCGCGAACTCGTGAAGTGGCACGGCGTGGTGCGCGACTCCCAGATGCCCGAGCCCGTCCGTCTGCGATGATCGAGCAGCCAGCGGACGATGCGCGCTTCGAGCGCCGCTTCCCCCTCCACTGGCGGGATGCCCGCCTTGCGCGCGAGATAGAGGCAGTCGAGCGCCTCGCCGAATACGTCGGGCTGATACTGCGTGGCGGCCGCATTGCCGATGCGCACCGGCCGCGCGCCGCGCCATCCCGTGAGTGCAGAAACATTGCGCTCGCGCGGCACGTGCCCGCCATCGACGCAATACATGACGTGGAATGTGTCCAAAGTCTCGCCGAGCGTGTCCAGCAGCCAGTCGCGCCACGCCAGCGCCTCGCCGTGAAAGCCGGCTTCTATGAGCGCCTCCAGCGCGAAACTCGCGTCGCGCAGCCAGCAGTAACGGTAATCCCAGTTCATGCTGCCGCCCGGCGCCTCCGGCAGCGAGGTCGTGGGCGCGGCCACCATCGCGCCGCTCGGGCGGTAGATCAGCGCCTTCAAGGTAAGCAGCGAGCGACGCACGGGCTGCGGCCAATGCGTGCGGCTGTCGTCGAAACCATCGATCCAGCGGCGCCAATGGCGGCGCGTGTCTTGCAGCGCGAGCGGGGCCGCGGTCGTATCGACGCCCGGCTGCTCGCCGTGGCACAGCATGAACACAGCACGCGTGCCCGCGCGCAGCACGAACGAGGCCTCGAGCGCGTGAGCGTGCACGGCGAGCGGCACGTCTGCGCGCAGTGTCATCGCACCGCTCGGCGTGCGCACCGTCACAGCGCCGCGCTCCGGCACGATCACGGGCGGCGGCGCATCCGCATCGGCACGCGGATACAGAACCGAACGCATGGGGACGCTGCCGTGCAGCCCCTCGGCCATGCGCACAATGCACGGCTCAGGCGTGTCGACCGCCATGAAATCGGTCAACCGCACGCAGCCGCCGCGACACTCGAAATCGGTTTGCAGCACGAGCGTGTCCTCTTCGTAGCGGCGGCCGATGCTGTGCGCCGGCTCGGCAGGCGCTATGCGCCAGTGGCCGTTTTCGGATGTGCCGAGCATGGCCGCGAAGGACGGCTCGCTGTCGAAGCGCGGCCAGCAGAGCCAGTCGATCGTGCCTTCACGGCTGACCAGCGCGGCGCCACGACCGTCCGCGAGCAGCGCGTAATCCTCGATGCGGTGGCTCATGGGCGACGCTTCCCACCCAGCCTCAGATGCGCGCTGGCGAGCGAGGGTGTTGCGGAATTCACCCGAGTCCGCGAGTCGATGAAGCCGATGATGACCTCGGGGCGAGCCCCGGGATTGGCATCGGTGGTTCTGTCTGTCATAGCCATAGCGTCCTCGTGTTACCCAGCGCGTTACAGCGCAACCTGCACGCCCAGCTCCACCACATGCTCGGCCTGCAACCCGTAGTACTCCGCGCTCGATGCCGAGTGAAACGACATGAACGCGAACAGGCGCTCGCGCCAGGCGCTGATATCGCGGCTCGCATGCGGACGCAGTTCTTCGTCGCGCGGCAGAAAGAACGTGGTGTCGGCGGGATCGAAGCGCCACTCGCCCAGCTTGCCGCCCACCGCCGCCAACAGGCGCGGCAGGTTGGGACGTTCGACGAAACCATGACGCGCGACGACCTCGTAGCAGCCCGCACCGAGGTCGCGCACGTCCACGCGGGTCTCTTCGTTGGCCTGGGGCGCCGACTCCGATACGTTCGCGAACACGATCACCGTCCGATGCAGCACGTGGTTGTGTTGCACGTTGCTCGCGAGCGCCTCGGGCGTCATGCCCGGTGCACTGCCGGGATAGACGGCCGTGCCCGGCACGCGCGCCGGGACAACCTCCCCGTGCCGGCCGGTGCGTACCGTGCGCAGGAATGCGTCCAGCGACTCGCCATGCGATGCATGCCGCGCGGCCAGTTCGCGGCCGCGGTTCCAGGTGGTCATGACGACGAGCAGCAGCGCGCCGGCCGCCACCGGAAACCAGCCGCCGGAAGGAATCTTGGGCAGGTTCGCCGACACCAGCAAAACGTCCACGAGCAGGAGCGGCACGCAGACGAGCGCAGTCGCCACGCGCGACCAGCCCCATACCTTGCGGCAGACCGCCAGCATCTGCAGCGAAGTGGTGAGCATCGTGAGCCCTACCGCGAGACCGTAGGCCGCAGTGAGCTTGCCGGAACTGCGGAAGAACAGCACGAGGAACACCACGGCAACGCACAGGCCCAGATTCACCGCCGGCACATAAACCTGGCCGTGCCGCGCGTGCGAGGTCTCGATCGTGCGCATGCGCGGCAGGAAGCCCAGCTCGATAGCCTGGCTCGTCATCGAGAACGCGCCTGAAATTACGGCTTGCGAAGCAATTACGGTGGCAAGCATCGCTATGCCCACGGCGGGAATCAGCGCCCAATGCGGCACGGAATGGAAGAACGGCTGGCTGCCGCTGCCGGGCTCGCTGAGGATGGTCGCCGCCTGGCCGAAATAGCCAAGCAGTATCGCCGGCAGTACGACCACAAAAAAAGCGACGCGAATCGCGCGCTTGCCGAAATGGCCGATGTCGGCATAAAGCGCCTCGGCGCCCGTCAAGGCGAGAATCACGGCGGCCAGCACGCCGAACGCAAGGCCCGGGTGAGCGAGCGCGAGCCGCGCCGCCCACACCGGAGACGCGGCAGCCAGGATCTGCGGATAAAGCACGATCCGGTAAATGCCCACGGCGGCGAGGCTCAGAAACCAGAGCGCCATGACCGGGCCGAACGTGCGGCCGACCACGGCGCTGCCGCTGCGCTGAAACAGGAACAGCGCGACGAGAATCCCGGTGGAGAGCGGCAGGACCGCCGCGCCGAACGCGGGGTTGATCTCGTGCAGCCCCTCCACGGCCGAGAGCACCGAAATGGCGGGCGTGATCATCGAATCGCCGTAGAACATCGCGGCGCCGGCGAGACCCGCGAGCAACAGCGCGCGCGGCGCGCTCCGTCCCGCGCGCAGAAAGCCCGCTCGCACCAGCGCGGTCAGCGCGACGATGCCGCCTTCGCCTTCGTTGTCGGCGCGCATGACAAAGCACGCGTACTTGAGCACGACGACAATCACCACGGCCCAGAGGATCATCGAGAGCAACCCCATGATCTCGGCGGAGGCGTTCGAGTGCGACGTGAGCGCCGCCTCGCGCAACGCGTAGATGGGGCTCGTGCCGATGTCGCCGAACACCACGCCGAGCGCGCCGAGCACGAGCGCGTTGCCGCCGGGGCGGTCCCGCGCCCGCGCGCCCGGTGCGTTTGCGTGCTGCTTTTGTTTTCGCTTTTGCTTGAGAAAACCGACTTGTTCGCGAAGCATGGCTACATGGCACCAATAAAAGCATATCGCCCCATTTGAGCAAGCCGGATGCCCGACCTTGAAAACGCAGACAATCCGCGCGTAATGTTCATCGACCCGGAAACCCCATCGTGAACTGGCTGGCGAATACCGTTCTCGTGCTGCACGCGCTGCTGGTGCTGTTCATCGTCGGCGGGCTGGTCGCGATCTGGCTGGGCGCATGGCTCAAGCGCGGCTGGGTCCGCAATCGCGTATTCCGCATCGTGCATCTCGCGGCAATTGGCGTCGTCGCGCTGCTGGCCATTCTCGAGATTCCGTGCCCGCTTACGGTGCTGGAAGACTGGCTGCGCACCGGCAGCGCGAGTTCGCAAGGCTTTATCCAGCGCTGGGTGAGCAGTTGGCTCTACTACGACTTTCCGGGCTGGGTGTTCGCTGCGGCCTATGTGATGTTCCTGCTTGTCGTGGCGATTACCTGGTTTCGCGTTCCTCCGCGCTCGTGATCGGTTCGCCACAACCTGAGTCGTCAGTACGGCGTCCTACAATGTCCAGGTAGACGCACGCCCCAATGGCGCCGCAATCCACCGTCAGACCGCCACCCGGGGCGAATCCCATCAGGAACACGCCAAGGAGCACACGATGCCCAAGATGCAGGCAGTGCAGGTAGCGAAAGCAGGCGGCCCGCTGGAACGGGTCGAGCGGGACATACCCGAACCGCCCGAACGACATGTGCTGATCAAGGTGCAGGCCTGCGGGATCTGCCATAGCGACTCGCTTACGAAGGAAGGCCTGTGGCCCGGGCTCCAGTATCCACGCGTGCCGGGACACGAAATCGCGGGTGTCGTCGAAAAGCTGGGGGCCGGCATCGAAGACTGGCAAGTCGGGCAGCGTGTGGGCGTGGGCTGGCACGGCGGGCATTGCGGCCACTGCGAAAGCTGCCGGCGCGGCGACTTCGTGCTCTGCAAGAGCGCGCTCGTGCCCGGCATCAGCTACGACGGCGGCTACGCGCAGTACATGGTGGCGCCGCAGGAAGCGCTTGCCCGCATGCCCGACGATCTCGCCGACGTCGACGCCGCCCCGCTCCTTTGCGCGGGCATCACCACCTTCAATGCATTGCGCCGCAGCGGCGCGCTCGCGGGCGATGTCGTGGCGATCCTCGGCATCGGCGGGCTGGGCCATCTCGGCGTGCAATACGCGCACAAGATGGGCTTCGTCACCGTGGCCATCGCGCGCGGCAATGACAAAGCGCCGCTCGCGAGGCAACTCGGCGCGCATCACTACATCGACAGCGAAGCGCAGAACGTGGCCGAAGCGTTGCAGGCGCTCGGCGGCGCGCGCGTGATTCTCGCGACCGCCACGAGCGGCAAGGCCATGAGCGCCGCGATTGGCGGCCTTGGCGTGAACGGCAAGCTGATCATGGTGGGCGTGTCCGAAGAGCCCGTGGAAGTGCCCATCACGCAATTCATCATGGGCCGGAATTCGGTCCAGGGCTGGCCGTCCGGCACGGCGGCGGACTCGCAGGACACACTCGCGTTCAGCGCGCTCTCGGGTGTGAAACCCATGATCGAGGAATATCCGCTCAGCCGTGCGGCCGAGGCTTACGAGCGGATGATGAGCGGCAAGGCGCGCTTCAGGGTCGTGCTGGTGCCTGGGAAATAAGCCTGAAAAGCAAGCGAGAAAAACACACCGTGCGCGTCGCTGAACAACGCGACGCGCATCCAGTGCTAAATTGCCCCGCCCGTGGCGAAGCGATAAGTGTTCACCAGAAATTGATTTTAAAATCCATGCCACACCTGCGTGGCGAGTCTGCTAGTTCGACGTCGATGGTTTCACACGTCCAGGTCAGGGCTCGGCGCCATTGGCATTTCCGGTGCTGCGAGACAGTCTCGATCATGTTCAGTTCGGGACTGCAAATATGAAATAAATCACCTCGCGGGCAATGACGATTAATTCCGCCTGCTTCAAGCCCGCGAATAGTATTCAATCCGCGCATTTCCACTCCTGGCGACAAGCCTTTATCACATCAGTGGCTGTCGGGGACATACGTACATTCTGATTCCGCCACCTTTCTGTAATTTGGTTGAGGATGCAGAAGGTCCCGAATAAAACCCTTCGACATTTCCAACTCATCGCGTTTAGTCTGTCTCGATCAAAGTTGTCACCACAACAGTTAGCGGCAACATCACGTTCCATTGTCCCGGCGCATACACCATCAAGGCCGCGTCGTTCACGTTTGTTAGACCTGACAACGTCGCAACGACGTTACCGTCCCTGCCGAAGAGCAGCCTGAAAATTTCCGACCCGTGCTCGTCGTCCCACTGAAGCCATGATCATCAGCCCTCCCTTTCTGCCCGTATCGGGCGTGACGCCCAGCGATGCGTCCAGACCGGACCCCATGATGGACCTGGTCGACCAGTTCGAGATCGGCCATCACGGGGTCTATCCGGTCACCTTCGACCGGCGTTTTCACTGCGGCATTCATCTGAATCCGGGCACTCATGGCCCGGGCCAGGCGGAGCCGGTGCGCGCAATCGCCGATGGTGAGGTCGTGGCGTACCGGGTTTGCAAGAATGCAATATCGGACGGCGCGACCGATCCCCAAACGGGGCAGCCACTGCTGAACTCGAATGCGGGTTTCGTCCTGCTCAGACACAAGACGGACACGGGTGACGGGCGCGCGATCACGTATTACTCGCTTTACATGCACCTGCTGGACATGACCGGTCAGGAGAACATGGCTCCGCAGCCGAATGATCCGCCTGAGACCGGAACGCCGAATGCCCTGCCCAGATGGCTGCTCGATACGGCCGGCGGCAAGGATGGGGTGGCACAGCCGGGCGGCACGAAGAAGGTGTACCGCAAGGACATGCTCGGCTATGTCGGCAAGCATCAGGACGTGCAGCATCTGCACTTCGAAGTCTTCATGGCGGATGCCGATTTCACGGCCTGGTTCGACCAGACTGGCCACAAGGTTCAGATCGGTGAGAAAAATCCGGCCCAGTCACAATCGGGCGACTATTGGGGGCACAGCTATTTCATTATCAAGGGGCCGCTGGACTTGTCTCCGAAGCCGGCAGGAACGAGCGACACCTGGTTTCCCCGGTTGCCGGGCGGATCGATTGGCGCAAATGACACGCTCTATGTCGAGGCGTGGTTCAACAAGGGGCGGCGCTATACGCGCGCGTGGATCGATCGCGGCAATAGCGGCAACGTTATTCTGCTTACGCCTGAACCCGTTGCAGATCCATACGACAACAACACAAAGCACTATGAGTATGATCTGTACCAGCGTGCGATGGCGCTGTATACGGCGTGTCCGAGTGACGGCTATGAAATGCTGCGGTTTGGACGCATTCTTTCACGGACTCATCAAGCTGAAGCCCCAGCTACATGGATTGCAGTGCCGTTCGACGAGAGCGGCAAGCAGGGCTACGTCAACATCGCACTGGACGCGGTCAAGAAACTCTCCGATGCGGATTTCCCGTTCTTTACGGGGTGGCAAAAAGTTGACGAGGACAATACGCCGTTCAATCACGGTGGGCTCTGCGGATACGATTCGCTCTGTAGTCTGACCGGCGTGGAAGATCCACAGGCGACTTTGGGCATTGTGCAGCCACTCGAATACGACAAGAACAACGACAACAGTCACAACCAGCAGCTTGCTGGCTACATTCAGACTGCGCGGGGCGTGCGCGAAAAGCTCAGGGGTCTGGTGTGCATGGCGCGCAGCGAATGGGATCCGTCGAACAATGACGACCGGTACAAGGATTTGAACGATCCGGATGGTTTCTTTGGAAGGCAGAAAGATACCAACCCCGATGGGTACAGCAAATTCATCGATTTTCTGGGCAAATTCCAGTTTCTGGACAAGACGCCGCTCGCCGGGCAGAAGCTGTGGTTTTTCCATCCGTTGGCGTTTATCAGGCATTTCAGGAGGTGCGGATGGCTGAGCACGCAAGAATATATGCAAATGTTTCCACCTACAGCCCTCCGTTCCATTGGGCGTGGCCAATGGGCTTCGGAAAGAGTTTCGCCATCACACGAAACGATCGCTGGATATGGTGCCGAGTTGAACAAGGCCATGTGCAAGTTCGTAATCACGACACCACTGCGGCTGGCGGCGTTTCTTGGTAACGCGATGCAGGAAACCCAGTGGTTTTCGTTGCTGTCTGAAGGCAGGAGCACGCCTCCTCCGCGATATGCGCCGTGGATTGGGCGCGGGTTTCTGCAACTGACTTGGCCGGATAACTACATCAAGTATTGGCGTTTCCGTGGCCGGCAGGTGGATCAGGCTCTTGCCGATCGGCTGCATGAGGCTGCGAATACCGCAAACAGGATGCGCGATAACAGCGCATTGGTTGAAGCTGAGACCAGAGTTCCTGCGAATATAAAGAGTTTGCGCGAGTCGATCGAGCGTAATCCTGTTGACGCAGCTGGAAGTGCTGGAGCGTACTGGGCGTGGTCAGGCGCGGTTAAGTACGCCGACATGCAACCCGTCTTGCGACGAGAAACGAAACCGGTGGGAATGACCCAAAAGCCTTATTATAGCTGTGAGTCCTTCGGACAGGTTGCGGCAACCATAAACGTGGGATATCCGTCTAGTTCGTTTTCCAGTATCTACGGTTTGCAAGCCCGCTTTCAAGGCTACACGAGTGCGTTAACGGCGTTATCGGACTGGACAGAATTGCCTGTCATAAACGGCTCTTAACCGTATTTTCGATTTTCTTGAAATTGAATGAAAAATTCATCGATTGCTAAACGTTGGAGCGGCGTTGCCGTATCGTTATACTTCTCTACTTTGACCATAACAACAGTAGCCCAGACGACTACTCAAAACATGGCGACCCGTACGAAAGAGTACGCGGTGGGCGCATGCCATTTTCGGATCCAGTCAGGGAAATTTGGAGGCCGCTTTGAGGTGCACAGCGACGCTACTCCCGCTGTTGGAATCTTCACTTTCCCAGACACATCGTCCAGGAATTCCGTGGGTCTTTCGAATGGTTTTTCCTTGTTTTGCGTAGACGCGACCGACGAAAAAATCGGCACGATGCTGAATGCCAAGCAGATCAACGGTAAATGGCTGATGTACAACCCATGGCCGGGCCGAAATGATTCAGAGTTTACTCCATTCGATCGAAATGCTTATCCGCGGACGGTCCAGTTCAAGGGGGCTAACTGGACAGGAACAGGTCTTACAGTTGACGCTACCACGGGGGATGAAAAACACCGTGCACGTACGTTTTATTTCTGCCTGATTCACAGTGCGCATGCACTTTGCGGAAAATCGCCTGTTCAATGGCTTGCACATCCGGGCAAGCACAACGAGTTGTGGAAAATCAAGGCGATCCTGCAATCAGTAGAATTTATCGACGAGCAGCCCTCGTTAGAATCCAACCCGGCAAGCGGCTCGACATCCGCACCCACGCAATAAAGTGCCCCTGTAAGGCAGCCGTGGGCCGCACGCTGGAAATCCATTCCAGGAACGGGCATGGCCCGTTACGCTGATAGACCGACCGCCTTGGAGCGGCGTGCAGTGACTGCCAGGCGACCGCCGGATCCGCATCATTCCCATCCGAACCCGCCAGTTGCAAAGGTCTATTACCACAGCATGAATTTTCGGGACGCGTCAGCTGTTGTGAATCTTCCTGGTGCGGTAGGCCAACCCGATAGACCTTTTAACGGTTACATAGCCCGGTGCGTGGCATACGCGCAGGCGCTAGCGGTGCTGGCAGAAGTCAAATTTCCAGATGCGTCAGGGGTTCCCTCACTGGGGTTGCCTGAGGGACGCATTCCACGGAGGGATTGAACATGCGTGACAAATTACGTGTAATTCTGATTGGCGGTATTCTCGCAATCATCCCATTCACCTCGTACGGTACGAATACCACTCTTGCGACTACCGAGCCATCGAGGCTCGTGGTCGACATGGGACCAAAATGTGTTATCAGCGTCAAGGACTATTTCAAAGGTCATCTGGCTAGCGGGATGCCATTGAATGCATCTTACTGGACAGACAAACCGCCCATTAAAACGCGGATGTCGAAGTTTGGCGTAAATTTTATTTGTGGCAGTTTGATGGATCAATCCAAAGAGGAGATCGCACGGCAGCATGGTGTTGTCTACGACGGAAACAGAAAAAATTGGATTCCTTACTTCGATAGCGAGAGAAACGCAAAACTATTGGGCGAATTCACCAAGGTGGGTAACCTGGATTAGGACAGAAATCCGCACCAGCAAGTGTCCCTGTTACCCAGTGGCCCTAATCTGGCGCAGAACTACAGTAACAGAGCTGCTGGTTGGTTAAACGTGGGGTCGGAGTTGCCGTGTCGCGTCCGCCCCCACGCAATAGCGGCAACGTCGATACCAACGCCCTCAAACCGATCTCTCGATCGCCTGCCCCAGCAGTTCAACACCCAGGTCGATCTCCTCCTCGCTCACGGTCAGCGGCGGCGCGATCCTGAACACGCCGCCCATCCCGGGCAACTGCACGATGTTCATGCTGAGCCCGAGGTTCATGCACTCGCGCGTGATCTTCGCGCCCAGGCCATCGGCGGGCTCTTTCGTGCGGCGGTCCTTGACGATCTCCATGCCGAGCAACAGGCCGCGCCCGCGCACGTCGCCGATGCACTCGAAACGCTCCATCAGATCGAGCAGGCCACGCCTCAACCGGTCACCCATGACGTTCGCGCGCGCGACCAGCCCCTCGCGCTCCACCACATCCAGCACCCGCAGGCCCACGGCGGCCGGCAGCGGATCGGACACGTGAGTCGTGTAGAACAGATAACCCAGTTCATGCGCGCGCTCTTCGATCTCGGCCGAGGTCACGACGGCCGCGAGCGGCAGCCCGGCGCCCAGCGTCTTCGAGAGCGTGAGAATGTCGGGCGTCACGCCGTCACGCTCGCAGGCGAACATCGTGCCGGTGCGCCCCACTCCGGTTTGCGCCTCGTCCAGAATCAGCAGCATGCCGCGCTCTTCGCATTTGCGCTTGAGCGCCGCCATGTAGCCTTCAGGGAGTTCGATGATCCCGCCGGAACTCAGGATCGGCTCGGCGATGAAGGCAGCAAGATTGCCGCTGGACTGGCGATCGATCAGGTCGAATGCGTAATCCAGCTCCGCAAGATAATCGTAATGGCCGTTGTGCTCGAAGCGCGGCCGGTACGTGAATGGCGCCGGTATCGCGAACGAGCCAACCGCCGCGGGCCCAACGCCCTTGCGGCCCGCGCTATAGGTCGCGGAGGCCGCGCCGCCCGTCATGCCGTGCCACGACTGCGCAAAGCCGACGATCTCGTACTTGCCCGTCACCAGCTTTGCCATGCGGATGGCGGCCTCGTTCGACTCCGCGCCAGTGCTGAGCAACAGCGCGCGGTCGAGCCCCTCGGGCGTGACTTCGGCCAAACGCGTCGCGAGATCGACCACGGGCCGCGAGAGCATGCCGCTGAAGAGGTGGTCGAGCTTGCCGGCGTACTCGTTGATGACCGAGACGATTTCCGGGTGGCTGTGCCCCAGCACCGCGCTCATCTGCCCCGAGGTGAAATCGAGGATCGCACGGCCCTCCGCGTCGTAGACAAAGCTGCCCTTGGCGCGCTCGATGATCATCGGTTCGAACGTGCCGCCGTAGCGGATGAGGTGCTGCCTGGCATTGCGCCAAAACGTTGCGTCGTCGTTCCGGGACACCGTGCTTCTCCTCGGGGTTGGTCGGCGGGAATGACTTGCAGTGTAGGCGCGCCTCTGGTTTTATAGAAACGAATAGTTCTTATGCGAGCCAGCAGTATGGCTAATATCGGCGGCCAACATCGGCTGTTAATACCTGGGGCGAATATCGTGACGAATACCGTGAGCCGGTCGCTCGAAATCGATCTGCTGCGCTCGTTTGCTGTCGTTGCGGAAGTGCGCTCGCTGAGCCGCGCGGCCAGCCGGGTCGGCCGCACGCAGTCCGCGTTGAGCCAGCAGATGAAGCGTCTGGAGGAGATAGTCGATCAGCCGCTATTTCAGCGCACCGGCCGTGGCGTGGCGCTGACGAATCCCGGCGAGCGCCTGCTGGTTCACACGCAGCGCATGCTGCGGCTGCACGACGAGGCCATGGCCGACTTGTGCGGCAAAGGGTTGACTGGGACGATCCGCTTCGGCTGCCCGGACGACTATGCCGCCGTCTTTCTGCCCTCGCTGCTGCGCCAGTTTTCGCGCCAGCATCCGCAGGCGCTCGTGGAGGTCGTTTGTGGACCCACGCCGCGCCTCATCGAGCAACTCGAAAGCCGCGCCGTGGATCTCGCGATGATTTCATTGCCCGAAGATGCGAGCGACCCTGCTAACGGCAATGCAAACGGCCATGCGGACGACGACATCATCCGCCACGAGCAGCTCGTGTGGATCGGCTATCCGGGGCTGGAACCCGCGCACTTCGATCCGTTGCCGCTCGCGCTTTCCGACCCGGACACGCTCGACCACATGGCCGCGTGCGAGGCGCTGCAACGCATCGGCCGGACTTATCGCGTGGCCTATGCGAGCAGCAGCCTCTCCGGTCTGACTGCACTGGTGCGCTCGGGGCAGGCCTTCGCTGTGATGACGCAAACGGCCGTGCCCACGGACCTCGCCATCCTGCACGGCGAGCCCGGGCTGCCGCCCTTGCCCAGCGTCGGCATTACGTTGAAGTTCGAACGCAAACGCCCCTCGCATCTCGTCGCGGCGTTTGCCGAACATATCCGGCTAACGCTGCCACTGTTGTGAGGGGCGCTGCAACCTGCGCAACTGCGCAGGCCAACTAACTAGCTCGACGTTCTCAGCCCGTGATCTTCGCGATCTGGAGCAGGTTCGTCGTGCCCGATTCGCCGAACGGCAGACCGGCCGCAATCGCCACGAGGTCGCCTTCGCGGCCGAAGCCTTCGCTCACCGCCGCGCGGCATGCGAGGCCGATCATCTCGTCCACGTTGGAGGCTTCCACGCGCGGAACCGCATGGACGCCCCACGTCAGCGCGAGACGGCGCGCAACCGACTCCGAAGGCGTCAGCGCGACGATACGCGACGGCGCGCGCTCGCGGGCCGCGCGCAAGCTCGTGAAGCCCGAGCTCGTATAGGTGACGGTGACGGCCGGCTGGATCAATTGCACGGTCTTGCGCAGCGCGCAGCAGATCGAGTCGGCGACGGTCGCATCGGCGCGCGTGTGCGAAGCGTCGATCTGCTCGCGGTACGCGGGATCGCACTCCACACGCTCGATGATGCGATTCATCGTGCTGACCGCTTCGAGCGGGAACTTGCCGCTCGCCGATTCGGCCGACAGCATCACGGCATCGGCGCCTTCGTAAATCGCTCCGGCGACGTCCGAGGTTTCCGCACGCGTGGGCACCGGCGAATTCGTCATCGATTCGAGCATCTGCGTCGCCACGACCACCACGCGGCCGAAGCGGCGCGCTTCGCGAATGATCCGGCGCTGCAGCTCCGGAATCTGCTCGGCCGGCAGCTCGACGCCGAGGTCGCCGCGCGCCACCATCACGCCGTCGCAGCGCTGGACGATGCCTTCGAGGTGATCGATCGCCAGCGGCTTTTCGAGCTTCGCCATGATCCATGCGCGCTCGCCAATCAGTTCGCGCGCTTCGTCGATGTCCTCCACGCATTGCACGAACGAGAGCGCCACCCAGTCGACGCCGAGTTCGAGACCGAACGCGAGATCGGCGCGATCCTTCTTCGTGAGCGGCGAGATCGGCAGATGCGAGCTCGGCACGTTCACGCCCTTGCGGTCGGAAATGCGCCCGCCCACCAGCACGACGGTCTCGGCGAAGCTGTCGCCCGACGCTTCCACGCGCAGACGGATCTTGCCGTCGTCGAGCAGCAGTTCCGAGCCCGGCTTGACGGCCTTGAAGATCTCGGGGTGCGGGAGCGGAGCGCGCGTCTGGTTGCCCGGCGTCGTATCGAGGTCGAGACGGAAACGGGCGCCCACGGCGAGTTCCGCAAAGCCGTTTTCAAACGTGCCCAGACGCAGCTTCGGCCCCTGGAGATCGAGCAGAATACCGACCGGGCGGCCGTATTCCTGTTCGAGACGACGGATTTGCGCATGACGCTCGGCATGATCGTCGTGCGTGCCGTGGCTGAAATTCAGTCGGAAGACATCGACGCCAGCCTCGAAAAGCGAACGGATGACCTTCGGGTCCGAACTGGCCGGCCCGAGTGTGGCGATGATCTTTGCATTACGGTTTCGCTTCATTTCCTCTCCGCGGACTACGTTGCGCGGCACCCCGCAAATGAGGGGCACGCGAAACTCATGAACGTTCGTCAATATTGGGCTGCGTTGATGAGGCACTGAGATCAGTAGCGCAGCGCTGGATTCTGTGCCTCGAATATGCGGGACAGCGTAGAAAATGCCGTCCGGCCCGAATAGCGCAGGAAAACCCCTGGGCACCCCTGAAAAACCCGCAATGGCTTGTGGATCAACGCTCGCGGAAGGTTATCCCTCGCGCGCAATACTGATTTCCCGCGAAGGGCATTCCAGGCACAATGGCGATCTCCTATTATCTCGGCCCATGTAATTGGCCGACCAAAACATCTGAATAACCAGGCTGATATACAGGTCCATTGGCGTTAAACGCCCTTTCCACGCGAACGCTCGTGACATCGTTCCATTCATGAGACGCAGTGGCTTGCCGGCGCCCTCTACCGGAAACCGGGCCGCGATCCTATCTTCCATTCATGTCAACGAGGCCGTTCCGGCCGGAAGATGAGGATTCGCACCATGAAGAAGATCATCGGCAAGTACAGCAACCCCAACCAGCACTGGGTGGGCGACGGCTTCCCGGTTCGCTCGCTGTTTTCTGACCGCACCGTGGGCCGCCAGTTGAGCCCGTTCCTGATGCTCGACTACGCAGGTCCCGCGAAATTCGATCCGACCACGCAGCAGCGCGGCGTCGGCCAGCACCCGCACCGCGGCTTCGAAACGGTGACGATCGTCTATGAGGGCGAACTCGAACACCGCGACTCGTCGGGCGGCGGCGGCAAGATCGGCCCGGGCGACGTGCAATGGATGACTGCGGGCGCGGGCATTCTTCACGAGGAGTTTCACTCCAGAGAATTCGCGAAGTCGGGCGGCATGCTCGAAATGGCGCAGCTTTGGGTGAACCTGCCCGCGAAGGACAAGATGACCCCGCCGCGCTATCAGACGGTGCTCGCGGACACGATTCCGTCTGTGGAATTGCCCGGCAACGCCGGGACCGTGCGCGTGATCGCGGGCGACTATGCGGGTCATGCCGGGCCGGCGCTCACGTTCACGCCCATGGACGTCTGGGACATGCGCGTGAAGGGCGGAAAGGGCACGCGCCTCGTCTACCCCGCCGGACGCTCGCTTGCGCTGGTCGTGCTGCGCGGGCGCATCGTGGTGAACGGCAGCGAGCAGGTCGGCGACGGCGAGCTGGTGCTGTTCGAGCGCACGGGCACCGACGTGCAGATCGACGCGTCCAGCGACGCGACGATCCTGCTGCTCGGCGGCGAGCCGATCGACGAGCCGGTAGTCGCGTATGGCCCGTTCGTGATGAACACGGAGGACGAAATCCGCAAGGCGGTGCTGGACTTCAATAGCGGCCGCTTTGGTCAGATCGCGAAGGAAGCGGCATTGGGTGCGCGGTAACTGGCAACGCGGGATGTGATCGTTGCGCGGCGGCTTGCATCGGCAAGCCGCCGCGTCCGGCATCCCATCCCTCCCGCCTCGCTCGAGGCATCGACATACATTCCTATCGGATCAATAGTTTTTATCTTTTTGTATATTTTTCTTTCTCACGTATATTCGTCGGCAGATCGACGCCGCCTTCGGGACGGGACGCTCGATCCGCCAACGAAAACATATGGAGGAAGACGATGCATCAAAGCTTGAAATGGGCCAGGCGCGAAACGGCCGCGCCCGCGACACAGCCTGCTGCTTGCGACGGCGAATTCGATGTCGTCGTGGTGGGTGCGGGCGGCGGCGGCCTGCCCGCCGCGCTCTTTGCGCGCTGGCTCGGGAACTCGGTGGCGCTCGTCGAGAAAGCCGGCACCGTGGGCGGCACCGCGCGCAAGGCCGCGTTCTGGTACTGGGTGCCGAACAACCAGCCGATGCGCGAAGCCGGCCTCGTCGACGACAAGGACGACTGCCTGCGCTATATGGCACGGCTCGCGCGTCCCGAACACTACCAGCCCGACGCACCGCTGCTCGGCCTCGAACCTTGGGAATACGACGCCTTCGAAGCCATCTACGAAAGTGCCTCGCCGGCTGCCGAAGCGCTTCACGAGCGCGGCGCGCTGCGCTATCGCCATTGTGCCGACGTCACCGACTACTGGGCCGAAATGCCGGAAAACAAGGCGCCGCGCGGCCGCGTGCTGCTACCCGCGGATGCGTGCGAATCGATGTCGGACGGCGGGAAGGTCGCGGTCGAATCGATGCAGGCCGCCGCGCTGCGCGACGGCGTGCAGATCATGACCGGCGTGCGCGTGCAGCGGATCGTGCGCAACGGCACAGGCGAAGTCGTCGGCGTGCAAGGCACGCGTGCGAGCGGCGAGCCGCTCACCCTCAGTGCGCGCAAAGCCGTGATCTTCGCAACCGGCGGCTTCACGCACGACCCCGTGCTGCGAGCGAATTTCCTGCATGCTCCGTTCGTCGGCGGCTGCGCCACACGCAGCAACGAAGGCGATTTCGTGCGCATCGCCAGCGCCGCAGGAGCACAACTGCGCAACATGAACTACGCATGGATGTGCCCCGTCGCGCTCGAACACGTGGCGGCCGGCGGCGACGACTTCACGGGCACCTTCTCGGTCGGCGGGGATTCGATGCTCTGGGTGAACAAGACCGGACAGCGCGTCGTCAATGAAAAGCTCGCCTACAACGAAATTGCCCAGACGTTTTTCGAATGGGACCCGCAGCGCGCCGAATATCCGAACTTCGTTCAGATCGCCATCTGGGATCAGCGCAGCCAGCAACATTGCGCCAGCACGGAGTATGGCCGGCTCATCCGCCCAGGCGCCGGCAACGAGGCATTCGAATTGCGCGGCGAAACGCTCGAAGAACTGACTGGCGCCATTCGCGAGCGCTTGCAGAGGTATGCACATCTAACCGGGAACGCCCAGCTCCGCGACGATTTCACAACGAATCTCCGTGCATCGATCGCGCGCTTCAACGCGTTTGCGCGAGAAGGCAAGGACCACGATTTCCAGCGCGGCGACCGTCTGGTCGAACGCATGTTCAACGGCCCTACAGGCGAGCCGCTCGAGCATGGCAACCCCACCCTGTACCCATTCTCCGATACGGGGCCGTACTACGCGGCATTGGTGGCTGGCGGCACGCTGGACACGAAGGGCGGTCCGCTGACCAACGCCAGCGCGCAGGTTCTTGACGATCTTGGCGAGCCGATTCCCGGCCTCTATGGCGTGGGCAACTGCGTCGCCTCTGCGTCCGCGCGCGCCTACTGGGCCGGCGGCGGCACGCTGGGACCGATCCTCGCGTTCGCGTGGCGCGCGGCCCATGCCGCGCACGACGAAGCCGTCAAGCAGACCGTGCCTGCCGAAGCTGCGCCCGGCTAAAGCGCGAGCCCAGATCACGACCTCTTCAAGCCGTTAAGCCGTTCATTTGCCCCCGTCGCAGCGGCATTCGCAATGCGCTGCGCATTTCAAGGAGACACACATGCAGATCCAGTCGATGACCGATGAACAACGCAAGGCCGTGGCACTCGAATACTTCAAACGCATGGATCGCGGCGACGAGATCTTGAGCCTCTTTGACGAACATGCCCAGGTCTATTTCCCGAAATGGGGCATCGCCAGCGGGCGCAGCGAGATCGCCAGGCTGTTCGACGATCTGCTCGGCATTCTTGCCGAAATCGGCCATGACGTGACGTACGCCAATTTCATCCAGCAGGGCGATCTCGTCGTGGTCGAAGCGACCTCGCACGGCCGGCTCAAAACCGGCGAAACGTGGCGCGCGGGTACCTCGCATGCGGGACGCTGGTGCGATGTGTTCGAAATCCGCGACTTCAAGATCCAGCGCTGCCACATCTATCTCGACCCGGACTATGCCGGCGCCGATACGGCACGCTATCCGTGGCTGGCGGGAGACCGCGCGCGACGCTACTGACGCACGCGCGCGTGCGACGCTTTCACTTCGTATAACGAATCATGGCGGATCGCACGCGTTACACCGGCTGACCCTCTCACTGATGGCTGACGATGTCAGCCGGACTGGCGATCTCCCCCACAGAGCCAAACCGTGGGGGAGACTAGTCCAATTAGTTCGCATTCCATATTTTAATCCATCAAATTCTTGCATTTCGCGCAGACGAAGACGTAAGAGGAGACATTCATGCTGCAAGAAAAGAGGCGCGCATGGCGCCTTGCTGGATGCACGGCAGGCATGCTGATCTGCGGACTGGCACACGCGCAAAGCCATGTCACGCTGTTCGGACTGCTCGACGGCGGTCTGCTGTACACGAGCAAGACGCGCGACGCCGCTACTGGCGCTAACGCCGGCAAGCAGTTTTCGATGATCGACGGCGGTTCGTCGTATTCCCAGTTCGGGATACTCGGAACCGAGGATCTCGGCGGCGGACTGCAAGCCAGATTCAAGCTCGAGAGCGGAATTAGCATAGCCAACGGGGCGCTCTCGCACTGTGACGGCAACCTGTTTGGCTGCGAAGCGTGGATCGCGCTCGACAGCCGCTACGGCGAGGTGAAGGCCGGCCTGCAGTTCTCGCCATTCTTCCTCGCGCTGTACGCGTCCGACCCGCGCAACATGTCGTTCTTCGGCAGCGGCGGTGTCAATCTCGTCGACAACCTGCTCGGCACGAGCATTTTCAGCCCAAGCGCCGTCTCCTGGACGAGCCCGCAGCTTTGGGGCCTGCAGACCAGCCTCTTGTATTCATTCGGCGGCAAGCCCGGCGACTTCCAGGCGGGCCGGCAATACTCCGCCAGCGTCAAGTATGAATATGCCGGCCTGATGGTCAATGCGGCGATCTTCGAGGGCAATAGCGGCGCCGCCAATCCCACGCCCACGCCAATCAATCTTGCCGCCGAGGGCCGCACGCTCGGCGCGGCATTCAAGTTCGGCGCGCTCACGGTCAAAGCGTCGTTCGTCAATTACAAGGTCGCTGGCTCGTTCAACAACAACGTCTATGGCGGCGGTCTGTCGTGGTACGTGACACCCGCGCTGGACCTCGACGGTGGCGTGTGGGTAACCAGCGATCGCAATCGCACGGCCAACCATTCACTGCTGGCCGCGCTGGGAGCGAGCTATTTCCTCTCGAAGCGAACCACGCTCTACGCACAGATCGCCTCCGTGGACAACCACGGAGCGATGAACACGGGCTTGTCGGTCAACGGTGCGTTGTATGGCGTTGCCGGTACTACCGTGGGTGCAACTGTTGGCATCCGTCACTCGTTCTGATCTGGGAGAAACCTGTTGAAACACGCTTACTCCGCCCCTAACTCGCCCTCTTGCTCCACCCCTTGCCCCACCCCTTGCTCCACCCTCTACGCGGTTGGACTCTGCATCGCGTTTTTCGCCGCGGCTTGCGCATTCGACGCGCATGCGCAAGCCCCTGCCGCCCACTCGCCGGTGGCGTCTGCGCCCGTTACGGCAAGCACCGCCAAAGCCGAGGCCAAAGCCGCTAAAGCCGCCAACCGGGCGCTGCGCAAAGTCGTCATGCGCCAGCTCTCGCGCACGCGCGGGCTCGACGTCGACGGCATCAACGTCACGGCTGTCGATGGCGTCGTGACGCTGCTGGGCACGGCGCCGGATACCCGCCAGATCGATCTGGCGGCCGACGTGGCGCGCGACGTTGCGGGCGTCAGGGCGGTGCACAACAATCTGACGCTTCAGACCAACGGAAAGTGAGGCAACGCGAGCCAGCAAAGCCGGCCGTGGTGGCCGACACGAACCCCTGCGTCGATGGCACAATCGTCCGGACCGGCACACTACCCGTGCCGTGCGCCCCCGACTCCATCGGCGCCTCTCGCTGCCGCCCGCCTGCAAACGCCGGGTGGCACGAGAGCCGCCTCGCAACGAGGAATGAACCATGCCGCTCGCCACCGCCACCGCTCGCCTTACCGCCGATGCGCCCAACTACGTCGTCGCCCTCGAGGCCGGCCGCCATGCGCTGACCGGCGACGAAGGCACGCACGAAGGTGGCGAGGATCGTGGCCCGGCGCCGTTCGCATTGGTGCTCTCCGGGCTGGCCGCCTGCACCGCCGCCACGCTGCGCATGTACATGCAGCGCAAGGCGTGGCCGAACGCGACGATCGGCGTGGAAGTCAGCCTGCATGCCGAGCAGGACGGCACGCAGTACATTCGCCGCGGCGTCGCCGTGGATGGCCCGCTCGACGAAGCGCAACGCGCGCGGCTGGCCGAGATCTGCGAAAAGACGCCCGTCACGCGCTTCATCAAGCGCGGCACGCGCATCGACACGACGCTGCGCGTGGCGTGAGGCGCCTGTCACGCGTATAAGCGTGGCGCTGTGGCGCGGTCGCGCCTAGGTGTCCTTGTCCGGCTCGCGGGGGTAGACGACCGTTCTGTCCGGCTGAACCATCGCGCCCGCAGTCAGCCGGGCGGGCTCCAGACGGCCAGCGCCCATGATGTGGAAGACGGTCTCGCCGCGCGCGATCAGATAGTCGGTAATGATGCGCCGGTGGCAACGCCACCAGACGGCCTCGGAGCACATGACCGCGCAGCGCCGGGCTCGCCCCAACTCGATCAGCCGATCAAGGCCCGCGTGGAATGGCGCGGATAGTGCGTAATCGGCGTAATGATGAAAGCTCGTGTTGGTCCAGAAGCCGTTGACGTCCTCGGCTACCGTCCGCGTCTTGCCGCGCAAACCGCCCAGCGCCGCCTCATGCTCGTATGCGATATCGAATGGCGCCAGCGCCCCGGGAAGCGTCGATTCGTTGAACTGAGGATTGGTCCTCGACCTCGGCATTTTTCTCACGTCCGCGAGCACGCCTATCTCCGCACCGCTCAACAGGCCGATGAAGTCGTCCAGCGTGTGATTGGAATGGCCGATGGTAAAGAACGGAAGCGTCATGTGTCGTCTCCGCTTCAAAGCAGTTGAAGAACGCGGCCCCGATGCGCGGCAATGTGATCGGTCTTGTCGCTCTTGATCTCGTACTGCGGATCCTCCGGCGACGCACGATGCGTATGCCCCTTATAGTCGAAGTCGGCCGTGTGCACCGCGATGATGGTGCCCGTGACCCAGCCCGCCTCCGAATTCCATCGGACCCGGTCGCCCTGCTTGAACCTGTTCGTCATCTCGCCCTCCTTCGGGAGTGCCCGCAACATGCATGCGGTGTACGTGCGGTGTTCGTGTGGTATGCGGGCAATATGAATCCGGCGCAACGAATGCTGCTTCCTTGCCGCCGCAATCATACGCGCCGGCTTATTCGATGCATCCCGCTGCACGAATAGTGCGTTCCAGTCATTATGCCGCTCATTGATTTTCCGGGCGCAGGCGCGGTCTTGCCGTTAAAATCTCGCCCTTTCGTGCAATTTCCCGCAGTTTTTCTCTGACCCTCTCGACCCGCCGTCCCCCGATGCAACCCGCTTCCTCCGCACAACCCGCTTCTCACGGCGCTTCTCACGGCACTTCCCATGATGCCGCCGACGACGCCGAACTCGCCCGCGATCTGGTCTACGGTCCCGACGACCGCCCCGCACCCACACTCGCTTTCGTGGCCGCGCTGCAGCACTTGCTGGCCATCATCGTGCCCATTGTGACGCCGGGCCTCCTGATCTGCCAGGCGCTGGGCGTCTCGAGCCACGACACCACGCTGATCGTTTCGATGTCGCTCGTGATTTCCGGCATCGCCACCTTCCTCCAGTGCAAGCGCTTCGGGCCGCTGGGCGCGGGCCTGCTGATCGTGCAGGGCACGAGCTTCAACTTCGTCGGCCCGCTGATTGCCGGCGGCAGCCTGATGGTCAAAGAGGGCACGCCCGTGACCGCCGTGATGTCGGCTATCTTTGGCGTCGTTATTGCCGGCTCGTTCGTCGAAATGGGCGTCTCGCGCATCCTGCCCTTCATCAAGCGGCTCATCACGCCGCTCGTCACGGGCATCGTGGTCCTGTTGATCGGCCTCACCCTCATCAAGGTCGGCCTCATCAGCATGGGCGGCGGCTACGGCGCCATCGCCAAGGGCACTTTCGCGAACCCCGAGAACCTCGCGCTCTCGTGCGTCGTGCTCGGCACCATCATCGTGCTCAACCGCGTGCCCATCGTCTGGGTGCGCAGCACGGCGCTCGTCATTGCGCTCGCGATCGGCTATATCGTGGCCGGCATCATGGGCCGACTCGACTTCACGGGCGCACGCGAGGCCGCGCTCTTTCAGATCCCGACCCCGTTGCACTTCGGCCTGGGTTTCTCGTGGTCGCTCTTCGTGCCGATGCTGATCATCTATCTCGTGACCTCGCTCGAGGCCATCGGCGACGTCACGGCCACCAGCAAGATCTCGAAGGAGCCCGTGGAAGGCCCCGTGTGGATGCGGCGCATCAAGGGCGGCGTGCTTGTGAACGGCGCCAATTCGCTGATCGCCGGCGTATTCAATACCTTCCCGAGCTCGGTCTTCGCGCAGAACAACGGCGTGATCCAGATCACCGGCATCGCGAGCCGCCACGTGGGCATCTGGATCGCGGGCATGCTCGTGGTGCTCGGCCTGTTCCCGCCGGTCGCGGGCGCCCTGCAAGCCGTGCCCGAGCCCGTGCTGGGCGGCGCTGCCATGGTGATGTTCGGCGCCGTGGCCGCTTCGGGCATCAACATCCTCGCCGGCATCCGGCTGGACCGCCGCGCGCTGCTCATCATCTCGGTCTCGCTGGCGCTGGGCCTGGGTGTCTCGCAGGTGCCGGAGATCCTGGCGAACCTGCCGCATGCGCTCAAGAACGTGCTGGAGTCGGGCGTAGCCACGGGTGGCATCTGCGCACTCTTGATGAACTGGTTCCTGCCGGAAAAGTCGTGATGGATTGACACCCTTGCTCCTTCATGCCTTCCGGTGCGCAAGGGCGAAGTTGGGCGCGGCCCTCGGGCCGCGTAACGATGTGCGATAGTGTTCGCACCAACCCGCAACGAAGGAGCACACCATGAGCGACGACGAACGAGCCATCCGGCAAGTCGTGGAAACCTGGATGGTCGCGAGCAAACGCGGCGATACGGCAACCGTCCTCGACCTGATGACGGACGACGCGATCTTCATGGTCCCGGGGCAGGAGCCGTTCGGCAAGGCAGCATTCGCCGCCGCCTCGAAGGGCATGGAAGGGACGAAACTGGACGGCAAGAGCGAGATCGTGGAGTTGAAGATCCTCGGCGACTGGGCGTTCGTCCGCAATCACATCGACATTGCCGTGACGCCGCCAAACGGCAGCACGGTCCACCGCGCAGGCTATACCCTCACGCTCCTGCACAAGGAAGCCGACGGCCAGTGGCGGCTCGCGCGCGATGCCAACCTGCTGAGCGTACGAAACTGAGCGCAACCAAGCACAACCAAGCGCGACTGAGGGCAACCAGGCACAACCAACTGCGCCAGGCGATTCAGCCTGAACCATGCCGAGCACCATGTGCCCGGCCTGATCCTTCGCAGTCCTGCCTGGGGAGCAACCTCGCCCCAGCGAGCTTTCAGCCTCAGCTTGAAGCCAATACGTCCTGAAGCCGCTCGACGACGCCCGGCCAGCCACGGCCCATGCCCTGGTACGCGGTCTTCCCCAACGGCGCATCCAGATCGAATCCCTTGTGCTCGAGCGTCAGGCGCGTGCCGTCGCCCTCCGGCGCAAGGCGCCATGTGATCGTGGTGTTCAGCGTACCCGTTGCGAACGTATAGACGAACAGACGCCCGGGCTCCACGGCAATGACCTCGCAGGGCTGCTGGCCCCAAGGGCCCATGTCCAGAGTAAAACGATGCCCGACACTCGCGCGCACGTCGCCTGCGGCCCACCATGTCGCATGGACAACCGGATCGGTCAGGGCGGCCCACACGCGCTCGGGCGTGTGAGACAGGAAGCGGGTCAACTCGATGATGCCGGGCTCCGTCATGTTTTCTCCTCTCGCGTGCAGAGCAGTCTCCAAGCGCGTGAATGATTCGGTCAAGCGTATTATCCGCAATTGCTTCTTGCAATTTGAGCACACCGCCATTACTGCATCGCACGCGCCGTGCATCCCGCATCAAATAAATGAATATGCATGCGTTCAACGCGCCTTCGTGCGCACGACGCGCACACGAATCTCCCTATATATCAGCGCTCTTATACACATCATGCAAATTTCGCATGACGCCATGTGTATTCAGCATTGGACGCACCAGGGCAAGTCGCCCGAGTATCCGCCTTCAGCATTTGTAGCCGCCTGGACGCATTTACCTTTCAATGTTCATACACACTGAATGCGCGGCGCGAATGCTTGTGACGACGACAAGGATCGTGACGAAAATCGCCGCGATACCGTTCGATCTGGAAATAAGGAGACGATGTGAGCAGTTCTGTTAAACGACATATCGGCCCGTTTGCGCTGATGTTCACCGGCCTCGGGTCGATCATCGGTTCGGGCTGGCTGTTCGGTGCCTGGAAAGCGGCCAAGATTGCCGGCCCCGCCTCCATTTGCGCATGGATCATTGGCGCCGTGGTCATTCTGGCCATTGCGCTCACCTATGCCGAACTCGGCGCGATGTTCCCCGAATCGGGCGGCATGGTGCGCTACGCGCGCTACTCGCACGGTGCGCTGGTGGGCTTCATCAGCGCATGGGCCAACTGGATCGCCATCGTTTCGGTGATTCCCATCGAAGCCGAAGCCTCGATCCAGTACATGAGCACGTGGCCCTACCCATGGGCGCATGCGCTCTTCGTCGACGGATCGCTCACGTCTTCGGGATTAATCCTCTCCGCGCTGCTGGTGATCATTTACTTCATGCTCAACTACTGGGGTGTGAAGCTTTTCGCTCAGGCCAATAGCGTCATCACGATTTTCAAATTCATCATCCCCGGTCTCACGATCGCGGGCCTGATGGCTGCGGGTTTCCATCACGAGAACTTCGGCCAATCGACCGACTTCGCGCCCTATGGCTGGTCGGCGGTGTTCACGGCCGTTGCCACCAGCGGCATCGTGTTCGCGTTCAACGGCTTCCAGAGCCCGATCAATCTCGCCGGTGAAGCACGCAATCCGTCGAAGAGCGTGCCGTTCGCGGTGATCGGCTCGATCCTCTGCGCGCTCGTGATCTACGTGCTGCTGCAAGTTGCGTATATCGGCGCGGTCTCGCCTGCCGATGTCATGAAAGGCTGGAACACGTTCAACTTCAAGTCGCCGTTCGCTGAACTCGCGATCGCGCTGAACCTGAACTGGCTGGCGATCCTGCTTTACGTGGACGCGTTCGTGAGCCCGAGCGGCACCGGCACGACCTATATGGCCACGACCTCGCGCATGATCTACGCGATGGAGCGCAACAACACGATGCCGAAGATGTTCGGCAACGTGCACCCGTTCTACGGCGTGCCGCGTCAGGCGATGTGGTTCAACCTGCTCGTTTCGTTCATCTTCATGTTCTTCTTCCGTGGCTGGAGCTCGCTCGCGGCGGTGATCTCGGTGGCAACCGTGATTTCGTACCTCACCGGCCCGATCAGCCTGATGGCACTCAAGCGCGCGGCCACCGATCTGGAGCGCCCGCTCTCGGTGCCGTTCATGAAGGTCATTGCGCCGTTCGCGTTCGTCTGCGCGTCGATGATCCTGTACTGGGCGAAGTGGCCGCTGACCGGCGAAATCATCCTGCTGATGATCGTCGCGCTGCCGGTGTACTTCTACTTCCAGGGCAAGGCGGGCTGGGACGGCTGGAGCCGCGACCTGAAGGCCGCATGGTGGCTGTGCGCCTACCTGCCGATCATGGCGGTGCTCTCGCTGATCGGCAGCAAGCAGTTCGGCGGGTACGACGTGATTCCCTACGGCTGGGACATGCTGGTGGTGGCGATCATCTCGCTCGGTTTTTACTATTGGGGCGTGAATTCGGGTTATCGCTCGCAGTACCTCGATGAACGCGAAAAACTCGCGGAACTCGAAGCGCTGCCCTCCGTCTCCGAAGTCTGATTTAGGGCCTTTCGGCACGGGTTTTGTGTGCTTTTCGCGTTTCCTTGTGTTCGTGGTGGTCTATTAGCGTTGCCCCTGTGCGGGGCGCCAGGCAAAAGAAAGCGGCTCAAACCGCTAGTGTGACGCAGTGGACCACTTGCCTTACATCGAAGTGGTTCCGGGGCATCCGTCACCTCGCACCTTCAAACTCAGTGACAAAGGAGTCATTCATCCCGCTGCTCGCTACGCGCGCAGCGGTCGGGTATGCAAGGGAAACCAGGCGTACTGCCTGGGTATCGAATGCGCATGCACTGCATCGATTCGTATGCATTCCTCTGGTTTTGGATTATGCCCCACGGCGCGCGCAGCGCCGCCGGAGGAATGAGTCCTTAGTCACTCTGTTATACGGCGCGTGATGACAGACGCTCCGGAACCGCTCCGATCACGGGCAAGTGGTGGACGGCGTCACACTGGCGGTTTGAGCGGCTTTCTTTTGCCTACTTGTATATTCTCTCCTGTGGTGCCAGCCTGATCAGTTGTCGCCGCATTGGACCGATAGCTCGTCTGCCTACAGGGTCTTCGAGCCCGCAGAAAAGCCTGAGCATCTGTCCTTCATCCTCTTAACCCGAACAGTTGACTGAGCCTCGAGCTCGTATTTTCCTGCAAGTATGGGTACCGCGATGAACTCCGTTTCCCCGATCTATATCGGTATCGATGTCAGTGGCGATTATCTCGATCTCGCCATTCATGAATCCGCCGAAGCCTGGCGCGTTCCCAATGACGCCACCTCCATCGACCAGCTCGTCCAGCGGCTGGCCGCACTCAGTCCCGCACTCATCGTCATGGAGGCCACCGGCAAACTCGAACTCGCCGTGCTCAAGGCCCTCTGCCAGGCCCGACTGCCCGCCGTCGCAGTCAACCCCAGACAGGTGCGCGATTTCGCCCGCGCCACCGGTCGACGGGCCAAGACCGACCGCATCGATGCCCTCGTCATCGCCCACTTCGCCGCCGTGATCCAGCCCACCGTCCGCCCACTCAATGACGAGCAGACCGAGCAGTTGCAGGCCCTGCTGCTACGCCGCATCCAGCTCGTCGAGATGCTCGTCGCAGAGAAGAACCGACTCACGCGCGCTCATCAGGCCGCCCGCGCCAGCCTGCGGGAGCACATCACATGGCTCGAACAGCAACTCCATGTCGCTGATCACGACAT
>NZ_JAKLJA010000010.1 GCF_022213065.1 Paraburkholderia tagetis
ACGCTTCCTTCAGACCCCGCCTCGCGACGACGCCCTTGCGTTTCACTAGCCCTTCGCCCCATCTGGCTGGGCAGGGGACTCTCACCCCCAAGCTGTTGCGCATGCTCGGCGCACAAAAAAAAAAAAAGCCCGCTTTCGCGGGCCTTTAACAACCATCCGAGAATCTAAAAATCTCCCTCAGCCGGGCTTCACATTGAACAACTGGCTGATGAGTTCGCGAATCTGCGTCTCCTGCGCGTCCGAAAGAACGCCGGTCTTCAGCTTCACGGTGAAGCTGTTCGTATCCTTCGTGATGCTGCCAGCGTGGCTCTTGCCCGAAAAAATCTTCTCGATGCTCCGCTCCGAAACGCTTTGCTCGCTGTCGCCGCGATCCGACTGCGCGCCGATGGCGGCGGCCAGCTTCCCCTGATCCAGCGTCCCAGACACAACCGCCGGCCAAAGCTCGCGCGCCGCCTTCATCCCGTGTGCGCCATGCTTCTTGATGGCCGAAACGATCTCGTCCGCAGCCGATCCGCCCAGCAACCGGGGATTCAGATCGAGGTCACGGCGGATAAAATCGGGAAGCTTCTCGAACGCGAGAAACCGGTACAGCCCTTTGCGCGACATGCCCAACGCTTCCGCCATACGCGTGCGCGTCGGAAATTCACGCTCTGCGCGACGCAGCGACTGACCAATTTCATAGTCGGTCAGATCCTCGCGCCCCACGTTCTCGACCAGCGCGAGCACCGCCATATCCTGGTCCGAGCACTCAATCACCGACGCGCGAATCTCTTCCTCGTGCAGCAGGACATGCGCGCGCAGGCGTCGCTCGCCGGCGATCAACTGATAGCCGTTGTCCGCGCGCCGCACGACGACCGGCTCCACCAGACCCACTTCGCGGATCGATTCGGCCAGTGAAGCGAGGCCTTCGTCGCTGAAGATCTTGCGCGGCTGCCACGGGTTCGGCTGAATCGCGTTCACGGGAAGCATGAGCTTGTCGCTCGTGCTTTCGAGTTCCTGGATACGTTGCTGCGCCACGGCCAGCGCGCCCAGCATCCCCGGGCCCGTCTTGAACGCGCTACTGCGGCGTGGCTCCTGAGCGGCGGGCGCGGCAGGCCGTTCGGTCGTCTGGCGCTCCGAAGTCGAGCCGAGTTCCGCGGTCTTGGCCGCCATCTTGTCGCGAAACGAGCTCATTTCCCGGCCCTCCATTGCTCAACATAAAGGTCATCGATCCAGCGCACGTAATCCGTGAGCGGTTGTCGGACGCGCGCGACCGTCTTGTCGGCAAGGTCACCCTTGCTGATGTCGAACACGGTGGCCATCGCCAGCGCGCCATTACTCATGGCCGAGCTCGCCGGCACTTCCACCGCGCTCACCCAATCCTTGTAGGTGCGCTGCACCCAGGAACGAACGACCGGCGCCGACGACGTCTTGCCGTAATCCACCTTCGAAAGCAGCACCGAAACGAAGTCGTAGGTCTTTTCGTCGCCGCGCTCCATGATCGTGTGCGCGAGATCGGAGAAGAGACTCCAGAACGAAACCGAGCTGATGAAGTCCAGGCTCTCGGGAACCAGCGGCATGACCATCGCGTCGGCGGCCATCAAGGCGTTGATCGTGAGGTACGACAGCGACGGCGCGGTATCGAGAATGATGTAGTCATAGTGCTGACGCAGCGTCTGAATACCTTGGCGCAGCAAGTCCCAGAACTTGAAGCCCGGGTTCTTGATGACCGTGCCGGGAATATGAAATTCCGCCGAGAACAGCGTGGGGTGTGCCGGAATGACGTCGAGGCCATCCCAATATGTCGGCTGCACGAAATTCAGCAGGCCGCCTTCCATCTGCGGATCGTAAATGAACGGCAGGACCGTGCTGTCCTCCGTCACTTCCTTTTCCGCATAGAGACCGCAAAGCTCGGTGAGCGATGCCTGCGGGTCGAGGTCGATAAGCAGCGCGCGCCGCCCGCGCAACGTCAAACCTTGCGCGAGGCACATCGTCGTGGTGGTCTTGGTGGAGCCGCCCTTGAAGTTGGCGACGAGAATTACCTTGCCGTCGCCATCGCGCACGCCTGTATGAAGTGGCGTTTGATAAATATCCGAAACCTGCTGGACCCAGGTGCGCGCTTCAGGCAAGGTAAACACCCGGCTGCGCCCCGAACCCTGTGCCTCGCCCTGCGGCAGACCCTCGCGCGTAGCGAGCAGGTTGTTGAGCTTGATACGGTCGATGCCGCAGAGCTCGGCGACTTGCGCGGACGTGAATGTGGGCGCCATCTTCCGTGGCTTCGGCGCCAGCATCATTTCCCGAAGTTCTTCTGACAGATGACCGGCTTCCTCTGCAAACTGCGTGACCGCGGAAAGGTCCACGCGCCGATCGATCGATGGAAATTCGATAGTCTTTGCCATTAATACGCTTTTCATCGGAATTTGGATAAAGCGTAGAATACAGGAAAAGCGTATCGAAACACACTGATTGAGGTCGATTTTTAAAAAAATCGACCTTTTTATTTGCGCTATAACGGCCTCGAAGCCGTGAGTCCAGCCTTGGACCTTCGCCAGGCCATCAGGCCGTCCAGGCGACGATTAAGGCCATTTGCGCCGATCTGCTTATTTTTTACGCAGAAGGCCGTCCAAATCTTCCACCATTCTCACGCGTGCGGCGACTCATTCCCATTTTCGCCGTCACATAAGCATTCGCACGAACACGAGGAATTCGCGAAGGTCACGGTTTTTGTGCACTTTCGCCAATCCCGGAAATGATGTAGCTAACTCCGGGTTTCACAGTAACGGATTTTGTGCACGCACACGGACTTCGGCCGCTCAAGTCCAGACAAGCAGCACAAAAACCGTTACCTGCACCGACACCCGCTGAGCAGCGAACCACCGAAGCGTGGATCTGCACAAAAAACGTGACCTCCGTGCAAGGCCAGAGCAACGCTATTGCCGAACACTCGCCACGAAATGGCAACGGTTCTGTCCGCAAACAGTGCCCGCTCGCCAAAGCGCCAGAAAGTCAGCACAAAAACCGTTACCGTTCCCTGCCCGGACTCTCCTGACGCCGGCCGGCCATCCTCGAAGGCTCGTGCACATTAAACGTTACCTCTTCCATTAGCCCAATCCCCCTGCACAAAAACCTCAACCTTGGAGCGCTCACACGGTTGCGCACAAAAACCGTTACCCGATGGAGCGTTACGCGAGAGGAACTTGCCATCGAGCGCCTTCGATCAGCAGCTTGCACACAAACCGTTACTGTCCAGGTGCGTGCTCGCACATAAAACGTTGCCCAAAGGGCTTATAAAACGTCTCAGATGAGCCGACGGCGAGACGAATTCAGAAAGTCACACGTGCAAAACACCCGTCTATACGGTGATCCAGGCGTTCGACGCCAAGAAATTCGCCTCGAAGCCGTTATCCAATTCGCGGGAAATTTTGCGCGAAGCGTCTTCGCTATACGCGGTTGGTTTGTTTACTTAAACAAAGAAAACCCACAAACCCACTAACGTACGCATCCAACTCCTTTGTCTTCAACAACTTGGCGTCGAAAAGCAACGTTCCATGTGCAAGAGGCATCGATTTATGTGCGTATAGGTGCCGTTTTTTGTGCTGGCAATGGAGAGGTCTATGTGCAGTTCGGCACGTTTTTTGTGCCGACCCTTTCTCGCTCGCCATTCGAGGTAACGTTTATTGTGTTGACTTGTGTTAGCGGAGTGATAGAGTCGCGGCCAATATCGACGGAGAGCACGCGAATGTCGGAGGAGAGCGGACGCAGGACGACCACCCAGCAGATGTCGCTCGGGTTGTTTGAGGAGATGTCCGGCCAGCCCATCAGCGAGAGCACGAGAGAGATCGGCTTTCAGCGCAATAACGTTTTTGTGGCGATCAACGGCCTCGGGCTGTCGTCGCGGCGCTTTATCGACGCCGCCTACTTCATCGCCGCCCAGGAGCCGCTGCCGCGCGAGATCTACGACGTCGACCTGAACTATTTCAAGTGGCTCATGCGCTACGAGAGCCGCAACGTGCGCCATCTCCAGAGCGTGATCAAGGAGGCGCAGCGGGTGCTCATCGAGGTGACGGACACGCCGCCCGACCGCGCGCCCAGCGAAGAGGACCAGTGGATTTCCGAGCAGTTGATGGGCAGCGTCAAGATCGGCAAGGGGCGCATCCAGTTCCGCATCCCGCCACTGATGCTGCGTCACATCACCGGTCCGGACAAGCACCACTGGCTCAACCTGTGCATCACGGCCGCCTTCTCGCAGACTTTCGCGCGGGCGATCTACGACTACGTGCTGCCCTATGTGAGCGCTGGCTTCACGGAGTGGATCGAACTCGACGTCATGCGCCGCTGGCCCGGCAAGCTCGGTTCGAGCGCCTCGGAGTTCAAGCATTTCCGGCCGAAGTATCTCGATCCGGCCGTGCGTCAGATCAACGAGCTCTCGGACATCGACCTGAGCTACGAGACGCGGGCCGATTCCGAAACCTCGCGCAAGATCAACAAGATCCGCTTTCGCCTGAAGCGCAAGGATACGGTTGCCGCCATGCTCAGCCGTCAGCCCGACGCACACGATCTGCTGCTCACGCTCAAGGAAGAATTCGGCCTGAGCAACAAGCAGTTCGACGTGATTGCCGAGCATCGCATGAGCTGGACCGACGAGCGCATCCAGCAGGCCATCGAGTACACGCGTTTTCGCCTCAACCAGGGCAAGGTCACCAAGAGCCCGGCCGGCTACCTGATGAAGGCGCTGAGCCACAACTGGCAGGTGTCGGAGGCCGAGCGCAAGATGGTCGCGATCCAGAGCGAGATGGCTGCCGCCGTGAGCGCCGAGGAAACCGCGCGGGCCGCGGCCGGCAGCGCCGTGAAGCAGAGCATCGCCGCGCGCGACGAAGAGGCGCGCACGCAGCGCAACGAGGAAGTCCAGCGCGGGCGCGAGCACTTTGAATCCGCCGACGAGAAGACCCGCAAGGAGCTCGTGCGCCTGTATATCGCGTCGCAGGCCGGCAAGCTCATGCTGCGCCGCCTGAAGCTCGAAGCCGGCGCGTTGTCGGATGCGAATATCCTCAGCCACTCCGATCTGTCGTGGTATTTCGGGCAGTTCGTGTACGCGAGGCTCAAGCAAAGCGCCGCGTGACGTGCGTTTTTTGGGCGCTGTCCGGCCCCTGCGCATGGCGCCCGGAAAACGTGTGCCGACGACCTCAGTGCGCGTTTTTCACGCGAAACGCCGTGGTGCGAGGCCTGGATCCACGAGGTCGTTTCGGCGATTCCAGGCTAACGACGGCAGTCGCGCGATTCATCTGTATTCCTGAGCAAATCGTTCGATTGAACCGCTGACTCACACCGCGAGAACGAGCGCGCCCGCGGCCAGTTCGCCCAGCATGGTGCCGCGGCAGAGCGGGGCGCCGCAGCGGCAAGCATAGTCGCGCTGCGCATCGTCTGCGCTCTGCTCTTCGATTTCGAGCGCGTAGTCGATGAAGAGCTCCTCGCCGGGCGCGATATCGCGGATCGTTTCGATGAACACGCGTCCGTCGTCCTCGATCGCCTCGCAGTTCGCGGCGCACGCATGATTGAGCCAGCGCGCGCCATTGCCGCCGCGCCCGCCGTCGATCACGCGCCCATCGGAAAGGCCGAACAGGAACGTGTGGCCCGAGTCGCCGCGCCGCGCATTCCAGCGCGCCGCCTCGCGCCACGTGGTCACCATGCCCTTGTACTGGAAGATGCGCTCCCCGGCGCGCAACGGAAGCAGCGCGAATACGCCTTTGCCATGCACCGGCGATTGCCGGACGGTCACACGTTTCATAGTCGTTGGAATGGCGCGGTGGGGACACGGAGACGCCGAGTATAAGCCGAGAAAATGTCAGCGAATACAAGTGCGGCGAGCGAGCGGCCCGAGCCGGCGATTCCATCGCCGCGCGCGATGCGCTAGATTGACGTGGCGCTTGCGCGCGTCGCTTCAATGGCTATCGGGAGGGCGGGAACATGACGGCGTATTTCAGTGAAAAAGGCTCCGCCTCACCAGGGGGCGAGCACCCGCGCGAGCGGCACGACGCGCGCGTTCTGCCACCGGAACTCGTGGACGCGCTGAACGGCGAGCACCTCGAAGCGCGCGCCAACGAGGCCTTCCGGCTCTCGACCGTGAGCGCCGACGGCTGGCCGCATGGCGCGCAATTGAGCGTGGGCGAAGTTCTGGCCATCGACGCACAAACGCTGCTCGTGGCGATGTGGCCGCGCTCGAACACCGCACAGAACATGCTGCGCGACGCGCGCCTCACGCTGACGCTGGTGCACGACGGTGCGATGCTGGAGATACGCGCGCACGCGAGCCTGGTGGCGCAGCATCAGACCGACCTCGACCTTGGCGTGTTTCGCCTGCGCATCGAGCGCGTGGACGTGCATCGCGCGAAGTATGCCGAAGTGCTGAGCGGCGTGACGTTCCGCCTGCACGAGCGCGAAAAAGTGCTCGCGCGCTGGCGCGAGCAGATCGCGATGTTGCGCACGCATGTGTAGGGCCTGGCGTGCCGCGGTGCGCCGGTGGGTCCGGCGGTGGTCAATTAAGCGTAGCATCGTCCGCATGCCTGGCCATTGAACCGGTCTGCTGCGCGCGACGCGTTGGTCGTGCGCCCATGTCTACCCTGCCGGAGCGCACATGACGTTCTACGAAAACAAACCGTGGCTCGCGCACTATGCGCCCGGCCACGCGGCAACGATCTCGCAGGACTACGCCGACGCCCTGAGCCTGTTTCGCGCCGCCGTCGAGCGCGCGCCGCAGCACGCCGCGCTGCGCTACTTCGACGGCGCGCTCACCTACGCCGAGCTCGACGCTCAATCGGACGCGCTTGCGTGTGCATGGATCGAGCGCGGCTGCGCGCGCGGCGATCGCGTCGCCATTTATCTGCAGAACGTGCCGCAGTTCGTGATCGCACTCGTGGCGGCGTGGAAGATCGGCGCGATTGCGGTGCCCGTCAATCCGATGAACCGCGCGCGCGAGTTACGCGTGTTGCTGGCCGATTCCGGCGCACGCATGCTGGTTTGCCATGCGTCGCTCCATGAGGAAGTGGTGCGGCCCTTGCTCGCCGAGGAAGCTCGCGTGCAAGCCGAAGCGGGCAAAGCCGGCAAAGCGGGCGAAGGCGGCATCGCGCCGATGGTGATGACCACATCGGCGCTCGATTATCAGAGCCGCAACGACGAACGGCTTTTCGCGGGCATGGCGCGCGCGAACCCAACGGCGGCAGCGGCAGCGGCAACGGCAGCGCCGGTTCAGCCCGACGCCGAAGACCTCGGCGCCGTCATCGCCGCGTATCGCTCGCGCAGGCCGCCCGTCGTCGAATTGAGCGCGAGCGACGTCGCGATGCTCGTCTACACATCGGGCACCACGGGCATGCCCAAGGGCGCGATGAACACGCACGGCAACGTCGCGTTCAATGCGCAGGTGTATCGCGACTGGATCGGCCTGCGCGAAGGTGCGCCCATTCTCGGCCTCGCGCCGCTCTTTCACATCACCGGACTCGTGGGCCACGTGGCCGCCGCGTTCATCTGCGCCGCGCCGCTCGTGCTTGCGTTCCGCTTCGAGCCCGGCGTGATGCTCGATGCGATGGCGGAGCACAAGCCCGAATTCACCATCGGCGCGATCACGGCCTTTATCGCGCTGATGAATCAGCCGCAGGCGACGCGCGCGCATTTCGCCTCGCTGCGGCGCATCTATTCGGGCGGCGCGCCCATTCCACCGAGCGTGATCGAGGCGTTTCGCGCGCGCTTCGGCCACTACATTCACAACGGCTACGGGCTGACTGAAACGACTTCGCCCACGCACCTGGTGCCGGTGGGTCGCGATGCACCCGTCGATGCCGCGTCGGGCACGCTTTCGATTGGCGTGCCGGCTTTCGACGTGGACTCGTATATCGGCGACGACGCAGGGCGGCCGCTGCCGCCTGGCGAAGTGGGCGAGATCATTTCGCGCGGGCCGATGATCGTTCCGGGCTACTGGAACAAGCCGCACGAAAGCGCGAAGGCCATTGTCGAGGGTTATTTCCGTACCGGCGATGTGGGCTTCATGGACGCCAGCGGCTGGTTCTATCTCGTCGACCGCAAGAAGGACATGATCAACGCGGGCGGCTACAAGGTCTGGCCGCGCGAAGTGGAGGACGTGCTGTACACGCATCCGGCCGTGCGCGAGGCCGCTGTAGTGGGCGTGCCTGACAGCTATCGCGGCGAGACAGTGAAGGCCGTGGTGAGCCTCAAGCCGCAGACGAGTGTCACGCCCGACGAACTCGTTGCGTACTGCAAGGAGCGCATGGCGGCGTACAAGTATCCGCGCATCGTCGCGATCGTCGACGAACTGCCGAAGACCGTGACCGGCAAGATATTGCGGCGCGAGTTGCGTGATTCAGGTGTGTCGCGCGGGTGAGGCGCATGCAGACAAACGCGTAGGCAAACCAGAACGTCGTGACCTCTGAGCCCGCGAGCCGGCCAATAGGTGCGCTATGACGGGCAGAGTTAATCGATAGTTGTCGTCCGCCACGAACCCACGTGTAATGCGCTCTCGAGTAGCGCATGTGAAACAGTGAAGGGGACGAAAGTGAAAATCGTGGTGCCGGTTAAGCGTGTTGTCGATTACAACGTGAAAGTACGGGTGAAGTCGGATGGCACGGGCGTGGATATCGCCAACGTGAAGTTCTCGATGAACCCGTTCGACGAAATCGCCGTGGAAGAAGCGGTTCGTTTGAAGGAAGCTGGCGTGGCGACGGAAGTGATCGCCGTGTCTGCCGGTGTCGCGCAGGCGCAGGAAACGCTGCGCACTGCGCTGGCTATTGGCGCGGATCGCGCCATTCTCATCGAGTCGACTGAGGAGTTGCAACCGCTCGCGGTGGCGAAGTTGCTTAAAGCCGTTGTCGATAAAGAGCGACCTTCGCTGATTATCCTCGGCAAGCAAGCCATCGACGACGATTCGAACCAGACCGGCCAGATGCTCGCCGCCTTGGCGAACCTGCCGCAAGCCACGTTTGCTTCGAAGATCACGGTTGCCGATGGCAAGGCCACGGTCGCGCGTGAAGTCGATGGCGGCGCGGAAACGCTCTCCTTGAAATTGCCCGCTGTGGTGACCACGGACCTTCGTTTGAACGAGCCGCGCTACGTCACGCTGCCGAACATCATGAAGGCGAAAAAGAAGCCGCTGGAGACGCTCAAGCCCGAAGACCTCGGTGTGGACGTCGCGCCGCGTCTGAAGACTCTGAAGGTTGTCGAGCCGCCCAAGCGCTCGGCAGGCGTGAAGGTTGCGGACGTGAAGACGCTGGTCGAGAAGCTGAAGACCGAAGCCAAGGTGCTTTAAAGGTTAGGGGAGCGAGAAAGAAATGACGAATCTGTTGAACCTGGTAATAGCCGAACACGACAACGCAACCATCAAGGCTGCGACGCTGAATACCGTGGCTGCCGCGCAGAAAATCGGCGGCGACATCCACGTGCTGGTCGCGGGTCACAACGCTCAAGCAGCCGCTGACGCAGCAGCAAAGATTGCCGGCGTTGCGAAGGTACTGCTGGCCGACGCGCCGCAACTCGAAGTGGGTCTTGCAGAGAATGTCGAAGCCACAATCGTTGGCATTGCGAAGAATTATTCGCACATCCTCGCGCCGTCCACGGCAGCGGGCAAGAACGTCACGCCGCGTATCGCTGCGAAGCTGGACGTCGCGCAGATCAGCGACATCACGGCAGTCGACTCGCCGGATACGTTCGAGCGTCCGATCTACGCGGGTAACGCGATTGCAACCGTGCAATCGCAAGACCCCATCAAGGTCATCACGGTCCGCACGACCGCATTCGATGCAGTCGCGGCCGTTGGCGGCAGCGCAGCAGTCGAAAAACTCGACGCGGCAGCGGACAGTGGCCTTTCGCAGTTCGTCGGCCGTGAAGTCACGAAGCTCGACCGTCCGGAACTCACGAGCGCGAAGATCATCGTCTCGGGTGGTCGCGGTCTGGGCAGCGGCGAGAACTACACGAAGGTTCTCGAACCGCTCGCCGACAAGCTCAACGCAGCACTGGGCGCCTCGCGCGCGGCAGTGGATGCGGGCTATGTCCCCAACGATTACCAGGTCGGCCAGACCGGCAAGATCGTCGCACCGCAGCTCTACATTGCAGTGGGCATCTCGGGCGCGATCCAGCACTTGGCTGGCATGAAGGACTCGAAGGTAATCGTGGCGATCAACAAGGACGAAGAAGCGCCGATCTTCAGCGTCGCCGATTACGGCCTCGTGGGCGATCTATTCACGGTCGTGCCCGAGCTCGTCAAAGAGCTCGGCTAAGCGCCGCAACACAGGCGAAGCCGGACGGCAGTGCGAGGTCCGGCGGCACACAAAAGGGGCGCTTCGTGCGCCCCTTTTTTTCATCATCGCAGGCCTGGACTGGAGACAAACGCCATGTACAACGCACCGATAAGCGACATGCTGTTCGCGATGAAGGAACTGGCGGGACTCGAAGAGATTGCCGCGCTGCCCGGCGGCGAGGATGTCACGCCCGAGACCGTGCAGGCCGTGCTCCAGGAGGCGGCGAAATTGTGTGAAGAGGTGCTCGCGCCGCTGAACGTCGAAGGCGATCGCAATCCGAGCCGCTGGGAAAACGGCAACGTGCACACGACACCTGGTTTCGCCGATGCCTTTCGTCAATACGTTGCCGGTGGCTGGCAGGGCGTCCAACATCCTCAGGAATACGAAGGACAAGGACTGCCGAAGCTTGTTGGTACGCCGTGCATGGAGATGCTCAACGCGGCGAACCTGTCGTTCGCGCTGTGTCCGCTCCTGAGCGATGGCGCGATCGAGGCGCTTCTCACGGCGGGCAGCGAGGAACAGAAGCAGCGCTACGTGCCGAAGCTCATTTCAGGCGAGTGGACCGGCACGATGAATCTCACCGAGCCGCAGGCGGGCTCCGATCTCGCGGCCGTGCGCACGCGCGCCGAGCCGCAGGCCGATGGCACCTACAAACTCTTCGGCACCAAGATTTTCATCACGTGGGGCGAGCACGACATGGCGGAGAACATCGTCCATCTCGTGCTCGCGCGCACGCCCAATGCGCCCGAAGGCGTGAAGGGCATCTCGCTCTTCATCGTGCCGAAGTTTCTCGTCAACGACGACGGCTCGCCCGGTGCGCGCAACGACGTGCATTGCGTCTCCATCGAGCACAAGCTCGGCATCAAGGCGAGCCCGACGGCCGTGCTGCAATACGGCGATCACGGCGGCGCGGTGGGGCAGTTGATCGGCGAGGAGAATCGCGGCCTCGAATACATGTTCATCATGATGAACGCGGCGCGCTTCGCCGTGGGCATGCAGGGCGTGGCGATCGCGGAGCGCGCGTATCAGAAGGCGGCCGCATACGCGAAGGAGCGCGTGCAGAGCCGCCCCGTGGACGGGTCCGCCAAAGCGGCCGTGACCATCATTCACCATCCCGACGTGCGCCGCATGCTCTCGACCATGCGCGCGCTCACCGAGGCCGCGCGTGCGCTCGCGTATGTGGCGGCGGGGGAGAGCGACCGCGCGCGTCGGCATCCCGATGAGATAGTGCGCGCGCAGCATCAGGCGCGCTACGAATACCTCGTGCCGATCGTGAAGGGCTGGAGCACGGAGCTTGCCATCGACGTGGCGAGCCTCGGCGTGCAGGTGCATGGCGGCATGGGTTTCATCGAGGAAACGGGCGCGGCGCAGTTCTATCGCGACGCGCGCATTCTGGCGATCTACGAGGGCACCACGGCCATTCAGGCCAACGATCTCATCGGCCGCAAGACGCTGCGCGATGGCGGTGCGGCGGCAAAGGCGCTCGTCGACGAAATCGGGCAGACCGTCGTGCAGCTCGGGGCTCATGAAGGTCCCGCATTCAAGTCGATGGCGAAGCATCTGGCGCTCGGCCAGCAGGCGTTGGCCTCGGCGGTAGGCTTCGTGCTCGCCAACGCGAGGCGCGATCCGAACGCGGTTTTCGCGGGCAGCGTGCCGTATCTGAAGCTCGCGGGCATCGTGCTGGGCGGCTGGCAGATGGCGCGCGCCATGCTTGCCTCGCAGCGCTTGATGCAGGGCGATCCGAAGTTCCATGGCGCGAAGCTCGCGACGGCGCAGTGCTACGCGGAACACGTGTTGCCGCAGGCCGTGGCGCTTGAAGCGGCGATCGTCAGCGCGAACGGCGCCGAGGGCATGCTGGCGCTATCGGAAGATCAGTTCTGAGAAGGCGCATGCGGAGAACGGGCCGCGCGGCATCAACGTGACCGAAGAAATAAAAAACGGCGCCTTGTATAAGGCGCCGTTTGTACATGCGCGGCAGCAGCGCAGGAATTACGCGTAAGCCGGGCGATGCTCGCCACGCGTTTCGCCGAGATAGCGATAGACCGAGAGATCGTCGGACTTGATCGCCGGCTGCTTGCCCGAGATGAGGTCGGCGAGCAACTGGCCCGAGCCGCACGACATCGTCCAGCCGAGCGTGCCGTGGCCCGTGTTCAGGAACAGGTTCGAGAACGGCGTGCGGCCCACCACCGGCGTGCCGTCCGGCGTCATCGGGCGCAGGCCGGTCCAGAAGGTGGCTTGCGAGGTGTCGCCGCCGCCCGGGAACAGGTCGTTCACGCACATTTCGAGCGTCTCGCGCCGCGCCTGCTTGAGCGTCTTGTCGTAGCCCACGATCTCGGCCATGCCGCCCACGCGGATGCGGTCGTCGAAACGCGTGATCGCGATCTTGTAGGTTTCGTCGAGCACGGTGGAGACCGGCGCGGCGCCCGCGTTGACGATCGGCGCCGTGATCGAGTAGCCCTTGAGCGGGTAGACCGGAATCTTCACGAGACCGGCCAGCATCTTCGTGGAGAACGAGCCGAGCGCGACGACATACGAGTCCGCGCGCACGAGTTCCTTGCCGCACTGCACGCCCGCGATGCGCTCGCCTTGCACAGCGAGGCCGTCGATCGGCGTGTTGTAGCGGAACTTGACGCCCAGTTCCTTGGCCATCTTCGCGAGGCGCGTGGTGAAGAGCTGGCAGTCGCCGGTTTCGTCGCCGGGCAGGCGCAGGCCGCCGGTGAGCTTGTGCGAAACCGCGGCGAGCGCCGGTTCGGCGCGGCCGAGTTCGGCGGCGGTGAGCAGCTCGTATGGGACGTTCGCTTCCTTCAACACGGCGATGTCCTTCGCTGCGCCGTCGAACTGCTGCTGCGTGCGGAACACTTGCAGCGTGCCGCCCGTGCGGCCTTCGTACTGGATGCCGGTGTCGGCGCGCAGCGCCTGGAGGCAATCGCGGCTGTATTCGGCGAGGCGCACCATGCGGCCCTTGTTGAGCGCATAGCGTTCGGTCGTGCAGTTTTGCAGCATTTGCCACATCCACTGCAACTGGAACTTCGTGCCGTCGAGGCGGATGGCTAGCGGCGCATGCTTCTCGAACATCCACTTGATCGCCTTGAGCGGCACGCCCGGTGCGGCCCACGGTGCGGCGTAACCCGGCGAGATCTGGCCGGCGTTCGCAAAACTGGTTTCGAGTGCGGGACCGGACTCGCGGTCGATCACCGTGACTTCATGGCCCGCGCGGGCAAGATACCAGGCGCTGGCAACCCCGACCACACCACTGCCTAACACGACGACTCGCATAGCCTGCTCCACATAGATTTGTTAGGGCTACGCCGTCTCGCCAGTGGCTGATGCGCCCGGTTTGGGGTCATCCAGCACAGATGGCATGAAAAATCGGATATAGCCAGTAATATCGACTATGCTATTGCTCTGCGACTAGATTTTGTTATCGTATTTTTTAGATTTTCAGGAAAAAAGCATGAGAACGCAGCGTCAGCCGGTCCGCGCGCTGGACCGGCTCGATCACCGGATCCTGAAGCTGCTCCAGGAGGATGGCCGCATGGCCATGAAGGATCTCGCGGAGCAGGTCGGGCTTTCCGTTACGCCTTGTATCGAGCGGGTCAAGCGCATGGAGCGCGACGGTGTCATCACGGGCTACTACGCACGCGTGAACCCCAATGTGCTGGGCGCGGCGCTACTGGTGTTCGTGGAGATCACGCTCGACCACAAGAGCGGCAACATGTTCGACCAGTTCCGCCGCGAGGTGAAGAAGATCCCCGAAGTGCTCGAATGCCATTTGGTCTCGGGCGACTTCGACTATCTGATCAAGGCGCGCATTGGCGAAATGTCCGACTACCGCAAGCTGCTCGGCGACATCCTGCTGCAACTGCCGGGCGCGGTGCAGTCGAAGAGCTATGTGGTGATGGAGGAGATCAAGGAGACGCTGACGATTGCGGTAGGCGAGTAGCCGCGCGACGGCTTAAAGGCATGCGGCACCCGCGGGACGCGCTCGAAAGCGCCCCGTTTTTCTCCCTCGACAAGGCGTCTCAATACTGTATATTTATACAGTATTGAGACGCCTTGTTGCTTTGCCGTGAAAGACCTTAACCCTGATCATTCGCCTGAGACCTGGTACCCCGTCGCTCCGCCCGCGCCGCGCAAGGGGCGCGGGGCCGTCACGAACCTGCAGGGGCGCTACGAGGTCGATCAACGCGAAGCCTTCGACGATGGCTGGCAGCACGCGCAGCCAGGCGAGGGCGCAGGCGGTCACGATGGCGACGGTGAGGGCGAGTGTGATAGCGCGGACGATCTGGCCACCGAAGCAACACCCGCATTGCGCACCCAGGTCTTCGAGGAGCGCGCGAAGAGCATTCTCACGCGCAACCAGTCGCCCGATATTCCGTTCAACGTTTCGCTCAATCCGTATCGCGGCTGCGAGCATGGCTGCATCTACTGCTTTGCGCGGCCTACGCACAGCTACCTCGGGCTTTCGCCGGGGCTCGATTTCGAGAGCCGCATTTACGCGAAGATCAACGCCCCCGAGCTGCTCGCGCGCGAAATCGCGAAGCCCGCTTACGAGCCTGAGCCCATCGCGCTAGGCGTGAACACCGATGCCTGGCAACCCGTCGAGCGCGATCTGCGCATCACGCGCCGCGTGATCGAGGTGCTGAGCGAGCATGAGCATCCGTTTGCGGCCATCACCAAGTCTTCGCTGATCGAGCGCGATCTCGACTTGCTCGTGCCCATGGCACAACGCCAGCAATTCATGGCCGCGATCACGATCACCACGCTCGACGCCGATCTCGCGCGCACGCTCGAGCCGCGCGCAGCCACGCCCGCGCGGCGGCTGCGCACGATCCGCACGCTCGCGCAGGCGGGCATTCCTGTAGGGGTGAGCATCGCGCCCGTGATTCCATTCGTCACCGAGCCGGACATGGAACGGGTGCTGGAAGCCTGCGCCGAGGCGGGCGCAACGAGCGCGAGCTATATCGTGCTGCGCCTGCCGTGGGAGGTGGCGCCGCTCTTCGAGGGCTGGCTGGAGGCGCATTTTCCGCAACGCGCGGCGCGGGTGATGAGCCGCGTGCGCGATATGCGCGGCGGCAAGGATTACGACTCGGCGTTTTCGCAACGCATGAAGGGCACTGGGCTCTGGGCGGATTTGCTCAAGCAGCGCTTTCACAAGGCCGTGAAACGGCTCGGGTTGAACGAGCGGCGTCACGGCATTCTGGACATGTCGGCATTCGTGCGCGCGAAGACGGTGCGCGAGAAGCCGCAACTCGATTTGTTCTAGTGCGGCCGCTGCGGCATCTGTGGCCGCAGTGCCGATTCCGTGGCTATTGCGTTGCTACTGGGAGATTGCCTTGGCCGCCTCGACCTGCGATTCGAAGTAAGTCTGGAACGAGAGCGCAAGGCCCGTCATCAGCGAAAACGCGCCAAAGAACAGCGAGAAGATCACCACGAAGATCACGGTCCAGCCCGAGCGGCTCGCGCGCTGTCCCGCGAAGGCCGCGTTGAACTGCGCGTCCCACTTGGCGTCGGGGCGCAGCCCGTAGACGATGGCCGCAAGAAACGCCGAGAGCACCGATACGGCGCCGATCGTTGCGAGTGCCCAGCCCGGTATCGAAGCGCGTTGGGTGGCTACGAGCAGGAGCACGCCGGGAATACCGAGCAGCGTGCCGGCGATATGGGCCCAGCCCCATACGTCGCGCATTCCATACAGATAGAAGCGGTGCGCGCCGAGGCTGCCGAACAGGAAGGCGAGGGCAGCAGTGAGTGTCTTGGAGCGAAAGCGTGCGGGATTCTTTTGATTGGACATGAGCAGACGGATTGGGTGACTGCGCGTTGATTGCGCAACAACTGCGTGTGCGATGACTGCGTGTGCAACCGCGCGGGCACGCGCGGACGCGGGCCGCCGGCCATTGTACGTGGCACGCGCTCGCGCAAGCAGAGGTTGCCGCTTATGCCGGGAAATGCCTGAAAGCGGCGGTGCGTGAGTGCAGCGGGGGGAGCGTGCCGCAGCTAGGGCTTCGCGTAGGTCACGCGATAAATCGCGCCCGCGTAGTCGTCGCTGATGAGCAGCGACCCATCGGGCAGCGGCAGCACGTCGGCGGGGCGGCCCCACCCGGTCTCGTCGGGATTGAGCCATCCCTGCGCGAACACTTCCTGATGCGCGTTCGTGCCGTCGGCGCCGACGGTGACGCGCACCACGCGATAGCCCACCTTCTTGCTGCGGTTCCATGAGCCGTGCTCGGCGATGAAGATGCTGTCGCGATACCCGGGCGGGAACATCGAGCCGGTATAAAAGCGCATGCCGAGGGCCGCGACGTGCGCGCCCAGCTTCGCGACAGGCGGCGTGAAACCGCTGCACGGATGGCCCGCACCGAATTCCGGATCGGCCACGTTGCCGCCGTGGCAGTAGGGAAAGCCGAAATCGAGGCCCACGCGCGAGAGCCGGTTGAGCTTGTCGTCGGGGGTGTCGTCGCCCATCAGGTCGCGGCCGTTGTCGGTGAACCACAGTTCGTGCGTCTGCGGATGCCACGCGAAACCCACCGTATTGCGCACGCCGCGCGCGATCGTCTCGTAGTGCGTGCCGTCCGGATTCATTCTGCCGATCATCGCGTAGTGGTCGCGCTGCGGATCGTTCGCGCTCAGGCAGACATTGCAGGGCGCACCCTGCGGGACATAGAGCTTGCCGTCCGGGCCGAAGGCGATGAATTTCCAGCCGTGGTGGCGATCGGCGGGCAGTGCATCGGTGACGATGGCGGGCTTGGGCGGATTGTCGAGATGCGTGTCGATGGCGTCCAGCCTCACGATCTTCGAGACTGCGGAAACATAGAGCGCGCCGTCGTGCCAGGCGACGCCCACCGGCATCGTGAGCCCGGAGGCGACCACGCGGCGCTTGACGACCTTGGCGTCGCGCAGTTCGAGCGCGTAGACGCGGCCTTCCATGCTGCCCACGTAAAGCGTGCCGGCTGGCGAGAGCGTCATTTCGCGCGCACCGGGCACGTCGTCGGCGAGCATTTCGATGTGGAAGCCGGCCGGCAGCCGGATACGCTCGATGGGTGGCGCGGCCAGCGCGGCCGATGCGCTCAGAAGTGCGGCAAACGAGGCAGCAAATGGGGCGACTGGCGAGGAGAAGAGTGGGGCAACAAGCGAGGAGACCAGCGAGGAGACAAGCGGGGCCGCGAGTGCGAGCGGTGCGCAGCATTGCCGTAAAATGCGGGGCGCCGCGCGCGTGCGCGGCGCATCGACATGGCTCAAGTTGCGTCGATGAGGGGCCGGATCTGTGGTGTGTGTGGGCGAAGGCGCGTTGTCGCGCCGCCACAAGCGCTTGATACATGCGATGCAGGCAACGCACCCGATGCGCGAGGTTTTTGTGCTGCACCATGTCGCATAAATCCACGCCCGCCGCCGCTTCGGCGCTTGTGCGCAGCCTTGCCCGCCACATCCGTCAGACGCTGATCGATCGCCATTCATCGTCGTTTCCCCAACGCATTCCCCCGATTGGCGCGTCGTTTTCGCGCCGTTTCCGCCCGGGTCCCGGTTAAGTGTTTGTTATGCCATTGGTTTCGGGCTATAATCGCATGTTTCAGTAGTCCCGAACCCCCGGTTTTCAAGGATTCTAGTATGGTCATCATCCGTCTGGCACGCGGCGGCTCGAAGAAGCGCCCGTTCTACAACATCGTCGCAACCGATTCGCGTAACCGTCGCGACGGCCGTTTCATCGAGCGCGTGGGCTTCTATAACCCGGTCGCCACCAAGGGTGAAACCCTCCGTATCGCGCAAGATCGCGTGACGTACTGGCAAGAAAACGGCGCGCAAATGTCGCCGGCCGTCGAGCGTCTCGTGAAGGAAGCGCAAAAGGCTGCTGCCGCTCAACCGGCTGCTTAAGTCTTTATATGTTTTACCCACGTGCGCGCAGCGTGAGCCGCGTGTACGCGTTCAAGCTGGCTGCGAGGTTTGCCCATGCCCGTGCATGACGACGTAAAAGCGGACAAGGGCGCTGCTGCCGCAGCGGGCGATGTGCCGCGCAAAGGTCCCGAAGGCCTTGAAGCAGGCGCCGAAGCTTCATCTGGCGCCGCGTCGCGCAAGGCGCCGTCGTTCGGCGCGTTCGCGCGCAAGCCTGCGGTACGCGCGCAGGCGCGCAATCCTGTTGATAGCGCGCCTGAAGCGCTCGGCGCGGCCGAAGGCCTGCGCGCCGAAACGCCGGCGAGCTGGCCAGCCGACGCAGTCGAAGTCGGCGCCGTGCTCGATGCCTATGGCCTCAAGGGCGGGCTGAAAATCGCCCCGCACGCGCAAGGCGGCAAGGCGCTCATTGCAGCAAAACGCTGGTGGCTCCTGAAGGGCCGCGAGCATCCGGAACGCCATTCCGCGGTGCGCGTGAGCGCCAAGGTGCACGGCGACAGCGTGGTCGGGCAACTGGGCGGTGTTGCGGATCGCGACGCCGCATTGCAGTTGCGCGGCGCGCGCATCTACGTGAGCCGCGCGGATTTCCCCGCGACCGAAGCCGACGAGTATTACTGGGTCGACCTGATGGGTCTCGATGTCGCCAACGAGGCGGGCGTCGAGCTCGGCAAGGTCGCCGACCTGATCGACAACGGCGCGCAGTCGGTGTTGCGCGTCGAGTACCCGTCGACGGGCAAGGACGGCAAGCCCGCCACCGGCGAGCGGTTGATTCCGTTCGTCGGCGTGTTTGTGAAGACGGTGGACCTGGCGGCGAAGCGTATCGTCGTCGACTGGGAAGCCGATTACTGAACCTGCTGTGCTGATTCGCTGAACGGAGAGAGCGATGCAGTTCGATGTCGTTACGCTCTTTCCCGAGATGTTCCGCGCGCTGACCGACTGGGGCATCACCAGCCGGGCCGCGAAGCAGCAGCGTTATATGTTGCGCACGTGGAATCCGCGCGATTTCACGACCGACAATTACCGCACCATCGACGATCGGCCCTACGGCGGCGGCCCCGGCATGGTCATGCTGGCCAAGCCGCTCGAAGCGGCGATCGGCGCGGCGAAAGCCGCGCAGGCGGAGCAGGGCGTCGCGAGTCCGCGCGTGCTGCTGATGTCGCCGCAGGGCAAGCCGCTCACGCACGAGCGCGTCGTGCAGTTCGCGCAGGAGCCCGGTTTCGTGCTGCTGTGCGGCCGCTATGAAGCGATCGACCAGCGTCTGGTCGACCGTTGCGTGGACGAGGAAGTGAGCGTCGGCGACTTCGTGCTCTCGGGCGGCGAGTTGCCCGCGATGGCGCTGATGGATGCCGTGGTGCGGCTCCTGCCGGGTGTGCTCAACGACGCGCAGTCGGCGGTGCAGGACAGTTTCGTGGACGGTCTGCTCGACTGCCCGCATTACACGCGGCCCGAGGAATACGACGGCGTGCGTGTGCCCGATGTGCTGCTCGGCGGCCATCATGCGGAAATCGAGCAATGGCGCCGCCGCGAAGCGCTGCGCAATACGTGGCACAAACGGCCCGATCTGATCGAGCGGGCCAGGAAGAGCAAGATGTTGAGCCGTGCCGACGAGGCATGGCTCGCTAGTCTCGCGAAGGGCACGAACGAAGCGTAGGGCTTCGGGCGGGTGCAACACGGGGCGTCAAAGGCGGTGCCGCTTCATGCGTGAACGGCGCCAGTTGTGAATCCATCCTCTATCGGGGCCGTAGTTGCTGGAAACGTTCTCGAACGCCAGCGCAGGTACGAACGCCGACAAGATGGCTTACGGAGTCAGTCATGAATCTGATTGAAAAACTCGAGCAGGAAGAAATCCAGCGCGTGCTGGGCGAGAAGACCATCCCCGAATTCGCTCCCGGCGATACGGTGATCGTCAACGTGAACGTGGTTGAAGGCACCCGCAAGCGCGTTCAGGCATACGAAGGCGTCGTGATCGCAAAGCGTAACCGCGGTCTGAACTCGTCGTTCATCGTTCGCAAGATCTCGTCGGGCGAAGGCGTCGAGCGTACGTTCCAGACGTACTCGCCGCTGCTGGCAAGCATTGTGGTGAAGCGCCGCGGCGACGTGCGTCGCGCGAAGCTCTACTACCTGCGCAACCTGTCGGGCAAGAAGGCTCGTATCAAGGAAAAGCTGGTGTCGAAAGACCGCGCAGCTGCTCCGGCCGAGCAGGCGTAAAAGCTGTAAGAAAAAGCACCCCTCGGGGTGCTTTTTTGTTTTTGGCCGCAAAATACGCACGTGTGCCCGAATTCCGAGTCAGCCGTTGATCCGTCCAGTATTTGAACCTGAAAGCCTGCCGATTTTGTCGACGGGCGCCGATCTCCCTCATGTCGCCGCCGGCCGGCTCACGCCCGACGGCTTGCGCGCGCGTTTCGAGCAGCGCTTGCCTTGGGATCCCGAGCCGCAGGAGGCGCGCGTGACTGAGATGCGCGATCCGCGCGAGGCCGCCGTGCTCGTCCCGCTCGCGATGCGGCCGGGTGGCCTCACCGTGCTGCTCACGCAGCGTGCCGACAACCTCAGCAACCACGCGGGCCAGGTCAGTTTCCCGGGTGGCAGCCGTGAGCCCGCCGATGCCACGGCCATTGCCGCCGCGCTGCGCGAGGCGCACGAGGAAGTGAATCTCGACCCTGCGCGCGTCGAGGTGCTGGGTGCGCTGCCCGACTACCTCACGGGCACGGGCTTCAAGGTGACGCCGGTGGTGGGCCTCGTGCATGAGCCCTTCACGGTGATGGCCGATTCGCTCGAAGTGGCGAGCATCTTCGAAGTGCCGCTCGACTTTCTGATGAACCCGGCGCACCACCAGGTGCGCGTGCTGCGTTGGGAGGGCGGCGAGCGCCGCTTCTTCGCCATGCCGTATCCGCAGGAGGGCGCGGGCGTGAGCGGCGCGCACTTCATCTGGGGGGCGACTGCGGGCATGCTGCGCAATTTTTATCGTTTTCTGCTCGCCTGACGCAACGCGTTTTTCGCGGGGCGGCAGGTGCGGCATCGTGATTGATCGCGCGATGCCGCAGCGCAAACTCATGCACTACGGCGCGCCGCTGCGGTGTCCGGGTTGTGTCGCTGTTGTGTCTTTGCCGCCATATGCTCAGGCACATCTGGCCCTGTGATATCGTTGCAACAATTTCTGAAAACCCCTTTTGCAATCCTTTTTGCAACCCGACTTGCACGGCGCGTGGCATGACTTTCTTCTCCGTATTGCTGGCTCTCGTCATCGAACAGGTGCGGGCGCTTTCGCCCAATAATCCGGTGATGGCGCTCTTGCGCCTCAATGCGGACTGGGCCGCGCATGGCTTCGACGCGGGCAAGCAAAAGCACGGCTTGATCGCCTGGCTCGTGGTCGTGCTGCCGTGGACGGTGGCCACCGCGCTTATCTACTACGTGCTCTATCACATCAGCTTCGTGCTGGCGTTTCTCTGGAACGTGGTGGTGGTGTACTTCACGCTGGGCTTCCGGCAGTTCAGCCACTATTTCACCGACATCCATCTCGCGCTGAACAACGACGATGTGCCGCGTGCCCGTGAGATCCTCACCGAGTGGACCGGCATCGACGCCGTGGACATGCCCGTGAGCGAGATCGTGCGCCATACGCTCATCCATGCCGTGGTGGCCTCGCATCGCCACGTGTTCGGCGTGTTCTTCTGGTTTCTCGTGCCGATCGGGCCGGCTGGCGCGGTGCTGTACCGCATCGCCGAATATCTGGCGCGCGCATGGTCGCGTCCCGCCGACGACCGTACCGAAGCCTTCTCGAACTTCGCGCAGCACGTGTTCTTCGTGATCGACTGGGTGCCGGCGCGGCTCACGTCGCTGGGTTTTGCGATCGTCGGCAATTTCGAAGACGCAATCTACTCGTGGCGCAACCACACGAACCAGTGGCCCGACACCAACGAAGGCGTGCTGCTCGCGACCGGCAGCGGTGCGCTGGGCGCGCGTCTCTCGGGGCCGCTCGCGGAGCAATCGAGCGTCGATGCACTGGCCCAGCCCGGCGACGGCGACCCCTACACGGTCGGCGACGACTGTACGCCGCGCACGCTGCAATCGGCCGTGGGTCTCGTGTGGCGTGCGGTGATCCTGTGGATGATCCTGCTGCTCATGCTCACGATCGCCGTCTGGGTCTGAGCGACCCGCTGCCTCGTTTTGCGCACAGGAAAACGGCCCGCTTCAAAGCGGGCCGTTTGCATTTCAGGGGCGCGGCGAGGCGCGCGAAGAGGCGTCAGTCGTCGCGCGGATCGCGCTCGCGGCCGCACTGCCAGCACACGGTGAACTGCGCCTCCAGCGTCTCGCCGCACTGCGGGCAGCGCCACGATGGTGCGCCGGGTGGCGGTCCGTTGGTGGCATCGGCAATCAGCTTGCGTGCGAGCTGTTCGTCGCGCTCGTCGGCGAGCCAGATCTCCGGCGCGCATTGATCGGCGGGAATCTCGCCCATCGCCCCGCTCAGGTAGCGGTTGTGCAGCTCGCACGGCACGCCTGCAGCCGCGAGGATGTTCATCCAGTGCTGGGCGATGATCACGTTCGGCGCGCGCGCGAGCTTGAGCATGGTGGCGGGGGGAGGGCGCGTCAGCGCACGACCTGGCTGATCTCGTGCACGAGCTGCGCATAGAGCGCATGGCGCTCCGGCGCGACCCGGCCGTCTTCGACGGCTTCGAGCACCGCGCAGCCCGGCTCGTGCAGGTGGTGGCAGTTGTAGAAGCGGCAATGCGCGAGCAGCGGGCGGAACTCGGGAAACGCGCGTTCGAGCGTGCCTTCCGTGAGGTGATAGAGCCCGAACTCCTGGAAGCCCGGCGAGTCGATCAGAGCGCCGCCCGGGTGTTCGCCATTGGGGAGTGTGTAGAGGCGCGTGAACGTCGTCGTATGGCGGCCGCTGTTGAGCGCCGTGGAAATCTCGCGCGTGGCGGCCTCGGCGTCGGGAATCAGCAGGTTCACGAGCGTCGACTTGCCCATGCCGGACTGCCCGAGCAGGATCGTGTGATGGCCGTGCAGATGCTCGGAGAGAATCGCGTGCGCCTCTTCGGGATGCTTTTTCTCCGACACTTCCAGCACCGTATAGCCTAGCGCCCGATAACGCTCGAGCCGCTGGCGAGCGAGCGGCAGCGCGGCTTCCAGATCGATCTTGTTGAGCAGGATGATCGGCTTCAGATCGTTGGCCTCGGCGGCCACGAGTGCGCGGCCGAGCAGGTCTTCGCTGAAGTGCGGCTCGGTGGCGAGCACGATCAGGAGCTGGTCGAGGTTGGCCGCGAAGAGCTTCGACTTGAACTGGTCCGAGCGGTAGAGCAGGTTGCGCCGCTCGCCGATCGCGACGATCACGCCCTGGTCCGCCGAGGTCGATTGATACTCGACGCGGTCGCCCACCGCGACCTCGCTCTTCTTGCCGCGCGGGAAGCACTGCAGCGCCGCGCCGCCGTCGTCCGGCGCGACCAGGTAGTGGCGTCCGTGCGCCGCGATCACGACGCCGTGCAGCGTCGCCCCCGTGCCTGCTTGTGCTGCGCTGCCGGCGGCTTTCGTTGCGCGCCGGTTCATGCGTGCGAGAGCAGTCGGTCGATCCGCTGCGAAGCCGGCGGATGCGAGTAGTAGAACGCGGTGTAGAGCGGGTCGGGCGTGAGCGTCGACGCGTTGTCTTCATACAGCTTCACGAGCGCGTTCACGAGGTTCTGCGCGTCGGTCTGCGTGGCCGCGAACGCATCGGCCTCGAACTCGTGCTTGCGCGAGCTGAGGCTGCTGAGCGGCGTGACGAAGAACAGGAGCACCGGCACGGCGAGGAAGAACAGCACGAGGGCGAGCCCTTCGTTGCCGCCGATCAGCGACGGCCGCACGCCCAGGCCTTCGTAGAACCAGACGCGCTGGGTGAGCCAGCCGAGCACGAAGAGCAGCACGAGGCTGATCGCGAACGTGACCACCATGCGCTTGATGACGTGACGGCGCTTGAAGTGGCCGAGCTCGTGCGCGAGCACCGCCTCGATCTCGCTGCCCGAGAGGCGCGCGAGCAGCGTGTCGAAGAAGACGATGCGCTTGGCCGAGCCGAAGCCCGTGAAATAGGCGTTGCCGTGCGCCGAGCGGCGGCTGCCGTCCATCACGAAGAGGCCCTTGGCCGCGAAGCCGCAACGCTGCATGAGCGCCTCGATGCGCGAGCGCAGTGCCTCGTCGCGCAGCGGCTCGAACTTGTTGAAGAGCGGCGCGATGAAAGTGGGGTAGAGCACCAGCACGAGCATCTGGAACACGACCCAGACCACCCAGGTCCAGAGCCACCAGAGGCTGCCCGCCTGCCTCATGAGCCACAGCACGACGAAGAGCAGCGGAATGCCGAACAGCGCGCCGATCAGGAGCCCCTTGATGCGGTCGGCGAAGAAGATGCGCCGCGTCATGCGGTTAAAGCCGAAGCGCTCCTCGATCACGAACTGGCGGTAGTAGTCGAGCGGCAATTCGACGATGCCGCTCAGCGCGAGCACGGCCGCGACCAGTGCGATCTGGCCGACGTAGTCGCGCCCGATCAGGTCCGAAATACCGAGGTCGATCGCTTGCACGCCGCCCAGCAGCGTGAGCGCGATCAGGACGACCGCGGAGAGCACGATTTCGATCATGCCGAGGCGCGTGCGCGCGACGGTGTAGTCGGCGGCGCGCTGGTGCGCCGTCAACGGGATGGTGGCCGTGAATTGCGGGGGCACCGCGCCGCGGTGCGCGGCCACGAAGCGGACCTGGCGCGAAGCGAGCCAGAGCTTGGTCGCGACCATGGCCAGCACGGCGATCACGAAAACGACGCTGAAAGTCAGCGCGGGGGACAACGCAGTTGAAGAGGTCGGCATCCGGGGAGTCCGTGGTATCTATGCGACAATTATATGTTCTCGGCGGCCCGGCCATGGCATCCCCGCTTTCGGCGTGCGAGCCGCGTCGGCATCGGGCGTTAGCGCCGTATTCGCGGCAACATCGCGCGGGCACTTCGCGTGGACACTTCGGCGGTCCGGACCTCCGCATCTCAACCGTTTCAGGCTGTCTCTCATGACTGATATCACTTCTGCCGACCCGGCGGGCCAGGCGACTCCGGCGATGGAGCGCACCGACATGAACTTGATCTGGCTCGATATGGAGATGACGGGGCTCGATCCCGACAACGACCGGATCATCGAGATCGCCGTGGTGGTGACCAACTCCACGCTCGACAAGATCGTGGAGGGTCCGGTGCTGGCGATCCATCAGCCCGAAGCGATGCTCGACCGCATGGACGAATGGAACCGCAACACCCACGGCCGCTCGGGCCTCACCGAGCGCGTGCGCGCCTCCACCGTGACCGAGGAAAGCGCGACTGAGCAGATTCTCGCGTTTCTTTCGCAGTACGTGCCGCCAGGCAAGTCGCCGATGTGCGGCAACTCGATCTGCCAGGACCGCCGCTTCATGGCGCGCTGGATGCCCACGCTCGAGCGCTTCTTCCACTACCGCAATCTCGACGTGAGCACGCTCAAGGAGCTGTGCCGCCGCTGGCAGCCGGCCATTTACAAGGGCTTCCAGAAGCGCGCGATGCATACGGCGCTCGCCGACATCCATGAGTCCATCGACGAGCTCAAGTACTACCGCGAGCACTTTCTCATTCCCGCTGCGGGCGCGGCGAACGATGCCGCACAGGCGGGCAGCACGGCGAAGTAAGGGAGCAGGGCCGGCTTACGGCCTGGATGACCCGGATGATCTGGCGAATGGCGCAGTTCTTTGCGCCGCACCGTTCGCCAGGTCTGAGGCGATGGAGTGGTTACGCGCGCGGCGCTCGCTGCGCGTTCTTGGGCCGGAAAGCCGCGACGATGTTCGGATCGGTCTCGATATACGGACCGCCGATCAGGTCAACGCAGTACGGCACCGCCGCGAAAATGCCCGGCACTTTCACCGTGCCTTGCGCGTCGCGCAGGCCTTCCAGTGTTTCCTTGATCGACTTCGGCTGACCCGGCAGGTTGATGATGAGCGCCGCGTGGTCGTCCGCGCCGTTGCCCTCGCCGTTGCCCGTTTCGCGGATCACGGCCACCTGGCGCGAGAGAATCGCCGTCGGCACGAAATTCAGGCTGATCTGGCGCATCTGCTCGCCGAAGCCCGGCATTTCCCTGGTGGCCACGGCGAGCGTCGCCTCGGGCGTCACGTCGCGGCGCGCGGGGCCCGTGCCGCCCGTCGTCAGCACGAGGTCGCAGCCGAGGCCGTCCACCAGCGCGGTGAGGGTGGCCGAGATGGTGGCCGCATCGTCGTGGATCAGGCGCGTTTCGGCGCGCCACGGCGACTTCAGCGCGTGACCGAGCCACTCCATCAGCGACGGAATGCCCTTGTCCTCGTAGACGCCGCTCGTGGCGCGGTCGCTGACCGACACGAGGCCGATCACCAACTCATCAGGATGGCTGCGCTCAGGCTTCGTCATCTTCGTGGTCCTCGTCGCTATCGTCGCGATCGCCGTGCGGGCGCCGGTTCGCCGCTTCCAACGGATCGTCGGCGCCCTGGCTGCTCAGGTCCTTGATCCACTGGAACAGCTCGCGGAAGTACTTCGGCGGGCGGGCTTGCTGCTGCTCGCGGCGCGCGTTGCGGATCAGCGTGCGGCCTTCCTGCGGATCGGCGCCCGGATGCTGGCGGATGAATTCGGTGAGGGCTTCGTCGCTGGCGAGCAGCTTCTCGCGCGTGCGCTCGATCCAGTGCAGGCGCGCCGTGGCGGCCTTGTTCACGCCACGGTGCTCCTCGAACGCGGTGCGCAGCGCCGCGACTTCGTCCTCGCGCAGGCCGCGCATCATGCGGCCGACGTACTGGAGCTGGCGGCGCTTGCCTTCGTGGTCGGTGATGCGGCGGGCCTCGTGGACGGCGTCGGCGAGGTCTTCCGTCATCGGCATGCGCTTGAGCGCGTCCTTGGGCAGCTCGACGAGCGCGGTGCCCAGCTCCTGGAGCGCGGTCATCTCGCGTTTGAGCTGCGACTTGCTCGGGCGATCGTAGCCGTTGTCGTCCTCGCCGTTGCCCTGTTTGGCGGCAGCGTCGTTCATGGGTTGAATGCGGGTTTTGCGTTTCATGATGCGTATTGTAGCGTGCGCGCGCTGTCGGATCGGGCGCGAGGACGGGGCGCGGGTGGGGCACCTCAGGCCAGCGCGGACAATGCGCCTGCGGTACGCGTTCGCATACCTTGCTATGATCGCGAAACGCGCCTCACTGGTTCCGATGGTTCTTCAGCGTGGCGCATGATCCGACACACCCGACACACGACAAGCGGGCCGCCCCGGCCCGAAACCGGACCGTAACGACAATGGCTGCAGACATCGAAGCCCGGCAACGATTTTTCCCGCACACCCAGGACGAGCTGAAAGAGATCGCGTCGGATATCCTCCGCCACGCGAAGGCGCTCGGCGCGAGCGACGCCGCGACGGAAATCTCCGAAGGCGATGGCCTGTCGGTTTCCGTGCGGCGCGGCGAAGTCGAGACCATCGAGCACAACCGCGACAAGTCGGTTGGCGTGACCGTCTATATCGGCAACAAGCGCGGCAATGCGAGCACCTCGGACTTTTCCGCGCAGGCGCTCAAGGACACCGTGGCGGCCGCCTACAACATCGCCCGCTTCACCGCCGACGACGACTGTGCGGGCCTCGCTGAAGCCGACCTGCTGGAAACCGCGCCGCGCGACCTCGACCTCTATCACCCGTGGAGCCTCACGGCCGACGAGGCCGTCGAGATCGCGCGCCGCGCCGAGGACGCCGCATTCGCCACCGACCGCCGCGTGACCAATTCCGAAGGCGCGAGCGTCTCGGCGCAGCATTCGCAGTTCGTGCTCGCCACCTCGGGCGGTTTCATGCACGGCTATCCCTATTCGCGCCACTACATCGCGTGCGCGCCCATCGCGGGCACGGGCCGCAGCATGCAGCGCGACGACTGGTACACCTCGCGGCGCAGCGCGAGCGAGCTCGCCTCGCCGGAGTCGGTCGGCCGCTATGCCGCCGAGCGCGCGCTCGCGCGCCTGAACGCGCGCGGTCTCGACACGCGCAAGGTGCCGGTGCTGTTCGAGGCGCCGATCGCTGCGGGCCTGCTCGGCGCGTTCGTGCAGGCCACGAGCGGCGGCGCGCTCTACCGCAAGACCTCGTTTCTCGTCGACAGTCTCGGCAAGCCGGTGTTCGCGCCGCATATCCAGGTCGTCGAGGACCCGCACGTGGCGCGCGCCGCGGGCAGCGCGCCGTTCGACGAGGAAGGCGTGCGCACGCAACGGCGCGAAGTCGTGAAGGACGGCGTGGTGCAGGGCTATTTCCTCTCGTCGTATTCGGCGCGCAAGCTCGGCATGCAGACGACTGGCAACGCGGGCGGTTCGCATAACCTGCGGCTGCAAAGCTCGCTCACGAACCCCGAGGACGACTTCGAGGCCATGCTCAAGAAGCTCGGCACGGGCCTCCTGCTCACGGAGCTGATGGGGCAGGGCGTGAATTTTGTGACGGGCGACTATTCGCGCGGCGCCTCGGGCTTCTGGGTCGAGAACGGCAAGATCCAGTATCCGGTCGAGGAGATCACGGTGGCGTCCACGCTGCAGGAGATGTTCCACAGCATCGTCGCGGTGGGCGCCGATACGCTCACGCGTGGCACGCGTCAGACCGGCTCGGTGCTGATCGAGCGCATGACGGTGGCGGGGCAGTAAGCGCGCGGCGCTTTTCTCCGGGCTTTTCTCCGCGCTTTTCTCTGTTTCCCCGCTTCAATGCAAAATGGCACGCCCTGGCGTGCCATTTTTGTTTTTCAAACGCCCGATCGATTGTTCATGCGGGCGCTTGGTGCTCAGTCGCGCCGCTCGTAGGTGACGAACGCGAAGTCGAAGTCGTTGGGCGGATTCGCGTGCAGCGTTTCGCGCGCCGTCTCGCGCCAGTGCGCCGGGTCGGGCGCGGGGAAGGTGGCGTCGCCTTCGAAGTCGGTGGCGATCTCCGTGACGATCAGCTTGTGCGCGAGCGCGATGCCCTCGGCGTAGAGCTGCGCGCCGCCGATCAGAAACGCTTCGGGCGCCTGGTCCTGCGCCGCGAGCGCGAGCGCGGCTTCCAGGTTCGTGACCGTGTCGCAGCCGGGAAAGCGCCTGGCGGCGTCGCGCGTGACGACGATGTTGCGGCGACCGGGCAGCGCGCGGCCAATCGATTCATGCGTCTTGCGGCCCATCACGATGGGCGCGCCCATGGTGGTGCGCTTGAAGAAGGCAAGGTCTTCGGGCAGCCGCCAGGGCAGTTCGTTGTCGCGGCCGATCACGCCGTTGCGGGCGCGAGCGACGATCAGGGTGAGCGTCGTCATCGAGAAGTTCGAAGTGCGTTGGAGTGGAAACGTCGATCGCCCCGATTTTACCCGACGCTCTCGCAGCGGCCGTTCATGCAACTGGAAGCTGCTCCCGCGCCCCCCGGACGCCGGCCGCAGTCGGCAGTCCGCGCAGCTCGTCGCTCGCGGTGTCAGGCCTGAGGCTCGTGCGGCAGGTCCGGCTGGTTCTCCGCTTCGCCGCCGAAGATCGTCTTTTCGTCGCGCAGCCCGTGCGTGCCCATGAGCCGGTAGAGCGTCACGCGCGAAATGCCGAGGTCGGCGGCCGCTTCGGCCAGGCGATGGCGATGGCGCAGGAGCGCGGCCTCGATCGCGCGTTTTTCCGCCGCCTCGCGCGCCTGGGCAAGCGATACCGTCTGTTGCTCGGTGAACTGGTCGAGATCGAGATCCGCGGCCGAGATCAGCTTGCTTTCGGCCATCACGATCGCGCGCCGCACGCGGTTGATGAGTTCGCGCACGTTGCCGGGCCAGTTGTAGTTGTATATCGCCTCGATCGCGTCGGGCGTGAAGCCGCGGATTTTGCGCGCGCTGTCCATCTTGAACTTGTGCAGCACATGGTGCGCGAGAATTTCGATGTCCTTGCCGCGCGCGCGCAGCGGCGGTTCGTCCACGCGCAGCACGCACAGGCGGTGAAACAGGTCGGCCCGGAAGTGCCCGTCGCGCATGGCGGCTTCGAGATCGACGTGGGTGGCCGAAATGATACGCACGTCCACGGGAATCTGCTCGTGGCCGCCGAGGCGCTCGATCTTGCCTTCCTGCAAGAAGCGCAGCAGGCTCGCCTGGCTTTCCATCGGCAGGTCGCCGATTTCATCGAGAAAGAGCGTGCCGCCGTTGGCCGATTCCACGCGTCCGATCTTGCGCTGGTTCGCGCCCGTAAATGCGCCGCGCTCGTAGCCGAACAGTTCGGATTGCAGAAGATGATGCGGGATCGCGCCGCAATTGATCGGCACGAACGGCGCCTTGCGGCGTGCCGAGCGTTCGTGGATCGCGAGCGCGGTGAGCTCCTTGCCGGTGCCCGATTCGCCCGAGATGAACACCGACGCGTCCGTGTTCGCCACCTTGCGGATCGTGCGAAAGAGCTGCTGCATCGCTTCGCAGGTGCCCACCATCTCATCTTCGTCCTGACTTGGGGCCGAGGCGGGCGCATCGTCGAGATCGCACAGCGTGACCATGCCGAACGCGTGGCCCACGAGGTAGTCGAGCGTTGCCGGCGCGATCGGCAGTTGCACGTAGTCGAAGCAGTAGTGGCGGATGAGGCGCCGCACTTCGGGATCGGTGAGACGCTTGGCGTCGGTGAGCGCGATCCAGCCCACCTGCTGCAGCCGCAGCACCGCTTCGAGCCCGGCCAGGTCGCGCGCCGCGAAGCTGGTCAGGTCGACGATGCCCGCGCACGTCGGTCCGGCTTTGGCGAGCCGCGTCGCTTCGTGCGCGCTCTTGGCCGTCGCGACTTCCCAGCCGCGGCTGCGCAGATACGCGCCTAGCTGCGTGTCCGGCACGCGGGCGACGTATAGCAGCGCGCGGTCGGTATCGGCTAGCGGGCTGCTGTCGGGACTGCTGCCGGGGCTGCTGCCGGGGCTGCAATCGGGGCTGCTGCCGGCGCTGCTATCTGGTTTGCTATCGGGGCTGCCATCGAGCCTGCCATCGGGTGTGCGGTCTGCCGCATCGAGCCCGCGCGGTCCGGTTGCGCCTACGCCGTCCGCCGCTGCGATGGGGCGCGGCGGCGCTGCCGCCATGGCGAGCCGCTGGCCCGCCCCGGCCAAAGACGTCACGGTAGCGCCCAGATGTGAGGAATCGCGCACGATCGACCTCGTTCTCATCAGAAGGTGTAGGGGAACCGCACGCCGACGACGAAGTTCGGCGCGTCGGGCGTGAGGCCGACCGATACCGCGCCGTTGATCGTCAGGTGCTTGTTGACCACGTGATTCAGGCCGAAGTTGAGCACCGAGGCCGTGGTCTCGCTGCCCGGCACGCCGGTCCAGCTGCCGCCGGGCGCCTTGGTCTTCGACTGCGGCTCGATGGCCATCGTGTAGGAGATGCTGGCCGAGTCCTTGTCGGAGAACGCGAGCGCGACGCCGCCTCCGAACTGGATGATGTCGCCGAGCTTCACCTGGGCGGGCTGCGTCTGCCCGATGACCGACGAGATGTCGGCGAACGAGCGCGCGATGTTGTAGGTGTACGAGAGGCTGCCGAACAGCACGACCGGGTCATAGGTCTTCAGCACCGAGACGCCCGCCGTGACGTTCCAGAAGCCGGTGCCCGTGGGCAGCTTGTTGGGCGCGACGAGGTTGGTGTTGTCGGGCGTGAGTTGCTGCACCTTGATGCCGAATGGCGAGGTGCCGGTGGGCGTCTTCACGCGCAGGCTACCGACCACGTCGGGCAGGTTGTTGGTCTCCTTCAGGAACTGGTAGTAGATCCCGAAGTTCACGTCGCCGATCGCGTTCGAGTTCACGGACGCATCGGAGAGCGTGTTCGCCGCGCCGCCCGCGCCGCCCACGATGAAGCTGCTGTGGCGGTAGATGTAGGGCACGTCGACGTCGATGCTCATGCGGTCGGTGATGCCGTACCGCGTGTCGAGGTCGGCCATGATCTGGTGAGACTTCGTCTCGCCCAGATTGATGTTGCCGAGGAAGATCGCATCGAGTGCGAGGAAGCCCGAGAGCTGTAGCTGGCGGCGGTCGTAATAGGTGTCGCTGATGCCCCAGTCCAGCGTGAGCTTGTGGTCGAAGAGCGGCGCGTGCTCGCGTTGCACGACCGCTTGCTCCGCCTCGGTGCGAGTGGGCGCGGCGTTCTTTTGCGTTTCGCCCACGGTCGGGCTCGCGCCCGCGTTGGCACCCGCATTGACGCCCACGGGTGCGCCTTGCTGCGGCCCGCTCGCGGCCGAGGAGCCGGTGGCGCCCGCGGTCGGGCCGGCGTCAGGCGAAGGCGGGTTTACCGGCACGCCGGTGGCGGTGCCGGTGAGAGAGCCGGGCGCCGTGGCGCCGGGCAGCGCCTGCGCGAGCGGGGGCAGCGGCACGGGCAGGCCGTCCGCGCCGGGCTGCTCGGCGACGCTCGTGCCGGCGGCGGCGTCAGGCGCGCCAGCGCCCGGCATGCCGCGGCCGCGCTGCGCCATTTCGAGGTTCGTGACCTGGCGCTCGAGAGACTGGATCTGCCGTTGCTGCTCGTCGACCACGCGCATGAGTGTGGTGAGCCGGTCTTCGACAGACTGACTCTGCAATGCCTGCGCATTGGCGGTTTGCGCGAGCGTGAAAAGCAGGACTGCTGCTGGAATGGCGGCCAGCCTCAAACGCGGTGCCGCCGTCTTGGACATCAAGTTCATTCTTTTCCCCCCCGGATCGAAAGCTGGTGCACGACAGAACCCCCTGGTTCCGCGCCGCGCCGTCGATACGTTGTTCGATACATCACGCGGTCTGGCTAGCCGCGTGCTGGCCTCCGTGTTATGTCTCCTTGTTCTGGCCGGCGATGGCGGTCGACGGCATGGGGTTGGCGAAATGGCCGACGCTGTTTGTTAGCGCGTGTTGCGTAGCGCCTGTAATACGCCGGCCTGACGGATCATGTGCGCGCTCAGCTGCTGCGTCTGCAGGCTGAGCTGCAACTGATTGGCGACTTGCTGGTTATTGCCTGCGACCTGGAGCAACTGGGCAATGGCGCCCGCCTGCTGGGCGCTGCCTGGCACGATGTTCTGCGTTGCCATGCCGGCGGGCGTCTGTAGCGTGACGTTGATGCCGTTGCTGCCGAATGCGATGCCCGCTTTGATGGTGCCGTTCGCATTCGAAGCCGATGCGCTCGTCTGGTTCGAGCCAGTCATGCCGGCGAGCTGCATGGCGGTGTTGCTGTAGTCGATGGTCGCGGCGTTGGAGCCGACGTTGCCGTTGCCGGCGACCTGGGTGATCTGCGATACGCCGTTGACCGTCACGTTCTGGCCGCCCGAGGCCGACATGTTCGGGGCGGCGCCGCTATTGCCCGGGTTCTTGCCGCCCGGCATCGGGTCCGCGACGCGCGCGGTGGTCTGCACGCCGGCGCTCAGCCGGTTGGCCGCGTTCTGGGCGACGGTGAGCGAGCCTTGCGCCACGGCGCTGGCGCCGTTGGGCAACTGCCATTGCGACAGCACGTTGAGCACGAAACCGGAAATCATGTCGCTGCCGGCGTACTTGCCGGTCTGATGCGCGAGCACGTCGTCGCCAACGGGCTCGCAGCGCACGGGCTGCGCATCGGGGCCGCCCGCGGAGAGAAACGCAGGCACGGCCGCCTGCGTGGCGGCAAGGCTTTCTGCTGCGTACGCATTGCCCGAACAAGCGCAGGCGAGCGCGCAGACGCCTGCCGCGATGCCACACTGTGAGAGGTTGCGTTTCATGATTATTCAGGACGTCAGAACATCATGGCCTTGTCGAGGCCATATTCGAAGAAGGGAGTCGGCGCCGAGCCGTTCAGCAGGGCGTTCTCGCGCAGCTTCAGGGCGAGCGACTCGTTGTTCTGCAACAGCGGAGAATCCTCCAGGAACGGTTTGCCGAGCACGGCGAAGACGAGTCCGTTCCACGTCTTCGCAAAGTCGTCCTCGGCGACAATGCGGTTGCCGAGCGCGGGGTCTGCGATAAAGATGCGGGCGTTCTCGGCATGCTTGACGATCACGAAGTGCTCGTAGCCATCGATGTTCATGAGGACGAGCACGGGAATCTGCAGGTGATAGAGCGCGTCGGTATTGACGCGAAAGCCCCGGCCGCGCAGGCCGATCGTTTCGACGAACTTCTTCATGTCGAGCATGGAGAAGCCATTTTTCACGACCACCTCGGGCGTGGAGAACACCATCATGCGCCGGATCAATTCCGGTTCAGCAATGTCGATGCCGTAGCCGTACTTGAGCAACGTCGCGAGCGCGGCGGCACCGCAGCTATAGTCGTATTGCTGGGTGACGACGCTCCGGTAGCGGATGTCGCGCATCGAGTGGAGCGGCAGCTTGATCGGCACGCCGACCAGGTGCGTCGCGTCGATGCTCGACTGCGCACGGCAAGGCGCCCATGCCGCAATGGCGGCAAGCGCCAGCGCGACGACACATATCCTTGACCCCGGGGACGATACGGACCCGGACATGGTGGTCTCCTGCTTCTGGTTTGTGCGCCGGCCGCTGTGTGGCAGCGACCGGCGCCGGGGTACAGCATGGAATGACAGCGTCTTCAGGATTGCCAGGTGATAGCTGGCAATACTTAGTGGCCGTTATTCATTGCCGCGATGGCCATGCCGTTGTGCTGCAGGTTGCCGATGCCGCCAGCAATGTTCACGCCGATGTTGCCGGTGGCGTGGGCGAGCGTGCCGGCGCCGAGGCTAGCCGTACCCTGGAACTGGCCGGTAGCCGCCATGCCTGCGTTCTGCACATTGTTGTCGGTCGCGACCATCGCCGTCGTCCGGGCGGAGCCCGCATTGGTCGTCGTCACGGAGCCGGCGAGGCTGTTGTTCTGCGCGTTGCCGATACCCGAAGCGACGTTTACACCGACATTGCCCGAGACGCTGGCGAGCGAGCCGTCACCCACCGATGCGTTCAGATTGAAGTTTTTCACATTCGCTTTGCCAGCGGACGCCTGATTATTGAAAATCTGAGCGTTACCGAACACATTGCCCACGTCGACCGAAGCGAGCGCGACATCGTTGCTTTGCGCGTTGTTGATGCCTTCGGCGACGTTCACGCCCAGGTTGCCTTGCACGCCCACTGCCGCGTTGCTGCCCGTATTGGCGTCGAGCGTGGCGGCCTTGCGCGTGTCGATGTGATGCGTGAGCGAGCCGGTCGTCGTTTCGTTGACCGTGGTCATCGTGTCATTCACGCTGTAGCCTGACGTATGGCTTTCTGCCGTGGCTCTCGCGTAGGACTGCGAGTGCGAGTGCGAACTGCTGCTCGATTCGCTGAACCTGTGGTTGTACGTGTTGCTCGAGTCACTCGACCTGCTGCTCGTGCCGTTCGCATAAGCCGAGACCGTGGCGCTGCCCGAGCCGTCGGCGTAGGCCGTGTTCGCGTTGGTCGAGCTATTGCGCGTGTTGCGGCTGTCGGCACTCGACCAGTTATTCGCGGTCGACGTCGTATTGTTGTTGTCATGCGAGTTGGTCGTCGTGTGCGACGAGCCTTCCGACCCGTTCGCGGCGAAACTGGCCGAGCCGTTCCACCAGTCGCCGGTGTGCGACCACGAGGCATTGGCCTGGACGTGGGCGTTGCCGTTCTGCGAATGCGTCGAGGTGTTGCTGCCGACGCTGCTGGACGTTTGGGTTTGATTGTTGTGGCCCACGTCGCTGGAGGAGCTGGCGGTTGTCGAGTTGCTCGTATTGCCGCTGTCGGTCCTGACGTGGTAGCTGGCCGCGATGCCGGCGTTGAAGGTCCTGCTGAATCTCGAGTCGCTCGACGAAGTCGTCGAGGTCGATGCGCTTACGTTATGCGTCCTCGACGACGAACTGGCCGACTGCGAAGCGGAGCCTTCGGCGAAATACGAGGTCCGGTAGCTGGAGTTCGTACCCGTGCCGACCCTGCTCCGCACGCTGTTGTTGAAGGTGGTCGTGACATTGCCGAGGTCATAGCTCTGTGCCTGCGGGAGCAGCGTGCCGCCGCCCGTCGTCTGCGTGTTGTTGATGACCGCGCCGGCCGTGCTCGATACGGCGACGCATCCGAACAGTCCAACAAAGCCTTCGATGCCTACCGCTTCGACTACGCCAGTGGCGTTGAAGAGGAAAGCCGTCTTGGGGCCGGCGAAAGCGGAACTTGCCGCCGTCGCGAGGACTGCTGCTGCGATGAGGGTGCGCTTCATGTTTCGCTCCGATACTTGAGTGATCAGTTAAAAAAGAGTGCCCGCCGGGGGACGGAGCACAAAACTGTTCGCCGTTGCGTTACCGGCTCCGGCTGTCTGGTTCACCTGTACGAGGCCCGTTGCATTCCTGAAGGCCGCACTGTCGATGCGTACCTCACGAATGCCGCGTGCCGCGCCTGCCTGGCTGCCCATACCGCCGTTCGTCGCGCTGGTCGCGGACAGTTCCCCGTCCGATACCAACGTGACTCCAGGGGCTCCAGTGCCTATCTGCGCACTGTTGCGCTGGATGTTGCCCACGCCCGCCGCCTGATTCACCATCATGGCGCCGGACGTGTTGGAGAAAGCACCCGAGCCGATCAGCGCGCTGGCATTGCCAAGCCGGGCGCGCGTCGTGGTCCCTTGTTCGTCGAGATTCACATTGGCGACCGAGCCGCCGCTGGTGATCGTCAGCTGGTTGGCCTGGGCGTTGTCGAGCCCGGCCGCTTCGTTCACGGCGAGCGCGCCGGTTGTCGAGGTTGCGGCGTTTGGCGCGATCACGGCGGTTGCGCCTACCGTGACCTGAGCCTGCGCAGTCGTTGCGAATGCAACCAGTGAGGCGGCGAGCGCGGTCGCTGCAAAAGCGTGCTGAATGGGTTGAACGTGCCGAAAATGCGGAAGGCGGCTCATTTCACACCTCCGATGGCGCCCAGCGCGCTCGTGATCGGCGCGAGCGCGCCGGTGACGGTCGAGGAGATCGTGCCGCCGAGGCCGCCCACGGCCTGGGCACTGCCGCCCGCGCCGAGCGCCGAGTTCGATCCCGCCGGGTTGCCCACCAGAATGCGGTTGATGGCCTGCACGCCCGCGGCCCCGCCGGCGAGCGCGCCGCTCGTGTTCACGCCGGAATTGCCGTGCGCGTTGGTGAGGTCCGTGTCGGTGACGAGCGCCGCCATGGTCGGGTCGAACGTGTTCTTCGGGAACGTGGTGGCCCGCACGAGCACGGGGTCCTGGTTCTTCGGCACGTTGGCAAACGCGCTGCGCGGGGTGATGTCGCGCTCGACGATGATGTCGCCGGGATTGGTCACCTGCTGTGCGCTGACGCCTGCCGTCAGCGCTGCGGCGAACGCGGCGCTCAGGACGGCGGCGAGCCGGGCGGAGTGCCGGCGCGCACCAGGCGTCTTTAAGCGAACGATCATGTCTGTCTCCGTCTGTATGCCGGAGCGGCGCGCATCGGGCGCCGCCTCCGGCCCGCACCGCACCGGGCACGGGCCTGTCTGGCGATAACCGCGTGTAGTTGCGTTGCTTTCGTTACTTCCGGATGTAGCTGGCGATGTTGTTCTGCGCTGCCTGGCCGGCGTCCACCGGGATCGGCAGCGGGGCGGGCGGGGCGATTTCGTCCCACAGCGTCACGCTGTTGCCGCGCATGAGCTGCGGCGTGGCGGCGACCATCACCATGCCAACGGCGCCGCCGTGCTGGCGGGCGAGGGTCTGGTCGTCGAGTGCGCCGATGCCCGCGAGCACCGGATCGTCCCCTGCGGGACCCGGATCGGCGGCGAGCGTGCCGGTGTCCATGCTGGCGCTCAAGTTTTTGCTGCCTGCGCCGTTATCAGAGTTGGGTGCCATGCTCACGTCGAGCGTCGCGGGCACCATGGCCGCGCCTGTTGCAGGGACGACAGTGGTGCTCGCCGCAACGACGTTCGCACTTGCCGCATCAGTTGCGGTCTGTGCGTGCACCGACGGCGAGAAGGCGAAGAGCGCGGCGGGAATCAGCACGGCGGCCAGCATGCCGCCCGTGCGGGGCACACTGCGTCTGACGTTCGAAGGAATGAGTCGCATGGCGTATCTCCTGGTGCGGGACATTTAGCGAAACGTGTGCCATGCCACGCAATCCGTTGATACGTCGCGGGTTCGAATATTTTCTACGGATTTTGAATAGCGGATTTTCGCAAAAACGTTTCAGCGCTGAAACGCCAGGCTGTTTTAAACGCCAGAATTCGCTTGAGAGTTTCAACGGAGAACGTTTGCGCGATTTTTTTCTTACGTAATCGACACGTATCGCGGCACGTTTCGGAAAACGGTGCGGGAGCAACGGAATGGAAACATCCGCAATTGATTTTCCTCTTACTATTCAGTGGCTACGTAATGGAAACCTTTCCATCGTGCCCTTATCGATTCGCACCGCATATTTTCTATCCAACTTCCCGATCCATATAGTAAGCTTCAGAAAAACGAGTAATACCCATAACAAATGCCCCGCCAAGGGCAAGTTGACACACGCCGCAGTTCGGGGATTCACTGTCAGCAAAAGCCCCCATGTTCGCCGCGCTTATTTGTGCCCGGCGAATGGTTTCTTTTGCTGCGTGTCTGTACATCAGGTGCGTGCCGTCATTTCGCAACGATGTGTTGGCAAGAGGATCTGAATAATGGAATCCGCAACGCGGCAATTGGTTTACGTGACGCGCAATCCGAATGAAGCGCTGAACGAGCGGTTCCACGACCGGGGTTGGCAGGTGGAAGTCGTCGGCAACGCGCGGGACGCGCGGCGTGCGCTGCGCGCGGGGTTGCCCGCGGGCGGGCTGCTGGATCTGTCGAGCGAATTCCATCTGCATGAGATCGGCGCTTTCGAGCCGTGCCTGACGTTGCCTAACGTGGGCTGGGTTGCCGCGACCACCACCGGCCAGTTGCAGGACGCCAATTTGCGCCGTCTCGTGCGCGATTACTGTTTCGATTACGTAACGGTGCCGTGGAGCGGCGAGCGCATCGTCGATTCCGTGGGTCATGCATATGGCATGGTCTCGCTGGTCGAGTCTGCCTCGAACGATACCTCGGGCGGCGCGGAAGGCGAAATGGTGGGCTCGTGCGAGGCGATGCTGGCGCTCTTTCGCTCGATCCGCAAGGTCGCGATGACCGACGCGCCGGTGTTCATCTCGGGCGAGTCGGGCACCGGCAAGGAACTCACGGCGGTTGCCATTCACGAACGTTCGTCGCGGCGCAATGCGACCTTCGTGCCCATCAATTGCGGGGCCATTCCGCCGCATCTGCTGCAATCGGAACTGTTCGGCTATGAGCGCGGCGCATTCACGGGCGCGAGCCAGCGCAAGATCGGGCGCGTGGAATCGGCCAACGGCGGCACGCTCTTTCTCGATGAAATCGGCGACCTGCCGATGGAAAGCCAGGCGAGCCTGCTGCGCTTTCTCCAGGAAGGCAAGATCGAGCGTCTTGGCGGCCACGAGCAGATTCCCGTGGACGTGCGCATCATTTCCGCGACTCACGTGGACATGCGTGCGGCCATGGTCGAGGGACGCTTCCGTCAGGATTTGTATCACCGGCTGTGTGTGTTGCAGATCGATGAGCCGCCGCTGCGCGCGCGCGGCAAAGACATCGAATTGCTCGCGCGGCACATGCTCGAACGTTTCAAGAAAGACGGCGGGCGGCGCCTGCGCGGCTTTTCTCCCGATGCCATCGCAGCGCTGCACAACTACAGCTGGCCCGGCAATGTGCGCGAGCTCATCAACCGCGTGCGGCGCGCAATCGTCATGACCGAAGGGCGCGCAATCACGGCGCGCGATCTGGAACTGGGCGATTACGTCGAGGTGGTGCCGGTCTCGCTCGCGCAGGCGCGCGAGGCCGCCGAGCGCCAGGCCATCGAACTCGCGTTGCTGCGCCATCGCGGGCGTCTTGGCGACGCGGCGCAGGAACTGGGTATTTCTCGCGTGACGCTGTACCGGCTGCTGTGCGCACACGGCATGCGGCATATGGAAAGCGATCCGCTCGCGCCGCATCCGGGCGGACTGGTTTCGGGGGGCGGGGCCTGAAAGCGGCCTTGTCGAGGGGACCACATCACGGCCGCGCGACGTGGCCGGACAAGAAGAAGTGACCGAGCAGGCGACGAAGAGCTGGAACTGGCCGTAAGGGTGCAAGAGGGTGCAGGGGTGCAAGCGGGCTTGCGCGGGGGCGCAGGTTCGTGCGGCAGGCGGCTCGCGCGTGTGGGCCGCCTTGTCCGCCTGTTCCGGATCGCTTTTGCTCGTTCGCTCGTTCGCGGTTGCGGTTCTCGCGGCCAGCGCCGCTTGCCGGTGGCGATATTGCGGGCTATTTGCGGATCATGCGCCGATCATTCGCCACAGGGTTGTCACGCTAATCTGCTTATCGATATTCACGCCGTTTACGTTTACCTTTGCCGGGCATCGCCCTGCGGCACATTATTTCCAACATATATTTTATTTTCTGCTTCTCCAAGATAATGCGCATTGCATCAGCATGTTATGGCGATATGTCATTGTGCCGTTGCGTGTTTCCTCCCTGGTTTATCGCCGCTAGTGGGCTTGTAAGCGCTCACGAGCGTTTGCGATCCGCTTGTGACCCGTTTGTTCCCCACTTGCCACTCATTGGGCCCGGGTCTGCCGTTTGCCCGCTTGCTATAGAATCTCGCTTTTGAATCCGCACCGGGTGCGCTCGCGCGCCCGCTCAGGGAAGCGCGCATGAAACAGTATCTCGAGCTCGTCCGCTCGATTCTCGACACCGACACCTGGCAGGAAAACCGTACCGGCATCCGCACGATCAGCATGCCGGGCGCCATGCTGCGCTTCGACCTGCAACAGGGCTTCCCCGCCGTCACCACGAAAAAGCTGGCGTTCAAGTCGGCGGTGGGCGAGCTGATCGGCTTCTTGCGCGCCTCGCGCAGCGCGGCGGATTTCCGTGCGCTCGGCTGCAAGGTCTGGGATGCCAACGCGAACGAGAACGCCCAGTGGCTCGCCAATCCGTATCGCCGCGGCACCGACGATCTGGGCGATGTCTACGGGGTGCAGTGGCGCCAGTGGCCCGCCTACAAGGTGCTCGACGCCGACGCGAGCGCGCAGCTCGCCGACGCACAATCGCGCGGTTTTGCGCGCGTGAGCGAATTCAGCGAGGATGGCCGCCCGAAGGTGCTGCTCTACAAGGCGGTCGACCAACTGCGCCAGTGCCTTGACACGATCATGAATAATCCCGCCGATCGCCGGATTCTGTTTCATGGCTGGAACCCGGCGGTGCTCGACGAGATCGCGCTGCCCGCGTGCCACCTGCTTTATCAGTTCCTGCCGAACGTGGCGAAGCGCGAGATTTCGCTGTGCCTGTACATTCGCAGCAACGATGTCGGGCTCGGCACACCGTTCAATCTCACCGAGGGCGCAGTGCTGCTGCACCTGGTCGGGCGCCTGACGGGCTATACGCCGCGCTGGTTCACGTATTTCATCGGCGACGCGCACATCTACGAGAACCAGCTCGGCATGCTCAACGAGCAACTGCGCCGCGAGCCCTATGAGAGCCCGCGCCTCGAGATCGCGTCGCGCGTGCCCGAGTACGCGAAGACCGGCGTCTACGAGCCCGAGTGGCTCGAAAAGGTCGAGCCGGCGGACTTCTCGCTGGCGGGCTACCGGCACCACGATCCGCTCACGGCGCCGATGGCGGTCTAGCGTGCCCTGGCGCCGTTAGTCCCTGGTTATTGGCGCACGATAAACAAAGCCCGCGAACGGCGACGTTCGCGGGCTTTTGCGTTGATGGCGCGCGTTTTTGCGCGCGCGGGGTGGTGGGGCTCAGCCGTGATGGCGTTCGTCGTGGCCGCCGCCTGCTTGCGGATGTGGCTGAGGTTGGGGTTGCGGCTGCGGATGGAATTCCGGACGCGGCTGGGGTTGCGGTTGGGGCTGGGGCTGCGGGTGGAATTCGGCGCGCGGCTGCGGCTGGGGCTGCGGGTGGAATTCGGCGCGCGGCTGCGGCTGGGGCTGCGGGTGGAATTCGGCGCGCGGCTGCGGTTGGGGTTGCGGGTGGAATTCCGGACGCGGTTGCGGCTGCGGTTGCGGATGAAATTCCGCGCGCGGCTGCGGTTGCGGGCGCGGCTCGGCGCGCGGCTGCGGCTGAGGTTGCGGATGAAACTCGGCACGCGGCTGCGGCTGAGGCTGCGGGCGCGGCGCTTCGCGCGGCTGAAGTTGCGGCTGAGGTTGCGGCTGCGGATGAAACTCGGCGCGTGGTTGCGGCTGAGGTTGCGCACGGAGGTCGGCGCGCGGCTCCGGTTGTGGCTGCGGCTGTGCTTGCGCGCGCGGTTGCGGCTGCATCGGTTGCGGGCCATGCGGCGCTTCGCCCATGGCGGGTTGCGGCACGCGTGCCGGCGCGCCTTCATGCGGCTGCTGCATCGCGAGCGCTTGCTGCCGGTTCTGCTGGCCCGGCGCAGCGCCTGGCTGTCCGCGCTGGGCTATCGGCGCATGCGGCTGCATCCACGAGGGCTGATGCGCCTCTCTCGGCGCGTCCGCCATCGCGCGGCCATTCATGTTGCCGGCGGCTCCCGGTGCGCGCGGCTCGCCGCCGGGCAGGGCGCCTTGCGGCTGCGTACCCTGCGGTCGGCCGGAGAACTGCGGCGGACGCGGCACGCCACCATGCGCTTCGTTCTGCTGCGGGGCGGCCGGACCGTGTCCGTTCGTCATGACGGGGGGCATGCCAGGCTGGCCCGGTTGTTGTCCGCGCGGGGCCATGGGCTCGTTCGCACCAGGGCCATGCGGACCGCCCTGAGCGAAAGCACCCGGATGCGGCGACTGGCCCGGCGCCTGGTGCGGTACTTGACCTGGCACCTGAGCTGGCACCTGACCCGGCACCTGAGCCGGCACTTGACGCGGCGTTTGTCCCGGCATTTGTCCCGGTCCCTGACGCGCGGCGCCGTCAGGCCGTCCCGCCGCGCCGATCACGGGCGAGTGTGGCGGCACGACACGCACGTTCTGCTGCGGCCATCCTCCGCGCGAGGCGGGCGAGAGGGGCGAGAAGCCGGCATGCGCCGGCGCGGCGACGCGCACGACCGGTGCGCCCGCGCCCGGCACGGCGCCGCCGCCGTGTGCGAAGCGCTGCGCGAGGTTGTCGCGGAATGCGGGCGGTGCGACCGGCGCACGCGTTGCCACCACCTGCCGCTGATTGAGCGAGGCGGGCGGCCGATAATCGGCGCGACGCAGGTTCGGACCGAAGCTGCCCTTGACCGGCGCGATGCCCGGCGTGCCCGGCTGAATGCGCGCGTTCTGCCATAGACGCGGGTCGACGCGCTGCGCGAAGCGCGAGGCCGACTGGCCGTGCACGAAGGCCGTGGCGGGCACGGCGGTCACGGCGCCCGGCACGCGGTAGTTCACGTACGTGTTGTGCACATTGATGTTGTTATGCACGTTGATGTTCGTGACGTTCACGTCGCGGCGGTAGTTATTGACGATCACGGTCTGGTTCACGCGGTCGTAGTAATGTGGGCTCCAGTCGCCCCAGCGCGGATGCCACGGCTCGCCCGGCCCGAGCGCGAACCACGCGACGCCCGCTGCCGCCGCTCCACCGATGGCGAGATTCACGCTCCAATCGGGGCCTTCGCCACCGCCGCCCACGAAGGCGACGAGCGCGGGCGCGTAGATGGGCGGCGCGGTCTCGACGATCGGACCCGGCACCCACGCCCACGAATCGTCGACGTAGGCCCAGCGGCCGTAGTGATAAGGCGCGAAGCCCCACGGCGCGTCGTCCACCCATGTCCAGCCCCACGGCGCCTGCCATACCCAGTGGCCGTCGTGATACGGCGCCCAGCCCGAGGGCACGTCGTTGGGCGTCCATACCTCGCCGTACTGCGGGCTTTCGCGCCACGAGCCGTTGGCGTCCAGGTCCTGATAGCCGGGAATGTCGCGCGAAACATAGCGCGCCGAGACCGAGCGGTCCTCGCTGGCGTCTCGTGCGAGCGCCCACCGGTCGAAGGCATCGGGAGGCGGCGCGGCGTCGCTTGCCACCTGTTGCAGGTCGGTGCCGGCGAAGCGGATCTGCTGGCCCGCCGACATCGGCGTCTGGCCGTTCTCGCCATACACCGTCACATTGCCGCTGCGCACCGTGACGGTCGTGGCGCTGCCGTCGGGCGCGACGTCCACGCGATAGTCGCCGGGGCTGGTCACGCCGAGTGCGAGATTAGGCGTGTCGATTTCGTATGAGGCGCCGGGAGGCAGTTGGCGCACGCGCGTCGATAGCGTGCCTTGCGCGACTTTGAGCTGGGCGCTCGAATCGTCGAGATTGAGCACGTCGACGCTCGTTTGCGCACCCATGCGCACGGCCGTCGAGCCGATGTGCATCTCCGAGCGCGCATTGGCGTCGTTCCAGAGCTGGTCGCCAGTCGTGAGCGGGCGGTTCAGCTGCGCATAGGACCAGTCGGTGGCGCCAGCGGGCTCGGTCGTCACGTCGCCCGCCATGTAGTCGAGACGTGCGACGCGTCCGGGCGGGTCGCCAGCGGCGCTGGCGACGGGCGCACCTTGCGGCGCGGCTTGTGCCCAGGCGTTGGCGCCTGTCAGGCTGAGCGCAAAGGCGGCGAGCACGGCGCCGGCGATGAGCGTGCGGCCGCGCGGGCGGTGCGCTGCGACGCGCGAGTCCTGGTGCGAGCCTCGGAGCGCTTCTTGGGTGTTGTCGTAGCGGCGAAACGTGGTCAGCGATGAGGTGCGCGTTGTCATGTTGGTTCTCCAGCCCCTGGAGCGAATTTCAGGGAGCTATGTGGGGAACTCTATCCGCCGCGTCTGTTTCCATGCGCGCTCAATTGTTAGGGCTTATGCACCAGATGTAACAGAACGTGTGCCACTTCCTGATAAGGCCGATTTTCGACGCATGTTAGGTGACGTTGTCGGGTATTTGTCAGATTGTTGGCGCGGTTAGGTCGTCGCGAACGTGTCGAATTCGTGCTGTCCCAGCGGCGTGATGCGTAGTACGCGCGGGCGGCTGGTGCGCTCGACCCAGCCATTCGAGGTAAAGCGTTCGAGCAGCGCCGCGCCGAGCGCACCGCCCAGATGCGGGCGCCGTTCGCTCCAGTCGAGACAGGTGCAGGCGAAGCGCCGACGGCGTGCGTGCAGCGCCCGCAGATCGACGCCCCAACTGGAAAGCCGCGCGACGCCTTGCTCCGTCACTTCGAGATCGTCGGCCTGGCGCACGAGCCATCCGCCTTCGACGAGCCGATCGAACACGCGCACCGCGACAACGCCCGCCATGTGGTCATAGCAGGTGCGCGCGTGGCGCATTTCCACGGGCACGGCGCGCGCGGGGCGCGTCACGGGCTGCGCCGGCGCGGCGGCGTGCGCGACGTTCATCAGCGCTTCGATGGCCGCGGCGACTTCGGCGGTGGCGATGCGGTAGTAGCGATGCCGCCCGCGTACTTCGGGCTTGAGCAGGCCGCCTTCGGCGAGGCGGGCGAGATGCGCGCTGGCGGCGGACGGCGAGAGACCCGCGATCATCGTGAGTTCGCCTGCCGGGCGCGCGCTGCCGTCCATGAGCGCCCACAACATGGCGGCGCGGCCGGGGTCGGCGAGCAGTGCCGCGACACGCGCGAGACCGGGGAAGTGGCTGGTTTCATCGGTAGGGGGAATAGGCATGATGGCTCCCGTGCGGATCTGACGTCCGAAGGCCGGTTCGGATGGCCGGTTCGGACGGCCGGCTTGCATCGCCTGTTCGAGCGTGGCGCGCCGGCCCATGTGTTCACTCTAGCGAAACCTGGCATTCGACGTTTCAGGCTGTCATGAAATATGGCGTGCAAATTGGGCGCGAACAGTGCGGCGTTGCTGGCTAATCGTGGATGCCCGATTCGGAACGCCCAGTGCGGAACGCCCGGCTTGGGGCGCGAGCGCGGGCGCCTGGCCGCACCGCGCTAGAATGAGTTCCTCTCAGGAAGCAAACAGGCAGTCATGAAACGTATTCTGGCCCTTGCAGCGCTTGCGCTGCTCTGCACGGCCTGCGCCCAAGGCGGCAGCACGTCGTCGAGCGGCGCGAGCGGCATCACGATGTACGGCACGATCGACCAAGGCATCACGGTCCACAAGTAACCGGGCGAACATGGCGTCGTTCCGCCGTCCCATCGTTCTGTCCTCGCAGGCATCGCCGCATGGCAGGAATTGACGCAAGATCGCCGTATCTGCCAGCGGCGCGCGTGCGATGATGGCGGCATCGAGCCTTCATCGCCCTTTGCCCCCTATGTCTGCGTCTCATTGCGTGCGCCATGTGGTTTTTGCGGTTGCGCCCGATCTCGTGCTGCTCGACGCCTGCGGGCCCGTCGAGGCTTTCTGGCGAGCCGAACTGGCGATGCGCGCGGGGCGCGCTGCGGCGCTGCCCGTCTCCGCCGAGCTGGCCAATTCCCCCCATTCCGCCGATCCCTGCGCTTATCGCGTCACACTCGCCTCGGTGGCGGGCGGCGTGCTATCCACGTTCGCGGGCATGCCGGTCGTCACCGAGCGGCTCGACGCGCTTGACACCGCCGCTATCGACACGCTGATCGTCCCGGGCGTCCCTATCGACGATTCGACCGTGCTGCAGCCCGAACTCGTCGCGTGGATCGCCGCCGCCGCGCCGCGCGCCCGGCGCGTCGCCTCGGTCTGCACCGGCGCGTTCTACCTCGCCGCAGCGGGCCTGCTCGACGGTCGCCGCGCCACCACGCACTGGCGCAACGCCGCGCAGCTTGCGCGCCGGTTTGCGCGTGTGAGCGTCGATCCCGAGCCGATCTTCGTGCGCGACGAGCGCGACGGCCGCGTGGTCTGGACCTCGGCGGGCGTGACGGCCGGCATCGATCTCGCGCTCGCGCTGATCGAGGAGGACTGCGGTCACGCGGTCGCCATGCATGCCGCGCGCCGGCTCGTGGTGTTCATGAAGCGCCCGGGCGGGCAGTCCCAGTTCAGCGAGGCGCTGGCGGCGCAAAGCGCGGCGGGCGGCGCCTTCGACGCGCTGCATGGCTGGATGGCCGCGAACCTGCATGCGGAGCTGAGCGTCGAGCGTCTCGCCGAAGAGGCGCGCATGAGCCCGCGCACCTTCGCGCGGCGCTATGTCGAGGCGATAGGGCGCACACCCGCGCGCACCGTTGCGGCCATGCGTGTGGAAGCCGAGGCGCACGCGCTCGCGCAGTCGCGGCTGCCGGTCAAGCGGATTGCCGCGGACTGCGGCTTCGGTACCGAGCAGAATCTGCGGCGCGCGTTCGAGCGGCGCTATGGCGTGCTGCCGCTCGACTACCGGGCGCGCTTTTCGGCGGCCTGAGCGCGCATTTGCCGGGCGCCAGATGCCAGATGCCGGTGTCCAGTACCGGGCAAATACGCCAGTTGCCGCTCCCGTCCGCGTGGGTGTCCGCAGGGGGAGGTGTCTGTGCGTGACTGGCCTCTGGATGACATACGGCGCTCGTATAATCGACGGCACCCCATAACGACGCCTTGCCAGTCAGGCGCAAACCCCACGAGCGGAGCCACTATGAGTACGCCTTCCCAGCCGCTGGACCGTTCGGAAACGACGTTCCGCTTTCTTGCCGAGCCCACTTCGGTGAATTTCGGCGGCAAAGTCCACGGCGGCGCCTTGATGAAATGGATCGACGAAACCGCCTACGCGTGCGCCGCCGTCTGGTCGGGCCGCTACTGCGTGACGGTGAGCGTGGGCAATATCCGCTTTCGCCGGCCGATTCTCGTCGGCAACATGGTCGAGCTGCGCGCGCGCGTGGTGGCCACGGGCCGCACCTCGATGCACATCCACATCACCGTGCACGCGGGCGACCCGAAGAGCGGCCAGCTACGCCTCACGACCGATTGCCTGATCGTGTTCGTGGCCGTCGACGAAAACGGCAACCCGATTCCCGTGCCGCCGTTCGTGCCGGAAACGGACGAGCAAAAGCGCCTTGCGAAATACGCGCTCGACGTGAAGGAAGCGCTCGACGCGATCGTCGAGCTGAAGCCCGACGAAGTAGCGAAAGGCCGGGTCTGATGGGCTGAAGTTATTTCTTCAGCGTGCCGACCATGTCGGCGGGCTTGACCCATTCGTCGAACTGCTCGCCAGTCACATGGCCGAGCGCGAGCGCGGCGGTCTTGAGCGTCGTGCCTTCCTTGTGCGCTTTCTTCGCGATCTGCGCGGCCTTGTCGTAGCCGATGTGCGGATTGAGCGCCGTCACCAGCATGAGCGACTCGTTGAGCAGCGTGTCGATGCGCGCGCGGTTGGGCTCGATGCCCACGGCGCAGTGATCGTTGAAGGAGAGCGCGCCGTCGGCCAGCAGGCGGATCGATTGCAGCACGTTGTGCGCGATCATCGGGCGAAACACGTTCAATTCGAAGTTGCCGCTTGCGCCGCCCACATTCACGGCCACGTCGTTACCGAACACCTGGCAGCAGAGCATCGTCACTGCTTCGGATTGCGTAGGATTCACCTTGCCCGGCATGATCGAGCTGCCCGGCTCGTTCTCGGGAATCGAGAGCTCGCCCAGTCCACAGCGCGGGCCGCTCGCGAGCCAGCGAATGTCGTTGGCGATCTTCATGAGGCTGGCGGCCACGGTCTTGAGCGCACCGTGCGCGAACACGAGCGCGTCGGCGGCGGCCATCACCTCGAACTTGTTGGGCGCAGTAACGAAGGGCACGCCCGTGAGCTTCGCGATGGTCTCGGCCACCTTCTGCGCGAACTGCGGGTGCGCGTTCAAACCCGTGCCCACGGCGGTGCCGCCTTGCGCGAGTTCGTACAGATGCGGCAGCGTCGACTCCACGTGCTTGATGCCTTGATCGAGCTGCGCGACGTAGCCCGAGAACTCCTGGCCGAGCGTGAGCGGCGTGGCGTCCTGCAGATGCGTGCGGCCGATCTTCACGATGTCGGCGAACTGCTTCGACTTGGCTTCCAGCGTATCGCGCAGCGTCTTCAGCGCGGGCAGCAGATGCTTGACGATGCCGTATGCGGCGGCCACGTGCATCGCGGTGGGGAACACATCGTTCGACGACTGGCCGCGGTTGACGTCGTCGTTCGGATGCACCTTGCGCGCTTCGCCGCGCTCGCCGCCGAGAATCTCGCTCGCGCGATTCGCAATCACCTCGTTGAGGTTCATGTTGGTTTGCGTGCCGGAGCCCGTTTGCCAGACCGCGAGCGGGAACTCGCCCGGGTGCTTGCCTGCGATGATCTCGTCGGCGGCCGCGATGATCGCGCGCGCCTTGCTCTCGTCGAGCACGCCGAGCGAGAGATTCACTTCGGCGGCGGCGCGCTTGATCGTGGCGAGCGCGGTGATGAGTTCGGGCGACTGTTTCTCGCTCGAGATGCGGAAGTTCTGCAGGGAGCGCTGCGTTTGCGCGCCCCAGAGCTGCGCGGCGGGCACGGCGATCTCGCCGAACGTGTCGCGCTCCATTCGTACGTTCTCGTTGCTGGCGGTCATGGTGACACTCCGATAGTGGATGCGGCGCGCGCGACAAAACGTGCGCGGCGCCTCACAGCTGCGTCTCACAACTGATTGTCGACTGGCAACAACAAGAATAGCCCGGTTAGCACATTCCTGTAGAAACCCGCGCCGGGATCGAGGTTGTAGGTACGGATCATGCCGCTTTCCTCGTCGGTCCACACGAGCGGGGAGGTGATCGAGGTGCCGCGCAGCGACGCGAGCTGGGCGGGCGTTGCGAGCGAGACGCGATAGCTCACCTTCGGCGAGGTCGCGAACTTGAACATGTCAGCCACTTCGTGTGCGATCGGCGGGCTTGCTATCGCGAGCGCGAGCTCCGTGTTGAGGTTGGCCGAGCGCGGATCGAGATTGAGCGAGCCGATCACGACGGTGCTCTCGTCGATCACATAGGCCTTCGCGTGCAGGCTCGCGCGCGAGCGCGAACCCATCACGTGCATGCGCCGCGCGTCCTCGCGCCCGGACGGCGTGGGCTTGAATTCGTAGAGCTCGGCGCCGGCCTCGAGCAGCGGCACGCGATAGGGGCTGTAGCCGGCCTGCACGGCGACGGCGTCGGTGGCCGCGAGCGAATTGGTGAGGATTGCCACGCGTACGCCGTGCCCGGTGAGCGCACGTATGGCCTGTATGCCCGCATCGTGCGGCACGAAATACGGCGACACGATCAGCACGCTGCTGTGTGCGTGGTTGAGGCGATCGAGCAGCGAGCGCATCGCGTCGCCCATCTGGCCGCGCTCGGCGCCCGAGATTTTTTCCGGCGAGTCGGCCACGAATTCCCACTTCGCCCAGGCGAGCCCGAGTTGGTCGCGCGCGATCTGCTGGGCGAGCGGAGTGGCGTTGAGCGGCTTCGCGTTGTACGGGTCGGCGGTCTCGCGCCAGTGCTTGCGCAGGTCGTCGCGCGCCACGTCGAGATCGTGCGGATCGAACTTCTGGTGATTGAGCACGCTCAGCGGGTAGGACACGCTGCTGTTCCAGTAGTCGTCGAAGCTCGCCGAAACGCTCGCCGCAATGGGGCCGGCCGTGAGCACGTCGAGGTCGCGGAACTGTAGCGTTTCGCTGGCGCTGAAGTATTCGTCGCCGAGATTGCGCCCGCCCACGATCGCGAGTTCGTTATCGACGATGGTCGCCTTGTTGTGCATGCGGCGCGTGAACTGGTCGACGTTCGTGAAGAAGTTGCGCGTGCGCGTGAACACGCTCTCGCTCGGGCTGCCATACGGATTGAACACGCGGATCTGGATGTTCGGATGGCTGTTGAGCGCCGCCATCAGACGGTCGATGTCGTGGAAATTCAGGTCGTCGACGAGCATGCGCACGTGCACGCCGCGATCGGCCGCATAAAGCGCCGAGCCCAGCAGCAGCTTGCCGGTGGTGTCCTCGTTGGCGATGTAGTACTGCATGTCGAGGGTTTTCGTCGCCGCGCGCACGAGCGCGATGCGCATCTGCAGCGAGTCGGTGCCGGTGGTGAGCAGGCGAAAACCCGATTCGTTCGGGTGGGCCGCCTCGGGCCCCGCGAGCGCGACGCCAAGCGGGGTGGCGCGCGCCTCGGCGCTCGGCAGCGCCGCGGAGGTCTCGCGCGGGAACGCCGTGGCGGGCGGGCGCGTCGCGCAGGCCGCGAGAAGCGTGATGCTCAGAAGCGCAAGCAGCGGAAGCGATGGGTGCAATCGGCTCAATCGACCCAATCGGCTCAATCGGCTCAATCGCCGCTGGGCGCGAGCGTAAGCGGCACGGCGCGGTGCCGCTGCTGCGGCGGCGGGCAGGGCATCGGGGAGGTCGGGGGCGTCAGGGACATCAGGGACATCGGTGGCGAAGCTCTGAACGGTATGCGCGGACAAGCGGATTCTCCTCTGCGGTCGACCGGGTGCAAAGCTCGCGACTCCAGTCCCTTGCGAAGCTGTCGGCGCTGCGGCGTCCGCCATGGTTCGCTTACGTCGTGCGCCTTTTGTCACCGATTCTATCGGGAAGCGACGCGCCGGGTGTGGCCCGTGCCGTGCAAGTTTCGCGCGGCATCGCGCTCGCTGCCGCGCGCCGGCTTGCCGGCCCAGTAGCCCGCGAGCAGCGACCCCGAAAGGTTGTGCCATACCGAGAACAGCGCGCCCGGCAGCGCGGCGAGCGGCGAGAAGTAGAGCTTGCCGAGCGTCGCGGCGAGGCCCGAGTTCTGCATGCCCACTTCGATGGCGAGCGTGCGGCACACCGATTCGTCGAAGCCGAGCAGGCGCCCGCCCCAGTAGCCGCCGAGCAACCCGATGCCGTTGTGCAGCACCACGCCGAGCGCCACGATCGGGCCCACCGTGGCGATGCTCGCGTGCGTGCCACCCACCACCGCCGCGATGATCGCGAGAATCGAGACCATCGAGACGAGCGGCAGGACGGGCTCCACGCGGCGCACGAGGCCACCCGCGAGACGATTCACCACAAGGCCGACGACGATCGGCAGCGCGACGATCTGCAGGATGCTCATGAGCATGCCGCGCACGTCGACGACGATCGAGGCATCGACGTAAAGGCGCGTGAGGAGCGGCGTCGCGAACACGCCCACGAGCGTCGAGAGCGCGCTGATCGTCACGGAAAGCGCGACGTCGCCGCGCGCGAGATAGATCATCACGTTCGAGGCGGTGCCGCTCGCCACGCTGCCCACCAGCACCATGCCGGCGGTGAGATCGGGCGGCATGTGCAGCGCATGGGCGATGACCCACGCGGCCAGCGGCATCACCAGATAGTGCAGGACGATGCCGGCGAGCACGGGCGCGGGCCGCGTGAAGACGCGCTGGAAGTCGGCGAACGAGAGCGTCACGCCCATGGCGAGCATGATGATCATCAGGAGCGTCGTGACGTGCGGCGTGATGGGCGCGACCGCGCCTGGATTGAAGTAGGCGAAAAGCGAGACGAGGACGGCCCAGAGCGGGAACAGTCGGGTAATCGGGGCAAGCATGAGTGGGTGGTCCGTGAGCGGGGGCGTTATTGGCTTGCGAGCGGGTCGCGAGCCGATTGTTATCGATGAGACCGGTCGGGGCGAAAGGCGCGGCAGCCGCATCCATGACGACGCCTGCGCGTGCGGCCTGGCGCGCACGCAATGCGATGGGGGGTCATGGCTATGGCTGATGCGCCGGCTGGTCTGCGGTGCGTCGCGCGCGGCCGGGGTGGCCGGCATGGCTGCGAAGCGTGCATGTCTCCTTTTGCCGGCCGGAGTGGTGCTTCGGTGGTTGGTCGCGGCAAGTGTTTCTGCGCTGACTGCGGATCTGCGCGGAGTACTTGCTCTGGGCTCATACAACGGGGGTGCTGTGTTCCTGCCTTTTTCTGCCCGCCTTCCGCCCTTGTGGGACGGACGGCGGGCCGCGCCAGCCCGCTATTTTAACTGTCCGCTTAATGGTTCGCTTAATGAGGTTCGCTTAACGAGGTTCGCTTAACGACCCGCTTAACGACCCGCTTAATGACCCGCTTAACGATCCGCGCCGGCTCATGCGATGAAAACGCCACGTCATGAACGCGGCCACGCTCGCGAGCCCGGCCGCGAGCCCCCACCAGAGCCCGAGCGCGCCCATGCCGAAATGGAACGCGAGCACATAGCCGACCGGAAAGCCGATGCCCCAGTAGCCGAGCGTCGCGGCGACCATCGGAACGCGTGTGTCCTTCAGGCCGCGCAGGCAGCCGGAGCCCACCGTCTGCATGCCGTCGACGATCTGGAACAGGGCCGCCACGCCGAGCAGCGACGCCGCGAGCGCGACGGTCTGCGCGTTGGCCGGATCGTCGAGGTGCAGGTAGAGCCCGACGATCCAGTGCGGCGCGAGCACCATCACGAGCGCCGACATCGACATGAAGCCCACGCCCAGCGCCAGTGCGACGAAGCCCGCGTGGCGCGCCGCGCGCGGCACGCCCGCGCCGATCCAGTAGCCCACGCGCACATTGGCCGCCTGGCCGATCGAGAGCGGCACCATGAACATCACCGAAGCCACGTTCAGTGCGATCTGGTGCGCGGCGAGCGGCATCGCGCCGAGCAGGCCCGCCAACAGGCCGGTGGCGAGAAAGAGCATCGATTCCACCGCGTAGGTGATCGCCACGGGCCAGCCGATCGCGAAGAGCTCGCCCATCAGCGGCGCGGTGGGCCGCCGCGCGACCACGAAGTGCTGATGCGAAGGCCGCAGATGCAGCAGCGCCATCAGCACGAGCGTGGTGAGCCAGACGGTGATCGCGGTGGCGACCGCCGAGCCGAGAAAGCCGAGGCGCGGCAGGCCCCACGCGCCGTGAATCAACCCGTAGTTCAGGAAGCCGTTGAAGAACACGCTGATGATCGAGATCCACAGCAGGCGCTTCGCCGCGCCGATGGCGGGCAGAAACGAGCGCATCAGACCCACGCCGATCAGGCTGGCCGGCGCGCCCCAGCGCAGCACGGCCGCGTACTCGCCCACCTGGTGCGCGAGTACGGGCGGCTCGCCGAGCGCGACCAGCAGCGGCGCCGCGAACGACAGCAGCGCGAACGCGGGCACGGCCAGCAGCAGCGAAAGCGCGAAGCCGGTCCAGTAGATATGCGGCACGCGGTGCAGATCGTCAGCGCCGCGCGCCTGCGCGACGCTCACGCTCACCGAGGTCAGCACGCCTTGGAGCACCGTCACCACCACGAAGAACAGGTTCGCGCCGAGCCCGCCCGCCGCGAGCGCGCCTGCGCCCAGCGAGCCGAGCAGCACGGTGTCGGTCACGCTCATGGCCATCTGCGAAAGCTGGGCGATGGCGAGCGGCGCGGCGAGGCGCGCGGTGTCGGCGGCGTGGCGCCTGAGCGAGGGCGGGGCGATGGCGCGGCTCGCCTGGCCGGCGCGCGCGGGGGCAGTGGGTCGGGTCATGAAAAGCAAGCGCGGCGCGATAAATCGCGCCGCGCGTTCAGAAAGTGCGTTTATGTCGAGGTCGGGGACTCCTGCGAGATTACCCTTCTTTCGGACAAAAAGCACCTAGATGGTGCATCCGCTTTCGGATGCATTTCACTTCGGTAGTGTGGGTCAGGCTTCGCGCACGGCAATGCGCGTGTCGCCGAGCAGCACGGACTGGCCCGCGCGGATCTTGCACGTCTTGCGCAGTTCGACCTCGCCGTCCACTTTCACGGCGCCGGAAGCGACGATCTGCTTGGCCGAGCCGCCGCTGTCGGCGAGACCGGTGATCTTCAGGAGGTTGTGGAGTTCGACGTAATCGCCGGTGAGGGTGAAATCGAGATTGGGCATGGCGGAAACGGGAGTCAAGGGCGCGCCGGGCAGGGCACGCGAAGGGTGAGCATCATAAGCGATCGCGGGCGAGCGGGCGGGTATAGCAACTCGGGGCCGGATGTCATGATTTCGCAAGAAGATGCAACGTTGCTTTGGGGCCAACTCAGCGGTGTGTGCCCGGATCGAAAGTTCAGTGCTGAATAGCGCCAGATCGCTGCAAGATCGCCGCTTGCGGGCCCGGGGTGTATGGATATACAGTATGCGTCTGCGTCGCCGCGGCGCCTGCACGAAGTGTAATGCGGCTCGATCCTTTCATTTCTCACCGCTCTCTCCTGATAGCCAGCGCGTCCGCCGTGTCCACCGTCTCTCTTGCCGATTCCCCTCACACGAGCGACGTCGCGCCCGAAGCGGCGCCGTACCTCGCGAAGCTTAACGACGCCCAGCGCGCCGCCGTCGAGCACGGCGGGCCGCAGGCGTTCGCGCCGGGTGCCGCGCTCCCGGCGCCGCTGCTCGTGATTGCCGGCGCGGGCTCGGGCAAGACCAACACGCTCGCGCACCGCGTCGCGCATCTGGTCGCGAATGGCGCAGATCCGCACCGCATCTTGCTGCTGACTTTCTCGCGCCGCGCGGCGCAGGAGATGACGCGGCGCGTCTCGCGCATCGCCGCCGGGGTGTCGGGCGCAGCGGCGGCCCTCGCACAGGGGCTCGCCTGGGCGGGCACCTTCCACGGCATCGGCGCGCGCCTGTTGCGCGAATACGCCGAGCAGATCGGCCTCTCGCCCGCATTCACGATCAACGACCGGGAGGATTCCGCCGATCTCATGAACCTCGTGCGTCACGAACTGGGGCTATCGGCGAAGGAAAAGCGCTTTCCCGCGAAGTCGACGTGTCTCGCGATCTACTCGCGCGTCGTCAACACGGGCGACTCGCTCGCGAACGTGCTCGCGCGCTCGTTCTCGTGGTGCCTCGAATGGGAGCCGCAACTGCGCGCGCTGTTCGCGGCCTATGTGGACGCCAAGCAGAAGCAGAACGTGCTCGACTATGACGACCTGCTGCTCTACTGGGCGCATATGGCGGCGGAACCGGCCATCGCGGCGGATCTGGCGGGGCGCTTCGACCATATCCTCGTCGACGAGTATCAGGACACCAACCGCCTGCAGGCGTCGATCCTGCTCGCACTCAAGCCGGACGGGCGCGGACTCACGGTAGTGGGCGACGACGCCCAGGCCATCTATTCGTTTCGCGGCGCGACGGTGCGCAACATCCTCGATTTCCCGGCGCAATTCGATCCGCCCGCACGCCAGGTCACGCTCGAGCGCAACTACCGTTCGACCGAGCCGATCCTCGCGGCGTCGAACGCCGTGATGGACGCCGCCGCCGAGCGCTTCACGAAGAACTTGTGGACCGATCGCGCGTCGCAGCAGCGTCCGCGCCTCGTCACGGTCGCCGACGAAGCCACCCAGGTGCGCTACGTCGTCGAGCAGATCCTGGAGGCGCGCGAGGGCGGCATGAAGCTCAAGCAGCAGGCGGTCCTGTTTCGCGCCGCGCACCACAGCGCGACACTCGAGATCGAACTGGCGCGGCGCAATATCCCGTTCGTGAAGTTCGGCGGCCTGCGCTTCCTGGACGCCGCGCACGTGAAGGACGTGCTCGCGGTGCTGCGCTGGGCCGAAAATCCGCTCGACCGCGTGGCGGGCTTTCGCGTGACGCAACTGCTGCCTGGCGTCGGGCCGGCAACGGCGGCGCGCCTGCTCGATCAGGTCGCGGCCTGTACGGGCGCGTATCGCGCCGCGCAGGCGCTCGCCGCGTTCGCGCCGCCGCCGCGCGCGGCCGAGGACTGGCCTGCGTTCGCGGCGCTCGTCGATACGCTCGGTGCGCGCGCGACGCCGTGGCCCGCCGAGTTCGAGCGCGTGCGCCGCTGGTACGAGCCGCATCTCGAGCGCAATCACGAAGACGCCCCGGTGCGTCTCGCCGACCTGCTGCAGATGGATAGCATCGCGAGCACCTACGCGTCGCGCGAGCGCTTCCTCACCGAACTCACGCTCGACCCGCCCGACGCCACGAGCGCCGAGTCGGCCGATCCGCTGCTCGACGAGGACTATCTGATTCTCTCGACGATCCATTCGGCCAAAGGCCAGGAATGGCGCAACGTGTTCGTGCTCAATGGCGTGGACGGCTGCATTCCGTCGGATCTCGGCGCGGGCAGCGACGAGGAACTGGAAGAGGAGCGGCGCCTGCTCCATGTGGCGATGACGCGCGCGAAGGAGGACCTGCACATCGTCGTGCCGCAGCGCTTCTATGTGCACAACCAGGCCGCGAGCGGCGACCGTCACGTGTGGGCGTCGCGCACGCGCTTCATCGCGGCGCAGATGCTGCCGCTCTTCGAGTCGCGCGCCTGGCCACCCGCGCCGGTGGCGAGCGCGCCGAGCGCGGCGGGACTGGCCGCCGCGGCGCGCGCGAAGGTCGAGATCGGCGCGAAGCTGCGCAAGATGTGGGAGTAGGGCCGCGCCTGGTGTGCCTGGCGCCTGGTCTGCCTGCTTGGCGTACTGGTTAGCGCGCCTGATTTTTTGGCGGCGGCACGAAGAAGTTGCGCAGCCACGCGGCGAGCCGCGTGAACACATCGTCGGGTTCCTCGACGAAAATTTCCGGCTTCAACAGACGCAGATATTCCATGATCTGCTGCGCTTCATGCTTCTGGAACGTGCCGTGTGCGATGCCCAGACGCAGGAGACCGCGCAATTCGCCCAGACGCTCGCGCGCAAGACTGCCGTTCGCCTGCTCGCAGCCGATCTTCGCTTCATAGACGCGCTGGCGCACCGATTCGGCGAGCCGCCACGCCGGCGTTTGCATCGACTCTTCCAGCGTCTGGATATCCTGCACGCCGGACTTGATCTGCGCGGCGAGCGGGTCGATCAGCGCTTCGTCGGCGCTCGCTTCGTGGACGATCGCGGTAGCCCATTCGCGGCACTGCTTCGTTAGCTCGTCGGGCGTCCATCCGGGCCGCGACGCAAAGCCAAAGCCGAATTCGCCCGCCTGACGCAGCAGGATCGAGACGACTTCGGGGAATTCCTTGTCGAGCGTGCGCTTGGCCCATGCGTATTGCCCGCCCTGCAAAAGCCGCTGCACGGCCTGCTCGGTGAGCGGCGTCATATTGTCGAGCAGCTTCGCGCGCAGGAAGTCCTCGAACGACGGCGTGAGGAATTGCGGGTCGAGCTTGAGCGAGACGCGCAGGAACGCGTCGAAATCCTTGCGCAGCGACGCAAGCGTTTCGTCCTTGAGATTGAGGGTGATGTGCCCCATTGTGGTTGCCCCGTGTATTCCTGGCGGTGCCTGGCCGTCGCGCCAATGCAGGCCTCGACGGTTTATCGGCGCAGCGAGGCGAAACTTGAGGCGGGACACTGAGGCGCGCCGCCAGGGCGGCGCCTGGCGGTTGCGGAGGGCATGTCCGGGAGCGGACGGGCGAGGATGGGAGGAAGGCAACCTCAGCGCAGCACCACACCCTGCCAGAGGAAGAACACGCCCAGCCCCACGGCGATAGTGAGAAGCGGCCGCTTCGTGAGCGCGCTCACGGCGACCGCCGCAAGCGCGCCGACGAGCTGCGGGTTGCGCCACGTAAGCTCGGCTTGCTGGCCGTGGGGCGAGACGGCCATCGGCACGATGAGCGCGGTGAGCACCGTGACGGGCACGAAGCCGAGCGCCGTGCGCACGATCGGCGCAAACACGAGCCGCTCGCCCAGCACGAAGACGGCGGTACGCACCGCCACGGTGATGAAAGCCATGCCGAGAATCAGGACGACGTAGTTCATGGGCGGCCTCCAGCGGCGTGCGCATCATGACAGGAAAGGCACGCGGTGCTTGCCTCGCGCGTGTTCTTGCCGCCCGGGCCGGCAGCTTGGGCAGCTTGGGCCGCTTGAGCGGAAGGGGTGGCGTGGTCGTCCTTCTCGGCAGGGCTCGCGCGCGGCTTGCGCGGCAGCGAGAGCGCGACGCCCACGGCCACACCCGCGAGCACGGCGCCGAGCAGGCCGAGCTTGTACGGCCAGCCTTGCCAGAAGAAGGCGAGCGTGCCCGCCGTGATGGCGGCGGCCAGATAGCGCACGGCCACGAGCTGCGGCACGACGATGGCGATGAACGTGGCGACCATCGCGAAGTCGAGCCCGAGCGATTGCAGACCCGGAAACGCGGCGCCGAACAGCAGGCCTGCGGCCGTCCAGAACTGCCAGTTCAGGTACATCGAGAGCCCGGAGCCGAGGAAATGCCACGGCGACACATCGCCCGGCGCGTGGCGGCGGAAATACGCCCACGCGACGGCGAACACCTCGTCGGTGAGCAGGCCGCCGAGCACGAGACGCCAGCGCATCGGCAGATGCGAGACGTAGGGCGCGAGCGTCGCGCTATAGAGCACGTGACGCAGATTCACAATGAGCGTGGTGGCCCAGATCACGGCGAAGCTCGCATGCGAGGCGATCAGCCCGAGCGCGATGAACTGCGCCGAGCCCGCGAACACGGCGAGCGACATCAACTGGCCATGCCAGGGCGAGAGCGGCCCCGAGGTCACGAGCGTGCCGAAAATGACGCCGAAGGGCGCCGAGCCGATCATCATGGGGAGCGTGTCGCGCGCGCCGGCGACAAATTCCTTGAAGCGATGGGGATGGCGGGTCAAACGAGTCTCCTGTATCGGCGAGAGTTGGCGCTTCAGCACGGGCTCCTGCCCATGCAAAGTGCCTTACTCTGGCCCCATGCAAGGCCAGGGAGCCAGCATAGCCGGGCGCGGCGCGCATGGCTTGTACGTTCTTGCGGCGCGCGAGCGGATCGTGCGGCTAGTTCGCCTGCCAGCGGCCCGGCGGCACGCCGAACATGCGGCGGAAGTGCCGCGTGAAGTGGCTCTGGTCCGTGAAGCCGGTCGCGGCGGCGACCTCGGCGACCGAGGCGCCCGCGCGCAACGGCGCGAGCGCGCGTTGCAAGCGCAACTGGGTGCGCCACGCATGGGGCGGCAGCCCCGTGGCCTGGGTGAACAGACGCGTCGCATGAAATGGCGAGAGGCCGACCGCCTGTGCGAGATCGGCCACGCGCAGCGGCGCGGTGAGATCGGCGGCCAACAGCGCCTTCATGATTTCGACACGCGGCTCGTTTGCAGCGGACCCGAGCCGGGCCTCGTGCGTGCGCGCGTGGCGGGTGAGAAGCGTCGAAAGCGCGTCGAGCAACGCGTCTTCCACCGCGAGGAGGTCGGATTGCGGCGTGTTTGGCGCATTCGGCACATTCGGCACGAGCGCGAACTCCGCGTGGCGGCGGTCGGCGTCCGCCTCCAGCAGCCGGTGCGCGCGCGAGAGGCGGCGAGCGAGATCGGGATCGCGGATCACTTCGGCGTCGAACCACGGCAGCGGCTCTGCGCGGCCCGCAATTTCGCTCGCGAGCGTGTGCAGCGTGTCGACGGGCACGTACATGACGCGATAGCGCCAGCCTTCGTCGACGGCGCGCGAGCCGGTGTGGACCTCGCCCGGATTGATGACCGGCACGCTGCCCGCCTCCGCGACGTGCAGCGCACCGCGATAGCGGTAGCACTCGGCGCCGTCCTCGATCACGGGGATCGTGTAGGCCTCGTGCCAGTGCGGGGTGAATGCGTGATCGTGATATTCGGCCGTGAGCAGGTCCGCGCCGGGCAAAAGCGGCGTGCGCCAGTAACGGGCGAAATCGCGAAAACGGGAGACGGTCATGGCAAGGGTCCGGCCTGGCCCCTCAGTTTAGCGCACGGGAATAGTCGTGCCCGCGGGCATCGGCACCGCGGTGACGCTGTTCTTCGCGCTGCCGCTCACCACGCGGTCGCTGTACGTCAGGTAGACGAGCGCGTTGCGCTTCGTGTCGACCACGCGGACCACGTGCAGCGTCTTGAAGACAAGCGACATGCGCTCGCTGAAGACATCGGCTTGCTGCTTGAGCGGGGCGGCGAAGCTGATCGGGCCGATCTGGCGGCAGGCGATCGACGCTTCGGTCGGGTCCTCCGCGATGCCGAGCGTGCCTTTCACGCCGCCGGTGCGCGCGCGGGAGACGTAGCACGTGACGCCGCTCACGGCGGGGTCGTCGTAGGCCTCGACCACCACCCTGTCGGAGCCGGTTATGCGGAAGTTGGTGTTCACGCTGCCGATCTGCTCGGCGTGGGCGGCGCCTGCTGCAAGAGCACCGGCGCAAAGGACGATGGCCGGAAGCAGCCGGGCGGCGAAGCGAGTCGATTTCATGCGGATTCCCGAGAACGATGAGCCGACATTATCGGGCAGGGCGCGAGTCGAGGGCGGTTATTGGCAGTACCGGAGGTACGTACCTGGTCGCCCGTTACGGGTAGGCATGGGGACACACTCCATCAAAGCGCGTTGTTCGGCAGGTCATGCCATGCTCGTGGAGGCGATGATGGAAAGGGGAGGTGCTTGCGCAAGGCAGAAAAGAAAAAAGCCGTTGCGCAATATACGCAACGGCTTCGATATTTTGGCTCCCCGACCTGGGCTCGAACCAGGGACCTACGGATTAACAGTCCGGCGCTCTACCGACTGAGCTATCGGGGAACAGCAGTACAGCTACAACTTTAACTTCATGAAAAAGCCCGTTTTGCGATGTGATTACCGCCAACGGGCTTTTGCGAATCTTGGCTCCCCGACCTGGGCTCGAACCAGGGACCTACGGATTAACAGTCCGGCGCTCTACCGACTGAGCTATCGGGGATCAACAAAAGCAGAGAACGAGATTCTATGGGGTCTGGCGGTGTCTGTCAACACCTTGCCGTCTTCTTGTTATTTCTCCCTGTGCGAAGGAGCGCAGGGTTCAAGATGACGACGCCCCGAAACGGAACGTATGCTTAGCGCGCGAGCAGCGCGAGCTTGTCCTTCACGTCCTTGAATTCGTCGGCTTCCGGCAGCGGCGCCTTGGTCTTGGTGATGCTCGGCCATGCCTTCGCCAGTTCGGCGTTCAGCGGAGTGAAGTGCTGCTGGTCGCCAGGCACGTCTTCTTCAGCGTAGATGGCGTTCACCGGGCATTCGGCAACGCACACAGCGCAGTCGATGCATTCGTCCGGGTCGATCGCGAGGAAGTTGGGACCTTCGCGAAAGCAGTCCACCGGGCACACATCGACGCAGTCGGTATAGCGGCACTTGATGCAGCTTTCGGTCACAACGTGGGTCATTCAGGCAGCTCCTGCATGCTTGTATCGGGGGTTGGCGCGGCGTTGGCCGTTTGCCAAAAGCAATATTGTAACTGATGACGATTTTTCTCAGCCAGACGTCCGCAGCCGCTTTTATATCGTTTTGTGATTAGTTTATGCGCTACCTCGGGTGCATACGATCCATGCCCGTGCTTTGCGCGAGGTTTTACGCCATTGCACTCATTGCCCGAGCGCGCGTGGACGTGCGGCGCTGGCGGCTTGGCGCGGACGCATTGGGGTAACATGGGCGCACCCATCGGCGCACGCCGTTTGCGGCGCTGCCGCCTCGTCCCACAAGGCGAGGGCGGGGCGGCAACCGGAGCGCGCGCCTTCCGATAGCAGTCCGGCCGGCCCATCATGATCATTACTTCGCTGCTCGATACCGATCTCTACAAATTCACGATGATGCAGGTGGTGCTGCATCATTTCCCCGCGGCCAATGTGGAATACCGCTTCCGCTGCCGCACGCCCGACATCGACCTCGTGCCTTACGTCGATGAAATCCGCAGCGAGATCCAGAAGCTTTGCAGGCTGCGCTTTGCCGAGCCCGAGCTCGAGTACCTGCGCAAGATGCGCTTCATCAAGGGCGATTTCATCGATTTCCTCGCGCTCTTCCATCTCAACGAGAAGTACATCTCGGTCGCGCCTTCGCCCAAGGGCAATGGCGAAATCGACATCGAGATCAAGGGGCCGTGGCTGCACACGATCCTCTTCGAGATCCCGGTGCTTGCCATCGTCAACGAAGTCTATTTCCGCAACACGCAGCATCATCCGCAGTACGAGGAGGGGCGTGAGCGTCTGCGCCACAAGATCGAGCTGCTCGGCGCGAAGCCCGAATTCGCCGACTGCAAGATCGCCGACTACGGCACGCGCCGCCGCTTCTCGAAGCGCTGGCACGAGGAAGTGATCCTCACGCTCAAGGACGATCTCGGCGAGCAGTTCACGGGCACGAGCAACGTCTACTACGCGATGAAGCACAACCTCACGCCGCTCGGCACGATGGCGCACGAGTACCTGCAGGCGTGCCAGGCGCTCGGCCCGCGCCTGCGCGACTCGCAGATCTACGGCTTCGAGATGTGGGCGAAGGAGTATCGCGGCGACCTCGGCATCGCGCTCTCCGATGTCTACGGCATGCAGGCCTTCCTGCGCGACTTCGACATGTACTTCTGCAAGCTCTTCGACGGCGCGCGCCACGACTCGGGCGATCCGTTCGAGTGGGGCGAGCGCCTGCTCAAGCACTACGAGGACAACCGCTGCGACACGCGCACGAAGACCATGATCTTCTCGGACGCGCTCGACATTCCCAAGGTGCTGCGTCTTTACGAGCGCTTTGGCGGCCGTTGCCGCCTTGCTTTCGGCGTGGGCACCAATCTCACCAACGACCTCGGCTATCAGCCGCTGCAGATCGTCATCAAGATGGTTCGCTGCAACGGCCAGCCCGTCGCCAAGCTCTCCGATTCGCCGGGCAAGAACATGTGCGACGACAAGGCCTATCTCGCCTATCTGCGCCAGGTGTTCGGCATCGAGCAGCCCACGGAGGAAGAGAGCGCGGGCAAGTAAGTGCTTCTGCACGGACATTCATCCGCGCACGCGCCGCGCGCCATCCAGGTGCGCGAACCGAGCCAGATGACGAGCGACGCCCCGGTATAATCGGCGCGTCGCTTTTCTTCATCTGTCGAGGACGCGTATGGACTCCAAGGTCGACACCACGGCCGCCCGCCGCAGCATACTCGCGCGCATTCGCGCGGCGCAGGGCCGCGACGCGACGCCCGCCGCGCACGAGCGCGAAGCTGTCGCCGACTACCTCGCGCGTCATCCGCAAGGACCGCGTCCGCCGCTCGAAGGCGACCTCGTCGCGCGCTTCGTGGCCGAGGCGAAGAAGATGGCCTCTACCGTCGATGAAGTCGCGCAGCTCGCCGATGTGCCCGCCGCCGCCGCGCGCTATCTCGCGTCGCTTGAGTTGTCCACGCAAGCAGTGGCCTGGCAAACGCTCGAATCGTTCGACTGGGCCGGCGCGGGATTGAGCGTCGAGTTTCGCAAGCCTGAAGACCGCGATCTCGTCGGTCTGACCGGATGCTTTTGCGCGAGCGCCGAAACCGGCACGCTGGTCCTGCTTTCCAGTCCGCAGACCTGGGCCTCGGGCGCGTTGCTGCCCGAGACGCACATTGCCGTCGTGCCGGCGTCGCGCATCGTCGCCGGTCACGAGGACGCCTTCGCGCTCATGCGCGCCGAACGTGGCGAGCTGCCGCGCGCGGTCAACTTCGTTTCGGGGCCGTCGCGCACCGGCGATATCGAGCAGACCATCATCCTCGGCGCGCACGGGCCGTATCGCGTGCATGTCATCGTCGTGCAGGGCGCATGACGTTTGCGGTCGTCGAGTGCACCGCGCGTGCAGAAGAAGGTGCGCAGCACGTGAAGGACGGGGCCGCGCGACCTATGCCACCCGTGCGACCCGTGCATCCAGCGCGCCATGGACTCGGGGCGCTCGCGGGGCTCGTCGCGATGATGGCGTTCGTGGCGCCCCCAGCGCACGCGGCCGGCGTGGACGGCGCGACGCTTCCCGCCGCATGGGGCCTGCCGTTCGCGTGCATGCTGCTGTCGATCGCGCTCTTTCCGATGTTCGCGGCCACATTCTGGCATCACCACTTCGGCAAGATCTCGGCGGCCTGGGCGCTTGCGTTGCTGTTGCCGTTCGCGGCGACGCACGGGTTTTCGGCCACCTATCCGCTCTTGCTGCACGCGCTCGTCGACGAGTATGTGCCGTTCATCGTCCTGCTCGGCGCGCTCTATACGATATCGGGCGGCATCTGCGTGTACGGCAATCTGCGCGGCTCGCCGCGCACGAATACGGCGATTCTCGCGCTCGGCACCGCGCTCGCGAGCGTGATGGGCACGACCGGCGCCGCGATGCTGCTGATCCGCCCGCTCCTGCGCGCGAACGACAACCGGCGCCATAACGTCCACGTGGTGGTGTTCTTCATTTTTCTCGCCGCCAATGCGGGCGGCTCGCTCACGCCGCTCGGCGACCCGCCGCTCTTCCTCGGCTTTCTCAACGGCGTGGGCTTCTTCTGGACTACGCAGCATCTCGCGCTGCCGATGCTGTTCGTCTGCGTCGTGCTGCTCGCCGTGTTTTATGCGCTCGATACGTGGTATTTCCACCGTTCTGGCGAGGCGCGCGCGGCATTTCTCGACCCGACGCCCGATACGCCGCAGTTTTATGTGGGCGGCAAATCCAACTTCGTGCTGCTCGCGCTTGCGATTGCGCTCGTGCTGACGAGCGGCGTCTGGAAGCCGGGCATCGGCATCGCGTTGCCGGGCACGCGCATCGAGCTGCAAAATCTCGTGCGCGACGCGGGGCTGGTTGCGCTGGCGCTCGTGTCGCTCGTCTTCGCATCGCGCAAGGCGCGCGCGGACAACGACTTCGACTGGGCGCCCATCGTCGAGGTGGCGAAGCTCTTCGCGGGCATTTTCGTGACGATCACGCCCGTCATCGCGATGCTGCGCGCGGGCGAGGCGGGCGCGTTCGCCGCGCTGATCCAGTTCGTGAACGACGCGCCGGGGCACCCCAATGACGCGCTGTACTTCTGGGCGACGGGCCTGCTCTCGTCGTTTCTCGATAACGCACCCACCTATCTCGTGTTTTTCAATCTCGCGGGCGGCGACGCGCAGTCGCTCATGACGGGCGGCGCGAAAACGCTCGCGGCGATCTCGGCGGGCGCCGTCTGGATGGGCGCGATGACCTATATCGGCAACGCGCCGAACTTCATGGTGAAGGCGATCGCGCAGCAGCGCGGCGTGCGCATGCCGGGCTTCTTCGGCTATCTTGGCTGGTCCTGCGCGGTCTTGCTGCCGGTGCTCGCCGTGGCGACCTGGCTCTTTTTCGTCTAACGGGCCCGGCCGGCCCATTCAAGGCGAACCAACCTCCTAAGCGTGGAGAGCAACGATGCAAAAGATTCTCGTGGCGCGCTCGATCTTTCCGGACGTGATCGACCGTCTCAAGCAGTACTTCGACGTCGACTGGAATAACGGCGAGACGCTGTCTGCCGACGCCCTCAAGGCGCGACTCGCCGACAAGGACGGCGCGCTCACCATGGGCGAGCCGATCGATGCGGCCACGCTCGCCGCGGCCCCGCGTTTGCGCGTGGTCTCGAACATGGCGGTGGGCTACAACAACTTCGACATGCCGGCCTTCAACGCCGCGAACGTGCTGGGCACCAACACGCCGGACGTGCTCAACGAAACCACGGCCGACTTCGGCTGGGCGCTGATGATGGCGGCCGCGCGCCGCATGGCCGAATCGGAACACTTCCTGCGTGCGGGCAAATGGCAGAAGTGGTCCTTCGACATGTTTCTCGGCGCGGACGTGCATGGCTCGACGCTCGGCGTGATCGGCATGGGTCGCATCGGCCAGGCGCTCGCGCGCCGCGCACGCGGCTTCAACATGCGCGTGATCTATCACAACCGCTCGCGCGTCGCGCCCGAGCTCGAGGCCGAGCTGAACGCCGAATATCGCTCGAAAGAAGCACTGCTCAAGGAAGCCGATCACGTCGTGCTCGTGCTGCCGTATGTGCCGGCAAACCACCACACGATCGGCGCGGCCGAGCTCGCGCTGATGAAGCCCACGGCCACACTCACGAACATCGCACGCGGCGGCATCGTCGACGACGCGGCGCTCGCCGAGGCGCTGCGCACGCGCCAGATCGCCGCCGCCGGCCTCGACGTGTTCGAAGGCGAGCCGAGCGTGCATCCGGCATTGCTCACGGTCGACAACGTGGTGCTCACGCCGCACATCGCGAGCGCGAGCGAAGGCACGCGCCGCGCGATGGCGAACCTCGCCGCCGACAACCTGATCGCCGCGCTGGGCGAGGGTCCGCGCGCGGGCCAGCCGCCCAACCCGATCAATCCGGCCGTGATGGGGAAGGCGCGTTCATGAACGCTCAGCCGTTGATGGCGGTGGCGACGCTCGTGCTCGCGCTCGCGCTGGCGCTCGCGGTTTTTGCGCTTCTGCGCGCGCGCCGTGGCACGCATGACGACGAGCAAGGCGAAGCCACGCTCGACGCGCTCGACCAGTTGAGCGACCGCATTGCGGGTTCGACGGACGCCCAGGCGCGCGCGGCCGAGCGCATCGAGCGCGAACTGCGCAACGAGATCGCGCGCACCGCGCAGGCCTCGCGCAGCGAGTTCGGCGGCGGCTTTGCGCAGGTGCAGCAGGCGCTCGCCGCGCATCTCACGAGCATCGCAACCGTGCAGAACGGCCAGCTCGACAGCTTCGCGCAGCAGCTCGCGAAGCTCACGCAGAGCAACGCGCAGCAACTCGACGCCGTGCGCCAGAGCCAGCAGTTGCAGGCGCAACAGGCGCGCGAGGAGCAAGGCCAGGCGCTGCGCCATTTCGGCGACGTGCTCGCTCAGCAACTCGTGCAACTGACCGAGGCGAACGACCGCCGCCTCGCCGAGGTGCGCGCGACGCTCGAACAACGCCTGAAGGACATCGAAGCCAACAACGCGGCCAAGCTCGAAGAGATGCGCCGCACCGTCGACGAGAAGCTGCATGCGACGCTCGAGCAGCGTCTGGGCGAATCGTTCAAGCTCGTCTCCGACCGGCTCGAGCAGGTGCATCGCGGGTTGGGCGAGATGCAGACGCTCGCGGCGGGTGTCGGCGACCTGAAGAAAGTGCTCACGAACGTGAAGACGCGCGGCACGTGGGGCGAAGTGCAGCTCGAAGCGCTGCTCGAGCAGATGCTTACGCCCGAACAGTTCGCGAAAAATGTGGCGACGGTGCCGGGCAGCAGCGAGCGCGTGGAGTTCGCGATCCGGTTGCCGGGGCGCGGCGTGCAGGGCGGTACGGCCGCTTGCGCCTCCGACTGTGCGCCGGTCTGGCTGCCCGTCGACGCGAAGTTTCCGCGCGAGGACTACGAGCGGCTCATCGACGCCCAAGAGCGCGCCGACGCGGCCGGCATCGAAGACGCGGGGCGTGCGCTGGAGGCGCGCGTGCGCGCCGAGGCCCGCACCATCGCCGAAAAATACGTCGCGCCGCCGCACACGACCGACTTCGCGCTACTGTTCCTGCCCACCGAGGGGCTCTACGCCGAGATCCTGCGCCGCCCGGGCCTTACCGACGTGCTACAGCGCGATTACCGCGTGAGCGTGGCGGGCCCGACCACGCTGACGGCGCTGCTCAACAGCCTGCAGATGGGCTTTCGCACGCTCGCGATCGAGAAGCGCTCGAGCGAGGTCTGGCAGGTGCTGGGCGCGGTGAAGACGGAGTTCGGCAAGTTCGGCGATGTGCTCGCGCGCACGAAGTCGCAACTGGAGACGGTGACGCGTTCGATCGAAGCCGCCGAAGTGCGCACGCGCGTGATGAACCGCAAGCTGCGCGAGGTCGAGGCCTTGCCCGGCGAGGCGGCTTCGAGCCTGCTTGGCGACGTGCTGCGCAACGAAGAGAACGGCGAAAGCGGCGACGAGTGACCCACGCAAAAAACGAAGGGCCGTCCGCAAATCGCTGCGGACGGCCCTTTTTGTTGCCTGGGACTGGTTAGCCGATCGGTTAGCCCACAACCGGTTCGGCAGGCGCCGCAAGCTGGTCGAGCGCATCGCCCGTCACGCGCACCACGCGCCAGTCGGGCAGGATGATCGCGCCCATCTTTTCGTAGAAGCGGATGGCCGGCTCGTTCCAGTCGAGCACGGTCCACTCGAAGCGGCCGCACCGGCGCTCCACGGCGATGGCCGCAAGTGCGCGCAGCAGCGCCGTGCCGAGTCCCGTGCCGCGCTGCGACGGCTGCACGTAGAGGTCTTCGAGATAGAGCCCGCGCTTGCCGAGGAAGGTCGAATAGTTATGGAAGAAGAGCGCGTAACCGACGATGCGGCCCGCGTCCTCGGCCACGAGCGCCTCGGCCGCGGGATGTGCGCCGAAGAGCGCATCGGCGAGGCTTTCGGGCGTGCCGGTGAAGAGGTGCGTGAGCTTTTCGAACTCGGCGAGTTCGTACATCAGCGCGTGCATGGCGCCGACGTCGGCCGGCGCGGCCGTGCGGATCGTGGCGGCCATCACGCCTCCTCGGGCACGTCGGAGAGATGGATCTCGATGCCGCCGAAGCGCGAGGCGACCCAGTTGTACAGATGGCAGGCGATCCACAGCAGCACGAAGCCGACGATCGCATTGAGGATCAGCGCGCTGAACACGGTGCCGAGCTCGAAGGTGCCGTAGCGGAAGAACGCGACCACCGCGACCAGCAGCACGACCGGCACGCTGAAGGTCAGGTACACGAGGATGAGCGCCTTCGCGGTCTGCCCGGCGGCGATGAACGAAATCTGTTTTTTCATGTGAGTCGGTCCGTAGGTCGAGGGGACGTCGCTGATGGACGTCGAATTATGTTGAGCGGTGCGCGGGCTGGTCATGGGCGCTGGGCTAGACGAGGCCGTCGAAGAGCATGATGTCGACGGCGTCGCCGGCATCGAGGTCGGCGCTTTCGTGGGCGAGCACGATGAAGCAGTTCGCCTCGCTCATCGTGCTGAGCGCGCCGGAGCTTTGCGAGCCCGTGGGCGCGACGTGCCACTGGCCCTGCGCGTCGCGTTCGGCGATGCCGCGCTGGAATTCGGTGCGGCCCGGGCGCTTCTTGATGGGCGCATCGCAGCGTGCCGGAAAGAGCGGCACCGGTTGTGGCGTCGCGCCCGACATCGCGATCAGCGCGGGGCGCACGATCTGGTAGAACGCGACCATCGTGGCGACGGGGTTGCCTGGCAGGCCGAACAGGAGCGCCGCGCGCCCGGCGCCCGGCTGGCCGCCCGACCAGATGCGACCGAACGCGAGCGGGCGGCCCGGACGCATCGCGAGGCCCCAGAAGGATACGTCGCCGAGCGTCTGCAACTGGGTGCGCGTGAAATCGGCCTCGCCGACCGAGACGCCGCCCGAGGTCAGCACGACGTCGGCGCTTTCGGCGGCTGCCTTGAGCGTGGCAGCGAGCGATTCGGGGTCGTCGCGCACTCTGCCGAGGTCGACCGGCTCGATGTTCAGACGCTGGAGCATCGCGCCGAGCGTGTAGCGGTTGCTGTCGTAGATGCAGCCGGCGTCGAGTGGCTCGCCGGGCGAGCGCAGCTCGTCGCCGGTCGAGAAGAACGCCACGCGCAGGCGCCGCTTGACCGCCACATCGACCAGGCCGAGCGAGGCCATCAAGCCGATGTCGCTCGCGCGCAGCACGCGGCCTGCGCGCAATGCGGCATTGCCGCGCGCGAGATCTTCACCCTTGCGGCGACGGTTCGCGCCGGGTCTCACGGCGTCGGCGCGGAATGTAATGGTTTCGATGACTGCTTCGGCAGCGCGCTCTTCGCCCGCTGCACCGCCGCTGCGCTCCACGCGTTCCTGCGGAACGACGGTGTCGCAGCCAGCGGGCATCGGCGCGCCCGTCATGATGCGCACGCACGCCCCTGCTGCGATGGCGCCCGTGTACGGATGGCCGGCGAACGCCTTGCCGGCGACGCTCAGTGTGAGCGCCGCGCTGTCGGGCGTGCTGGCCGCGGTATTGATATTGGCATTGGCCAGCAGCGAGGCGCCGTCGAAGGCGTAGCCGTCCATCGCCGAGTTGTCGTGCGCGGGTACGTCGATCGGCGAAATCACGTCTCGCGCGAGCACGCGCGCGAGCGCATCGCGCAGCGGCACGCGCTCGCTTTGCGCGAGCGGCGTCACCCACTGGAGCACGATGGCCTGGGCGGCGCTGACGGGCAAGGCTTGAGGATCGAACTGACTAAGGCTTCCTGCGCTACCGGTAATACTGTTAAGCGTGGTCATGGAGTGGAGAAGCGTCGCATCCGCACGTTGGGTGCGGCGATCGTCCAGTGGGACGTGCATCAGGCCGGTGGCGGGCGGCGGTCGAGCCGGGCGCGCTCGTCAGGCACGGTCGAGGTCGGCAAGTTCCTGTAAGGAATTGACATTGTAAAACGCACGCTCGTCGGCAAAGACCACTTCGGCGGCCGTGTGGCGCGCGTACCACGCACGCACCTTGCGCTCGCCCGCGTCCAGAAACGCGGCGAGATCGTCGGCGAGCGAGGTGTGGACGAGCGCGAAGACGGGGTGCAGGCTGACTTCGCCGGCAGCATTCGCCGTCTTCGCCGTGGCGATGAGCGTGTTTTGCGCGCACGCGGCAATGGCCAGACGTGCGCCGAGATCGGCCGGCAGCCACGGCGAATCGCACGGCGCGCTCAGCAACCATTCGGTGCGGGCGGCGCGCAGGCCGGCCAACAATCCCGCGAGCGGGCCGGGGTAGTCGGGCAGCGTATCGGCGATCACCTCCGCATGCCACCGCGCGCCGAGTTCGGCGTAGACCTCGCGGTTGCGGTTCGCGCTGATGGCGAGTGCGCCTGCTTGCGGCGCGAGGCGCGCCAGCACGTGGGCGGCGAGCGGCTTGCCGTGCAGGCGCTGCAGGCCCTTGTCGACGCCGCCCATGCGCTGGCCGCGGCCGCCCGCGAGCACGAGGCCCGTGAGCGCGGCGGCGGGGATGGCAGGGGCAGGCGAGGCGGGGGGCATTGGCGGATCGGTGTACGGTGTTTCAGCCGCCGATATAGGACATTTCGATACGACGCTCTTCGCCAGCAGCCGGGGCGGCGTCGCTGCCGCGCAGTTGCGAATAGCGGTCGGCGCGCTGCTCCCAGATCTGGGCGATCGCGGACGAGATCGCCTCGTCGCCCGCTTCGCCGCGCAGCATCGCACGCAGGTCGTAGCCCATCGACGCGAACAGGCACAGATACAGCTTGCCCTCGGTCGAGAGGCGCGCACGCGTGCAGTCGCCGCAGAACGCGCGCGTGACGCTGGAGATCACGCCGATTTCGCCTGCGCCGTCCGCGTAGCCCCAGCGCTGCGCCGTTTCGGCGGCGTTGTGCGCTTCAAGCGGCACGAGCGGGAAATGCTCGGCGATACGTGCGACCACGTCGGCGGACGGCAGCACCTCGGCCATATTCCAGCCGTTCGAGGTGCCCACATCCATGTATTCGATGAAACGCAATGTCACGCCCGAGCCGCGGAAGTGGCGTGCGAGCGGCACGATCTCGCCGTCGTTGGTGCCGCGCTTGACGACCATGTTGACCTTGATGGGCCCGAGCCCGACCGATTGCGCGACCGCGATGCCGTCGAGCACGTCGGAGACCGCGAAATCGGCGTCGTTCATGCGCCGAAAGAGGGCGTCGTCGAGCGCGTCGAGGCTCACCGTGACGCGCGTGAGGCCCGCGTCGCGCAATGCGCGCGCTTTGCGCGCGAGCAGCGACCCATTGGTCGTGAGCGTGAGGTCGAGCGGCTCGCCTTCTGGCGTGCGCAGCTTCGCGAGTCGCTCGATCAGGAATTCGATGTTTTTGCGCAGGAGCGGTTCGCCCCCGGTCAGGCGGATCTTCGTGACACCGTGCGCGACGAAAAGCCGCGCGAGACGTTCGATTTCTTCGAGCGAAAGAAGCGCGGAATGCGGCAGGAACGGGTAGTCCTTATCGAAAACGGCGCGCGGCATGCAGTAGACGCAGCGGAAGTTGCAACGGTCCGTGACCGAGATGCGCAGGTCGCGCAGCGGTCGCGCAAGGGCGTCGAACAGCTCGCCAGACGGCGCACGCACGGTCTGCGCCGCCGGGCTGGGCGGCAGCGAGCGGATATCGGCAACAGGGATGATGCGTCGGGACATGGTGGGCTCGTTCTCGCGATGGTTCGATTCTAGCCCAACCGCGCTTTGGTCATTGCCAAAGATGAATTTAATATATCAGCGGGCGCTTCTCCGTCAGAAGCGATCACCCTGTCCCCGACGGCGCATCAACATATCGATGCCATGTCACGCCCCTTCAGGTGCGATAGACGAATACCCGTGTCCCTTTGGGGCTGGTGTCCCAGAGTCGTTTGATGGCCGCTTCGGTACCGACGCCCATACATCCGTGGCTTGCCCCGTAATACCCTTCCGACTGGAACTGATATGACAAATGGAAGGCTTCGCCAGTGGCAGGGGAGTTGTCCCACGCAATAAACATCGCATAGGGCATGGGCGTGCCATAAATGCTGGACACGTGATTACGACTCTTGTGAGTAATGTGGCCGTAACCTTCCCCTGTTTGATACCGGGTGCCACGCGCGTCCCCCGGGCGAACATAAAACGACCACTGCGGCTTGCCAGCCTCATACACCGTGGCGGTATAGGTCGTTTTATCCACGCAAATGATCCGCTTGGCCTTGATGCACTCGCTCGGCGCGGTGGCTGGCGGACTAGCCGCGCCAAAGTCAAAACCCACTGGAAATGCGGGGGGACCCCCAACTGCATCATGCGGCTCAACGGTCGGATTCGCGGCCAGGGCACTTGCGGCTTGATCCTGGATCATTTTGATCGCCTGAGACATGGGAGTCCCGGCGGGAGGAATCGCCACCACGGCTGGCGTTATCGCTTGGGCCGTGGGCGGCGCAGTGGCGGCTGCGACATCTGCTGTTGCGGCCTTCGAGACGGCGGGTGTCGCCTCTGTGCCAGGCGAGGGGGAGATTGCCGCGACTGCGGGGGGCGTGGTGCCAGTAGTTGTCCCGTCGGCGCGGTATCCCGCCTGCGAGCTATCGGCACCACCGGCACCGACCGCCATGACGGCTACGGCGCCTGTCGCCAGGAGCGCACTAGCCACGATACCTCGACGAACCCACGCGTGCCCCGTCATTGATCCTCCAAACTCCAAATGCGGGACTTTCAGCGCCGCATCGTTACTTTTTCCAGAAATTGGCCCGTCATGTGACGCGAGCCTTACGAGGCGTCATGGTATTGGCTCCTACTGACTTCCACGACCACATACGGGGGATTACTCGCTATGCGTCAAACCAGTTGCAACCTGACCACGCGAGCACTGGGTCACACGGTCGCATTTGTACCTGTGTCGGGTTCAACGTCCGCAATGAAAAACACCCCAACGGTTGGGCCAGTGGCCAACCGTTGGGGTGTTTTTTTAATTTAGAACACTGCCTGGACCGCTTTGCGACCCAGGCAGTGCTCGTGTGCCAGTTAAGGCTGGCGGCTCGTCTCGACCTGCTGCATCGGCGCGCTGTCGGCCGGCGGCAGCGGCTTGCGCTCGCGCGGCACACGCGCGGGCTTCACCACTTGTGCGGCGGCGTCCTGTGCGGCGCGCAGCTTGACGGCGTCCGTGTTGACCCACTCGAGGCCCGCCGATTCCAGCATCGGACGCAGCGTGTCTGCCGTGGCGGCAGCGCTTGCTTGCGCGTGACGCTGCGTCGCGGGCTCGGCGGCCGGTGCAGCGGCTTCGACTTGTGCCACAACGGCTTCGGCACGCGTCTCGACCGGCGCGGGTTGAGCGGCGGTAGCCGTTTCGACGGGCGCTGCATGCGGAGCTTCGACACGATCTTCGCGAACCGCCGGCGTTTCGGCAGCAGCGGGCTCCACGGCGGGCGCGGCCGGCGTCTCGGCAACGGCAGCCGGTGCGGCAGCAACCTGGGGCGTCACGGCAACGGCAGCCGGTGCGGCAGCAACCTGGGCCGGCTCGGCTTCGGTCGGGGTGGCCGCAGCAGCCGGTTCGACAGCGGGGGCGACAGGCGTAGCAGCCGGTGCCGGCGTCTCGGCCGGCGCAGCCGTCACGAAGGCCGGTGCTTCGGCGACCGGCGTTTTGGCTGCCGGTGCTCCGGTCACTTCCGCGGGTTGTGCCGGTTGTGCCGGTTGCTCCGCTTGTGCCGTTTGTGCCGCTTGTGCGGCTTCGGCAGCAGCGGCGGCTGCGACCGGCAGGGCCGTCACGACCACCGCCTCGGCGACGGAGGGCGCGTGAACGACAGCTTCCGGCGCACGGGCTTCGGCTTGAGCTTCGACGCGCTCGGCAGCGTGCTCGACGGCGGGCTGCGCGCCGGCAGGCGCTGCAGCGGCCTCGTCGGCGCTTTCATCGGCGCCTTCGAGCCCTTGCGTGCCTTCCGCATCGCGCTCGCGGCGACCGCCACGGCGGCCGCGGCGGCGGCGGCGGCGCTCTTCACCTTGCGGCGTTGCGCCGTCTTCCTCGGCACCGGCGTGGCTCACACCATCGGTGAGGGCGGCCTGGGCTGCTTCGGCGGTCTCGACTTCGGTGCCGGCGGCGTCGAGGCGCGCTTCCTGCGCCTCGGCGGCTTCGGCCGGCTGCTGACGGCGGCGTTCGCCACGCTCGGCGCGTTCAGTGCGCTCACCACGTTCACGGCGCTCGCCACGTTCCTGGCGTTCGCCGCGCGGGGCGGCTTCGGCTGCCTCGCTGCGGTCCGGGCCACGTTCGACGCGCTCGATGCGCTGGTCGCGTTCGGCACGGACCTCGCGGCTTTCGCGTGCTTCACGCGGCTCGCGTTGTTCACGGGGGGCGCGACCTTCACGGCCCTCGCGGCTTTCACGTCCTTCGCGCGATTCACGCGGTTCGCGCTCTTCGCGGCGCCCCGAGGGCTGGCCGGCGCGCGCGCCGCCTGCTGCTTCGCCACGGCCGGCCGCATCGCGGCCACCGCCACGACGGTTGCGGTTGCGGTCGGCGGAACCTGCACCTGCCTTTTCACCGCGCTCGGTGCGGGCTTCGCGTACCGGACGGGCAGCCTTTTCCTGCTGCTCGACCGGTGCCGGCACGGGAGCCGCGGCCGGCGCGCCGCCGAAGAGGCGCTTGATGAAGGCGAAGAAGCCGCCGCCGCTTGCCGGCGCTGCTGCGACCGGTGCGCCAACGGGCATCGCCTCGACCGGCTTGGCCTGTGCGGAGGGGGCCGGACGTTCGGGCGTGATGCCCTTCACCGCGGCTTCCTGCTTGGGCTTGGCTTCGGCGGTGCGCTTGCTGTAGCCGGTTTCCGACTCGAGCTCGCGCGCGGCCTCTTCGGCCATCTTCCACGAGGCGCGCGGGTCGTCGAGGCGCGCATCGTCGTGACGCAGGCGCTCAAGCTTATAGTGCGGCGTTTCGAGGTGCTTGTTCGGGATCAGGACGACGCCGACCTTGAAGCGCGACTCGATCTTGTTGATCTCCGAGCGCTTTTCGTTGAGCAGGAAGGCGGTCACTTCGACCGGCACCTGGCAATGGATCGCCGCGGTGTTTTCCTTCATCGCCTCTTCCTGGATGATGCGCAGGACCTGAAGCGCCGACGATTCCGTATCGCGGATATGACCCGTGCCGTTACAGCGCGGGCAGGTGACGTGGCTGCCTTCCGAGAGGGCCGGGCGCAGGCGCTGGCGCGAGAGCTCCATCAGGCCGAAGCGCGAGATCTTGCCCATCTGCACGCGCGCGCGGTCGTGGCGCAGCGCGTCCTTCAGGCGCTGCTCGACTTCGCGCTGGCTCTTGGCCGACTCCATGTCGATGAAGTCGATCACGATCAGGCCGCCCAGGTCGCGCAGACGCAGCTGGCGCGCCACTTCGTCGGCGGCTTCGAGGTTGGTGCGCGCGGCGGTTTCCTCGATGTCGGCGCCCTTGGTGGCGCGCGCCGAGTTCACGTCGATGGCGACTAGCGCCTCGGTGTGGTCGATCACGATCGCGCCGCCCGAGGGCAGCGGCACCGTGCGCGAGTAGGCCGTCTCGATCTGGTGCTCGATCTGGAAGCGCGAGAAGAGCGGCACGTCGTCGTGATACCGCTTCACCTTGTTGACATTGTCCGGCATCACGATATCCATGAAGGCGCGCGCCTGGTCATGGATCTCGGTGGTGTCGATGAGGATTTCGCCAATGTCGGGCTGGAAGTAGTCGCGGATCGCGCGAATGACGAGGCTCGACTCCAGATAAATCAGCATCGGCTGACCGGACTGGCCGGCCTGCGACGCGGCTTCGATCGCGCGCCACAGTTGCATCAAGTAGTTCAGGTCCCACTGGAGCTCTTCGGCGGAGCGGCCGATGCCGGCCGTGCGCGCGATGATGCTCATGCCTTCCGGCAGTTGCAGCTGCGCCATGGTTTCGCGCAGTTCCTGACGGTCGTCGCCCTCGATGCGGCGCGACACGCCGCCGCCGCGCGGGTTGTTCGGCATGAGGACGAGGTAGCGGCCGGCGAGCGAGATGAACGTGGTGAGAGCAGCGCCCTTGTTGCCGCGCTCTTCCTTCTCGACCTGGACGATCAGTTCCTGGCCTTCCTTGAGGGCGTCCTGAATGCGCGCGCCGCGCATGTCGACGCCTTCGCGGAAGTACTGGCGGGCGACTTCCTTGAACGGCAGGAAGCCGTGGCGGTCTTCGCCGTAGTTGACGAAACACGCTTCGAGCGACGGCTCGATGCGGGTGACGATGCCCTTGTAGATGTTGCCTTTGCGCTGTTCGCGTCCGGCGGTTTCGATGTCGATGTCGATCAGCTTTTGCCCATCGACAATGGCGACACGCAGTTCTTCCTGCTGTGTCGCGTTGAACAGCATTCGTTTCATTGAACGGCTCCAGTGCGGCTTCGCGCGCGGCCCCTGTCCCTCGACGGCGCCCGGCGCTTCGCCGGGCTGCATGGGGGAGAGGGCCACGGCAAGCCGCGCCTTATTGTGTTTTCACAAGCACGCTGGAGCAGGAACGATGGCGGGGAGAATTGCCTTTGGGGCGGCTGGTCGGGCGTTGAGTTGCCATGGACGGGCCGCGTGGGCACATGCGAAATACGTTTTCAAGAGTGGCTAGACATGCGGGGGCGCACGGTTTTTCCTGCGCTTCCGATCCGCCCGTTGCTGCTTGCTGGGCGTGCGGGCGGCAAACTGCGCCACGCACGACCGCGACAGGACATCGGCCGCAGCCGCGAACTGCGCGCGCTGCTGGCTGGATCTGCTTTGCGGCCTCGAGCATCGAGCAGGGGCCGCGCACGGGAAGCTTTCAGGAACACCCGTCTTCCCCTCGGGGTGTCTCGCCACTTTTGACGTCGCCATGTCCCGCACCTTGCCGGGACGCTTCGGGCGCTCGCCGTATTTTCGCCACCAGCGCGTCTGGCTGCAGTCGCTCGAAACGTTGCGACTGCGCGCACGACGCGCCGGATGAATTCTTTATACCAACCTTCCGTTACCGTCGGAGTCCGGTTCGACCGAACGTGCCTGTGGGCGCCGTCCCTGCCGTGCGGATTTCCGTGCGTGCAACTCGTTGCATCTCTTCAGACGGGGTGAGCAACCAGCCCCGGGCGCAAGTAAAATATCGGTTTATCGCTTGCCGCCTGCGCATGCTGCGCGGTTCAAGAACCCGAAGAAACGCCCGTGGGTACTGGTCGGGCGAATCAGGAACTTTTAGGCCGTTTGGCCTTCCGTCGCGTCAGCGCTGGGCAAATTATATTCAGAATGAAAGGGTTAGGCAAAATATCCCAGAATCAGGTCGCGAGCGACCAGGTTTCGTTCGTCGAGATCGACGAAGGCTCCGCCGGTCAGCGGATCGACAATTTCCTGCTGCGCGTCTGCAAGGGCGTGCCGAAGAGCCACATTTACCGCATTCTGCGCAGCGGGGAAGTGCGTGTGAACAAGGGGCGGATCGACGCGCAGTACCGGCTCGAGATGGGCGATGTCGTGCGCGTGCCGCCCATGCGCGTCGCGCAGCCGAACGAGCCTGTGGGCGCGGCACCCGTGCCTGCGGCAAATTTCAGCGTGCTGTACGAGGACGAGGCGCTGCTCGTGATCGACAAGCCCGCTGGCGTGGCCGTCCATGGCGGCAGCGGCGTGGCCTTCGGGGTCATCGAGCAACTGCGCGAGGCGCGGCCGCACGGCAAATTCCTCGAACTCGTGCACCGGCTCGACCGCGAGACTTCCGGCGTGCTGATGCTTGCGAAGAAGCGCGCGGCGCTGGTCGGCCTGCATGAGCAGATGCGCGACAGCAAGACGGACAAGCGCTATTACGCGTGCGTCCACGGCGAATGGGCGAGCGACTGGGGGCGCCGGCGGGCCGTGAAGGAGCCGCTTCACAAGTATCTGACCCCGGAAGGCGAGCGGCGCGTGCGCGTTCAGCCCGACGGCCAGCCGTCGCATACGGTGTTCAATCTCGTCGAGCGCTGGCCGGGCTATGCGCTCGTCGAGGCCGAGCTCAAGACCGGCCGCACCCATCAGATCCGCGTGCACCTGGCCCATCTGGGCCTGCCGATCGTCGGCGACGCCAAGTACGGCGACTTCGCGCTCAACAAGGCGCTCGCGCGCAACGGCGCGAAGCCCGGCGTCAAGCGCATGTTCCTGCATGCGCACCGGCTGAAGCTCACGCATCCGATCACGGGCGCGCCGCTGCAGTTCGAAGCGCCGCTGCCGCCCGAGCTGCGACGCTTCGTCGGCGAACTGCGCGCACAGCGCGAAGCGGCCGGCGAGGGGGCTGGCCAGGCGGCAGATGAAAGCGGGGGCCACGCCGCGGCGCAGCCCGAATGAGGGCGCGAGTGCCGTGAACGCGTGCGCCGAAAGCGGCCAGCGCCGTCGCAATCGATGCCACGCGCGGTGCCGTAACGAACCGGGGAGCAAGCCGGACTCAAGAATTACAGTGTTTGGAGAAGGACCGCATGGCCCGAGAGCAATTTGACCTGATTGTGTTCGACTGGGACGGTACGCTGATGGACTCGACCGCCCATATCACGCGCAGCATCCAGGCCGCGTGCCGCGACCTGGGCTTGCCCGTGCCCGGCGACGAGGCCGCGAGCTACGTGATCGGCCTCGGCTTGCGCGAGGCGCTGCAGATTGCCGCGCCGACGCTCGATCCCGCCGATTATCCGCGCCTCGTGGAGCGCTACCGCGTCCACTATCTGCTGAAGGATCAGCAGACCGAGCTGTTCGTGGGCGTGCGCGAGATGCTCACCGAGCTGCGCGACACGGGGTATCTGCTCGCCGTGGCGACCGGCAAGAGCCGGGTAGGGTTGAACCGCGCGCTTGCCGAAGCGAGCCTCACTAGCCTGTTCGACGGCACGCGCTGCGCCGACGAAACCTTCTCGAAGCCTCATCCGGCCATGCTCCATGAGCTCACGCGCGAGCTGGGGCAGGATCTTCATCGCACGGTGATGATCGGCGACACGACGCACGACCTGCAGATGGCCGCCAACGCTGGCGCGGCGGGCGTGGGCGTGGCCTACGGCGCGCATTCGTCGGGTGCGCTGGAGGTGCTCGCGCCGCGCTTCATCGCGCCGGACGTGGCCGCGCTGGCCGCGTGGCTGCGGGAGCACGCATGAGTGCGAATCCGGGCGGGAGCGGAACACACGAGACGCGCCATGCCCCGGTGCGCGTCTGCGCTGCCGAAGCGCTGGTCGAAGGTGGCGCGGGCCAGCGCCTGAACGCGACTTACGCGGGCGGCGACGCCGTGGTGTTCTTCGTGCGCTACGGCGGCGAGGTGTATGGCTACCTGAACCGCTGCGCGCATGTGCCGATGGAGCTCGACTGGGTCGAAGGGCAGTTTTTCGAGTCGTCGGGGCTCTACATCATGTGCGCGACGCACGGCGCGATCTATCAGCCCGACACGGGCAAGTGCGTGGGCGGCCCGTGCCGTGGCGCCCGGCTGCGCCCGGTGCGTGTCGAGGAACGCGACACGCCCGAGGGCCGTGCGGTATTCTGGCTGCCGGACGACGATTTGAGTCCGACCCCATCCTGACCTCATTGCCCACGCATGTCCGATAATCTGACTCCTGAACCCGGCGGGCCGGCAGGTTCTGCGCCCGACGGGAAGTCCGGCCGCGCCACTGGCGCTGACGGCGGCAAGCCCGGCTGGGAGCGCGAGGCGCTCGAGCGCATTGCCATGGCCGCGATCAACGAGCAGCGCGCGGCGCGGCGCTGGAAGATCTTTTTCCGCTTCGCGTTTCTCGCGGTGCTGGTGCTGATCGCGTGGAGCATCCTCGACCTTTCCGGGGCGCGTGTGGACAGCGGCGGCCGCCACACGGCGCTCGTCACGCTCAACGGCGAGATCGCGTCGGATACGCTCGCCAACGCCGAGGACATCAACAACGCGCTCAGCAGCGCCTTCGAGGACGACGGCACCGCCGGCGTGATCCTGCATATCGACAGCCCCGGCGGCTCGCCGGTGCAGGCCGGCATCATCAACGACGAGATCCGCCGGCTGCGCGCGAAATACCCGGCCATTCCGCTCTACGTGGTGGTGGGCGACATGTGCGCCTCGGGCGGCTATTACGTCGCCGCTGCCGCCGACAAGATCTATGTGAACAAGGCCAGCATCGTCGGCTCGATCGGCGTGCTGATGGACAGCTTCGGCTTTACGGGCATGATGGACAAGCTCGGCATTCAGCGCCGCCTGCGCACCTCGGGCGAGAACAAGGGCTTCTTCGACCCGTTTTCGCCGGACACGCCGAAGATGGACGCGCACGCGCAGGAGATGCTCGACCAGATCCACCAGCAGTTCATCGACGCCGTGAAGGCCGGTCGCGGCCAGCGCCTGAAGGATTCGCCGGACATTTTCTCGGGCCTCTTCTGGACCGGCCAGAAGAGCGTCGAGCTCGGCCTCGCCGACGGCTTCGGCGACAACGACTACGTGGCGCGCGAAATCATCAAGGCACCGGATATCGTCGATTACACGGTCAAGCAGGGCATCACCGACCGCGTCGCGAAGCGCCTCGGCGCGAGCATCGGTTCGGCGGCCGTGCATTCGCTGATTTCGGGCGGGAAGATCTCGGTGCGCTGATCGCGCGCACGCGGGCTCGCGTCGCTGTAAAAACGGCCGCTGCATGATGCGCAGCGGCCGTTTCGTTTCGCGGGCGGCTCGCGCCCTCGATTTCAAGCGTCGGTGTGCCGGTGCGCCTTTGCGCCGGTGTGCGCTCAGTTCGCCAGCAGCAGGAAGATCGCGGGCCGCTTGTGCAACTCGGGCGCCGGTTTCTTCTTCCATTCGGACACCGCGCGGCTCACGATCGTCTCGTCTGGCAGCGTGAGGTCGGCGGCCACGCACACGAGCGTGGAAGGCGCGCAGGTCGCGAGCAGCGCGTCGAGCAGCGCACGGTTGCGATAGGGCGTTTCGATGAAGATCTGCGTCTGCTTTGCCTTGCGGGAGGTCTGTTCGAGCTCGCGCAGCTTCTTCGTGCGCTCGTTCGCATCGACGGGCAGGTAGCCGTGGAACGCGAAGCTCTGGCCGTTCAGGCCCGAAGCCATCAGCGCGAGCAGGATCGAGCTCGGCCCGACGAGCGGCACGACCTTGATGCCGCGCTCGTGCGCGCGCCGCACCAGCAGGGCGCCCGGATCGGCCACGGCGGGTACGCCCGCTTCGGAGACGAGCCCTGTGTCGACGCCGGCCAGAAGCGGCGCGAGCAGCTTCTCGACCTCGCCTGCGGGCGTGTTGACGTTGAGCTCGCGGATCTCGATCTCCTGGATCGGCCGCGTGGTTCCGACGCGCTTCAGGAACGCGCGCGTGGTCTTGGCGTTTTCGCCGATATAGCTCGCCAGCGTGCCCGCCCGTTCGCGCACGGGCGTGGGGAGGACGGCGGCGAGCGCGGCGTCGTCGCCGTCACCGAGCGTATTCGGGATCAGATAGAGCGTGCCCGTGGTCATTCGCGAGCCTCCTGCGGCGTCGTCAGTAGCGGATAGCCGGCGGCGAGCAGCATGCGCGTGAGCGCGATGAGCGGCAGGCCGATCAGTGCGGTGGGGTCGTCGGATTCGATGGCTTCCAGCAGCGCGATGCCCAGCCCTTCCGATTTCGCGCTGCCCGCGCAGTCGTAGGGCTGCTCGGCGCGCAGATAAGCGTCGAGCGCGGCGTCGGGAAGGTCGCGAAAGCGCACCTTGGTCACGACATCGACGGTATCCGTTCGGCCAGTAGCGCTGTCGAGCAGACTGAGCGCACTATGGAACAGTACCTCGCGCCCGCGCATGGCTCGCAGCTGTTCGAGCGCGCGCTCGTGCGTGCCCGGCTTGCCGATCTGGTGACCGTCGAAGGTCGCCACCTGGTCGGAGCCGATCACGAGCGAGCGTCCGGCGCTGGCTGGCAGGGCGGCGGCCACGGCTCGGGCCTTGGCCACGGCGAGGCGCAGCGCCGTGGCCTCGGGCGTTTCGCCGGGCTGCGGCGTTTCGTCGATGGCGGGCACGGCGGTGTCGAAAGGAATGCGCAGGCGCTCGAGCAGCTCGCGGCGGTAGCGCGAGCTGGAGGCGAGAATCAGCGCGGGGCGGCCCGTTTGTGGGGCGAGTGCAGCGGTATCCTGCATGATTGTCGGATCGTGAATAATGGTCGTAGGCGGCGGACAGCGGACAAGGCCCGCACAAAGGCTTGCGGGCGTGAGCTTAAGTGTTTGACTCGCAAAGATAAAGACGCTATGATTTTGCGCTTTTCATCGGTACGCTCACCTCGCGCGTCTTCAGTAAGCGCTGGTCACGGTTTCTGGCCAATGGCTAAAAACGTGCGCCAAAAGAGATGTGAGCGTGGTCCGTACCTAAGCCGCTTGAGGCAGGTAGGGAGCCGGTTGAAACAGATAAAGAATACAGATCGGCAGCAGTTAAGGCTTTTCGCGCCGCCTGCGGGCTCGCGCGTCTGGAGCAGGAGAGCGCACATGACCGAACATCCCGGCAAGCCTGCTGGCGCCGCAGCGGATAAGGGCGCGCTTAACCCGCGCGATCTCGATATCTTCGAATTTGCGCGTAGCGGGCGCAGTGCCTCAGGCACGGTGCGCCTCTCGCAGTTGCCGCGCATGCTGAACGAAGTCCCGGCCGAGGCGCCAGATCGCGACACCGCGTTCACCTGGCAGGCCGAGGGTTTCACGCAACAGGAATTGCAGGACGACGGCACCGAGGGGCCGCAGCCGTATCTGCGGCTGGCGGTTCACGGTGGCGCATGGCTTACGTGTCAGCGTTGCCTCGCTCCCTACGAGCAGGCGTTCGACGCGGACACAGTCTTCCGGATCGTCCAGACGGAAGATGAGGCGGACGAGATCCCGCTCGACGACGATGAATTCGATGTGATTGTGGGCTCGCGCCATTTCGATCTCGTCGACTTGATCGAAGAGGAGTTGTTGCTCTCGCTGCCGCTCGTGCCGAAGCACGAAGTTTGTCCGGAAATTCACGAAAGCCTCGCCTCGGGTGCCGACGGCGCCGAGGGCGTGGATTCCGTCGACGAAGTGCCGGAGCAGGAAATCGAGCCGGAAGAGCGCGTCAACCCGTTTGCGGCGCTCGAATCGCTCAAGAAGGACGGTCCCGGCAGCAAGCACTAGGTTTTACTGAGCGGCTGCGGGTGGCGTGCAGTATCAATTCGTGGGCCCAGTCCCGGAGTCCGGTCATCCCCAGGGTGGCGGCGGCCGGATCGGGCTGTGTTAGAATTCGGAAAATTTTCAGGAGTTATCATGGCAGTTCAACAAAACAAGAAGTCGCCGTCGAAGCGCGGCATGCACCGCTCGCACGATTTCCTCACGGGCGCGCCGCTGGCTGTCGAGCCGAGCACGGGTGAAGTGCATCTGCGTCACCACATCAGCCCGAACGGCTACTACCGCGGCAAGAAAGTCGTCAAGACCAAGAACGACTAATCGTTCCAGCGTGCGGCGCAGCAACCCGAAAGCGGGTTTCCAGGCAGCGCCGCACATGGCGATTCTGTTCGCTTGACAATTTTTCGGCTCGGCAAAAAAGGCGGCATTCAACTGCCGCTTTTTTGTGCCTGAAATCCGTCGCACTCCATGACTGTTACGCTCACGATAGATTGCATGGGAGGCGACCACGGTCCGTCCGTGACCGTGCCTGCCGCAGTCAGTTTCGTTCGCTCGCATCCCGATGCGCGACTGCAACTGGTGGGTATCGAGACGGCGATTCGCGCCCAGCTCAAAAAGCTGAAGGCGCTGGACCTCCCCGCACTTTCCGTCGTTCCCGCCACCGAGGTCGTCGAAATGGACGATCCGGTCGAAGTCGCCCTTCGCAAGAAGAAAGATTCGTCGATGCGCGTCGCGCTCAATCGCGTGAAAGAGGGCGAGGCGCAAGCCTGCGTCTCTGCTGGCAATACCGGCGCGCTCATGGCCGTCTCGCGCTATGTGCTCAAGACGCTGCCCGGCATCGAACGGCCGGCCATCGCGTTCGCGCTGCCCAACCCGCGTGGCTATACGACGATGCTCGACCTCGGCGCGAACGTCGACTGCGAACCCCAGCACCTGCTGCAGTTCGCCGAGATGGGCCACGCGCTCGTTGCCGCGCTCGAAGGCAAGGATCGTCCGACCATCGGGCTCCTGAATATCGGCGAAGAGGTCATCAAGGGCAACGAGACCATCAAGCGCGCGGGCGAACTGCTGCGCGCGAGCACGCTGAACTTCCGCGGCAATGTAGAGGGCAACGACATTTACAAGGGCACCGTCGACGTCATCGTCTGTGACGGCTTCGTTGGGAATGTCGCGCTCAAGACGTCGGAGGGCCTCGCACAGATGCTCAACGACATGATCAAGGAAGAGTTCGGCCGCTCGTGGGCGACGAAGCTCATGGCGCTCACCGCGCTGCCGGTGCTCATGCGCTTCAAGAAGCGCGTCGATCACCGCCAGTACAACGGCGCGGCGCTGCTCGGCCTGAAGAGCCTCGTCTTCAAGAGCCATGGCTCAGCGGACGCCTATGCGTTTGAGTGGGCGATCAAACGCGGGTATGATGCCGTCAAAAATGGCGTGCTGGAGCGTCTCGCGCGCGCCATGGAAGAAAACGCCGGTTCAATCGAACAGGCCGCCGGTGCGTCCTCGGGCGGCCCGAACGGTGCCGCCGCAAGGGCTCCCGAGGAGCCGTCCGCGAGTCCATCCGCGAGCTCACCCGGTCAGACGGCGGGCGATCTGCCGCCCGGCGCCGTATCACCCTCGAAGACATAATGGCTCAATCGACTCTCTATTCCCGCGTGCTCGGCACGGGTAGTTTTCTTCCGCCTGAGCGCGTCACCAATCAGGATCTGGCCGAACGTCTCGCCGCAAAGGGCGTCGAGACGAGCGACGAGTGGATCGTCGCTCGCACCGGCATCCACGCGCGCCACTTCGCAGCGCCCGACGTCACGACCAGCGATCTCGCACTGGCCGCTTCGCAGCGCGCGATCGCCGCTGCCGACGTCGACCCGCAATCGATCGACCTCATCATCGTCGCCACCTCCACGCCCGATTTCGTGTTTCCGAGCACCGCCTGCCTGCTGCAGAACAAGCTCGGCATCCGCAATCACGGCGCGGCGTTCGACGTGCAGGCCGTGTGCGCGGGCTTCGCGTACGCCGTTTCGGTGGCGGACAGCCTGATCCGCAGCGGTCAGCACAAGACGGCGCTCGTGGTGGGCGCAGAGACGTTCTCGCGCATCCTCGACTTCAACGACCGCACGACCTGCGTGCTGTTCGGCGACGGCGCGGGCGCGATCGTGCTGCAAGGCTCGGATGAGCCGGGCGTGCTCTCGAGCGCGCTGCATGCCGACGGCAGCTACGCGCACATCCTCTGCACGCCGGGCCACGTGAACGGCGGCGTGGTCGCCGGCAACGCGTTCTTGCACATGGATGGCCAGGCGGTGTTCAAGCTTGCCGTGAACGTGCTCGAGAAGGTCGCGGTCGAGGCGCTCGAAAAGGCGCACCTCACGGCCGACCAGATCGACTGGCTGATTCCGCATCAGGCCAACATCCGCATCATGCAGGGCACCTGCCGCAAGCTCGGTCTGCCGGCCGAGCGCATGGTGGTCACCGTTGGCGAACACGGCAATACCTCGGCGGCCTCGATTCCGCTCGCATTCGACGTCGCAGTGCGCGACGGCCGCATCAAGCGCGGCCACAACGTGCTGCTCGAAGGCGTCGGCGGCGGCTTTACCTGGGGCGCCTCCGTCATCCGCTTCTGACCAACCCGAGGCGGGCGCTCCCGCAAGAGAGCCGCATGCGCGACGCGCGCGGCCCGGGAGCGGTTCATCCGAGCGCATCGCCCATCCGTTTTGATCGAATTTTGGGGACGTTATGAAATTCGCGTTCGTTTTTCCCGGACAAGGCTCGCAGGCCGTCGGCATGCTCGACGTCTTTGCCGATAACGCCATCGTGCGCGAGACGCTGCAAGAAGCGTCCGACGCGCTCAACCAGGACCTCGGCAAGCTGATCGCCGAAGGCCCGGCCGACGAGCTCAATCTCACCACCAACACGCAGCCGGTCATGCTCACCGCCGCCTACGCCGTCTATCGCGCGTGGCAAGCGGCGGGTGGCCCGGCGCCGGCGATCGTCGCGGGCCATAGCCTTGGCGAATACACGGCGCTCGTGGCTGCAGGCGTGCTCGCGTTCCGCGACGCCGTGCCGCTCGTGCGCTTTCGCGCCCAGGCGATGCAAAGCGCGGTGCCGGTGGGCGAGGGCGGCATGGCCGCCGTGCTCGGCCTCGACGACGACACCGTGCGCGCCGTCTGCACCGAAGCGGCTGCAGCTAGCGGCGGCGTGGTCGAAGCGGTGAACTTCAACGCGCCGGCGCAGGTCGTGATCGCGGGCCACAAGAACGCAGTCGAAAAAGCCTGCGAGATCGCCAAGGCGAAGGGCGCCAAGCGCGCGCTGCCGCTGCCGGTTTCGGCGCCGTTCCATTCGTCGCTGCTCAAGCCCGCTTCGGACCAGCTGCGCGAATACCTTGCGAACGTCACGCTCAACGCGCCGCAGATCCCGGTCGCGAACAACGTCGACGTGGTCTTCGAGACCGATCCCGCGAAGATCCGCGACGCGCTCGTGCGCCAGGCCGCGGGCGCGGTGCGCTGGGTCGAGTGCGTGAAGGCAATCGCCGCGCAGGGCGCGACGCATGTGATCGAGTGCGGTCCGGGCAAGGTGCTCGCGGGCCTCACCAAGCGTATCGACGGCAACCTGGTCGGCGCCTCCGTGGCCGATCCGAAGTCGCTCGAAGAGGCGCTCGCGCTCGTCAAAGCCTAAGCCGCAGCATCGGAAAGCATCAAACGCAACGGATTCGAACGATGGAAAAGACTCTCGACAATCAGGCCGCGATCGTGACCGGCGCTTCGCGCGGCATCGGCCGGGCAATCGCGCTCGAACTGGCGCGCAAGGGCGCGACGGTGATCGGCACGGCAACGAGTGAAGCCGGCGCACAAGCCATTACTGCGGCTTTCGAAGCAGCGGGCGTAAAGGGCCGCGGCGCGGTGCTGAACGTCAACGACGCGGCTGCGGCCGAGGCGCTCATCGACGCGACGGTCAAGGAGTTCGGCGGCCTCGCGATTCTCGTCAACAATGCGGGCATCACGCAGGACAACCTGGCGATGCGCATGAAGGACGACGAGTGGGACGCGGTGATCGACACCAATCTGAAGTCGGTGTTCCGCCTCTCGCGCGCCGTGCTGCGCCCGATGATGAAGGCGCGCACCGGCCGCATCATCAACATTACGTCGGTGGTCGGCTCGTCGGGCAACCCGGGCCAGGCCAACTACGCGGCGGCCAAGGCCGGCGTCGCGGGCATGACGCGCGCGCTCGCGCGCGAGATCGGCAGTCGCGGCATCACCGTGAACTGCGTGGCGCCGGGGTTCATCGACACCGACATGACCAAGGATCTGCCCGCCGAGCAACAGGCCGCGCTCCAGCAGCAGATTCCGCTGGGCCGTCTGGGCAGTCCGGAAGACATCGCGCATGCGGTCGTTTTTCTCGCATCGCCGCAAGCGGGCTATATCACGGGCACTACATTGCACGTAAATGGCGGGATGTATATGTCTTAACCGGATTCAGGTACTATCCGCGCCTTGATGCGTCTTTGCGAATATCGCCCAAGCGCATGTGCGAATAGCCGTTCCGGAACCGCGAGCGCCGCTTTTCTGCCAGGTCAAACCTGATAAAATGCGCGCACTCGCATTTATGAGCTAACTTTTTTCCCTTGGAGGGGTAATGGACAACATCGAACAGCGCGTCAAGAAGATCGTCGCCGAACAACTGGGCGTCGCCGAAGCTGAAATCAAGAACGAAGCTTCGTTCGTGAACGATCTGGGCGCAGACTCGCTCGACACCGTGGAACTGGTGATGGCCCTCGAAGACGAATTCGGCATGGAAATCCCGGACGAGGAAGCCGAGAAGATCACGACGGTTCAGCAAGCGATCGACTACGCTCGCGCGAACGTCAAGGCCTAAGCGCCATATTCCTGCCCGGGCCGGCGCGCGCACGCAAGTTGCGCGCTAGCGGCCCGCGAGGACGCTTGCCCGTGAAACCGCGAAAACCCGCCGCACCTGCCGCGGGACATCTGCCGGTCAACTAGCCACAGGGCTCACAGGAGCATTTCCTGTGGCCTCTGTGGCTTTTGTTTTGTCATCTATGGAAAAGGGGTTACCGTGAGCCGCCGTCGAGTTGTCGTTACAGGCCTGGGGCTGATTTCGCCTGTTGGCAATAATGTTGCCGACGGGTGGGCCAATCTGGTCGCCGGAAAGTCAGGCATTGCCAACATCACGAAGTTCGACGCTACGAACTTCTCGACCCGCTTTGCTGGCGAAGTGAAGGGTTTCAACGTCGAAGATTACATGCCGGCGAAAGAAGCGCGTCACATGGATACGTTCATCCATTACGGCATTGCCGCGGGCATCCAGGCGATGCAGGACAGCGGCTTCGAGGTCACCGAAGAGAATTCCGAGCGCGTGGGTGTCGTGGTGGGTTCGGGCATTGGCGGCCTGCCGATGATCGAAGTCACGCAAACGGAACTGCTCAACCGCGGTCCGCGCCGTATTTCGCCGTTCTTCGTGCCGGCCTCGATCATCAACATGATCTCTGGCCACCTGTCGATCAAGTACGGCCTCAAAGGCCCGAACCTCGCCATGGTCACGGCCTGCACGACCGGCCTGCACTGCATTGGCGAAGCCTCGCGTCTCATCGAGTACGGCGACGTCGACGTGATGATCGCGGGCGGGGCGGAATCGACCGTTTCGCCGCTCGGCATCGGCGGCTTCGCGGCGGCGCGCGCGCTCTCGCAGCGCAACGACGATCCGGCAACGGCAAGCCGTCCGTGGGACAAGGACCGCGACGGCTTCGTGCTGGGCGAGGGCGCGGGCGTGATGGTCCTCGAAGAGTACGAGCACGCGAAGAAGCGTGGCGCGAAGATCTACGCGGAAGTCAGCGGCTACGGCATGAGCGGCGATGCGTATCACATGACCGCACCGCTCGAAGACGGCGACGGCGCGCGCCGCTGCATGCAGTACGCGATGCGCAACGCAGGCGTGAACCCGAACGAAGTGGATTGGGTCAGCGCGCACGGCACCTCGACGCCGCTCGGCGACATCGCGGAAACCACCGCGATCAAGCGCGCGTTCGGCGACCACGCGAAGGACATCGTCGTCAACTCCACCAAGTCGATGACCGGCCACTTGCTGGGCGGCGCGGGCGGCCTGGAGTCGGTGTTCACGGTGCTCGCCGTGCACAACCAGGTGTCGCCGCCGACGATCAACATCTTCAACCAGGATCCGGCATGCGACCTGGACTACTGCGCGAACACCGCGCGGGACATGAAGATCGACGTCGCGCTGAAGAACTCGTTCGGCTTCGGCGGCACGAATGGCACGCTCGTTTTCAAGCGTCACGCTTGAATCGCATCTGAGCGACATGTGAGCCAGATGTGATCGCCACGAGCGACACAGCGGCCGCGCCGGCGCAGTTGCAGCAGTTGCCACAGTTGCCGCAGTTGCATTTGCCGCCGGCCGGCCGCGACTCTCTTCAAGATGCGCGGCGCATCCGTGCGCCGCGCATTGTCTTGCGCCCGTCCCGGACACTGCACGTAGCACTGCTCGCCGGCGTGCTGATCGCCACCGCAGCGTTTTTCACGACACTCGCGCCCTAGCTTGGCACGTGGCGCGCTGTGCCGCCCACGCTCGCGCTGGGCGCCGCTGGGCTGCTTGCTTTCCAGGCGTGGCGCCGTGCGCAGCCCGCTTTCATCGAAATCGGGACCGATCGCTTCGCCGCCATTGCGCGCACCGGAGCGTATCTCATCGACGGGCGCCTGCTCGGTGCTTCGCAGTGGGGCGCGGCACTCCTCGCGCTCGCGGTGGAACAGGGCGGGTGCCGCAAGACGCTGCTCGTGGCCGCCGACTCCCTCGATACCGAGACCTTCCGCATTCTCGCGGTCAGCGCGCGCAGCGCATCCGGCCGCGTATCCGGCAGTTAAGCACCGTTGCACCCGCGTGGCCGCTCGGTGTTTCGCGGCTTCGCGTACCCGCATTTGTCCGCATTGCCAGCATTGTCTTTCGCCGCACCGTCCCCAACTAATTTTGTCCTGCGCCTGCCAGAGCGCGGTAACGACTGTAACGGCTGTTACGCGCGTAACGTAGCACCGTGGCGGTAACGCTACAATGGTGCCCCCGCGTCCACTTCCATGAGCTAACGGATTTTTCAGGTGAGCGAAAAAGAAATTGACCAGGTGCTGGTCGAGCGCGTGCAAAAAGGCGACAAGGCCGCGTTCGAACTGCTGGTCTCCAAGTACCATCGCAAGATCATCCGCCTGATCTCGCGCCTCGTGCGGGACCCCGCGGAGGTCGAGGACGTGGCCCAGGACGCCTTTATCAAGGCCTATCGGGCACTGCCGCAGTTCCGTGGCGAATCCGCTTTCTATACGTGGTTGTACCGAATTGCCGTCAACACGGCGAAGAACTACCTTGCAACCCAGGGAAGACGCGCACCCACCTCTACCGAAGCGGATGCAGAAGAAGCGGAAACTTTCTCGGACGCCGATCAACTAAGGGATATCAACACGCCAGAGTCGATGTTGATGAGCAAGCAGATCGCAGAGACGGTCAATGCTGCAATGGCGGTTTTACCGGAAGAGCTGCGTACCGCCATTACTCTTCGGGAAATTGAGGGTTTGAGCTACGAGGAAATCGCCGAGATGATGGGTTGCCCGATCGGCACCGTCAGATCGAGAATTTTCCGCGCTCGCGAAGCCATTGCGGCAAAATTGCGTCCGCTGCTGGACACACCGGAAGGCAAGCGCTGGTAACAAGCCAGCTTTGCGCCGGGCACGGACGCAGTTCACCTGGATGTGGGTGTGTGTCACTACGTGGCTCTGTAAGGAAATGGGGAGCATCATGGGGTCGGTTTCGATGCAATCGGTGTCAAGCTCGCGCGGCGAGCAACTGTCCGCCTTCGTCGACGGCGAAACGGCCGGCGATGAACAGCATCTGAACGCTATTTTTTCCGGGCTCGATCAAGACGGCCGCACGGCCTGGTCGAGCTATCACCTGATCGGCGACGTGCTGCGCTCCGACGACCTGGCGATGAGCCCGGCCGCGAGCCAGTCGTTCATGGCGGGTTTCGCCGCGCGCTTCGAGGCGGAACCGCACGTGCTGGCGCCGGCTGCTTTGCCCGCTGCCGCTGTTTCTAATAGCCAGTCCGCCACGCATAGTGGCCGCGTTGCGCGCATTCTTGCGCTGCGCCGCCGCGTCGTGCCGTCGCTGGCCGTGGCCGCCGCTGCCGCCACGCTCACGTGGATCGTCATGCCGCAGATGCGCGGCGTCGGCACGGCCGGCGCGCCGCAGATCGCTTCGGTGCAATCCGCCGGCGACCATGTCCAGCGCGTGGCCATGAATACGGTGCCGGTGCAGTCGGCCGCCGTGCAGGACGGCAACATCATTCGCGACGCGCGTCTGGACGAATATCTCGAAGCGCATCAGCAGTTCGCACAGCAACCGGTCATGACGGATTCGATGCCGTTCATCCGGTCTGCCGCCCTTACCACGCAAGGCCAATAAAGTCTGATGCAGATAGCGCGGTTGAATAAAACTACATTCTGGGGGCGGCTGCCGGCATTCCTGTGCTGTGCGGCCGTAACGTTCACCGCTCTGTCTGCCGCCACGCACGCATACGCGCAAGGCGCGTCGGCCACCGATCCGGCCGCGCGCCAGAGCGCCGTGCAGTGGCTCGACCGCATCCAGCAGTCCGCGCAGCAGCTGAACTACACGGGCACCTTTGTCTATCAGCGTGGCGCGTTCGTGCAGTCCTCTCGCATCGCGCATTACGCCACGAAGGGCGACGGCGAGTACGAGCAGCTCGAAAGCCTCGACGGCAAGCCGCGCAAGATGCTGCGTCACAACGACGATCTCTACACGTTCGTGCCCGAACGCAAGCTGTGCGTCGTCGAAAAACGCCAGAACAAGGAAGCCTTCCCGGCGCTGCTCGCCACGAGCGGCGAGCAGGTGCTCGCCGTCTACGATCCGAAGGTGCTCGGCAGCGACCGCGTGGCCGGCATCGACAGCCAGGTGATCGAGCTCGATCCCAAGGACGCTTATCGCTTCGCCTACAAACTGTGGGTCGATGCGAAAACGGGCCTGCTGCTGCGCACGCAGACGCTCGACCCGTCGAATGGCCAGGTGCTCCAGCAGCTCTCGTTCACGCAGGTGAGCATCGGCGTGCCGGCGGACAAGGCGCCGATCGCGGCCGGTATGCGCAATACCTCGGGCTGGACGGTCGTGCGTCCGCCGCTGCAAACGGTCGACATGGAGGCCCAGGGCTGGACCTTCGCGCAGACCGTACCGGGTTTTCGCAAGATCCGCGAAGTGCGCCGTCCGATGGCCGCGCGCGATGCCAACGATCCGCCCATTCCCGTCGATCAGGCCGTGTTCTCCGACGGGCTTTCGGCCGTCTCCGTTTTTGTCGAGCCGGTCGAGCACAACAGCCGCAAGGAAGGCTCGGGTAGCAGCGGCGCGACCCACGTGCTCGTGAAGCGCAACGGGAATTACTGGATCACGTTGCTCGGCGAAGTGCCCCAGACCACGTTGCAGCAATTCGCGTCTGCCATAGAATACAAGGCTCCCAAGTAACTGCTACGGCCGATTTCGATATGACGATCCTCCCGCTGCGCAAATTCTTCGCGGCTGCGGTGGTGGCGGCGTGCCTGCCGTTCGCCCCGCACACGGCATCGGCGGCGCCCGCTGCCAATCTGCCGGACTTCACCGATCTCGTGGACAAGGTGGGGCCCTCCGTCGTCAACATCCGCACGACCACGCGCGTGACGCTCTCGCAGCGCGGGCTGCCGCCGGGGATGGACAACGGCGACATGTCGGAATTCTTCCGCCGTTTCTTCGGCATTCCTTTGCCGCAGGGGCCGCAGGGCGGTCAGTCGCCGCGCGGCGGTCAAGGCGGCGGGCAGGGCGGAGGACAGGACTCCGGGCCGGACGGTGGCAGCGACACCGAGCAAAACAGCGGCGTCGGCTCGGGCTTCATCATGACGGGCGACGGCTACGTGATGACCAACGCGCATGTCGTCGACGACGCGGACAGCATCTACGTGACGCTCACTGACAAGCGCGAGTTCAAGGCGAAGCTGATCGGCGTGGACGACCGCACCGACGTGGCGGTCGTGAAGATTCAGGCCAACAATCTGCCGGCTATCACGATTGGCGATTCGAACAAGGTGCGCGTGGGCGAGTGGGTCGTGGCGATCGGCTCGCCGTTCGGGCTCGAGAACACCGTCACCGCGGGCATCGTGAGCGCGAAGGGCCGCGACACGGGCGACTATCTGCCGTTCATCCAGACCGACGTGGCCGTGAATCCCGGCAACTCGGGCGGTCCGCTCATAAACATGCAGGGCGAGGTGATCGGCATCAACTCGCAGATCTATAGCCGCACCGGCGGTTTCATGGGCATTTCGTTCGCGATTCCGATCGACGAGGCGATGCGTGTGGCCGATCAGCTCAAGGCGACGGGCAAGGTCACGCGCGGCCGGATTGCCGTAGCCATCGGCGAGGTGACCAAGGACGTGGCCGATTCGCTCGGTCTGCCGAAGGCGCAGGGCGCGCTGGTGTCGAGCGTCGAGCCGGGCGGCCCGGCCGACAAGGCGGGTATCCAGCCTGGCGACATCATCCAGAAGTTCAACGGCCAGACGGTCGATGCGGCCACCGACCTGCCGCGCATGGTGGGCGACACCAAGCCGGGCACCAAGTCGACCGTCACGATCTGGCGCAAGGGCTCGACGCGCGAGCTGCCGATCACCGTGGCCGAAATGCAGTCGGACAAGAGCGCGAAGGCTGATCAGCGCAAGGCGCCGGAACCGAAGCCGCGCGCGTCGAATGCGCTGGGCCTCGCGGTGACCGACCTTTCCGCCGAGCAACTGAGCCAGCTCAAGATCAAGGGTGGCGTGATGGTGGACGCGGTGGACGGCCCGGCCGCGCGCGCCGGCTTGCAGAAGGGCGACATCATCCTGCGCGTGGGCGATACGGATGTCACGAGCGCGAAACAGTTCCTGGAGGTTACGTCGCGCCTCGATTCGCAGAAGATGGTGGCGATTCTCGTGCGTCGCGGCGACAACACACAGTTCGTGCCGCTGCGCCCGCGTAATCCGGGGCAGAAGTAAGCACGATGAGCGCGCCTGTGCGGACGTCGAATGTCGCCGAGCCCCGCGCGGGCGTGCATCTCGTGCTTTATGGCCGCGCGTGGTGTCATCTGTGCGAGGACATGCGCGTGGCGCTGGAGCCGTTGGCTGCGGCGGCGGGGGCGCACATCGAGACGATCGATGTCGATTCCGACCCCGCGCTGCAGGCGCGCTATGACGAACTCGTGCCGGTGCTGGTATGCGACGGCGTCGAACTGTGCCATTACCGGCTCGACGAGGCACGCGTGCGCGCCGCGCTGCGCTTGGGCGCCACCGCGTCGTGACACACCGGGCGCCGCTGAGTTTTGACACATCCGCGGGCGCCGTTGCGCCATGACACAACCGTGACTTACCGCCCGGTTCGCCGGCCGCCCCCCTTTTCGGCTAAAATAGATCGTTTTTTCATCTGTTTACGAGGCGTGTCCAGCTTTCGTTGGGACGCGCCTTTTTCGCTTGATCGGCCCTGAATGGATCATATTCGTAACTTCTCGATCATTGCGCACATCGACCATGGCAAGTCGACGCTCGCCGATCGCATCATCCAACTGTGCGGCGGCTTGTCCGATCGCGAAATGGAATCGCAGGTGCTCGACTCGATGGATCTCGAGCGCGAGCGCGGCATCACGATCAAGGCGCAGACCGCCGCACTCTCGTACAAGGCACGTGACGGCAAGGTCTACAACCTGAATCTCATCGACACGCCGGGACACGTCGACTTCTCGTACGAAGTGAGCCGCTCGCTCTCTGCGTGCGAGGGCGCGCTGCTCGTCGTGGACGCGAGCCAGGGTGTCGAGGCGCAGACGGTCGCCAACTGCTACACCGCGATCGAGCTCGGCGTCGAAGTCGTGCCGGTGCTCAACAAGATCGACCTGCCCGCCGCGAACCCCGAAAACGCCATCGAGGAAATCGAAGACGTGATCGGCATCGACGCCACCGACGCCACGCGCTGCAGCGCGAAGACCGGCATGGGCGTGGACGACGTGCTCGAATCGCTCATCGCCAAGGTGCCGCCGCCCAAGGGCGACCCGGAAGCGCCGCTGCAGGCGCTCATCATCGACTCGTGGTTCGACAACTACGTGGGCGTGGTGATGCTCGTGCGCATCGTCAACGGCACGCTGCGTCCGAAGGACAAGATCAAGCTCATGGCCACCGGCGCGCAGTATCCGGTCGAGCACGTGGGCGTGTTCTCGCCGAAGTCGCGCAACCTCGAGCAGCTCTCGGCGGGGCAGGTGGGCTTCATCATCGCGGGCATCAAGGAACTCGCCGCGACCAAGGTGGGCGACACCGTCACGCATGCGACCAAGCCGGCCACGGAACCGCTGCCGGGCTTCAAGGAAGTGAAGCCGCAGGTGTTCGCGGGTCTCTATCCGGTCGAGGCGAACCAGTACGACGCGCTGCGCGAGTCGCTCGAAAAGCTGAAGCTCAACGACGCCTCGCTGCAGTACGAGCCGGAAGTCTCGCAGGCGCTGGGCTTCGGCTTTCGCTGCGGCTTCCTCGGTCTCTTGCACATGGAGATCGTGCAGGAGCGTCTCGAGCGCGAGTTCGACATGGACCTCATCACCACGGCGCCCACCGTGGTGTACGAAGTCGTGCAGGCGGACGGCACCCTGATCAAGGTCGAGAATCCGGCGAAGATGCCGGAGCCCTCAAAGATCGGCGAGATTCGCGAGCCTATCGTGACCGTAAACCTGTACATGCCGCAAGACTATGTGGGTTCGGTGATCACGCTCTGTACGCAAAAGCGCGGCAACCAGATCAACATGCAGTACCACGGCCGCCAGGTGCAGCTCACCTACGAAATTCCGATGGCCGAAATCGTGCTCGACTTCTTCGATCGCCTGAAGTCGGTGTCGCGCGGCTACGCGTCCATGGACTACGAGTTCAAGGAGTACCGCACCTCGGACGTCGTGAAGGTCGACATGCTGATCAACGGCGACAAGGTCGATGCGCTGTCCATCATCGTGCACCGCTCGCAGTCGCAATATCGCGGCCGCGAAGTGGCGGCGAAGATGCGCGAGATCATCCCGCGCCAGATGTACGACGTGGCCATTCAGGCGGCCATCGGCGCGCACATCATCGCGCGCGAGAATATCAAGGCGCTGCGCAAGAACGTGCTGGCCAAGTGCTACGGCGGCGACATTTCGCGTAAGAAGAAGCTTCTCGAAAAGCAGAAGGAAGGCAAGAAGCGGATGAAGCAGGTCGGCTCCGTCGAAATTCCGCAAGAGGCATTCCTCGCGATTCTCCGGGTCGAAGACAAATAAGTTGGGCAGATAAGCAGAACAACGGCAGAACAACGGACCTTTCCATGAATTTTGCGCTGATTCTTTTTGTGCTCGTCGTTTTGACGGGTATCGCGTGGGTTGCAGACAAGCTGGTTTTCATGCCGCGCCGGCGCCTCGCCGCCGATGTGGCCGTCGCCGAATTCGACCGGCAGCAGGCGCGGGTGGGCGAGCGCTTTGCCGACGAGAACGCGCCGGTGACGCGTCAGAACCTGCGCAACGAAAAGCTGCGCCAGCCGTGGTGGCTGGAGTACACGGCGAGCTTCTTCCCGGTCATCCTGATCGTGTTTCTGGTGCGCTCGTTCGTCGTGGAGCCGTTCAAGATTCCGTCGGGCTCGATGGTGCCCACGCTCCTCGTGGGCGACTTTATCCTCGTGAACAAGTTCGACTACGGTCTGCGTCTGCCGATCACGAACACGAAGGTCACCCAGGGCCGGCCGCTCGAGCGTGGTGATGTGGTGGTGTTCCGCTATCCGAAAGACGAGTCGGTCGACTACATCAAGCGTGTGATCGGCCTGCCGGGCGACGTGATCGCGTATCAGGACAAGCAACTCACGATCAATGGCAAGCCGGTGCCCGAAACGCCGCAAACCGATTACTTCGACGAAGAGCGCATTGGCTACGCGAAGCAGTTCACGGAAGATCTCAACGGCCGCAAGAACAATATCCTCAACAATCCCGCTGTGCCGCCGTTCATTGTGGGCGCCGAAGATTATCCGTATCGCGACAACTGCCAGTACAACGCGCGCGGCGTGATCTGCAAGGTGCCGCCGGGCCATTACTTCATGATGGGCGATAACCGCGACAACAGTGCGGACAGCCGCTATTGGGGCTTCGTGCCCGATGCCAACGTCGTTGGCCGTGCGTTTTTCATCTGGATGAACTTCAGCAGCCTGAAGCGTATCGGTTCGTTCGAGTAATGTGTGTTCGGTGTGCGCTCGATTCCCGCAGCGCATCTTCGGACGCTACTTGAAGAACCACCGGTAAGGTCGCTTCATCACGGTTTTTCGCCCGCCGCCCCGCGTTTTCGCCGGGGGCGGCGGGCGCGTTATACTCTCCCCATGCCCCTATCTCCGTTGGAAAGCCGTTTGCGCTACGAATTTCGCAATGCGGAATTATTGCGCCAGGCTTTGACCCACCGCAGTCACAGTGCCACGCATAACGAACGCCTCGAATTCCTCGGTGATTCGGTTCTGAATTGCGCGGTGGCGGCCCTATTGTTCCAACGTTTTAGCAAACTGGACGAAGGCGACCTCTCGCGCGTGCGGGCGAATCTGGTCAAGCAACAGTCGCTTTACGAGATTGCTCAGGCCCTCAATATTGCCGATGGCTTGCGGCTGGGCGAAGGCGAGCTGCGCAGCGGCGGCTTCCGTCGTCCCTCGATCCTCGCGGACGCACTCGAAGCCATCTTTGGCGCGATTTTCCTGGACGGCGGCTTCGACGCAGCGCAGACCGTCATCAAGCGCCTCTACGTCCCGATCCTCGATCACATCGACCCGCGTACGCTCGGCAAGGATTCCAAGACGCTGCTGCAGGAGTACCTGCAGGGTCATAAGATCGCATTGCCAACCTATACCGTCGTCGCGACGCATGGTGCGGCGCACAATCAGCAGTTCGAAGTCGAATGCACGGTGCCCAAGCTCGACGTCAAGGTGTCGGGTTCGGGGGCGAGCCGCCGCGCGGCCGAGCAGGCTGCCGCGAAGAAGGCGCTCGACGAAGTGATGGCCGCGGCGCCCGCGCTGGTTGCCAAGCCGCGCCGGTCGAAGGGCGCGCGAGCCCCAAAAGCCGAACCTGAGGTCGTGCCCGGCGTGACGGGCGTGCAGGGCGCGCTCGATTTGCGTGCGCCGGAGCGTCGTGCGCGCGGCGAGCGTCCGGCTGCTAGCGTGACGGGTGCCCTTGCGGCAAGCGAGGAGTCGTACGAGCGCACGGCCGCCGCGGCTGCCGCGCCGCTCGCGGTGATCCGCGCGTCGCACGTTCAAGAGCGCGGTGTGGAGAAGGGGGGCGAAAAAGCCTCGGAAAAGCCCATCGAAAAGGTCGAGCGCTCCGTGGCGGAGAAATCCGCCGAAAAGCCCGCCGATAAATTCGATGCCGTGCCGTCTGCCGGTTCGATCGCGCCGCGCTCGGCGCGCGGCCGCGATGCACAGAACGGTGCGGCCGGCTCAGGCACGACCAGCGCAGGCGACGATCCGTCGCCGGGCACGCTGTCCAGCGCATCGTCCGGCGCCACCGCGGGCGCCAGCATCGAATCAGGCGCAGCGGTCCCCGTGCGCGCCGCCGATGCCGGCCACTGATTCAACCCATATGCGCGCCGTTTTGAACGGGCGCGCGCTCTGTTCCCGCTTTTGCTCCATTACTCCGGTCCGATCATGAACGCACCTACTTCCACTCCTGCCGGTTTTCGCTGCGGCATGGTCGCGATCGTCGGCCGTCCGAACGTTGGCAAGTCCACGCTGATGAACGCGCTCGTCGGCCAGAAAATCAGCATCACGTCGCGCAAGGCGCAAACCACGCGTCATCGCATCACCGGTATCAACACGGTCGATGACGCGCAGTACATCTTCGTCGATACGCCTGGTTTCCAGACGCGCCACGGCACCGCGCTCAACCGCTCGCTCAACCGCGCCGTCACCTCGACGCTCAGTTCCGTCGATGCGGTGCTGTTCGTGATCGAAGCTGGCAAGTTCGGCCCCGACGACCAGAGGGTGCTCGACCTGATTCCGCCGAACGCGCCCACGATCCTGATCGCCAACAAGATCGACCGCGTGAGCGACAAGGCCACGCTCTATCCGTTCATCCAGGGCGTGCAGAAGCTGCGCGAATTCCGCGAGATCGTTCCGCTCTCGGCCAAGAATTCCGATGACATCAAGCACCTGCTCGAAACGCTCAAGCCGTATCTGCCCGAAGGCGAGCCGATCTACGGCGAAGACGACCTGACCGATCGCAGCGAGCGCTTTCTTGCTGCAGAAATCCTGCGCGAAAAAGTGTTCCGCTGGACCGGCGACGAACTGCCGTACACGAGCACCGTGCTCATCGACAAGTTCGAGCAGGAAGGGCGCTTGCGCCGCATCTTCGCGACGATCCTCGTCGAGCGCGACACGCAGAAGGCCATGGTGATCGGCCAGAAGGGCAGCAAGCTCAAGCAGATCAGCACCGAGGCGCGCCTCGACATGGAAAAGCTGTTTGACGGTCCGGTCTATCTCGAGACCTTCGTGAAGGTGAAGAGCGGCTGGGCCGACAACGAGGCCGGCCTGCGCGCTTACGGTTACGAGTGACCCGTTATGCGTGCCAGGAGCGGGTGTGCCAGGAGCGGGTGCCACGATGAGTGACGGCGCAGCCGGAACCCTGAACGACGACTGGCCCGCTCCCGACGCGGGCATGAACGCCGACGACACCGGCTTCGAGTCGCCCGCTGGCGGCCGCGCACGCGCTACGCGCACGCCTGCGCGTGGCAGACGCAAACCATCATCCGCCTCGCACGGCGACATGACCGAAGGCGCTGATGCCACGCTCGAGCGTGGCGCCTCGTCGTCCGCCTCGCGCAAGACCAGCGCACGCTCGACGTTACCGCGCGTGCCGCGCAGCGCGACGCCCGACTACCGCGTCGCCGAGCAGCCCGCGTTCGTGCTGCACAGCTATCCCTGGCGCGAAACCAGCCTCATCATCGACGTGCTCACGCGCGATCACGGCCGCGTCGCGCTCGTCGCGAAGGGCGCCAAGCGCCCGCACTCGGCGCTGCGCGGCGTGCTGCAGACGTTCCAGCCGCTCACGCTCTCGTGGACCGGCAAGGGCGAAGTGCGCACGCTCACCGGAGCCGAATGGGTGGGCGGCATGTTGCCGCTCGCCGGAGACGCGCTCTTGTGCGGCTTCTACGTGAACGAGCTGCTCGTGAAATTCTGCGCGCGCGAAGATCCGCATCCTCCGCTGTTTCGCCACTACGTCGTGACGATGACGCGCCTCGCGCACGACGAGCCGCCCGTGCAGGTCTTGCGCTCGTTCGAGCGTGTGCTGCTGCGCGAAACCGGCTATGCGCTCTCGCTCAACCGCACTGTGAACCGCAAGGCCGTGGTGGCCGAAGGGCGCTATGTGTTCGATCCCGAGCGCGGCGTGCGCGAAGCCTCCGACGAATGGCCTGCACAATGGCCCGTGCTTTCTGGCCAGACGTTGCTCGACATGGAAGAGGACGATTACCATCGACCCCAGACCGTCGCGCAGAGCAAGGCGCTGATGCGTTTCCTGTTGCACACTTACCTTGGCGGCACGCCGCTCGCGACGCGCCAGATCCTGATCGACCTGCAGAATCTATGAGCTTCTTTCTCACTTCGCCCACCGTGATCGACCTCGGCATCAATATCGATCACGTCGCCACGCTGCGCAATGCGCGCGGCACGGCCTATCCCGATCCGATCCGCGCGGCGTTGCTTGCCGAAGAGGCGGGCGCCGATGCGATCACGCTGCATCTGCGCGAGGATCGACGTCATATCGTCGACGCCGACGTGCGCAAGCTGCGTCCGCTGCTCAAGACGCGCATGAATCTCGAATGCGCGGTCACGGCCGAGATGCTCGACATCGCGTGCGAGATCAAGCCGCACGACGTCTGCCTCGTGCCGGAAAAGCGCGCGGAGCTGACGACCGAAGGTGGCCTTGACGTGGCGGGGCAGTTCGACGCCGTGGCCGCCGCCTGCCGGCAGCTTGCCGACGCGGGCATCCGCGTGTCGCTCTTCATCGACCCGGACGAGACGCAGATTCGCGCGGCGCACGAGACCGGCGCGCCCGTGATCGAACTGCATACGGGCCGCTATGCCGAAGCGCACGAGGCCGCCGAACAGCAGCACGAGTTCGAGCGCGTGGTGCTGGGCGTGAATTGCGGCGTCGGCCTTGGGCTGAAGGTGAACGCGGGCCACGGGCTGCACTATACGAACGTGCAGCAGATCGCGGCCATCGACGGGATTCACGAGCTCAACATCGGCCACGCGATCGTCGCGCATGCGATCTTCGCGGGCTGGGAGAACGCGGTGCGCGAGATGAAGGCGATCATGGTTGCGGCGCGTCTTGCCGCGACGCGCGCGTGATCTGCCGCGTGATCCGCATCTGATTGGATTGCCCCACACATCAACCAACATCGGCCTTCGTGGCGACGAGGAACGCATGGCGATCTACGGTATCGGTACCGACATCATCCAGGTGAGCCGCGTCGCGGCCGTCATGGAGCGCACCGGCGGACGCTTTGCGCAGCGCGTGCTCGGCCCCGACGAACTCGTGGTTTATGAAGCGCGCAAGGCGCGCTCGGAGAAGCGCGGGCTCGCGTATCTGTGCACGCGCTTTTCCGCGAAGGAAGCGTTCTCGAAGGCCATCGGCCTCGGCATCCATATGCCGATGACCTGGCGCGCGCTCCAGACGCTCAACGCGCCCGGCGGCAAGCCGTACCTGGTGGCCTCCGGCGAGCTCGCGCAATGGCTCGAGGCACGCGGCATCACCACGCAGGTGTCGATCACCGACGAACAGGACTATGCGGTCTCGTTCGTGATCGCTGAAACCGCCTAGTCTGTACGCCGATTTCAATCCCATCGCGCGGCAGATGCCGCGCGGTCGCTGTTACGTAAGAACTGTTACGTAAAATCAACGCCCATTCAACGCCAGATCGATCGATGAAAAGAATTCCCGGACCGGTCATGCTCGACGTGGTCGGCACGACGCTCAACGACGACGACGTCCGTCGCCTCGCGCATCCCTCAACCGGCGGCGTGATCCTGTTCGCGCGCCACTACGAGAATCGCGCGCAGCTCGTCGCGCTCACGGACGCCATTCGCGCGGTGCGCGACGACCTGCTGATCGCTGTCGACCATGAGGGTGGCCGGGTGCAGCGCTTTCGCACCGATGGCTTCACGGTGCTGCCCGCGATGGGACGCATCGGCGCGCTGTGGGACAAGGACGTGCTGCTCGCGACCAAGCTGGCGACATCGGTCGGCTATATCCTCGCGAGCGAGCTGCGCGCATGCGGCATCGACTTGAGCTTCACGCCCGTGCTCGATCTGGGCTATGGCCAGTCGAAGGTGGTGGGCGACCGCGCGTTCCATCGCGACCCGCGCGTCGTCACGCTGCTCGCCAAGAGCCTGAACCACGGTCTCGCGCTCGCGGGCATGGCGAACTGCGGCAAGCATTTCCCGGGTCACGGTTTTGCGACCGCCGATTCGCACGTCGCGGTGCCGGTGGACGAGCGCCCGCTCGAATCGATACTCGGCGAGGATGCGCAGCCTTATGACTGGCTCGGCCTTTCGCTCGCGGCGGCCATGCCGGGTCACGTGATCTATCCGAAGGTCGACTCGAAGCCGGCCGGCTTTTCGCGCATCTGGGTGCAGGAGATTTTGCGCGAGCGCCTGCGCTTCACGGGCGCGATCTTCAGCGACGACCTCTCGATGGAGGCTGCGCGGCAGGGCGGCACGCTGACCGAGGGCGCCCGCGCGGCGCTCGAAGCGGGCTGCGACATGGTGCTGATCTGCAACCAGCCACATGAGGCGGAGAAGGTGCTCGACGCGCTGCGCGCCGCCGAACCCACGCGCGCCGCGCAGGCGTCGGCGCGGCGTATCAGGCGGCTGCGTCCGCGCGGCAAGGCGCTGCACTGGGAGAAGCTCGTGGCCGATCCCGCGTATCTTTCCGCCCAGGCGTTATTGCGTACCGTGTTGCCCTGAGCGTTGGTCGCACAGCGCGCGTTACGTTACGTTTCGCGCGCACACGACCCAAAAAGCCGAAACGGCGGCCCTTCGAATTCGAAGGGCCGCCGTTTTTTCATGCGCAAGAAACGTGACCAAAATCAGGTGACCAAAATCAGGTGACGAACGTAGGGTGTCAGACGTCAGTTCAGCCGCATGCGCTGGAGCTTGTTATAGAGCGTCTTCGGGCTGATGCCAAGGAGCGATGCCGCGCGGTGGCGCGTGCCGCCCACGGCATCGAGTGTGGCGCGGATCAGCATTTCCTCGACGTCGGCGAGCGGGGTGCCCACCGTGACCTGCACGCGGCCGCCGTTGACTTCGCGCGGCGAGACGCCGTTGGCTTCCTCTGCCTGCAAGGTTTCGACGATGTCGCCGGACGCGTGCCACGCGCGCTCCACGCGTTCCTGCAACTCGCGCACGTTGCCGGGCCAGTCGTAGGCGAGGCACTCGCGCAGGAACGTGGGCGCGACAAGCCGCGTCGTGCCGGTGAGGCCGCGCGCATGGGCTTCGAGATTGAGTTCGTCGACGCGCGCCGCGGCGAGCAGCGCCGCGTCGTCTTCGCGCTCGCGCAGCGGCGGCAACTGGACCGAGGCGGCATCGAGGCGCGTCCACAGATCTTCGTGCAGCATGCCTTGGCGGACCGCGTCGCGCGGCACCACGCGCGTAGCCGCGATGAGACGGAAATCGGTGCCTACTTCGCTATTGCCGCCCACGCGCATGAAGGTTTGCGAATCGAGCGCGCGCAGGAGCGCTTCCTGTTGGGCGCGCGGTAACTCGGTGAGCTCGTCGATGAAGAGCGTGCCGCCGCTCGCCTGATCGACGAGGCCAGGCTCGCGCTGCTCCGCGCCATTGAACGCCCCGCGTTCGTGGCCGAACAGGAGGCTTGCGAGCGGCCGCCCGCCGGCGGCTTCGGCTGCGAGCGTGCGCACGTCGCAGACGACGAACGGCCCCTTGCGGCGGCGGCTCAACTGATGCAGCGTGCGCGCCGTGACTTCCTTGCCGGTGCCGGCCTCTCCGTGCACGAGGATCGCCGACTCAGTGGGCGCGAGCTGTTCGAGTGCGTCATAGACATGCTGGATCGCGCTGCTGCGGCCCACCATCGGGCCGAAGCGGCCGAGTTCGCGCAGCGTCGAGCGCAGCGTGCGGACTTCTTCGGTCAGCTCGTATGGGCGCGGAATGCGCGCGAGCAGGCTGCGCAGGCGCGGAATGTTGACGGGCTTGAGCAGATAGTCCCAGATGCCGTGGCGCAGACCCTCGATGGCGCTTTCGACGGTCGCATTGCCGGTCATCACGATCACGGGCAACGCGCCGCCGGGCGGCTGCGCGGGCAGATGGGGCAGCAGATCCAGACCGCCGCCGTCGGGCAGGTTCAGGTCGACGAGCACGACGTCGGGGATAAAGCGCGCGAGTGCGGCGCGCGCGTCGGCGAGCGTGGCGGCCGTATCGACGGAAAAGCCGTCGGCGGCCAGGATGGCCGAAAGGCCGGACAGGCTATTGGGATCGTCTTCGACAATCAGGGCGTGTGGCATGGTGGGGGCGGCTTACGGATGAGCGCAGGTACGCCGCGCGGCAGGCGCGCTCGCATGCACGGCGCCCTGCTGGCAGCAAGGAGGGCAGACAGCAAGGCAACGAGCGGGCACGACGTCGCGGCGCGCCGCGGCGCGGCACGATACGGAAGATTTCACCGAGATCACCGAAATGTCTCGAAGCAGGTTGTTCAGCTCCGGTCCTCCCAGATTAGCGGCTGGCGCACGGCGGTTTGTCGGGCTGCGCCGACCGCGAGGCGGTGCGCCCGTGCGGGCAGGGTCCGCCGGGCAGCCTCTGCCCGCACGGATTTCCTGTGCCTTGGTGTTATCGTCGCGCCGCGCTGTGCGTCGCGCAGGTTTGCCGCCCCGCGACGCGCAACGCTCAAGCCGTACTACCCCCATGCTGCACGCAAGCTGCCTTCTTGTTGAGCCGCCAGGTGACCCTGCCGCGAGCCACATCGTAAGCCACGCCGCGAATCAATCGATCAATCGATCAATGGCGTGGCCCGTGTGTCTCGAGCCAGCGATGCACCTCTCGCTCGGCCTCGTCACGCGTCTTGCCATACCGTTCCTGGATCAGTCCAACGAGACGTTCGGCGTGCCCTTCAACCCTCATGAGCTCGTCGTCCGCGAGTTTGCCCCAGGTGGCCTTGGCTTTGCCCAGCAACTGCTTCCACTTGCCTGCAGCGATGTCATTGTTCATCGTGTCTCTCCTGGTTCAGAGAAGAGGGATGCCCGCGGGTTGCCCCATTGCGGGAATACATCTCGAGGACATCTCAAAAAATGAACCAGCAGAAACCGTGCCATGAGTGTTATGCCTTACCGCCGCGAGATGCGCCTGATTTGCGTACCTGAATAACCGGTAAAGATTTCCCATGTAGACACAAACATACACGTTCGGGAAAAAAAGAAAAAGCGCCCCGAGGGGCGCTTTAATTTTTGCATCCGCCATACATCGAGAGGGCGTTGCGCGTGCGTGCAGATCGTTGCGGACGCACTCGCGCGCCGCTGGCGCATGCAGACGAACGCGTCAGGCGCGGCTGCGGTACTCGTTCGTGCGCGTGTCGATTTCGATCTTGTCGCCGATGTTGCAGAAGAGCGGCACCTGCAGCTCGAAACCGGTGTTCAGCTTGGCGTTCTTCAGGACCTTGCCCGACGACGTGTCGCCCTTGACTGCCGGCTCCGTGTAGATGATTTCGCGCACGAGCACGGTCGGCAGTTCGACCGAGATGGCCTTCTCGTTGTAGAACACGACTTCGCAAGCCATGCCGTCTTCGAGGTAGTTCAGGGCGTCGGCCATCATCTCGCCTTCGACTTCGTACTGGTTGTAGTCGGCGTCCATGAACACGTACATCGGGTCGGCGAAGTACGAGTACGTCACTTCCTTGCGATCCAGCACGACGACGTCGAACTTGTCGTCAGCCTTGTACACGGTTTCCATGCCCGCGCCGGTCAGCAGATTCTTGAATTTCATCTTCACGACGGCGGAGTTACGGCCCGATTTGTTGTACTCGGCCTTCTGCACGACCATGGCGTCGTTGCCAATCATCACAACGTTGCCGACGCGGAGTTCCTGTGCGGTCTTCATAATAAAAAACAGTCCTGTCCAGATTAAATTGCTTTGAGTGTGCGCGACGGCAAACGTCGCAAGCGGTTCGAGTGGTGTGTCCCCTTGATGGCAGGGGAACGAAAATCGAAGCGCTTGAGACGGGTGCCGTCGGGTAACCGCTTATTTTAACTGAGTTTTTGCGAATTCGGCTAGATTTCCGCCGAGATCGCCGGCTTGTGCCAGTTCGCCCGCCCAGGCCTGTGCCCGGGCTTTGAACACAGGCAAATATTGCGCGAAATCGCGCCAGTCGAGTGTGGGCAGGGGCGTCGGTTGGGGGGCGGGTTGGGATGCTTGTAGGGGCGCATCGGCAGGGCTGGCGGGCGCACTGCTCGGGCCATCGGTTGGCGCCTCGACGCCGTTGCCGTTCCACGCGTGCCAGAAACGCGCGAGCGCATTGCGCGGTGCCTCGGCGAGCGTGCGCGCGTAGTGCTCGAGCGCCGCATCGAGCTTGGGCAGATGGGCATCGTCCCCTTGCGGATAGATCTGCCAGACGAACGGCCGCGCCGCCCATTGCGCGCGGACGAACGAGTCCTCTCCGCGCACGAAGTTGATGTCGCTCACCCATAACAGCGCGTCGTAGCCGCGTTGCTCCGTGAAGGCGAGGCCGTGCGCGCGCAGCGATCCGCGCTCGGCACAGGCATGCGCGTCGAACGACGCGATGCCGAAAAAGCGCGCGAGCGCGCCGGAGATGCGGCCTTGCGGCACGAGCAGCACGATTGGCGTCGGGCTGTCGCACCATTGCTCGAGCAGCGCGTCGACGGCGGGATTTTCGTAAGCGAAGAGCGAGATCACCGTGGCTTGCGGGCCGGGCGGCGGGCCGCCGGTGGCGCTTTGCCACCATGCCGCGCGCGCCTCGGCCGAGTGCTCGAACGCGGCGCGTGCGGCGTCCAGATCACGCTCCTTGAGCACGCCGCCCGTGCCGGGACCCAGGCCCGGGAAAAAGAAGTGCTTGAGCAGCGGGTAGCGCGGATGCGGCGAGGGGCGCAGGTGGAAGTCGGCGACCCAGTCTTCGGCGCTCAGATATTCGAGGTTCAGCCACACGGGCGTGCGTTCGCGCTGTGCCATTGCGCTCACGTAGACGCCCGGGAGTTCGCAGGCGAACGCTTCGACCACCACGTCGGCGATCCGGAGCGTCTCGCCCGCGTGCTCGGGCTCGTGCCAGTGCTCGATTACGACGTCCTCGACGGTCTGCGTCGCGCGTTCGAGATTGAGTGCGGGGCAAAGCTTCTGAAAGGCGAGCAGATCGTCGACGAACACGCGTACCTCCCAGCCGTGCTCGTGTGCAAGCTGACGCGCGAGGCGCCAGCACACGCCGATGTCGCCGAAGTTGTCGATCACGGCGCAGAAGATGTCGCAAGCGATGCGCGATTCGGCTGCGGATTCAGTTGCGGATTCGGCTGCGGGTTGGGCCGTGGGTTGGGCTGCGGGTTGGGCCGTGGGTTGCGCTGCGGGTCGCGCGTCGTCGTGTTCGCGGGTTGCTGCGGGACGTTTGCTGTGTGGCATGGCGGAGAAGAGCGCAGGTGCGGGTTCGCAAGCGCGGCCAACCGGCGACCAGGCCTTCGGCCTTCGAGCCAACGGGTTCGGCCCCGCGCGGAATGATCTAAACTTGCGATTCTAAGACACTCGCATGATGGCGTCGCGCAGGCGGCGCGGCCTGCCAGCCGACGACAACCGACGCCGCCCCACGCCTCCAGACTGGATGACCGCTTCCACCGATCCCGACGTTTTCGACCCGAAAGAGGTCCTGGCGCAGCTCCCGCATCTGCCCGGTGTGTACCGCTATTACGACGCGCAAGGCACGGTGCTCTACGTGGGCAAGGCGCGCGACCTGAAAAAGCGCGTATCGAGCTACTTCACGAAGACGCAGCTCTCGCCGCGCATCGCCATGATGGTCACGCGCATCGTGCGCATCGAGACCACGGTCACGCGTTCCGAGGCCGAAGCGCTGCTGCTTGAAAACAATCTCATCAAGGCGCTCACGCCGCGCTACAACATCCTTTTTCGCGACGACAAGTCGTACCCGTTCCTCAAGCTCACGGGCCACAAGTTTCCGCGCATGGCGTACTACCGCGGAGCGGTCGATCGTAACAACCAGTACTTCGGGCCGTTTCCGAGCGCCTCGGCGGTGCGTGAGAGCATTCAGATCCTGCAGCGCGTGTTCCAGTTGCGTACTTGCGAAGACTCTGTCTTCAACAATCGCACGCGGCCCTGTTTGCTGCATCAGATCGCGCGCTGCACGGCGCCGTGCGTGGGCGCGATCAGCGCGGACGATTACGCGCGCGACGTGAGCAATGCCTCGCGCTTTTTGCTCGGCCGTCAGAACGAGGTGATGAAGGAGCTGGAGACGAAGATGCACGCGTTTGCCGCCGAGCTGAAGTTCGAGCAGGCGGCGGCGGTGCGCAACCAGATGAGCTCGCTCTCGACGGTGCTGCATCAGCAGGCCATCGAGACCGGGGGCGAAAGCGACGTCGACATTCTCGCGGTGGTGGCGCTAGGCGGGCGGGTCTGTGTGAATCTCGCCATGGTGCGCGGCGGCCGGCATTTGGGCGACAAGGCGTATTTCCCGGCACACGTCGAGCGCGCGCTGACCGACGAGGAGGGCGGCGTCGCCGAGGAAATCGAGGGCGAGGCGGTGCTGGCGGCATCGGCGCTGAAGTCGCTGCCTTCGCTCGCGCGCAAGGCGATGGTGGCTGCCGCTGGCGCGCAGGCCGGCCATGAGAGCGAGGTAAGCGGCGAAATAAGCGGCGACGAAAGCGGCGCGGAAAGTAGCGGTGGGCGCGAGCTGGCCGATGAAGGCGCCGCACCTGATCCGCTCGCGCTCGCGGCGGATCTCGCGAGCGAGGCGCAAGGGGGAGATGAGGACGATGGGGCCGATCTTGCCGATGCTTCCGAAAGCACCGGAGGCGGTGTGGACGCCGATTCCGCGGCATCCTCCCGGGCAACGGCGCGCGGCAAGCGCGAGACCGGCATCGAATCCGAAGTGCTCGATGCCTTCATCGCCCAGCATTACTTCGGCAACCGTGTGCCGCCGGTGCTGGTCGTGAGCCATCCGCCGGCGAATCGCGAACTCGTCGACGTGCTCAGCGAGCAGGCCGGCCACAAGGTCACGCTGCTGCGCCAGCCGCAAGGACAAAAGCGCGCGTGGCTCGCGATGGCCGAGCAGAACGCGCGGCTCGCGCTCGCCCGCCTGCTCTCCGAGCAGGGCTCGCAGCAGGCGCGCACGCGCACGCTCGCGCAGATGCTCGGGCTCGAACTCGACGACCTCGCGCATCTGCGCATCGAGTGCTTCGACATCAGCCATACGATGGGCGAGGCGACCCAGGCTTCGTGCGTCGTCTATCACCATCACAAGATGCAGTCGGGCGAGTACCGGCGCTACAACATCACCGGCATCACGGGCGGCGACGATTACGCGGCCATGCGCCAGGTACTTACGCGGCGCTATGAAAAGATGGTCGAGCAATCGGCGCGCATCGAGGCTGGCGAAGGCGACGAAGCGCAGTCTTTGTCGCCTCCCGATGCTACTGGAGGTACTGAAAGCACCGAAAGCACCGAAAGCACCGCGGCATCGTCCGAATGCGCACAACCGCCTGCGGCGGGCGGCACGCTGCCGAACATCGTGTTGATCGACGGCGGCAAGGGCCAGGTCGAGATCGCGCGCCAGGTGTTCGACGAGCTGGGGCTCGACCCTGCGATGCTGGTAGGCGTGGCCAAGGGCGAGGGGCGCAAGGTCGGTCTCGAGACCCTCGTGTTCGCCGATGGCCGTTCACCGCTCGAACTCGGCAAGGAGAGCGCGGCGCTGATGCTGGTCGCGCAGATTCGCGACGAGGCGCACCGTTTTGCGATCACGGGCATGCGCGCGAAGCGCGGCAAGACGCGCCAGACCTCGCGGCTCGAAGAGCTCGAGGGGGTGGGCGCAAAGCGCCGCCAGCGCCTGCTTGCGCGCTTCGGCGGCCTGCGCGGCGTGATGGCCGCGAGCGTGGAGGACCTGGCGAGTGTGGAGGGCATTTCGCACGCGCTTGCCGAGCAGATCTACCGGCAGCTTCATTGAGTCCGCGGTTGAGTCCATTGCTGCGCCGCCGGCCGCGCTGCCTTACGGTTGCTTGCGGTTTGCTTGTGGCAGGTTCGGTGACGCGGCACAATTGCATCTCCCATCATTGCAATCTCCCCTGACAGACTGCGCCACACGATGCCGTTCAATATTCCAATTCTTCTGACATGGCTGCGGATCGTGCTGATTCCGCTCGTGGTTGGCGTGTTTTATCTGCCGCAAACGCTGCTGAGCCCGATGCACCAGAACACGGCGGCCATGGTGATCTTCGTGCTGGCGGCGCTGACCGACTGGTTCGACGGCTATCTCGCCCGCAAGTGGAATCAGACGTCGTCGTTCGGCGCGTTCCTCGATCCGGTGGCCGACAAGCTCATGGTGACGGCCGCGCTGCTGGTGCTCGTGCATCTGCAGCGCCTCGATGCGGTGATCGCGCTGGTGATCGTGGGCCGCGAGATCGCCATTTCGGCGCTGCGCGAATGGATGGCGCAGATCGGTGCGTCCAGGAGCGTTGCCGTGAACCAGCTCGGCAAGTTCAAGACGGCGTGCCAGATGGTGGCGATCCCCATGCTGCTGTTCTACGCGCCAGTGACGATCGGCGGGCTCACGTTGTTCGACTCGCGCGTGTGGGGCACCTGGCTCATTTACGTGGCAGCCGTGCTGACGATCTGGTCGATGCTCTATTACATGAAGCTCGCGTGGCCGCAGATCCGCGAGCGCGGGAGCCTGTAAGCGAACCAGGCGGCGCAAGCGGGGTTCCTCGTGCATCTTTTTTTGAAAAGATCACACCAAGGGGTTGACACGATTCAGCGGCTTATACATAATCTCACTTCTCCGCTGCACGACAAGCAGCAAACGAAGCAGATGTAGTGGAGATCGCTGAAGATAAGCAGTAAATCAGCGGCGAAGCAGTAAAGATGCGGGAGTAGCTCAGTTGGTAGAGCGCAACCTTGCCAAGGTTGAGGTCGCGAGTTCGAGACTCGTCTCCCGCTCCAGATTTTAGGTGCGGCGTTTTGCAGCAGTGTGAAACGAGGCGCCGGAGCAGTAGGTAGTTCGGTAGCACAAATGCGGGAGTAGCTCAGTTGGTAGAGCGCAACCTTGCCAAGGTTGAGGTCGCGAGTTCGAGACTCGTCTCCCGCTCCAGAATTCCGGGGAAGCAGCGCTTCCCTTTTTGTTTGGCAGGCCGCAAGGCCGCCGCACAAAAATCTGTCTGGTGGTTGTGCGCGCAAGCAGTGCGGTGCGCCTGATACATCAAACAGTCCGCTTTTGGCGCGATAGCAAAGCGGTTATGCAGCGGCCTGCAAAGCCGTGTAGGCCGGTTCGACTCCGGCTCGCGCCTCCAGGTAAGACGAGAAAAGCCACCTTCGGGTGGCTTTTCTTTTTCCTGGTGCGCATTCATATCGCGCATGTCGTGTGTTTTGCGTGTGTTTTGTGCTGGGCGCGCGAGCCAGTCAGGCAGGCGGTCGTGCCAGGTCAAATGGATGATGTGTTGTCCCGCGTACTCGCGCACAATCCACGCATCGCATCGCATCGCTTCCATCCGGATTCCCGCCAATGACCATCGAACTCTCCGAAGACGTGCGCGCGCGGCCAAGGCTGCTGGCGTTTGTGCCGTGCTCGCGTCGCAGGGCATAATCGGCGTTTCAGCACGCTTTGACGGAAATCACATGATTGCGCAGTCTCCCGCCTTGCCGACAGCCCAACTCGACTGGCAATGGAACGCATTCGATGCGCTTTCCTCACGCGATGTCTATGAAATGCTCAGGCTGCGTTCGGCCGTGTTCGTGGTCGAGCAGAACTGCGTGTACGGTGATATCGACGGCCTCGACGGCGACGCCTGGCATCTGTTCGCGTGGGGCGGGCAGGGCGGCTCGCGCCAACTGGCGGGCTACCTGCGGGTGCTGCTGCCCGACGCGCAGGACCCGGACGTGCGCATTGGCCGCGTGGTGACTTCGCCGCACTTCCGCGGCATCAAGCTCGGCAACGGGTTGCTCGAACGCGCGATCGCGCACATCGCGCGGCAATGGCCGGGCGTGCCGATGCGGCTGCACGCCCAGGCGCATTTGCAGAAGTTCTACGGTGCGTTCGGTTTCAAGCCAGTCTCGGAGATTCACGACGAGGACGGCATCCCGCACATCTGGATGCGCTCGGCGTAGTGCACTGTTCTTCGCGCCGCGCTTTACGCTGAACTTCGCGCCGCACTTCTCAGCTGAACTTCGCGCCTTGCGCGTGCGATGCGTGCGCTCAGGTGTGCTGCACGTCGTGTTTGTGCGAGGCGCGTGCAGGCTTGCGCGCTCCCCCAGCGCGCTTGAGGCGTCCGCGCGCCGAAAGCCGCATCCAGTGGCGCAGCGCGATCAACGCGCCGACCACGCTCATCATCGATCCCGGAATCCATAGCAGCAGGCCGCCGATCTGCTGATCGCGCATTGGCGAGAGCCACGTGAATGCGCGTCCGCAAATCGAGTAGATCGGATAAAGCTCGTGTGACGTGAAGAAGATGAACGCGCCGAGCACGATCTGCGGAGGAATTGCCGCGATCACCACCAGCACGCGCTTGCCGGGTGCGAGGCGCGCGGGCGGCGCGGGGCGCGGATCGAGCACGAGCCACCAGAACAGCAGGCCGTCGATCACCATGCTCCAGTTCATCACGCGATAGAGCCGCCAGTCGAGCATCGCGATGAAGTGGATGGGCGAGAGCAGCCAGAAGTAGATGAGCCCGACGAAGAGCGTCACCGCGACGACGGGATGCATGACGATGTCGAGCATCGCCCGCACCGGCCGCGCGTTCAGTGCGGGGCGCACGAAGCGTTGCCGCCACGCGAATGGGACGCCTGCGCGCAGCGCCGCGCCCGGATAAGCGAGCGCGATGAAAAACGGCCCGAGGTGGTGCAGCACGAGATGCTGCGCGCGGTGCATGAAGAACTCATGCTCGAAGAAGTAGTCGAGCCGCGTATGCAGCGCGACATAGAGCGCGCCGAGCCCGAACCAGAACGAGATCTGCCGCGCCAGCGAGACTTTCGCCTGGCGCTTGCCGCGCACGAACAGCACCGCCGTCAGGATCACGGCGATCACGACGGTCGGTGAGGGCTCCCACGGGTCGAGCCAATAGAGCAGGTTCATCGCGGACAACTGGGCAGGTTCATCGCGGACTTCTTCACGAAGGTCATGGCGCGCTTCTTCGGGCTCGGCAGGTGATTATTGCTGCGACGGCGGCTTCACCGCGAACGGCGTGTCGAGCGTCGCGCCGTCCGAGAACTCCAGTTTCACCTTCACTGTGTCGCCGGGCGCGATCTTGTGCTTCGCATGCTCCAGCATCAGGTGATAGCCGCCCGGAGCGATCGAGAGCGTGCCGTGCGCGGGCACCGTGGCCTTGTGCACCATCACCATCTTCTGCGTCGAGCCGTTCGAAACGGTTTGATGCAGCATCACCATGCCGTAGTCGTCGCTTGTCACATTCACGAGGTCGACCGGTTTGTCGCTGTCGTTCTTCAACGTGACGTAGCCCGCCGCCGGCAGATTGTTGGGCAGCCAGCGGACCCATGCGTTCTGCGCGGTGAGCGCGGCGTCGGCGGCGTGCGCCGCAGGGGCGAACGCCGTGAACGTGCAGGCGAGGGCGCAGCCGAGTGCGGCGCCGAGCCGGCTCATGGCGCCTGTGGGGCTCATGCGGGGGCTCATGCGAGTAACGCGGCGGGACTTCATTTTCATCGTCATGGCAGTTCCTGTTGCGGGTGGTACGTAAATCGGGGTTGCCGAAGTTGTGGATTGCAGCCCCGGCGATGTCCGGCGAAGCCTACGCTGCGGAATCGATCACACGGCGCAGGTCATGCGCGATGGCGTCGGGCGAGTCCTTGTCGGTGGCGAGCAGGCGCGCGCGGCCTTGTGCGTCGAACACGTAGACGGCCGAGCTGTGCGTGACTTCGTAGCTGCCGTCAGGGTCGCGTTTTTCCATCTGATACGCCACGCGATAGTGCTTTGCGAGCGATTCGATTTGCGCGTCGGTGCCGGTGAGACCGAGCGCATGCTGTGAGTCGAACGCGCTTACGTAGGCGTGCAGCGCCTGTGGCGTGTCGCGTGCGGGATCGACGCTGATGAAGAGTATCCGCACATGCTGCGCATCGGGTCCGAGTTTCGCTATGACCTGCATCAGCCGCGCCATCGTTTCCGGACAGACGTCCGGGCAATGCGTGTAGCCGAAGTACACGAGCGTCGTATTGCCGTGCAGGTCCGCGCCGCTCATGCGCTTGCCGCTGTCGTCGGTGAGTGCGAACGTGAGGTCGGGCAGGTGGCCGCTCACATTGGTGAGTTGCCACGGCTCGGCCGGACGCGAACATGCGCCGAGCAGCATGGAGCCGGCGGCGAGCGTCAGCAGTGCTGCGAGACGTATTCCGTGCAGAGCGCGGAGCAGGCCGACTGCAGCGCGAGTGCGGGATGCGAAGCGTGACGAACGTGAAGCGTCGAACTCGGGGAACAAAGGCTTTCTCGTTAACTCGATTTACAAGGACGTGCGCGTTGCCAGCCCACGCTGTGTCGCTGGACTGTAGCAAAATTGGGTGCTCGCTGCCGCGCATGGTCCGGTGTGGCGGGGAGGCAGGGTCAATTTGACGCATCTTCCGTGCCGATGTGCATCGGTGGGCATCGGTGGGCGCCAGCGGGTAACGGTGGAAAGGGAAAAAGGGCGAAAGAAGACGGCGGCGCAAAAAAGGCGTCTGAACGGATCCACGTCGGCAGAGTACCCGCTGTTGCGTTCCGGCTTGGCCTGGAAACGGCTGGCCCAATGGCAGGGTGGACTTTCCTTTCTCGAAAATCAGGACGATGCGCGGTAAGATGCGCACACTTTCTCCGGCGGGCGAGCGCTCGCTGGATCAACCCGGCCGATGCGCCGAGGGACGAAACGAACGTAATGCAAGTACTTCCGGCTGAACTGCCGTTCGACAAGACGGCATTTTTCTTCGATTTCGACGGCACGCTCGTCGACCTCGCGCCCACACCCGACGGCGTGCTGGTGCGCCCCGACATGCTCGCGCTGCTCGCCGCCTTGCGCCGTGCGACGCACGGCGCAGTGGCCATCGTCTCGGGACGCGGCATCGAGAGCATCGACACCTTCCTCGGCATGCCCGATTTGCCGGTCGCGGGCCTGCACGGCGCTGAGCGCCGCGACGCCAATGGCGACACGCAACGCGTCGGCTTCAACGATCAGCGTCTTCTGCATATGGAGCAGGTGCTCGCCGAAGTGGTGCGCACCCATGCGGGCATGCTGCTCGAGATCAAGGGCGCGGCGCTCGCGCTGCACTACCGCAACGCGCCCGAGCACGAGAGCGTGGCACGTGCGGCCACCGAAAAGCTCGCCGCCGAATTCGCCGATGCCTATGTGCTGCAGCCCGGCAAGATGGTCTACGAAATCAAGCCGAAGGACGTCGACAAGGGCCGCGCGCTGCGCGCCTTCCTCGACGAGCCGCCGTTCGCGGGCCGCACGCCCGTGTTCGCCGGCGACGATCTGACTGACGAGAAGGGCTTCGCCGTGGTCAATGCCGAGGGCGGCCTGTCGATCAAGGTCGGCGGCGGCGACACGATCGCAAAAACACGCGTCGAGTCGGTCGAGGCGCTGCTCGCGTGGCTCGACACGCTCGTCGCGCCGCCGCGCGGTACCTGATTGCGTGCCTCGCGGTGCCTGATTGGGTGTGGGTGCTTGATTTGTGCCTGATTCGGCGCACGCACCGGCGCATCTGGCCCCTGCGCGCCAGCGCGTTTTGCGCTGCCCCTGGGCCGCGCCCGCACGGCTGCTTCTAACTTCTTTTCTGCACGGAACCTGCATCTCATGAGCCGACTGATCATCGTGTCGAACCGGGTCGCGCCGATTTCCGAAGGCGGCCCGGCCGCGGGCGGTCTCGCGGTCGGCGTCTACGACGCGCTCAAGGAAACCGGTGGCATGTGGTTCGGCTGGAGCGGCGAGGTGCTCTCGTCCGGCCAGCCGCAGATCCAGCTCGAAGAGCGCGGCCCGGTCACCTTTGCCACTATCGGCCTGCTGCGCCGCGACTACGACCAGTACTACCGCGGCTTCTCGAACGCCACGCTCTGGCCGGCGTTCCACTATCGCGCCGATCTCGTGCAGTACGACCGTCACGAATACGCCGGCTATTGCCGCGTGAACGCGTGGCTCGCCCAGCAACTCGTGCCGCTTTTGCGCGAAGACGACGTCATCTGGGTCCACGACTATCACCTGATTCCGTTTGCCGAGGCGCTGCGCGCGGCGGGCGTGAAAAACCGCATCGGCTTCTTCCTGCATATCCCGTTTCCGGCTTCGCAGGTGCTGCTGGCGGTGCCGCCGCACCGCGAGCTGGTTCAGGCGCTGTGCTCGTTCGACCTGCTCGGCTTCCAGACGAAGCCCGACGTGCGCGCGTTCTGCGATTACATCCTGAACGAGGCGGGCGGCTCGGTCGCGAGGCGCGCAGACGGCATCACGCAGATCGAGGCGTTCGGCAAGACCCTGTGCGTGAACGATTACCCGATCGGCGTTTATCCCGACGAAGTCGCCGAGCTTGCCAAGGCCGGCGAGAACGACAAGCCGGTGCGCACGCTCAAGGCCACGCTGCACGGCCGCAAGGTGATCATGAGCGTGGACCGGCTCGACTACTCGAAGGGCCTCGTCGAGCGCTTTCGCGCCTTCGAACGGCTGCTGGAGCACGCGCCCGCGCAGCGCAACAAGGTGTCGTTCGTGCAGATCGCGCCGCCCACGCGCGCTGACCTGCACGCGTACCAGGACATCCGGCTGCGGCTCGAGGCCGAGTCGGGGCGCATCAATGGTCGCTTCGCGGAGCTCGACTGGACGCCGATCTGGTACATCCACCGCCAGTACGAACGCGCCGTGCTCGCGGCGCTGTTTCGCGCCTCGCACGTGGGCTACGTCACGCCGCTGCGCGACGGCATGAACCTCGTCGCGAAGGAGTACGTGTCGGCGCAGGATCCCGAGAATCCCGGCGTGCTGGTGCTCTCGCGCTTCGCGGGCGCCGCGCAGGAATTGGGCGGCGCGCTGATCGTGAATCCGCTCGACATCGACGGCATGGCCGACGCGCTCGGCAAGGCGCTCTCGATGCCGCTCGCCGAGCGCCTCGCGCGCTACAACGACATGATGGTGCAGCTACGCGAGAACAACGTCTCGGTTTGGCGCGACCGCTTCATGCGCGATTTGACGAACATCGCCCAGCGCATTGGCGTGTCGTTGCCGCCGTCCGTGGAGCTCGCGCGGCAGTAGGGCTGGGGCCTCTCTCTCGCGTATCCGGTGGCGTTCCGTAGCGCTTTGGGCCGCGTCAAAGCCCGTCGCGCCAACATCAAAACCCCTCAAACGCCGCCGAAAACGAAAAAGCCGCTTCACGAACGAAGCGGCTTTTTCTTTGGGTCAGGACGGAGCGCCTGGCGTCAGGCCACGTGCTTTTCGTCGGCCTTCTTGGCGCCCAGATGCAGCGTGGACGACTTGCCGTACTGCTTGGCAAGCAGTTCGCGGTACAGGCCCGGACGGTTGCGCAACTCCTCGGGGCTGCCATCGTCGATCACCTTGCCCGCGCTCATCACGATGATGCGGTCGAAGTTGTGCAGCGTGGAGAGCCGGTGCGCGATGGCGATCACCGTGCGGCCCACCATCAGCCGGTCGAGCGCCTGCTGGATGGCTTCCTCCGAGGCGCTGTCGAGCGCCGAAGTGGCCTCGTCGAGCAAGAGGATCGGCGAATTCTTGAGAATCGCGCGCGCGATCGCGATGCGCTGGCGCTGGCCGCCCGAGAGCTTCACGCCGCGGTCGCCCACGATCGTGTCGTAGCCTTCGGGCATGGCCTCGATGAAGTCGGCGCAGCGCGCTTCGCGTGCAGCGGCGAGCACTTCGTCGCGGCTTGCCTCGGGGCGGCCGTAGGCGATGTTTTCGTAAATCGAGCGGTGCAGCAGGGAGATGTCCTGCGGCACGAGCGCGATGGCGTGACGCAGACTGTCCTGCGAGACGTGGGCGATGTCCTGGCCGTCGATCTTGATCGCGCCGCCCTGGGTCTCGTAGAAGTGCTGCAGCAGCGCGAGCACCGTGGTCTTGCCCGCGCCCGACTTGCCGATCAGGCCCACGCGCTGGCCGGCCTCGATACGCAGGTCGAAGTGGTCGAGGATGGGCTTGCGGTGCGGGTAGGCGAAGGTGACGCCTTCGAAGTCCACGCGGCCGCCCTGGGCGACGAGTTCGCTGGCGTCGTCGCGATCGGGCATGCCATGCGGCTCGAGCAGCGTTTGCACGGCTTCGGCCAGACGCGCGACGTGCTGCGTGACGTCGACGAGCGCCACGGCCAGGTCGCGCGTGCCGTGCAGGATCGTGAAGCCGAGCGAGCTCACCAGCACAATGTCGCCCGACGTGGCCTTGCCCTGGTCCCAGAGCCACAGTGCCCAGCCGAGCAGGCCAGCCGAAAGCATCGCCGTGATGACGGCATGCAGCAGGCGCAGCTTTTCCAGATAGAGCAGGCTCGAGCGGCGCGCGTCCAGTTCGGCCTTCACGGTCGAGCCGAAGCGATTTTGCTCGCGCAGCGTCATGCCGAAGGCGCGCACGAGCGCCATGTTGCCGATCACGTCGACGAGCTCGCCGTCCACGGCAGCCGCCTTGGAGGCGAATGTGTGGTGGCGCGCCGAGCCGAGTCCGGCCAGCTTGAAGAGAATGACCGACAGAATCGCCGAGCAGAGCAGGAGGCCGGCCGCCATCAACGGATTGACCGCAATGATCATCACAATGGCGCCCGCCACGGCGATGCACGGCGGCAGCACGTTCCACGCGGTGGTGTTCTCGGCTGTGTACACGGCGTTCGAGGTCGCGGTGATTCGGCTCGCGAGCGTGCCGGGCTGTTTTTCCGCGTAATACGTATTCGAGTGGCCGCTTAGATACTGGAAGAGGTCGCGTCTCAGGTCGCCCGTGACGGCGACAAACGTGTGCGCGGCGAACCAGCCGCCTACCCGCCAGAGCAGATTGTCGGCGGCAATCAGCCCGACGAGGATCGCGAACGCAGTCCACAACGGGCCCGGATGGTGCCGGCCCGCGCCGAGCACGTCGATCAGATGCTTGATCGCGTATTGCGAGGCGAGGGCACAGCCCACGGCTGCGAACACGCTGGCGAGCACGACCCCATGGGCGAGCGGATGGCGCTTGATGTAGCGGAAAAGAAACGCAAGCGGCCGGTGCGCATAGCTCGCGAGCTTTGCGTTATGGGCGTTACGCTGGGCGATGGTCAGATGTTCCAATTGATCGGTGGTCGGTCTGACGGAGCTTCGTCCGTGCAAGGTAGAAAAAAGAGACAAGAAGGCGCGCAACCGCTAACCGCGCGGAATTCCCGCATTGTAAACACCCCACGCGCGAGCCGCACGGCTCATGCCCGGCGGGACGCGCATCTTATCGCGACTATGCCGCGGAGAGTGACCCTTCCCAACATATTGTCGCGGCGGAGTTCAACGGGTTTCCACTGGGTTTTCGAGATACAATCGCAGACTCCGTTCAGGCGCGCCATATGCGCCTACACGACGCGCCGTACCGCAGGCGCGATCCACTCTCGAGCCGCAAGTTTCACGAAACTGGGGTCAGATAAAGCAGCATTCTGACCGTGTTCCGGCGCTGTGCTGCCCGAAAAACGAACCCCCAATTTAGAACGGGCTTAAAAAACAAGGGGTTGCGGAGTGTTTCTACTTTGTAACAACGTAAAGAGTTTGAAATCTCGTAGCCGGCAATGGGTGCAAACCCCGATAATGCCGACTCGAACAGCGTAGGGATTTTGACAGCATGAATGTCAACGACCGCGAACCCTGCGCGTTTACCGCCTGAACCGCCGCTTGTGTCCATCCAGGACTTCACAACCGCGTCGGTCAGTGTGCCGGCTACCGGCGCGGTTAGCGGTATGGAACGCCTGGTGGGGCGCGCGGCAAAGAGGCCGCAGCCCGCAAGGTCGATTGTCAAAATTGCAGTACTAAGCCCGATTTATTACGAGGAAGGAGTTCACCACTATGCGAATCGCTCAAATCGCTCCGTTGCACGAGGCGGTTCCTCCCAAGCTGTACGGCGGCACGGAACGGGTGGTCTCCTACCTGACCGAAGCGCTGGTGGAGCAGGGTCACGACGTCACGCTCTTCGCCAGCGGCGATTCGATCACCTCGGCAAAGCTCGAAGCATTCTGGCCGCAGGCGCTGCGCCTCGACCCGACGATTCGCGACGTGATGGCTCCGCACATGCTGCTGCTCGAAGAAGTGCGCCGCCGCGCGGACGAATTCGACGTGCTGCACTTCCACATCGACTACTACCCGTTCTCGCTGTTCCAGCGCCAGCCGGTGCCGTTCGTCACGACCATGCACGGCCGTCTCGACCTGCCCGAACTGCAGCCGATCTTCACCGCATTCAATGACGTGCCGGTCGTCTCGATCTCGGACAACCAGCGCATCCCGCTGCAACAGGCGAACTGGCAGCAGACCGTCTACCACGGCCTGCCCGAAGACGTGCTCAAGCCGATTCCGAACGTCGAGCCCGGCTACCTTGCATTCCTCGGCCGCGTTTCGCCGGAGAAGGGCCTTGACCGCGCGATTCGCATCGCCCAGCAGGCGGGCATGAAGCTCAAGGTCGCCGCGAAGATCGACAAGGCCGACCGTGCCTACTACGAAGAAGTCATCAAGCCGCTGATGGCGTTGCCGCACGTCGAGTACATCGGCGAAATCGGCGAGCATGAAAAGCGCGAGTTCCTCGGCAATGCGCATGCACTGGTGTTCCCGATCGACTGGCCGGAGCCCTTCGGTCTCGTCATGATCGAAGCCATGGCCTGCGGTACGCCGGTCATCGCGTTCAAGCGCGGCTCGGTGCCCGAAGTCATCGAGAATGGCGTGTCGGGTTTCGTCGTCGAAGACGAAATCAGCGCAGTCGCTGCGCTCAAGCGCCTGCCGACGTTGTCGCGCGAGAAGGTGCGCGGCGCGTTCGAGGCGCGCTTCTCGTCGAAGGTGATGGCGCGCAACTATGTGGCCGTGTACGAAGACCTGCTGCGCCAGAAGCACCGCACGGTGCTGCGCGAAGTCAACGCTGGCTAATAATGTTGACTGGCGTTCGCTAGCCAACGTCGGCTTGGTCCGCGCGTTTGCAAGACCCGCGCTCAGGCAAGCCGCTGCACGGGACGCGCCGCACGCGCGTTCCCCGTTTCTCCAACGCCCCGGTGCTGTGCACCGGGGCGTTGTCGCATTTGTGCCGCACAGGGCGCGCGAGAACATGCAAAGACCGCTTGCGAGCGTGAGGGGTAACAGCAATGTCCCTATAATGGCCGTTCCGCGAAATCCGTAATTTATTCACGAAAGCTGCGCGCGACGACCGCGCAAGACGTTGCATGACGACCACAGCGCAACCCAAACGCGACCTCAGGAGAAGTGCCTTGGCGAGATCCCGACCGACGCGCGCCGCCGCCGTTCCCGGTGCCGGGAAGATGTTTGCGCTGCGCGCGATCGGTCTCGTGATTCTTGCGCGCTGGCTCCACTCGATGGGGGATATGAATTTTCTGGTGGCGCTGCGGGGCATGGCCTCGTCGCCAGTCGCTTGCCTGAACCTCGTCTTCCTGTTTCTGCTGATCGTGTTGCCCGGCGCGCAGGCCCGCGTCGAGCGGCCGTTCCATCCGCTGCCTCAATGGCTGCGCCAGACGTTGCGCATGTTCGGCGTGCTCGGCTGCCTGTTCGCGCTCTGGTCGATCGGCGTATTCGTCTGGGCCGACGGCTGGCGGCGTGCGGTGGAGGCGATCGAGGTCACCAACGGTTGGCTCGTCGTCGCGCCGGCGCTCTATGCGGCCGTGGTCTGGATCTGCCGCCCGCGCGCATTGTGGCGTAGCAACGTGGCGGCGCGGCGCTTCGCGATCGGGCGCTACGCGGTATCGGTCGACGCCGCGACGCGCACGACCATCGTCTGGCTCGAAAGCCGCAAAGTCGGGCAGTACGACGCGCGGGAGCTGTCGGTGCGCTGGCCGACGGATATGCAACCGGCCGCCGATATGGCATGTTCCGCGCCCGCCGATGCGCCCGTGGCCGGCGCGACACCGGCCCAATCCGGCGCCATCGCCGACACCGCGAGCCCGGCGCCGGACGCTGAATCGTTCGCCCCGGCGATATCGACCGCGTCAACTGTATCGACCGTATCGACGGTATCGACCGTATCGGCGACATCCCCCGCGCCGGCTGCGAGCAGCGTTTCTGCCGTTCCGGCATCGCCGCGTCATGCCGCGCCCGCGCGCACCGTCGGGCGTCGGCCGATGATCGAGTTGCTGTGGGACTCGCCAGCAGCGGCGGGACACAATCACCAGACTGTCATGCGCGTGCGGCTCGCCACCGAAGGCGACCGTGTCGCCGCACGCGCGCTCGATACCGCTCTCAAACAGACCCCGCCCGCTGCGTTACCGTGAAAGGCGCGCCGGGCGAGCCACCAGGCAGTACCGCTTGAGGCAGTCCTCGCGCGGAGCAGGTTTCGCGCAAGCTTGTCGATCCCGTCGTCGTTTCGAAGGAGTCGCGATGCTCATACGCTGGTTGCTTGCCGCCATTCATCTGCTGGCCTTCGGCCTGGCGTTCGCATCGATCTTGCGGCGCACGCGCGGCCTGCGCCGTTGCACCTCCACCGAGGCGCTGCCCGCGATCTTCAGTGCCGACAACGGCTGGGGCATCTCGGCGGTCCTGCTGATCGTGACGGGAGCGGCGCGTGCGTTCGGCGGGTTCGAAAAGGGCGCGGACTACTACCTGCATGAGCCGCTCTTTCACGTGAAGATGGGTGCGCTCGTATTGATCTTGTTGCTTGAGATTGCACCGATGATGGCGCTACTGCGCTGGCGGCTCGCCGTGCGCCGTGGCGATGTGCCGGATCTCACCAGCGCAACGAAGTACGCGCGTATCGGCGCGTGGCAGACGGTGCTGCTCATCGTGATGGTGCTCGCCGCGACGGGGATGGCGCGCGGAGTCGGGATCGGCGTGGGTGACGCGTAGCTGAACTCGCTACGAGCGGGTGGCGGATGAGGAGGGCGGTTTGTATCGGCATCCTTGTTACAGCCGCTTGTTATTGTCGGATTCACGTGCCGGAAATGAAAAAACCCCGTTGCATGCGCAACGGGGTTTTTAATCTTCGGTGCTTGTCTTTACCAACACCAGAATTCTGGTGGGTAGTACTGGGATCGAACCAGTGACCCCTGCCGTGTGAAGGCAGTGCTCTACCGCTGAGCTAACCACCCGAAGAGATTGAAATTATGCCGGGCGTTTCCGATCTTGTAAAGCCCTTTTTTAAGTATTTTGCACAGTGGCCGCATTCTCTTCAGCGGGGGGCCGATTGGGTCGATTGCGTGCGCCATACCGAGGTGCCTTTGATCGATTTGTCGAGACCGTCGAGCAGCGCTTCGTGCGCAGCGAGTTCTTCCTCGCTTGCGACGATCACGGGTAGCACGAGCGTCTCGAACGTCACGCGCGGCGTTGCCACGCTGCCGGTGGTCTCGACCGTGCTCGTCATGTCGATGACGAGACTTTCCTGGCCACGCGTCATCGCCAGATAAACTTCGGCGAGCAGTTCCGAGTCGAGCAGTGCGCCGTGCAGCGTGCGGTGCGCGTTGCTGATGCCGAAGCGGTCGCACAGCGCGTCGAGCGAATTACGCTTGCCGGGGAAGATCTGCTTGGCCTGCACCAGCGTGTCGATCACTTCGCCGCAATGCTCCTTGAACGACGGCTTGCCGAGCAGCGCGAGCTCGGCGTCGAGAAAGCCAATATCGAACGGCGCATTGTGGATGATGATGTCGGCGTCGCGCACGAAGTCGAGGATTTCGTTGGCGACCTCGGCGAACTTCGGCTTGTCCGAGAGGAACTCGGTCGTCAGGCCGTGTACCGCGAGCGCGCCCGGATCGCTGTCGCGCTCGGGGTTGACGTAGAAGTGCAGGTTCTTGCCCGTCAGCCGGCGATTGACCAGCTCGACGCAGCCGATTTCGATGATGCGGTCGCCCGTGCGGGGGTTCAGGCCGGTGGTTTCGGTATCGAGAATGATCTGTCGCATGTCGTTTGAAGCGTGATTGCGTGGAGGCAGGGGCAGAGCGTAAAGCAGCGGATGAAAAAACGCGTAAAAAAACGCGTGAAGCGATGCGCGCTACACGTCCGGCTTAGAGTTCGGCGAGCGTGGCGACGCCGCGGTTCGCGAGTGCGTCGGCGCGTTCGTTCTCCGGATGCCCGGCGTGGCCCTTGACCCAGCGCCACTCCACCTCATGTTGTGCGACGAGCGCGTCGAGGCGTTTCCACAGGTCGTCGTTCTTGACGGGCGTTTTCGCGGCTGTCATCCAGTTCTTCTTCTTCCAGCCGTGGATCCACTCGCTGATGCCTTTCTGTACATACTGCGAGTCGGTGTGCACGATCACCTTGCATGGACGCTTGAGCGCGTCGAGCGCGGCGATCACCGCCATCAGCTCCATGCGGTTGTTGGTCGTGCCGGGCTCGCCGCCGAACAGTTCCTTTTCCTGCGCGCCGAAGCGCAGCAGCGCGCCCCAGCCGCCGGGGCCGGGGTTGCCCTTGCAGGCACCGTCCGTGAAGATTTCGACGAAATCGGGTGAGCTCATGAGTCCTTGTTGCGAGTGGGGGAGGGAGTGGTGGCGGCGGGTTTCAGGCTCGCCGCAAGCACCGGTTTCTTGACCTTTAGCGGGCCGACGAGCCGCATGCCGCGCACGCGCTTGATGGCCGATACCATATAGATGGCGCCGAAGATCGGCCACCAGCGGTCGCCGGCGGCCTCCATGAAGGTGTAGCGCCCGAGCCATTTCTCGCTGGCGAGCGGCGGACGATAGCAGCCGAAGCGGCCGCGTTCAAGCTCGAAGCCCAGCAGCTTGATCCAGTCTTTCAGGCGCGTGAAGGCGATCAGGTCTTCGCGCGCGGGCAGGAAGGGATGTCCCGTGAGCCTGGCCGCTGACTGGCGCGCGCCCCACAGCGAGAGCGAGTTGAAGCCGACGATCAGCAACTGCCCTTCGGGCATCAGCACGCGTTCGGCTTCACGCAGCAGGCGGTGCGGGTCGCTCGTGAATTCGAGCGTATGCGGCATCACGATGAGGTCGACGCTCTGCGCCTCGAACGGCAGATCGAGATGGTCGCACCAAACCGTGCTGCGATCCGCCGGCGCGTGGGGCACGGGCGGATGCTGCAAATCGGACAGCGGCTGAGCGCCCGGCACGGTGTACGGCGCGCTCGTGGCGCTGGCCGCGTCGAGCACGAGGCCCCGGCACGACATGCGGTTTTCGCGCAGCGCATCGAGCTGCGGCAGGCCGAGCTGCAGCGCATGGTAGCCGAAGATGTTCGACACCACGCGGTCGAGCTGCTCCTGCTCCCAGCCCAGCACGTACCTGCCTGCGGGCGATCCGGTCCAGGCGGGCCAGTCTATAATCGTTCGGTCAGACATGTCGAAAAGTTCGCCGCCCCATGAAGAGTCCGCTTGAGCACGCATCCGTGCCAGCCGCCGCGCTCGCCGCCGCGCTTGAATACATACCGGTTCCGGCTTTTGAAGATAACTACATCTGGGTCGTGTCGGACGGCCGCAATGCCGTTGCCGTCGATCCGGGCGACGCCGCGCCGGTTCGCGCATATCTGGCGAAGCGAGGCTGGCGGCTCGTCGCTATTTTACTCACCCATCACCACAACGACCACGTCGGCGGGGTGGCCGACCTCCTTTCGGATGAGTGCGTGCCGGTGTACGGTCCGGCGAGCGAGGCGCTCGGCCTGCTCGACGCGTTTGTTACGCGCGTGAAGGGCGGCGATGCAGTGCATCTTGATGCGCCGGCGCTCGACCTCAAGGTGATGGACGTGCCGGGGCATACGCGCGGGCATATCGCTTATTTCCAGGCGGCCGACCCGTCGGGCACGCCACATCTGTTCTGTGGTGACACGCTGTTCGCCTGCGGCTGCGGACGTCTCTTCGAGGGCACGCCCGCGCAGATGCTCGCTTCGCTCGATTCGTTCGCGGCACTGCCGGGTGCCAGCCAGGTGCATTGCGCACACGAATACACGCTTTCGAATATTCGTTTCGCGCTGGCCTGCGATCCGGACAATGCCGATCTGCGCGACTGGAGCCATCAGGCACATGCGATGCGCGAGCGCGGTATCCCCACCTTGCCCACCACTATCGCGCACGAGCGTGCCGTCAACCCCTTTCTGCGATCCGGCGATCCGGCCGTTCAAGCAGCGCTTGCCGAGGCGCTGCATGAAACGGTGACGGACCGGCTGGCCGCGTTCGCGCTGATGCGCGAATGGAAGAATCGGTTCCGCTGACCCAACGGGTCGCGGGGGTATCCTCATCCCAAAAGTATGGAACGTCGTCCAAGCTGCGGATTTTCTTGAGGTTTTTCCAATTATTCCGATTGACGGAAACGTGTGCGTTCCGTACTATCGGCTCCAAATTCCCGCCATTAGCAAGTAGACGTTCATGCGATTTATCCTAAGCGCGCTGCTGGTTCTCATGCTCGCCGCCTGTGCGAGCGGGGGGCCGAATGCGAACTCGCTTTCCCCGGCCGATCCCCAGGCGCGCGCCGACGCCATCCGCAAGACCTCCGCCGCGAAAGAAACGATCAACGTCGACAAAGGCTCGGTCGACCAGCTCACGAGCCCCGACGCCGATCTGTGGGCGCGTATCCGCCGCGGCTTCCAGATGCCCGACCTGCAGAGCGATCTGGTCGACATGAACGCCCAGTGGTATGCCCAGCGTCCCGACTATGTCGCGCGCATGACCGAGCGTTCGCAAAAGTATCTCTATCACATCGTCGAGGAGCTCGAGGCCCGGCATATGCCGACCGAGCTCGCGCTGCTGCCGTTCATCGAGTCCGCGTACAACCCGCAGGCGCTCTCCGTCGCGAAGGCGGCTGGCATGTGGCAGTTCGTGCCGGGCACGGGCCGCACCTACAACCTCAAGCAGAATATGTGGCAGGACGAGCGCCGTGACGTGCTCGCCTCCACCAGCGCGGCGCTCGACTATCTCTCGCGCCTGCACGACATGTTCGGCGACTGGTATCTCGCGCTCGCCGCCTACAACTGGGGTGAGGGCAACGTGCAGCGCGCCATTGCGCGCAACCAGGCGGCCGGTCTGCCGACCGACTACCAGAGCCTGCGCATGCCCAATGAGACGCGCAACTACGTGCCCAAGCTGCAGGCGGTCAAGAACATCGTGATGAACCCGCAGCAATATGGGCTCGCACTGCCGTCCATTCCCAACCACCCGTATTTCGTCACGGTCACCACGTCGCACGATATCGATGTGGACGTCGCGGCCAAGCTCGCGAACATGACGCCTGACGAGTTCCGCTCGCTCAACCCGTCGTTCAAGAAGCCGGTCATTCTCGGTACGAGCGATCCGCAGATCCTGCTGCCGTTCGATAACGCCAGCGCGTTCGAGCGCAACCTCAAGTCGTATTCGGGCCAGCTTTCTTCGTGGACCACCTACACGACCGACTCGCGGGCCACGCCGGCAGCCATCGCGCAGAAGATCGGCGTGGACGCGGACACGCTCATGTCGGTCAACAAGATTCCGGCAGGCATGCGCCTGAAGGCGGGCTCGACGCTCGTGGTGCCGCGCACTGACGATGGCGACGACGAGGACATCAGCGCCGACGTTGCCGAAAGCGCCGTGCTGGCCATGGAGCCGGACGTGCCCGATACGCGCAAGATGCTGATCCGCGTGCGCCGCAAGCAGTCGATGGAAGCGCTGGCGGGGCGTTACGGTGTCTCGGTCGGTCAGCTCAAGGCATGGAACAAGACGCACCGCGACCTCGTGAGCCCTGGTCAGGTGCTCGTGCTGCACGTGCCGGTCGGCAAGACGATGCCGAGCGAGCCGGGGCCGGAGCGTCTGGCGACGAATGTATCCGGCGGTGGCGTGCAGCGCATCGGGACCCGGGTTGCAGACACGGGCTCCAAGTCGCGCTACGATAAGAAACACGGTCGCGCGCATACTGGGGTCGTCAAGGTTTCCGAACCGGTCAAGGCAAAGGCTTCCAGCGCCGCGCCCAGCAAGGCGTCGAAGGGTGCGGCAAGCCGCCCGAAGGCCGAAACCCAAACGCAGAAGCACAAATCCAAATAGCGGCTGGCGAAGGGTGCTCAGTCGTGCGCTGCGGGGGCAGTGCGCGATGTTTCGCTCCGATCACTTTTGCCACTTGTTTCTCGCGCCGTCACCTCGCCAGGTGGCGGCGTTTTCGTTTGTGAGTCGTTTGTGGGGGCGGTTGTGAGCGAAAAAAGGCGGGCGATCGTCGCGCCGGCCCGCTCCGGATGAATGGCGCTCCGCTTGCTGGTGCTTGCTGTGTACTTGCCGGCGCCTATAGTGGAATGGGCGCTGCCCCGGCTTGGGTCGGTGCCTCGCCCGATGGGCGCCATCCCGAAATTTGAAAGAAAGGGCGTTTTCGCGCTATAATTTCAAGGTTTGAGCTTATCAACCCGCACCCTAGCGCCTACCTCCCCCATCCGTTCATCCGCCGCCCGCGCTTTCCGTTTCTACTGGCTGGCTGCCGCCCGATCGAGCGTCACAAACGCTCCTTCGCTGCCCGGCGCCCAAACACGGTCAAACACGGATAAGTCGCGTAACGAGCAGACTGTGGAGCGTGCCGCGCGCGCGTCCTGATCGCTACGATAAGGACGCCGACGCCGCAGCCGCTCCCAGGTCGCAAGACACGCAACGTCGGATAACAGGTCGGCACAGGGTGCTCCCCCAAGGAGTCTCCCGTGTTGCCGTCATTCTCTCCCGCTCTGCTCGCGCTCGCCGACGGCACGGTCTTTCGTGGTTACTCGATCGGCGCGCCGGGTCATACGATCGGTGAAGTCGTGTTCAACACGGCCATCACCGGTTATCAGGAAATCCTGACCGACCCGAGCTACGCTCGCCAGATCGTCACCCTGACGTATCCGCATATCGGCAATGTCGGCGTCAACGCCGAAGACGTCGAAGCCACGAAAGTCCATGCCGCCGGTCTGATCATTCGAGACCTGCCGACGCTTGCCTCGAACTTCCGCATGGAGCGCACGCTCGGCGACTACCTGAAGGACGAAGGCGTGGTCGCCATCGCCGGCATCGATACGCGCAAGCTCACGCGTATCCTGCGCGAGAAGGGCGCCCAGAACGGTGCGATTCTCGCGGGCTCGGACGACGAAGCCAAGGCCATCGAACTCGCGCGCTCGTTCCCGGGCCTCGCGGGCATGGACCTCGCGAAGGTCGTCTCGACCGAAAAGCCGTATGAGTGGACGACCACCGAGTGGCGCCTGGGCGAAGGCTACCGCACGCAAGCGGCACCGAAGTACAAGGTCGTGGCGTTCGACTTCGGCGTGAAGCAGAACATCCTGCGCATGCTGGCCGAGCGCGGCTGCCATGTCACCGTGCTGCCGGCGCAGGCCACCGCGGCCGACGCGCTCGCGCTGAACCCAGACGGCGTGTTCCTCTCGAACGGCCCCGGCGACCCCGAGCCGTGCGACTACGCGATCAAGGCCACGCAGGAGTTCATCGCGCGCGGCATCCCGACCTTCGGCATCTGCCTCGGTCACCAGATCATGGGCCTCGCGCTCGGCGCGAAGACCATCAAGATGAAGACCGGCCACCACGGCGCGAACCATCCGGTGAAGGATCTTGGCGATGGCCGCGTCGTCATCACGTCGCAGAACCACGGCTTTGCCGTGGACGCCGACACGCTGCCCGCGAACACGCGCGTCACGCACGTCTCGCTGTTCGACGGCACGCTGCAAGGTTTCGAACTGACCGACAAGCCGGCGTTCTGCTTCCAGGGCCACCCGGAAGCGTCGCCTGGTCCGCAGGACATCGGCTATCTGTTCGACCGTTTCACCACGCTGATGGACAGCGCCAAGGGCGACAAGCGCACGGCGGCCGCGTAAGCGCACGCAACGAACGGACGGCGAGCGAGAGAGCAGGGCGCGCAGCGAGCCGCTTGAAGAAGCAGCCCACGCGCGACGCCCAGCGGCGAGCGGCAAGGCGTGACTCGGTAAGCGAAGCACGTGCCGCCCGCTGCAAGAAGGAAAGACACAGGAATATTTAGCGAGAGCGTTATGCCCAAGCGGACAGACATCAAGAGCATTCTCATCATCGGCGCGGGGCCGATCATCATTGGCCAGGCCTGCGAGTTCGACTACTCGGGCGCCCAGGCGTGCAAGGCGCTGCGCGAAGAAGGCTACAAGGTCATTCTCGTCAACAGCAATCCGGCGACGATCATGACCGACCCGAACACGGCCGACGTCACCTATATCGAGCCGATCACGTGGGAAGTGGTGGAGCGCATCATCGAGAAGGAGCGCCCGAACGCGATCCTGCCGACGATGGGCGGCCAGACCGCGCTGAACTGCGCGCTCGACCTGCATCACCACGGCGTGCTCAAGAAGTACAACGTCGAGCTGATCGGCGCGTCGCCGGAAGCGATCGACAAGGCCGAAGACCGCCAGAAGTTCAAGGACGCGATGACGAAGATCGGCCTTGGTTCGGCGAAGTCGGGCGTGGCGCATTCGATGGAAGAAGCGACCAAGGTTCACGCCGAGATCGCCGCGTCCACCGGCACGAGCGGCTACCCGATCGTGATTCGTCCGTCGTTCACGCTCGGTGGCTCGGGCGGCGGCATCGCCTACAACCGCGAAGAGTTCGAAGAGATCTGCAGGCGCGGTCTCGACCTCTCGCCCACGCGCGAACTGCTGATCGAAGAGTCGCTGCTCGGCTGGAAGGAATACGAGATGGAAGTGGTCCGCGACAAGGCGGATAACTGCATCATCGTCTGCTCGATCGAAAACCTCGATCCGATGGGCATCCACACCGGCGACTCCATCACGGTCGCGCCGGCACAAACGCTCACCGACAAGGAATACCAGATCCTGCGCGACGCCTCGCTCGCAGTCCTGCGCGAGATCGGCGTGGACACGGGCGGCTCCAACGTGCAGTTCTCGATCGACCCGCGCACGGGCCGCATGATCGTGATCGAAATGAACCCGCGTGTGTCGCGTTCGTCGGCACTGGCCTCGAAGGCCACGGGTTTCCCGATCGCCAAGGTCGCGGCCAAGCTGGCAGTCGGCTACACGCTCGACGAGCTGCGCAACGAAATCACGGGCGGCCAGACGCCGGCCTCGTTCGAGCCGACCATCGACTACGTCGTCACGAAGATTCCGCGTTTCGCGTTCGAGAAGTTCCGCGAAGCCGACCCGCGTCTCACCACGCAGATGAAGTCGGTGGGCGAGGTGATGGCGATCGGCCGCACCTTCCAGGAGTCGTTCCAGAAGGCGCTGCGTGGCCTCGAAGTGGGCGTCGACGGTCTCGACGAGAAGACCACTAGCCGTGACGAAGTCATCCGCGAGATCGGCGAAGCCGGTCCGGACCGCATCTGGTACGTGGGCGACGCGTTCCGTGTGGGCATGACGCGCGAAGAGATCTTCGAAGAAACCGCGATCGATCCGTGGTTCCTCGCGCAGATCGAAGAGATCGTCCGCAAGGAAGAGGCCGTCAAGGGCCGTACGCTCGAAAGCCTCTCGAAGGACGAACTGCGCTTCCTCAAGCAGAGCGGCTTCTCGGATCGCCGTCTGGCGAAGCTGCTCGGCAGCAACGCCGCGGACGTGCGCAAGCGCCGTATCGAGTTGAACGTGCGCCCGGTCTACAAGCGCGTGGATACCTGCGCGGCCGAGTTCGCCACCAAGACTGCCTATATGTACTCGACCTATGAGGAAGAGTGCGAGGCGAACCCGACCACCAACAAGAAGATCATGGTGCTGGGCGGCGGCCCGAACCGGATCGGCCAGGGTATCGAGTTCGACTACTGCTGCGTGCACGCCGCGCTCGCGATGCGCGAAGACGGCTACGAAACGATTATGGTCAACTGCAACCCCGAGACCGTTTCGACCGACTACGACACGTCCGACCGTCTGTACTTCGAGCCGCTCACGCTCGAAGACGTGCTCGAAGTCGTGGACCTGGAAAAGCCGGTTGGCGTGATCGTGCAGTACGGCGGCCAGACGCCGCTGAAGCTCGCGCTCGACCTCGAGGCGAACGGCGTGCCCATCGTCGGTACCTCGCCGGACATGATCGACGCGGCCGAAGACCGCGAGCGCTTCCAGAAGCTGCTGCAGGACCTGAACCTGCGCCAGCCGCCGAACCGCACCGCGCGCGCCGAAGACGAAGCGCTCAAGCTCGCCGACGAAATCGGCTACCCGCTCGTCGTGCGTCCGTCGTACGTGCTGGGCGGCCGCGCCATGGAAATCGTCCACGAGCCGCGCGACCTCGAGCGCTACATGCGCGAGGCCGTGAAGGTGTCGAACGATTCGCCGGTGCTGCTCGACCGCTTCCTGAACGACGCGATCGAATGCGACGTCGACTGCATCTCCGATGGCGAAGCCGTGTTCATCGGCGGCGTGATGGAGCACATCGAGCAGGCGGGCGTGCACTCGGGCGACTCGGCGTGCTCGCTGCCGCCGTACTCGCTCTCGCAGGAAACCGTGACCGAACTGAAGCGTCAAACGGCCGCGATGGCCAAGGCGCTCAACGTGGTCGGCCTGATGAACGTGCAGTTCGCGATCCAGCAAGTCCCGCAAGATGACGGTTCGAAGAAGGACATCATCTACGTGCTGGAAGTGAACCCGCGCGCTTCGCGTACCGTGCCGTACGTCTCGAAGGCCACGAGCCTGCCGCTCGCGAAGATCGCGGCGCGCGCGATGGTCGGCCAGAAGCTCGCACAGCAGGGCGTGACGAAGGAAGTCGTGCCGCCTTACTTCAGCGTGAAGGAAGCGGTGTTCCCGTTCGTCAAGTTCCCGACCGTCGACCCGGTGCTCGGACCCGAAATGCGTTCGACCGGCGAAGTGATGGGCGTGGGCAAGACCTTCGGCGAGGCGCTCTTCAAGTCGCAGCTTGCGGCCGGCTCGCGCCTGCCGGAGTCGGGCACCGTTTTCATCACCGTGATGGACGCGGACAAGCCCAAGGCCGTCGAAGTCGCGCGCATGCTGCACGAGCTCGGCTACCCGCTCGTCGCGACGCGCGGCACGGCCGCCGCGATCGAGGCGGCCGGTGTGCCGGTGAAGGTCGTGAACAAGGTGAAGGACGGTCGTCCGCACGTGGTCGACATGATCAAGAACGGCGAGATTTCGCTCGTTTTCACGACGGTCGACGAGACCCGCGCGGCGATCGCCGATTCGCGCTCGATTCGCATGAGCGCCCAGGCGAACAAGGTCACGTACTACACCACGATGTCCGGCGCACGCGCTGCCGTCGAGGGGCTGCGCTACCTGAAGAACTTGGAAGTCTATGATTTACAAGGCCTCCATGCTCGCCTAAACTAAGGCTTCGATTGTCTGTCCAATATTAATAAGGCAGACAACAGGCTGAATACAAGGCTGAATGCGCCGCGGTTAAGCGGCGTCCCAACAGGGTTTTCAGGCTGCGCCAGTGCGCGCTGTCGCCCTCGCGGGATGCACTTAACCGCGGTGATTTTTTTTATGGCCGCAACGATTTTTCGTGCGGCATCAATACGGCCCCAATGGGCTGAACGAGTTGTTTTTATGAGCACGATTCCCTTGACCAAGCGCGGTGCAGACCAGCTTCGCGGAGAACTGCAACGCCTGAAATCCGTCGAGCGTCCGGCGGTCATCAATTCGATCGCTGAAGCGCGCGCGCAGGGCGACCTGTCGGAAAACGCGGAATACGATGCCGCGAAGGAAAAGCAGGGCTTCATCGAAGGCCGCATCGCCGAAATCGAATCGAAGCTGGCGGCGGCCCAGATCATCGACCCGGCGGCGCTCGAAGCCGACGGCCGCGTGGTGTTCGGCTCGACCATCGACCTCGAAGACCTCGAGTCGGGCAAGACGGTCACCTATCAGATCGTCGGCGACGACGAAGCGGACCTCGAGCACGGCCTGATCTCCGTAAGCTCGCCAATCTCCCGCGCGCTGATCGGCAAGTCCGAAGGCGATGTGGCCGAAGTGCAAGCCCCCGGCGGCGTGCGCGAGTATGAAATCATCGACGTCCGCTACATCTGACGGTCCTGGTGGCGTACCCGATACATGCCCAAGGACGTGCCCAGTAACGTGAATTCATCGACGAATTCGGTCAGCACGGCTTCGCCGCTCATGGCGCACCGTGTGTTCACGCTGCTCGCCATGCTGTGGGTGGGCAGCCAGGTGACGATCGGTTACGCGGTCGCGCCCGTGTTGTTCACCTCGTTGGATCGCATGGTGGCGGGGTCGCTTGCCGCGCAGCTCTTTCGTATCGAAGGCATGCTCGGCGTCGTGAGCGGCGTGCTGCTGCTCGGGCTTGCGAACGTGCTGATTCGCCGTGGCGAGACGGGTTATCGCCGCCTGCGCTGGCTGCTGGTCGGCATGCTGCTGTGTGTGCTGATCGGCTATTTCGCGCTGCAGCCGTTCATGAACGCCATGCGCATGAATGCCATGCAGGCTGGCGTCGATATCGCCCATTCACCTTGGGCAAGCCGCTTCGGCATGCTGCACGGCGTGTCGAGCGTGTTCTATCTGGTCGAAAGTCTGTTGGGCGCCTGGCTCGTCTGGCTGCTGCCGTCCGCGCGCGGTGCGCAGGCGCAGCGCTGAGGCGCTGCTTGACTGGTTGGCGCACGCTCTCCATTCCGGCAAAAAGATAAAAAAAGCGCGGCACAGTGGCCGCGCTTTTCTTACTTCGAGCCTTGATGGGCTCGCTTCGAGCTGGTCTGGCGCTTCTTGGCGCGCTTGACGTTGCCGCCCTGAGTGACGCGCTCGTTGCCTTTGACGACGACCTTCTGCGACTTCGGCTTGCGCATCGGGTTGTCGGACGGCTTGACGACCTTCACGGTGCGAGGCGCTGCGCCGTGCTTGCCCGCTTCGCGCGCGCTCGGCACGTCGCCGGCGGGGCGCTTGACGGTGCCTCGCGCGCCGGCGCGGGCCATGGTGGTGGTCGGCTTGGCTTGCTCGGGCTTGTAGATCACGAGCAGCTTGCCGATGTGCTGGATGGGCGCCGCGTTCAGGCGATCGCAGATTTCTTCGTAGATCGCGATGCGTTCTTCGCGCTCGTCGCCGAACACGCGTACCTTGATGAGCTGGTGAGCGTCGAGGTGTACCTTGATTTCCTTGAGGACGGCGTCGGTCAATCCCTCGGCGCCGATGAGCACGACCGGTTTGAGCGCGTGAGCCTCGGAGCGCAGTTCGGAACGCTGTTCGGCAGTAAGAGTGAGGGCGGGCATGGGATGTGGCAGACTCGACTAAAATGACGGCGCCCGCCAGTCAGCATGTAAAGCCGGCACGGCAGGCCACCCTGATGAGGGGCCGCCAGGCGGGGGGCGCGTCGAAACAATGGAAAACCGTGGAGAACGGCGTGGCGCGGGCTGATGCCGGCGAGCGAGGCGGTGAGAACCGCGCGCCTGCAACCGGACGAGCCGCGACGGCCGCACGAATTAAACGCGTATTATCCGCTAAAAGCGCGATATCACGCAGCAAGAGTTCACCTTTAATGGCAAAAAACCGCTTCAATCAGTCGTGGCTGCACGACCACATTAACGATCCGTACGTGAAGATGGCGCAACGGGAGGGTTACCGCGCCCGCGCCGCGTACAAGCTGAAGGAAATCGACGAGCAGGACAAGCTGATCCGCCCGGGCATGGTGATCGTGGATCTCGGCGCCGCGCCGGGCAGTTGGAGCCAGTACGCGCGCAACAAGCTCGCGCAGAGCTCGAAGCGCGACGAGCAGCGCGAGGGCGGAATCGACGGCACGATCATTGCTCTTGATCTCCTGCCGATGGAGCCCATCGCCGACGTGCAATTTCTCCAAGGCGACTTCCGCGAGGACGACGTGCTCGCACAACTGGAAGAAGCGGTGGGCGGCCGGCCGGTGGACCTTGTAATTTCCGACATGGCGCCCAATCTGTCGGGAGTGGCGTCGGCCGACGCCGCGCGGATCGAACACGTCTGCGATCTCGCGCTCGAGTTTTCGCAGAATCATTTGAAATCCGATGGCGCCCTTTTAGTAAAATGCTTTCACGGCAGTGGCTACAGCCAGATTGTCGAGAAGTTCAAGCATCAGTTCAAGGTCGTGGCCGCGCGCAAACCGAAGGCTTCGCGCGATAAATCGTCCGAAACGTTTATATTGGGTAAACATCTGAAGCGACCCCGTTAATGACCCAGTCGGCTGGGTGTCGCAAAAGATCGGTTCCGGCGCAGCACGCGTTGCAAGGACTGTAAAGATCGCCTCGAATCGGCTTCGAGACACAGTCCGGATAAGGCGCTCAGGCTATTTCCGTCTTAGCGAAACGTTATGGCGAGCCCCTGCGTACTGGATTAGAATGCTTTGGTGGTGTCGCAAGGCAAATGTAGGCGCCCGTCTATGAGTGAAGGAGTGGTGCTTTGAACAACAACATGTTTTCGAAGGCAGCGGTGTGGCTGGTAATCGCACTGGTGCTGTTTACGGTGTTCAAGCAGTTCGACAAGCCCCGTGTCCAGGAAGGCGTTTCGTACTCGCAGTTCATGGACGACGCGAAGGCCGGCAAGGTCAAGAGCGTCGTGGTGCAGGGGCGGAACCTCACGGTCACTCCGGCTGACGGCCAGAAGTATCAGATTGTCTCCCCAGGGGACATCTGGATGGTCGGGGACCTGATGAAATATGGCGTGCAGGTGAGCGGCAAGGCTGACGAAGAGCCCAATGCGCTCGTTTCCGCGCTGTACTACCTTGGACCAACGATCCTGATCATCGTGTTCTGGTTCTACATGATGAGACAGATGCAGGGAGGCGGCAAAGGCGGGGCGTTCTCGTTTGGTAAATCGCGCGCCCGTCTGATCGACGAGAACAACAACGCGGTCAACTTCTCCGACGTCGCAGGCTGCGACGAAGCCAAGGAAGAAGTGTCCGAGCTCGTCGACTTCCTGCGCGATCCGCAAAAATTCCAGAAGCTGGGCGGGCGCATCCCGCGCGGCGTGCTGCTGGTCGGCCCTCCGGGTACCGGTAAGACGCTGCTCGCGCGTGCCATTGCCGGCGAAGCGAAGGTGCCGTTCTTCAGCATCTCGGGTTCGGACTTCGTGGAAATGTTCGTCGGTGTGGGCGCGGCCCGCGTGCGCGACATGTTCGAGCAGGCCAAGAAGCATGCGCCGTGTATCGTGTTCATCGACGAAATCGACGCGGTCGGTCGTCATCGCGGCGCCGGCATGGGCGGCGGCAACGACGAGCGCGAGCAGACGCTCAACCAGATGCTGGTCGAGATGGACGGCTTCGAGGCCAACTCGGGCGTCATCGTGATCGCGGCAACCAACCGTTCGGACGTGCTCGACAAGGCGCTGCTGCGTCCTGGCCGTTTCGACCGCCAGGTCTACGTGGGCCTGCCGGACATCCGCGGTCGCGAGCAGATCATGAAGGTGCACCTGCGCAAGGTGCCGATCGCCAACGACGTCGACGCAGCGGTCATTGCGCGCGGCACGCCGGGCTTCTCGGGCGCCGACCTCGCGAACCTCGTGAACGAAGCGGCACTGTTCGCGGCGCGCCGCGGCAAGCGCATCGTCGAGATGCAGGACTTCGAGGACGCCAAGGACAAGATCTTCATGGGTCCGGAGCGCAAGTCGGCGGTCATTCGCGAAGAGGCGAAACGCGCGACGGCGTATCACGAGTCGGGCCACGCGGTTATCGCGAAGCTGCTGCCGAAGGCCGATCCGGTGCACAAGGTCACGATCATTCCGCGCGGTCGCGCGCTGGGTGTGACGTGGCAGTTGCCGGAGCACGACAACGAAACCTACTCGAAGGACTATCTGCTTGATCGTCTGGCCATCCTGTTCGGCGGCCGTGTGGCGGAAGAGCTGTTCATGAACCTGATCAGCACGGGTGCCTCGGACGACTTCAACAAGGCAACGCAGACGGCCCGCGCGATGGTGACGCGCTTCGGCATGACCGACGCGCTCGGACCGATGGTCTACGCCGACGACGACGACAACGGCGGCGCGTTCGGCAAGGGCTTCACGCGCGCGATTTCGGAAGCGACGCAGCAGAAGGTCGACGCGGAAATCCGTCGCGTGCTTGACGAGCAGTACACCCTCGCGAAGCGCTTGCTCGATGAGAACCGCGACAAGGTCGAAGCCATGACCGCCGCGCTGATGGAGTGGGAAACGATCGACGCCGATCAGATTAACGACATCATGGCCGGCCGCCCGCCGCGCTCGCCGAAGAGCCCCGCATCGCCGGGCGATGCGCCTTCGTCGGGTGGCAGCACGGGAACCGAGGTCAAGCCCGGTAGCGCCACCGCACCGGCCTGACCGGACACGGCGCCAAATCGACTGAAATTGCGGGCCGGTGTGACGTTCACATCGGCCCGTTTTGTATTTCTGGTTGCTGATATTCCTGGCCGCTTTAAGCCACCACTTTGAGCGGCCACATTGAGTTACATCTCTGACGTTTCTTGACGTGTCCAATCTGACTTCGCAGGGTAACCTGCCAAACACACTGTCCAATGCGCTTCCCGGCGCAGCGGCGCCCGAACCGCTCGTGTGCGGTCGTTTCACACTGACTTTCGAGCGTCCGCTCGTCATGGGGATACTCAACGCCACGCCGGATTCATTTTCTGATGGCGGCCGTTATCTCGCCTTCGACGATGCTTTGCGCCGTGCCGAGCAAATGCTGCTCGACGGCGTGGACATGATCGATATCGGCGGCGAGTCGACGCGTCCGGGCGCGCCGCCTGTAGCGCTCGAAGAAGAGCTCGAACGGGTGATTCCGCTCGTGGAGCGGCTGAGGAGCGCAAACGTGCCGCTTTCGATCGACACGTACAAGCCGGAGGTGATGCGCCACGCGCTCGCTGCGGGCGCCGATCTGATCAACGATGTCTGGGGCTTTCGCATGCCCGGCGCGATCGAGGCGGTGCGGGAGAGCAACTGCGGGTTATGCGTGATGCACATGCTCGGCGAGCCGCAGACCATGCAGGTGGGCGAGCCCAATTACGTGGATGTCGTGCGCGAGGTGCGCGAGTTTCTGCAAGCGCGCTGCGCCGAGCTCGAGGCGGCAGGCGTGGCGAAGGCCCGCATTAGCGTTGATCCGGGCTTTGGCTTCGGCAAATCGGTGATCGAACACAATTACGCATTGCTCGCGCATCTGTGCGAGACGGCGCCGTCCGTCGCGGCTGGCGGCGCGCCTTATCCGATTCTTGCGGGCATGTCGCGCAAGTCGATGCTCGGTGCGCTTGTGAACCGGCCTGCGCCCGAGCGCGTGGCGGCCAGCGTCGCGGCGGCGGTCTGCGCGGCGCAGCAGGGCGCCGCCATCATCCGTGTGCACGACGTCGCGCCTACGGTCGATGCGCTCAAAGTCTGGGGCGCCATGCGCGAGGCCGCGCGTCATTAGAGCCTGTTATTAGCGTGAACAGGCCCTGAGAGAATTCGGCGCAGAGATGCGCCACAAAACAAAGCCAATGTGAGGTTTGAATTATGGGTCGTCGCTATTTTGGAACCGATGGGGTTCGCGGCAAGGTTGGCGAAATGCCGATCACGCCGGATTTCGTGCTGCGCCTGGGTTATGCAGCGGGCAAGGTGCTGGCAGGGACAACTGATGCGGCAGGTGCTGCAGGTGCTGCTGGTGCGGCAGGCGGGTCGCGCTCGCGTCCGTCCGTGCTGATCGGCAAGGACACCCGCATTTCGGGTTACATGCTCGAGGCGTCGCTCGAGGCGGGGCTTTCGGCCGCCGGCATCGACGTGATGCTGGCGGGTCCGATGACGACGCCCGGCATCGCCTATCTCACGCGCGCGCTGCGTCTTTCCGCGGGGGTGGTGATCAGCGCTTCGCACAATCCGTACTACGACAACGGCATCAAGTTCTTTTCCGCCGACGGCAACAAGCTGCCCGACGAAGTCGAAACGCAGATCGAGGAGCAGCTCGAGTTGCCGCTCGACTGCGCGCCCTCGGAACAGCTTGGCCGTGCGCGCCGTCTGGATGACGCGGGCGGCCGCTATATCGAGTTCTGCAAGAGCACTTTCCCGCAGGCGTTCAACCTGCGCGGGCTGAAGCTCGTCGTCGACTGCGCGAACGGTGCTGCCTACGACATCGCGCCTCACGTGTTCCATGAGCTGGGCGCGGATGTGGTCCCCATCGGCGTCTCGCCGAACGGCTTCAACATCAACGACGGCGTGGGCGCTACGGCGCCCGACGCGCTCGTGCGCGCGGTGCGCGCGAATCATGCCGATCTCGGTATCGCACTCGATGGCGACGCGGATCGTCTGCAGATCGTGGACGCGCAGGGTCGCCTTTACAACGGCGACGAGCTGCTCTATGTGCTCGTGAAGGACCGCATGGCGACCGACGGTAAGGTGGACGGCGCCGTCGGCACGCTGATGACGAACCTCGCGGTCGAGCAGGCGCTGGAGCGCATCGGCGTGCCGTTCGTGCGCGCCAATGTGGGCGACCGCTATGTGCTGGAGCAGTTGCGCGAGCGCGGCTGGCTGATCGGCGCTGAGGGGTCGGGGCACATTCTGTCGCTGGATCGCCACACGACCGGCGACGGCATCGTCTCGGCGCTGCTGGTGCTCGCCGCGATGAAGCGCAGCGGTCGGACGCTGGCGCAACTGCTAGACGGTGTAACGTTGTTTCCTCAGAAGCTCATCAACGTGCGCATCGCGCAGGGCGCCGACTGGAAGGGCAACGCCGCGATCCAGCAGGCGATTGCCGAGGCGGAAACCGAGCTCAAGGGCAAAGGCCGTGTGCTGATCCGCGCCTCGGGCACGGAGCCGGTGCTGCGCGTGATGGTGGAGGCGCGCGACGAGCACGACACGACTCGGTACGCCGGATCGATCGCCGACACGGTCAAGCGCGCGATCGCCTGATCACCTGAACGCGGTAAAACCGGCACGATCCAGACGCCGGTCAGCGGCAGGCGCGTCCAGCCGCGAATTTTTTCTCGCTTGAGAACGCGGTGTCATGCAATCGGCATGGCGCCGCGTTTTGCCTCGCTTCCGCTGGAGCAAACGTTTCACTTTTGCGTCAGCCCCTCCTGTGCATGCATGGAGCATTTTGCGCATCCGGCCCCGGGATGCATGGCAAATGACCCCATCATCGGCCGTCGTGCGCGAGTGCCCCAATCGACGGGGCGCGCCCGCTTTTGAAGCACGCGCATCGAGCTTGATTCACTCGCCTTTCAGGCGGTAATCGTTCTGTCACGGCTGCTTCATGAATCGTCACGTTACTGTCACAAAGAGCCCCTAAGCTTCGCGGTGTCGTTCATCCGCTCACACTTGGAGGCCACATGAAATTGATGCAAACCGCGCTCGCTGGCGTTGCTGGCGCGCTCTTCGCGATCGCAGCGCAAGCTGCTGACATCACCGGCGCGGGCAGCACCTTCGCAGCACCGATCTACACGAAATGGGCGGATGCCTATCAGAAGTCGGGCGGCGGCAAGGTCAACTACCAGGGCATCGGCTCGTCGGGCGGCATCAAGCAGATTCAGGCGAAGACCGTCGACTTCGCGGGCTCGGATGCCCCGTTGAAGGACGATCAACTGGCCAAGGACGGCCTGTTCCAGTTCCCGACGGTGGTTGGCGGCGTCGTGCCGGCAATCAACGTGCCGGGCATCAAGGCTGGCGAAATCACGCTGTCGGGTGCCGTGCTCGGCGATATCTACCTCGGCAAGATCAAGAAGTGGAACGATCCGGCCATCGCCGCGCTGAACCCGAAGGTCAAGCTGCCTGATCTGGACATCGCCGTGGTTCGCCGCGCCGACGGTTCGGGCACCAGCTTCATCTGGACCAACTACCTCTCGAAGGTCAACCCCGAGTGGAAGAGCAAGGTCGGCGAAGGCACGACCGTGAGCTGGCCGACGGGCACGGGCGGCAAGGGCAACGACGGCGTCGCGGCCTTCGTGCAGCGTCTGCCGGGTGCGATCGGCTACGTCGAGTGGGCCTACGCCAAGCAAAATCACATGGTCTACACTGCCATGAAGAATGAATCGGGCGCGGTCGTTCAGCCGGATACCGAAACGTTCAAGGCCGCAGCGGCCGGCGCGGACTGGAAGAAGTCGTTCTACCAGATCCTCACGAACGAGCCGGGCAAGGATGCGTGGCCGGTCGTCGGCGCGACCTTCGTGCTGCTGCACACGGCGCAGGACAAGCCGGAGCAGGGCAAGGAAACGCTCAAGTTCTTCCAGTGGGCCTTCAAGAACGGCACGCCGGCTGCCGACAGCCTCGACTACATCTCGCTGCCGCAGTCGGTCGTGAGCGAAATCGAGTCGCAGTTGAAGGTGAAGGTGAAGGACGCCAGCGGCAAGGCGATCGCCGAGTAAGGCGGACTGGCCGTGCTCCACAGCAGGGCCAAAGCAAGGGCCGCCGCGCAGACCGCGCGCGGCCCGTTCTGCTTGCTGGCCGATGATGCAAGCCGACATTTGCAGTCACGCGGTACGCAATACCGCACGTAATACACCCGCTACGATGTGCCGCCCGATCTCCCGCCCGATGTTCCCGACAAGGCTGGAATGCCAGGCGGCCGGCGGTTTCAGAACCGCATCAACGTCGCGAGCCTGACGCTCGCGGCCACTGGAAACAGCTCATCATGTCCGACGTCCCGCTCGTCTCGAACCCGCCTGGCAGCGCCGCGCAGCAGAAAGCGCCCAGCCCGGCAGGGGACATCATTTTCGGCGGCCTCGCGCGCGGCGCCGCCATCGTCACGCTGTTGCTGCTCGGCGGCATCATCGTTTCGCTGATCGTCGCTTCGATGCCGACGATCCACAAGTTTGGCCTCTCATTTCTCTGGACTGCCGACTGGGATCCGCCTAGCGAGCAGTTCGGCGCGCTCGTGCCCATCTACGGCACGCTCGCTACTTCGCTCATCGCGCTGATCATTGCCGTGCCCGTGAGCTTCGGCATCGCGCTCTTTCTCACCGAGCTCTCGCCCGCCTGGCTGCGCCGCCCGCTCGGCATCGCCATCGAGCTGCTCGCCGCGATTCCGTCGATCGTCTACGGTATGTGGGGTTTGCTCGTGTTCGCGCCGATCTTCGCGCAGTACTTCGAGAAGCCCATCGGTCAGGTACTTGGCGGCATGCCGATCGTCGGTGCGCTGTTCCAGGGTGCGCCCATCGGCATTGGCATGCTGTGCGCGGGCGTCATTCTCGCGATCATGATCATCCCGTACATCGCCTCGGTCATGCGCGATGTGTTCGAAGTCACGCCCGTGCTGCTCAAGGAGTCGGCCTACGGCATCGGCTGCACGACCTGGGAAGTCATGTGGAAGATCGTGCTGCCGTTCACCAAGACCGGCGTGATCGGCGGCGTGATGCTCGGACTCGGCCGCGCGCTCGGCGAGACCATGGCCGTCACGTTCGTGATCGGCAATACGAACCTGCTCGACAACGTGTCGCTCTTCTCGCCCGGCAACAGCATCACCTCGGCGCTCGCCAACGAGTTCGCCGAAGCCAGCCCCGGCCTGCATACCGCCGCGCTGATGGAACTCGGCCTCATTCTGTTCGTGATCACGTTCATCGTGCTCGCGATCTCGAAGCTGCTTCTGCTGCGCCTCGAAAAGTCGGAGGGCGCACGATGAGCGAGCCGATGATGAAGATTCCGGGCGCAACCTACGGCGCCGAACTCGAGCGCATGCGCTCGAAGCTGCAAAGCCGCCGCCGCGCGGTCAACGCGATCGCCCTGACGTGCTCGCTGGCCGCGATGGCCTTCGGCATTATCTGGCTCGTGTGGATTCTCTACACGACGCTCTCGCTCGGCGTTGGCGGTCTTTCGGTGCAACTGTTCACGCAGTCGACGCCGCCGCCGAACACCGATGGCGGCGGTCTCGCCAACGCGATCGTCGGCAGCCTGATGCTGGTGGCCGCTGCGACGCTCGTGGGCACGCCCATCGGCATTCTCGCGGGCATTTACCTCGCCGAATACGGCCAGAAAAGCTGGCTCGCGAGCGTGACGCGCTTCATCAACGACATTTTGCTGTCGGCGCCGTCGATCGTCGTGGGCCTGTTCGTCTACGCGCTCGTGGTTGCGAAGATGGGCCACTTCAGCGGCTGGGCGGGGGCGATTTCGCTCGCGCTGCTGCAGGTCCCGATCGTGATCCGCACGACCGAGAACATGCTCAAGCTCGTGCCGAACAACCTGCGCGAAGCGGCTTTCGCGCTCGGCACGCCGAAGTGGAAGATGGTGCTCTCGATCACGCTCAAGGCCTCGATCGCGGGCATCGTGACGGGGGTGCTGCTCGCCATTGCGCGCATCGCCGGCGAGACCGCGCCGCTGCTCTTCACCGCGCTGTCCAACCAGTTCTTCAGCGCGGACATGAATCAGCCGATGGCGAACCTGCCGGTCACGATCTACAAGTTTGCAATGAGCCCGTTTGCGCAGTGGCAATCGCTTGCCTGGGCCGGTGTTTTCCTGATTACGCTGGGCGTGCTGGGTCTGAATATCCTCGCGCGCACCATCTTTTCGAAAAAGTAAGGGCGGAGTCATCCGATGAATATGGCAGAGAGTCACCTCAACACCACGGCGCCGTCCGGCCTGGACCCCGCCCAGGGCAACCGCGGCCTCATGTCGGCCAAGCCGAAGATCGAAGTCAAGGACCTGAACTTCTTCTACGGCAAGTATCACGCGCTCAAGAACATCAATCTGCAGATTCCCGAAGGCAAGGTGACGGCGTTCATCGGCCCGTCGGGCTGCGGCAAGTCCACGTTGCTGCGCACGTTCAACAAGATGTACGCGCTCTATCCGGAGCAGCGCGCCGAGGGCGAGATCTTGATGGACGGCGAGAACCTGCTCACCTACAACCGCGACATTTCGCTGTTGCGCGCGCGTATCGGCATGGTGTTCCAGAAGCCGACCCCGTTTCCGATGTCGATCTACGACAACATCGCGTTCGGCGTGAAGATGTTCGAGAAGCTCTCGCGCCCCGAGATGGACGACCGCGTGGAATGGGCGCTCACCAAGGCCGCGCTCTGGAACGAAGTGAAGGACAAGCTCGGCCAGAGCGGCTACGGCCTCTCGGGCGGCCAGCAGCAGCGTTTGTGCATCGCGCGCGGCATTGCGATCCGCCCCGAAGTGCTGCTGCTCGACGAGCCGTGCTCGGCGCTCGACCCGATTTCGACGGGCCGCATCGAAGAGCTGATCGCCGAGCTCAAGAGCGATTACACCGTGGTGATCGTGACCCATAACATGCAACAGGCCGCGCGCTGCTCGGACTACACTGCCTACATGTACCTCGGCGAGCTGATCGAATTCGGCGACACCGAGAAGATCTTCATCAAGCCGGTCCGCAAGGAAACGGAAGACTACATCACCGGCCGCTTCGGCTGATCCGCCGAGCCGGGAGGGAGAAAAAACATGCCCGATAAACATCTGTCCAGCCAGTTCGACGCCGACCTGAACCTGATTTCGTCGAAGGTGCTCGAAATGGGCGGCCTCGTGGAATCGCAGATCATCACGGCGATGCAGGCGTTGAACGAGTTCGACGGCGAAGCCGCTGAGCGCGTGATCGCCGCCGAAGACCGCCTCAACACGATGGAAGTCGAGATCGATGAGGAGTGCAGCAATGTCATCGCGCGCCGTCAGCCGGCCGCGCGTGACTTGCGTCTCGTGCTCGCGATCTCGAAGACCATCACGAACCTCGAGCGCGCCGGCGACGAGGCCGAGAAGATCGCCAAGCGCACCAAGCGCCTGATGGAAGACGGCGCCTCGCGCACGGTCAACATCGCCGAGATCAAGGTCTCCGGCGAGATGGCCGTGGCGATTCTGCGTCGCGCACTCGATGCGTTCGCGCGTCTCGATACGGTGGCCGCCGCGCAGATCGTGCGCGACGATAAAGCCATCGACGAGGAATTCCGCGCGTTCGTGCGCAAGCTCGTGAGCTACATGATGGAAGATCCGCGCACGATTTCGGTCGGGCTCGACTATCTGTTCATCGCCAAGGCGATCGAGCGCATCGGCGACCACGCGAAGAATATCGCCGAGTTCATCATCTACATCGTGAAGGGCACCGACGTGCGGCACAAGTCGCGCGACGCGCTCGAACGCGAAGCACTCAGCTAAATAAAGCGCATTTAACCGAGCAGTTAAACGCGCAGATAACCGTATCAACAGGTCTTAAGGTCAAGAGGTGCCGATGCCCAGCAGCATTCTCGTCATCGAAGATGAGCCCGCAATTTCCGAGCTGATTTCCGTGAACCTGCAGCACGCAGGTCATTGCCCGATCCGTGCCTACAACGCGGAGCAGGCGCAGAGCCTGATCAGCGACGTGCTGCCCGATCTCATCCTGCTCGACTGGATGCTGCCGGGTAAGTCTGGTGTGAATTTCGCGCGCGATCTGCGCAACAACGAGCGCACGAAGCATATTCCGATCATCATGCTGACCGCGCGCGGCGACGAGCAGGACAAGGTGCTCGGCCTCGAGATCGGCGCCGACGACTACGTGACGAAGCCGTTCTCGCCGAAGGAACTGATGGCGCGCATCAAGGCGGTCCTGCGCCGCCGCGCGCCGCAGCTCACGGAAGACGTGGTTGCGATCAACGGGCTGAAGCTCGATCCGGCCACGCACCGCGTCGCCGCCCATGCGGAAGGCTCCGAGATCAAGCTCGATCTCGGCCCGACCGAGTTCCGCCTGCTGCACTTCTTCATGACGCACCCCGAGCGCGTGCACAGCCGCACGCAGTTGCTCGATCAGGTGTGGGGCGATCACGTATTCGTGGAAGAGCGCACCGTGGACGTGCATATCAAACGTTTGCGTGCGGCGCTTAAGCCTGCGGGGTGCGATGCTATGATCGAAACGGTGCGCGGCAGCGGCTACCGTCTCGCGAAGGGCGCCTGAACGCGCGTTTGCCTGAATCAAGGCAGCAGCACGCTGGCGCGGTGTTTCATGCGTCGCCGGCGTTCCAATCCGCAGCGCCCCGGTCCGGACCGACATTCTCTTCGATCGCAGGAACATGAACATCATCTGGGCGCGCGCCCTTGTATCGATCGTGCTACTTGCGCTCGTTTGCGCGGGCATTGGCGTGCTCTTTGGCGTCAAGCTCGCACTGGCGGTCGCGGTCGTCGCGCTGATCGGCCAAATGCTCTTCAGCACCTTCCACAAGCAACGTCTCTGGCGTCTGCTCGATGCGCCCGTCTACGGCGAAGTGCCGAGCGCTCCCGGCATCTGGGGCGAAATCTATTACCGCCTGCACAAGCTCGCCAAGCGCTGGCACGCCCAGGTGCGTCAGGTGGAACAGCAGCACTCGCGCTTCATTCAGGCGATCCAGGCGTCGCCTAACGGCGTGGCCATGCTCGACGATCACGACCAGATCGAGTGGTGCAACGCCATCTCCGAGGTGCATTTCGGCCTCGACGCGAAGCGCGACCTGCGCCAGCACATCACTCATCTCGTGCGTCAGCCCGACTTCGTGCGCTACCTCAATTTGCACGATTACACGGACATGCTGATCATGCGCGGCATGGGTGCGAAGCGCCAGAACGTGCTTTCGGTGCAGGTGTTTCCGTACGGCGAGGGCCGCAAGCTCGTGCTCTCGCAGGACATCACCGAACTGGAGCGCACCGACGCCATGCGGCGCGACTTCGTCGCCAACGTCTCGCACGAGCTGAAGACGCCGCTCACTGTGCTCTCGGGCTTTCTGGAGACGATGCGCGAGCTGCCGCTCTCCGAGGACGAGCGCGAGCGCTATTTCGATCTGATGGAGCAGCAGGCCGCGCGCATGCGCCATATCGTGACCGATCTGCTTGTGCTGGCGAAGCTCGAAGGCGAGGGGCGTCAACCCGGCGAGCAGATGATCGATATGCGCGCGGTGCTCGGCCACGTGTGCGAGGATGCGGAGAGTCTCTCGGGCGGGCATCATCGCATCACGGCGGATTTCGACGACGGTCTGAGCGTGACTGGATCGGAGACCGAAATATTGAGCGCGCTCGGCAATCTCGCCACCAATGCGGTGCGCTACACGCCGGAAGGCGGCGCGGTGCAGCTATCGTGGCGTGCCGAAGACGGTCGGGCGGTGTTCTCGGTCACCGATAGCGGCTATGGCATTCCGGCGAGCGACATTCCGCGCCTCACCGAGCGTTTTTATCGCGTGGACCGCAGCCGCTCGCGCGACACGGGCGGCACGGGGCTGGGTCTTGCAATCGTCAAGCACGTATTGCAGCGCCATGACGCGGCGCTCGAAGTGAAGAGCGAGGAAGGGCGGGGCAGCACATTTACGGTGCGCTTTCCGGCCGCGCGCACGGCGCGCCGGCAGCCGGCGCCAGTGTGAGGCGCACGCGCAACGCGTAGCGCCATCACCGAAACATCACGAACAGAACTTCGTCAGCAGGTTCATTTGCGCATTGCGCGCGGCCTTGCCGGCGCGACGGCGGCGGTAATGGCCGTCGCTTTGCATGAGCCACGCGCACTGGTTGTCGCCGAGGAACATCGACAGGCCTTCGGCGATCACGCGGCGCTTCATGCGCCGCTCGCGGATCGGGAACGCCACCTCGACGCGGCGGAACAGGTTGCGATCCATCCAGTCGGCGCTCGACAGATAGACATGCTCCGCGCCGCCCGCGTAGAAGTAGTAGATGCGGTGATGCTCGAGGAAGCGCCCGACGATCGAGCGCACCGTGATGTTTTCCGAAAGCCCCGGCACACCCGGTTGCAGCGAGCACACGCCGCGCACGATCAGGTCGATCTTTACGCCAGCCTGCGACGCTTCATAAAGCTCGTCGATGACCGTGGGTTCGAGCAACGCGTTCATCTTCGCGACGATGCGGGCTTTCTTGCCGGCGCGCGCCGCTTCGGCTTCGGCGCGGATCGATTCGACCATCCTCGGATGCAGCGTGAACGGCGACTGCCACATCTCGTGCAGTTGCAGCTCGCCGCCGATGCCCGTGAGCTGCTGGAACACGTGATGGACGTCCTCGCATATTTTCGGCTCGGAGGTCATGAGGCCGAAGTCGGTGTAGAGGCGCGCCGTGCGCGGATGATAGTTGCCGGTGCCCAGGTGCACGTAGCGGCGCAGCACCATGCGGCCGTCCACGGACGTGCGGCGCACGATCAGCATCATCTTGGCGTGGCACTTGTGGCCTACCACGCCGTAGACGACATGCGCGCCCACGGCTTCGAGCTGCGAGGCCCAGTTGATGTTGGTTTCCTCGTCGAAGCGCGCGAGCAGCTCCACCACCACCGTCACTTCCTTGCCGTTGCGCGCGGCCTGCATGAGCGCGTCCATGAGCGGCGAGTCGGTGCCGGTGCGGTAAATGGTCTGCTTGATCGCGACCACATTCGGATCGTTGGCGGCCTGCAGCAGCAGCTCGAGCACCGGCTGGAAGCTCTCATACGGATGATGGAGCAGCACGTCGCCCTGATCGATCACATCGAACATATTGCTGTTCGCCGCGATGCGTTGCGGAATGGCCGGCACGTGCGGCACGAACTTGAGGTCGGGGCGGTCCACCTTCTCGGGCAATTGCATGAGACGCACGAGATTCACGGGGCCATCGACGTAATAGCAGTCCTTCCCGTTCAGGCCGCTTTCGTCGAGCAGACGCTTGACGAGATGCGGCGGCGTCTCGGCAGAAACTTCGAGCCGCACCGCGTTGCCCAGATGGCGCGCGGGCAGTTCGCCCTGCAAGGCCACGCGCAGGTTCGTGATTTCGTCTTCGTCGACGAACAGTTCGCTGTTGCGCGTGATGCGGAACTGATTGCAGCTACGCACGACGAGGCTCGGAAACAGTTCGCCCACGAAGCGCTGCAACAGCGAGCCGAGCAGCACGAAGCCGTGCTGGAAGCCCGAAAGCTCCTGCGGCATGCGCACGAGGCGCGGCAGCGCGCGCGGCGCCTGCACGATGCCCATGACAGCCTGGCGCCCGAAGGCGTCCTTGCCTTCTAGCTCGACCACGAAATTCAGGCTCTTGTTGAGCACGCGCGGGAAAGGGTGCGCGGGGTCGAGCCCGATAGGCGTGAGCACGGGCAGCAGTTCGTCAACGAAATATTTGCGCGCCCACGCGGTTTGCGCCTCGTTCCAGGCGTCCGTACCGTGGAAATAGATGCCTTCCGCTTCGAGCGCCGGCAGCACGATGTCGTGCAGCATGGCGTATTGTCGATGCACGAGACGCTGCGCGCGCTCGACCACGAGCTCGTAGACGTGCTGCAGCGACATGCCGTCGGGCGAGATCGTGCCCGGGTTGTCGCGCATCTGCTCCTGGAGCCCGGCCATGCGAACTTCGAAGAATTCGTCGAGATTGCTGCTGGTGATGCAGATGAAGCGCAGGCGCTCCAGCAAGGGAACAGATGGGTCGGCGGCCTGTGCGAGCACACGCTCGTTGAATCCCAGAATGCCCAGTTCGCGATTGAGTAAGGGATAGCGGATGGACATTGGTATCGAAAGCGGAATTCCAGGTGATGATTCGAACGGACGCTCGGAAATTCTCACAGTTATGTGACTTTATTATGAAAATTGGTGTGTCATAAATTCTACGCCCCATTTTCACGTATTCGACACCACGCACGGCAATGATGCAGCCTGGGTCAGGGCGCCCCTCGTGGGGCACTGCGGACCGCAATCGGCGCGAGGAGCGACATGGCGAAGTCGGGTACGCTTAAAATGGCATATTTGGACAGCGCGGCGGCCGCCCAGCGAGACCGGATGGCCGCGTTCGCACGCATGGAGCCTGCCCCCTCGATGGTCACTAATCCGCAACTGCTTGCCGCCGTCGATCTCGGTTCGAACAGCTTTCGTCTGATCGTCGGCCGGGTCGAGGAAACCGACGCCGGCAGCCAGATCTATCCCGTCGATGCCCTGCGCGAGCCCGTGCGCCTTGCCGCCGGCCTTTCGAAGGAGAAGATGCTCGACCGCGCCTCTCAGGTGCGCGGCTGGGACGCGCTCAAGCGCTTCGGCGAACGCCTGCGCGACTTCCACCCGGACCACGTGCGCGCCGTGGCCACCAACACGCTGCGCGTGGCGAAGAACGCGCGCGAATTTCTCGTCGAGGCGGAAAAGGCGCTCGGCTTCCCGATCGAAGTGATTGCGGGCCGCGAAGAGGCGCGCCTCATCTACGCAGGCGCTGCGCATTCGGTGCCGGCGAGCGCGGGCAAGCGCTTCGTGGTGGACATCGGCGGCGGCTCGACCGAGTTCATCATCGGCGCGCACTACACGCCGATCCACATGGAAAGCCTCTATATCGGCTGCGTGAGCCATAGCCGCCAGTTTTTCCCGGCCGGCAACGTCGACGAATACACCATGCGTCAGGCGGAGCTTGCCGCCACGCGCGAGATCCAGATTATTTCCTCTGACTACCGCACGACCGGCTGGGACCAGGCGATCGGCTCCTCGGGCACGGCGCGCGCGCTCGCCGAGCTCGTGGAAGCGAATGGCTTCAACGACCCTGGCGTCACGCACGGCATCTCGCGCGGCGGGCTCGAGCGCCTCAAGCGCGCGCTCATCAAGGCCGAGAACGTCAACCGCCTGAAGCTCGTCGCGCTCAAGCCCGACCGCATCCCGGTGCTCGCGGGCGGTCTCTCGATCATGATCGCCGTGTTCGACGAAATGGGCATCGACTACGTCGACACCACCGACGGCGCGCTGCGCCTGGGCGTGCTGTACGACCTGCTCGGCCGCTCGCAGCACGAGGACATGCGCACCGTCACCGTGGAAGGCTTCATGCGCCGCTACGGCGTGGATCGCGCGCAGGCGGCCCGCATCGGCGGGCTGGCGGTGAGCTTCTACAACCAGTTCGACGAGCCCGACGACGAACGCCGCGAGGAGAACCGCATGTTCCTCGGCTGGGCGGCGTCGCTGCACGAGATCGGCTTGTCGATTTCGCACAGTGCATATCACAAGCACTCGGCCTATATCGCCAGCAACGCCGACATGCCCGGCTTCTCGCGCACCGACCAGGCGCGCCTCGCCGCGCTCGTGCTCGGCCACGTAGGCAAGCTCGGCAAGCTCTCGCAGACGCGCGACGTGGAATGGCCGCTGCTGTTCTGCCTGCGCCTCGCGGGCCTCTTGAGCCGCCGCCGCGCCGATGTCGGCCTGCCGGAGATCAAGGTGATCCAGGAAGGCAAGGGCTACGAAGTGCTGCTGCCGAGCGCGTGGGTGCAGAACAATCCGCTTACCGATTACAACCTCGTCCAGGAAGCAGCGGAGTGGGGCAAGATCGGGATTCCGTATCGCGTGGTGTATTCGGACTAGCGATGCGCGGACTAGTAACGCGCGGACGAATGATGCGCGGCCAAAGCGTGACGGCTGCCTGAGCCACGCGTCTTGCTGGAAGCGCTCAAGAAGCAACGCCCGGTCTGCTGATCCGGGCGTTGTGCTTTGGTGCGTCGCTTATGTGTGTTCGGTGATGCGCGTTCGGTGCGTGTTCGTGCACTCAACGCGCGGCGGCGTCGCCGAGGAAGTGGCGCGCGTAGCGCTCGTTGATGTCCGAGAGACGGAACAGCGTGAGGAAGTCGGCGCAGTTGAAGTCGGGATCCCAGGCCGGCGCGCCGCAGATCTTCGCGCCAAGACGCAGATAGCCCTTGACGAGCGGCGGCGGCACGGCGGACGCGCCCGTGCGCAGCTCCTCGACGGGCAGCGGCGTGTGCGGGAACGCGCGGTACTCGGGCGCCGTGAGCGCGTTCGCGCCGAGCGTGGTGTAGAGATTGGCGGCGTAGTGGCCGCCGTCGGCCATCGCGACGCTCGCGCAGCCGAGCATCGTCTCGTAGCCGTTATGCGTCATGTAGGCGCCGAGACCGCCCCACAGCGACATGATGACCGAGCCGCTACGGTAGTCGGGATGCACGCACGAGCGGCCCACCTCGACCATCTTGGGGCGCAGGTGCGCGAGGCGCGACACGTCGAATTCGCTCTCGGCGTAGAGGCGGCCGATGCGCGCGGCCTGGTGCGGCGGCAGCACGCGGTAGGTGCCCACGACCTTGAGCGTGTCAAGGTCGCGCACGAGCAGGTGATCGCACCAGCTATCGAAGGCGTCGACGTCGAGGCCCGCCGGGCCCGAGAGACGCGCACCCATTTCCTCGGCGAACACGCGGTAGCGCAGGCGCTGCGCTTCGCGCAGCTCTTCGTCGCTGCGAGCCCAGGCCACCTGCAGGCGATGCTGCGCGGTAACCGTTTCTTCGGCGCGCGGCAGACGTCGATTCGACTCGAAGAGACTCGAGGCGAACGGCAGGGAGGGCGTCGGCAGATCTCGCATGGGGCGTCCTGGTCGGAAGTAAAAGAACTTTTCCGGCAATGTAGTAAGACGCGGTTACGTTTCCATGAAAACGCAATGACGATTCGGTGACGCGCTGTAAGGCGGGGATGGGGAGGGGCGGCGGGCAAGGGTTGCGAGGGCGGTTTGCGCCGCCAGGGCGCTAGACGAGATCGGGCGTGATGGCGGCGAGCAGGATGGCTTCGCCGTCGCCGTTGCGCTCGCGGCTTTTGATCCAGAAGACGCCGGCTTTTTTCAGGGCCCAACTGCGGTTTTCTTCATTCGACAGCAGATGCGCAGCCACTTCGCCGAGTGTCGGCTGGTGGCCGATCACAACGACCGTGGAGGCGATGCCTTTGGGCCAGCCGACGGCGGCGAGCACGGCGTCGACGCTCGCGTCGGGCGCGAGCTCGCGTACGACGCGGTACTGATCGGTGAGCGCCTCGGCGGTCTGGATCGTGCGCGCGGCGGGGCTCGCGAGGATCACGGCGTCGTCGGGCAGGCGCGCGCGCAGCCAGCGCGCGACGTTCTGCGCCTGCTTGCGCCCGCGCGTGGTGAGCTGGCGGGCGAGATCGCTCGCGGCGGTGTCTTCGGCTTCGGCGTGGCGCCAGAGGATGAGGTTCATTTGGCGGCTCTCTTGAGGGATGGGCATGTGTGGATGGTTTCCACGCGGGTTTCCTGCATGGTGCACGCGGGGCGAGGCGGCGGCAAGGTATCCGTCTTAAGCGATGTGGATTTGACGATCCCGGAAAGAGGGCGATATAATCGACAATTCGTCGGAGCGTAGCGCAGCCTGGTAGCGCATCTGATTTGGGATCAGAGGGTCGTAGGTTCGAATCCTATCGCTCCGACCAGTAATATCAAGGGCTTAGCGCATGCTAAGCCCTTTTTCTTTTTGCGCGGGCGGCGGTGTTGCCGGGCGGGTTCCCGGATGTTTCAAGAACCGGCCAGCCCGTGGAGCATTGCATACTGAATCAGCTCGGCGTTGGATGTCAGGTGCAGTTTGCGCATCGCCGCCATTTTCTGAGTGCCGATCGTGGAAGTCGTGCGGCCGGAGCGGCGGGCAATTTCGGTTAGTGACATGCCGCGCGCAATTAACTGGACGACTTCGCGTTCCTTGCATGAAAGCACGAGTTTGCGCTTGATCTCTGCTGGTGCGGATGCCGAAAGCCTTCGCGCGATCATATCGGAGACGGCAATTTTGCGGCCAGACTGCGCATACTGACAGACCTTCGTGAGCTCGCACATCGACTCGTCTTTGGTGACGATGCCGGCAACGCGTGCCTTTATGAGTTCTTTGATTATGCTGATGCTGGTTGTCATTGTGAAGACGACAACAGGGGTGGCTGGATATTTGAATCTGAGCCACCGGATCAGTGCCATGCCGTCCGTTTCAGGGGCGTCCCAGCACATTGCGAGATCTGTGACGATCAGATCGCAGGGGGTTTTGTGCAATACATTCAGCAGATCGAGTCCCGATTTTGCAAGCGCGACAATCTCATAACCGGGCAGGTTCGTAAAGGCAGCGGCAACGGCCAGTCGTACGATGGGATGGTCATCGGCAATAATGACGCGGACGTAATTGGGAGTATTGGTAGGGTTTTTATGGTGCGTCAAAATTAGTACTCCTTTGATGTTTGCATTTCGATTTATCTGCGACCTGATTGCATAAATTTCCTGCATCTCTTTTCGCCCCCTGACCTTGCGTTCCTGCGAGAGGGAAATTTCCTGGTTAAATGAGGCGTGACTATGGAGCACTCTGTCAAATATCGTCAGACCAATAAATAAGATTATTTCTACGCAGATTTATTTTTATGCGTAATAAATATGTTTGTGATTGTGTAATTATCCTGAAGAGGAAATTTTCGAAAATATTCCTGTTTCATGAAGCGATATTGGGTCATGAGGCGATATTGGGACGAGATGCAAACGTGCATCGAACGGGTGGGAATTTAATCACGCGGATCTTGCGGGGATGCTCCAGCTAGCGGTGCGTAACCCTGCGCTGCTGCAAGACAGATCGAAGTTTGGGGGTGAACGCATCCGCTTCCCCAACCCCGTCAAATACTGTATAAATATACAGGTAGCGGCGAGGTCTTTCGCGCCGCGCCGGCAATCCTGTCATGCCCCGTTTTGCGTTGGGCAGGGCGTTCTATTTCCTTTTTTCAGAGCGCAATCATGGCAGCACTCCAGTTTGCGGCGACGCACCTGCCGCCCCGGCTACAAAGCCGGGTCTGGCAGGGCAACCAGCTCGCGTACGCGGGCGAGCGCACGGTGGCGAGCGGCCATGCCGCGCTCGACGCCCTGTTGCCCGGCGCGGGCTGGCCCGTGGGCAGCCTGACCGAGCTGCTTGTCGAGCAGGGCGGCATCGGCGAGATGCGGCTCGTCGCGCCCGCGCTGCGCACGCTCACCGCGCAGGCGGGGCGGCACGTGCTGCTTGTCGCGCCGCCGTGGCAGCCGTACGCAAGCGCGCTCAAGGCGTGGGGAATCGCGCTCGAACGCCTGATCTGGGTGCGCGCGAGCGAGGACGAGGCGCCGTGGGCCGCCGAGCAGGCGCTCAAGCAGGACGGCATCGGCGCCGTGCTGCTCTGGCAGCCGAAGGCGCGCGCCGACGCCCTGCGGCGTTTGCAGGTCGCCGCCCAGGATTCGCAGTCGCTGGCGTTTCTCATGCGGCCGCCCGCCGCGCGCAGTCAGTCGTCGCCGGCGCCGCTGCGCATGGTGTGCACGCCGGTTCCGCCGCCCGATGACGTGCGTCTGAACCGTCGTCAATGGATGCAGCTCGCCGCCATGTCCGTCGATATTTTCAAGCGTCGCGGGCCGCCGCCCGCTCAGCCACTCGTCATCACTTTGCCGCTGCAGGAGTCGGTGCTGCCCCAGCCGGGCGCATTGCCGGCTGAGCCGTGGTCCGGGATCAATCATGTTGTGGATCGCCGTCACCTTGCCGTTGTTGCCGCTGGAGGCCGTGAGACCGCCAGTGCCGCTCATGTCGTCAGCGTCGCCGGTATCCCTGCCGGCCAGTCATCGACCTGATGAGGCCGCGGGGCTGGGCGCACAGGTCGCACAAGACGCGCGCTGCTACGCGCTCGCCGATCACGCGCGCATCCTGATTGCCGATCTCGATGCGTTTCGTCTCGGCGTGCAGCCGGGCGGCACGCGCGCCCATGCGCTTGCGCTGGCGCCGGGGCTCGTGCTGCTCGAGCCCGACCCGGCGCGCGAGACGCGCGCGTTCGAGGCGCTCGCGCTCGCGCTGCTCGCCTACACGCCGAAGGTGTCGCTCGCGCAGTCGCATACGCTTTTGCTCGAAGTCGGCTCCGGGCTGCGTCTTTTCGGCGGCGTGCGCGCGCTGCTCGCCAAGGTGGCGGCCACGGTGGCCGGTTGTGGCCACGCCGCGCGCATCGCCTGCGCGCCCACGGCGTGGGGCGCGTGGACGCTCGCGCAGGCGCGTGCATGCGCCGGGGTGCATTCGGCGCGGCGCTTTCGCATGCTCAAGGACGCCACGCTCATGCGCGCACTCGACGCGCTGCCGGTCGAGCTTGCGCCGTTCGCCGCGCAGCACGAGCAGGCGCTCACGCAGATCGGCTGCGCGACGCTCGGCGATTTACGGCGGCTGCCGCGTGACGGCGTCGTGCGCCGCTTCGGCGACGGCGTGCTCGCCTGGCTCGCGCAGGCGCGCGGCGAGGCGCCCGATCCGCGTGCCTGGTTTGCCGCGCCGCCGTCGTTTCACGCATCGCTCGAATTGCTGGCGCGCGTGGAGAGCGCCGAGGCGCTGCTGTTCGCCGCGCGCCGCCTCGTGATGCAACTGGCCGGCTGGCTCGCCGCCCAGCACGGCGCGCTGAGCCGCTTCGAGCTGCGTCTCGAGCATGAGCTGGCGTCGCGTCATGCACCGCGCACGTCGAGCCTCACGCTGTCGTGGGCCGCGCCTTCGCGCGATGCCGAGCATCTGCTGTGGCTGCTGCGCGAGAAGCTCAATCAGACCGAACTGGCCGCGCCCGTGATCGGCCTCGCGCTCGTCGCCGATCAGGTGAGCGCCTGGGCGCCACCCACCGATACGCTCTTTCCCTCGCCCGAGGCGTCGGACGCATCGCTCGCACAACTCTTCGAGCGCATCGGCGCGCGCGTTGGCGAGCAGAACGTGCTGCAGTTGTTCGTCGAGGACGATCACCGGCCCGAGCAGGCGATGTCGGCGCGATCATACCGTGCGCCTGCGCGCCGAACGGCTGTGCGCAAGCCGCGCAAGTCGAACGGTCAAGCCGATGCGCAGCAAGAAGCCGCGCCCGTGCAGACGGCCTTCGATCTGCCCGAGGTGCCGCTGCCGTCGCAGCCGCGTCCGGCATGGCTGCTCGAAAAGCCGCTCAAGCTGATGGTGCGCGACGACCGGCCGGTTTATCGGCGGCCGCTCAAGACGCTCACGCGCACCGAGCGCATCGAGGCAGGCTGGTGGGACGGCGAGGGCGTCGGGCGCGACTACTACGTCGCCGCCGACGACCAGGGGCGCATGTTCTGGCTGTACCGCGAGCGCATCGGCGGGCAGTGGTATTTGCAGGGGCTTTTTGGCTAACGCCGGTTCATCTTCAGCATCATGTCGAACAGCGGGGCAGGCTCATCGTTGCCTGCACAATCTTCTTCGTCGCGATCGGCATTGCCCGATTATGCGGAACTGCACTGTCTGAGCAACTTCACGTTCCTGCGCGGTGCGTCGCGCCCGGGCGAGCTGGTCGAGCAGGCGATCCGTCACGGCTATCGCGCGCTCGCCATCACCGACGAATGCTCGTTCGCCGGCGTCGTGCGCGCGTTTAGCGCGCTCAACGACTATGACGAAGCACGCAAAAAAGCGCACGACGAAGCCGTGCGCGCGGCACGCGCGCTGGGTGCAGGAGAGGGTGCGGAACAAGGTACAAAGCAGGCCGAAACCGCAGAGGCGGCGCTCAGCCCGTTCGTGCCTTCGCTGCATTTGCTGATCGGCAGCGAGCTGAATCTCGTCGATGAAAACGGCGCGCCGTTTTGCACGCTCGTTGCGATCGCGATGAATCGCGAGGGTTACGGCAACCTGTGCGAGTTGATCACGCTCGCGCGCTCGCGCGCGGACAAGGGCCACTACCGCGTGCATCCGTCCGACTTCACCGACCCCGAGCCGGCGTCAGCGCATCTGAAGCATTTGCGCGACTGCGTGCTGCTGCTCGTGCCGCAGCGCGCGGCCCCGCTCGCGCAGACGCTGCGCGCCGCGCACTGGCTCGCGGGCTTCGCGGCCGAGCGCGCATGGCTCGCGCTCGAGCTTTGGCAAACGGGCGGCGACGAGACGCAGATCGACGTGCTGCGCCACGTCTCGCAGGAAAGCGGTCTGCCGCTCGTCGCGGCGGGCGGGGTGCTGATGCATGCACGCTCGCGCAAGCCGTTGCAGGACACACTGAGTGCGGTGCGCATCGGCAAGCCGCTCGCGTCGTGCGGCCGTGCGCTGGAGCCGAATGCGGAGCGTCATTTGCGCTCGCGCGTGCGGCTCGGCGCGCTGTATCCGCGCGATGCGCTCGATGCGACGCTCGAGGTCACGCGCCGCTGCACGTTCAGCCTGGGCGAGCTGGCCTACGAGTATCCCGAGGAGCTCGTGCCCACGGGCGAGACGCCCGCGTCGTGGCTCGAAAAGCTTGTGATGAAGGGTGCCGCCGAGCGCTGGTCCGACGGCCTGAACGAGAAGCGCAGCGCGCAGATCGCAGAGGAGCTCAAGCTGATTGCCGAACTGAAGTACGAAAAGTACTTCCTGACCGTGCACGACATCGTCCGCTTTGCGCGCTCGCAGAGCATTCTGTGTCAGGGGCGCGGCTCGGCGGCGAACTCGGTGGTCTGCTACTGCCTGGGCATCACGGAGATCGACCCGGTGCGCATGAACATGCTCGTCGCGCGCTTTCTGTCCCGCGCGCGCAACGAGCCGCCCGACATCGACGTCGACTTCGAGCATCAGCGGCGCGAGGAAGTCATTCAGTACATCTACGGCAAGTACGGCACGCGTCGCGCCGCGCTGGCCGCGACGCTCATCACGTACCGTTCGCGCAGCGCGCTGCGCGACGTGGGCAAGGCGCTCGGGCTCGACAACGCGCTCGTCGAAAAGCTCTCCGGTGCGAATCAGTGGTGGGACGGCCCCGATTCGATCGCGAACCATCTGCGGGAGGCGGGTTTTTCGCCCGACTCGCATGTCACGCAGCAACTGATCCGTCTCACGCGCGAACTGCGCGGTTTCCCGCGTCATCTCTCGCAGCACGTGGGCGGTTTTGTGATCGCGAAGGACAAGCTCTCGCGCCTCGTGCCCATCGAGAACGCAGCGATGAAGGACCGCTACGTGATCGAGTGGGACAAGGACGATATCGACGCGCTGCGTCTTTTGAAGGTGGACGTGCTCGCGCTCGGCATGCTGTCGGCGATCCGGCGCTCGCTCGAATTCGTCGCGTTGCGACGCGGGCTCCCGGCGTATCGCGTGCAGGACATTCCCGCCGAGGATCGGGCGGTCTACGAGATGTGCTGTCACGCGGACACCGTCGGCGTATTCCAGATCGAATCGCGCGCGCAGCAGAGCATGCTGCCGCGTTTGCGTCCGCGCGCGTATTACGACCTCGTGATCCAGGTGGCGATCGTGCGGCCCGGGCCGATTCAGGGCGACATGGTGCATCCGTATCTGAAGCGCCGGCATGGAGATGAAAAGGTCGAGTATGCGAACGAGGATCTGCGCCCAGTGCTTGGGCGCACGCTCGGCGTGCCGATCTTTCAGGAGCAGGTGATGCATCTCGCGATGGTCGCCGCCGACTACACCGGCGAGGAAGCCGACAAGCTGCGCCGCGCGATGGCCGCATGGCGGCGCGACGGCGATCTGCGGCCCTATCAGGACGATCTCACGCAGCGCATGCTCAAGAAAGGCTATACAGAAGATTTCGCGAAGCGCATCTGCAAGCAGATCGAGGGCTTCGGCGACTACGGTTTTCCGGAGAGCCATGCGGCGAGTTTTGCGCTGCTCGTCTACACGAGTTCGTGGCTCAAGCGCTACGAGCCCGCTGCGTTTCTTGCAGGATTGCTGAATAGTCAGCCGCTCGGGTTCTATTCGCCATCACAGCTCGTGCAAGATGCGAAGCGACACGGCGTGCAGGTGCGCGCGCCCGATATCGCACTGAGCGACTGGGCATCCGTGCTGGAGTCGCGCGGCCAGCCGGGCGTGCGGCTCGATGCCCTCGACGCCGATGGCGAGCCCACTCGCCGCGCCGAGGCGGCACATTACCGCGCCTTGTTAAAGACCGCTGCGCTCGCACTTGCACATGCGCGCAGTGGTGTGGCAGGAGCCGACGCCGGGCATGGTGACGGACAGTGCGACGGACATGGCGGCAGACAGCACGATGAGCGCGGTCGCGATGGCAGGCGCAAGCGTCCTCGCCAGTTCATGCACGAGTTCAAGCGCATCGTGCATGCGCGCGTCGCGCTGGCGTCCCGGCATTACGGACGCAGAGGGCCGGCGGTGCGGCTGGGCTTCAGTCTCATCAAGGGATTTTCGGAGGGCGCCGCGCAGCGCGTGATGGCTGCGCGCGCTCAGGCGCCGTTCGTCGACGTCGACGATCTTGCGCGCCGTGCCGCGCTCACGCGTCGCGAGCTTGAGGCGCTCGCGGCGGCCAATGCGCTCGCGAGCATCGCGGGGCATCGGCGCGAAGCGTGGTGGGCCGTGACCGCGCAGCACGCGGTGCCCGCGCTATTGCGCGACGCGCCCGTGGCCGAGGCGCGGCTCGAATTGCCGCGCGCCTCGGAGGGCGCGGAGATCGTCGCCGATTACGCCAGCCTGCGCCTCACGCTCAACCGCCATCCGCTCGAACTGCTGCGGCCGGGGCTGGCGAAGCAGCGCTTTCGCAGCGCGGCGCAATTGGCGCAGTGCCGTCACGGCATGCTCGCGCGCGTGTGCGGAATCGTCACGGTGCGGCAGCGGCCCGGGACGGCGAAGGGCACGATCTTCGTCTCGCTCGAGGACGAGACCGGGGCGGTCAACGTGATCGTGCACGCGGAACTCGTGGAGTCACAGCGCAAGGCGCTGCTCGGAGCGTCGTTGCTGGCGGTGGCGGGCGTCGTGCAGCGCGAGGGCGAGGTCGTGCATCTGGTCGCGCAGCGGCTGGAGGATCACAGCCGGCTGCTCGGGCGGCTCGCGACCCAGAGCCGCGATTTCCATTGAGCGGGGAGGGGGCTACGGTGCCGCGCTGTCGCGCGCGAACGCGTCGAGCACCGCGCGAATGCCCGCGTCGAACGGCGTGCGCCGGCCGATCCCCAGCGTTTCGAGCCGCCCCGAGTCGAGGTGGCAATCGCGCGGACGCGGCGTCGAGTCCGCTGGCGCCGTCTGTGCGACGAGTTGCGCGTCGATGCCGAGCGCGCGCGCAATGCGCTGTGCGATGTCGTATTTGGTCATCGGCTCGTCGCCGGACCACTGGGCGATGCCGCGCACCGCGTTGCCGTCCGCGCAGCGCGTGAGCAATTCGCGAATCACGAACGCGACGTCGGGCGTGAAGGTGGGGTAGCGCGTGGCCCAGGCGTCCATGACCGCGGGCGCGGCGCCCGGCTGCGCAGAAGCGCGGATCGCCGGCACGAGGCTCGTCACCGCCGACTCCTGCCAGTCGACGATCGGGCCGTACAGGAGCGGCAGGCGCAGCACGAGCGCGTTGTCGGTGGCGTCGAGCAGCGCGCGCTCGCCTTCGAGCTTGCTGTGGCCGTAGGCGTTGAGCGGGTTCGGTGCGGCATCGGGCAGATAGGGCGGACGCGTGCCGTCGAACACGTAATCGGTGGAGATCGACAGCACCCACGCGCCGCGCCGCCTGGCCGCCGTAGCCATGCTGCGCACGGCATCGACGTTGAGTGCGCGCGCCGCGACCGGGTCGTGCTCGCAGACATCGGGGCGGCGCTCGGCGGCGGCAATCACGATGGCGTCGGGCGCCTCGCTGGCGACGAATGCGTCGACCGCGCGCGCGTCGCGTATGTCCAGTGCGACTTGCCCCGCGCCTACGCGGCTGAATGCGGTGGACACGACCTGCCAGTCCGTCCCGGCCGCAAGTTCGTGTACGAGCGCGCGCCCGAGCAGCCCGGAAGCGCCTGCTACGGCAACCTTGAACATGGCAGGCCTCGCGTCAGACGCTGGCCGTGCCCGTGACGGTGTAGCCCGCCTCGTCGATGGCGGCCTTGAGCACCTCGACACTCTGCTTCGACTCGACGCTCACACGGCCTGTGGCCAGATCGATCTCGACCTTCGCGGCGGCATCGTGTTCGTGGATCGCGCGCGTCACGGCGCCGACGCAGTGTTGGCAGCTCATGCCTTCGACGTTGAACTGGATCATGGTGTTTTCCTTTTAGGAGAGAACGAAAAGCGTGAACAGGGAGCCGATGAGGCCGTCGCCGGATTATGCCAGCGGGTAGGCGACGAGGATGCTACACCTTCCCATTGTGGGAAGGTGTAGCATCAAACCATCGAATGTCATTCAGGGGAGCAGCATGAATATCGGCGAAGCGGCGCGCGAATCGGGCGTCACGGCAAAAATGATCCGTTACTACGAGAGCGTCGGCCTGCTCGCGCCGAAGGGGCGCACCGAGTCCGGCTACCGCGTTTACGGCATCCAGGAGGTGCACGCGCTGCGCTTTATCCGTCAGGCGCGGCGCCTGGGTTTTCTCGTCGACGATATCCGGCGCCTGCTCGCGCTCTGGCACGACCGCTCGCGCGCCAGCGCCGAGGTCAAGGCCATCGCGCTTCAGCACGTGGCCGAACTCGACCAGCGTATTGCCGAACTCACGCAGATGCGCGACACGCTCAAGCATCTGGCGGCCCATTGCCATGGCGACGAGCGGCCGGACTGCCCAATCATCGAGCGGCTCGCCGACCTGACGCCGGAAGCGCACACCGTCGAGGCCTGAGCGCACGAACGAGGCGAGGGCCGCGCGGCGCGGCGCCAGGAGGTGCAACCCGTGCAGGCAAATTGTCGCAACTTTTGCGGAGTGCTGCACAATTCTGGTGCATCGCAATGCATGATGCATGCAGACATGCCGAAGTCGCCGGAAATATACCGATAAATCATGCACTTGCCCCAAGCGTCCCGACGCACCATTCCAGAATGGAATGCACCGTATTCGATCAATTCACTGGAAAAGTTTGGGGCAATCGTTATAATGCGGGTTATCCCTTACGAGGGTAATCCCTGATGCGAATCCACCGGGGATACACCAATCCTTGGAGAACACATCATGTTTGCATACCTTCTCGAAAAGCTGAGCAACTGGCTCGAAACCGCTGAGCGTCAACGCCGCGAAACGTACCTCGCCTCGTCGGCCGACATCGTGCAACTCGAACAGCGTCTCCGCTCGCTCGAATCGCACGGCTACTCGCTGTAAGCAGTCCGCAGGTCCTCTGCACTGCCGCAAGCCCCGCATCTGGCGGGGCTTTGTTATTTCTGGGCCGGAATTCGATGCGCCGCGGTGCCCACGCGATGCAGTCTGAACCTTGCCATTGCGGTAAGGTAAAGACTTTTCTGCGACAAGCCGATAACGCTGTATGGGATCGGAGCGCAACGCGCTAACTCCGATCGACAAAACCATGGAGTCGCATTGATCGGGGGGGCGTTCATGAAGTCAGGTCGTTTATTCCGCCGCTCTTGTCCAGGACGGATGAGCCACGCGCCAGCGTTTGTCGGCGCGAGCGTCGTTCTGGCGATTGCGTTGACGAGCGCCGGCGCGCACGCGGGCGGGCAGCCATTGATTCTGGATACGCAGCGAGGAATCAGCGATGGCCAGCCGGGCATGGTGCTGCAAAACGCACCGCTTTCGTCTCAGCCGATGGTGCAGGCCCCGTCGTTGCCCACGCTGAATGGAACGGGCGCGGACGGCTCGCAGGTGCCGATCATCGTCGCGCCCTATGTGGAAGTGCCAGGTGGCGGAGGGCGGCCGCCGCGGCCGATGCCGAGGCCTTCGCCGTAACCTTCGCGGCAATCGCGGCAACAATACATGCCACCGCATAAAGGCGCCGCTTGCCGCGGCGCCGTCGCGCACCAGGCGCCGTCGCGTGGCCGAAGTGGATTTCAGTCGCCGCGCGATTCGATCTTGAACTGCGCGGCATCGTCCAGGCCGAGCGTCTTGACGAGCCACGGCATGGCTTCTTTGAGGGTCGCCACGAGCGTGTAGGGCGGATTCAGGATGAACATGCCGCTGCCATACAGGCCGAAGCCGTCTTCGGGCGGACGGCTGACCGAGAGCGAGACGTGCAGCCAGTTCTTCTCCTGAAGGCGCTTCAACTGCTCGGGAAAGCGCTGCGACTCGGGCCGCGTGACCTGTGGATACCAGACCGCGTAAGTGCCAGTGGCAAAGCGCTTGAGCCCATCCTCCACACACGCGATGGTGCGTGCGTAGTCACGCTTGTCCTCGAATGACGGGTCGATCAGCACGAGCGCGCGGCGCGGCGGCGGGGGCAGCAGCGCCTTGATGCCGTCGAAGCCGTCGCCCGCATAGATCATCACGCGCCGGCCCGCATCGCGAAAACGGTGGCGCAGCACGTCGATCTCCGTGCTGTGCAGCTCGAATAGCCGCATGCGGTCCTGCTCGCGCATGAGCCGCCAGGCGAGATAGGGCGAGCCGGGATAGAAGCGCAACTCGCCGTCGGGATTGAGCGCCGCGACTTCGTCGACGTAGTCGGCGAGCATCGCTGGCAGATCGGAGCGGCCCCAGAGCTTGCCGATGCCGGTGTCGAACTCGGCGTTCTTCGTGGCGTAGCCTTCACGCAGCGCATAGGCGCCTGCGCCCGCATGGGTGTCGATGTACCAGTACGCCTTGTCCTTCTTGCTGAGGTATTGCAGAAGTTGCACCACGACGGCGTGCTTGAGGACATCGGCGTGATTGCCGGCGTGGAAGGCGTGACGGTAACTCAGCATGATGGGGCGGACGCGAGGTCGGTGGCAATCGGAAACGCGGGCAAGCGCGTGCGGACTTGCACGAGCGCATTGTGCGATTGCAGATGATACGAAAACGGCGGCGCGTGTGCTTGCTTGTACGTTTACCGGTACGTTTGCTCATACGTTCCGTTCGCACGCGCCGCGGATGAATCGCGCGGGCGGCCTGCTAATGCAGGCCGCCCGCCGGCGAGGCCGCGTATTGTACCGCCCCCGGCGTGGCGCCTGGTGCAGCGCCCGGTGCTTCGGCCCGATGCACCGACGATGCACCGCGCGATACCACCGATACACCAACACACCGGCATAATCGCCATGCGGCGCAGCCGGCAGCCGCCTCAATCGTAGCTGTCGCCGACGATCGCCTCGATCTTTTCCTTCACCTCCGGCGTGATCTTCTGGGCCACTTCGCGCGCCAGCATGTTTTCGCCGATCTGCTCAACGCGCGACGCGCCGGTAATCACCGTGCTCACCCGCGGATTCTTGAGAATCCACGCGAGCGCGAGCTGACCCACCGTGCAGCCCAGCTCCTTTGCGAAGTCCGCGAGCCTGCCGACGATATCGTTCTTGCCGGCATCCGTGACTTCCTTGCGCAGCCAGTCGTAGCCTTGCAATTGGGCGCGGCTGCCGGCGGGCATGCCACCGCGATACTTGCCCGTAAGTAGCCCCGAGGCCAGCGGGCTCCAGGTAGTGAGGCCGAGACCGATGTCCTCGTAGAGCCGCCGATATTCGTCTTCCACGCGGCGGCGGTGGAACAGGTTGTACTGCGGCTGCTCCATGACGGGCTTGTGAAGGTGATGCCGTTCCGCGATTTCCCACGCGGCGCGAATTTCCTCGGCGCTCCACTCCGAGGTGCCCCAATAGAGCGCCTTGCCCCGCGCAATCATATCGCTCATGGCCCAGACGGTTTCCTCGACGGGCGTGTTCGGATCGGGACGATGGCAGAACACCAGGTCGACGTAGTCGAGCTGCAGCCGCTTGAGCGAGCCGTCGATGGCGTTCATGAGGTACTTGCGGTTGAGCGTATGGTACTGGTTGGGCGCCTCGTTCAAGCCCCAGAAGAACTTGGTGGACACCACATAGCTCACGCGCGGCCAGGCGAGCTCCTTGAGCGCCTGGCCCATGATCTCCTCCGACTTGCCGCCCGCGTAGGCTTCAGCATTGTCGAAGAAGTTGACGCCCGCGTCGCGCGCGGCGGCAAGCGATTCGCGCGCGAGATTGCGATCGACCTGATTGCCATAGGTGACCCACGAGCCGATGGACAGTTCGCTGACTTGCAGACCCGAGCGGCCCAGTCGCCGATAGTTCATGAACGCCTCCTTGTAGAGCGGCCAAACTTAGCATGATCCGCGCGCGTGTGCCGAGCACTCGCGGCATGGCACGAGCGGCCGACAAGCGGGTTGGGCAGCATGCGCCGGTGCACTGCGGCAAACGCGTGGCGAGGCATGGCAAGTGCATGGAAAGTGCATGGCAAGGGCGCACGGCGCTGCCCGGCTCGATGTGCGCGGCGCACGGCTTCATGCACAATAGCGCGGTTGGCCGCGGCGCAACATCCGACCGAATGGCGTAGGCAATGTCTTAATCCTGGGTTTTAAGCCCGAGTCTTAAGCTCGAGTCTTAAGCTATTCGACAGATTTGACGGCGTGTGCGCGTCGAGGTCTCATTCCGTCTACTACCTGGAGGTGCTCGATGTCGTCTCTCACTCTGAACACGAAGCTCGATGGCAAGGTCGCAGTCGTTACCGGCGCGGCCAGCGGCATCGGCAAGCAGATCGCGCTCACGCTCGCGCAGGCGGGCGCGGCGGTCGCCATCGCCGACCTCAACCAGAGCGGCGCCGACGCCGTGGCCGCGGAGATCAAGGGCGCGGGCGGCAAGGCTATCGGCGTGGCCATGGACGTCACCAGCGAAGAAGCCGTGAACCAGGGCATCGACCGTGTGGCGGCCGAGCTTGGCCCGGTCGACATCCTCGTCTCGAACGCCGGCATCCAGATCGTGAACCCGATCGAAAATTACGCGTTCTCCGACTGGAAAAAGATGCAGGCCATCCACGTGGACGGCGCATTCCTCACCACCAAGGCGGTCCTCAAGCACATGTACAAGGACGATCGCGGCGGCGTCGTGATCTATATGGGTTCGGTGCACTCGCACGAAGCTTCGCCACTCAAGTCGGCTTACGTCGCGGCCAAGCATGCGCTGCTGGGCCTCGCGCGCGTGCTCGCCAAGGAAGGCGGCAAGCACAACGTGCGCTCGCACGTGGTCTGCCCCGGCTTCGTGCGCACGCCGCTGGTTGAAAAGCAGATTCCCGAGCAGGCGAAGGAGCTGGGCATCTCCGAGGAAGAAGTGGTCAAGCGCGTGATGCTGGGCGGCACCGTGGACGGCATCTTCACGACGGTCGAAGACGTGGCGCAGACGGTGCTGTTCCTCTCGGCGTTCCCGAGCGCGGCCTTCACCGGCCAGTCGTTCGTGGTGAGCCACGGCTGGTTCATGCAATAACGCGGAGAGCCGGCCATGGCGCAACGCAAGAAAGGGCAGGTCGAATCGAGCGCGGTCGGCGCAGAGGCGGGCTCGCGCACCGGCGCCGGGCTGCAGCAGTCCGATGCACAGCCTGGCATGCAGTCTGACGCGCGTTACAACGCGCAATCCGATGCACGGCCTGGCTCGCCGCCGGGCGCGAAGCCGGCTGCGCGGCCAGCCTCGCAATCAGCCGCGCAGCACACCCCCCGCGCCCAGCCGTTCGTCACGAGCTGCGCGAGCGAGTCCATGCAGTGGGAGACCATCGCGCTTACGCTGCAGGGCGGCGGCGCGCTGGGCGCCTACCAGGCGGGCGTCTATGAAGGCTTGTTCGAAGCCGGCATCGCGCCCAACTGGATCGCCGGCATCTCGATCGGCGCGCTCAACACGGCGCTGATCGCGGGCAATGCGCCCGAGCATCGCGTGGCGCGCCTGCGCGAGTTCTGGGAGACGATCTGCCAGCCTGCCTTCACGCCGCCATTGCCGGCCTTCATCGAGCACGCCCTGTTCAACTCCGGCGACGCCATTCGCAAGACCTTCACGGCGATGCAGGCGGCGAGCGCGCTGGTCGAAGGCCAGAAGGGCTTCTTCGTGCCGCGCGTTCCGCCGCCGCTGCCGCAGGCGTCCGGGCATCCGGAGACGGCGAGCTACTACGACACGAAACCGCTCAAGGCCACGCTCGAGCGCTTGTGCGATTTCGATCGCATCAATTCGGGCGAGATTCGCGTGTCGCTCGGCGCCGTGAACGTGGGCACCGGCAATTTCGCCTATTTCGACAACACCACCACGAAGCTGCGGCCCGAGCATTTCATCGCCTCGGGGGCACTGCCGCCGGGTTTTGCGGCGGTGGAAATCGACGGCGAGTACTACTGGGACGGCGGGCTGATGTCGAATACGCCGCTCTACGAGGTGATTCAGACTTCGCCTCGGCGTGACACGCTCGCGTTCCAGGTGGACCTCTGGAGCGCGCTTGGACCGGTGCCCGACAACATCACCGACGTCCAGGGCCGCGTGAAGGACATTCAGTATTCGAGCCGCACGCGTCTCGTTACCGACATGCTTCAGCGCTCGCAGCGTTACCGGCACGTGTTGCGCGAGGTGCTGGATCGCGTGGCACCCGAGCATCGGGAGGACAAGTGGGTCAAGCTGGCTGACGAGCTCTCGTGCTCGAAAAAGTACAACGTGATCCACCTGATCTACCGGCAGAAGGAGTACGAGGGTCACTTCAAGGACTTCCAGTTCGGCATCTCGACGATGCGCGAACATTGGGCGAGCGGCTTGCATGACATTCGCGCGTCGCTCGCGCAGCCGGGCTGGCTCGACAAGCCCGACAATGACTCCGGCTTCGTCACGCATGACATCCATCGTGACAGCCGTGGACACGGCAACGACGGGGAGCATAGCGCCTAGCGCAGCGCATAGTACCTGGCACCTGGCGACGTCTGGCGGGCATCGGCGTGCGATCGTTGCGCGGCAAGCGCGCTGCGCCTGGAAAAACAAAAAGCGTCCGCTCTTTCGAGCGGACGCTTTTTTTCGTGCTTCTTTTGCGGCAGAACGGCGCGCCGTCTTGCGGCAGCGCGCTCCGCTAGCGAAGACGCATTACTTCAGCACTTGCGCCACAGCGGTAGCCACGGCGTCGAGATTGCGCGTGTTCAGCGCGGCCACGCAGATACGGCCCGTGCCCACGGCGTAGATGCCGAACTCTTCGCGCAGGCGGTCGACTTGCGCTGCGGTCAGGCCCGAGTACGAGAACATGCCGCGCTGCACGTTGATGAAGTTGAAGTCGCGGTCCACGCCCGCCGCCGTGAGACGCTCGACGAGGCCCGTGCGCATCGCGCGGATGCGGTTGCGCATTTCGCCAAGCTCGGTTTCCCACATCGCGCGCAGCTCGGTCGAGCCGAGGACGGCTGCGACCACCGAGCCGCCGTGCGTCGGCGGGTTCGAGTAGTTCGTGCGGATCACGCGCTTGAGTTGCGAGAGCACGCGCGCCGACTCTTCCTTGCTGCTCGTGAGGATCGACAGCGCGCCCACGCGCTCGCCGTACAGCGAGAACGACTTCGAGAACGACGACGAAACAAACACGTTGAGTTCCGAAGCGGCGAAGAGGCGCACGACTTCGCCGTCTTCCGCGATGCCGTCGCCGAAGCCCTGGTAGGCGATATCGAGGAACGGCACCAGGCCTCGTGCCTTAACGGTTTCGATCACCTGCTTCCACTGGTCGATGGTGAGGTCCACGCCAGTCGGGTTGTGGCAGCACGCGTGCAGCACGATGACGGTGCCCGCAGCGTAGCTGCTCAGCGCCGAAAGCATGCCTTCGAAGTTCACGCCGTTGGTTTGCGCGTCGTAGTACGGGTAGGCGACCACTTCGAAGCCTGCGCTTTCGAAGAGCGCACGGTGGTTTTCCCAGCTCGGATCGCTGATCGCGACTTTGGCGTTCGGGTTCACGCGCTTCAAGAAGTCGGCGCCGATTTTCAGCGCGCCCGTGCCGCCCAACGCCTGCGCCGTGACGACGCGGCCCGCTGCGATCAGCGGCGAGTCGTTGCCGAGCAGCAGCTTCTGCACAGCGGCGTCATAGGCGGCGAGGCCTTCGATGGGCAGGTAGCCGCGCGGCAGGCCGGCTTCGACGCGGGCCTTTTCCGCCTCGCGCACGGCGCGCAGCAGCGGAATCTTGCCTTCCTCGTTGGTGTACACGCCCACGCCGAGGTTCACCTTGGTCGCGCGCGTGTCGGCGTTATAGGCTTCGTTCAGACCCAGGATCGGGTCGCGAGGGGCGAGTTCGACAGCGGAAAAGAGGGACATGATGATTCGGCAAAAGTGAGTGAGAAGCTCGGTGGGCCGCGCGCCGCGGGTAGTTCCAGGTTGCTTCAGGGTTGCTTCGATGCTCCTGGCATACGCCGCCCCATCGGGCATTGGCGCCGGGCAGCCGGCCACGCAGCTCGCTATTGTAACGAATCCTCAGGCCGGTTTTTCGCCGACTGCGACGCCAACGGGGCCATTTTTGCGGCACGAACGGACGATTCCGGCCGGATGGCCTCGCGGTGCGCGGTCTTCCGTGCGCCCTGCGCGCATTGCCCGCGCATCGTCTGTGCACCGCGCGACCCTTGCAGCACCGGCCGCTCGCCCCATCTACGATAGAAGCCCGCCAGGGTCTGCCCAGGCTTGCCCATCGGCAAGATTCGGCAAAACGCTAAAATAGTTTTTTGCTCCGCGCACAGGATGTCACCCATGTCCGACCACACCGTCGCCGACGCGCACGCGCTCGACGAGTCGAAATTCGTCCAGTACGACGGCTCGCCGTTTCAGCTCTACCAGCCGTACCCGCCGGCCGGCGACCAGCCGAGCGCCATCGAAACGCTCATCGAAGGCGTGGAGGACGGTCTGTCGTTCCAGACCCTGCTTGGCGTGACGGGCTCGGGCAAGACCTACACGATGGCCAATACCATCGCGCGCCTGGGCCGTCCGGCCATCGTGTTCGCGCCGAACAAGACGCTTGCCGCGCAGCTCTATGCGGAGTTCCGCGAGTTCTTCCCGCGCAACGCGGTCGAGTACTTCGTCTCGTACTACGACTATTACCAGCCCGAAGCGTATGTGCCGCAGCGCGATCTCTTCATCGAGAAGGATTCGTCGATCAACGAGCACATCGAGCAGATGCGGCTTTCGGCGACCAAGAGCCTGATGGAGCGCCGCGACGTGGTGATCGTCGCGACCGTCTCGGCGATCTACGGTATCGGCAATCCCTCCGAGTACCACCAGATGATTCTCACGCTGCGCCAGGGCGACCGCATCGGCCAGCGCGACGTTATCGCGCGCCTGATCGCGATGCAGTACACGCGCAACGAGCAGGATTTCCAGCGCGGCACGTTCCGCGTGCGCGGCGACACCATCGACATTTTCCCGGCCGAGCATGCCGAAATGGCCGTGCGCCTGGAGCTTTTCGACGATGAAATCGAGACGTTGCAGCTCTTCGATCCGCTCACGGGCCGCGTGCGCCAGAAGATTCCGCGCTTCACGGTCTACCCGTCGTCGCACTATGTGACGCCGCGCGAGACCGTGCTGCGCGCCGTCGAGACCATCAAGTCCGAACTGCGCGAGCGGCTCGAGTTTTTCCACACCGAGGGCAAGCTCGTGGAGGCGCAGCGTCTGGAGCAGCGCACCCGCTTCGATCTGGAAATGCTTCAGGAACTGGGCTTCTGCAAGGGCATCGAGAACTATTCGCGGCACTTCTCGGGCGCGCTGCCCGGCGAGCCGCCGCCGACGCTCGTCGATTACCTGCCCACCGACGCGATGATGTTCCTCGACGAATCGCACGTGCTGATCGGCCAGTTGAACGGCATGTACAACGGCGACCGCGCGCGCAAGGAAAACCTCGTCGACTACGGCTTCCGTCTGCCTTCCGCGCTGGATAACCGGCCGCTCAAGTTCAACGAGTTCGAGCGCAAGATGCGCCAGGTGGTGTTCGTTTCGGCCACGCCCGCCGACTACGAGAAAAAGGTCACGGGCCAGATCGCCGAGCAGGTGGTGCGCCCCACGGGTCTCGTCGACCCGGTGATCGAGGTGCGCCCGGCCGTCACCCAGGTCGACGACGTGCTCGCCGAGATCAATGAGCGCGTGGCCGCGGGTGACCGGGTGCTGGTGACCACGCTCACCAAGCGCATGGCCGAGCAGCTCACCGAGTTCCTGGCCGATCACGGCGTGAAGGTGCGCTATCTGCATAGCGACATCGACACGGTCGAGCGCGTGGAGATCATCCGCGATCTGCGCCTGGGCACCTTCGACGTGCTGGTGGGCATCAACCTGTTGCGCGAGGGCCTGGATATTCCCGAGGTGTCGCTCGTGGCGATTCTCGACGCCGACAAGGAAGGCTTCCTGCGCGCCGAGCGCTCGCTCATTCAGACGATCGGCCGCGCGGCGCGCAACGTGAACGGCAAGGCGATTCTTTACGGCGACCGCATCACCGATTCGATGCGCAAGGCTATCGACGAGACCGAGCGCCGCCGCGCCAGGCAGATGGCCTTCAACGAGGAGCACGGCATCGTGCCGCGCGGCGTGGTCAAGCGCATCAAGGACATCATCGACGGCGTCTACAACGTCGATGAAGCCCGCGCCGAACTGCGCGAGGAGCAGGAGCGCGCGAAGTTCGAGGACATGAACGAAAAGCAGATCGCCAAGGAGATCAAGAGGCTCGAGAAGCAGATGATGGACTACGCGAAGAACCTCGAATTCGAGAAGGCCGCGCAGACGCGCGACCAGCTTGCGGTGTTGCGCCGGCGCGTGTTCGGGGCGAACGTGGGCGATCATCCGGCTTGAGCCGCGGCTGGTCCGGCTTGGCCTGAGCCTCGTTGGGGTAGTGGCAAGGCCACACCAAGGTGGCAAGCATGAAAGGGCGCATGCGCATGGATTTGCGCTTGCGCCTTTTTTGCGCGTGCGCCTGGTCGCGCCGGCCGTTCGCGTGTGTTTCAGTGCGCGCCGGTAATGAAAATGCAAATAGAGACTGCGGCCTGCCGTAAGCAAGCGTTAATGAAACGTTGATAAAACCCTGTTGCAGTGAGGCTTTCCGCGCGTGGCGCTTTGTTCCGGGCCAATATCGGTGTTAAACTCCAAAATTATTGAGAATTGTTCGCATTATCGTTATTACGTAGATGTGCCGGGCATCTCGATTGTCATACCACTCATAAGAACACCAGGAGTTTCGATGCGGATCCATTCTCTCTTGCGCGGCACTGTCGTCATGGCGGCCGCGAGCGCGGCGTTCGCGGCCCAGGCGGCCGAATACCCGATCGGTAAGCAGCAAATCCAGGGCGGTATGGAAATCGGCGCGGTCTATCTGCAGCCGATCACGATGGAGCCGGAGGGCATGATGCGCAAGGCGGCGGATTCCGATATCCATCTGGAGTCGGACATCCACGCGGTCAAGAACAACCCGACGGGCTTCGCTGAAGGCGACTGGATGCCGTATCTGCAAGTTCACTACGAGCTGACCAAGCCGGGTTCGAGCTACGTGCAAAAGGGCGACCTGATGCCGATGGTCGCGAACGACGGCCCGCACTATGGCGATAACGTCAAGCTGGCCGGCCCGGGCAAATATCACCTGAAGCTGGTTGTCGACGCGCCGATGCAGACGGGCCACATGGCGTTCGGCCGTCACGTCGACAAGGAAACGGGCGTGGGCCCGTGGTTCAAGCCCATCACGCTCGAATACGATTTCCCGTTCGCGGGCATCGGCAAGAAGGGCGGCTACTAAAGCACGCGAATCTCTCGCACCGGGAAGCCGCGCAAGCGGCAGGCAGGACACAAGGAGCAGGTAAGACCGATGACTGGAATCCGGAAGTTTGCGGCGCTCGCGCTGTGCGCGTCTTTTGCAGCCTCGCTGGCGGGCGTGGCCAATGTGGCGCACGCAGAGGATCTGCCGACGTTCAAGCTGGAAATGACCGACGGCAAGCTCAACCCCGCGCGCATCGAGGTGCCGGCGGGCAAGCGCATCAAGATCGAGGTGCGCAACACGGGCAAGGGCGCGGCGGAGTTCGAAAGCGTCCAGTTGCGCAAGGAAAAGGTGCTGGCGCCGGGTGCAGACTCGTTCGTCGTGATCGCGCCGCTGGATCCGGGCGAGTACAAGTTTTTCGACGATTTCCATCAGCAGGCGCAGGGCGTGATTGTTGCCAGGTGATTGTCGAAGGATGTCGGTGCCAAATGATCGGCGCCAGATGATTGGCGTCGAATGAGCATTGCACGTGGCGAGAAGTCGCGAAGCAGGGAACGTGGCCGGCGCGTGAGCCGGCGGCAGGAGGTATGTCAATGGGTCAGGTATTGTTCATCGTCTGGCGGGAGAGCGTCGAAGCGCTGCTCGTCGTCGGCATTCTGTATGCGTGGCTGAAGAACGGCGACGCCGACGCGCGTCGCGGCATGCCGTATCTGTGGGGCGGCGTGGGTCTCGGCCTGCTGGCGGCCGTTGCGCTGGGTGCCGCGCTCGTGGGTTTCACGGAAGTGCTCTCCGGCGATGCGCAGGATTACTTCCAGACCGGCATGGTGCTGGTCGCGTGCGTGCTGATCGTGCAAATGGTGCTGTGGATGAAGCAACATGGGCGCACGCTCAAGCGCGAGATGGAGCAGTCGCTCGAGCAGACGACGCGCGACGCGAACTGGTGGGGCATTACGGTGCTCGTCGCGCTCGCCATCGCGCGCGAGGGCAGCGAGACGGTGATCTTCCTGTATGGCCTCGGCTTCGGCCAGTCGGGTCACGTGGATGCGAGCCAGTACATGGCCGTGCTGCTGGGCCTCGGCCTCGCGTTCCTCACGTTCTACTTGCTGCAACTGGGCGGCAGGCTGTTCTCGTGGCGCCACTTTTTCCGCGTCACCGAGATCATGCTGCTGTTCCTCGGCGCGGGCCTGTTCCAGACCGGCGTCGACAAGCTGATCGACAAGGAAGTGCTGCCGACGATCATCGACCAGGTCTGGAACTCGTCGGCGATTCTCGACGATTCGAACACCTTTGGCTCGCTCGTCGCGACGCTCACGGGCTACCGCGCCCATCCGGCGCTCATGAACCTGATCGCCTATGCGGTGTACTGGCTCGTGGTGTGGTTCCTCGCGCGCCGCGCCGACGGGCGCGCCGCGGCCGTGACCAAGAGGAAGGCAGCATGAGTTGTGGGTTGGGTCAGGAGGCGGGCCAGGGCGTGGGCCAACAAGTGGGCCAAGGACCGCTTCGGCAAGGCAAACTTGCCCAGGCGGGACAATGGATGCAGCGGCACGGCGCGATCATTCGCGCCGTGCAGTGGGTAGTCGTGGCGGTTTATGCGTTCCTGATTCTCGTTCCCGCGGTCATGCCGCTGCCCGGCGACACCGCGCATCTATGGAATAACCTCACGCTCGCGGCGCAGTTCGTGTTCTGGGGCATCTGGTGGCCGTTCGTGCTGCTCTCGATGGTGCTGCTCGGGCGCGTATGGTGCGGCGTGCTCTGTCCCGAAGGCGCGCTCAGCGAATTCGCGAGCAAGTTCGGGCGCGGCAAGTCCATCCCGCACTGGATGCGTTGGGGCGGCTGGCCCTTCGTGGCGTTTGGCCTCACCACCATCTACGGACAGATGGTGAGCGTCTACCAGTACCCCAAGGCGGTGCTGCTCGTGCTGGGCGGCTCCACGCTCGGCGCGATGGTGATCGGTTTCCTGTACGGGCGCGAAAAGCGCGTCTGGTGCAAATATCTCTGCCCCGTGAACGGGGTTTTTTCGCTTCTGGCACGCCTTGCGCCGTTTCACTTCAAGGTGAACGAAGACGCCTGGCGCAATTCGTACACGCACGGCGAGCACGGCGGGCATCGCGTGATTCCCGTGAACTGCGCGCCGCTCGTGCCGTTGCGCAACATGAAGGGCGGCGCTGCGTGCCACATGTGCGGACGCTGCAGCGGCCATCGTGATGCGATCGCGCTCACGTGGCGCTCGCCCTCGGAGGAAGTGGTCGAGCTCGGCGACAAGCAGGCGAGCGGCTGGGACACCGCGCTCATTCTCTACGGACTGCTTGGTATCGCGATCGGCGCGTTTCACTGGACCGCCTCGCGGTGGTTCGTCGACCTCAAGCAATCGTTCGCAGGCTGGCTCATCGACCAGAACATTACCTGGCCGCTCGAGACCAACGCGCCGTGGTTCCTGCTTACGCACTATCCCGCCCAAAACGACGTGTTCTCGTGGCTCGACGGCACCATGATCGTCGGCTATATCGTCGCGACGGGGCTCGTCTACGGCACGGCGCTGCTCGCGATCCTCGCACTTACGAGCGTGCTCGTCGGACGCTTCGAGATGCGTCGGCTCCATCACTTCGCGCAGTCGCTCATTCCGCTCGCGGGCGCGGGTGTGTTTCTCGGTCTTTCGGCCACGACGCTCTCGCTCCTGCGCGCCGAGCACGTGCCGGTCGATTGGGCCGCGAGCGTGCGCATTGCAATTCTCGTTATCACCAATGCGTGGAGCGCGTGGCTCGCCTGGCGCGTCACGGGACGCTACAGCACGCGTCTGTGGCAGCGTGCGCTCTCGCTGGCGGGCTTTTGCGCGGCGCTTGCCGTGGTCGACAGCGCGTGGTGGCTCATGTTCTGGGGCTGGGCGCACTGAATGCGGGGCGCATGGCGTTCCGCATAGGGCTGCATAGGGCCGCATGAAAGCCGCATGCGGCCCCACATCGGCTTCGTCAATTGCGAATGACGGGTATACGGAGAAGGGCAGCGCCACGGCTCAAGTGTGCGTGTACTCTCAAAAACCGGACTGGCAGGTGCGCCACCCGTTTTTTGAATATTCGGAGACACGTATGCGAACGAGAGTAGTACTGACCGACGAAGACGTGACAAAAGTGGCCGATGCGGCCATCGCGCACGCCCGTGCGAACGAGTGGAAAGTGACGATCTCGATCGTCGACGACGGTGGGCATCTGCTGTATTTGCGTCGCCTCGACGGTGCGCCGCCGATCAGCAGCGAAGTCGCGCCGGGCAAGGCGCGCACGGCGGCGCTGGGGCGCCGCGAAAGCCGCTTCTTCGAAGAGATGATCCGCGACGGCCGCACGGCGTTCCTGAGCGTGCCGCTCACGGCCATGCTCGAAGGTGGCGTGCCGATCGTCGCGAACGGCGACGTGATTGGCGCAGTGGGCGTCTCGGGCGTGAAGGCCGATCAGGATGCGGCCATCGCACAGGCGGGCATCAAGGCGCTCAATCTGGCGTAAGTAGCGAAAGAAAAGGCGATCATGGCGCGAACCATCGTGCCATGACGTGTGCAGCAATAACCGTCAAAGCAAAAAGCCGCGGCATCGTTCGCGGCTTTTTTTGCTTTTTGTTTTTTGCTTCGTGCGGCAAGCGCTTCGCGCGCCGCTACGATTTTCACAGGTGAGAACAAAAAAATGGCGTGGCTGGCTGCGACGGCTGCTTGAAGGATGTGTGCACGAACGAAGGGGTCTAGTCTCGCGTGCAGGCCGTCGTTGCTGGCTAATGCCCAACGCCTCTCATGGGAGGCGGTCCCCACAATACCTGGTACTAGAAACTCAAACCTCACTTGGTCAGAATCAGCTTGCCGAGCCGCGTCGCGCGCAACTGGTAAGTCTCGCCGTTGTGCACGATGCTCACGTGGCTGCGGCCTTGCAGCAGTGTCGTGCTTTCAAGCGATCGCTCGCTACCCGTTTTCGGGCTGGCTGCGGCGCTGGCCGTAGCGCTGGCTGGGCTGACGCTTTTACGCGTCACGGCGGGCGCTGCGGGTTTCTGCACACGGGTGCCGGTGAGGGCGGAGCCGGTGCGGTTCACACTGAGGGTCGACGAGCGGTTGAATTCGGTCATGAATGTGACGGGGTTGGATCTCGATTCGATGGGTCTATATTAAATGATAATCGTTCCCATTTGCAACTTCGCGAAATTCATCGAAAGCGAATACCGATAGCCTGTTGCATGCGCGCCCCTCAAAACAACGACGCCCGGCGTGTGGCCGGGCGCGAATGGGGGCATGCCGCGACGTGGCGCGGCTCGATCGGGAGGCGCAAAACACATCAGTTGAACGGCAGCGGTTCTAGCGCAGCCGCCCAGTGCAACGGCTCAGTGTGACCACTCAGTGCAGCGGCGCCTCCGGCTCGCCCAGTCCCTGCACGTACTGACGAATGAGCCGCACGGTGTCGATATCCGACTCGTGATACGCCGATTTCACGATCTCCGAAGTCTGGTGGTCGTCTTTCGTATCGGTGGTCGGCAGCGTCGTGCGGTACTCGAAGCGCAGGAACAGCTGAAGCTCATCGGGTTGCTCGATCGTCATCGTGAGCGAGCCGCCCACGTACTCGGCGGTCGGCAGGATGTCGTAGCGCACGTTCTCGTTCGGCGTGAGCGTGACGCGGTCGCGCACCGTGGCGTGGCCGTAGTGCAGCTCGCGCTCGAGCGTGTTGCCCTCGCGCGAAAGAATCGTGCAGCTGTCGAGCCCGATCACGAAAAGCTGCGGCTGCTCGGCGCGCAGCACGAGGCCTTCCCAAAGCTGCTCGCGCGTCATGGGCAGGACGAGCGGGTTCAGCGGGTCGTTGATCTGGATAAGGTGTTCGAAATTCAAGGCGGCGCCTTCCTTTGTAGCGATTTCCGTCCGCCGCCACTTACGCGGCGACGAGGCCCGAGCGGATCGTGATCGAGTTCGTCAAGACCTTATGGACCGGGCAGGCATTGGCGATCTGCAGCAGACGCTCGCGCTGCTCGTCCGAGAGCGGACCTTCGAGCGCGATCTGGCGATCGATCGTGGTGCCTTCGCTGCCGGTTTCCATCGAGAGCTTCACGCGCACGCCTTCGAGCGGCCACTCTTTCCTTTGCGCATACATCTTCAGCGTGATCGACGTGCAGGCGCCGAGGCTCGACAGCAGCAGCGAATAAGGCGTGGGGCCGCGGTCGCCGCCGCCGGCGGATGCCGGTTCGTCGGCGATCCATGTGTGGGTGCCGTCGTCGAACTGGACCTGATAGTTGGTCGAGCCAATGTGTGCGGTGACTGCGGTTTCGGCCATGCGCTCCTCGCGGGCGGAACGGTTGAAAGGGAACATGCCGCGGCCCGTCGGGCTGGCCCGTTGGGCGCGCGGCATGGAAAGCCATATTGTGACGGAAAGCGGATCAAGCTGCGGAGGTGTCGATGGGGTGCGCCGCGCCTTCCGTCACTGGCGCGGCCGAAAAAACCTGAGCAAAAAACGCGCCGCCGGTGCCGTGAGCTTCAGCGCGCTCCGGGCGTTCGATGCCTTCAGCGTGCGCTCAGTGCGCAATGTGCCCCATGCGTCCGGCCTGGTAGTCGAGCACGGCCTGGCGGATCTCCTGCTCGGTGTTCATCACGAACGGGCCGTAGCGCACGACCGGCTCGTTGAGCGGCAGGCCGCCGATCAGCAGCACTTCGGTGGGCCCGGCCGCGTCGCCAGTTTCGTTCTCAGGCGTGGAGATCGTGACAGTGTCGCCGTCGCCGGCAAAAGCCACCATCTGCTGCGCGCCGATAGCCTCGCCATTGACGCCGTATTGCGCCGTGCCGGAAAGGCCGTAGGCGAACACGTTCCAGCCCGCGGGCACCGGCTGCTCCACGCGCGCGCCAGGCGCGAGCGTGAAATGCAGGTAGAGGATGGGCGTGCGGATCTCGATGGCGGCTTTCGCGCCCAGCGACTCGCCCGCGATCACCTTGACCGTGGCCAGGCCGTCGGCCGAGCGGCCCTGCGGAATCTGCGCGTGCGGCATCTCCTGATAGCGCGGCGCGATCATCTTGTCGCGGGCGGGCAGGTTCACCCACAGTTGCAGCCCGTGCATGCGCCCGCCCGTGCGTGTGAATTCGGGGTCGGGCATCTCGCTGTGGATCACACCGGCGCCGGCCGTCATCCATTGCACGTCGCCGGGGGCGAGCGTGCCCGAGTGGCCTGCCGAATCCTTGTGGCCGAAGCGGCCCGCGAGCATATAGGTGACCGTTTCGAAGCCGCGGTGCGGATGATCGGGCGCACCCTTGGCGGCGCCGGGCGCGTAATCGACGGGCCCCATCTCGTCGAGCAGCAGGAACGGATCGAAATCCATCAACTGACGGGTGGGGAAGGGGCGATTGACGATGAATCCACCGCCCTCGGTGGTTTGAACCGCGGGAAAAACGTGGGCGATCGAGCGGACGGCCGACATGGATATCACCTCGAAAAAATGGGAATTACGCGATATGCGAAACAAACCGCTATTATAGGTAGCCGATTTGGCCTGTTTGACCGCCTGATCGCAATGGATTGTCCCATCGCTGGAACGACGACATGAAAATCGATTCGCACAACCTGAACGACCTGATGTACTTCTCGCAGGTGGTGGAGCACGGGGGTTTCTCGGCGGCTGAACGCGTGCTAGGCATATCGAAGTCGCGTCTCTCGCGGCGGGTGAGCGAACTGGAAGCATCGCTCGGCGTGCGTCTCTTGCAGCGCTCCACGCGCAAGCTCGCGCTCACCGAGGCGGGCGAGCTCTTCTACCAGCATTGCCGCGCCATGCTCTCGGAGGCGCAGGCCGCGGTGAACGTCGTTCAGTCGCTGCGGTCTTCGCCGCGCGGCACGGTGCGCGTGAGCGTGCCGGTCACGCTCTCGCAAACCATCTTCTCGCAGATCATTCCCGAATTCATGCATCGCTTCCCGGAAGTGCGGGTGGTGATGCGCGTGACGAACCGCGTGATCGACCTCTTCGAAGACTCGGTCGATATCGCCTTGCGCGTGCGTTCGGAGCCGCCCGAGAACGCCAATATCGTGGTGCGTCCGCTCTGGCGCACCGAGCAGATGCTGGTGGGCGCGCCAAGCCTGCTCGCGCAGAATGCGCCGCCGCTCACGCCCGACGACCTCGCGCGTTTCGAAACGCTCGATACGCCCACGAGCGACGGTCGCCACGTGTTCCATCTGATCTCGCCGGACGGCACGCACCACGCGCACGAGCACGAGCCGCGGCTCATCAGCGCCGACCTCACCACGGTTCGCGAAGCTGCACTGCAAGGCCTCGGCATTGCCGCGCTGCCGGAGATGATGTATGGCGCCGCGCTGCGCTCGGGCAAGCTATCGCCGGTGATGCCGGGCTGGACGCTGCCGGTGCCGCAGCTCTATGCGGTGTTTCTCTCGCGCCAGGGCATGGTTCCGGCGGTGCGCGCGTTTGTCGACTATCTGGTCGAGGTGCTCGATGCGGACCAGAGCCTTCAGCAGGAATGTCCGCTCAGGAGCGATGTCGCTGCGCTGATGGAGCAGGGCGGCGGGCAGGCCCGCGCAACATCGAAGCCGCCTGAAGAGCGCCTGGCCGGTCACACCTGAAAGCAGGCCGATATAAGCGGCAGAAGCTTTGCGAACGTATATGCGCGTGCGTTGCATGAAACGCGAGTGATGCGAGCCGATGCGCACGACGCATTGCACGCGATTTGCATTTTTGCATTTTATTTTGGCATTTAAGCGCCGCCGGCAATCGTTACTTTCAATGGCCGAAGTATTGAACGTGTGCGGCGAGAGGAATATATTGAAATCCCTCTCGCCAAGCACCGGTCTTGTGCGGGAATTGATGGCCGCTATCATAGCGAGCCTTCAGGGCTGAAAGCGCAGTCCGTGTCGACCACGGCAAGTCGCATGTGCCGATGTGAACCGAACGATTGTCGGGGATCGTCGCCACCGCCCGAATGCGCCGCGTGCGCACGAAAAAAGGCCCTCATCTGACGATGGGGGCCTTTTACCTGGTGCTCCGAAATCGCCTGCTCGATCGCTCGCGCAATGACCCATGCCGAGCGGGATCAGTGACGAGCGGGATCGGTAACGAAGCCGAGCTTCGTGAGGCCGCCGCTCTGCGCCGCCGACATCACTTGCGCCACCTTTTCGTAGACGACCTTGCGGTCCGCGTTCAAGTGCAACTCGGGCTGCGGTTGTTGCTGCGCCGCTGCGGCAATCTTCGTCTTGAGCGCGTCGTCGTTGACGGCCGAGCCGTCCCACAGCACCGTGCCGTCCGCTTCGATCGACAGGTTGATCTGCGCGGGCCTGGCGTCTTCCTTCTGGCTGCTCGCGTGCGGCAGGTCGATCTTCACGGCGTGACGGATCACGGGAATCGTCACCATGAAAACGATCAGGAGAACCAACATGACGTCGACGAGCGGCGTCATGTTGATCTCGTTCATGAGGCCATCGTCGTCGTCGCTGGCAAAGGGGCTCATCGCCATGTTGCTTGCCTCCGCCGATTAGTGGCTGCGCGCGGCGACGCGCAGATTGCCGCCCTTCGCCGTCGACGACAGACGCGCGCCCGTCACGAAGAACGCGTGCAGGCCGTGCGCGAAGCGGTTGAGCTTCGTGACCACGGCCTTGTTGGCGCGCGTGAGCGCGTTATAGCCGAGCACCGCGGGAATCGCGACGAACAGGCCGAACGCGGTCATGATCAGCGCCTCGCCCACCGGGCCCGCCACCGCGTCGATCGAGGTCTGGCCGGTCGCGCCGATGGTAAGCAGTGCATGATAGATGCCCCACACCGTGCCGAACAGGCCGACGAACGGCGCCGTGCTGCCGATCGAGGCGAGGATTGCGAGGCCGGCTTGCATCTTCGAGATCGAGTCGTCCATGGTGTCCTTCAGGCAGCGCGTGACCCAGTCCGAGACGTCCATGCGGTCGTGCAGATGCGGCTGGGTCTGGTGATGGTGCTCGGCGGCTTCCTGGCCCGAGAGCGCGAGCGCGAGGAACGGGTTGTCTTCGCGCGTGCCGCTGCCGAGCTTCTTCACGCCGTCGGCGAGGTCGTCCGAATGCCAGAACGAGGTCTCGGCATTCTTCGTGAGACGCTTCAGGCGCGCGACGTTCCAGCCCTTCACGACGATCACGCACCACGACAGCACCGACATGATCAGCAGCGCGAGCGCGATGCCGCGCGTCACAAAATCCCCTTGCGCCCAGACGTGGGCGATACCGTAGTTCTGCATGGTTTTTCCTCTATTTCAATTCGTCTAAACGGTGCAATTCAGGTGGCCGCGTCGCGTGCGCGCTGCAGCCCAGGGCCGGCAAATCAGTTTTGCAGGCTGAAATCGAATGGCTGCGTGTAGGCCGCGCGCACGGGCTGGCCGTCTTCCATGTAGGGCTTGCACGCGCTGCTGCGCATGGCGGAGAGCGCGGCGTCGTCTAGACGGCTATAGCCGCTGCTCTTCTTGAGCTCGATGTTCTCGAGCTTGCCGGTGAGCCCCACCACGAAGTGCACGTAAGCCACGCCGGTCTCGCCGCGACGCTTCGAGAGCATCGGGTAATCGGGCTCGACGATATTGCAGTCGAGATGCGAGACGTTCTTGGGTGCGGCGAGCGCCATCGTCGGCTTGCCTTGTGCGGGTGCAGCGGCCTGCGGTGCCGGGACCGGAGCCGGCGGGATGGGCGCAGCCGGCGCGGGCGGCGCAGGTTCGGCGCTCGCGCTTTGGGCCACATGCTGCGAGGGGGCTTCGGCGACGGGCAGCGGCGTAGGCGCGGGCTTGGGTTTCGGCTGGACCTTGGGCTGCTCGCGGCTCACGCGCGGCACCGGCTTGGGCGGTGGCGGCGTGGGCGTCGACTGGATCGCCGCTGGCGCGGCAACCGGCTCGGGCCGGATCAGCTCGGCCGTGATCGTCCGCGATTCGAGCGAGACCGGTGTGACGGCGTCGCGTTTGTTCAGGACGACGGCGATGAGCGTGGCGTGCAGCGCGATGACGATCGCGCCCGCCGTCATGACGCGACGGTTCGCGCCGATCGTACGAAAAACGGGGAGCACTGACGCGTTGGCGGTGGTTTGAGAAGCCTGCATGTTAGCGTGGCCGCCAGAATGACGACGGCGCGCAGGCTGGGCAACGCGTCGCGACGGGCGGCTTTATTTGCGAAAGATCAACAGCGAGATACACACGGTGGTCACGAATCCGATCAGCAATTCCATCCCGGCCTCCGGCAGTGGGAACGAATGGTAGCTGGCTGGTCGTGAAACTGGCTTGCTGTCGGCAGTAAAGCGGGCAGTAAAGCACCCTGGCATGCGAGCGGTGAAACAAAAGCGCGCGCCGCGAGGGACGCGCGCTGCAAGAATCAGGCGGCCTTGCGCTCGTAGAACGTCATGGGAACAGCTTGCGGCATGGCTGCCGGGTGCGCATGGCTCGCGCCATGATTCACGCCGCAGCGGGTCGCGCAGGCGCCGCTTTGCGCCATCACTTCGCGAACGGATTCCTCGCACTTGCCGCAGCAGGTCGCGACGCCGAGTTCGAACTGCAACTCGTCGAAGGAATCCATGCCCTCCGCGATGGAGGCACGGATCGTCCGGTCGGAGACGGATTTGCACATGCAGACAATCATGATGGACCGCAATAAAGAGGGTTAATGCGAATTATTATCATTATGTTTGCCTGCTTTGGCAAGCGTACAGTTGGATTTTTTGTAACAAAACCGGACCCTTAGCAGGGATTTTGCTGGTGGATCAGAGCCGGCGGGGGCTCGGCGTGATGGGCGTAAAACAGGGTGGGAAGGTGAAGGCCCGTGTGGATACCGGGGAGCGCGGATGACGCCGGGATAGGGATGACGACTAAAAGCGGGGTGGGATGGAGCCGGGACGTTGGCCTTGGCAGAAGCCGTTGCGCGCGGGCGACTCAGGCGGCGTTGGCTGCGGGTTCGAGCGTGCGCGGCGAAGGGATGCTCACGCATTCGACCTGCGCCTCGATGCCGAGCAGCGCCGCCGCAAGCGTGCGCAGATGCGCGCCGTCACTGGTCGAGCAGAAGCGCGCCGGCGTGCCGGGGGCTGCGCTGGCGTCGGCGGCCAGTTGTGCGCGCAGGCCGTGCTGATCGAGCACGCGTTCGAGCTGGCGTGCGATGGCCACGCTGGTATCCACGAGCATCATGCGCTCGCCCACGATCGAGCGGATGGCCGCATCGAGAAAGGGGTAGTGCGTGCAGCCGAGCACGAGCGTGTCGGCGCCGGCATCGAGCATCGGCTGCACATAGCCGCGCAGCAGCTCGACGAGCGCCGGCGAACTCACGTCGCAGCGCTCGACCGCCTCCACGAGGCCGTGGCCCGGCTGGCACAGCACGCGCAGGTCGGCGGCGTGGCGCTCGACGAGCGCCTGAAAGCGCGTGCTGCGCAGCGTCACCGGAGTGGCGAGCACGCCCGCCACGCGTGACTTCGAGATCAGCGCCGCGGGCTTGATGCCGGGCTCCACGCCCACGAGTGGGACGGAGAGCCGCTCGCGCACGAGCGCGATGGACTGCGCGGTGGCGGTATTGCAGGCCACCACGAGCGCCTTGGCTCCCTGCGCGACGAGCCATTCGCAGATGGCGAGCGTGCGGTCGGCGATGAAGTCGTCGTCGCGCTGGCCATACGGGGCATAGCGCGAGTCGGCCACATAGACGATGCGCTCGGCGGGCAATTGCGCGCGCACGGCGCGCAGCACCGAGAGGCCGCCGAGCCCGGAATCGAAGATGCCGATGGGCGTGGCGCAGGAGGGAGCCGGCAGGTTCATCAGGACTCGACCGAACCCATTGCCGATTGCTGGTAGTTCTGGATGCCGACCTTGTCGATGAGGTCGAGCTGGGTTTCGAGCCAGTCGATGTGCTCTTCGGTGTCGTCGAGGATCTTCACGAAAATCTCACGCGAGATGAAGTCGCGCACGGATTCGCAATAGACGATGGCTTCCTTGCAAGTGGACTGCGAAATCTGCTCGAGCTTCAGATCGCATTCGAGGATTTCCTTGGTCTCTTCGCCGATCAGCAGCTTGTGCAGGTCTTGCAGATTGGGCAGGCCGTCGAGCATGAAGATACGCTCGATGAGCAGGTCGGCGTGCTTCATTTCGCCGATCGACTCGTCGTACTCGTGCTTGCCGAGTTTTTCGAGGCCCCAGTGCTTGTACATGCGGGCATGCAGGAAATACTGGTTGATGGCGGTCAGCTCGTTCTTGAGCTGTGCGTTCAGGTATTCGATGACTTTTTTATCGCCTTGCATGATTTCCCTTCCTTGGTGAGGCGCGCGGTTTTCAACCACAGGATTCCAACACTGGATACGAACAATAAACGCTCGATCCGCAAAAGCCAAGACCGGATCCGCATGGAAATCCAGCCTGAATCAGGCATTTGCCACGTGCTGAGAATTAATCTCAAACCGTTTTGCGTTCGTTTTGCGCTTGTTTCACGTTACTCAAAAAAAACCGGGGCGCGAGGCCCCGGTTTTCGCATCGGCAGGTGCCGATCGTACTCATCGAGCGTGCATCAAGCCGTCGCGACCGGAATCTTGCCGATCTTCGCCTGCCATTCGGCGGGGCCGGTCTTGTGGACCGAGGTGCCCGACGAATCCACGGCGACCGTCACCGGCATGTCCTGCACGTCAAACTCGTAGATGGCTTCCATGCCGAGGTCTTCGAACGCGAGGACCTTCGAGCCGCGGATCGCCTTCGAAACGAGGTACGCCGCGCCGCCCACGGCCATCAGGTAAGCCGCCTTGTGCTTCTTGATCGCCTCGATCGCCACGGGGCCGCGCTCGGCCTTGCCCACCATCGAGATGAGGCCCGTTTGCGAGAGCATCAGCTCGGTGAACTTGTCCATGCGGGTGGCGGTGGTGGGACCTGCCGGGCCGACCACTTCGTCGCGCACCGGGTCGACCGGGCCCACGTAGTAGATCACGCGGTTCTTGAAGTCCACCGGCAGCTTCTCGCCCTTCGCGAGCATGTCGGCGATGCGCTTGTGCGCCGCGTCGCGGCCCGTGAGCATCTTGCCCGAGAGCAGCAGCGTCTGGCCCGGTTTCCACGACGCGACTTCTTCCGGCGTGAGCGTGTTCAGATCGACGCGCTTGCTGGTTTCCGTGTTCGGCTCCCAGTTGACCTTCGGCCATGCGTCGAGCGAGGGCGCTTCGAGCTTCGCGGGGCCCGAGCCGTCGAGCACGAAGTGCGCGTGGCGCGTGGCCGCGCAGTTCGGGATCATCGCGACGGGCTTCGAAGCCGCGTGCGTGGCCGTGGCCATGATCTTCACGTCGAGCACGGTGGCGAGACCGCCCAGACCCTGCGCGCCGATGCCGAGCGCGTTGACCTTCTCGTGCAGTTCCACGCGCAGCTCTTCGACCCAGTCCTTCGGACCGCGCTTGATGATGTCCTGAATGTCGATGGACTCCATCAGCGATTCCTTCGCCATCAGCATCGCCTTTTCAGCGGTGCCGCCGATGCCGATGCCGAGCATGCCCGGCGGGCACCAGCCCGCGCCCATCGTCGGCACGGTCTTGAGCACCCAGTCGACGATCGAGTCGGACGGGTTGAGCATCACGAACTTCGACTTGTTCTCCGAGCCGCCGCCCTTGGCCGCCACCTGCACGTCCACCTTGTCGCCCGGCACGATCTCGTAGTGGATCACGGCCGGCGTGTTGTCCTTGGTGTTCTTGCGGCCACCTTCGGGCGGGTTCACGATCGACGCGCGCAGCACGTTGTCCGGGTTCAGGTAACCGCGGCGCACGCCTTCGTTGATCATGTCGGTCACGCCCATCGTCGCACCGTCCCAACGCACGTCCATGCCGACCTTCACGAAGATCGTGACGATGCCGGTGTCCTGGCAAATGGGGCGCTTGCCTTCGGCGCACATGCGGCTATTCGTGAGGATCTGCGCGATCGCATCTTTCGCGGCCGGGCTCTCTTCGAGTTCGTATGCGCGGCCGAGCGCCTCGATGTAATCCTGCGGATGGTAGTAGCTGATGTATTGCAGCGAATCCGCAATGCTCTGGATCAGGTCTTCCTGTTTGATGACGGTCATGGCTAGCTTCTGTGGGGACAGTGGGGTTTTTGAATCGTCTATACGGCGTGCCGGGGAGCTATTCCGATGCTGCCGTCTCGCGCACCACGGCCCGCTCGGGCACCGGATGGCGCGCGGCGAGGTCGTGGTAGTGGTCGGGGTGCGTATGCGTGGTGAGGCGGTCGATCCACGCCATCACCAGCGCGGAGAGCAGAAAGGCGACGTGAATGGCCACTTGCCAGATCACCGTGCGCTCGGAAACCGCGTCGGGATTGATAAAGGTTTTCAGCAGATGAATCGACGAAATGCTGATGAGCGCCATCGAGAGCTTCACCTTGAGCACGCCGGCGTTCACGTGATCGAGCCATTCGGGCTCGTCGGGGTGGCCTTCGAGTCCCATGCGCGAGACGAAGGTTTCATAGCCGCCCACGATCACCATGATGAGCAAGTTCGAGATCATCACCACGTCGATCAGGCCGAGCACGGCGAGCATGATGCTGGTCTCGTCGAGCGACATGGCGTGGCTGACGAGGTGCCAGACTTCCTTCACGAACAGCACGCAGTAGACGGCTTGCCCGACGATCAGCCCAAGATAGAGCGGCACCTGTAGCCAGCGGCTCATGAAGATGATGCTGGGGAGCAATCGCATGCGGCGAGGGCGAGCGGCGGACGGCGGCTGGGGACGTGCAGCGGACATGGGCGTTTCACGAGTGGCGGGAATCGGGCGCGGACCTGGGCACGAACCTGGGTGCGGACTTAGGTGCACGCGCCGCCTGGCCGCGAGGGCCGGGCGGGCGTTATTGTAACGCGTCGGCGCGCCGCTTCGCCGGGACGCCGACAGGTGAGTCTTACAAAATAATTACGACGCCACGGGCGGCAGCCGCTTGCTCTTGAGGCTCGCGAGCGCGATGCCGCCGATCACGCAGGCCAGCGCGATGCCGTGCGCGGGCGTGGGACGCTCGCCGAGAAACGCGATGCCATACAGTGCGGCGGCCACCGGCAGCACGGCGGAGAAGACCCCCGCGATGCTGCCCGGCACGTGGCGGATGCCCATCATCCAGAGGCAGAACGAGAACACGCTGGCCGAGAGCCCGTACCAGAGCACGAGCGCCCAGAGGCTCGCGGGCACGCTCGCATAACTGGACGAGAGCACGAACGAGAGCGCATCGGGCAGCCCGACCGGCAGCATCAGCAGAAAGCCGAACAAGTGGGTATAGGCACAGATTTCGAGCGGCGCGAGCGTTTGCGTGAGCCGCCGCGAGAGGATCACATAGAACGACTCGCAGCACACTGCGCCCAGCACCATCAGGTTGCCCACGAACGAACCCGGGTCTTGCGAGCCGCTGCCCGCGTGCGCGAGATTGATGACGGCGATGCCCGCGATGGCGAGCGCGATCGAAGCGAACGCCCGTGCGTCGGGCCGCTCGCGCAGGAACAGCCACGAGAACAGCGCGACCACGGCCGGGATCGTGCTCGTGATGACCCCGGCGGCAACGGCGCTCGTGCGATGCACGCCGCCGAGCATCAGCAGCGTAAACCCGAATGTACCGAAGAGGGCCTGAAGGAACAGATTGAGCCATTCGTCGCGCCTCACGCGCCGCATGCGCGCGCCGCGCAGCAGGGGCCAGAGCACGGCGAGCGCGATTACGAAGCGCAGCAGCGCGAACAGCGGAACCGGCAAAAACGCAACGATCGTTTTGCCGATGCCGACATTGCTGCCCACCAGCAGCATGGCGGCGACGAGAAAGAGTGAATGACGATTCAAGCTGGAATCCGGACGCACAGATCAGTTAGCATTCTAAATGCCCGCTTAACTGACTGTCATCGCATGGCAGTGGGGGCGTAAGTAGCGGGTAAGTTGCCGGGCTTAATCTTGCGCGTGCGGATTCGCGCGCGGGTTCATGCGAGCCGGCAGCAGGAATGAAAAATGCCGCTTTCGCGCCGGGGCATCGGAACCGCGAAGCAACATCGAGGCAACGGCGCGGCGGCGCAAGGAGACGGCGTGTGCAGGTATCGAAGATCCTGTGCGCGTCCACGAGTTTGACGTTTCATCTTCACCAAGGGGTTGTCGATGTCTGCGATTGAATCGGTTCTTCAGGAACATCGCGTGTTTGCGCCTTCCGCGCAAACGGTGGCGGGCGCCACGGTGTCCGGCATGGACGCATACAAGGCTTTGTGCGCCGAAGCCGAACGCGATTACGAGGGTTTCTGGGCGCGTCTCGCGCGCGAAACGCTGACGTGGCAAAAGCCCTTCACGAAGGTGCTCGACGAGTCGAAGGCGCCGTTCTACACCTGGTTCGAGGACGGCGAACTCAACGCCTCGTACAACAGCCTCGACCGCCACGTGGAAGCGGGCAACGGCGAGCGCGTCGCGATCATCTTCGAAGCTGACGACGGCACCGTTAACAACGTCACCTACAAGGACCTGCTCTCGCGCGTTTCGCGCTTCGCCAACGCGCTCAAGAAGCGCGGCGTGAAAAAGGGCGACCGCGTGGTGATCTACATGCCGATGTCGATCGAAGGCGTGGTCGCGATGCAGGCCTGCGCGCGCATCGGTGCGACGCACTCGGTGGTGTTCGGCGGCTTCTCGTCGAAGTCGCTCAACGAGCGCATGGTGGACGTGGGCGCGGTCGCGCTCATCACCGCCGACGAGCAGATGCGCGGCGGCAAGGCGCTGCCGCTCAAGAACATCGCCGACGAAGCCATCGCCATGGGCGGCTGCGAAGCCGTGCAAAGCGTGATCGTCTACCAGCGCACGGGCGGCAAGATTGGCTGGACCGAAGGCCGCGACCACTGGATGCACGAGCTCTCGCAAGCCGAGAGCGAGACCTGCGCGCCGGTGCCCGTGGGCGCGGAGCACCCGCTGTTCATCCTCTACACCTCGGGCTCGACCGGCAAGCCCAAGGGCGTGCAGCACAGCACCGGCGGCTATCTGCTGTGGGCCGCGCAGACCATGAAGTGGACCTTCGACTCGAAGCCCACGGACGTGTTCTGGTGCACGGCCGACATCGGCTGGGTCACGGGCCACAGCTATATCACGTACGGACCGCTCGCGATCGGCGGGACGCAGCTCATGTTCGAGGGCATCCCCACCTATCCGAACGCGGGCCGCTTCTGGGACATGATCCAGAAGCACAAGGTCACCGTGTTCTATACGGCGCCCACGGCCATCCGCTCGCTCATCAAGTCCGCGGAAGCCGATGCGAAGGTCCATCCGAAGAGCTATGACCTTTCCTCGCTGCGCATCCTCGGCACGGTTGGCGAGCCGATCAACCCCGAAGCGTGGATGTGGTACTACGAGAACGTGGGCGGCAAGCGCTGCCCGATCGTCGACACCTGGTGGCAGACCGAAACCGGCGGCCACATGATCACGCCGCTGCCGGGCGCGACGCCGCTCGTGCCGGGCTCGTGCACGCTGCCGCTGCCGGGCATCATGGCGGCGATCGTCGACGAAACCGGCCAGGACGTGCCGAACGGGCAGGGCGGCATTCTGGTCGTGAAGCGCCCGTGGCCCGCGATGATCCGCAACGTGTGGGGCCAGCCCGAGCGCTACAAGACGGGCTACTTCCCCGAGGAACTCGGCGGCAAGCTCTACCTCGCCGGCGACGGCAGCGTGCGCGACAAGGAAACCGGCTACTTCACCATCATGGGCCGCATCGACGACGTGCTGAACGTCTCGGGCCACCGGCTGGGCACGATGGAGATCGAGTCGGCGCTGGTGGCAAACCCGCTCGTGGCCGAAGCCGCCGTGGTGGGCCGCCCCGACGACACGACCGGCGAAGCCGTGGTGGCGTTCGTGGTGCTCAAGGCCACGCGCCCGCAAGGCGACGCCGCCGCGAAGCTCGCGGCCGAACTGCGCGCGTGGGTGGGCAAGGAGATCGGACCGATCGCCAAGCCGAAGGACATCCGCTTCGGCGAAAATCTGCCGAAGACGCGCTCGGGCAAGATCATGCGCCGCTTGCTGCGCTCGCTCGCGAAGGGCGAGGCGATCACGCAGGACGTCTCCACGCTGGAGAATCCCGCGATTCTCGATCAGCTCGGCGAGGCGCTTTGATCGTTGCCTGAAGGCCGGGGCGGGCGCATTGGCTCCTGCTCCGGCCACGTGGCGCCAGACTCCGGCCCAGACCTCCGGCCCCATGCAAGGCCGGATGTTCCCGATTGCCGGCCATGCGTGTTTTTGCTAAACAGGCGCATGGCCGCGCCACACACCCGACCCCAGAGCAAGCTCAATCCCTTGCCCGAGCCACCACCGGTGAGCGAGGCGATGGCGCTTGCGCATCGGCGCTACTGGCGCTTTAACGTTGCGCTGATCGCCGTGCTCATGAGCCTCGGCTTCGCGGTCTCGTTCGTGGTGCCGCTGTTCGCGCGCGCACTCGACAGCGTGCGTTTTGCCGGCTTCAGTCTGCCGTTCTATATCGGCGCGCAAGGGGCGATTCTTCTCTACATCGTGCTCGTGGTGCTCTACATCGTGCTGATGCAGCGCGCCGACCGCGAACTCCAGGCCGCGCGCGAAGCCGACACGGCCATTCGCGAGGCCGGCCAGGAGCAGCAACGATGAAGCTCACGTACCGGCTCGTCAGTTCCTACGCGCTCTATACGCTCGGCTTTCTCGCCTTCATCTTCGTGATGTGGCGCATCGAGCTCGCCACCGGCCCCGGCATGTGGATCGGCTACGTGTTCCTGTTCGTGCCGATCGCCGTCTACGCCGTGATCGGATTGCTCTCGCGCACCTCGGACCTCGTCGAATACTACGTCGCGGGACGCCGTGTGCCGTCGTTCTTCAACGGCATGGCGACGGCTGCCGACTGGCTCTCGGCGGCCTCGTTCATCGGCCTCGCGGGCTCGCTCTACGCGAGCGGCTACGACGGCCTCGCCTACCTGATGGGCTGGACGGGCGGCTACTGCCTCGTCGCGTTCCTGCTCGCGCCCTACGTGCGCAAGCTCGCGCGCTACACCATCGCGGACTTCCTCGGCACACGCTTCTCCAGCAACCTCGTGCGCGCGCTCGCCGTGCTGGCGACGATCATCTGCTCGTTCGTCTATCTCGTCGCGCAGATCCAGGGCGTGGGGCTGATCGCAGTGCGCTTCATCGGCGTGGATTTCGCCATTGGCATCTTTTGCGGGCTGGCCGGCATTCTCGTGTGCTCCTTTTTGGGCGGCATGCGCGCGGTCACGTGGACCCAGGTCGCGCAATACATCATCCTGATCGCGGCGATCCTGATTCCGGTTTCGTTGATCGCGCATCGAGATGGCCTGGGCTGGCTGCCGCAACTCGATTACGGCAAGGTGATGGAGCGCGTGGAGACGCTCGAGCGCGACGTGCGCGACGCCAGCGCGGAGACGAACGTGCGCGACGAATACGCGCGCCGTGCGGCGCTCTGGCAATCGCGGCTGGACGCGCTGCCGCAGTCGTATACCGAGGAGAAAACGCGCCTCGTCGACGCGCTCGTGGACATGCGCCGCCACAACGGCCCGCTGCGCGACATCGATTCGATCGAGCAGGAGATCGCGCATTTCCCGCGCGATGCCGAAGCCGCGCGCGTGGCGTGGACGCAGCAGCGCGACGACCTGCTCGCGCGCGCCGCGCCGCCGGTGCCGATGCACGAACCGTTTCCCGCCGATAACGACGAAGCGCGGCGCATACACGAACGCAATTTTCTGTCGCTGCTGCTGTGCCTTTCGCTGGGCACGGCGAGCCTGCCGCACATTCTCACGCGCTATAACACGACGACTTCGGTGGCGTCGGCGCGGCGCTCGGTGGGATGGACGCTGTTCTTCGTCGCGTTGTTTTACTTGACCGTGCCGGTGCTCGCGGTGCTCATCAAGTTCGAGATTCTTTCGCACCTGGCGGGGTTGCACTTTGCCGACCTGCCGCATTGGGTGATGCAGTGGCGGCGCATGGAGCCGACCATGATCGGCATCGCCGATATCAACGGCGACGGCATCGTGCACTGGAGCGACATCCAGATGCAGCCCGACATGGTGGTGCTCGCGGCGCCGGAGATCGCGGGGCTGCCGTATGTGATGTCGGGGCTCGTGGCCTCGGGCGCGCTGGCGGCGGCGCTTTCCACGGCGGACGGACTGCTGCTCACGATCTCGAACGTGCTCTCGCACGACGTGTACTACCACATGGTGGACCCGAACGCATCGAGCCAGCGGCGCGTGACGATGTCGAAGATTCTGCTGCTGGGTGTGGCGCTGTTTGCTTCGTGGGTGGCCTCGCTCAATGCGGGCAATATTCTATTTCTGGTGGGGGCGGCGTTTTCGCTGGCGGCGTCGAGTTTGTTTCCGGTGCTCGTGCTGGGCGTATTCTGGAAACGCACGACGCGGCTTGGCGCCGTGGCGGGGATGGTGGCCGGGCTCGCCGTGTGCGTGTACTACATTGTTTCGACGTATCCGTTTTTTACGCAGCTCACGGGGTTTGAAGGCGCGCGCTGGTTGGGTATCGAGCCGATTAGTTCGGGCGTGTTTGGTGTGCCGGCGGGGTTTCTGGTGACGATTTTCGTGAGTTTGGTCGACCGGAAGCCGGATGAGTATACGGTCGCGCTGGTGGATTATATTCGGCATCCTTAGGAAGGGTGCGGGGGTTTGGGGGGGGCGTGCGCCTGGCCTCGGCTCTCCGAAAGACTCGCCGTTCGTGCAAACCGCTGCCAGAAGTATCGACGAGAAAGAATGTTTAGCTTGACTGCGGAAATAGGGTCCAGCAAGCGCTCAACGCTTACCTGATAGATGAGACGACCATTACAGTTTCCCCGTCAATCTTTCCGATGGAACTCGGCTACTGGACCATTTGACTTCGCGTCATCGCGTCCGCTTTCCGGTGCTGGCTTCGTCGCGTAACAGGACGGCGCAAATGACTGTTCGGTTCAGGAGTTGAGCACGGTGGGTGTTTGATGGTTTTTTTAACAACTATTCACGTAATTTCAGACTCCGGCCGATTGACGCTGTATGACTGCCCGCCATAGCGTGGTGCGACCCTATTCACCCAGGAGCGCACGACATCCATGACGAGCAATCCCCCACCGAATACATCACAGCCCCCGCAACCGCCGGGGACACGCCCCAGGCAACCGGCATTTGCATTTCCCTTTCTACGCAAGGCGCAAGGCCCTGCCGGAGCATCGGCCCAATTCACGGACGAGCACGACATTTACCGGTTGCTTGCCCAAAGCGAGCCGTCCGGCTCGTATCTTGTCAGCCGCAAGGGTATGTGGCACGGCGGGATTCACGTCACCGAGGCCGGAGCCGGGCGGGAACTCGATCTTGACGGCGGATTGCGCTGCATTGCGGACGGCGTGCTGATTGCCTGGCGAGCGAACAGGGACTATCCGGTCAGCGAACTGGCAGCGGATGGCAGCAACATGCCGTCTCAGGCGCCCTACAGTACGGCCTTCGCCCTGGTGCGCCACGAAATGGAGTTTCCACGCGGCACGAAGCTGACGTTCTACAGCCTGTATATGCACCTGATGTCCAGTGCGGACTACGACAGCAATTTTCCGAAGCGGCAGAAACCGTCGTACTGGTCGCGCCAGTGGCAGGTGACACAGTATGCGCAGGACAGACCGCTGCCGGGGCCTGGTGGTCAGGCCGCGGATCCGTCGCAGGCGGGGCTGCACGTGCGCAAGACGCCGAACGGCCCGGTCCTTGGCATCCTGCCGCAGGGTGCGAGCGTAACGATCAGCAACACGAAGAAGAAGCCCGGAGGCACGTGGGGTCAACTGGCGGACCTGAACGGCGCAACGCTGTACGCGCCCGTAGCGGGCGGATACGTTGCGCCCGCCGTGGCCATTCACGGCTGGATCTACCTGGGCGCGCAGAACGGAGGGCCGGTTGCAAAGGAGAGCATCCCGGATTCGATCTTCGACCGGGTCATCGTCACAACGAACCAGACGTGCGACGCGGGCGATCCGCAGGGAACTGGCGGGGGCATTGCCATCAAGGCGGGAGACCTGATCGGGCACCTTGGGCGTTACGACTCGCTGGAGCGGTGCACGGCGGGTACGCGGATGGCGCACATCGAAGTGTTCTGCGACGAGAGCATCAAGCCGTTCATCACGGCTGGACGCGCGTGGGTCAACAGCAACTGCGCGAACGCGACGCAATGGAGCCAACAGGGCTTGCCTGCCGATCCGACGATTTTGCGTGTTGGCCGTGGGACCACACTTTATGACAAGGATCCGCAGGGAAGTACGCCTCCGCAAAGAGGCGCGGAGGCCAGGCAAACCGACGTAATCCAGGTCGCGACGTTCGCGGCGCTGCAAAAAGGTACCGGAAACTCGTTTCAGGAGAGGACGCCCGGTAACGACGGGCAGAAACGGCGCTGGTGGAAAGTGGACGGCGCGGACATGCTGCGCAACGCCTTCTCGGGATGGGTGCGCGAGCAGAGCTTTGCCGGTGGCCGCGTGACCCGCGAGTTTGCGCAGAGCTGGATCGATTTCGAGTGCCATGGCGAGGACCACGATCCGGCGCACACCATTTTCGCTACGACTGGCGATTATGTGGACTATGCGCTGGGCAGCGATACGCCCGAAGCGGGTTCGCTTGGCAAGCTCAGTCCACTCATGGCGGCAATTTACCGTGCCCTGTATCCGGAGGGTAACGGCCTTCGCGCGGCAGACCAACTCCGCGGTTCGGGGCAGGAGACTCGGGGCGCCGGGTTTCCGTGGATTGCTTTTCGGGCATCACGTCTCATCCCGAAGCACGAAAGTGAATGGGCCAATCCGGCGAAGTGGCAGGAACTGATCAGTGCCATTGAGGAGCGCACCGGGCCAAAACCAGAGCATGAGGAGGAGAAAAAGCGCATCGCCAAGCTTGTGTGGTGGGACGAGGTTGCGGCTGGCGTCTCCGGTTTTCCTGGTGCCGATGTGTATCACATTAATCCGATTGGGTTGGTGGGGAATTTCAATTCATTTAATGCAATTAATGCAGAGGACCTGGATTATTTGGCTCGGACCCTGTATGGAGAGGCGAGGGGCGAGAACTATGAATCAAAGCTCGCAGTAGCGTGGGTAATCCGTAATCAAGTCCAGCGGGCACATAAAACGTATAAGCAGATAGTCACTGCGCCATATCAGTTTACGTGCTGGAGCGCCACGATCGACCCGTTGAATTACCACGCCATACAGAATCCTGCTGGTCCGGCTTGGACTGACTCTCAGCATGCGGCCGAAGAGGTGCTAAGGGCGTCCGAGTCCGCCAATATCATTCCCGGCGCGACAAACTATTACAGCCCCGGAGCGCAAGCGGCGCTTCACGCGACAAATCCAGCGCAATACCCCGCTGTGCCACCGTTTGCCGTTCCCGAAAAGCGAGTCCAGAATCCTCAAGGAGTAAGCGAGCATGCGTATCGTTTCTATCGCCCGTAGTATAGTTGTTGGGTTGGTGGCCGCTGCAGTCTGCGGCACTGCCTTTGCGAATAATATTCATGAAATCACCAATTTCTCAAACAGCGAGGCACAAATAGAAACAAATTGCTCGGGGAAAAATGTGGCTGAGAATTGTACGATCGCTTTAAGGAAAGGTGGGCACAGTCAATCACTGATGCGCTATCCGTTCCCCCCTGCTAACGTTGGACTGAGTAGTGGGATATTTTCTATTCTGTTCCCGTGCGGGACAGGATGCGCTGTAACTTTTTTCTACAGTGAAGAACTCGGCCTCAGCAAGCCATTTTCATTTGTCCTCGCTGTCAATGCGGAAAAACGAATAATATTGAGTGCATCTGACAATTTGATCTATGTATATAATATTTTTCAAGGAATAAATCGCCCTCTCGCTCGTATAAATCTCGGTTTGAAGTCAAATGCTGGTATTTTGCAGTCTATAACCGGGGCGGCATCGGAAGGGAATGGGTTTGTTATTCGCTATGTCAACGATAATGGAGATGAAAAAACGTTTCATTGGAATAATAAAAATCCCCATTGAGCCTAAGTGACGAAGACGGTGAATTCCGAATTTCCATGGAGCACTTATCTCTGAACTGCACGTAAAGCGGTAGTCGCTCAGCGGCAACCGCACTCTCACCCCAAGGTATTCTGCATTCTTGTGAAAATTTATGAATCCCGGTGATGTGTCATGAAATGTGCAATTCGTTTTTTGTGCTAGTTATTACGTTATTGGTCGGCGTGGTAAATCTCACGCGAAATCTTTTGAAATAGGAGTGAATCATCCGTTCGATCGTTTGGAAATTGCGTACCCCCATAATGGGTGCTCTTATCTGTACTCCCCCGTTGATTTTTGCGACGAGAGACATATTTCTGAAATAAAAATTGCAATTGAGAAAGATGAAATTAATTACAATGGCCATTACATCCTTTTGAGGATTAAGGAGTGGAGGCCATCCGAGCATTATGGCGATAGCGTGGTTGTGATCGACGCGGAAACGGGAGTTGTCTATCCGCTGCCATTTGATTATTTCTCTGGTCGTGTCAATATAAATAGTTCTGCGATTGAAAAAAATCCGAGATTGACCTTTTCCGTAAAAACAATCAAATATGCGTTGATGGGTCTATTCTTGTATACCGATCAAAAACAAACGGTCGTTTTTGTTTCTATTTCGACGGAAATAAATTTTCAGGGTATCACACGGAATATATGAGTAACTCCGAGGTGATTAAGGGAAAATTTTGGTCTTGAAAACTATGCCGACTTAATCCAGTTTGATGCCAAATAATTACAGGTTCATGAGAGGATGGATGAAAAAGTTAATCGATGCTTGAGCTATAATGGATGAGCAGTATGGAAATTTTGAAAAATATTCGACTGGAATTCGCGCTTGCTATCCTTTCGCATAACGTGTGTGCGTTTTCGCACGCTTTCGAAGATGAATGGGACTGGAGCGATGCACCGAGTTCACGGACTTTTTTTGATTGATCTAAAGCAGGATGGGTGCAAGCTGTACGGGCAGTATTGTGCGGTAGCGCAAAATGGCAATAAAGTGGATTGTGACGATGATGAAAATATTGATGGGGATACTGATGAGGCAGGGAAGGAGGCAATAGTCAATTTTTCATCTTTTTTTGGGGCGCGAAATGGCGTGGCGGAGATAAAAGTGAGCGATGGTCATTCGCTCTGGCATGTCCTCCAGCGCCCAACTGGTGGGGAATTTTACGCGCCGAATGATGCTGTCTTGGACAGGAACTAACATGCTCAATCAACCGTCATGCAAAACACCCGCGCCATCTACACTTCCATTAGCGGGTGGCGCTGTTCCAGCTTGGGTAGCGTGGGTTCAAGTGGAGCTGGATTAATGCCGGTACGAATAGTCGTCTGGTGAAAACGTGAAAAATGCGTAGCATGGCGGCGCAATCAGTCGACGTGCGCGCATTCGCCTAGTGCAGCGCTTCATTGAGCGAGTCGAATGCTGGAGTTCGGGGCAGGAGATTCAGGGCGCCGGGTTTCCGTGGATGGCTTTTTCGGCCCCTCATTCCGAAGAACGAAAGTGAGGGCCAATGCGGCGAAATGGCAGAAATTGATCAATGCCATCGAGGAGAGCACTGGGCCAAAGCAACAGTATGAATAGGAGCAAATTCGCATTGCGGTGACTGGCGAGGACGGTTATCAATCGTTTAAAAATTAGCATAATCGCAGGTCCCCCTGAAGATCAGCGGAATTTCATCGAAAATCCACAGCTCATTGCGACTCACGTGGAGTCTGCCTTTGTCTTTTGGTCGCGAGTTAATCTAAATTCAGTTTCGGATGCTGGAGCAGTTGCAGACGTGATGCAAATGGTAGGCGGCGCGCAAAACGGCTACGGAGAAGGGTTCGCCCGATACAATGCAATTGCCCCCTTGTTGGGGTTGACGACGGAGTGATGATGAGTATCGGTCAAATTTTTATATTGCTGGCACTTGAACTCGGTTTGATGGTTGGCGTCCGTGCGGAGGGGTTGTGTGAGGCAGGTGAGACGGTGATTTTCAACTGCGAATTGCCTAAATCTGTGTCGTCATTGTGCCAATCTGAAAATGATGGCGTTCTGACATACCGAAATGGTGCCAACGGGAAATTAAATCTGAAATTATCGGATAAAGGTAGGGGGAAGGGTAGAGTTTTTTATTTTTCTGGCACGCCATATGCCGGGGGCGGGGAGGCACATATTCGATTTTTAAAATCCGGTTATACATATTATCTCTACGACAAAGCCGTCAAAACCGGTGATGGTCAAGAATTTTCTGCGGGCGTAGTAATTTACAAAGCCAGCGGAAGGGTTGCCAATCTTGTTTGCAACAACGACGCATCTATACATGAAACTGCGTATCATGAAATTACAAAGGAGGCCTATCAGTCAATTGCTACTCAGTAGAATATCGTGAGCAGCGCTAACTTTAAATGCAGGGAAAGGTGCTGTGCCACGAAGTTCGGTAGATCTACAAGCAAGACCCGCTCAAGCGCCTTTGGGCGGGCAGGTCTGATTGTGCTTGGCATTAGACGACCTGGATAAACCGCCGGGCACGTAACGGTCTGCCGCTCATCGAGAAAGATGTGAGCGCAATCTAGATAGGGGCAGCCATGCCGCAAACTACACTAATGGTTGCGCCAATTGCCTTGCGGATTGGAAAAAGCAAAAAACCCCGCAAATCATTGATTGTGCGGGGTTTTTCACCAAATTCTGGCGGAGAGACGGGGATTCGAACCCCGGATAGGTTATTAACCTATACACGCTTTCCAGGCGTGCGACTTAAACCACTCATCCATCTCTCCAGCGGGACGCGAATTATAGCAGACTCTTGGCGACAAGGGGAGGCTGCGTCTCACAGCGCCGCGCGAATCCGCTGCGCCGTCGCTTCAAGCTCCGCCTTGTCGGCCATGTCGCGCGCGTGCATGCGCAATTCCTCGCCCCTGCGGCGCGGGATGAGGTGGAAGTGCACGTGCGGCACGGTCTGGCCCGCCGCTGCGCCATTGAACTGCGCGATCATCAGGCCGTCCGGCGCGAGCGCCTTGCGCATTGCCGCAGCCATTTTCTGCACCATCGCCATGGCGGAGGCCACCGCTTCGGGCGAAAGCTCGTAAATCTCCTCGGCCGGCTCCTTCGGCAGCACCAGCACGTGGCCTTCGGATTGCGGCATCACGTCCATGATCGCGAGCGCCGCGTCGTTCTCGCACAGCTTGATGGAGGGGATTTCGCCGCGCAGGAGTTTCGCGAAGATGTTGTTGTCGTCGTAAGCCATGGTTCCTCGGTAGTGTCTCGGGCGCGGCGCTTGCACACCGCGCGAATAAGCGCGAATCAATCAGGCGCGCTCCCGCACGGCCCGGCCAGCGTGGCCCGCCCATGTTGCAATGCGGTGCGCAGCGCCGATTATCGCCTACGCCGGGCCGCTGTCGGGGCGCCTGCAGGTTTTTTGAAGTGGGTGCATCATAAGCGTTATCGCAGCGTGCGCGACGACGAATGTCTTGAAAGCAACCTCTTGCATGGGACCGGACCGAGGAGCTCTGCATGGGATCGGAGTCATTGCCAAAGTAGCAACTCCGGTCGACAGCGAAGGCGCCAACTCCGGCTTACACGGAGAACGTATGTCAACGACTGATTTCGAAGCAGCCCAATCCACTCAATCCTCTCAACCTTCCCGCGAGGCTACCGGCTCAGGGGCCTGGCGGTTCGCCGCCCAGCTACTGGCGCGCGCCGATGTAAGGCTCAACGGCACGCGAGCGTGGGACATGCGCATACACGATCCACAGGTGCCGGAGCGCGTAGTCGCACTGGGGAATCTGGGCCTCGGCGAGGCCTATATGGACGATCAGTGGGACTGCGATCAGCTCGACGAATTCTTCGCGCATGTGTTGCGTGCGCATCTGGACGATCAAATCGATCCCGCCCGGCTCGTTTTTCACGCGCTCAAGGCGCGCCTCATGAACCGCCAGACCGTGCGCCGCGCGTGGAAGGTGGGGCAGCAGCACTACGACATCGGCAACGCTTTCTATGAGGCCATGCTCGACAAGCGCATGACCTACACGTGCGGCTACTGGTCGGGCGGCGCGAAGACGCTGGACGAAGCGCAGGAAGCCAAGCTCGATTTGATCTGCAGGAAGCTGGGGCTCAAGCGGGGCATTCGTCTGCTCGATATCGGCTGCGGTTGGGGCAGCCTCATGAAGTTCGCCGCCGAAAATTATGGCGTTTCCTGCGTGGGCGTGACGATCTCGAAGGAGCAGGCCGCGCTGGGCGCCGAGCGTTGCGAAGGTCTGCCGGTGGAATTCCGCCTGCAGGACTATCGGCTGCTCGACGAGAAGTTCGATCGCATCGCGAGCGTGGGCATGTTCGAGCACGTCGGGCCCAAGAATTACCGCACCTATATGGAAGTGGCGCATCGTTGCCTCGCCGACGACGGCATCTTCCTGTTGCACACGATCGGCAAGAACCGCCGCGATACCACGCCCGATCCGTGGGTCGACAAATACATCTTCCCCAATGGCGAGCTGCCCACCATCGGCCAGATCGCGGACGCCTCGGGCGGCCTCTTCGTCACCGAAGACCTGCACAACTTCGGCGCCGATTACGATCGCACGCTCATGGCGTGGCATGCGAACTTCGAGGCCGCATGGCCGCGCTTCGAGGCCGAGATGGGGCACCGTTTCTACCGCATGTGGCGTTATTACCTGCTGTCGTGCGCCGGGGCGTTCCGCGCGCGCGATATTCAGCTCTGGCAGTTCGTGTTCACGAGGAATGGTCTGCTGGGCGGCTATCACCGGCCCCAGGCGTGATCGCTGCGAGCGCAACGATGTGCTGAAACAGGGCGGGTCCGTTAAAGCAGGTCGTCAAATCAGGTCGTCAAAAGCGAAGGCCGCGTGCGCGAAGCGCCGCGGCCTTTCTCATGCGTGCTCGCAGGACGCGGCGCGGCTTTAGCGCATCACGGCGGCGACCGTGGCGATGCCGAGTATTGTCATCAGCACGGAGGCGCACACGTGAATGGCGATCTCGCCGGCGGCCCAGCCGAAGCGGCCATGCTGCAGGTGCGTGACGACTTCGGCGGAGAAGGTCGAAAACGTGGAGAGCCCGCCCATGCAGCCGGTGATGACGAACAGGCGCCATTGCGGCGAGATGTCGGGCAGGCGCGCGAACGCGGCGAGCGCCACGCCGATGATGTAGCCGGCGATGATGTTGGACGCGAGCGTGCCGAGCGGCAGCGTGGGGAAGACGGCGTTCAGGCGCAGGCCGAGCACCCAGCGCAGCAGCGAGCCGAGCGCGCCGCCTATGCCAACGGCGAGAATCGAGAGATACATGGTGTGGAGTCGTTGTAGGCGCAATGAAAGGCGATGCTGCATGGCCGCTCGTTGCCGGCCATGGCGTTCCGCTTTCGACTCCGGAGTTTAGCACCGCGATAGCGCTGCAACGCGCGCCGGCCGGCGCGCGCGGTCCAACTCTCGCGCTCGCCAGTAGCGGGTGCGAGCGTTTCGCATCAGTACGCGATGCAGACCGATTTCGTCTCGGTATAGGCGTCGATGATCGCGCGGCCATGCTCGCGGCCGATGCCCGAGGCCTTGAAGCCGCCGAAAGGCAGCGCCGGGTCCACCATGTTGTGCGTATTGACCCAGACGGTGCCCGCCTGCACGGCATCCACCACGCGCAGCGCGCGGTCGAGCTGGTTGGTCCATACGCTCGCGCCCAGGCCGTATTCGGAGGCGTTCGCGGCGGCGATGGCTTCCTCCACGTCGTCGTAAGGCATCGCTACGAGCACCGGGCCGAAGACCTCCTCGCGCACCACGGTGAGCGGCTTGTTGCTGGCGTTCGCGATCACGGTGGGTTCGACGAAGTAGCCCGCGCGATTGCCGTTGCCGCCGCCCGCCACGATCTCGCCGCCTTCCGCGCGGCCTTGCGCGATCATGCCGGCCACCTTGTCGCGATGGCGCGCGGAGACGAGCGGACCCATCTGCGTGGCCGCGTCGAAGCCGGAGCCGAGCACGGTGTGGCGCGCGACCTGCGCGACGCCTTCGACGATTTCGTCAAAGCGTGCGCGCGGCACATAGAGGCGCGATCCGGCGGTGCAGACCTGGCCGTGGTTGAAGAAGATCGCACCTGCCGCGCCCTGGATGGCGCGTTGCGGGTCGCAGTCGTCGAGCACGATCACGGGGCTCTTGCCGCCCAGCTCCAGCGAGACGCGCTTGAGGTCGTTCGCGCATTGCTTGCCGATGATGCGGCCCACCTCGGTGGAGCCGGTGAAGGTGACCTTGTCCACGTCCGCATGACGCACGAGCGCCGCGCCCGCGGTCTCGCCCTGGCCGGTGACGACGTTGAACACGCCCGGCGGAAAGCCCGCTTCGTGCGCGAGTTCGGCAAGGCGGATGGCGGTGAGCGGCGTTTCCTCGGCGGGCTTGAGCACGACGGTGCAGCCGCAGGCGAGCGCGGGCGCGATCTTCCATACCGCCATCAGCAGCGGGAAATTCCACGGCACGATGGCGGCGACCACGCCCGCGGGCACGCGCCGCGTGGAGGCGCTGTAGCGCACGCCGGGCGGGAATGCGAGCGAGAGGTCGACGGTGCTGCCCTCGATCTTGGTGGCCCAGCCTGCCATATAGCGCAGCCATTGCACGCTGCCGCCCACTTCGAGCATCTTCGAGAAGCCGAGCAGTTTGCCCTGGTTGAGCGTTTCGAGCGCGGCGAGTTCGTCGCCGTTGCGCTCGACGAGTTCGGCGAGCTTCAGAAGCAGGCGCTCGCGTTCGACGGGCGGCAGGCGGCGCCACGTGTCGGCCTCGAAGGCGCGGCGCGCGGCGGTGACGGCCGCGTCGACGTCGGCGTCGGCGGCGTCGGGCACCTGGGCGATTTCCGCGCCCGTGGCGGGGTTGAATACGGCGAACGTGCGGCCGTTGCCGCTGGCGCAAAAGCGGCCGTCGATGAACATCTGCGTGCGGATCGTGTGTGTGAAGTCCTGGCGGTCCATGTCGTTTCCTCGGTTCGGTCCAGTGCGTAGGGGTCAGCGAATGGGCATCGCGCTGCTCGATGAGAGCGCGGGCGATGCGGGGTGATCGGTGAAGTGTTGTGCGCGGTGTGGTGCGTGGTGTGCTGCGTGATGTGGTGCGTGATGTGGTGCGAAGTGCGAAGCGAGGTGTGCTGTGAAATGTGGTGTGTCGTGCTGCGTGAACTGCGGTTGATGCGCGTGATGCGTGCGCGTGTTGCGGCGTGTCGCGAGTGCGTATGCACACATGAGGTTGAGCGCGGCGCCCGCGAGAAAGAGCGCATGGAAGCCCTGGCCGAAACCCCACGACGTCGTAGCTAGCGCGGCGCCCGCGAGCATGCCCGCGTGATGTGCGACGCCGGGGCAGCCGGCTTGCGCCGCGCGCCCGATGCGCAAAAGCGTGGGCAGCGTGAGCGCGTCGAGCACGGCGAACGCCGGCATGGCGAAGACGGTCCACGGTGCGAGCGCATCGAGCGCATCGAGCGTTAGCGCGGCAAGCAACGCGCCGCGCAGCGCGAAGAGCGCGAGTAATGCGTAACGATGATCGACGCGCTCCGCGAGCAGGCCGATGCCAAGCGCCGCGCCCAGCGAAACGGCTAACTGCGTGAACGAGAAAGGCCCCGCACCGCACACGGCGAAGAATTGAAAGCGTGCGAGCACGCCGCTGGAAAGGCCGGCCAGTAGCGCAGGTGCAAGCAGGGCGGCGCTGCCGGGCAGCGTGGCAATGAAACCTTGCTGTACGCGTTTAAACGGAGTCCTATGAATCTTCGGGAGTCGCGCCGAAGAGTCCATCTGCCGTGTGGGCAGTCTCGACCATGCCGCTGCGAGCATGGCGAGACCCACTAACGCGAGCGCGACAGGCATGCCGGTTGAGAACGAGCCCGCGCGTGCCTGCGCCGCGGCTGCCGTCATGGCCGCCATGGTGAGGACGAGCGAGGCGGCCACCGGCACCGTGGCTCGCGAGACGAAGCGGCGCGCGAGCACCGCAGGCAGCAATGCCATGGCGAAAAGCGCTACTGCGCCGCCCGCGAGCGCAGTGCCATTCGCGTCGATTTGCATCGCGCCCAGCATGACGCCCGCCGCGAGCGCCGAGGCACCGCCCGTCACCGCGCACCAGACCCATGCAGCGGCGAGGGCGTCGTGAACCTTCTGCGTCATGTGGCGGCGCGCGCGGGGCATGGTCGCGAACTTACTGCTTGCCGTGGCAGCACGAAGGCGCTGCGCCCGGCGCACCGTCCTGCACGCTATGCGGATCGCGCCCGCCCGGCAGGTCCATGGCCGGGTTGCCGTGGAAGAAGTTGTTCGGCTTGAGCATGAAGCCGGCATACTCCACGGGCATCACCGGGAAGTCCTCGGGCTTGCACACGTGCGTATGGCCGAAGCTGTGCCACAGCACGATGTCCTCGTTCTCCACGTTGCGGTTCGCTTCGATAAAGCGCGGCAGGCCGTCGCCGCCCGCGTGCTGGTTCGGATAGTCGCCGCTCGCGTAGCGCTGCGTCGTGTCGTATGGCGTGACCCAGACGTGACGCGTCGCGAAGCCGCCGCGCTGACGCACCTTCGAGTTGGGATCCGCGAGCATCAGCGGCGAGTCGTTGATGATGAGCTTGTAGCCGGGATTCGCGCCCACGCGGTTCTTCACGTTCGGATTCACGACCTTCCAGAAGCGGCCGGTCTGGCCGTTCGCGTTGCGCGCCGCTTCCTGCTCGGTCTTGAGCACGCGCTTCGTGGTGTCGAAGACGTTGCCGTATGGGTTCTCGGCGCCCATCGGACGCGGCACGAACTCATGCTCGGTCACGGAATTTTTCTCGCCGTCCACCATCATGTGCAGCCGCGCATTGAAGAAGTGCTGATGCGTCGGGCCGCCGAGATTTTCGGTGACCATGCCGCCCCACGGGTAGTCGTCGCCATCGGCGACCGCCGAGGTCTGGATGATGCCCGTGAGCTTGCATTCGAGCTGGATCGTGCCGTCCTGATAGAAGTACCAGTAGAAGCCGTAGTCGTAATTGCCCACCGTCGCGAAGAACGAGATCACGAGGCGGCGCGAGCGGCGCATCTCGAACACGCCAGTGCGGAATTCATAGTGCTTCCAGAGCGTGCCGTAATCCTCTTCGTGCAGGCACACGGCGTTCTTCATCGTGAAGCTGTTGCCGAAATCGTCGGCGGACGGAATGTCGAAATAGCGGATCGTGCCGAGGCAATCGCAGCCGAGTTCGAGCTGGTTCGCGAGCTTGCCGAGGCCATACTCGCCCGCGTCGAATGCGCTTTTCCAGTAATGGTTTGTGGTGGGATCGGAGTAGGGCACGCACATCTCCGTCACGCTCGCGCGATAGACGATGGGGCGCGGTGCGCTCTTGCCGTCGTCCCAGCTGATCTGGTGCAGCACGAGGCCCTCGCGTGGCGTGAAGCCCACGCGGAATTTCCAGTTCTGCCAACTAACCTGCCAGCCGTCGATGGTGAAGCTCGGCCCTTCGGGCTGGCTGATGGAAAGCGGCTTGACCGTGTCGCGCGGCTTGCCGATGCTCGCCGTGTCGTAGTTGTGCTTTGCGCGTGGGATCGGGATGATGCGCCCATCGTCCACGAGTTCGATCACCTTGTGTTCGAGCAGGTCGACCACGGCCACCACGCCTTCGATCGGGTGCGCGTAGCCGTTATCGGTCACGTTCTCGCGGTAGTAGCTAACGCAGCGCACGAGGCGTCGGCCGCCCTCGTTGGCGCGATCGAACGCGCCCGCCGAGAACGGGTCGACCTGGACGCGCTCGAGATCGTCCTCGGTGAGCCCGCGCTTCTTGACGGCCTCGCGCCACGCGGGGTCGGCCTTCACGATGCGCTCGGCATTCGTGAAGTCTTCGATCATCACTGGCGGCTGGCCAAACGGTGCGCTGTGCAGCGCGAGCGCCTTGCGCGATTCCACTTTCTTTTCGCGCAGATCGACCACCAGTTCGAGCGTCTGGTTGCGGGTGCGATCGATGGCGATCGTGAAGGCGCGGCGCGAATAGTAGTTGCCGGGCTGGTACGCGACCACTTCGGCCTTGGGCGGCTCTTGCAACTCGGTGACGGGAAAGCGCGCGTGTTCGTCGAGCTGTTCGGCGGCCTTCACGATGTCACAGGCGAGCTGCATTTCGGAGAGGCTCAGCGGGTCGAGCGGATGCGAGTTCGGATTCGTGTTCATAAGCTTTTCGTAAGGATGGCGTTGGACCGCAACAGCGCGCGAATGGCAGCAGGCCGGCCTTTTTTTAGGGGCGGAGGGCTTGGCCGCATTGGGCGATGTCGTGACGTCATCGTAGAAACGCCATATTTTTTTCGCGCTTGCAAAGCGCGCCAAAGGGACGATAGAGTGCGCCATAGACAGAGCGAACGAGCCCGCGTGCGTATTCGAATGAAGTATCGGGAGAATGGAGCGAGACGTGAAAAAAGTGCCTGTCAGCAACGGTTTTCCGATGATTCGCGGCGCGGTGATGGGCCCGATCGTGCGCGCGCTGGATGCAGCAGGCGCGGACTGCGATGCATTGCTGGCCGAGTTCGGCCTGAGCCGCAAACAACTTTCTGATCCTTATGAAATCCTGCCGCTCGGGCGCTACGTGGGCGCATTCGAGCGCGCGGCGCAGGTGCTCGACGAGCCGTGGCTCGGCCTGCGCCTGGGCAACGAATTGCAACTCACCGAGCTTGGGCCTGCTGGGCTCGTGTTCATGTCGTCGCCCACGCTGGGCTCGGCCATCCGCAAGTTCACGGACGCGCTTGGCTCATGGCAGAGCGGCACGCTCGTCGATATGGTGCGAGACAACGCATGGCCGATGTGGAGCTATCGCATTGCGTCGGCGCAGATCTGGCCGCGCCGCCAGGACGCCGAATACAGCGTGAGCGCGATGTGCCACATGATTCGTCTCGTGCGCGGCGCGGCCTGGACGCCGGTCGAGATCCATTTCGAGCATGCCGCGCCTGCTGATCTCAAGCCCTATATGCGTATTTTTCGCGTGCCGGTGCGCTTTCAGCAGCCGGCAAGCGGTGTGGTGATTCATCCGCACGATCTCGATGCGCCGCTCAAGAGCGCCGATACCCAGCTCGCGCGCATGATGGAGCGCCATGCCACCGATCTCATTTCGCGCGATACGGTGCCGCACGATCTCGTTGAGCAGGTACGCGATCTGGTGACGCGGCGGCTCGCGCGCGAAAAGCTCGTGGTGGCTGATATTGCGCGGGATTTGGGGTTGTCTAATCGGTCGCTGCAGCGGCATCTGACTGAGGCGGGTACTTCTGTGCGCGAGATTATTCGTGAGGAGCGCCAGCGCAGTGTGGCGGTGCTGCGTGAGCAGGAAGGCATGACTAATGCCGCCGTCGCGCGTGCAGTCGGCTATGCGGATGCTACTGTGTTGTGGCGTGCGACGCGTAATTGGGGACGGTCGGGGTAGAGGGGGATCGCTGGGGTTCTTTTGATGCGCTCGTTTTTTCGCGTTTCCTTGTTTTCGTGTCGGTCTGCTAGCGTTGCCCCTGTGCGGGGCGGCACCTACTTTTCTTTGCGGCTGTGTACAGACTGGAGACATGGTTGACACATGTACGGGGACATCGTTGACACATGATGTTCAGGTTTTTGCTGTCTTCAGGTCAAGTGTCGTGAGGCGGTGATGCGCGAACCAGAGCTCGATG
>NZ_JAKLJA010000100.1 GCF_022213065.1 Paraburkholderia tagetis
GATTCGTGCAGGCGTGCTCAACCGCATGGCGGCACTTGCACGCCCGCGGTCCGTTCGTACCGCCTGAGGTCGAAAACATGGAGGCCGCTTCGTCCTTATGCTCGATTTATGCAACAACGCCCCGGGCGGGCGAAATCATGGAAACCGAAGCTAGACCTGCTCGCGTTTCTGAATTCGCTGTGAGCCACGGGATTTATGTGGCAATGCAGTGGCGGGTGCGTTCGCTTGCACAAGGCCAAACGCGAAATTATCGACATAAAACGAGGCTCGAGATACTGTGCAGTATCTGGTGCACCAGATACTGCACAAGTTACGCGTATTTATCGAGCACCTGCGGCTTTCAATGACCAGCGCGCCATGGGACGCACTCGATTTCGCCGATGTACGCGAGAAGGCCGCCTGAGGGCGCCGATGAGCCGGTCGGGACATTCGTGGCGTGGCCGCTGCGCTGACGATCCTGACCGCGCGCCAGTTCTCGACCCTACAGTACTATTCCTCTTGCTGCTTCCTGCGATTAGTTCAGAACCCGAGCACTCCACCTATTGACCCGTCCGGATTTTCGGCCTCGACTCTCAACGAAGAATATCATCTAAAAAATATCGCCTGCTAAACTCATGGAAAATTCTCCGAAAGATAGTCGAGAAATGCCGCTACCCGAGCAAAAGCGTGAACTTGCGGTGGCGTGACCACGTCCAGGTAGATCGGGGTAGCGTCCCATCCCGGCAAGACTTCTACCAACTCTGCGCGGCGCAGTGCATCTTGCACGACAAGCTCCGGCTGCAATGCGATGCCGAGACCTGCCAACAACGGCGGCAGAAGCGATTCGGCGCTGTCCGTTCGCATTCTGGCACTAATCGTTTTGCGGAATTCTTCGCCGGACGAATGACGGAAACACCACGATAGTGCGGTGGTATCGCTCGAATAGCCAAAGCACGAATGCTTTTCCAAGTCTCGTGGGTGATCGATTGGTGCATGCTGGGCCAGATAACTCTGGCTTGCGACAAGTCGGCGTCGCACGGCGAACAGTTTGCGATATTGACCGTGTGAACGCGTGGAGGAATTTTCCAGTTCTGTGACTCGAAAAGTCACATCGAAGCCACTACCATTTTCGTCCACCACGGGGCCAGCGAACGAAACAGCGAGCTCCATGTCAGGGTAACGCGCGAGGAACCCGGACATAAGTGGGGCGATGTATGCCAGACCCAAAGGCATTGGGGCTGAAATGCGTAGCAACCCATTCGGAACTTGAGTGCTCGATGAATTTTCTGCTTCGATCAACTCTCCCTCCCTGACGATGGATTCCGCACGCTTCATCGCGCGCTGCCCAGTTGGCGTCAGGGAAACCCGGCGTGAACTACGGTATAGAAGAGTCGTGCCGAGGCGCTTTTCGAGTCGTGCGATTGCCTTTGACACAGTCGGTTGAGACACACCGAGCTTTTCGGCCGCTTTCGCGAATGAGCCCGCCATGGCTACATGTGAAAAAATAGCCCACGCCTCGAGATCGGGAAGATTCTGCATAGGAATGTTGAATAAATTGATGCGCTGCTCTACATCGATATGTCAGGTTGTTTCCTGGGTCTTCAGATTTATGATATTTTTAATTCTCACCGAAAATAGGTCATCCATTAGAGGATTCGGCTGCATAACCCCGGGAACTCCAGAATTGAGTATAAGCAGGGCGTCCATGCCTGAGAAGGCCGTCAGGCTCGAACATAATGTTCGCTTCGCCAGAACGATCGGTGCAAGAGACAGGGTGAAAGATACATGCAACAAGCTGACCGCCCGATTGCATAATCCATCGCAACGCCGGGAGGCGGAGCAGGGAGTTCGGAAATAGTCCTTTCGGCAATTTCTTGCTGGCAGTCGTCGCGACAATGGCGCACACTTGATCATGGCGTCATGGGTGATTTGGTATCTAGCGATGGAACACGCCGAAATAGCCAACGGGGGTATGGCCGGGCTTGCCACAAGTTCTGGTGCAGATGTCCCCCGTAGAAGTCGTACGGAAGGATACCAAATAAAAAGGACTGGATATCTATGGAATTTTTTTCTCAGATATTGGCGGCTGACGATGCACGTTACTGCGCAATGATTGCAAATGATCTCAGTGCGCTTTCCAGTCTTTTGGATGCGGAGTTGTTATATACGCATTCATCTGCAGTTACCGAGACCAAAGAAGAGTATCTGGAATCGCTGCGCTCTGGCCGAGTGGTTTACCATTCCGCTACTCGATCGCGGGAAATTCTTCGAGCAAGCGAAGGGGCCGTTGTTATGGTCGGTCATGTGATTATCAAAGCGACCGTCGACGGCATTGACCGCATTCTCGATAACCGATTTACCACAGTCTGGGTCAAAAAACATCAGACATGGAACCTGCTTGCGTGGGCGTCGACCCCAACGCCCAAAGTCATGGGATAGGCGTGAATTTTCCCGTAGAGCCAGATTTCGGATGGGCGGGGGCACCGTTGCCATGCCATGAGAAGGCACGAGCCCTGGACGGGCCCGTGCGGGACACTGTCAGGTGCGATCGTACGAGAACTGGATGCCGGCGGTTCCGCCGGTCTCGATGAACAGGTTGATGAATGCGGGAACCGTGTCACTGCGTGCCCAGTCGCGCTGCAGTTCGCAGAACAGTTGCGCGACGCTGATCATCTTGCCACCTGCCTGCTCGATCCTGCGAAGCGCCGCTTCGTGGGCGGCAACGGACGTTCCACCCACGGCATCGACGACCACATAAACCTCGTAGCCTTCCTTGAGTGCGTCCAGCGCCGGAAACGTCAGACATGCCTCGGTCCACAGCGCGGTCATGATCAACTTCTTACGGCCGGTTGCCTTGACGGCAGCGCGGAATTCGACGTCTTCCCATGAATTGATCGAGGTGTGTTGGCGGCTTTGTAAATCCGACACTAAACGGCGGCGCAAGGTCGAGTAAATCGCTCAACAATGGAACGGCAGCCGACGCCGGCCGCCGGTACGAGTCGATTCAGATCGGTTCCGAGAGATCGTTGATGTCGCCGAGGTTCGGTGCAGGCCATCGCTGTCGGCGGATCAACTCGATCACGTCTTCGCCGTAACGTAGCCAGATGCGCGTGCGCAGATCGTTGAGCAACTCGTACACGGCGAGTGCCTGCTCCGGAGACCAGTTCGTGTCGATCAGGAAGTCCAGCCCGCAGGACAGCCCAGAGGGTAACGGGGTGCGCCTGCTCATGGCTTTTTCTCCGGGCGTGAAGCGCTACGTTTGCGGGCGCGTTGCTCGGCGCGCTCCTTTGCCTCCTTGACGCGATACGACTCTCCCTCGATGGCGATGACCTCAGCACGATGCACGAGGCGATCGACCAGGGAGACCACGCATGCAGCATTGGGGAACACCTCTGACCAGTCAGAGAATGCTTTGTTGGTTGTGACCACCGTACTTGCGGCACCATATCTGCGGCTCACCAGCTCGAACAGCAGGTCAGCGTAACGGTTCGAGTAGGCCAGGTATCCGACCTCGTCAATGACGAGCAGCGCAGGTGATGCGTAGTATCCGAGGCGCCGGCGCAGCGCTGCATCGCTGTCGGCGGCGGCCAGATCGCCCAGCATCTTGCCAGCCGTCGTAAAGAGCGCCGTGTAGCCATGGATGAGCGCCTGGTACGCCACGTTCAGTGCGAGTGTCGATTTGCCCACGCCGTTCGGGCCGATGAACACGGCGTTGGACTTCTCCTTCACGAACTCCAGCGCCATCAGTTCCTCGACGGCAGCGCGGTCGCAACGCGTGGGCCAGTTCCACTCGAAGTCGGCCAGCGGCTTGAAGCTGCCAAGGCGCGCGGCACGGATGCGCCGCTCCAGCGAGCGGCGCGTGCGCTCCTCCTCTTCCCACTGCAGCAGCGGTCCGAGCCACGGTTCGCCCAGTACCGCGGACCAGTGAGCAAGCAACCCGTGCAACCTTAACTCGCTGGCGCGTTCGCGCAGGATGTCAGTCATGCTTGTCGTCATCGTGTCCTCCGGTAAGCTGATCGTAGATTTCCAGGCGGTGCGGCGTGACCACTGCGTCCTTGCTGCGAATGTGCTCGGGCAGGTTCAGCGAGACCGGTGGTGGCGCCTGGCGCGCAATCCGTCGACGCTCGAGTGCTTCGCGCACCGGGTTCGGATGGGGAGCCGCGTCGCTGGCGAGTGTCTCCTCGATGGCGGCCTGCAGCTCGAGCGCGCCGTAGCAGTCGAGCAGTCGCAGCAACTGCGTGGTGATATTGCCGATGTTGCCGCCCACCTCGGCTGCGCGCAGCATCAGCGCACGCGAGGCCGGCGCGGCATGGGCCAGGTGGTCAAGGCCGCGATGCTGGCGTGCGGCGCGCTTGCGCTGGACCAGTTCATCGATATGGGCAGGGTTCTCGACCTGCTGGCCGCGATCGTAGCTACGCACATGCTCGGCCACAACGTCGGCGCCATCGAGAATGCGTACCCGGTGTGGATCGGCACGCACAGTGAGCGTGCGACGTACATAATCGGCCGGCACCGAGTAATCGTTGAGGTCGAACCGGACGTAGGGTGTCTTGCCGACGCTCGCGGGCTCCTGCAGGTCGCATTCATAAGGGTTGTCGGGCAGTGTGTCACGGATCGGCGTAAAGGAGCCGGGGATGATCGGCGTAAAGGAGCCAGCAGAACTGGTGTAAAACGCCCGATTCGAACGGGCTCAAGAATGCGGTTTTTTGCCGTTTTTGGCAACCGCA
>NZ_JAKLJA010000101.1:0-789 GCF_022213065.1 Paraburkholderia tagetis
TGGACGTTCGAGTGGACGTTACTGGCGGGCAGCGCCCAGCCGCGCGTCAGCGCAGCGAGCCGGCCATCGCCACGCATGCGCGTGATTGCCCCGTCGATGCGCTTTTGCAGCGACTGCGTGCCGGGTCCCGAAGCAAACACGAGATTCCAGTCGGCGTAGGGCGACCCGGCGCTGGCGACGTCGAACTGCTGCCCGGGGTGCGCACGCCGGTACGCAACCACGGCCGGATACCAGACGATCGCACGCTGTGCGCGGCCCCTGGCGAGCGCGTCGACAGTAAGCTCCGAGGTGTTCTCGAGATCGAAGCGCGCATTCTTCTGCTGGACCGCGATCAATTGCGAGGGGCTCGACCAGGTGGCGGCGATGGTGATCTTGCCGTCGGCGGGCGCGACGCCCGTGTGTGCACCATGCGCGTCGCGCAGTGTGACGCTCACGTAGCCGGAATGCAGGTAGCCCTGCGAGAAAAGCAGGTGCGAGTCGGCGCCATCGGCCACGCTCGAACGTGGGAAGCCCGCGATCACATCGCAGTCGCGCTGCAGCGACTGGGTGAGTTCACGAGCGGAGATACCGTCGTCGCCACTGTTGTCGTCGATGCCGCGCGTCGAAAACGTCGCGGCGATGCCGGCGGTGTCCAGCACGGCGCGTGCAACGGACGTGTCCAGCTCGGCCGAAGGACTGCCAGGCAATGTGCACACGCGCACGCTGGACGCCGCCTGCGCAGATGACTGCGCAGCGCCGGCCGCGAGCGCGGCGGCGAGCGCAATATGGGTGAGTCGAATGTTCATGATG
>NZ_JAKLJA010000101.1:799-4356 GCF_022213065.1 Paraburkholderia tagetis
GCCGATTGGCGGCGAACGGCGCGGGCGCGCGTCGGCTGCGCCCGCGCCACAAGGGCGGTAGTGGCCTTGTGTGTGTTCCGGTGATGGCGGGAACACCGCGCCCGCGTCGGCTGCGCGCGGGCGCGGCAAGCGGCGGTTAGCCGATGTAAAGGCAATGCAGGGGCTTAGCTGTGATCGAGCGCGAACACGTACAGCGTGCCGCCGCGCGGAACATCCTTCGCCACGTCGGCCATCGGGCCGCCCCAGATCGGATTCGCGCCGCCGTAGCCTGCGAGCACGGCCACGTATTCCTTGCCGTCGACTTCGAAGACGGAAGGTTGCGCAATGATGCCGCTCGCCAGTTGCGGGCTCTCCCACAGCACCTTGCCCGTGGAGACGTCGAACGCATACAGGTGGCCGTCGAGCGAGCCGCTAAAGGCAATGCCGCTGGCCGTGGTGGCAACGCCGCCGTTCCAGGGCATCTTGCTCCAGTGGCCCCAGAGCTTCTTGCCGGTATTCACGTCGATGGCCTGAAGCTCGCCGTAACCCTTGCTGCCCGGCTCGGGCTGGATCTCGAAGCCTTCGCCGAGGTAGGGCAGACCCTCCATATAGCTCACCGATTTGCCGGACAAGCTCATGCACGCATGCAGCGCAGGCACCACCGCGATGTGCCGCTCAGGATCGTAGGACACCGACCACCAGTTTTTTCCGCCGAGAAAGCTCGGGCACGTGTTGATCGTCGTGCCGGCCTTCGGATACTTGCTGGCATCGGCAATCGGCTGGCCATCCTTCGTGTAGCCCGTCACCGATTCGGTCTTGACGAACGCCTCGGCGTAGATCAGCTTGCCGGTCTTGCGATCGATCGCATGAAAGAAGCCGTTGCGGTCGGCGTGAATGATGGCGTCATACGCTTTGCCCTTGTAGCTGATGTCGGCAAGGATCGGCGTGTTGACCCCGTCATAGTCCCACGTGTCGTTACGCGTGTACTGGTAGTGCCACTTCAGGTCGCCGTTCTTCGGATTGAGCGCGAGCAGTGAATCGGAGTACAGATTATCGCCGGGACGCAGTGCGGCAAGCCACGGCCCCGGATTGCCGACGCCCCAGTACAGCGTGCGCGTTGCGGCGTCGTAGGTGCCGGTCAGCCACGCCGCGCCGCCACCGTGTGCCTGCATGCCGTCGGGCCACGTATCGCTGCCTTTTTCGCCGGCATCCGGGATCGTGTAGCGCTTCCAGAGCGTCGAACCGTCGTCGGGATTGAGGGCGACGATATAGCCGCGGATGCCGTATTCGCCGCCCGAGGTGCCCACGACGATCGAGCCGTCGAGCGCGAGCGGCGCAAGCGAGAACGCGTAGCCAAGGCCCGGTTCGAACATCTGCTTTTTCCAGACCAGGTTGCCTGTCTGCGCGTCGATCGCGGCCACTTCGCCGCTCAGCATGGCCACGTAGACGTTCTTCCCGTACAGCGCGACACCGCGATTCACCACGTCACAGCACGCGGTCTTGAACGATTCCTGGCCGAGCTTCGGCTCGTACTTCCACAACTGGGTGCCGGTTTTCGCATCGAAGGCGTAGACGTTGTCCTTGGGGGTGGTTACGAAAAGATAGTCGCCGTTGACGATGGGGGTCGCCTCGAAACCCTGCTTGAGGTCGGCGGGGAACTGATAGCTCCACGCCTGCTTGAGCCCGGCGACGTTCGATGCATCGATCTGCTTCAGGGGCGAATGTGACTGGCCACTATAGGTCCGGTAGTAGGTGAGCCAGCCCGGATCACTCTGCGCGTGGGAGAGGCGCTCGTAGGTCACGGCGGGATAGTCCGGGGCGGCCGCCACGGGAGCCACATTCAACGTCATCGCGATGGCGGTGCTCGCCCCACAGACAGCCAGCCGGCGTGCGGCAGCCGAACGGTTCTTCATAGTCGTCTCCTGAGTCTTTGTCGATGCAGTGCCGGTAGCGTCGCAGCCCTTGTGTCGGTGCCGTCGGTGCCGTTCCGGTTGCGGTGTCCTTACTGCAAATCGCATGCCATTTGCGCGGGCAAGGCGGCGGGCGCGGCGTGCCGGTAATGGGAGGCGGATGGTGGTGAACCCGAGGTGCGCCAGGTGTTGCATTCAGGTACAACGCCGGCGGTGCAGTGTTGAGAAACAGGACAGTTGGCGGGCAACAGCACAGTTGAGGCAACAGCACGGTTGAGGCCACAGCGCACTGCGCCCCGTCGCGCGTAACGGCTTCATTGGCGCTGACCCGGCCCGGACGCGCTGGCGAGCATGGCGCGCACCGCCTGCCCGACGGACTGCCTCAGCGCCGGATCGCTGGCGAGATGTCCGCCGCGCACGCGGGCGATGTGCGCGGTGGGCGCGGCCTGCGCAAGACGCGCGACGTTGCGGACCGGGCATACGGGATCGCGCCGCCCGTGCACGGCATGGATCGGTATTCCTGCCTGTTCTGCCTTGCGCGCGAAATCGAGCAGACGCCGCTCGCCGAGCCAGCAGTCGCGCAACAGGTAATGCGCCTGAATCCGGTACTTGTCGATGAGGGCGTGCACGGCCTTTGGGGTGTTGGCGCGGCGTGGGCGAGATGCCGTGGCACGGCCGGGCCGCGACGAGGCGAGTATCGCTTCTTCGTACCCGCGCCATGCGAGCGCGACCTCACGTTGCCGCGCGTATGCCACGCCGGGCCGCAGGTGCTTTGCGCAGCATGCAAGCAACGCGCTTGCGCGGGTGCATCCGGCAGCAGCGCACAGGCGCCGCCAGGCGCCCGGCGCTTTGTGACGCGATGTCACGAGCAGGTGCCGTACTTCATGTCGCGAGGTCAGAAAGAGGCCGCGCAGCACGACGCCGAGCACACTTGCGGGATGCTGGCCTGCATACGCGAGCGCGAGGGCGGCGCCCCATGAACCGCCGACGACGCCCCAGCGCGCGATGCCGAGCGCGCGGCGAATCTCTTCGAGGTCCTTGATGAGCCGGTCCGTGCGGTTGGCGCGCAAGCCGCCGCGAGGAAGCGACTCGCCCGCGCCACGTTGATCGACGAGTACGACACACGTTTTCGTCAGATCGAACAAGGCCAGCATGCCGGGCTGACTTGCGCTGCCTGGGCCGCCGTGGAGCACGACGACGGCCGGCGCTGCCGGCTCGCCGGCGACCGTGAAGGCGATTGAATGTCCGTCTCTGTTCAGGCGCTGGTGGCGCAACGGGGCGCGCGAAGATGGCCAGCCGGAAGTTCGTTTGTTCATGAATGGGGCGCTCGCCACGGGCGCGCATTGGAGAAAAGGAGAAGGGCGCAAGAAGAACGCTCAAGCAAAAATCGCGCGCGGTGTACGAGCCGGTACAAATTGGGGTGAGTCCGCATATCGGACCCAGGGGCATTTGCGGTAATACACCGTCAGGCCTGCAACACGCATGGCGTCATTGCGCATGGCGCTGATATATTGCGCGTCGCGCACGCATCGGGTGCGCTCCGCCCGAGCTGCGCCGAAGACCAGATGGCCCGTAGCTTGCTTTACAGGACAGCGAAAAGTCTGGCAAGGTACCAGGCTCTCGTGGAGGAGACAATGCAAGACGAGGAACATCCGGCCGCCGTTCGGA
>NZ_JAKLJA010000102.1 GCF_022213065.1 Paraburkholderia tagetis
GGGTACTCGCAGCGGCGCTGAAGCGTCCGCCCTCAACAACGAACATTGACCATGATCGAAAGGTCGCCTAACCTATGCCGCACCCGCCGTCCCAACCTTCAACTGCCAATGGGACATTGCCCTTCAGAGTGCAGAGTCCCGTTTGTCGACATTTCTTGAGCGTGCGGAAGCTCTGACGGACAAGCTTGCCGTTGCGGAAGATGAACGAGCGAAGTTTCCGAGCGATTTGTACAGTAAGAGGGACCGAGTCAAGATTTCAATTCTTGAAAAGAACTTCCGCGCTAATGCCTCGGCCTTCAACTATTCGAGTGCCGAAATCCCCGAGGTCCAAATCAACGCTGGAACTTTGCTACCGGCACTGGGCGACATCACGTTGCGTGAAGTGCTGAAGCGGAACGTGAAATCCGAGTCATCTGCAAGTGACTTCGTCCGACTCATCTGGGCATTTCTGCTCGCGGTCTATCAAACATCGTCGTCACGAGACTTCGCCGGCAATCACCCTGGCGTGTTGATGTTCGATGAGCCGGGGCAGCATTCGATGAGCGAGACCAGTCAAAAGGCGCTTGTCAACCTCATGAGCGGACTTAAACAGCTTCAAAGCATACTTGCAGCATCCTTCGATGAGAGCGTCGCTGTCTTCCATCGTGTGACGGAGGGGAGCCCGTTTCATCTCATCGAATTGCCGGAGAAGTTTATCGGCCCTATGCAGCACGACGGCACGATGTAGCCGTACTGATTGGTAGCGCTGGTGACGCCGCCAGAGCGAAAGAGTTTCTCAGAGAGGCATCGAAGAGCGATAGCTCGTTCCTAGGTGCCTTTTTTAGACATAGCGCGATAGCGAGAGGCAATCGAGATGGCTATCGATTTGTTCGCAGATTTAGGCAAGCCTGATACCGAACTGCATCCGCAGTACGTGTCATTGCGAGATACACCTGGCTACTCTCCGGCACGTCAACTCCTTAGGCGGCTTCAAGAAGATTTTGTCGACCCAGACGGAAGTTTCGTCGAGCAGTTTCAGACGTTCGCGTTGGACGCCCGTACCTTCGAGTTCTTCCTCTCGGTGATGTTAAAGGACGTCGGGCACGAGTTGGACAGAAGCTTTGACCGTCCCGATTTTCTAATCACTAAAGGCGGGCTAACGGCGGCCGTCGAGGCAGTGACTGCAAATCCGAAAGGAAACGGTGCCATCCAACCCTACGACGCAGTCCCCGACTTTAAGACGCTCCAAGAGGCCGCAGAAAATCTGGCGCACACGATTCCCATTAGACTTGGAAGTCCGCTCTTCACAAAGCTCAGGAAGAAATACTGGGAGCTTCCTCAGGTGGCGAACAAGCCACTGATTCTAGCGATTCAGGATTTCCACGCGGCCGGCGCGCTCGCGACCTCCGATATACCGTTGGTTCAATATCTGTACGGACTCGGTCACACTTGGTGGCACGACGAAAGTGGAAATCTTGTCATCCAAGGTCATCAACTGGAAGAGCACCGGCAAGGTTACAAGCGCATACCGTCTGGCTTTTTCCGGCAGCCAGATGGAGAGCACATATCGGCCGTATTGTTCTGCAACACTGGCACCATCCCCAAGTTCAATCGCATGGGGCATCAAGGCGAGTTCATGGCTAAAGGCGTGCGAATGCTTCGATGGGGCGCCTGCTACCGGCATGACCCCAACGCGGCGGTTCCCCAGCCCTTCGTCTACGAGGTGGGCGATAAAGAGGGACCCCTTGAGACTTGGCGGCAAGGGACCGTTCTGATTCGCAACCCCCATGCTCTGCATCCACTGCCCGATAATTGGTTTGGTGCTGCGCTCGAGCATACATTGGTAGATGGTGAGGTGCGGTCCATGCCCTCCGAGTTTTTCTTGCCCTTCTATTCGACCACGAATATCTTGATGAACGCGTCGCGCGGCGACGTAAAAAAAATGGCGCAGGGTATTTACGATTCGCTCATCTCTGTACTTCCTCCTTGAGCATTTGCCGGTAGACCATGAAGTGTGCCCACAAGTCGCTACTGGTCCTTCCCGCCTGTGGACGAGCCGGGGCTATCCGTACGAGTCGACCCACGCACGCGCCCATACGAGCCCTGCGTCTTGTGCTTCTTCTTGAGTGTCGAAGACAGCGAGAACGCAAGAAGCTTCAACGAGATTTTTGCTCTCACGTAATCGTCCCGCTCGCGGCATATCGCTCGGGGGCGAGAACTTCTTCCCGCTGCCGATAGTGTGGCCCCATAACATGTAACCTTTATCGGTAGCCTGCTGCATCGTCATCGTGTTCTTATAAAGAGGCCATGACCCACAACGCGCCGAACCCGGTCGAAATCAATCGTTTCGAGTCTTTGCGGCTCTCGTGCTCGAAGGGCGCGGACAGACGAGCGGAAAAAATTTGCGTGCTTTTGCAGTCGGTCAGCGTCACCGCCGAGCTAAAGCGATATACAGTCGAACACACTTAAACGGAAAGCGATGTTATGCAAAAGAAAGCTTCATCCCAAGTCAACTCGAATTCAGAAAAGCGTAAATCAATTACTGAGCCTATAAAGCGGGAGGTTCTTACCGAGGCCGGATACATATGCGCGAACCCGGGGTGTCGAACCATTCTATTTGAACTACACCACATCACTTATGTGGCGGAAGGCGGGAAAGACACGGCAGATAATCTGATAGCGCTATGCCCTAATTGTCATTCAAGGGTGCACAGCAAGCAGATTCATAGAGAATCCGTTCGCGCTTGGAAAATAATGACCGTTGCAATCAACCGCGCTTGGACAAAAGAAACCGCCACTTCTCTGCTTTTCTTAAATAGCGCACCTGGCAATGACCTAGTTCTTACCGGTGACGGCGTTGTTCGTTTCGCCGACCTTATCGTGTCTGGGTTAGCGGAGGTCATAGAGCGCAACGACTTTGTAGGCGAAGGCCACGAGCCGTTTCTTGTCACAATTGAGCCATACATGAAGTACAAGTACCCTGCAGCCGAACTATCAAAGAGAGCGTATTCCGTCCGCCTCACCACCAAGGGCACTCTACTGGCGGAAGCATGGAAGCTGGGGGATGTTGAGGGAATTAACGCAGTATTGGGGGAAATTGACCAAAAACCATCTCCGGACCATACTTTGCTGGCGGAATAAGAAGTTGCCCTGCGCAAAGTACGTTACTGACGTCAGTGACTGAGGATTGCCCGGAGCAGCGCATCTAGGCGGCGAGGCGATACGGCCGGTCCTCGTCATCGAGGACATCCTGCAGCCAGAAGACATATATAGCGAGCCAGCTGGATGATTGTCCCCAGATGGGGTGAGACGACCACAGACGGTTGCTCATCGCAGCGCTCGTGACCAACCTATTCGATGGCGAATCTTGTCCGACGGGTCACCAATTCTTTGCATCCGTGAGCGAATTGACGACGCTCGATAACCTGATATCTATCTCTATGACAATTACCATCGTTCTTTTTGCCGACACGTTTCCGGTGGTCATCACTGACACTCTTCTGGCCTCACCTTCGGATTTCGTGAAAGCACCGGTGGCTCTTCCAACTATCGTGCGCCCTGTTGAGATGGATTTTGAAGTTCAAACTGACTCGGGGCCGATGAAAATCAGTGACCTCTCACAGAAAATACATCCTCTCGGAAGAAGAGGTATGTTTGCTTATTCTGGAAGGGAACTCTTTGCTCGAAGTGTCGCGAATGGAATTTCGGCTCGCTTATCGAAAGGCGCAGGACTGTCGGAGGCGCTAGTCCGAAGCGAACTGTACGCGTTGACCGAGGCTCAACGAGAATCGATTGCTTTCGCGATTGTCTATGACACAGAAGACGGCAAGCGATTTCAGTACCACCACCGAATGCAAACCTTCAAAAGCAGCGTGTTCGGAGAGGTGTTCTTCACTGGGTCGGGTGAAAAAAATCTTAGCGAGTTGCTTGCTCAACTCGGAAGTCCTCAATCCCCGATGGGCGGGCAAATTCCCCCACCTGTGGGCACCTCAAAATCCCCCACCTAGAGACACGCGGAGCATGATGCTGGCGCGGTCTGGCAGGACGTTACCTTGCACCCCTCGAATGAAGAA
>NZ_JAKLJA010000103.1 GCF_022213065.1 Paraburkholderia tagetis
CGGGTGCCGCTGCCAGGCCTGGATGCTGACCGGCGACCCGGCGGCGGCCGATCCGGTGTGTGAAAAGTCGGCGCATCACGGCCAGGTCGTGCAGACGGTGCAGTTTGCGCGGCAGCCCAGGCAGGTGGATGAGCGGCCGCTCATTTTTCGCAGCAGAGAGAATTCGCTGGCGCGTTGAACGCAGAGCGCTGTTCAGAAACGTGGCGCGCGCCGCCGCGCACGCGCGCCTGGATCCTGGACGTGGCGCTCAGACCTTGGCAATGTGGAGGAAGTTGGTCGTGCCAGCCACGCCAAAAGGCATGCCGGAGGCAATGACGACGAAATTGCCCGCCTGCGCGAAGGCTTCGCGTCGAGCGATCGCACAGGCTTTGTCCACCATGTCCGGCACATCGCTGACGCTCTCGTCGGCGTGCACGGGATGCACGCCCCAGACGAGCGCCATGCGGCGCGCGGTGGCGAGTTCCGGCGTCATGCTCAGCACCGGCACCACCGGCCGCTCCCGTGCCGCGCGCAGGCTGGTGTAGCCCGATCGCGTGTAGGTGGCTATCGCCGCCACCGGCAGCAGGTTCGCGGTCTGTTGCAGGGCAAGGCAGATCGCATCGGCGACAGCGGCCTGCGGCGCGGTGTGCGATGCGTCGATCGCGCTGCGGTAGTCCGGATCGGACTCCACCTCGGCGATGATGCGGTCCATCATCGCCACTGCCTCGCGCGGGTATTGGCCAGAGGCGGACTCGGCCGACAGCATCACCGCGTCCGCGCCGTCGTACACCGCGTTGGCTACGTCCGAGGCTTCCGCGCGAGTCGGGACCGGCGCGGCGATCATCGATTCGAGCATTTGCGTGGCAACGACGACCGGCTTGCCGGCGGCCCGGCAGGCCCTGACGATCTGCTTCTGGATCCGCGGCACCTGCTCGGCCGGCAGTTCGACCCCGAGGTCGCCACGCGCGACCATGATGGCGTCGGCTGCATCGACGATCGCGTCGAGCGAGTCGATTGCCGCCGGCTTCTCCAGCTTGGCGAGCACGGCAGCACGCCCCTGGACGATCGCTTTCACCTCGTGCACGTCCTCGGGTCTTTGCACAAACGATAGCGCGACCCAATCGACGCCCAGTGTCAGACCGAACTCGAGGTCGGCGCGGTCCTTGGGTGTCATGGCTGGAATCGGCAGCAGCACCGAGGGCACGTTCACCCCCTTGCGATCCGATATCGTGCCGCCGGTGATGACCTGCGTATCGGCGAAGTCTGGTCCGAAGCTCAGTACCTTCAGGCGCACCTTGCCATCGTCGATCAGCAACTCCGTGCCGGTCTCGAGCGCCGCGAAGATTTCCGGATGGAGCAGCGGCGCGCGCGTGGCGTCGCCTGGTGTGGAGTCCAGATCAATGCGAAACGCCGCACCGGCTACCAGCGTGACCGGACCGTTGGCAAGCGTGCCGATACGGAGCTTGGGGCCCTGCAGATCGAGCAGCACGGAGATGGGCCGCCCCGTATCGCGCTCGACACGGCGGATGATCTCGAGCCGCTCCTGGTGCTGCGCGTGCGTGCCGTGGCTGAAGTTGAGCCGGAATACGTCGGCGCCGGCATCGAACAGGGCGCGCACGGTGCTCAGGTCGGAACTCGACGGGCCCAGTGTGGCGACGATCTTGGCATTACGTTTTCGACGCGTCATGATCGCTCCGCTTAGAAGATGAAATCGGTGTTGATGAATTTCGATTGATGCTCACGAACAATGGTGTTGAGCAGTGCCTTGTTCGACTCGGTCAGTTTGGCCGCGATCATCGAGCGAATCGAGAACGCGCGCAGCGCGTCGCTGACCGAGAGCGTGCCTTCCGCCGAATCCTTTCGTCCTGCGAAGGGAAATACATCCGGTCCGCGCTGGCACTGGCAGTTGATATTCACGCGGCAGACCTGGTTGACGAGCGGATCCACCAGTGCCCCGATCTGCGCCGTGTCGGTGCCGAAAACGCTCACCTGCTGGCCGTGATCCGAGGTGATCACGTAGTCGAGTGCCTCATCCACTGAGTCGAAGCTCATGACCGGAACGACAGGGCCGAACTGTTCCTCCCGGTAGAGTTTCATGCCCTCGCTCACGGGGTAGACGACCGCCGGATTGAATAGCGTGCTGCAAAATGCGCCGCCGCCCTCATTGACGACGCGCGCCCCCTTTGCGACGGCGTCTTCGATCGCCTCTGTCATGTACGCAGTGCGATGCGGGCCCGGCAACGGCGTGATATGCACGCCGGTTTCCCAGGGCATGCCCATCTTCAGCCTCGCGAGTTCAGCGGTGAAGCGCTCGAGAAACGCATCGACGACGCTGCTATGCACGATCAACATTTTGAGGGCCGTGCAGCGCTGTCCGTTGAACGACAGCGCGCCGAGCAGACATTCCTTGACGGCGAGATCCAGGTCGGCGTCGGGCAGCACGATGGCTGCATTCTTCGCGTCCAGGCCCAACACCGCGCGCAGGCGGTGCGACTTGGGGTGCTGTTTTTTCAAATGGTCCGCAACGCGGCTTGAGCCGATCAATGCCAGCACGTTGATCTTGCCCGAGGCCAGCATGCGTGGCACCACCAGTTGACCGGGCGCGTAGATGGTGTTGACCACGCCGGGCGGAAACGCGTCGCGAAAGACTTCGAGTAGTGGCTCGAACAGCAGGGTGCCATATTGCGGCGGCTTGAGGACTACCGTATTGCCCATGAGCAACGCCGGAATCAAAGTGCAGAACGTCTCGTTGAGCGGGTAGTTATAAGGCCCCATGCACAGCACTACGCCTAGCGGCGTGCGGCGGACCTGGCCAATGGTTCCCTCGACGACCATGAATCGGGAATGGTCGTTTTCCACGTCCTTCAGGGCCTCGATCGTGGCCTGGATGTACTCGATGGTGCGATCGAACTCCTTGCGCGAGTCGGCGAGACTCTTGCCGATTTCCCACATGAGCAGGTTGACGATCGACTGGCGGCGCTCGACCATGCCTTTCACGAACGCCTGCATGCAGGCGATGCGGCCGGCGACCGTCATGGTCGGCCATTGACCCCGGCCGTTGTCGTATGCAGCGACCGCGGCATCCAGCGCGGCATCGCTCTGCGCTTCTCCCATCAAGGGGTAACTGCCGATCTCGACCTGGCTTACGTCGCCGGTCGTCGCATCGCGCGTGCAAACTGGCGAGCGCACGACTTTACAGGGGCCATCCCATTCCAGTATCTGCCCGCCAATCAGGAAGCCGCGCTGATGAACGGGAGCGCCAAGCCGATGTTCCGGTGGAATTTCGTCGACGGTGGGGAAATATCGAGCGAGTCGCGCATTGTGATCGGTCGTCATGAGAACTCCAAAGGCGGTGGGAACATTCATTAAGGTCCTGCCAAGCAGGTATTGAAGTGCTGCACATCGCGAAAGAACAGACGGGTGTGCCGCATCAGGTACGCGCCGAGCCGCGCTGGCGATAGCGGTCGAGCGCCACGGCGCCCACGATCACGAGGCCCTTGATGATGTATTGCCAGATGTCCGAGACGCCCAGCAGCACGAGGCCGTTCGAGAGCACCGCGATGATGAGCGCGCCGATCAGCGTGCCGACGATCGAGCCCACGCCGCCCACGAAGCTCGTGCCGCCCAGGATCACCGCCGCGA
>NZ_JAKLJA010000104.1 GCF_022213065.1 Paraburkholderia tagetis
CGCCATGGTGGTGGAGTTCGATCGAGGAAGTGTTACCGTGAGAAGCAACATTCTCCTTCAATTGCCACCGCCTTCTCCTGCCTCATCCCTACGCCGCGTACACCACTTTCAACGATAGCTCCAAATGCGGGGCTTTTTCCTTTGGCGAGGCTTTCGTTACCAGACGATATTCCCGGTCGTGAACGTGTAGGGCGGCTTGGTGAAGGTGTTGCCGTTCACCGTGCCGGACACATTCACCGTGTACGTGGTGTTCGCAGCCAGCGGCGTCGCCGGATACGCGACCGCTTCATACGGCTGAATCAGCTTGTTCGGATCGTTGGCCGAATAGAGCAGTTGCAGGTTGATGACGTTGCCGGATGGGTCCGTCATCGTGCCCGAAGTCAGCACAATCGTATCGGTCGCGTTGCCCATGACAACAACCGGCGTGCCCCACGGACCCGAAGTATTCGGCGGCGTCGGATTTTCCAGATAGCTCTTGGGCGGAACGCCGGTCGTGCCTTGGCACGGGAACGTAATCGGGCCGCTCGTCGTGAGTTGCTGCATCGACGTATCCGCGAGGGTCAGTGAGCCCCACACCTCCGGCGAACCGTTGAACGCGGTTTCATATTCACCAACACCGATTTTCGTAATGGGCGTCAGCAAAACCGGGGCGTGGTACACGCCGGACAACCATTCGTTCACCAGCGTCTGGCCGTACTGCGTTTCGGAAGTACTCGTTGTGGTGTAGTAGGCCGCGCTCACACCGTCAGCAATTGCACTAGACGGAAATCCGAAATGAACAGCACGATCAAGGTAGCTGACAGCCGTGAAGCCTTGCTGTCCAGCCCTCTCCGTATCCGTTACGACGCTGTTCAGACCGAGATACATCGCGTGCGCCTGCGCAGCTTGATCGAGAACCGTGTTTTCCTGAACTGCCGGGAAACCGTGCGTATTCCACGACACCCGAGCGCGGATTCCACGCGTAGCCGAGCAGGTTTTCCACGAACACGCGAGCGCTCGTTCCACACGGAAGCGAGCACTTAAGCAGTGACGCGGGTGGTCAGTTTTTACTCCGAGTCGGACTGTGAGGTCAACCCGTTTTCGGTCTTGCGCATTGACTCGCCGTCCATGTTGATTCGATGCGCGTTGTGCACGAGCCGGTCGAGGATCGCATCGGCGAGCGTCGGATCGCCGATTGCGGCGTGCCAGTCCTCCACCGGAATTTGACTGGCTACGATCGTCGATCGCTTGCCGTGCCGGTCGTCCAGTATCTCGAGCAGGTCGCGCCGCGCCGAATCAGTCAGCGGCGTCATTGCGAGGTCGTCCATCACGATCACGTCGGTCTTGGCCCACTGCGCGAGCAGTTGCACGTAACGCCCTTCGCCATGAGCGATGGCCATCTTTTCGCTAAAGCGCGGCATGCGTAGATAGCTGGCACTGAGGCCCTGACGGCATGCGAGATTGGCGAATGCACAGGCCAGCCAGCTTTTGCCAAGCCCGGTTTTCGCGATCAGGATCAGATTCTGGCGCTTGCGGATCCATTCGCCGGTCAGCAGCCGTGCGAGCAGCGTGCGATCGAGCCCACGCGAGTGCCGGTAGTTGATATCCTCGGGTACGGCAGCGGGGTAACGAAGCTCGGCGCGTCGTAGCCGTGCCGTGGTCAGGCGGGACTGCCGCTCGGTTGCCTCGCGCTCGACCAGCAGTCCAAGGCGCTCCTCGAAGCCGAGCTGGTCGATGCTCTGCTGCGATTGCTGCTCGGCGAGCGCCGCGGCCATGCCGAACAGGCGCAGCTCATGAAGTCGTTCGACGGTCGGATGGTGTAGCATCAGGTTGCTCCTGTTAATGGTAGTAAGACGGCCCGCGCACGTTGGCATGCGCGAGTGGGAGTTCGGACTGGGGGGCGGTTGACGTAGAGGAGCCCTCCAATCCGTTTTTCAGGGTCGAGGCGATGAACTGGTAATTCATCGCCTTCTTCTCGATTGCGCAGCAGCAGGCGGCTTCGAGGCGCCTGCGGTCGTACTTCTTGCCCATACGCAGAATGCCGAGGCAGGCGCGATAGGCCTGTTCGGGATGCCGGCGGCCGCGCAGCAGATGCTCAATCACAGCTGCGGTATGGGGGCCGATGTCCGTCGCCCATCGAAGCAGCCGTTGCGGGTTCCAGTCAGTAGTGGCGGCCTGATGATGCGGTGGCATGTGGCTGGGGATCGTGGTGGGATCGCCGCGGCGGTGGCTGCGACCGTGAGCGGCAATCCGTTGCCCGCGATGGAAGATCTCGACGGTGTTCTGGGTGTAGCGCACATCGACCTGCTCGCGGGCATAGCGATACGGCACCGAGTAGAAGTGCTCATCGAATTCGACGTGGTAATCGATGTGGACGCGGGCAGCCTTCCATTGGGCGAACTGATACGGCCGGGCAGGCAGCGGGCGTAGTGCCGGGCGGTCGAGTTCGTCGAAGACGCTACGCCGGGAACCGGGCAGCTTCTTGAACTTCTTGTTGTTTGCCTCGACGAGCAGCGCGGCGACGGCACGGTTGGCTTCGTCCAGACTGAAGAAACGTTGATGCCGCAACCGTGCGAGAATCCAGCGCTGTGCCAGGAGCACGCTCAATTCCGCCTTCGGCTTGTCACGCGGCTTTCTCGGACGTGCCGGGATGACGGCCACGCCGTAATGGGCGCACATGTCGCCATAGGTCCGGTTCACCACCGGATCGTAGAAGTCGGGCTTGTGAACCGCTGACTTCAGATTGTCAGGGACAACGATCGCGGGCGCGCCGTTATAGAAGGTCAGGGCGCGCACGTGTGAGCCGATCCAGTCGGGTAACTGTTGTGTCCAGGTCAGCTCCGCGTAGAAGTATCCGGACACACCGAGCGCCGCGACGAACAGCTCAGCCTCACGGATCTCCCCGGTATCGGGGTTGACGATGCCGAGCTTCTTGCCGCTGTAGTCCACGAACAGCTTCTCGCCCGGCGTAAGAATCTGTCGCAGCGTAACCGGTAAAGCCGCCGCCCAGCGCTCGTAGTGCTTGCAGAACCAGCTATAGCCGTAGCCTTCGGGCTCCTGAAGTTTGTACTCGTTCCAGAGCAGATCGAGCGTGACGTGCTTGCGGCCGAGTTCGCGATGGACTTGCGCCCAGTCCGGCGCGGGTCGCTTCTTCCTCGCGGGCGGCGACGGTGGAAACAGTAGCCGCTCAAGGGCTTCGTCGACCATCCCGATGACCTGCTCGAGCTCGAGACGGGCCCTGCGGGCGCGATCGAGATATTCCCAGACCGTGGCGCGCGACAGCCGCAGTGCTGCCGCGATTTCCCGATGACTTCGCCCGTTGGCATGAAGGCGAAGCACTTCCTTGATTTGCCGCATGGATAACCTTTTGCTCATGTGACCGCTCGACAAAAATTGTCCAGCGTGCCACGGGTTATCCCGCGTCGTCGTATCTGCTTACTGCTCGCTTACGCGTGGAATTCGCGCTCGGGTGTGCGTGGAATTCGCGCTCGGGTCATCGTGGAATCGGTGCTCGGGTCGCCGTGGAATTCGCGCTCGAGTACGCGTGGAATATGCA
>NZ_JAKLJA010000105.1 GCF_022213065.1 Paraburkholderia tagetis
TTCATGTGGCGGTTCTCCTTGGTTCCCTGTCCGGGAAGGTTGGTCGTGGAAACCCGATTCTCTCGGATTCCCAACGGGGAACCGCCGCCTTCAACCTTCAACTACGCTTGGGACATTGCCCTCTGAAGCGAACGGATATCTTGCTCAAGAGTTATCTGCTTTCTGACGTCCGCCTCAAGCGTTGCGTCCGACTGCGATATGTTCTTTCGCAGATTTACCACGTAAGCTCGCTGCTGCGCTATTTCGCTTCCCAATGTCGCGATGTGGCCAGCCGATTGCTCGCCCATATTTTCCAAACCGGCAATCTGACCTTTCAGCATGCGCGACTGCGCTTCGAGGTAGTCGATGTTGTGCTGCAGGTCCATTGGTGTCACGCCCTCGGTATGGGGAAGCAGCGTGTTCTCAATGTCAGCACCACAAGTTGGGCACTTCCCCTCGGCGGATTGAAGTCGGAGACTTGCCCCCAAGTCATGAAGTTTCCGGGTGGTTCTGTTCTTGCGCAGGTCGGATTCCGCCTGCTGCAGGAGCTGTCGGAACTCGACGAGGGTGTTTTGTCGCAATCGTGCTTCACTCGTCAACGTCTCGTAGCGCGCCATGAGCATGTCCAGCTTGGCGGTCTGCTCGTTCAGCAGGTCGATGACATCTGGAGTAGCCGACGCCGGCCCGGCTTTGCGCCGGCGCTCGATTGCATGCCACTGTTCCGTCTTATTTGAAACAGCGCCAGATACCGCAACGTTTTCCGATTCAATTTTTACCCAGAGCGTCGCGTGGCCGGGCTCGAAAGACCTGTGGAGGGTCTTGGGGATGCCCTGTAATGAGACGCCTACCATATGCAAGGCAGCCTGAAGCTCAGCCAAATTGTCCGTCCACCGAGCTTGTAGCTGATTGATGAGCTGCTCGTTGAGCGCTCTGTCTTCTTCGAGCTTGAAATTGTCGAGGCCCAGGAGGTACTGAACTACCCGCGTTGGGGCACCCAAGATTTGATAGAACGGGATATTCGCTATGTAATCGGTCCAGCCGCGTTTCTGTTCGATGAGCAGCGCGGCGGCAACGACTTGCGGATAAAGTCGAGTGAGTCCGCCAACTGACGACTGCACACGAGGCAACTGCATGCCGAGAAACGTTTCGAGATAGCGCAGAAACCCCTGCTCGTACTGCGCCGCACCCGGGTCATGCAGGAAGAGCGGCGTGGGCTCACCTACAGCATCTCCGGGCTTGGTGACCAGTGCCCCGTTGAACGCTTCGACGAGCTTCGTCGCCTTGTTTTCGTTCCGGATAGGCCGCCGGAAGGTAACGACTTTCCCGGAAGCGTTCTCGACTTCCACCAAAACTGCCGAGTGGCTGATGACTCTCGTCTTGCCGTCGAACTGGAAGCTGTCGCGCACGGCTGACGTCAGGGCACGCTCGCCTTTCACGCCGACAAGTTCCTCAAACCCGAGACCATACATCAAGGTGTTCACCAAGGTACTTTTCCCAGATGAGTTACGACCTTTGATGATGTTGAGTCCCCGCTCAAAAGGCGTACGGAACCCAAACGTCTCGCCGTCGCTGATGATTCGGATTTCGATTCCACGGATGAACATGCTAGACCCACTTCTCTACGATGTTGTCGACCATTTTCTCGGTGATGGACGTCTTGAGTGAGCGGAGGTAGGCGGCATCCTCGTCGTACAACTGCTCTTCCAACGCTCGCTGGCAGAAGGTGCTGCCCTTGTCGGTTAGCGTCACTGTTTTGGCGGTCGCGGTGATGAGCCCATCCGCTGCGGCGAGTGTCATCGCCGTCTGCACAGTAGGGTCGAGACCCCACGCGGGAAAATCGATTTCCTGGCTCTTCGCGGCTCGAACGAGCTTTTCTCGTCGTGCATCCTCTTTTAAAACCCAGTTGAACAACTGCAGCCTGACGAGGCTAGACTTCCGCCCACGGGATGACAGCAACAATACAAGCAGAAGCTGGGTAATCTTGAATAGCGGTCGATGGTCGGGAAGTACCGATGAGGGGCGAACGTTGAACTCGAGGGTTGCCATTATTGGACCGGCTCCGAGAAATCGAGCTGGCATACGGCAAGCCAGCGCGCTACGACTAGGTCGGCAAGAGTCCGAGCATCACTGAAGCTGACAATCCCGCCGAGCTCTTTTTCGAGCCGGTTGCCGAGCTCACCTTTAACAGATTCCACCAGCTGGTTGGGCTCGCCAGTCCAGAAATACTTGAGCTCTTGCATCTCGTCGGCATAAAGCCCGATGACGCGAATCACTTGCGCGAAAGCTTGGGGCGACGTCCGTTCTATCGTCGCCAGATGGTGGTCACAGCGTAAGAACTTGCCTTGAACAATCTTGTTGAATTCCGACAACTCCGCTTCAAACGTTGGGCTGGCCTGGCGCGATTTGAGGCGCATGCGGTTCTTTCGAGCGATGAGCTTGTCATACTCCTCAGGTGCCTCCGGCAGGGCTATCGTTTTGTCCACTGCCGGGCCAAGCTGCAGCGCGGTGCCGGCGTTGCGTCTGCATTGCTCAAATTCACTGGAAAAGTAGCCAGCATCCAGAAGGGAGATATTGAAGTCTTCAGTGAGGATAGTCAGCTCCCAGTTGCGGGCATCCTTCTCCTTCTTCCGGGCGTGCTTGTGGAGCTCGTTGTCGTTTATCGTCGGCGTCACAAACAGCCAGTTCCGAATCTTTGTGGCGCCGATTCGCTCAGCTATCTGTTGCGCATATGATTTGAGCTTGCCCAAGTCGCGCGTAATCTTGTCGCGTATCGCGTCGTAAAGCTCATCCTGCGTGTAGTGCCGTTCTGGACAATAGCACTGGAAGGCAAGGCCGTCCGTCGTCCAACCCTCGATTCCATAGTCACCAGGCGAAGCTGGCATGCGCTGATATGACGGTCCGTATTTCAATTTGAACGCCAACTGACACAAGCGCTCCCAGCTCGTGCCATCGAAATTCCCGAAATCGGTTTGTATCACGAAGCCCCCAATCTACATATATCGTCCAGATACGGCTCTTCTTGTGTCGTCACCGCCACCGTAAACGGGCTTCTTGATGAGTTTAATGAGAACACCGTTTCTGGTTTACTGGTCGCACTATGGCGCAGGCAGGTTTGACCTTTCGGGCGATTATGTGTGCGCGACGCCTAAAAATCTACCAGTTAGTGCAGTTTGCTTCAGTGCTCGAGAGTGCCGAGTTCTTGCTCGCCATTTTCACGGTCTCGGCTCGACGCTCGAGAGCGTTAGTCCACTTCTCGGCGATCCACTGCCGTTTGCCTAAGCGCCGCAGCACTTCTTGTAT
>NZ_JAKLJA010000106.1 GCF_022213065.1 Paraburkholderia tagetis
CTGCGACGCGGCGCGCCTTCAGCACGGAAAAGCGTTGGCCCCTGAGGGGATGAAATGGATGACGGATCTCAGCCCATCCCAAATGCTCGTTGAGCACTTGTGCAGTTCGCACTGACCGTCCCGTGTATGAGGTGCAGGTCGATGCAAGCCTTGTGGAAGCTCGCGCTTGAACCCATTGCGGAAACACTTGCGGACCCGAATTCCTATGGCTTTCGGCCAGAGCGCTCGACTGCCGATGCCATCGAACAGTGCTTCATCACTATGGCAAGACGCACTTCGTCAGAGTGGGTTCTGGAGGGGGACATCCGAGGCTGTTTCGACAGTTTCAGTCACTCCTGGCTCCTGGAGCACATACCTATGGATAAGACGGTTCTGCGCAAATGGCTTGAGGCCGGATACATCGATGAGGGATCATTGTTCGAGACACGGATGGGTACGCCCCAGGGCGGAATCATCTCGCCCGTGATCGCGAACATGGCGTTAGACGGGTTGGAGGCGGCAGTCTATGCGAGTGTCGGTGCAACGGCAATCGCGCGCCAAAAATTCAAACTCAACGTCATCCGGTACGCTGATGATTTCGTGGTGACCTGTGCGTCGAAAGACGTGCTCGAATCCTGCGTTCTTCCTGCGACCCGCCGTTTCATGGCCGATCGCGGGCTGGAACTGTCGGAGGAGAAAACGCGAATCACGCACATATCGGAAGGATTCGATTTCCTCGGGCAAAACGTACGCAAGTACGGCAGCAAATTGCTGATCATGCCAGCGAAGAAGAGTCTTAAATCGCTGCTTGATAAGGTCCGGGAAATCATTAAGGGCAACGCAAGCGTCACGCAAGAGATGCTGATACGACAACTCAACCCGGTCATTCGGGGCTGGGCCATGTACCATCGTCATATCGTGGCGAAGGCAACCTTCTCATTGATAGACTCGCACATCTGGCGCCTGCTCTGGAAGTGGGCGAAACGCAGACACCCCACGAAAGGAGCACGATGGGTTAAGCAGCGGTACTTCCGGGTGAACGGACAAAGGTCCTGGAACTTTGCAACGAAGGAGTCGGCCGACAGCAGTACCGGCGATGCTTGGCTCTTCCGTGCTTCAACAGTCGTAATCACGCGCCATGTAAAGGTTCGTGGACCGGCTAATCCGTTCGACCCGGAATGGACGACTTACTTTGCTCGTCGTCGAGCTTCAAAACGTTCTGTCAGGCTGCCCGGTGCCAGCCCCTGGTGCTGAAGCATGGCTTGAGCCGGATGCGAGGCGACTTGCCTGTCCGGTTCTTAGGGGAGCGCGTGCTGGCAACAGCACGCGCTTACCCGACAACCTGGATCTGTTGAAGAGCTTCGAGCTCGCCAGGAGAATGAGGAGCGAGTCAGCGGATCTCATAGGGGCCCGCAGCGGCGGGACTGGCTGCAAGAAGGCCGGATATAGAGCTGCAGCCCATCCTGTCTATCAAAGCACACGAAAACTGTTGCAAACGGGACGCGTTCATATAGCATCAGATGAAGCCAGCACGCAACACCGACTCCGTCCCAGGCGAGTGGTACGTAGACACAGCGTGCATCAATTGCGGTGCATCGCGTCACGTCGCACCTGGGCTGATTGCCGAACGAAACGACAAGAGTATCTTCGTGCGGCAGCCCGTTACGCCGGAAGAGCAAGTCGCTGCCTGGCGTGCGGTGCTCGTATGTCCGACGGCCTCGGTACGCAGCGAAACGAAGCAGCCTCGTCCTAACGCCGCGGTCTTTCCGCAGCCGATCACGTCGGGCGTGTGGCGCTGCGGATTCAACGCACGGTCGTCGTTTGGCGCGCACTCTTACTTTGCGGGGCGTCCGGACGGCAATCTGCTGATCGATTCACCGCGCTATGCGGCGGAACTCGTGAAATGGTTTGATGACAACGGTGGTATTGCGCACATCCTTCTGTCGCATCGTGACGACGTCGCGGACGCAGATAAATACGCCCGTCAATTCGGCGCGCGGGTCTGGATACACCGGGAAGACTTGTCGGCTGCGCCCTATGCAACGGACGTGCTCGACGACGGATCGGCGACGGACGTTGCGGCCGGCGTGCGCGCGGTCCCTGTGCCCGGGCACACGCGGGGTAGCGTCGTGTACCTGCTCGATGATCGCGTGCTGTTCTCGGGTGATTCGCTTGCCTGGAGCCCGCGCGCGCTGGACCTCGTCGCGTTCAGGGACGCGTGCTGGTATTCATGGGCTGAGCTCACCGAATCGCTTGGCAAGCTATCCGCGTATCGCTTCGACTGGTTGCTTCCTGGTCACGGCTGGTTCGCGCACTTGCCGGCCGAGGAAATGCGTGCTCGCCTGCTCGCGTTAGTTGCTCGCATGCGAAAGGATTGAAGTCGCCGTAATACCCCTTCCGGTATGCCGTGTTTTCGCTTCATTGGCTTCTGGAACCTTCCCCAAAGGTCGCCGTACACGACAAACACGCCTGCCGTCCGACTCGGCAGACGCCTGATTACACGTGCGATGCCCAGACCCGCTCGCGCGGGGCGCAGACCCATGCTCCGCCGATAGCAGCCGTCGACGTCAGGCCGATGCAAAGGGCCGCTCAACGTACTTCGACCGACCGCATCAGGCAGGGGCCGGCCAGGGGCAGCCATTCAACTCGCTCTGATGACAGACCGTTTCAAGCTGGACAGCGACTTTCACACGAGAACGGCAAGTCAAAGGTGCGGTTCGAATAAGTCGTCCGAGGGCTTCGAGGCAGCCGGCTGGTCCCCCGCCATTTCCGGCTGTCGGGAGGATGCTGTGTTTTCGCCAGTGCGGAGACCGCAAGTGATGTGGCGCGGGCGTGGCCCGATGCGTCCTGAGCATGGCATGATGTCGCGCAAACATGAATAGGGCGGGAGGCATAGATCGGAATGCAAGCAAGAGAGACCCAACTGCTGACGCTGCTGGCTGGCCAGCACCAGTTCGTCATCCCCATTTTCCAGCGCGACTATAGCTGGGGCGCAGACGAATGCGAGCGTCTCTTCAACTGCATATTCCACGCGTACTCGAGCGCGAATTCCACGGCGACCCGAGCACCGATTCCACGATGACCCGAGCGCGAATTCCACGCACACCCGAGCGCGAATTCCACGCGTAAGCGAGCAGTA
>NZ_JAKLJA010000107.1 GCF_022213065.1 Paraburkholderia tagetis
TATCGTGACCGTGGAGGGCCGTATCAGGCATATCCATTTTGTGTGCTCCTTCGGAAGAAAACGAGTCTGCGACTCTCGTTTTACTCCTACGAATTTGCTTTCACAGCTCCCATAGCATCTCCGGGAAACCCGGGGCGGTTCAAGGTTTCCCCAGTGATATTCGTTGACGAAGCTTGAGGCGGTGATTGTGGCCCGCGTGGAGAAACTGCGCAACTCTGCCTGCTGGGTCGCCGTAAGCAGCTGGTCAACGCATGCAAACTCGTAGTATTGGTATTCGCTCATGCCAGATTCCCGTAGCGAAGCGCATGGAAGAGAAGAAGGTGAATGTGCTGGTGCGTAACCCGGCGGAGCCATGAAAGTCCGGGCCGACGCGCAAGCCGGAATGCTTCATGGCAAGCGCCGAAAGGCGTGCGCGTGGCCATTGTGACGTCCTTTCGGCACGCGATGCGGCGCTTTCAGCCAGCCGCGTCCGCGCCGCCCAGCCGCATCCGGTAGTCCACCAGGAGCTGCTGTTGTGCTTCGAGCTGCGCGGCCAGCTTCGTGAGGTCCGCGCGGAGCGAGTCGCGAGCCTCGCGTACCTGGAGCAGCTCGGCTGCCCGCGCATCGGCTGCCGCCTGCGCTGCGTCGCGCTCGGCCTCGGCGCGCGCCCGATCGGTGAGCGCACGATTGAGGGCGGACTGCAGCGCCTCGCCATGTGCCTGCTGATCGCGTGCGAGCCTGGTCGTGGCCGTCGCTTCTGCGACGAGCCGCGCGTTGTCCCGGTTCAGCTGCGTGATCTCGTTCTGCCGGACGATGGCCGTCTGGTTCGCCTGGCGTAGCTCAGCCTGCACCTGCTGGACCTGCTGCTCATGTCGGTGCGCTTCCTGTTCGCGCTGCTCGCGCGCGGCCGTACGGAAGTGCTCAAGGGAGTCGCGCGCATGCACGAGCTTGGCCTCAAGCGACAGGCGGAAGCCTTCCTGCTCGACAAGGCGCTCGGTCTGGTCGCGTACCTGCTGGGTGAGCCGCTCGACGTCCAGGTCGCGCTGATGCAGCGCCACGCGAGTCCCGGCGTGCGCCTCCTGCTCCGCGGAAAGGGCGGCGGTCGCGCCGGAGAGTTGCTCCCGCACCGTGGCCAGCTCAGCACCGAGCCTTGCGATTTCGGACTGCGCCTGCTCGCGCTGCGCGGCCGCAGCGGCGGCCTGCTGGTCGACGAGGGCTTGTGCTTCTTCATGCAGGCGGGCCGCGAGCCGGGCCACCAGATCCTGGATCGCGTCCGAGAGCGACCCGGCGCGTGTGAGTGACGCCCCCTCATCTTCCTCCAGTTCCTTCAGGTACCGGTGGATCGTGGTTTTCGAGCCCGTGTTGCCGAGCGCGATACGTATCGCGTCGATCGATGTGTGCTGCCCCTGCGCGAGCAACGCGTCGCGGGCGCGCTTTACGTCCATGCGCGTAAGACCGGTGCGGGCCATCTGTTTCCTCGCTCGAGTATCGTACTGTATTACGTACCATGTATATACGTATCACTGTACGCGGTCAAGGGCGGCCGGATGTGAGTGTGGCTGGCCTGCGATAAAGGAGGATTATCCAGTGTGATGCTCCGAATCCGGCTTGTTCCGCCGCACAACCGGTACGAAATATGGAAGACGATCTCCGGGGGATTGCTGGTCAAATTGGGATGTCGCAACCCGGAGCGTGGACCACAAGCGTTTGATGTGTATAATTCAATTGTTTTATACACATTTACGAGGCGCGCCATGCGTACCAATATCGAGATCGACGACCGGTTGATGGCCGAAGCGCTTGCCGCAACGGGCATCCGGACCAAACGTGAAGCGGTCGAGCTTGGCCTGAAAACGATCATCCGGCTCAAGCAGCAGGAGCAGATTCGCCAGTTCCGCGGCAAATTACCGTGGGAAGGCGACCTGGATGCCATGAGGCGCGACCAGTGATACTCGTCGATTCAAGCGTGTGGATCGACTACTTCCGGGGGCTGGCTTCACCCCAAGCCAGCCGACTGGATGCCCTGCTGGGCCGGGAGGTGCTGGTCACCGGCGACCTGATCGTCGCCGAGGTGCTACAGGGATTTGCCGCCGACTCGGCGTTCAATACTGCCCGGCAGCTGATGACGACGCGATTCGATGTCGTCTCGCTGGTGGGACCGGATAACGCCATTCAGGCGGCCCGGAATTACCGCATCTTGCGAGCGCAGGGCGTAACGATCCGCAAAACCATCGATACGCTGATCGCGACGTGGTGCATTGAAAACGGTGCGCCGCTGCTCTTCAGCGACCGGGATTTCGATCCGTTCGTCGAGCACCTCGGTCTTCAGTCTGCAATGCGCGACGACTAACGTGCCGGTGACAGCAAACAGTAAGAAACGATACGGAATACGAATTCACCACCGGTTTCAGGCCAACTGGAGCTGGATATCTTCTCCAGGCGTGCGGACCTGATAGCCCATTGCCCGGTAGCCGCGCTGGCGTTTCTCCCACATGCGCTGCAGCACCGGATGGCCGCCATCCACATAATCGATCACCCGTACGCCGGTCTTGCCCGCATGCTCGCGGTGCAGCCGGCCGGCGTACTGCTGCAGCGTGCCCCTCCACGCAACCGGCATGGCCAGCACCAGCGTGTCCAGCGCCGGATGGTCGAAGCCTTCACCTACGAGCCTGCCAGTCGCCAGCACCACGCGGGGCGTGTCACCGGCCAGCGCGTCAAGGGCAGCCAGCTGTGCCACCCGCGCTTTCCGGCCGAGGCGACCGTGCAGCACGAACAGCGGTTGTACCGTGTCTTGCAGCATCTGCTGCAGGCTTTCGAGATGGTCTGTCCGCTCGGTGAGTACCAGCACGTTCCGCCCCTGCCTGTACTGTTCACGTACAGCCGCCGCGATCATCTGCGTGCGCGGCGTGTCCTGCGCGAGCTGAGCGAACACCGCCTGGATTGGCGCGTCGGCCGCGATGTCCACTGCGGCGGTGAGCCTTTGCGGGAACACCTCGAGCATCCGGGGCGCGCTGGCCGGGGATTTCGCCGCATGCCGGATCGGTCCGCACAGCATGAACATGACGGGCTGCTGGCTGTCGCGCCGCACCGGAGTCGCGGTCAGACCCAGCACATAGCGCGCATGAAC
>NZ_JAKLJA010000108.1 GCF_022213065.1 Paraburkholderia tagetis
CGTAAGCGACGATTTCAGCACACGGCATGGCAGCTTGCGGGCAATTGAAGGTCGAGCGTAGCCGCGTCGCGGCGATCATAATCGAGCGGCGACGTTGGCGTGGAGGCGATGGAAGTCAGTCAGGGGGGTGTTGCTTTGGCCTGCTGCAAGCGGGCGTAATTGAATGGCAGCAGATCCGTGACGTCGGCGTCAGGCGCGCGCTGCGGCAACTCCGTGAGCACGTGCAGGAGATACTCATACGGCTCGACGTCGCAGGCACGGCACGTCAGCACAAGACTGTAGATCGTGGCGCTGGCTTTTGCGCCGTCAACTGTGTCGCTGAACAGCCAGCTTTTTCTCGACGTGGCAAACGGCCTGACGTCGCGTTCGCAGACGTTATTATCGATGGGGGCGCAACCATCGGTGACGTAGCGAATCAGATATTCCCACTGGTTTCGCGTGTACGCAATCGCCTTGCCAAGAAGGCTCTGGGGCGCGACTTTCGGCGCCAGTTCGTCGAGCCACGCCTTGAAGGCTTCGAGCACCGGCGCGCTGTGCTGCTGGCGCAACTGGTACGTGTAATCGGCTCGCGACTGACCATCGGGCAGATCGCCTTTGGCCAGCGCCTCGATCCGATACAGAATCTGGAAGTATTCGAGCGCCTTCGCTACGCGAGCATTCGGCGTTTTCGGCTTGCTGTCGTCACCGGCCTTTTTTTCTGCCGCCTTATCCGCCTTCACAAACAGCCTGCGCGCGTGCGCCATGCATCCGAAGTGCGTCGCCGTCTTGATCGTGCGCCAGGCGCTGTAGCCGTCGCTCATTAGCATGCCGCCGTAGTCACCGAGGAAGGCCTTCGGATGCTCCTGCCCGCGCCCCGGCTGGTACTCGAACAAGACCACAGGTTGCTCGCAGTTCTGGGCGCTGCGGTAAACCCACATGTAACTTTTGCTCTGTGCGGACCGGCCGGCTTCCTTGAGTACCTGAAGCGTGGTTTCGTCGCCGTGGATCAATGCCTGGGACAGCAAGACCTTTTTCAGCGCATCGTACAACCGCGCGTAGTGCAGCTCGCTGGGGCGAATGACCCAGTGCGCGAGCGTGCCCCGGCTCACCGGAACCTGCCAGCGCGCGAACGCCTCCTGCATCCGGTATAACGGCATGCCATCGACGTACTTCGCCGTCGCCACTGTCGCGAGTACCGACGCGTCGGCATGGCTGCCCGGAAGCGGCTGCACCGGCATCGGCGCAACCACGACCGGCGTATGCTCGGCGTGGCGCTCGCAGTGGCGACACGCATACTTCGCGCGCACGTTCTGGTGGACCGTCCACTTCGTCTCGACGTGCAGTTGTTCGCTGATGTCTTCGCCGATGCGATGCATGGCATTGCCGCAACACGGACAGCCGCGCTGGTCCTGCGGCAGGTCGTACTCGATACGCTCGCGTGGCAGATGAGCTGGCAATGGCTTGCGCCCGACCTTGCGGCGCTCTGGCGGACCGGCCGGAGGCAGACCGGTGTCGGGCATCTCGGGCAGGACACCCTCGTCATCTTCGTCGCCGGGCTCACTGCGGGCGAGCAATTCGGCCTCGTCGAACATGCGATCCTTGCGCTTCTCGCTTTTCGGTGCGAAACGCTCCGCTTCCAGCAGACGGACCTGTTCCTCAAGCTGTTCGATGCGCAGGCCCAGCTTGCCGATGTGCTGGTCCAGTTTGTCGATGTGTTGCGCGTCATCAGCGACGCGCGCCTCGAGGGCGTGGATGTAGCCCTGGACCGCCTTGGGTACGCGCTTGAGATCGGGGGTGTTCGTCATGCGCACCAGGATAGCGAAGTGCGGCGCGCCGTGGGTTTACGTCGGAATGTAAAAGGCGCGCCGCCGTTGGCTTCGCACAACAGGCGGGCTAGCTGGCGTGCAGGTAACGCCGCACGGGGTGGCGGCGAACCGCGTCGATGTCGATGCCGTCAAGCAGCCAGTGAAGCTGCTCCGTCGTCAGTTCGATCACCGCCTGGTGGCGGCGTGGCCACACGAAGTGGTCTTGTTCAAGCCGACGCAGCAGCAGCCAGAAACCCGTGCGCTCGTACAGCAGAAGCTTGATGCGATCACACTTGCGGTTGCGGAACGCATACACGGCACGCGCGAGCGGGTCCAGTCGCATCGACTCCTCGACCAGGGCGGCCAGGGTATTGATGCCGCAACGGAAGTCAACCGGCTCGCGGTGCAGGTAGACCCGAAGATCGTCAGCGAAGCGCAGCATCAGCGGCCCCTCAACGCGTCGATCATCGCGGTGAGCAGCGTCGTATCCTGCTGCCCGCATTCAAGCTCAAGGCTCACGCCGTTGGGCAACTGCGCAACCAGGCGCGAAGGCGGCGCTGGATGTTGCGAGGCCGTCATCGCCTCGCGTCGCATCGGGGGCGGCAGGACATCGGGCATTGGCCGCCTGTGGAGCGGGTGCGCAGGCCCGACGTCCGCGACTTCCAGCACCGGCACGAATGCCGCTGCATGTCCTGGTGTCGATCGTCGCTTATACCGCGAACCAGCCGGCTTGCGATCCAGGCTAACCCACTTGCGAAGCTGGTTGGCATTTACGCCAGCCTTCAGCGCAAGTCCCGCAACCGAGGCCCCGGGCCTTTGGCAGGCCTCTATGAGCTTGCTCTTGCCTGCGCGGTCGTACCGGTTCTTGCCGTTGGCCGTTTTACCGATTACCCGCAGCGGAAGAAAGTCAAAGTCAGTTTGTGTGTCAGTCATAAGTTGCGTCCGCAATGTTGAAGTTGCGGACGCAGCTTGATCCTCTTGATCCGGCCGCGCTAGGCGCGGCAGAAACTACCGCTTAC
>NZ_JAKLJA010000109.1 GCF_022213065.1 Paraburkholderia tagetis
GCACCGGCCTTCTTTACGCCCCTCGTGTCCCGCGCTTCGCGCGGTGAAGTTCAAAAAATCGTTCCCGACGTTCGCGAGATAAACGCCTCCCGCTAAAACTCAAATAGTTCGGGACGTAACAGATAACCAACCCGCCATTGCCTGCTGCGCCGTCAGCGGAACCCGCCGAACCCGGAAGCTGTTGTGCCTGCGTCAGCGGCTGTGCACCCTGCAACTCGCCACCACCAGCAGACGCCATCGAGCCTGCGCTGAGCATCGGAGCAGGCGGCACCGCTCCCGTATTCCCGAGCGCGGCCCACTGCGCCGGGGCCGGTGCTGGCGCGGGTGCGAGCTTCTGCACAAAGTTCGGGTTCTTCCTCCACACCTCACAACTTGTCGTATACGGCACAAACTTCGGCGCGAACGCCGCGCCGCCCAGGTCCATCTGCGCGGGGCCAATTTTCTTCAGGCCCGTTGTCCTGAACACCGCGCCGCCGCGCGAGCCGAACTCGATGCCACCCGGTGAGAGCTTCATGTACGTGCCGCCGCAGGCCAGCACGATCTCCTTCGAGGACTTCACGTGCAGCACCCCGTCAACCGTCTCGAAGGTCATGTCGCCCTGCGAGGCAAGCTGCGCGCGGCCACGCTGGGCCTGTATCACCAGGTCCCCCGCCGCCGTGACGAGGCTCATGCCCTTCTGCGAGAACAACGACACCACGTCGCGCGCCGTGGCCGTCAGGCGCTTGAGCGTGCTGAAGTGAATGCCCTTCTTCGCCGTGCCGATGATCGAACCATCGGCTGCGAACTGCACGCCGTCGCCCGACACGATGCCAGCCGGTCCAGGACCGGTCACGAGCACACCCGGTTTCTTCAACTCATGCAGGCCGTCATGGATCGCCTGCTGCGCGTTCGTGTCGGCGGGCGACGCCTTCGACGCTTCGGCGGACTCAGCAAGTGACCGGCTCATCACCTGGTGATCCTTCAGTTGCGCGTCCGTCTCGTCCATGGCGAGCACCTTGCCACTTCCGCCCGCCTGGTTATAGGCCGTCACCATCACGCCCGCGCCACCGCGACTCACCAGATGACCCGAGGTCCGCAGTTCCGCACCCGTGCCGCGCTCCTTCAGTTCACGGTCGGGAATGAAGCCCAGGTTGAGCTGCGAGCGGCCCGAGTGCTCCGTGCTCAGTTCAATGCCCTGCTGGTTATCCCAATCCTCAAACCAGAGCTTGTTGCCCGAGCGCGTGCGTATCTCGCTGCGCGACATCCGCCTGCGCGAGCTGTTGATGAGGTCCGGGTTTCTGGCCGTCGGAATGAAGGCCAGTGCAAATGGCTTGTTAGGGTTGCCCTCGTAGAATCCCGCTATGCCGAAGTCGCCGTCCACGGGCGGCATGTTCAGCCCCGAGTGGTTCTTGCTGGCGAAGGGCTTCGCCATGCGCAGCGGAATGCTCTCCACGCCCTTCGGCCAGTTGCCGAAGTCGCAGTGAAAACGCACGATAATGCGCCCCTCCGCATCCAGGTAGGGGTACGTGTAGTCATTCGGCGATTTGACCGTGAACCCGAGTGTATGGACCCGGGGCCACTTCGATTCATCTATGGCCAGCCGATATGGCCGGTTGGCAGGGATCGCACGGAACGTGTTCCGGTAGTTCGCGTTAGGTGCGCCACGATGCACGACCTTCGTGACGAACACACCCTCCTTTGCGTCGAGCGTGCCGTCCTGATTGTCGGCCAGCGTATCGGGCTTCACGATGCACCCTGGCCTGATCGAAGGTATCGTGGACTTCGCCTTGCAGGTGACCTGCTGCGCGCGCGCCGCCTCATGCCGCAAGGTCGCCTCGCGCTTCGCCCCCGCCTCGTCCCCGTGATGCGTGCCCCACACCATGGGCGTACCCATGGTCGTGTTGTCATGCCCCTCCGTGCTGAACTCGTCGCGCGCCTGTCCTTCCTTGCGGATGATCATGGCGTGGTTGTCGGGGCTAAAGTCCGCGACGATGAACGACTCGGGAATGGCGCGGGTTTTGACCTTCAGCGAATAGATCGACTCTTCGAACGTATGCATGCCCGATGGGGGGCGATCCCTGACCGAGATCGCGGGGCGCGAATAGCCGTCGATATCGTCCGCGATGACCTGCACTTCGCCATGTCGGTCCTCTTCGGTGAACATGAAGAGCCCCGCCTGCTCCATTTCCAGCCGGCAATACGCCCAGTCGCCCATGTTGTACTGCATGCGAAACGGGTGTCGTGGATGCTGCCGCCGCAGGCGCTGCACCACCCGCACCCATGGGCGCAGATCGTTGCGCTTGATCACTTCCTCGATGATGTCGGCTGACGTTTTGTTCTGGTAGGTCGCACAGTTGCTGGGACCATCGAGCTTTGCTAGGTGCTGGCGGATTTCGACGCGGTAGATGCAGCCATCACGGGACTTCGACA
>NZ_JAKLJA010000011.1 GCF_022213065.1 Paraburkholderia tagetis
TGAATAGCACCGGAACCCATTTCTTCGCAAAATTCATCACAGAAAGGCAGGACCCCGAGACATTCGAGATGTTCCGACTGGGAACCTAGCCGAAAATGGGCTCGAATTCGGCACTCACGAGTCCATTAGGTAAACCGATAATATGGATTTCCCGAATATTGACAAAATCCTTTCAATCTAAATTTTTTGCGCGCGGCATTATTTTCATCTTCGATGAACCTGGCATTAGTCTTTTGTGTTATTTACGCGCGCGCATCCGCACTGAAGAGGAGGCGCACGATGGCTTCCATAAGCTAAACCGATCGTCATCTTCGGAAATCCATCTTGGACGCGATGATCCAGAACAGGCACAATTTCTCCCGTTGCAATCGAGTAAAACCCGTACCTTTCGTTCGGGTTCGTCGTAGCCCCGGTTAGTTCGAATGCGCATCGCCAGGCTCACGGTTCAATAACAAGATGGCGCATTAGTGCTGGAAATGCCTTCAAGTACCCACTTTTTCGTGTGGATTCCTTTTCTCCACACCGGTCTCGCCCTCCCCCTTGCCGATCCTGGCGCATGCCACCCGGAACCCTCGATGTGGCGCTTTCATCTGGCGTAGTCAGCCGCTCTTCGTTACGCGCTTGACGTATTCATCAGTTGTTTTGCCAAAGGATTCCCTGTGCCGCACGCCTCTGCCGCGCCGCTTCGGTCGCGCCGCCCATTCACTGTCGATTTTGGAAAGCTGTCTTTCTCGTTAAGCACTTTTCTCGCGGCGGCGCTCGTGCTTATTATCTCGTTCGCGGCGAGTTTGCCGCGTCCGTGGTGGGCGCTTTTGACGGTTTATGTGACGGCGCAGCCAATGGCCGGCGCATTTCGCCCCAGAACGATTTACCGTCTCGCGGGTATTGCCACAGGGGCTTTCGTCACCATTCTGGTGGCGCCCAATTTACAGAATTCCCCTCTGTTACTGGTTTTATGCCTCGCAATCTGGATTGGGCTGTGCATTTATCTGGCGGTACTCGATCGCACGCCGCGGGCATTCCTGTTTCAGATGGCCGCATTCAGTTCCGCAGTCATTTGCTTTCCCTATCTAGATGATCCTTCGAACATTTTCACGACGACCATTTCGCGCGTCGAGGAAATGACGGTGGCCATTCTTTGCGTGACGATCGCACACCGGATCCTTCGGCCCGTCGACATCCGTGAGGTCATTCACGAGCGCGCACTCGCCTTCCTCTCCGATGCGTGCCGCTGGACCGCCGAGGCGTTCGGCACGCACCACACGCGGTTCGAGTACGAGCACCGCCGCAAGCTGGCAGTCGACGTGACGGAGCTCGGCATGATGGCCGTGAATCTGCGCTACGACCCGCGCTTCGCCCATGCCACGCGCGACACGGTGCGCGAATTGCAGCACCGGCTCGCGGTGCTGCTTTCGATTGCATCGGCGGCCGCCAATCGGCTCGAGCAACTGCGTGCCTTGAATGCGGTCGATGCCGAAACCGAGGCGCTGGTCGGCTCGTTGATCGACAGCCTCAAGTCCCCGCAGGATGTTGCCGAAGCGCTCGACGAAGGCCTCGTGTCGCGTTGCCGTGCGCTGGCCGCGAAGCACTTGCGCAGCACGGAGTGGACTTCGTTGCTCGCCGCCAACCTGTTCGAGCGCACCGCCGAATTCGTCGAGACGCTGCACATTGCGCGCGGCCTCGTGCGCGCATTCGCCGAGGGCGATCTCGACCATGAGATCCAGAAGCACGTCGCAAGCGGCGGCGACAACTTCCCGCTCGCGCGCGATCACGGCGTGGCGCTGCTGGCCGGCGCCGCGATGACCACGGCCATCATGATCTATTGCGCCGTGTGGATCCTGCTCGCGTGGCCCAACGGCGCGGCGACCGCGGCGTTCGCGGCGCTGGTGACCTGTTCGTTCGCGGCTCAGGACGACCCCGCGCCCATGATCGGCCGCTACCTGATTGCGACGCTCACGACGTTCCCGCTGGCCGCGCTCTATCTGTTCGTGATCCTGCCGCACGTGGACGGCGCCGGCATGCTCATCGTGACGCTCGCGCCCGCGCTCGTGTGGATGGGCTATATCCAGGCCGACCCCGCGCGCGCCGCGCGTGCGCTGCCCATGCTCTCGTGCTTCATCGTTGCGATGGGTTTTCTCGACCGCTTCCAGGCCGACTTCGCAGTGTTCATGAACACCGGGCTCGCGCAGGTCGGGGGAATCGTGACCACGCTCGTCGTGACCAAGCTGTTTCGATCCGCCAATTCGCGCTGGACCGCCTACCGGATCGTGCGCCAGAACTGGGCGGATCTCGCCCAGCTCGCCGACCCCGCCCAGCCGCTCGCCGCCAACGCGTGGACAGCCCAGGCCGTTGACCGTCTCGGTCAGGTGGCGGCGCGCATGGCGCTCGCCAACGCCGACGACAAGCTGCATGCAGCCGATGGCCTGAGCGACCTGCGCGTGGGCCGCAACATCATCCGCGCGCGCCAGGGCCTGGAGCAGCGCGACGCGCCCGTGCGCCTCGCGATCGAAGCGGCGCTCGGCGAGGTGTCGGCGCTCTTTCGCGCACAACTGGCCGCGCATCATCCGCTGCCAGGCACGAACCGGTTGCTGGACGCGCTCGACCGCGCCATCGACATCGTGGCGAGCCAGCCCGCGAAGCGCGGCGACCCCACGCTGATGGCGCTCGTCGGCATGCGCTGCAATCTTTTCCCGCAAACGTATTCACACGGAGCCGCAGCATGATGATCGAAGAGATCCGCCTCTTTGGGGTCTATATGCCATCCGCCCTGTTCTGGGCAGTCATTGCATTGACTGTCACGTTCCTGCTGCGCGGGGCGTTGCTGCGCTTGCCGTTGCGCCAGTTGCTCTGGCATCCGGCACTGATCGATCTGGCTGCGTTCTTCGCGCTCTGGTGGGGCATCACCCGCCTCGCCGACACCTGTTTCCCGCACGGCTTCATTTCCTGACATGCAGCGATTCACCAGTTTCCTCCGCACCGCCCTGACCGTGGCAGTCATCCTGGGCATCCTCGGCGCGATCTACGCGCTGTGGATCCGCTATCAAATCGAGCCGCTCACGCGCGACGGCAAGGTGCGAGCCGATATCGTGCCCATCGCGCCCGACATCAGCGGGCTCGTTACGGACGTGCGCGTGCACGACAACCAGAAGGTCAAACAGGGGCAGGTGCTGCTGGTGATCGACCCGTCGCGCTATCAGATCGCGCTCGCCCAGGCCAGCGCCAATCTGCAAAGCGAGCAAGCGGACTACGACGAAGCCGTGCGCGAAGACCGGCGCAACCGCTCGATGCCCGATGTCGTCGCCACCGAATCGACCGAGCAAGGCACCGCGCGCGTCGAGAAACTGCGCGCCGCGCTCGCACAAGCCAAATCCGCACGCGATCTCGCGGCGCTCAATCTCGAACGCACGCTCGTGCGCGCCCCCGTCGACGGCACCGTGACCAACGTTGGCCTGCTGCCCGGCGTTTATCTCACCGCAGGCAAAGGCGCGATGGCGCTCGTCAGTCAGGAGTCGTTGCGCGTGGAAGGCTATTTCGAGGAAACCAAGCTGCCGGCCATTCATGTGGGCGACCCCGCGAGCGTCTATCTGATGGGCGTGGCGAACCCGATCCGCGGTCACGTGCAAAGCATTGCGGGCGGTGTGCAGGACCGCGAGCGCGAAGGCGGCGATGCGCAGCTCGCCAACGTGAATCCCTCGTTCACATGGGTGCGACTCGCGCAGCGCATTCCGGTGCGCATCGCCATCGACTCGGTGCCGCCTGGCGTGCGTCTCGTGCCGGGCCAAACCGCCTCCGTGGAAATTCAATCCCGCGCGGGCGATGTCGTGGTGCGCAGGAGCCTGCCATGGTGAGCATGCGTGCGATGGGCGTTGCGGCGATCTGTGCGGCGATCTGCGCGGCCCTCGCGGCGTGCGCCGAAGTAGGCCCTGACTATAAAGTGCCGCCGCAGGCGCTGGTCAATGCGCCCGCTGCCAATGGCGCATTCGTTTCGGGCGCAACGGTCGCGACCAACGATCCCTTGCCCGATCACTGGTGGCGCCTCTACGAAGATCCCGTCCTCAATGGACTGATCGAAAAAGCCCTCGCCAGCAATGTCGATCTGCGCGCCGCGCAGGCCAACCTCGAGCGCAGCGACGCGCTGCTCGCGTCGGCACGCACGGCCCGCGAGCCCGACATCGCGGCCGACGCATCGACCAACTACACGCAGCAATCCGCACAGGCCGTGCTCTCGCATGTCCAGCCGCCCCGGCACGAGACCTACAACATGGGCATCGCGATCAGCTACGACCTCGATCTCTTCGGCGGCATCCGCCGCGGCATCGAGGCCGCGAGCGCCGATCGCGAAGCCGTCGTCGCGGCGCGCGACCTCGTGCGCGTGAACGTGGCCGCGCAAACGGCGCGCGCGTACTCGGACCTGTGCAACGCCGGCAACCAGCTCGACATCCTGCAACAGCAGATCGCGGTGCAACAGCGGCGTCTCGCACTCACGCGCGAAATGATCGCCCATGGCCGCGCGCCGTCCTTTACGCAGGACCGCGACCAGAGCGCCATTGAAAGCAGCCGCGCGCAGCTCGCGCCGCTACAGGCGCGCAAGCTCAATGCCGCATTCCGCCTTGCCACCTTGATGGGAAAGCCGCCCGAGCAGTACGACCCTTCCCTGCTCGCCTGCCATACGCCGCTCGCGCTCACGACGCTGATTCCGAGCGGCGACGGACGCGCGATGCTGAGCCGGCGCCCCGACGTTCGCGCCGCCGAGCGCCAGCTCGCCGCCGCCACCGCGCAGATCGGCGTGCAAACGGCAGCGCTCTATCCCGACATCAAGATTGGCGCATCGATTGGCTCGACGGGCGGCGCCGCCAGCTTCTTCACCCCGCTCACGAACCGCTTCGCCGTGGGCCCGATGGTGAGCTGGGATCTGCATCGCGATGCAATCCGCGACCGCATCGAAGCCGCTCGCGCAGGAAGCCGCGTGAGCCTCGCCCATTTCGACAGCACAGTGCTGACTGCGCTACGCGAAACGGAAACTTCGCTGGATAATTACGCTGCGGCGCTCGACCGGCTGCAACGGCTCGAGTCCGCGCGCGATGCGGCACGCTCGGTCAACGACCGAACCGACCAGCTCTGGCGCGGCGGGAAAGTCGGCGGCCTCGAAGCGCTCGACGCGCAGCGCACCTGGCTTGCCGCCGAAAACGCCGTCGCGGCTGCGCAAGCGGACGTCAATAACAACCAGATTTCAACGTTTCTGGCACTCGGAGGTGGATGGCAATGAACCTGTCTAACGTATTCGTCGAGCCTGCCCCGGGCGCCCGTCATCAACCGTCCTTTCGCTCGATGTTCGAAAATCATCCTCCTGCACCACACCGCGCGCCACACGAAGACATTCGCGGCCGCTCCGCAAACGATGGCGAGAAAGACCCGGCCAACGATCCATCATCCAACCAGCGGAGCAAGAGGACCATGCAGCGTAATCCACTTCTTCGGAACATCAGCTATCTGCTCGCGATCGACGAGCATCGCAACTTCACGCGCGCAGCCGATGCGTTATGCGTGTCCCAGTCGGCGCTCTCGCAGCGGGTCCGGCAACTGGAAGAGGAAGTCGGCGCGCAGTTGTTCGATCGCAGCGGGCGCGTGGTTCGCGTCACCGATTTCGGCGCCGTCTATCTGGAGTACGCGCGCCGCGCCTATAACGACCTGCTCACCGCGCAGCGCGCCATGCAGGACGTGCACGACCTTTCGCGCGGCCAGTTGCGGGTCGCCTTTACCCCGACCTTCACCGAATATCTCGTCGCTCCGGTCATCGAGCATTTCCACGAGTTGTATCCGGGCATCGTGGTCGAAATGACCGAGATGTCGCTGGACTCCGTGGAAAGCGCGCTGATCGACGATCAGGTCGATCTCGCGTTCGGCTTCGTCGACGTGCGCTCCGAGGAAATCGAAGCGGAGCCGCTGTTTCCCGAGCAATTGATGCTGGTGGTCGGCAAGACGCATCCGCTCGCGCAGCAACGCACGCCCATCACGCTGAACCAGTTCGCCAAAATTCCACTCGCGCTGCTGACGACCAGTTTCGTTTCGCGCTTCTATGTCGACAGCTATTTCCAGTCCTTCGACATGCGGCCCACCGTGGCCCTGCAGGCGAATTCGATCAGCGCGGTGCTCAAGATCGTGAGCCGTGGAAAGATTGCGACGATCCTGCCGAGCACCATCGAATTCGAGCATCGCGACCTGCAATACGTTTCGCTGGATCCCGCGTTTCCCGTGCGCACGACCGCGCTTCTCAGGTCGAGGCGCGCGTACCGCTCCACCGCCGCCGCGGCCTTCACGGCCACGGTGCTCGAGATGCTCAGCAACGGCTGTCTTTCGTCGCTACGCACACTGACGCAGCGGATCGGTCACGGCACGGCCATGAGCCCCGAACTTCCGCACGATCGGCGCGAGCCATAAGCGTGGGTACGCGAGCCGGACTCACGCTCGAACGTACCTGACCGTGCATTCTCGTCGACCCATTCCATGTCAGCCAGAAAATACCCCACACCGCCAGCCAGTACACCACCGCCCTCGGCCCGTAAAAACAAGGTGCGCATCATCGTCTCGATCGACCCCGATCTGCTCGCGGCGCTCGATCATGTAGCCACGCGCAAGGGACTCAGCCGCGCGGGTACGATGTCGCTCGCCTGCGCCGATCTGATCGATCGCGAGCATGAGCGCCGGTAGCACATCACAACGGCAGCGCATGGGTCGAGAGAATCTCCTTGAGCACCATGAAGCTGCGCACCTGCCGCACGCCGGGCAGATACAGCAACTGCTCTGCGTGAAGCTGATTGAAACTCTCGTTGTCTCGCGTGCGCACGAGCATGAAGTAGTCGAACTCGCCGGTCACGACGTGACACTCGACGCACCCCGATACCTTGCGCGCTGCTTTCTCGAATGCGCTGAACGCCTCGGGCGTCGAGCGGTCCAGCACGAAGCCGATCACGACCAGCATCCCCGCGCCCAGCGCCTTCGGATCCAGTAACGCGACGATCCCGCGTATCAACCCAATCTCCTTGAGTCGCTCGACGCGCCGCAGGCACGCGGGCGCGCTCAGCTTCACCTTGGCCGCCAGGCTCACATTCGAGATCGACGCGTCCAGTTGCAGATGCTTGAGGATCGCGCGGTCGATGCGATCCAGTGCCGGCAGCGTATCCGCCGTGGCTGCGGCCCTGGTTGTCGCAGTGGTTGCCGATCTCTTGCCTAATTTCATTGCGTCTTGCTCCTGGATTACGAATCAATTGTGTCCATCTAACCAAATATCCGTATCTAAAGTAGGTTTTGTCGATTTTTTTCGCAAGCACATTTCGCTGGCATCGGCTTAGCATTGGTCGAGCGGACGCCCGCCGCAATGGCGGCCCAACTGCGCCCCAACCGCCGCCGCTCCCCGCGTGCGCCAACTCTTCCGGAGACATTCGATGAACCTCCAACGCTTTCCCCGCTATCCGCTGACGTTCGGGCCAACGCCCATCCAGCCGCTCAAGCGCCTCTCCGCGCACCTCGGCGGCAAGGTCGAGCTCTATGCGAAGCGCGAGGACTGCAACAGCGGCCTCGCGTTCGGCGGCAACAAGACACGCAAGCTCGAATACCTGATTCCTGACGCGCTCGCACAAGGCTGCGATACGCTGGTCTCGATTGGCGGCATCCAGTCGAACCAGACGCGCCAGGTCGCCGCCGTGGCCGCGCATCTCGGCATGAAGTGCGTACTCGTTCAGGAGAACTGGGTGAATTACGCGGATGCCGTCTACGATCGCGTCGGCAATATCCAGATGTCGCGGATGATGGGCGCCGACGTGCGGCTGGTGCCCGACGGCTTCGATATCGGCATTCGCCCGAGTTGGGAGGAGGCGCTCGACAGCGTGCGCAAGGCGGGCGGCAAGCCGTATCCGATCCCGGCCGGCTGCTCCGAGCATCCGCTCGGCGGCCTCGGCTTCGTGGGCTTTGCCGAGGAAGTGCGCCAACAGGAAGCACAACTCGGCTTCAAGTTCGATTACATCGTCGTGTGCTCGGTGACGGGCAGCACGCAGGCGGGCATGGTCGTCGGCTTCGCAGCCGATGGACGTGCGGATCGCGTCATCGGCATCGACGCCTCGGCGACGCCGGAAAGGACGCATGCGCAGATCGCGCGCATCGCGCGTCATACGGCGGAGCAGGTCGATCTCGGGCGCGATATCCGCGAGAGCGACGTGGTGCTCGACAAGCGCTTCGGCGGCCCCGAATACGGCTTGCCCAACGAAGGCACGCTGGAGGCCATCCGCCTGTGCGCACGGCTCGAAGGCGTGTTGACGGATCCCGTCTACGAAGGCAAATCGATGCACGGGATGATCGACAAGGTCCGCCTTGGCGAATTCGAGCCGGGTTCGAAGGTGCTGTACGCGCATCTGGGCGGCGTGCCCGCGCTCAGCGCGTACAGCTTCCTGTTTCGTGACGGGTGAGCGACGGGTGAGTATGGCGTCGGTGCAATATACTCGGCGCTGCACGGGTTCAAGGCGTCAGCCCGAGCGGCACGCCACCCCACGAGACTCGACGCCCCGCGTCCACGCCCCTTTCAGGAGCCATCACCCCATGAGCGAAAGCCGCGAAAGCCGCGAAAGCCGCGAAAGCCGTTATTGCGAAGTTGCCGATCTGGCCGATGCCCGCGAGCAACTCGGCGAGATCCGTCATCACATCCACAAGCATCCCGAGCTCACTTACGAGGAAGCCAATACCTCGGAATTCGTGGCGCAAAAGCTCGCGGCGTGGGGCTACGACGTGACGCGCAATATCGGCGGCCATGGAGTCGTCGGGTCGCTGAAGGTGGGCACGAGCGCACGCACGGTGGGCGTGCGCGCCGACATGGATGCGCTGCCGATCCAGGAGCAGACCGGCCTAGACTACGCGAGCATCCACGACGGCAAGATGCACGCGTGCGGCCACGACGGCCACACCACCGTCCTGCTCGGCGCGGCGCAGCAACTCGCGAAGACGCGCAATTTCGACGGCACAGTGCACCTGATCTTCCAGCCCGCCGAAGAAGCCGGCTCGGACAGCGGCGCCGTGCGCATGATCGCCGATGGCCTGTTCGAGCGCTTCCCGTGCGAAGCCATTTTCGGGCTGCACAATCACCCGGGCGTGGCGGCCGGCACCTTCGGCTTTCGCAGCGGCGCGTTGATGGCCGCCTGCGACACGGTCAAGTTGCGCATTACCGGGCGCGGCGGCCACGCCGCGCGTCCGCATCTGGCGATCGACCCGGTACTGGTGGGCAGCAGCATCGTGATGGCGCTGCAATCGGTGGTGTCGCGCAATGTCGACCCGAACGAAGCGGCGGTGATCACCGTGGGCTCGTTCCACTCGGGCTTCGCGCCGAACGTGATTCCCGAGGACGCCGTGCTGGAAATGAGCGTGCGCTCGTTCTCGCCGGCAGTGCGCGAGACGCTCGAAACGCGTATTCGCGGGCTGGTCGAATCGCAGGCGCAAGCCTATGGCGCGAGCGCGGAGATCGACTATATCCGCGGCTATCCGGTGCTCGTGAATAGCGAAGCCGAAACGGAGTTCGCGCGCCAGGTGGCCGAAGAGTTGGTCGGGCCGGGGCGCATCATCGCGCCGTTCCCGCCCATCGCGGGCAGCGAGGACTTCGCGTACTACCTGCAGCAGCGTCCCGGCTGCTTCGTGCGCCTCGGCAACGGCGAAGGCCAGCCGATGCTGCACAACGCCCGCTACGACTTCAACGACGAGAATCTCACCGTTGGCGCGGCGTTCTGGACGCGTCTCGTCGAACGCTTTTTGAGCGACGCGCGCCCCATTCCTCCAAGGCCTGCTCACGCTAATAACCGGCCCTAGCTAACCCCTTCGTTTTTCGACCCACCCGTATCGCTTGGATATTTCGCCCGCCCGTAGCGAATCAAGAGGACGCCCAGCGCGATCAGCACGATCGCGCCCGCCGACGCCAGCAGATGCAGTTCCGTATTCGATCCCGAGCGAAGAATCAGATCTCGCGCGATCGACACCATCGCGATGTAAAGCGGGAAGCGAACGGGCAACTGGCCGGCCTTCAGGTATTGGCCGACCATCGCGAAGACTTCCAGATAGAGAAACATCAGCAGCAGATCGGTCAGCGTGACGCCGTCGGAATTCACCATCCGCCAGATCAGATGAACCATTGCCGCAACGGTGCCAATGCCGATAATCCCGAGGCCGAATAGCTCCGCAAGCTCCATCGCGCGCTCGAGACGTCCCTTGATCGCCTTTTGCAAGGCGCTCTCGTATTTCATGTTCCTTCAACCCATTGAATAGTCAGTCGGAACGAGGAATCGTAACGCGAGACGATGAATTTTGAGAAATCGTGCCGGTAAAGTGCGCGGGCGAGGCGCTGCGGCCCAAGCGTCGGGCTTTCATCTGCGGAATGTGGCGGTAGCGCAACGGTCAATCGGCGCGCGCCCCGCAAATTGGCGGTTTGGCCCTCCATTGCTCGCTCTGTCCTTGCTTTCCCGCAAGGCATCACTATAATAGGGTTAACCCTTAGGTAACTACCCTAGCCAAACGAGGACAGCATGGCCGCGCTCATCGCCGCAATTTCGTCTACCGTAACTCACGCTCTCGAGGCAACTGGCCGCCTCGGCGTCAAGGCACTCAACCGCCACCTGGAATACTGCGAACTGCTCGCAGAAGCGCAACGCCGCTACTAAATCCGCTGATTCAGTAAAACCCGGTCTGGAGCGCCAGACGCCGCGCGCTTGTGTGCCTTGCGCCGCGGCGGCGCCGGACCGGCACAGCTGCGCCCGTTCCCGGGCGCGGTCCGCCGTTACGCCGGCCGCTCCAGCCGACGATGAGACAGCGCTATCTCATGCAGCCGACGCGAAATCCGGTTGCATCTGCACATTCGCGCACCACGCAACCGCATCCGCGACGATATTGGCCAGCGAGCGCGTGCCGTCGACGGTCAGGGTCAACGGCTCGGCGACCGGCGGCTCCAGCGCGGCGAACTGGCTTTCGACCAGCGACGCCGGCATGAAATGATCCTCGCGCTGCGCGACACGCTGCAGCGCCTCCGACTGCGGCAGCTCGAGAAATACGAAGCCGAGCGACGCCGTGGCCGCCCGCAGCCGGTCGCGGTAGCGCTCCTTGAGCGCCGAGCACGCCAGCACGGCGCGCTCTCCCCGGCTCGCGACGCGCTCGAGTTCCACGGACAACCGGTCGAGCCAGCCTGCGCGGTCCTCGTCGGTGAGGGGGATACCGCGGGCCATCTTGTCGACGTTCGCCTGCGGGTGGAACGCATCGCCCTCGATCAGCACGCCGCCAACCTGCTCGGCAACGGCCCGCGCCACGCTGCTCTTGCCGCAACCTGCCACGCCCATGACGACGAGAGATGAAATTTGCCGGGTCATTCGAGGCTCCCTGAATGCTGAGATAGCGCTATCTCACGTTCGCAAAAAAAGTGCACCTTCGCGTACTATCCGTGGCGGCCCGTCAATAAGGGACACTACGCTTGCGCGGGGTGCAAGACAGCGCTATCCTAATCGATCATGGCGACATCGACACTCAGGAAAACCCGCAGCACCGGCCGGCCCACGCTCGAAGAGGTGGCTCGTCGCGCCGGCGTGAGCACGATTACGGCGTCGCGCGCCCTGCGCGGCGTGGGCTCCGTGGGCCCGGACTATGTGGAGAAGGTCAAGGCCGCCGCCGCCGCGCTCAACTACGTCACGAATCCCGCAGCCCGCGCGCTCGCATCCTCGCGCAGCGACGCCGTCGCTGTGGTGATTCCGTCGATCTCGAATGCGGTGTTCGTGGACGTGCTGGAGTCGATTCACACCGTGCTGCGTCCGCGCGGCTACGAAGTGCTGATCGGCAACTCGCACTATTCGCGCAACGCGGAGGAAGACCTGATCCGCCATTACCTGGCGTCGCCGCCCAGCGGCCTGATCGTCAGCGGCTTCGACCGCACGGAAAGCGCGCGGCGCCTGATCGCGGCGAGCGGCGTGCCCTGCGTGCACATCATGGAGCTCGACGAAGGCGCGGGCGTGCACTGCGTCGGCTTCTCGCAGATGCAAGCCGGCGAGGCCGTTGCGGGGCATCTGCTGAAACGTGGCTGCCGTCGCAATGCTTTTGTCGGCGCGCAACTCGATTCACGGACCATGCAGCGCGCCGAGGGCTTTCGCGAGGCGCTCAGGCGCCAGGACCTCTACGACCCCGATCTCGAAGTGCTCACGCCATCGCCGTCGTCGATCGGGCTCGGATGCGATCTGTTCCGGCAACTGCTGCAACGCCGCCCCGACGTGGACGGCATTTTCTTCGGTAACGACGACCTCGCGCAGGGCGCACTGTTCGAGGCCCGCCGCCAGGGCATCGAGGTGCCGTCGCAGGTGGCCATTGTCGGCTTCAACGACCTGGCCGGCGCCGCCGACTGCGTGCCGCGCCTGACCACGGTTCGCACGCCGAGAGCGGAAATGGGACGCGTGGCGGCCAACCTGCTGCTCGCCATGATCGAGCGCGAGCCGATCGCAAAACCGGCGGTCGATCTGGGCTTCGAACTGGTGGTGCGCGAAAGCGCTTGAGCGAGTGACACGAGATGTCGGCATCCATCGAGAAAGCACTTGACTTGGCACCGTGTACCGCGTACCGTCCCATATCTAAGTCTCCAAATTGCTCGATTGCTCATCAATAGCCGCAATGACTGTTATACGCGGCTCTCGTTGACCTCTTCTTTTTGATCTTTGATTCGCCCTTTTTTCGAGGGCGTGCATCTTTATTCGTCTGTTTAAGGAATATCTAGTGGAAACCGGTACCGTCAAGTGGTTTAACGACACCAAGGGCTTTGGCTTCATCACGCCGGACAAGGGCGGCGACGACCTGTTCGCACACTTCTCGGAAGTGCGTGGCACGGGCTTCAAGACCCTCGCAGAAGGCCAGAAGGTCAGCTACGAAACGAAGCGCGGCCCGAAGGGCCTCCAGGCTTCGAACATCACGCCGCAGTAACGCTTTCGAATCGCGTCCTCCCGCTGCTCTCCTGCTTTGGGCGGACGCGATTCTCCCGCCTTACCGTGGCGCTCGCACGCCACGCTCGCCAGCCATATTTCCTGCATTCCCGCTCCCGCTGCACCCGCAGGCTAACGGTGCGGTATGGTTCTATGGCTCGCGCGGTCTTCGCGCTCGCTACTCGATATCAGATTCCCGCCTGTCGGCGGAGAACCGATGGTTTCATCGACAGCGTCACTCGAGCGCATTCCCCGGGCAATCCGGGGCCTTGAACTGCAACTGCAATCGTCGGCGTATTCGCCGGCGTCTTGCATCGACGCAGCATCACGCTCTCTGGAGGTATTGATTTGGCAAAAGAAGAACTACTGGAACTGGACGGGGTCGTCGACGAAGTGCTGCCGGACAGCAAATACCGCGTCACGCTCGAGAACGGCGTGGTGGTAAATGCGTATGCATCGGGCCGCATGCGCAAGAATCACATTCGCATTCTTGCCGGTGACCGGGTCACGCTGGAATTGTCGGTCTACGACTTGACGAAAGGCCGGATCAACTTCCGGCACAAAGACGAGCGCGCGCCTACCGGACCGCGCCCCGCCATGCGCCGCCGCTAAGCGCGCCAAGGGTCCCGAAACGCCCCAAACGCACGCGGGCGCGCCTGCATGGCGCGGCGCTGCGTTTGTGCTGCGTTTGCGCTGCGTTTGAGCGGCGGCCCGTTCAATAAAGCCCTGGCAAGCCCAGACAATCACCTGTTCGATCCGCTTCCAGTTCGCGCCCCAACCAACTGCAACTGCGGCGCTAAACCGTGCGGATATCAGCGCGGAATCAATCGGTCTCGCGAGGCGACGTTCTGTGTCGTGCGAGGAACCGGTCAAGCTGGCTCGCAAACGCCTTGCTGTCGCGCGCGCTGAACGGCGCCGGCCCACCTGTATCGATGCCGGCACTGCGCAGTTGATCCATGACGTCGCGCATCGTCAAGCGCTCCTGAATATTTTCACGCGTAAACCAGTTCCCGCGCGGATCGAGTGCTTGTGCGCCCCGCTCTATTACCGCGGCGGCGAGCGGGATATCCGCGGTAATCACCAGGTCGCCCGACGCGACGAGCTCGACGATACGGGCATCGGCCACGTCAAAACCCGCCGGCACCTGGATCGATTTGATAAACGGAGACGGCGGTGTGCGCAAATATTGGTTGGCAACCAGCGTCACCAATACTTCGGCACGCCGCGCGGCCCGAAACAGCATGTCCTTGATCACGGCAGGACAAGCATCAGCGTCAACCAGCACTTGCATATGGGTAATTCCCGTACATGACGACGCGATTATATATTCAGCGATGTTTTGAATGGTCGGCGAGCAATTGCTGATGGTGCGCTTCGGTTTCGTCGTCCGCGGAAAACAGGCATGCCACGTGTCGCGCGGACGCATCGTGCCAGCATTCAGCGGCGATCGGTAATCGGGCCTTCGGCATCCACGCGCCCAACGGCGCCGGCCGGGCCACCCACGTTGATCGGGCCACGCGCTTCCAGATCGCCGTGCACGACCAGCGGACCGTGCACGGTAAGCGGGCCGTAAAACGTGTTTTGTCCCGGGCGCCGGTCCAAGGCGGGATCGTCGGGAGAAATTCGCTCGACCCGTGCCGCCTTGATGGGCCCGACAGCGTGGATGTTACCGGCCACCATCAGCGAGCCGTCGACGGTCAACGGCCCGCGGACGACGAGCGACCCGTTGGTGCTGAGCGGCCCGGTGGCAACGGGCTCGGCATACGCCGAAGCAAAGCCGATGGAAGACACGAACAGAAGCGCGCCTGCCGCCGCGCGCCGCGTCAGTCTCGATGTGGTGCTCATTCCGACCCTCGCGATATAGAGTTTCAGGTTGCCTCACGGCTGGAGCAACTTGCGCGCCCGCCGGTGTGGCCGCCGTCGGCATGCGCGCGGCCAATATGAACAAGCGTGAATGAGCACGCGTGAGCATGAATAAGCGCTTCACCGCGAGAGGCGATTCGCAAAATATTCATGAGGATCACTATCCATTTACGGAATCGCAACGCCTCACGACCATCTCCTCGGTACAACCAGCCGGCTATGGCTATGACAACTGCCACGGCGCATCGCCCCAGCGTTCCCCCAGCGCCTCCAACGTCGCCAAGGCCCGCCCGAAGCGGGCAAACCGCCCACGCCGCATAAGCAGGGATCGGCCACTTCCGCATGCTCGGTAATTTTTCTGGTCGACGCGAACCCGTCAATTTGGGTATTGTCTTGCCAATCACTCGTCCAACCCAATACCAACACCCAGGAGACAGCATGCCGCCCCGTACCCCGTCCGCCCTATGGGCTCAGCAATTCAGGCGGTCACCGGAGTCGAAGGCAACGCTGCAGCACCAGATTCGCCAGATGCTGGTCGCGGCAATCCTCGATGGCCAGCTCCCTCCCGACTCGGCGCTGCCGTCGAGCCGCGAGTTGGCCGACCAGCTCGGCGTGGCCCGCAATACCGTCGTGCTCGCCTATCAGATGCTCGTGGAAGAAGGCTATCTGCTCTCACGCGAGCGCAGCGGGCACTTCGTCAACCCGGAAATGCTCCAGGGCCTGCACGGCGTCACGGCGCGCCAGCCCGAGCCTGGCCCGGAGGCCCCGCAGGATGGCGAAATGCTCGCGCGGCCCGTCTGGCAACAGCGCATCGTGCGGCCGCCCTCGGCCCAGCGCAACATCGTCAAGCCCGCAAATTGGCAGAACTATGCATATCCGTTCATTTACGGGCAATTCGACCAATCGCTCTTTCCCACCAACGACTGGCGCGAGTGCTGTATGAAGGCGCTTTCGATCATGGAGATCCGCAACTGGGCGCCCGACCTGATCGAGCGCGACGACGAATCGCTGATCCAGCAAATCCGCACGCGCGTGCTGCCGCGCCGCGGAGTGTTCGCGATGCCCGAGGAGATCGTCATCACGAACGGCTGCCAGCAGGCCCTGTATCTCGTGGCCGACCTGCTCTGCGGCAAGCGTACGACGGTGGGTTTCGAGAATCCGGGCTACCCGGACGCGCGCAACATCTTCGTGAATCGCAACGCGCATCTGCTTGAACTGCCCGTGGACGCCGAAGGCATCGACCCGCAGCAGCTCGCCGACTCGCTCGCGCGCTGCGACTACGTGTACGTCACGCCGAGCCACCAGTGCCCGACCACGGCCACCATGCCCATCGAGCGCCGCCGCGCGCTGCTCGAACTCGCGCAGCGCAACGACTTCGTCATCATCGAAGACGACTACGAGAGCGAGAACACGTTCTCCGGCACGCCGCATCCGGCCTTGAAGAGTCTCGATACAGCAGACCGCGTGATCTACGTCGGCAGCCTTTCGAAGACCTTCGCGCCGGGCCTGCGCCTCGGCTACGTGGTCGGGCCGCAGGAACTGGTCCGCGAGTTGCGCTCGCTGCGCCGCCTGATGGTGCGCCACCCGGTCGCCTATATCCAGCGCGCGTTCGCGACCTTCCTCGCGCTCGGGCATCACGACGCGCTGCTGCGCCGGCTCGCGCATGCCTACAAGGAGCGCGCGCAGGCGCTGATGGCGGCGCTCGACGCGCATCTGCCCGAGGTGCGCTACGTGCCAGTGGCGGGCGGCGCGTCGTGCTGGGTCGAAGGCCCGCCGTGGCTCGACTCCGTGCGTCTCGCCGACGACGCGCGTGAGGCCGGCATCCTGATCGAACCGGGCGGCGTGTTCTTCGCCGACGAAACCGAACGCAGATGGTTCCGCATGGGCTTCTCGGCGATCAAGCTCGAGAAGATCGAGCCCGGCGTGCGCGCGCTCGCGCAGGTCGTGCGCCAGCAGCAGCCGTCGCCGTAGTTCACGCCGTAGTTCACGCCGTAGTTCACGCCGTAGTTCACGCCGTGGTTCACGCGGTAGTTCACGCCGTAATCCTCGTAACCGCTCTCGTAGTAGACCACGCAACAGCCGTCCAGGCAGCCCTCGCGCTGCCGCCTTCGCTCATCCCCCTCGCCCTCTCCGTCGAGCCTCGCGCAGCCCGCCTGCGCGCTGGCCCAGGCGAATCCTCAGCACTGGTGCTACCCGCCTCGACGCACGAACTCTAACGTGTCGCTATACCGTGCTGCGCGCATCGTCGGCGCAACGCACGCCACCCGCTACCCCACAGTTACGAGGAGACACGCATGGCAGACACGCTCACCGCTCGACCCACTGCAACGGTCGTCACAGCCGACACGCTCGCCGCCTTTTCCGACGCCTTCAACCGCCACGACGCCAATGCGCTGATGGGGTTCATGACCGAGGACTGCGTATTCGACGCAGCCGGCGGGCCCGAAGTATACGGCGCCCGATTCGTTGGCCGCGAGGCGGTGCGCGCCGCATTCGAAGCGGTGTTTCGCACTTTCCCCGACGCGCACTGGGGCAAAGGGCGCCACTACGTCGTGGGCTCGCGCGGCGTATCGGAGTGGGTGTTCACGGGCACGCATGCGGAAGGCTGGCGCATCGAAGCCGAAGGCTGCGACCTGTTCGAGTTCCGCGACGGTCTGATCGCCGTGAAGCGCGCGTTCCGCAAGGAGCGCCCGAAGCAGCCCGCCTGACGCGGCACGGCTGTACAGCGGCACAGCATTTTTTGAAACGAATCGTTTCATTCCATTTCAGATTCACCCATCAAGAACGGAATCGCTTGATCCGCAAAACGCGGCGAATAGCATTCGATGCATAGCGTTCAAAGCGCATTCGAAAACAGGCCATTCCGTCACACGACAACCGGAGACAGCTGATGAGCGACAAGACCCCCAACCAGACGGCAACGGCCAATGGTCCGCAGGACATGACCCCCTCCGAAGCCTTCGTCGAGACCATGGCCGCCAACGGCGTGACGGACATGTTCGGCATCATGGGCTCCGCGTTCATGGACGCCATGGACATCTTCGCGCCCGCTGGCATCCGCCTCATTCCCGTCGTTCACGAACAGGGCGCCGCGCACATGGCCGATGGCTACTCGCGCGTTTCGGGCCGTCACGGTGTCGTGATCGGCCAGAACGGCCCCGGCATCAGCAACTGCGTGACGGCCATCGCGGCCGCGTACTGGGCCCACAGCCCGGTCGTGATGATCACGCCCGAAGCGGGCACCATGGGCATCGGCCTCGGCGGCTTCCAGGAAGCCAACCAGTTGCCGATGTTCCAGGAATTCACCAAGTACCAGGGCCACGTCACGCACCCCGCGCGCATGGCCGAATACACCGCGCGCTGCTTCGACCGTGCGATGTCCGAAATGGGCCCCACGCAGCTGAACATTCCGCGCGACTACTTCTACGGCCAGATCAAGGCCGAGATTCCGCAGCCGCGCCGTCTCGATCGCGGCGCCGGCGGCGACGAGAGCCTGAACGAAGCGGCCGAATTGATTGCGAGTGCGAAGTTCCCGGTCATCATCTCCGGTGGCGGCGTGGTGATGGGCGATGCAATCGAGGAATGCAAGGCGCTCGCCGAACGCCTGGGCGCGCCGGTCGTCAACAGCTACCTGCACAACGACTCGTTCCCGGCCAACCATCCGCTGTGGTGCGGCCCGCTCGGCTACCAGGGCTCCAAGGCGGCGATGAAGCTGATCTCGCGCGCCGACGTGGTGATCGCGCTCGGCTCGCGTCTCGGACCGTTCGGCACGCTGCCGCAGCACGGCATGGACTACTGGCCGAAGAACGCAAAGATCATCCAGATCGATGCCGACCACAAGATGCTCGGCCTCGTGAAGAAGATCTCGGTGGGCATCTGCGGCGATGCAAAGGCCGCGGCGATTGCGCTGACCGAGCGTCTCGCGAACCGCAAGCTCGTGTGCGACGCCACGCTTGCCGAGCGCGCCGATCAGATCTCGACTGAAAAGGCGATGTGGGAGAAAGAGCTCGATGGCTGGACGCACGAGCGCGACGCCTACAGTCTCGACATGATCGAGGAGCAGAAGCACGAGCGCCCGCCCACGGGCGGCGAGTACCTGCATCCGCGCCAGGTGCTGCGCGAGCTGGAAAAGGCCATGCCCGAAGACGTGATGGTGTCCACCGACATCGGCAACATCAACTCGGTCGCCAACAGCTATCTGCGCTTTAACAAGCCGCGCAGCTTCTTCGCGGCGATGAGCTGGGGCAACTGCGGTTACGCGTTCCCGACCATCATCGGCGCGAAAGTGGCGGCACCGCACCGCCCGGCTGTCTCGTATGCGGGCGACGGCGCCTGGGGCATGAGCCTGATGGAAACGCTCACCTGTGTGCGCCACAACATTCCGGTGACGGCCGTGGTGTTCCATAACCGCCAGTGGGGTGCGGAGAAGAAGAACCAGGTGGACTTCTACAACCGCCGCTTCGTGGCGGGCGAACTCGACAGCCCGAGTTTCGCCGGCATCGCGAAGGCGATGGGCGCCGAAGGCATCGTGGTGGACAAGCTGGAAGATGTTGGCCCGGCGCTCAAGCGCGCGATCGACATGCAGATGAACGAAGGCAAGACGACCATCGTCGAGATCATGTGCACGCGCGAGCTTGGCGACCCGTTCCGCCGCGATGCGCTCTCGAAGCCAGTGCGCCTGCTCGATAAGTACAAGGACTACGTCTGAGTGTTGCGCAGTGGCGAGGCCGTGTTGCGGCCTCGCATGCCACCCGTCGGCCGGAATAGCGGACTCCCCTGCCGCCTCCGGCCGTTTTTTATTCCGATGCCGATGTGGCGGCTTGTGCTGCGTTTTTTTATTTCGTGGTGCATGGGTTGGTGATTTTTCGCGTTTCCTTGTTTTCGTGTCGGTCTATTAGCGTTGCCCCTGTGCGGGGCGGCACCTACTTTTCTTTGCCGCTGCAAAGAAAAGTAGGTGCCGCCCCGCACAGGGGCAACCCAGGCAGACCGACACGAACACAAGAAAACGCGACAAAGCATGAACCGAGAAACAGCAACCGCGCGTGACCGCACCCTCAAAGCGTCTTACGATCCTTTCGGTAGGCGTTCTTCACTGCGATCTTGCCGTCCTTGAAGGTAAACACATCCACCATACGCGCCTCGATGCGCGCCCCATCGGCCGTGATACCACGAAACGTCGACTCTGAGACACCACGATCGCCGCTCACGAAATGCTCGCCCTCTTTCCATGATGCATCGGGACAGGTTTGCCACGCGAGTTCGAAACCTTTTCGCACCTCGTCGCGGCCCTTGAAGGTACGGCCCAGCAGGTCCGGTCCGGCTACGCCATGAAACACGCACTCGTCGGCCATGCAATTCATCAGCGCCTCGATGTCGTGGCGATTCCACGCGTCGTTGAACGTTTCGAGAAGACGGATATAGTCCGCATCAGTTTGATTAGTCATATTGATGATTGATCGCTTCGTTGCAGAAAATGGAACGAGTACCGCGCGTGCACTGGAAAGCGGTCGCACAGTACCTCACTGACTAGCGCATTTCGTCCAGCTTCTCGTCCTGCGCCAGATACTTGTGGTAAAGGAAACGCTGGCCGACGCGGCGGAACGGTGCGAAGCCCCTCCACTTCACGAGACCCATCACATTCGGATACTCGAGCGCCGAGTTATAAATCGGCAGATCGTCGAAACCGGACCATTTGCCGGCGACGCGCTGCGCCATTCGCCGCCCCGCGTGTGCGGAGAACGAAACGCCGTTGCCGCCGTAGCCGACCGCATAGAAAATGCTCTGCTGGGGATCGGGTTGCATGACGCGCGGCATCATGTCGTGGCTGACATCGACCCAGCCCCACCACGAAAAATCCACGCGAATATTGGCAAGCGAAGGAAACTTGCGGTGCAGCCCTTCGACGAGCACTGCGAGATGCCGCGGATTGGCCGCATCGGCGCCGGTAATCGCACTGCGGCTACCGATCTGCAAGCGGTTGTCCGGCAACAGGCGGTAGTAGAAGCGCAGCGTGCGGGTATCGGTGATCACCACGTGGGTCTGGAACCCGGTCGAGGCGATCTCGTCCTGAGTCAGCGGGCGCGTCACGAGCGAGTTCGAAAGAATCGGCATGATCCTGGCGCTAAGCACCTTGTGCATGTCGTTGCGCGTATAACCGCCGGTCGCGAAAGCGACGGCCTTGGCGCGAATGACGCCACGCGGCGTGCGAACATGATGCACGCCACGCACGGTTTCGACGCCCAGCACAGGTGTCCCCGGATGGACCTTGACACCGAGAGCGCGCGCCATGCGCAGGTAGCCGAACGCCAGCTTGAGAGGATGCACGCCGATCCCATCCGGCTCCAGCAACGCGCCGCAGTTTTCCTTGTCGTCGACATACGATTCGGCGACTTCCTTTGCGCTCAGCATGCGCGTGTCGTAGCCAAATACGTCGTGCATCACCTTGCATTCATTGCTGAGGAATGCCATCTTTCTGGCCCGGTGCGCGATATACAGATGGCCGCCCGGTTGGGGATCACAAGGCACTTCGCTAATGAGCGTCTTGAACGTATTGAACCCTTCGCGAATCTCCGCGTCCAGCTTGAGCGCGGTGGCCTTGCCCCATCGTTCGATCCACTGCGAGCGATAAAGCCGGCCACTGGCGTTTTGCCCCTGGCCGCCATTGCGGCTGGTACACCCCCACGCGGTACGGTTCGCGTCGACAACCATCGCTCGAATCCCGTGCTCGCGCGCCAGAAAGAGCGCGGTAGACAGGCCTGTGAAGCCCGAGCCGACGACCAGCACGTCGACATCCGCATCGCCCTCGAGTGGACCGTCGTCTTCGGGAGGCTCGCCAGCCGACGCAACCCAGTAGGTGGGTGCGTACTCCATGCCCTGACTGGACAAAGGAGATACGAGCGGGTCGTAGAGCGCATCATAAGGCGCGGGCGCATCCCCGCGAAGCTGCACTATGGAGTCGGTTGTGGCCACGATATCTCCCCGTTACTGTTCTGATACTGCCTCGAACGTAAAAGAAAGCTTAGTACCAGGTTCACACGTTCGATAGTGCCAGACGGGGCGCAGACGGGCCGACCAGAGAAACTCCAGGGCGATTTTTTTCGTCGGAGGATTACTCGGCAACAGGCGATAGGGATGACTCGTTCGCAATAGCCAGAAAGTTTGCGATCTTGGCTGTCGTTGCGTCCTTGCGTGAAGCGAGTGCGAGGCGAATCGAAATGTTTTCGCCGGGAATGTCTGCGTAGACAACCCCCTCGACACGAATCTGGCACACCGATGCGGGCACCAGCGACACACCGAATTCCGCCGCGACCAGGTTGACCACCGACGAGAGTTGCGGCGCTTGCTGCCCTATCACCGGGGCAAATCCCGCGTCCCGGCAGGCGCCAAGGATCACGTCGTTCAAAGTCGGGCTTACTTCGCGGGGAAGCAGCACGAAGGGATCCTGAGCAAGGGCAATGAGCGGCACGTTTCGTTTCTTTGCCAACGGATGCGTAGTCGGCAAGACGAGCTTCATGGGCTCGACCGCGATGTGGTGAAACGCAACGCCAGCGGGCGATTGATTGCCGAGACGCACGAAGGCGACGTCGAGTCGGCCATCGTCCAGATACGCGAGCAGTTGTGCCGTATTGCCTTCGGCCAGGGTCAGCGAGACTGCGGGATATGACTGGCGAAACTTGCGGATCAGATTCACCACGACCGGATTGAACGCAGCGGATCCGGTAAAGCCAATATTCAGTTGCCCCATCTCGCCGCGCCCGGCGCTTTGTGCGTTCTCGATCGCCTGCCGCGCATCGTCGAGCACACGCTTCGCGTCGATCACGAATGCTTCGCCGGCTTCGGTGAGCACCACGCCATGACCGGTACGACGAAACAGCCGGACGCCCAGTTCGTCTTCAAGCGCGTGGATTTGCTGACTGAGGGGCGGCTGTCCAATGCCCAGCTTCTCAGCGGCGCGCGTGACGTTGCGCTCCTCGGCTACCGCCATGAAATATCGGATGTGCCGGAGTTCCATAGTGATATCTGTAAAACGTATTCCAGAAAGATACGATAGATATTGGACAGAATATCACTAATGGACGAAGATGCGGCAATCTGTCGGTAGACCGAGTTGCCGGCAATCATCTGCTCTGTGCCGCGCTCCCACTTCCCAGAGTGTCTCGAAGCAATGCGGACGTGCCATTCCCTATGGCGCCAGATCACAGCGGCGGATGCGATCTGTTATCCAATTGAAGGGGTCTAGCATGGCAGAAGCCACAAAAAAACCGAGGCCGGAATACCGGAACATCGGGCTTGGGCAGATATTGCTCGCATACCGCCTGCCGCTCGCGGGCCGCGTGTCGATCGGCCACCGCGTCAGTGGTGCGCTGTTGTTCCTGTTCCTGCCTTTCATCCTGTTCCTGTTTGACCAGAGCCTCACCTCCGAGCTCAGCTTCGAGGTCTTCAAGGGCTTCCTCTCCAACGTCATCGTCAAGCTCATCGTGCTGGTCCTCGGCTGGGCCTTCCTCTTTCACTTCTGCGCCGGCGTGCGCCACCTGTTCATGGACTTCAGCCATGACCTCGTGAGCAAGGAAAAAGGCAAGTCGACCTCGCTCGTGGTCGTTGTCATCTCCACGATCCTCACGATCGCCTTCGCGGCCAAACTCTTCGGAGCGTTCTAAAAAATGTCGGCTAAAAACGGAATCGGTCCGAAGCGCCTTGTCGTGGGCGCGCACTACGGCCTGCGCGACTGGATGGCCCAGCGCGCCACCGCCGTGATCATGGCGATCTACACCATCGTGCTGCTCGTGCTCTTCTTCGGCGCGCACGACTTCTCGTACGACGGCTGGGCTTCGATCTTCTCCGCGCAGTGGATGAAGCTCGCCACGTTCGTCACGGTGCTCGCGCTGTTCTATCACGCCTGGATTGGCGTGCGCGACATCTGGATGGACTACATCAAGCCGGTCGGCCTGCGCATCACGCTGGACGTCCTCACGATCGCATGGCTGCTGGGCAGCCTCGGCTACGCCGCTCAGATTCTCTGGAGAGTGTAAAAGAATGGCTGCAATCAAGAATTCTCTGCCGCGTCGCAAGTTCGACGTGGTCATCGTCGGCGCGGGCGGCTCGGGGATGCGCGCGTCGCTCCAGCTCGCGCGTGCAGGCCTCTCGGTCTGCGTGCTCTCGAAGGTGTTCCCCACGCGCTCGCACACCGTGGCGGCGCAAGGCGGCATCGGCGCCTCGCTCGGCAACATGAGCGAAGACAACTGGCACTACCACTTCTACGACACGATCAAGGGCTCCGACTGGCTCGGCGACCAGGACGCGATCGAGTTCATGTGCCGTGAAGCGCCGCACGCCGTGTACGAACTCGAACACATGGGCATGCCGTTCGACCGCAACGCCGACGGCACGATCTACCAGCGCCCGTTCGGCGGCCACACGGCCAACTACGGCGAGAAGCCGGTGCAGCGCGCCTGTGCCGCTGCTGACCGTACCGGCCACGCGCTGCTGCACACGCTGTACCAGCAGAACGTTGCGGCCAAGACCACGTTCTTCGTCGAATGGATGGCGCTGGACCTGATCCGCGACGCCGAAGGCGACGTGCTCGGCGTGACCGCGCTGGAAATGGAAACGGGCGACGTCTACATCCTCGAAGGCAAGACCACCCTCTTCGCCACGGGCGGCGCGGGCCGGATCTTCGCGGCATCGACGAATGCGTTCATCAACACCGGTGACGGTCTCGGCATGGCCGCGCGCTCGGGCATCGCGCTGCAGGACATGGAGTTCTGGCAGTTCCACCCGACCGGCGTGGCCGGCGCGGGCGTGCTGATCACCGAAGGCGTGCGCGGCGAAGGCGGCATTCTGCGCAACGCGAACGGCGAGCGCTTCATGGAGCGCTACGCACCGACGCTGAAGGACCTCGCGCCGCGCGACTTCGTCTCGCGCTCGATGGACCAGGAAATCAAGGAAGGCCGTGGCGTGGGTCCGCACAAGGACCACGTGCTGCTCGACCTCTCGCACATTGGCGCCGAGACGATCCTGAAGCGTCTGCCGTCGATCCGCGAGATCGCGATGAAGTTCGCGAACGTCGATCCGATCAAGGAGCCGATCCCGGTCGTACCGACCATCCACTACCAGATGGGCGGCATCCCGACCAACATCAATGGTCAGGTCGTTGGCACGCCGAAGGGTCACGAAGAAGTCGTGAACGGCTTCTACGCCGTGGGCGAATGCTCGTGCGTCTCGGTGCACGGCGCGAACCGCCTGGGCACGAACTCGCTGCTCGACCTCGTGGTGTTCGGCCGTGCGGCCGGCAACCATATCGTCAAGCACGTCAAGGAACTGCGCGATCACAAGCCGCTGCCGGCCGACGCCGCCGACTTCGCGCTCTCGCGTCTGGCCGAGCTCGACCGGTCGACCTCGGGCGAGTACGCGCAGAGCGTGGCGAACGAGATCCGCGGCTCGATGCAGAAGCATGCGGGCGTGTTCCGCACCTCGAAGCTGCTGGCAGACGGCGTGAAGGACATCGCGCAGGTGGCCGAGCGTGCGAAGCACATCCACCTGAAGGACAAGTCGAAGGTGTTCAACACGGCGCGCGTGGAAGCGCTCGAAGTGGCGAACCTGATTGAAGTTGCGCGCGCAACGATGGTCTCGGCTGAAGCGCGCAAGGAAAGCCGTGGTGCGCACGCGCAGAGCGACTTCGAACACCGCGACGACGAAAACTGGCTGCGCCATACGCTGTGGTTCAGCGAGGGCGACCGTCTCGACTACAAGCCGGTTCACATGCAACCGCTGACCGTCGAGTCCGTGCCGCCCAAGGCGCGAACGTTCTAAGAGCGTGTTTGGGGTGGGGAGGGCCTTGCGGGCCTTTGGGGCGGGTTGTTTGCGGTCTGCGCACGGATTTCGCGTTTCCTTGAATTCGTGTCGGTCTGCATGCGTTGCCCCTGTGCGGGGCAGCACCTACTTTTCTTTGCAGCCGCAAAGAAAAGTAGGCAAAAGAAAGCGGCTCACACCGCTAGTGTGACGCAGTACACCACTGGTCTTTAATCGGAGCGGTTCCGGAGCGTCTGTCACCACGCGCCGTACAACAGAGTGACCAAGGACTCATACCTCCGGCGGCGCTACGCGCGCCGTGGAGCATAACTCAAGACCAATGGGGCGCGTGCGTATTCGCGTGTCAGGCAGCACGCCTGGTTTCCCGTGCAGACCCGACCGCTGCGCGCGTAGCGAGCAGCGGGATGGATGAGCCCTTTGTCACTGAGTTTGAAGGTGCGAGGTGACGGATGCCCCGGAACCACTTCGATAATGGGCGAGAGGTTCACTGCGTCACACTGGCGGTGTGAGCGGCTTTCTTTTGCCTACTTTTCTTTGCCGCTGCAAAGAAAAGTAGGTGCCGCCCCGCACAGGGGCAACGCTAGCAGACCGACACGAACACAAGGAAACGCGAAAAAGCACGAACCACGAAACAGCAATCTCCCCACCCGGAAACCAACACCCCCTAAAACCAAAGCAAAGCCAGTCACAAGGAATCGGAAATGGCCAAACGAATTTTTGAAGTCTACCGCTACGATCCGGACAAGGACGCGGCGCCGCGCATGCAGTCGTACGAGCTGGAAATCACGCACGAGCGCATGCTGCTCGACGCGCTGGTGAAGCTCAAGGAACTGGACGAGACGCTGTCGTTCCGCCGTTCGTGCCGCGAAGGCGTGTGCGGCTCGGACGCCATGAACATCAACGGCAAGAACGGTCTGGCGTGTCTGACGAACCTGAACGACCTGCCGGCGAAGATCGTGCTGCGTCCGCTGCCCGGCCTGCCCGTGGTGCGCGACCTGATCTGCGACTTCACGCAGTTCTTCAACCAGTACCACTCGATCAAGCCGTACCTGATCAACGACACGCCGCCGCCCGAGAAGGAGCGTCTGCAGTCGCCGGAACAGCGCGACGAGCTCGACGGTCTGTACGAGTGTATTCTGTGCGCGAGCTGCTCGACGTCGTGCCCGAGCTTCTGGTGGAACCCGGACAAGTTCGTCGGCCCGGCAGGCCTGCTGCAGGCTTACCGCTTCATCGCGGACAGCCGCGATGAAGCCACCGGCGAGCGTCTGGACAACCTCGAAGACCCGTACCGTCTGTTCCGTTGCCACACGATCATGAACTGCGTCGACGTCTGCCCGAAGGGGCTGAACCCGACGAAGGCGATCGGCAAGATCAAGGAACTGATGGTCCGCCGCGCGGTTTGAGGCTGCGGTACTGAAATGGAATCGCACCAGTCTGATCCCCATCGCCGCGCGCGCCTTCGCTGGCGCGCGCGGCGCGGTCTGCTCGAAAACGACCTGATTTTCGAGCGCTTTTTCGACCGCTATGAGCATGACCTCAGCGACGCCGATGTGGGTGCGCTTACGCGCCTGCTCGAGCTGAGCGATAACGACCTGATGGACTTGCTGCTTGCACGCAAGGAACCAGAAGGCGACCTTGCCGACCCGGACGTGAAGCGGGTGCTGGAGCTGCTTCGCAACGTCTGAGATGCGACGGCGTCCGCAGTTGCCGTGATTGCCGCAGTTGCATGAGCGGCAGGCGCCGCGCCGGACGAAACTATCGAATCCTGTGTTTATCTTCGATTGAGGATGTGCTATGACCCCGTCTGATGTAAAAGCCACGCTATCGTTCAGCGACAATTCGCCGAGCGTCGAACTGCCGATCTACAAGGGCTCGATGGGCCCGGATGTGATCGACATCCGCAAACTGTACGGTCAGACCGGCAAGTTCACGTACGACCCGGGCTTCATGTCGACGGCGGCATGTAACTCGGCCATCACGTACATCGACGGGGACAAGGGCGAACTGCTCTACCGCGGCTTCCCGATCGACAACCTCGCGCAGAACGCCGACTTCCTCGAAACCTGCTACCTGCTCCTGAAGGGCGAGCTGCCGAACCAGGCGCAGAAGGCCGAGTTCGTGAAGACCGTCACGCAGCACACGATGGTGCACGAGCAGATGCACTTCTTCTTCCGTGGCTTCCGCCGCGACGCACACCCGATGGCGATTCTGGTCGCCGCGGTGGGCGCGCTCTCGGCGTTCTACCACGACTCGCTCGACATCAATAACCCGCGTCACCGCGACATCTCGGCCATCCGCATGATCGCCAAGCTGCCGACGCTGGTTGCCATGGCGTACAAGTACTCGATCGGCCAGCCGTTCGTGTACCCGCGCAACGAGCTTTCGTACAGCGCGAACTTCATGCACATGATGTTCTCGAACCCGTGCGAAGAGTACAAGATCAACGACGTGCTCGTGCGCGCGCTCGACCGCATCCTGATCCTGCACGCCGACCACGAGCAGAACGCTTCGACCTCGACGGTGCGTCTGTCGGGTTCGTCGGGCGCGAACCCGTTCGCGTGTATCGCGGCCGGCATCGCGTGTCTGTGGGGCCCGGCGCACGGCGGTGCGAACGAAGCCGCGCTGAACATGCTCGAAGAGATCGGCTCGGTCGACAACATCCCCGAGTTCATCAAGCAGGTCAAGGACAAGAACTCGGGCGTGAAGCTGATGGGCTTCGGCCACCGCGTCTACAAGAACTACGATCCGCGCGCGAAGCTCATGCGCGAGACGTGCCACGAAGTGCTCAACGAACTCGGCCTGCACGACGATCCGCTGTTCAAGCTCGCGATGGCGCTCGAAAAGATCGCGCTGGAAGACGAGTACTTCGTGTCGCGCAAGCTGTACCCGAACGTCGACTTCTACTCGGGTATCGTGCAGCGCGCGCTGGGCATCCCCACGTCCATGTTCACCTGCATCTTCGCGATGGCGCGCACGGTGGGCTGGATCGCGCAGTGGAACGAAATGATCGCCGACCCCGAGCAGAAGATCGGCCGTCCGCGTCAGCTCTTCATCGGCGATACGCCGCGCGAAGCGAAGCCGATCGCGCAACGCTAAGCCATACCGTTCTTCACGCGGTGCGCCGCGTGAAGAACGAGCCGAGCGAAACAAAAACGCCCCGACGGGCTTTGCCCGTCGGGGCGTTTCTCTTTGCGGTCAGCGTCGTGCGATCCGTGTCGATTTTGTGGCGGGTCGCGAGGCGGGTGGCCGCGTCGGCGCCGCTCGCGCTGACCGCCCAGCGGCGCAAGCCATTGCCGGAAACGAGCGGCATGGGCGGCGACCCACTGTGAATCCTTTATGATGGAACGCGCCTAAATTCCAGAGCCGTTCCATGTTCTTCGCCGCGAATTCCTTGCACCGCCGCCTGAGCATCGCCATCGGCTCGCTTGCGATTCTGGTTGGCCTGCTAGGGGCGCTCGGCACGTTTCTCGTGGTGCGCAGTCTCGCGAGCGAATTCAGCTCGAGCCTGCGCGATGCAGCCGCGCATGTGCAAACCGGCGTGCCGCACCGCGACGCCGAACAGAGCGGCGAGCCGGGTGGCAAGGTGGGCGGCAAGGCGGACGGTGTACGCCGTCCCTCGGACGATCTCGTCGTGCAGATCTGGTCCGCCGGGGACACGGCCACGCCAGGCCGCACCAGCGACCCCGATATCGCGCTGCCGCGCGCGCAAACGGGCTACTCGTCGCTGCAATACGATGGCGAGGCATGGGACGTCTTCGCGCTCGCCACGGGCGACGAGCAGATCCAGGTCGCGGAATCGCGCAGCATGCGCAACCGCAACGCGCTGCGCGTGGCGTTCTGGAGCCTGCTGCCAGTGCTCGCGCTGCTGCCTCTACTCGTGCTGACGATCGCCGTGACGGTACGGCTCTCGCTGCGGCCGCTGGAGCGCGTCGGCCGGCGCGCGGCGAAAGTCGATCTGCACGAGCTCAAGCCGCTCGATGCGCAGAAGGCGCCCGTGGAGCTGCGGCCCTTCGTCGAGTCGATCAATCGGATGATCGAGCGCCTTTCGGTGCTCGTGAACGCCGAGCGCAAGTTCATCGCCGACGCCGCGCACGAGTTGCGCTCGCCCATTTCGGCCATGCAGTTGCAGATCGACAATCTGCGCGATGCGCCGCCCGATCAGTACGGCGAACGCTTCGACGAGCTGCGGCGCGGCGTGGCGCGCACGGGCTCGCTCGTGTCGCAACTGCTCGGCCTCGCGCGGGCTGAGATCGGCGGCGGGCAGCGTGGGAGCGTCGAGATCGCGCTGCCGCAGCTCGTGACCGATGTGCTCGCCGACCTGCTGCCGCTCGCCGATGCGCGCGGCGTGGATCTGGGCGTCGAGCGTCTCGACGACGCGAGCGTGCGCGCGACCGAAGGCGACATGCGTGTGCTGGTGCGCAATCTGATCGACAACGCGGTGCGCTATGGTCGCGCAGGCGGGCGCGTCGACGTGACGGTGCGCCGCGACGCGCAAACGGCAACGATCGAAGTGACCGACGACGGCCCGGGCATTGCGGCAGAGGATCTGCCGCACGTCTTCGACCGCTTCTTTCGTGCGCGCGGCAACGACGCCGAAGGCAGCGGACTTGGCCTCGCGATCGCGCAGGCGCTGGCGCAGAGCTATCGCGGGAGCGTGACGCTCGAAAATCGCGTCGACGGCCAGACAGGCATCGTCGCGCGCATCGAGTTGCCGCTGGCCCGAAACGATGCGCGCCGACAAGTGCAACAAAGTATTGAGGAACACTGAGCGATGCGGATTCTGCTGATCGAAGACGATCTGCTGATCGGGCCGGCGCTGCTGCGGGCGTTGAAGGACGCCTCATATAGTGTCGATTGGGTGCGCACGGGCGAGAGCGGCCGCGCGGCCGTGCGCGACGGCTCGTACACGACCATTCTGCTCGATCTGGGCCTCGGCGACATGAGCGGCCTCGACGTGCTGCGCGGCTTGCGCGAGGCCAACGACGCCACGCCGGTCATCATCATCACCGCGCAGGACGACGTGGATACGCGCGTGGAGGGCCTCGACCTCGGCGCCGACGACTACCTCGTCAAGCCGTTCGAGAGCAAGGAGCTGCTCGCGCGCATTCGCGCGGTGGTGCGGCGCAAGTCGGGCTTCGCCTCGTCGACGATGGGCAGCGCGCGCGTGACGCTCGACATGAACGCGCGCCGTCTCAGCTTCGATGGTCAATCCGATGAGCTTTCGGCGCGCGAGTATGCGCTCATGCTCGCGTTGCTGGAGCGTCCCGGCGCGATCCTCTCGCGCCAGCAACTCGAAGAGCGGCTCTACGGCTGGGGCGAGGAGGTCGAGAGCAATGCCGTCGATGCGGTGATCTACAGTGTGCGGCGCAAATTCGGCCACGCGGTCATCCGCAACGTGCGGGGCCTCGGCTGGGCGGTGTGCGTCTGACGTTTGACGGGCGCATGCGGTCGCGAGCGCACCGACCCACTCGGCTTCGCCCTCCGCGAGATGGCGATCCGCATGGACGGCGACGAGGCACAGGCGCAGCACCTCGGCGCGCAGCGCCGGATCCAGGCCGGTTACCGCGCTCCCAGACCGCCGCTCTCGCTGTCCTGCGGCCGCGTCTTGACGAGCGATACCACCACGCCGCCTGCGAGCAGCGCTGCCGTCACGCCGAGGCTCAGCAGCGCGGGAATCTTGCCGACGATGCCCACGAGAAAGATCTTCGCGCCGATGAACACCAGCACGAGCGCGAGCGCATGCTTGAGGTAGTGGAAGCGGTGCGCCATCGCCGCGAGCGCGAAGAACAGCGCGCGCAGGCCGAGCACGGCGAAGATGTTGCTCGTGTAGACGATGAACGGATCGGTGGTGATCGAGAAGATCGCCGGGATCGAGTCGACGGCGAAGATCAGATCGGCGAATTCGACCATCAGCAGCGCGACCAGCAGCGGGGTGGCGAAGCGCTTGAGCTTGCCAGTCGCCGGGTGCGCGCGCCGCACGATGAACGCGCCGCCCTCGAGCTGCGGCGTGACGGGCAGCACGCGGCGGATCAGATGCAAGATCTTGCTGCTTTCCACGCCGGCTTTGTCGCCGGTTTCTGCGCCAGTGCCTGCGTTCGCGCCTTCGTTCGATCCTTCCTTCGAGCCGAGCAGCATCTTCACGCCGGTCACGGCGAGAAAGAGCCCGAACACGAACAGCATCCACTCGAACTGCGCGACGAGCGCCGCGCCGAGCCCGACCATGATCGCGCGCAGCACCAGCACGCCGGCGATGCCCCAGAACAGCACGCGATGCTGATACACGCGTGGCACCGCGAGCGCACCGAAGATCGACGCGATCACGAACACGTTGTCGAGCGAGAGCGACTTCTCGATGAGGTAGCCGGTTAGGTATTCGGTGGCCGGCCGTGCGCCGAGTTGCCACCAGATGAAACCGCCAAACAGCACGCCGACCGCGATGTAGCCGAGCGATAGCCACAGGCTTTCGCGGATGCCGATCTCGCGATCGTTACGATGCAGCACGCCGAGATCGAGCGCCAGCAGCACGATTACCACCGCGAGGAAGGCGGCCCAGAGCCAGACAGGCTGTCCGAGGAAGCTGGCGGTGAAAAGCGGCGGGAGCATGAGGTGGATCCTTGTCGTGGCGTGGTGAGGAGTCGAGCAATTGGGCCTTGGCCCAATCGCCAGCGTAGCGACGAAGAATGAGGAGCGAATGAGGGCGTACTGGCATGGAAAAGCGCTGAAGATGCATCCTCCACGCGCCAGGTCGCGGCTCGATGTTTGACATGGATTCAGAGAACCCGCTTAAATTCGGCGCCCGGCATATCCAAAAACTGCGCAGTGCTAAATTCATTGGCTTCAAAAATAAGCCAAGGACTATGAGAACGACACCCATCAAAGCCGGGATCGCCTGTGGTCTCGTCGTTGCGTTGAGTGCCTGCGCAGGCCTCCAGAACATCGATCCCAATGCGGCGGTTTCCGCGGGGACCTCCCTCCTCAAGGCTGCGACGATTTCGGATAGCGACATCGTGACGCTCTCGAACGAGGCGTGCCAGGCAAGCGACGCGAAGTCTCAAATAGCGGCGCCGGGCAGCGCGTATGCGAAGCGGCTCACGAAGGTGATGAGCGGTTTCGGCGACATGACCCTGAACGGACAGAAGATCGACTACAAGGTGTATGTCACGAAGGACGTCAATGCCTGGGCGATGGGCAACGGTTGCGTGCGCGTCTATAGCGGCCTGATGGACATGATGAACGACGACGAACTACGCGGCGTGATCGGGCACGAGATGGGGCACGTTGCGCTCGGCCATACGAAGAAGGCCATGCAGGCGGCCTATACCGTGAGCGCGGCGCGAACGGCGGTAGGGGCTTCCGGTAATTCGGTGGTGACGGCGTTGAGCACGTCCCAACTCGGCGATCTGACCGAGCAGTTCATCAATGCGCAGTTCTCGCAGAAGCAGGAGAGCGCGGCGGACGATTATTCCTTCGATTTGCTCAAGACGAAGGGCATGAGTCAGCAAGGCCTCGTTACGGCATTTCAGAAGCTCGCGGCCCTCGATGGCGGCCAGAGTTCGATGATGAGTTCCCATCCGTCCTCGCCGAGCCGCGCACAACATATCGAGAACCGCATCAAAACTGGTAGTTGATCGAAATATCGCAGACTCCATCGGTTTTCGTCTGGATGATCGGGCTTCTGGCGGCGCTGCCGAGCAGGCGTCTCAAGGCGCCATCGGCGCTGACGAACCAGTGCTTGTCGACGAAGTACACCATCGTGATGCCGAAGCCCGCCGACTTCAGGCCCGCGCCCGCGTCGTAGCGCCGGTAGCCCGAGGCGGCGGCCTGCTGGCCATTCACGCCGAACCAGCTCTGCATGTAGTTCGAATCGGCGAACGTGACGGAAGGGCCGGCGAACCAGTAGAACTTCTCGTTGCTGCCCGGCAGCGGCATATAGGTGCCCAGGTCGGCGCTCCAGCCATTCGAGCCGCCGAAGCTGCGCGTGAACGCCGCGCGCAACACCAGCGGGAAATCCTTCGACACCACATATTCCGCAGCCAGCTTCAGCTCGGGGGCCGGGTTGATGTTGCCAAGGCCGCTCAGATGCTCTGGATCGTCGTGGCCGCGCCGCCCGAGGTCGTAGGCGGCGGCCACGCTCACGCGCCAGTTCTGGCCTTGCAGGACATTCACGCCGAAGCCTTCGCCGGTCGAGCCGAACAGGATGTCCTTGTAGCGGATGTCGATGCTCGGCCCGGTGAGCATGTGATAGCGGTCCGAGCCGTCGTAGCGCGGCTCGAAAGTCGCGCCGATGCCAAGGCGCGCTTCGAGAGGCGGGCGGTCGGGATCGAACATTTTTTCCAGCGGGATGCCGGCGGAGTATTGCCATTCCCCAAGCGGAGAAGGCGTTTGCGCCGCGGCGTGCGGTGCGAAGGCGGCGAGTATGCAGGCCGTGGCGGCGAGCGAAGCCTGCCGGGCGCTCCCACAGGGAAGGGCCTGCGGGACACAAGAAAACTTCCTTCGGGGCGTGCAGGGTGCGAAAGGCATGAGGCCTCCGTGATTGCCTGGTCTGGGCGCGCGGTGTTCGTTCAGTGTGATGGAACCATATTCCGGGCGTCCGTGCGGCGGCGCATGTCATGCAATCGACGTGCCCACGACAGGGCGCGGCGTCGCACTGCCTCGGCGTCGGGTCGCAAGCGCCTTTCGTGAAGCTTGCCACTGTGTGCCGCTCGCCGGGTAACATCGATACAGGTATCGCCACTACCACCCAACCCACTGTTTTTTATCGCTTTTTTTCGCCCGGGGCGATGCGGGAGGCGCATTTCGCGTGGCATAATCGATTCACAACGTCGATTCACAACGCAACGCTCCCCGCAGTCACTCGCAGTCATTCAATCCCCGCATATCATGGCAAAGACGCTCTACGACAAGTTGTGGGACTCTCATGTGGTCCACACGGAAGACGACGGCACGACGCTCCTTTACATCGACCGTCAACTGCTGCACGAAGTCACCAGTCCGCAGGCATTCGAAGGGCTGAAGCTGCACGAGCGCCCGGTGTGGCGCATCAGCGCGAACCTGGCCGTTTCCGACCATAACGTGCCCACCACCGACCGCAGCCACGGCATCGCCGACCCGGTCTCGAAGCTCCAGGTGGACACGCTCGACGCGAACTGCGACGCCTTCGGCATCACGCAGTTCAAGATGAACGACCAGCGTCAGGGCATCGTTCACATCGTAGGTCCTGAGCAGGGCGCGACGCTGCCCGGCATGACCATCGTCTGCGGCGACTCGCACACCTCCACGCACGGCGCGTTCGGCGCGCTCGCGCACGGCATCGGCACCTCGGAAGTCGAGCACGTGCTGGCCACGCAAACGCTCTTGCAAAAGAAGAGCAAGAACCTGCTCGTGAAGGTCGAAGGCCAACTGCCGCGCGGCTGCACCGCGAAGGACATCGTGCTCGCCATCATCGGCAAGATCGGCACGGCGGGCGGTACGGGCTACGCCATGGAGTTCGGCGGCTCGATGATCCGCGGCCTCTCCATGGAAGGCCGCATGACCGTGTGCAACATGGCGATCGAGGCCGGCGCGCGCGCGGGCATGGTCGCCGTGGACGACACCACGATCGACTATCTCAAGGGCCGTCCGTTTTCGCCGCAAGGCGTGGAGTGGGATCAGGCCGTCGAATACTGGAAGACCTTCCGCACCGACGACGGCGCGCACTTCGACCACGTGGTCGAATTGAGCGCAGCCGACATCGTGCCGCAGGTCACCTGGGGCACCTCGCCCGAAATGGTCACCTCGGTCGATGGCCGCGTGCCCGATCCCGAGCGCGAAAAGGATCCGGTCAAGCGCAACGCGATGGAACGCGCGCTGCAATACATGGCGCTCGAGCCGAACACGCCGATCGAATCGATCAAGCCGGACAAGATCTTCATCGGTTCGTGCACCAACGCGCGCATTGAAGACCTGCGCTCCGCCGCTTACGTCGTGAAGAAGCTCGGTCGCCGCGTCGCGTCGAACATCCGTCTGGCGATGGTCGTGCCGGGCTCGGGCCTCGTGAAGGCACAGGCCGAGCGCGAAGGCCTCGACAAGGTGTTCACCGAAGCGGGCTTCGAATGGCGCGAGCCGGGCTGCTCGATGTGCCTCGCGATGAATGCCGACCGGCTGGAGCCGGGCGAGCGCTGCGCGTCCACCTCGAACCGCAACTTCGAAGGCCGTCAGGGCGCGGGCGGGCGCACGCACCTCGTGAGCCCGGCCATGGCCGCCGCAGCGGCAATCGAAGGGCATTTCGTCGACATTCGCAAGCTGGGCTGAGGCTACACGGATCATGGAAAAATTCATCGTACACACCGGCGTCGTGGCGCCGCTCGATCGCGAGAACGTGGACACCGACGCGATCATCCCGAAGCAGTTCCTCAAGTCGATCAAGCGCACCGGCTTCGGCCCGAACGCCTTCGACGAATGGCGCTATCTCGATCACGGCGAACCGGGCCAGGATAACTCGAAGCGCCCGCTCAACCCGGACTTCGTGCTGAACCAGCCGCGCTACCAGGGCGCGTCCATTCTGCTCACGCGCAAGAACTTCGGTTGCGGCAGCTCGCGCGAGCACGCGCCGTGGGCGCTCGACCAGTACGGCTTCCGCGCGATCATCGCGCCGAGCTTCGCCGACATTTTCTATAACAACTGCTTCAAGAACGGCCTGCTGCCGATCGTTCTCTCCGAGTCGGACGTCGATCATCTGTTCAACGAAACGTATGCGTTCAATGGCTTCCAGCTCACTATCGATCTGGACAAGCAGGTCGTGCGTACGACCGACGGCGCGAAGGAATATCCGTTCGAAGTGGCTGCGTTCCGCCGCTACTGCCTCCTGAATGGCTTTGACGATATTGCTCTTACGCTGCGTCACGCCGACAAAATCCGCCAGTTCGAAGCCGAGCGCCTCGTGCGCCAGCCGTGGCTGAAGAATCGCGTGATCTAAGCGCGCATCTGATTGCATCGCGCACCCAACACAAAACATAGCGAGGAATCACAGGATGAAGATTGCAGTGTTGCCGGGCGACGGCATCGGTCCCGAGATCGTCAAGGAAGCCGTCAAGGTTCTCAATGTGCTCGGCGAGAAGTTCGAGCTGGAAGAAGCGCCCGTTGGCGGCGCGGGCTACGAGGCGAGCGGCCATCCGCTGCCCGAAGCGACGCTCGCGTTGGCGAAGGCCGCTGACGCGATCCTGTTCGGCGCCGTGGGCGACTGGAAGTACGACAAGCTCGAGCGCGCGCTGCGTCCGGAGCAGGCCATTCTGGGCCTGCGCAAGCATCTGGAGCTGTTCGCGAATTTCCGTCCGGCGATCTGCTATCCGCAGCTTACGGGCGCTTCGTCGCTCAAGCCGGAAATCGTTTCGGGTCTCGACATCCTGATCGTGCGCGAGCTGAACGGCGACATCTACTTCGGCCAGCCGCGCGGCACGCGCGAAGCGCCGGACGGCAACTTCAAGGGCGCGCGCGAAGGCTTCGACACGATGCGTTATGCGGAGCCCGAAGTGCGCCGCATCGCGCACGTGGCTTTCCAGGCCGCCCAAAAGCGCCAGAAGAAGCTCACTTCGGTCGACAAGGCCAATGTGCTCGAAACCTCGCAGTTCTGGAAGGACATCGTGATCGATGTCTCGAAGGAGTACCCGGACGTCGAGCTTTCGCACATGTACGTCGATAACGCGGCCATGCAGCTCGTGAAGGCGCCCAAGGCGTTCGACGTGGTGGTCACCGGCAACATGTTCGGCGACATCCTCTCGGACGAAGCGGCCATGCTCACGGGCTCGATCGGCATGCTGCCCTCGGCCTCGCTCGACAAGAACAACAAGGGCCTGTACGAGCCTTCGCACGGCTCGGCGCCGGACATCGCGGGCAAGGGCATCGCCAATCCGCTCGCGACCATTCTTTCGGCCGCGATGATGCTGCGCTATTCGCTCGGCCGCGCCGAGCAGGCGGACCGCATCGAGAACGCGGTGAAGAAGGTGCTCGAGCAGGGCTATCGCACCGCCGACATCGTCACGCCGGATTGCAAGAAGGTCGGCACGGCGGAAATGGGCGACGCGGTGGTCGCGGCGCTGTAAAACAGTCGTAAAAGGGCATGCCTGAGAAGGTTTCAGGCGTGCCCTTTTTTCGTTGTGCGGATGCAGGGTTCAAGGCGGCGTGCCGCCGCAGGGCGCGTCGTTAATCGCGGGAAACGCGTGGAAAGCGCGTGGAAAGCGCGTGGAAAGCGCGTGGAAAATGCGGGTAGCCCCGCGCGAAATTACGGTTTTCGTGTATATTGTTCCGATGGCGACGATCCCCCAGATCACTTCTGTTTCGAAAATCCACGGCACGGCCCGTGTGATTTCGCTCGCCATCACCACGATTATCACGAAAGCGATTATTACCAAAACGATCATCACTCGTTGATCGCTCGTCGTGCCCGCTCATCTTCCCCGCGCGGCCACGCCGGGCGAGCGAAGCGGGGAAGTGTCCATATCAAGGGTTAATCATGAACGTAGGTCTCGTAGGTTGGCGCGGCATGGTCGGCAGCGTGCTGATGCAGCGCATGCAGGAAGAACGCGATTTCGACCTGATCGAACCGGTGTTTTTCAGCACCAGTAACGCAGGCGGCGCGGCGCCGTCGTTCGCCAAAAACGAGACGAAGCTCAAGGACGCGAACAGTGTCGACGAGCTCAAGAAGTGCGACGTCATCATCACCTGTCAGGGCGGCGACTACACCAATGAGGTGTATCCGAAGCTGCGCGCCGCGAGCTGGAAGGGCTACTGGATCGACGCGGCCTCGGCGCTGCGCATGAAGGACGATGCGGTCATCATCCTCGACCCGGTCAACCTCGACGTCATCAAGGACGCGCTCGTCAAGGGCCAGAAGGATTTCGTCGGCGGCAACTGCACGGTCAGCCTGATGCTGATGGCGCTCGGCGGCCTGTTCCGCGAGAACCTCGTCGACTGGATGACGGCCATGACCTATCAGGCCGCTTCGGGCGCGGGCGCGCAGAACATGCGCGAGTTGCTCTCGCAGATGGGCGCGCTCAACGCGGCGGTTGCGAGCGATCTCGCGAACCCGTCGTCGGCGATTCTTGACATCGACCGCAAGGTGCTCGCCACCATGAACAGCGACGCCATGCCCACCGCACACTTTGGCGTGCCGCTCGCGGGCTCGCTGATCCCCTGGATCGACAAGGACCTCGGCAACGGCATGTCGAAGGAAGAGTGGAAGGGCGGCGCGGAAACCAACAAGATTCTCGGCAAGCCGGCCATGGGCGAGCCGGGTTCGATTCCGGTGGACGGCCTGTGCGTGCGCGTCGGCGCGATGCGCTGCCACTCGCAGGCGCTCACGATCAAGCTCAAGAAGGACGTGCCGCTCGACGAGATCGACGGCATCCTCGCCTCGGCCAACGACTGGGTCAAGGTCGTGCCGAACCAGCGCGAAGTCTCGATGCGCGAGTTGTCGCCGGCGGTCGTCACGGGCACGCTCTCGGTGCCGGTCGGCCGTCTGCGCAAGCTGGCGATGGGCGGCGAGTATCTCTCCGCGTTCACTGTCGGCGACCAGCTCCTGTGGGGCGCCGCCGAGCCGCTGCGCCGCATGCTGCGCATTCTGCTCGACAAGTGAATGAATTAAACTACGCGCCTAATGACGCGTAGACAGGGTGATAAAGCGCCGCGCCAGTCGCGGCGCTTTTTTATTTCCGGGATGTTTCCGGGCGCCGGGCTGCAGGGCGCCGAGTTGCCGGAAGCCGGCGCATGGCCGGCCATCTCACACGCAACGAACTTCCGTTTCATCGACTGCCGCGCGAGCGGTGTGCCAGGGCATCTGATGATCGTTCGATTTGAATCCATTCCAAACCCAACCATGAAAGCGCGACGGGCGCGCCGTGCCGCCGTTGCGGTGTCCGCGGCGGCGCTGGTCGCCGTGACCGGCACTGTGGGCGTGGCCCACGCGCAAGGCGGCGCCACGCAGGCAGCAACAACACATGCAGTCACGCATGCAGCGACGCATGCAGCAACGCATGCAGCAACGCATGCAGCAACGCATGCAGCCGCGCCGGCCGTAACGCAAGCAGCCGCAGCCGCAGCGGCGAGCGGCGCTGCCGCTGCCGCCTCGGGTGCGTCTGCTACCGCTGCGGCGTTGCCCGTGATTGGCCAGTACACCATCCGCGCGGGGCAGTCGCTGCACGATGTGGCCGTTGATGTCACGCAGTCGCACGACAAGACGGTGATCGCGCGCGCGAGCCAGGCGCTGTTCGACGCGAATCCCGCCGCGTTCATGAAGCACGATCCGAGCCGCCTCAAGGTGGGCGCCGTGCTGAACGTGCCGGGCACGCCGGATATGGCTAGCGGCGCAGCCGGTGCTTCTACGCCTGCGGCGGGGGCCTCTGCTGCCGTGGGGGCCGGCGCCTCGGCGCCTGCCGCTGGGGCAAGCGCGCCCGGCGCTGCGGTTGGCATGGCTCCGGCTTCGGGCGCCACGAGTTCCAGTTCCGCGACCCATGCGACGGCGGCCACGGCGGCAAGTACGGCGGCGACTTCCGCAGCCGCAAGCGCTAGCACGGGCGTGAACGCTGGCGTCCCCGCGGCGAGCAGCGCAGCAGGCGCCTCGGCGTCCCTGGAGGCTGGCGCGAGCGCGGCGAACGCGCAGGCCGCATCCGGTGCCTCGGCCGAAGCGAGCGCGGGTGCAGCGCCCGCATCGGCCAGCGACGCCCATTCGTGGAGCGGCGCCGTTCAGACCGCACCGAGCGCAGGTGAGGCGTCGGGCGCGTCCGCGACGCCGGGCACGGCGGCATCGGCGCCCATCACGGTATCGAGCCTGCAACAGTTGCTGGCACTCAAGAATCGCGTGCTGATGGCCTTGCAGCAGCACGGCATCGGCAAGCAGGCGCGCGTGGCCGGCGCTCCGGCCGGGACGTCGGGTGCGCATGGCGGCGCCCCGGCCGGTGGCGCGCTGCCGGGAGCGAACGGCACGCAGCCCGAGATTTCGCCGATCACGCTCGGCGGCGTGGCTGCGCTCGTGCTGGCATTCGTCGCGCTGGTCGTGCGCTTGCTCATGCGCAAACGTCGCAAGCCGGTGCCTGCGGCCAGCGAAAACGCGGCGGAGCCGCCGCGTTCGGCCGCTCCGCCGTCCGTTCCGCCATCCGAGCACGAAGCTGCGCCGGCGCCACACGAAACGCCGGTACAGCCTGCCGCGCCTCTGGGCGCCGGCGCGGCAGCCGCAGCCGCAGCAGCGGTGGAGGCGCAGGTCGAGACGCCGGCCGAGCCGCCCCAGCGCGACGCCACGCTCGACCGTGCAGCGGATGCGGCCAGCCTCGCGGCGGCTGCCGAACTCGGCGGCGAGGCACTTCCGCCGCCGGGGTTTGAGGCAAGCCCGATCGAACTGACGATACCGGCTGTGCAAGTCGAACCGCGAGCCGAACAGCAAGCTGAACAGCGGGCCGAGCCACAAGCAGAGCCACCAACCCCCGCCGCCGAGGCCGAGGCGCCCACGGCCGCGATCGAACCTGCTGCGCCTGTTGCGGCAGCAGCGCCGCTGCACGAACCACAAGCAGCGGGCGACCATGCAGCGCCCGAAACACCTTCAGAATCGCTTGCTGCACCCGTTGTCCCACTAGAACAAAAAGTAGAAATGCCACACCTGGAAGTACCGCTGGAAGTGCCGCAAGAGTTTCCGAAGTCCGCACTGGATGCCCTCGGCGGGCTCGACATGCCGCTGCCGCCGCGCGTCGAAACCCCGTTGCCGATGCCCGGCGCTCCGATCTCGACAGAGCCGGTCGCGACGCCCGAGACGATCGCGCGTCAGACGCTGCCGTTTGCCCAGCCGCCCGTGCTGCCGGCCGGGGCGGCCATCGAGGCGGGCACCGCGGGCGCAGGCGCAATCGCAGGCCTGGGCGCGCCGCGCTTCGGTACGCTCACGCTCGATTTCGACCTGAATCTGCCGGCCGATTCCGCCGAGCCGCTGCCGGTTTTCACGCCGGAGCAGCTCTCGCGCATCGCCCGCAACAAGCTTGACCTTGCGCACGAATACATCGCGCTTGGCGACCTGTCCGGCGCCCGCTCGCTGATCAACGAAGTGATCGAGTCGAACGACCACGCCACGCGCGCCGATGCGCAGGCGCTGCTGTCGACGCTCTCGCCGCTGTCCTGACGTTGCATCCGATATATGCGTATCGCGCTAGGAATCCAGTACGACGGGGCCGCCTTCTGCGGCTGGCAATCGCAGCCGCACGGCAAGACGGTGCAGGACGCGCTCGAGCGCGCGCTGCGCGAGTTTGCGACCGTGCCGCTGTCCACTGTCGTCGCGGGCCGTACCGACACGGGCGTGCACGGCCTGGGCCAGGTCGTGCACTTCGACACCGACCTCAACCGCACGCCATTCTCGTGGGTGCGCGGCACCAACGCGTTCCTGCCGCCGACGGTCGCCGTGCAGTGGGCCCAGCCGATGCCAGAGGCATTTCACGCGCGCTTTTCGGCGTTCGAGCGCACGTATTACTACGCGCTCTATGTGAACGCGGTGCGCTCGCCCATGCTGGCGGGCCGGGCGGGCTGGATCCACACGCCGCTCGACGTGGACGCCATGCGCGAAGCGGCTGCCTGCCTGATCGGCGAGCATGATTTTTCGGCGTTTCGCTCGTCCGAGTGCCAGTCGAAGACGCCCGTGAAGCACCTGTATCAGATCGACATCCGGCCGCTGGGCGATTTCATCCACTTCCGCTTCCGTGCGAACGCGTTCCTCCACCACATGGTGCGCAACTTGATGGGCTGTCTGGTGGCGGTGGGGCGGGGCCGCTATCCGGCCACGTGGATGGCCGAGGTGCTGGCCGGGCTCGATCGCACCAAGGCCGCGCCGACCTTCATGCCGGACGGTCTCTATCTTGCCCAAGTAGGCTATCCTGACGAGTTCGCGGTACCCGCCGCGCATACGGCGAGCGTGCCGTGGAGCACGGTCTGGACCGATGAGGCGTAGCGCCGGCCAGCTTGCTTCAGAAGCGCACGCCTACTTCGCGGGAGTTGCGCGAAGCCGCTGCTAAATGTCGCTAAAACCCGCGCGAAATTGCCAGCAAAACCAGCTATCGAACCTCAAGCCATGACCCCAGCCGAGCAACCCGCCACCGCCGCCACGCACCGCACGCGCATCAAGCTATGCGGGCTTTCGACGCCCGAGGCAGTCGCGCACGCGATCGACCTGGGGGCCGACGCCATCGGGCTCGTGTTCTATCCGCCCAGCGCGCGCTCGGTGAGCGTGGCCCAGGCCGTCGAACTCACCCACGATATTCCGCCGTTCGTCTCGGTGGTGGGGCTGTTCGTGAACGCCACGCCGCAATGGATCGGCGAGGTGGCGAGCAACGTCTCGCTCACGCTGTTGCAGTTTCACGGCGACGAAACGCCCGACCAGTGCGAATCGCTGGCTTCGGTTGCCGGTTTGCCCTGGTTGCGCGCGTTGCGGGTGGCGGCCGATACTCGCGAGGCCGATTTGATAGAATCGGCAAACCGTTATTCATCAGCCAGCGGCCTGCTTTTCGACACCCATGTCGAAGGCTACGGCGGCGGCGGGAAGGTCTTCGATTGGTCACTTATCCCCGCAGGGCTCGCGCGTCGGGCCGTTTTAAGTGGTGGCTTGAACGCGCAAAACGTCAGTGATGCGATTCGCCAGGTGCGTCCGTTCGCCGTCGATGTCTCCAGTGGCATTGAGGTACCGGGCGCGAAGGGCGTGAAAGATCACGCCCGCATGGCGGCGTTCGTGCGCGCAGTGCGCGAAGCGGACGCGGGATAAATTTCTTGGGTTAACCGGCGCTTGCACAACGCAAGGTGCCGCTGGCCTTAGCGAGTGACTTATGTACAATTTGCCCGATGAACGTGGCCATTTCGGCCCCTATGGCGGCGTATTCGCTGCCGAAACCCTGATGCAGGCGATCGACGAGCTGCGCGACGCCTATGCGAAATTCAAGGACGATCCCGACTTCGTCGCCGAATATGAGCGCGAGCTGAAGCATTTTGTCGGCCGTCCGTCGCCGATCTATCACGCACAGCGCTGGAGCGAGTTGCTGGGCGGCGCGCAGGTCTATCTCAAGCGCGAAGACCTGAACCACACCGGCGCGCACAAGGTGAATAACGTGATCGGCCAGGCGCTGCTCGCGAAGCGCATGGGCAAGCCGCGCGTGATCGCGGAAACCGGCGCGGGCCAGCATGGCGTGGCCACCGCGACTATCGCGGCGCGCTTCGGCATGGAGTGCGTGGTCTATATGGGCGCCGAGGACGTGCGTCGCCAGGCCGCCAACGTCTACCGCATGAAGCTGCTGGGCGCGACCGTCGTGCCCGTGGAATCGGGTTCGCGCACGCTCAAGGACGCGCTCAACGAAGCCATGCGCGACTGGGTCACCAATGTCGAAAACACCTTCTACATCATCGGCACCGTGGCGGGCCCGCACCCGTATCCGATGATGGTGCGCGACTTCCAGCGCGTGATCGGCGACGAATGTCGCGTGCAGATGCCGGAAATGACGGGCCGCCAGCCCGACGCCGTGATCGCATGCGTGGGCGGCGGATCGAACGCGATGGGCATCTTTTACCCGTATATCGAAGATAGTTCGGTGCAGTTGATCGGCGTCGAGCCTGCCGGCGACGGCATGGAGACGGGCCGTCATGCTGCCTCGCTCGCAGCCGGCACGCCGGGCGTGCTGCACGGCAACCGTACCTATCTGCTGCAGGACGAGAACGGCCAGATCATCGAAACGCACTCGGTCTCGGCGGGCCTCGACTATCCGGGCGTCGGTCCCGAGCACGCGTGGCTCAAGGACAGCGGCCGCGCGCAGTACGTGACCATCGACGACGAGGAAGCGCTCAAGGCATTCCACGACTGCTGCCGCATCGAGGGCATCATTCCCGCGCTCGAATCGAGCCACGCGCTCGCGTACGCGGCGAAACTGGCGCCCACACTGCCCAAGGACAAGGTTCTGCTGGTGAACCTGTCGGGCCGCGGCGACAAGGACATGCACACGGTCGCCGAGCGATCGGGCATCCAGTTCTGAGCGCGCGGAGCGACCCCAGCGATGCGTGACGAGTTCGACGAGCCGCCGATGCCGACGTCCACGGGCGAGGCCGGTGCCGACACGGCTGCTTCCATAGCCGCCGTGCCCCCGGCACCTGCCGTGTCCTTGGTGCCGGACAGCATCCGGCTCCTGAACCGCGATTTTCTGACCGATGCGGCGAACCTGCCTGACGCCTCGATCGACCTGATCGTTGCCGACCCGCCTTATGGGCTCGGCAAGGACTACGGCAACGACTCCGACATGCGCTCGGGCGAGAATTTTCTCGCCTGGACGTATGAGTGGCTCGACCTGGCGATTCCGAAGCTCAAAGCCAGCGGCTCGCTCTATGTGTTCTGCACCTGGCAGTACGCGCCCGAGATCTTCGTTTATCTGAAGTCGAAAATGACGATGATTAACGAGATCGTCTGGGATCGTCGCGTACCCAGCATGGGCGGCACGACCCGCCGCTTTACCTCGGTGCACGACAATATCGGTTTCTTCGCGGTCTCGAAGGATTATTACTTCGATCTCGATCCCGTCCGCATCCCGTATGATGCCGTCACGAAGAAGGCGCGTTCGCGCAAGTTATTCGAAGGCAGCAAGTGGCTGGAGCTCGGCTACAACCCCAAGGACGTCTGGTCCGTCTCGCGGCTGCACCGTCAGCACGCCGAGCGCGTGGATCATCCCACCCAGAAGCCTCTTGAGATCGTCGAGCGCATGGTGCTCGCGAGCTGCCCGCCGGGCGGCCGCGTGCTGGACCCGTTCATGGGCAGCGGCACCACGGCAGTCGCTTGCGCGCGTCATCAGCGCGAATTCGTCGGCTATGAAATTAACGAAAGTTACTGCGCGATCGCGCGCGAACGCGTGAGCGCGGCCGCTTTGGCTACCGCTGCGCGTGCGTCCGCCGCGGCGTCCGCGGCTGTTGCGGCCGGCGCCTGATGCGCCGTCGCCGGCTCGCGCCGCGCGGTAACGACCGAAGACCGAATCTGAGGACCCTGAAATGTCCCGCATCAAAACCACGTTCGAGGCGCTCGCCGCCGCCAGCAAGAAAGGCCTGATCCCGTTCATGACGGCAGGCGACCCCGATCCGGCCCGCACGGTCGAATTCATGCATGCGCTCGCCGCCGGCGGCGCCGACGTGATCGAGCTCGGCGTGCCGTTCTCGGACCCGATGGCCGATGGCCCGGTGATCCAGCAGTCCTCCGAGCGCGCGCTCGCGAAAGGCGTGACGCTCAAGAGCGTGCTCGCCGACGTCAAGCGTTTCCGTGAATCCGACGACCAGACCCCCGTCGTGCTGATGGGCTACGCGAACCCGATCGAGCGCATGGGCGCCGACGCGTTCGCCGCCGCCGCGAAGGATGCGGGCGTGGACGGCGTGCTGGTGGTCGACTATCCGCCCGAGGAGTCGGTGGAGTTCGCCGCGAAGATGAAGGCCGCCGGGATCGATCCGATCTTCCTGCTCGCGCCCACCTCCACCGACGAGCGCATCGCCGAAGTGGGGCGCGCGGCGAGCGGCTATGTCTATTACGTTTCGCTCAAGGGCGTGACGGGCGCCGGGCATCTCGACGTCGCGAGCATCGCGAGTAAAATCCCGGCGATCAAGGCGCGCGTGCCGCTGCCGGTTGGCGTCGGCTTCGGCATTCGCGACGCGCAGACCGCTGCCGCCGTGGCCCAGGTGTCCGACGCCGTCGTGATCGGCAGCCGCATCGTGCAGTTGCTCGAGCAGGCGCCGGCCGATACCGCCGCCGAGGCGCTCACGCAGTTTGTGCTCGATATTCGGACGGCGCTCGACGCGGTCTCGGACAACGCGAAATGAGACTGCTGTAAAATCCACTTTTCGCCATGCGCGGACGGGGTCGGAACCCGGTCATTTGTACCGAACCGGCCGTTCAGTCGAACGTTCGATCCGCCGCGCCCGCGCATCACGAAGGTTAAGGAAGAAACAATATGAGCTGGCTCGATAAACTGCTGCCGCCCAAGATCAAGCAAACCGATCCGAAAAGCCGCAAGAGCATTCCGGAAGGTCTGTGGATCAAGTGCCCGTCGTGCGAGGCGGTCCTGTACCGCAACGACGTGGAAGCGAATCTGCACGTCTGCCCGAAGTGCGATCACCACATGCGCATCAACGCGCGCGAGCGCCTCGACGGTCTGCTCGATCCGGAAGGCCGCTATGAAATCGGCCAGGAAATCGTGCCGGTCGACGCGCTGAAGTTCAAGGACAGCCGCAAGTACCCCGACCGCATCAAGGAAGCGATGGACGACACGGGCGAAACCGACGCCATGGTCGTCATGGGCGGCGCGATCCACACGCTGCCGTGCGTGGTTGCCTGCTTCGAGTTCTCGTTCATGGGCGGCTCGATGGGCTCGGTGGTGGGCGAACGCTTCGCACGCGGCGCGCAGAACGCGATCGAGCAGCAAGTGCCGTTCATCTGCTTCACCGCTTCGGGCGGCGCGCGCATGCAGGAAAGCCTGCTTTCGCTCATGCAGATGGCCAAGACCACGGCCATGCTCACGAAGCTCTCGGACGCCAAGCTGCCGTTTATTTCCGTGCTGACCGACCCCACGATGGGCGGCGTGTCGGCGAGCTTTGCGTTCCTCGGCGACGTCGTGATCGCGGAGCCGAAGGCGTTGATCGGCTTCGCCGGCCCGCGCGTGATCGAGCAGACGGTGCGCGAGAAGCTGCCTGAAGGCTTCCAGCGCTCGGAATTCCTGCTGCAGAAGGGCGCGATCGACATGATTATCGATCGCCGCAAGATGCGCGAAGAAATCGCTCAATTGATGGCGTTGCTACAGCGTCAGCCCGCCGACGCGGTGGCCTGACGCGGTGGCCTGAACATAAACATAAAACGCGCGGAACTCGCAGCTTCCGCGCCGTGTCTGACGCGCCGCGAGCGAAAGCAAGCGGCGCGTTGTCATTTCCGCGATAATGCCGTTTTTTCGCAGCGGCCCGTGAGTGTGAACGGCGCGCCTAATCCGCGCGCCATTGCATGATCGCACGCTGTGCACGTACTTCCCTGAATCGTCCCGATGAGTACTTTTCCCACCCTCGACGCGTGGCTCACGCATCTCGAAACCGCGCATCCGGTCGGCATCGACATGGGCCTCGAGCGCATTCGCCAGGTCAAGGACGCGCTGAACCTGAAGTTCGAATGCCCGATGTTTACGGTGGGCGGCACGAACGGGAAGGGCTCCACCTGCGCGATTCTCGAAACCATCCTGCTCAAGTCGGGCTATCACGTCGGCTGCCATACGTCGCCGCATTTGCTGGCGTTCAACGAGCGCGCGCGCATCGACGGCCAGGAGGCCAGCGACGCCGACCTGCTGCCGCACTTCGAGGCCGTGGAAGCCGCGCGCAACGCGCTCGCCACGCCGGTCACGCTCACGTACTTCGAATTCACGACGCTCGCGATCATGCATCTGTTCGCGTCGCGGGGGCTCGATGCCGTGATCTTCGAAGTGGGTCTGGGCGGGCGTCTGGATGCCGTGAATGTGCTCGACACCGACTGCGCGATCGTCACGAGCATCGACCTCGATCACACCGAATATCTCGGCGACACGCGCGAGAAGATCGGCTTCGAAAAAGCCGGCATCTTCCGCGCCGGTGTGCCGGCAATCTGCTCGGACCCGCTGCCGCCGCAGTCGCTCGTCGATCATGCGCAGGCGATCGGCGCCGATCTGTGGCTCTTCGGCCGCGATTTCCGCTATGAAGGCCAGGCCGGCAGCGAGCGTCAGCAGTGGAGTTACATCGGCCGCTCGCAGCGCCGCTCGGCGCTCGCCTATCCGGCGCTGCGTGGCGCCAATCAGCTGATCAATACCTCGGCGGCGCTCGCGGCGCTCGAATCGATGCGCGACCGGCTGCCGGTGTCGGCGCAGGACATTCGCCTCGGGCTCGCCAATGTGGAGTTGCCTGGCCGCTTCCAGGTGCTGCCGGGCAAGCCGTCGATCATTCTCGACGTGGGCCACAATCCGCACGCCGCCGCCGTGCTCGGGCAAAATCTCTCCAGCATGGGCTATTTCCCGTACACCTACGCGGTGTTCGGCGCCATGCGCGACAAGGACCTCGCGGGCGTGATCGCGCATCTGAAGGGCGAGATCGACCACTGGTGCGTGACCGATTTGCCGTTGCCGCGCGCGGCGTCGGCGCAACAACTTGAAGCGGTGCTGCGCGAGGCCGGTGTGGAAGACGGCCCCGACAGCAGCATCACGCGCTATGAAACGCCCGCCGCGGCGTTTCAAGATGCGCTAAAACGGGCGACCGAAAATGATAGAATTCTCGTTTTCGGAAGTTTTTTGACGGTTGCCGGCGTGATGGCCTGGCGAAAGTCGCAGCAGCACTGATCGCGCGGCCCCCTACAGCCGCTACGCACAGGCCAAAAGCAGCCATACATGGGAATTTTCTCGTTCGGCAAGAAAGACGACGCGCCCAGCCGACGCGACGCCGAAGCCGGCCCCCGCCGCCGGAGCAGTCAGAACACGCGCGTGGAGCGGCGCAGCCGCCGGCCGGCCCGCTCCGGCGACGCCGAGGCGATGCTGCTCGATCCCACCCTGCCCGAAAAGCAGCGCGCGCGCCGGCGCCTCGTTGGTGCGATTGCGCTGGTGCTGGCCGCCATCGTGATTTTGCCGATGGTGCTCGATTCGCACCCTAAAACCGTCACCAACGACATCTCCGTCGATATTCCGAGCCGCCCGGTGTCGAAGACCGCCGCGCGTGGCGACGAGGACACCCAGGCGGGCGTCGCGCCGGACAATCCCGCTGCCGCACTGGGCGTAGCGACGCCCGGCGCGACGGCAGCTTCGGGCGCCGCGCCGGCGCAGACTGCACGTTCGGCGCAAGCGACCCAAACGACTCAAGCGAAACCCGCAGCGCCGGCCAAATCCGCGCCGGCCGCTCAGGTTCAAGCTCAAGCGAATCAATCGAAGGTGGAAGCGGCGAAGCCGGCCTCGGGCGCGGCGCTCGCGTCGCGCGGCAAGTCGGCGGGCACCACTGCGGCCACTAATGCGGCCACTAATGCGGCCACCACCGCAGCCAACGCCGAAAACGATGCGGGCGCACCCGCCGCGCCGCCGGGTGCGCGCTTCGCGGTGCAACTGGGCGCGTTCGGCAGCGACGCCGCCGCGAATAAATGGGTCACGAAGTTGAAAACTGCGGGTGTACCCGCATATACCGAGCAGCATAAGGAAGCCGACGGCACGACGCGCACGCTGCTGCGCGCCGGTCCGTTCCCCGATCGCGCATCGGCCACCGAGGCGATCGCGAAGGTGCGCGGCGCAGGCCTGATGGCGGGTTCCAACGGCTCGGCACAATAACGCCCGATGTTCACCGCATTCGACTACGCTGTAATGGCGGTGATCGGTTTGTCGGCGCTGCGCGGGGCGTGGCGCGGGCTCATCGGCGAGATTTTCGGGCTGATCGGCTGGATCGCGGCGCTCATCGTGGCGTGCCGCTACGTGGATCGCGTGGTGCCCTTCATTCCGGCGAACTGGCCGGGCGGGGCGCTGACTCAATGGCTGATCGCCTTCGCGCTGATCGTGATCGGCGTGGTGCTGGTGGCCGGCGTGGCGAACGCGCTGCTCGGCCGGCTGGTGCAGGTGAGCGGCCTGTCCGGTGTGGACCGCTCGCTCGGCATGATGTTCGGCCTCGTGCGAGGCGTCGTGCTGGTGCTGATTCTCGTCGTCCTCGCGGGACTGACCGAGCTGCCCCAGCAGGACTTCTGGCGCAACGCGCTGCTGCGGCCGTATGCCGTGCAGGGTGTGCTCGAACTGAAACCGTTTTTGCCCGAGACGCTCGCGGCCTATGTTCACGTCTGATCAGAAGCTGATCGCGTGACGGGAGGCGAAGCCGACCGGCAGTACTGCCAGGGCATTGCCCGATCATGCGGCGCATCCCCGCCGGCCCGGCCGGCCGTCGGAACTGCTCCGTGACTGCTGATTTCGCTTTTTTGAAGGACCTGCCATGTGCGGCATCGTAGGCGTAGTTTCCCGCTCCCCCGTCAATCAGCTCCTCTATGACGCGCTGCTGCTCCTGCAGCACCGTGGTCAGGACGCGGCCGGCATTGCCACCGCGAACGGCAGCACGTTTCACATGCACAAGGCCAATGGCATGGTGCGCGACGTGTTCCGCACGCGCAACATGCGCAGCCTGCCCGGCACCAGCGGCATCGGCCAGGTGCGCTACCCGACGGCCGGCTCGGCATCGAGCGAAGAAGAAGCCCAGCCGTTCTACGTGAACGCGCCGTTCGGCATCGTTCTCGCGCACAACGGCAATCTCACGAACTGGCAACAGCTCAAGGAAGAGATGTTCCGCGTGGACCGCCGGCACATCAACACCCATTCCGACACCGAAGTGCTGCTCAACGTGCTCGCGCATGAAGTGCAGCTCGCGACCTCGGGCCTCGAGCTCGATGCGGCCGCGCTCTTCAAGGCCGTGTCGGGCGCGCACCGCCGCCTGCGCGGCTCCTACGCCATCGTCTCGCTGATCGCAGGCTACGGCCTGCTCGCGTTCCGCGACCCGTTCGGTATCCGTCCGCTGTGCATCGGCAAGATGGAAACGCCCGAGGGCACCGAGTGGATGGTGGCCTCGGAATCGGTCGCGCTCGAAGGCATCGGCTTCGAATTCGTGCGCGACGTGCAGCCGGGCGAGGCGGTGTTCATCGACTTCGAGGGCAACTTCCACTCGCAGCAATGCGCCACGGCGCCCAAGCTGAACCCCTGCATTTTCGAACTCGTGTATCTCGCGCGTCCGGACTCGGTGCTCGACGGCGTGCCGGTCTACAACGTGCGTCTGCGCATGGGCGACTATCTGGCCGAGAAGGTCAAGCGCGAGCTGCCCGACGTGAAGATCGACGTGGTCATGCCGATTCCCGATTCGTCGCGCCCCGCCGCCATGCAGGTCGCGAAGAAACTCGGCGTGGAGTATCGCGAGGGTTTCTTCAAGAACCGCTACGTGGGCCGCACCTTCATCATGCCGGGCCAGGCCATGCGCAAGAAGTCGGTGCGCCAGAAGCTCAATGCCATGGGCGTCGAGTTCAAGGGCAAGAACGTGCTGATCATCGACGATTCGATCGTGCGCGGCACCACCTCGCAGGAAATCGTGCAGATGGCGCGCGACGCCGGCGCGACCAAGGTGATCTTCGCTTCGGCGGCGCCGCCCGTGAAGTATCCGAACGTCTATGGCATCGACATGCCCACGCGCGGCGAGCTCGTGGCGCACGGCCGCACGGATGAAGAAGTGGCGCGCATCATCGGCGCGGACCACCTCGTGTATCAGGACGTGGAAGCGCTCAAGCAGGCCGTGCGCGACATCAATCCGGATCTCAACGAGTTCGAGGCTTCGTGCTTCGACGGCGACTACATCACCGGCGACATCACAAGCGCGTATCTCGACAACATCGAGCTCGCGCGCCTGGCACCGCAGGCGCAGTCGGACCGCGACGCCGCGAGCGACGCGATGGACGGCGGCACGCGCTCGCAACTGCACCTGCAACTCTCGGTGGAGTGAGCGGCGCGAGGGGAGCGCGTGCGCTGTGCGCTTCCCGTGTTGGCCGCTGTGGTAGCCGCCGTGTTAGCATTAGGGCTTGCGTCGATTTGATCTCAGCTTGCGGACGCGGGGCAACCCAAAACAGCTAAAGCGAACGGTGTCAGTCTCACCGCCGCTCTATCGCTAGACTGCCCCCGGATTTCCCGCATTTTCAGAGAGCCCGCTTCTGCCGACGCAAAAGCGGGCTTTTTTGCGCCTGTGCGCCACTGTGTATGCGAGCGACGCGTTGCAGGCATGACGGCTCAGGAAACGGCTCAGGAAACGGAATAAACGAACATGGACGAGAACCTCAACTTCGACACGCTGGCGGTCCGCTCGGGCACGCTGCGCAGCGGCTTCAACGAGCATTCGGAAGCGCTCTACCTCACGTCGAGCTTCTGTTTCGGCAGCGCCGCCGAAGCGGCCGAGCGCTTCAGGAATTCCGAAACGGGCTATACGTATGCACGTTTCACGAATCCGACCGTCACCATGTTCCAGGACCGCCTTGCGGCGCTCGAAGGCGGCGAGGCGTGCATGGCCACGGCCTCGGGCATGGCCGCGATCATGTCGGTGGTGATGGCCGCGTTGCAGGCGGGCGACCACATCGTCAGCTCGCAGAGCATTTTCGGCTCGACGCTCGGCATGTTCTCGCAGATCTTCAGCAAGTTCGGCATCACGACCACTTTCGTCGATCCGACCGATCTCGACGCCTGGAAGAATGCCGTGCGCCCCGAGACGAAGATGTTCTTCCTCGAGACGCCGTCGAACCCGCTCACCGAAGTCGCCGATATCGAAGCCGTGGGCAAGATCGCGAAGTCGGCAGGCGCGCTGTTCGTGGTCGATAACTGCTTTTGCAGCCCGGCGCTGCAGCAGCCGCTCAAGTTCGGCGCCGATGTCGTGATGCACTCGGCCACCAAGTTCCTCGACGGCCAGGGCCGCGTGCTGGGCGGCGCGCTCGTGGGCTCGAAGCAGTTCATCATGGAGAAGGTGTTCCCGTTCGTGCGCAGCGCGGGCCCGACGCTCTCCGCGTTCAACGCGTGGGTGCTGCTCAAGGGCATGGAAACGCTCTCGCTGCGCGTGGAGAAGCAGTCGGCCAACGCGCTCGAAATCGCGCGCTGGCTCGAGGCGCATCCCGCAGTGAAGCGCGTCTTCTACCCGGGGCTCGAGTCGCATCCGCAGCACGCGCTCGCGATGCGCCAGCAGAAGTCGGGCGGCGCGATCGTCTCGTTCGAGCTCAAGGGCGACACGCCCGAGACGCAGCGCGCGAACGCCTGGCGCGTGATCGACGGCACCAAGGTGTGCTCGATCACCGGCAATCTCGGCGACACGCGCACGACCATCACGCATCCGGCCACGACGACGCATGGCCGCATCACGCCTGAAGCGCGCGCGGCGGCGGGCATCACCGAAGGGCTGATTCGTCTCGCGGTGGGCCTCGAAGATCCGCGCGACGTGCGTAACGATCTCGCGCATGGTCTTGATGCGGCGCAGTAAACCACGCGGTAAAGGCGGGCATTGAGCGGCGCATCAAGCCGCGCAATAAGCCGCACAACGCAGTGACGGTATGATCGTGGGCCGGGGTTCGGGTGCTTGCTTCAAAGCGGCCCGAACCCCGGCCCAATTCATTTTCCTTGTTCGCGAGTTCGCCATGGCCATCGTTCGTGCGTTGTTCGTCTATCCCGTGAAGTCTTGTGGCGCGATCGCACTCGATCGCGCGCGACTCGAAGCGAAGGGGCTGCAATGGGACCGTCACTGGATGGTGGTGGACGCATCGGGCCGCTTCGTCTCGCAGCGCGAAATCGCAGCGATGGCGCGCATCGTGCCCGCGTTCGTCGAGCACGGCGTGCGTCTCACGATGACGGGCGCGGACATGCCGGTCGTGGACATGCCGGTCGTGGACATGCCGGTCGACAAGCCGCTGTTCCTGCCGTTCGCGCCGCGCGGCAACGAGGCGCGCGTGCGGGCCACGGTCTGGAAGGATACGTTCGAGGCGCTCGACGAAGGCGACGAGGCGGCGCAATGGTTTTCGCAGGCGCTCGGCGTGCCGCTGCGCCTCGTGCGTTTCGCACAGGACGTCACGCGGCTCGCGAGCAAGCAGTGGACAAACGACGAGGACGTGCCCACGCAATTCGCCGACGGCTTCCCGCTGCTCGTCACGAGCGAAGCGTCGCTGGCGGAGCTGAACGCGCGCCTCGCGGCGAAGGGCGCGCCGCCGGTGCCGATGAGCCGCTTTCGCCCGAACATCGTCGTGGATGGCGGCGATGCGTTCGACGAGGATTTCATCGACACGCTGTCGATCGCGAGTGAGGAGGGGAAAGAGGGTGAAAGCGGCACGCGCGAGGTGGTGCTGCGATTCACCAAGCCGTGCGCGCGCTGCCCGATCACGACGATCGATCAGCGCACGGGCGAGCGCGACGGCGAGTGGCCTGCCGAGCCGCTCGACACGCTCGCGGCGTTCCGTGCCGATCCGCGCGTGGATGGCGGGCTTACGTTCGGCCAGAACGCGATGGTCGTCGCGGGCGCGGGCGAGTGTCTCGCGGTGGGCGCGCAGGCGCAGTGGGAATACCGCTTCGAGGAATGACGACGCAGCGCGTGGGCACAGCCGTGGTGGATACCGTCGCATGAATACGGTCGCGTAAAACAGCCGCACGAGCCCGCGCGACAGTTAACGCCTGGTTGACGTTCAGTGCGAAGGCAACGCGCGCCACTGCCCGGGTGCGAGCCCGAAGCGCCGCGTAAACGCATGCGTGAAAGCGCTCTGGTCGCCGAAGCCCACTTCGAGGGCGATATGCGTGAGCGAGAGGCGGGGATCCGCGAGCAGCGCGAGCGAGGTGTCCAGACGCAAGCGCTGCAGATAGCGATGCGGCGTTTCGCCGAACGCTTCGATAAAGAGCTGATGAAAGCGCCGCATGCCGAAGCCGCAATGTGCGGCCAGATCGGCGATGCGCAGCGGCTGCGCCAGATGTGCGCGCAGCCAGCGGTCGATGCGGGCGAAGTCGAGGCCCGCTGCGGCTTCGAAGGCGTCGCTGCCGGCGATGCCCGCTTGCGCGAGCACGGCCGCGCATAACTGCGTCGAAGCGTCCCAATGAAAGCGCCGTGTGTGCATCTCGGCGCGCTCGCTCGCGCCGGGGGCCGGCGCGGCGAGCAAGGCGCGTTGGCCACGCTGCGCGATCTCGCGCACGAGTTGCGCGAGCGCGGGGGCGATGCGCACGGCGCGCGCCGTGTCGAAGAGCCGCTCGGGCACCGCGAGCGCGGCGGCGGGCAAGTCCAGCACGAGCTGGCGATTTTCGCCGACGCCCGCATAGTCGTGCCGCGCGCCGGCCGGAATCAGCCAGGCCGAGCTCGGGTCGATGCGCTCGCCGACACCGTCCACCGTCATCACCATCTCGCCGTCGAGTCCCAGCACGATCTGATGAAAATCGTGCACGTCGGTTTCCTCGATCGCGCCATAGCAGCGCAACGCGATGCCGGGCGCGGCAACGGGCGCGGTGACGGGAATGGTGCGATGCGAATTCATGGCGAACGACGCATGGGGCGCGTGCGGCGCATCGGCGCCACACGCGCGCCGCGATGCTTAGACGGCGAGCAGTTCCACTTCGAACACGAGCGTGGCGTTCGGCGGAATCACGCCGCCCGCGCCGCGCGCGCCGTAGCCGAGTTGCGGCGGGATCGTGAGCTTGCGCACGCCGCCCACCTTCATGCCCTGCACGCCTTCGTCCCAGCCCTTGATGACCATTCCGCCGCCCAGCACGAAGGCGAACGGGTCGTTGCGGTCCTTGCTCGAATCGAACTTCTGGCCGTCCGTCAGCCAGCCGGTGTAGTGCACGCTGACCGTCTGGCCGGCCTTTGCCTCGGCGCCGCTGCCTTCGGTCAGGTCTTCGTACTTGAGGCCGGATGCGGTGGTCGTGATCGACATGGAATGCTCCTGAATCGGAAAGGGGAAAAGCGTCATTGTAGGCGCTTTGCAGGCCGCGCGAGGCGCGCAGCCCGAGCGCGCCTCGCCTGTGCTTCGCCGGTGTATCGCCTGTGCTTTGCCCGTGCTGCGCGGGCACGGCGCGTGCGCGTGCCACCACGGCGCCACCACGATGGGCGCCGCTGCCTATAATTGGGCCGGCCCGCCCCAGGTGGGCGAAAGAAGAGGAATTCGATGGCGTCCACAGCCCCTACCCCGACCGAACGCACGGCACGCCTGTGCGCCGAAGCCGCGTTGTTCATGCGCGACCATGTGCTTTCGCGCGTCTCGCACGATTTGCGCAGCCCGCTAAACGCAATCCATAGCTGGGCCTATGTGCTCGAGCGCAAGATCGAGGGCACCGACGCCTCCGCGCAGCGCGCGCTCGAGGGCATCCGCACGGGCGTCGAGCAACAGGTGCATCTGCTCGAAACGCTCGTCGATACGACGCGCGCCGAAACACGCAAGCTGTACATCGAGCGCGCGCCGTTCGCCCTCGATGCGCTCGTCGGCGAGACCGTTGACGAGGTGCGCCGCGGGCTCGCCGATGCGCGCGGCGTGTGCCTCGTCGTGCAGGGTACGCCCACCGGCGCGACGCTCGACGCCGCGCGCGAGCGCATCGGCCAGGCGCTCTGGCTCATGCTCGCATTCGCCACCGAGGCGAGCGTGGCGGGCGCGACGGTCTCGCTCGAGGTGAGCGTCGCGGCCACGGCCGTGCAATTCGAGGTGCACTGGCAGGCGAGCCAGGCGGCGCTTGCCGACGAGGCGCTGCCGCACCTGTTCGAACCATTCGCTCGGGCACAGGCGCGCGAGCCGCAGGAGGCGGGCCGTTACGCGTGGGTGCTCGCGTTGTGCCAGCGCGTGGCCGAGGCGCACGGCGGGCGCTTCGAGGCGCGGCCGCTCGTGGAGGGCGAGGCGGCTTCGCTCACGCTGAACGTGCCGGCTAACGGGGTGATTGGCGGGGTGATTGGCGGGGCGAATAGCGGAACGATTGGCGGGGCCGGCTCCGGTTCCAGCATCTGAACGATTTGCGCGCGGGGCGAAGCCGCGCACAAATTGACTCCCTGCCGCACCCGGGCTGCATGCGCGACGAGCGCCACGCGGGCAAGCTACGCCGGGTGGGTAATCCGTCCGGCCTATCCACGTCTTACAAGGGTCTTTCGCCCTTATACTGAGCGCTTCGTTTTCCGGAGCCCCCTGTCTTGATTCAGCTTATCGCTCTCGTCGGCGCGCTGTTGCTCGTTGCCCTCAACGGCTTCTTCGTCGCGGCGGAGTTCGGTCTCGTCAAGCTGCGCGCAACGCGCGTGCAAAGCCTGGCGACGCAGCACGGTTTTCGCGGGCGCTTGCTCGCCAAGGTTCACGGACAACTCGACGCCTATCTTTCCGCGTGCCAGCTCGGCATCACGCTCGCTTCGCTCGGCCTTGGCTGGATCGGCGAGCCGGCCTTCGCGCAGTTGCTCGAACCGGTTTTCGATCTCCTGGGCGTGCGCTCGCCGGAGGTGATCCACGGCATCTCGCTCGCGTTCGCTTTTACCGTGATCTCGTTCCTGCATATCGTGGTGGGCGAGCTCGCGCCCAAGTCGCTCGCGATTCGCGAGGCCGAGAAAATCTCGCTATGGGCTGCTGCGCCGCTGTACGGTTTTTACTGGACGATGTATCCGGCCATCTGGGCGCTCAATTCGAGCGCGAATGCCGTGCTGAGGCTGGCGGGTCTGTCGGCGGAGCATGGCACCGAGGCCCATTACTCGACCGAGGAGCTCAAGCTGATCCTGCGCAGCCGCCGCGCTGCGGCGCAGGCACAGGCGCAGGCCGAGGCACGCGCGCAAACCGATGCGCGTGCGCTCGCGAAGGGCCGCGCTGCGTTGGGTAGTGCGGTGCGCGCCAATAGTGCTGCCGGTCGTGGCGCGATCGCGGTAAGCACCGCAAATGCAGCAACTACGGGAAGTACGTACAGCGCCGACGAATGGAACGCACTCGCGCATTCGCTGGACTTCTCGCGCCTGAGCGTCTCGGACCTCATGCGCCCCGCGCACGAGATGGTGGGCCTGCGCCGCGACCTGTCGCTCGGGGAGAACATGCAGATCGTCGCGCGCCATCGCTTCAGCCGTTATCCGCTCTTCGAGGATGCCTCGGGCGAGCGCGTGGCGGGGCTCATCCATCTGAAGGATCTGCTGCTCGCGCGCGAGGCGGGCCACGTGCTCGACGACCTCGGCAAGTTCGTGCGTCCCGTGCAATACGTGAAGCCCGAGACGTCCGCACTCGCATTGTTCCGGCGCTTTCGCAAGGGCGCGCCGCACTTCGCGCTGGTCGGGCGCAAGGGTATGCGGCCGGGCGGTTTTCTCACACTCGACAATCTGCTCGGCGCGCTGGTGGGCCAGATTCACGATGAATTCCATCAGGCCGATACCGACTGGACCCGCATGGACGACGGCACGCTGATGGGCCGCGGCAGTCTGCCGGTGGTGTCGCTGGAGCAGGCGCTCGGCATCGATATCGACGAAGGGCGGGCGGAGTCGGTGGGCGGCCTCGTGATTCATGCGCTCAACGATCTGCCCACGGAGGGGCAGCGCGTCGAGTTCGATCGCTTCGACATCGTCGTCAAGAGGATGAAGGGGCCGCGCATCGTGCTCGTGCGCGTGTACCCGAAGGATCTGGAGGACGAGGGCGGTTGAGCGAGTTGAGCGGGCTCGCGCGCCGCCCGATGAACGCGCTTCAAGCCGGCGCGAGATTCGACAGCACCGCGACGGGCAATGCGCTCAATACGTCGCGCAGATACAGCACGTTGTCCTGATCGTGCCGCGTTGCATTGCGGATTGCATCACTCAGCCAGTCGTGCAGATCCACTGCCGGACACCCGTTTGGCAGCACCACTGCCGTATCGTCCCAGCGCGCGGGCTCGACGAGCGGAAGATCGCCATCCAGCAATGCCGCCGCATGCCGCGTGCCGATCACGACAGCCCACGTATCGCCGTGCCGGCGTGCAAAGGCAATCGCGTGCGCGGCCTGCACGCCGCGCACTTCCAGCGGCCAGTACTCGCCCTCGCGCAGCAACTCCGGCGCGCGAGCGCGCAGCGCCAGCAGGCGCGCAATGACGGCCTGCTTCACGTGCGCGTCGCGCCAGTGGGCAAGCTTGGCGGCCGGTGCGCCGTTATCGAGCGCCGCCGCGCGCAACGCAAAATCCACGGGCCTGCGGTTGTCGGGATCGACGAGGCTGAAATCCCATAGCTCCGTGCCTTGGTAGAGATCGGGCACGCCGGGCGAGGTCAGGCGCAGCACGGTTTGCAGCAGCGTATTGACGGCGCCAGCCGGCGCGATGCGCGCCACGAAGGCCGTGAGCGCCTGGAGGAAACCGTCGCGTCGCTGCGGTGCGAGGATGTCGAGGAGAAATGCCTGGCAGTCCGATTCGTAGGCTTCGTCGGGCGAGAGCCAGTTGGTGCGCAGCTTCGCCTCGCGCAGCGCCTTCAATTGCCATTGCGCGACGCGTTCGGCCAGCTCGCGCACGCGCGCTTCGTCGCCGACGTCGAGATCGGGCGGCCAGCAGCCCACCAGCGTTTGATAGAGCGTGGCTTCGGCCATCGGGCCGGGTGCCCATTGTCCGGGTCCCGCCACAGCCCCTGACGATGCCGGCGAAGGCGCCGTGTCGTTGCGCCGCTGCGGCTGGTTCAGGGTGGACCATGCGCGCAGTGTCGCGCTCCATTCGGGCGCGATTTCGCTGAGCACCGCGAGCCGCGCGCGCGCGTCTTCGCCGCGCTTGTGGTCGTGCGTGGCCGTGGCGAGCAAGGCACAGGGGAAGCGGCGCTGGCGCAGCGCATTCGACGCATGGAAGTCCTTCGCGCTGCGTGCGAAGTCGTCCGGGTCCGCGCCCACTTCGTTGCGCGACAGCAGTCTGCCGTAGCGGTAGAGCGCCGTGTCCTCGCTGGCCTTGGCCGCGAGCGGCGCGGTGAGTTGCGAGAAGAGCGTGAGTGCCGTGCGCTGCGCGATGAGCGCATGGCTCAGTGGCGTGGCAGGCGGGTTTTGTGCAGTGTGTCTGGCCGCGCTCGTGCCGGAAGCGGTGGCGGGCGTGGTGCCTGATGGGCTGGCGTGCCCGCTTGTTTGAGCGGCTTGCGTGGCCTGGGCGGCTTGGGCGGCTTGTGTGGCGTGAGCGCCCTGAGCCGCGCGCGAGGGCTTCGCGCCGTTGCCGCTCCCGGAGTCCGGCGCGCGTGCGCCAAGCCACGCATCGACCTGATCGAGTGCGGCAAGGCTCGCGCGCGGCAGCGCCTCGCGAGCCGCTTGCAGCGCGAGATCGAAATAGCGGTTGTCCTCGGCGCTGCGCAGACCGTTGGCCGGATAGATGCGATAGACCGGAAAGTGCATCGCAAGCTGCGCCACTACGCGGTGCACGCTTGCGTAGGTAAAGTCGCGCGTGGCGGGTTGCTCGCGCGCGATGCGGTGCAGCGCGCGCGCCGCGTGATCGAGTTCCGCCGCCAGTTGCGCGGCCAGCACCTCGCGGCGCGCGTCGAGCGCCACGTCCGCGAAGGAGGCGTCCTGCCCCGAGAGCGCAGTCCAGGTCTGCGCGAGCGGCGCGGCGCCCGCGGGGTCGTGCAGCAGGGCGCCCACGTCGTTCATGAAGTCATAGCCGGTCGTGCCTTGCACGGGCCAGTCGTCGCGCAGCGTCTCACCGCGCGCGAGAATTTTCTCGACGACGATATAAGATGGATGCGCGCGCAACGAAATTAGCCGCTGGCGCAGCCGCTCGCAATATTCGCGCGGGTCGGCGAGCCCGTCGATATGGTCGATGCGCAGGCCGTCGATCACGCCATCGGCGTAGAGGCGCAGTACGAGTTTGTGCACGGCCTCGAACACGTCGTGGCGCTCGACGCGCACGCCCGCGAGCGCGCTGATGTCGAAGAAGCGCCGCCAGTTCACTTCGTCAGTGGCGGTGCGCCACCACGCGAGCCGGAAGTGCTGGCGCTCCAGAAGTCGATGCAGGCGTTCGCGCGTAACGGGATTGACACCCGAGTGCGCTTGCAGAACGGCGTCGATGGCGGCGGTGCCCTCGCGCTCGACGAACGTGCGCAGCGCATCGCGCGCGGCGGCGGCGCGCGCCTGGTCGTCGGGCTGCGTGGTGAGGCCCTGGAACGACTTGGCGAGCGCGTCGAGATCCGCATGATTGGCCAACTGCAGCAGCGCCGCGTAATCGGTCGGGCAGATCGGGCAGACGTGCGGCCCGTATTGCACGAAAAAGCGTGCGAGCGCGGCGTCGAACTTCAGCGCGATGCGGCCCGAAGCAAGCTCGTCGCCGTATTGCGCGCCGAGAAACGGCATCAGCACCTTGCCGCGCAGCACCGGGTCGGGCGAATGCCAGTCGACGTCGAAGTGACGCGCGAACGCGCTGTGGCGCCCCCATTCGAGAATGTCGAGCCACCACGCGTTGTGTGCGCCGCCCACGCCCATGTGGTTGGGCACCAGGTCCACGATGAGGCCCATGTCGCGCGCGTGCAGCGCGTTGGCGAGGCGCCGCAGCGCCGCTTCGCCGCCCCGCTCCTCGCTCACCACGCCGTAGTCGACCGTGTCGTAGCCGTGCATCGAACCGGGTTGCGCGGTCGTGATGGGCGAAAGATAGAGATGGCTCACGCCGAGCGCGGCGAAGTAATCGAGCTGCGCCAGCGCGTCGTCGAACGTGAAGTCATGGTGAAGCTGCAAGCGCAGCGTGGCGCGCGGGCGTGTCATGGCACGGTACGAACGAAGGGCGCGGCCAGCGCATCGCCCGGGCTGGCGGGGCCGCCGGAATCGCTGGAGCCACCGGAATCGCTGGAGCCGCCGGAACTGCCGGAGTTACCGGAGTTACCCGAGTTGCCGGAGTGTCCAGAATCGCTGGCATCGTCGCCGTTTGTTGCGTCGCTTGCGGCCTTCGCGGCTTCATCGGCCCGTGTGCGCGCACGCACGACGGTCTGGATGCGCGCGGCGAACGCGGGATCGGCGAACAGGGCGTCGACGGGCAGCGGCAGACGCCGGCGCCAGTTCGGGTGCTCGTCGATCGAGCCCGGCAGATTCGGTTGATCGGCGAGACCGAGCAGGTCTTCGAGCGGGCAGGTCACGAGCGGGCTCGCGCTGGCCGCCACGTAGCCGAGCGCGCCTTCCACTGGCGCTGTATCGGGCGCTGGCGCTGGCGACGGCGCAGGCGACAACACAGGTGAAGGCACAGGTGACGGCGCGGACGGCGCCTCGGCGGCGTCGCGCGGTGCGAAGCCGGTGTCCTGCAGCGCGCGCCAGAGCGCCGCGCGGTCGGTGGCGCGCTGGGTGTGCTCGAGCGCGACGGGGTCGCGCCCGTCCTCGCGCGCCAGCGTCTGGCCGATGCGGTGGCGCCAGTCGATGTCGGTGCCGTTCCACCAGCCCGCGACGGTCGGCAGATCGTGCGTCGTGGTGGCGGCCACGCAGTTCGCGTCGTAGCGCGCGGGCGCGAGGAACGCGCTGCCCTTGCGCTCGAACCACAGCACGCGGATGCCGTAGAATCCGTGCGCGGCGAGCCGCTCGCGCAAGCCCGGCGGCACGGTGCCGAGATCTTCGCCGATCACAATGGCGCGGTGCCGCCACGACTCGAGCGCGATGAGCCGCACGAGATCGTCGAACGGATAGCGCAGATACGCACCGTGTTTTGCGCTTTTGCCTTCGGGCACGAGCCACAAACGCCGCAGGCCGAGGATGTGGTCGATGCGCACGCCGCCCGCGTGCATGAACGCGGCGCGCAGCATGTCGATGAATGCGCGAAAGCCGGTGTTGTGCATCGCGCGCGGCGAAAACGTGGTGAGCCCCCAGCTTTGCCCCGCCTGATTGAAGAGGTCGGGCGGCGCGCCAACCGAGACGCGTTGCAGCATGTCGTCGGGCTGCGCCCATGCCTGCGAGCCCGCGCCGTCGCAGCCCACCGCGAGATCCGCGACGAGGCCGATCGCCATGCCGGCCTCGCGCGCCTCGTGTTGCGCGCGCGCGAGGCCTTCTGCCGCGAGCCATTGCAGGAAGCGGTGAAAGTCCACTTCGCGCCGGTGCGTCGTGGCGAAGCGCGCGACTTCCGCGCTGCGCGGGTCGCGCAGGGGCTCGGGCCAGTCCCGCCAGTGGCGAGCGCCGCCGGACTCTTTGAGCATGGCGGCCTGAAGCGCCTCGAAGCGCGCGTGGTCTTCGAGCGCTTCACCGCCGCGCGCGCAGAACGCATCGAACGCCTCGGCGCGCGGCGAATGACGGGTGCGCTCCGTGCTGTCGAAACGATCGAAGAGCACGCGCAGCACCGCGAGCTTGAGTGGCAGCGCGCGCGTCCAATCGATCAGCGGCAGGGCTTCCAGCTCGCGCGCGGTGTCGCCGGTCTGCGCCGCGACGCTGGCTTCGTGCGCAGCCTGCGCGCCGAACACGGCGGCCGGATCGATGTGCGCGACGTTGAGCCAGAGCCGCGAGGAAGGCGAGTACGGGCTGAAGTGGCCCGGCTCGGCGCTGAACATCGCATGCGTGGGGCTGACCGCGAGCGCATGAGCCCCGTGCCTTGCGCTTTGCGTGGCGAGCGTGGCGAGCGCGCTGTAATCGCCGATGCCGCCATCGCCATTGCGTCGGAGTCCGTACAATTGCGCGGCAATGCCCCAGAGCGGCGGCACGCGTGATTGCGCACCGCTCGGGTTGGCGTCGTTGCCGTGCCGGGCGCGCCAGGCATCGGCGATGGTGTGGCAGCGCGGCGGCGCGACGGCGATCGTCAGGCGATGATCGTGAACGGTGAGCGTGTGATAGCCGGGCTCGGAGAGCGGTGCGAGCAGCGCGGGCGAGTCTCGCGGCGCGGTGAAGCGGCCCTCGATATGCTCGCCGTTTTCCAGATCGATGCGATAGTGGCTGCCCGTGCGCACCGCCGAAGACGGCAACTCGATCGCGCTGTCGTATTCGGCGGTGATGAGCGGCGGCAGGCGCCGCGACGACTGCTCCGCGTTCAGCGCCGAAGTGCTGTGCCGCATTTGCGTGACGTTCGCGCAGGGCAGGCCCGCGCATTCGAGCAATGCAGCGAGCGTGCTGTCGGGCACACGCTGCGTGACGCCGCGCGTGTCGGTCCACTCGACCTCGAAGCCCGCGCGTTGCGCGAGGGTTGCGAGCGTCTCGCTGCGGCGCGCGGTGCTCATGCGAGCGGCTCCTCGCGCCGCACCACGCATGCGTTGTGATGCAGCGCGTACTCGGGCACTTCGCCGGTGAGCCACGCCACGCATGAGCTTTCGGGCAGCACGCCGTTGTCGGTGAAATCGCGCGCGCGCTCGGGTGTTTCGAAGACGACCATGCCGGCGGGTTGCGAATCGAGTTTTACGCCGTCGTGGCCCAGGTTCAGCGCGATCGTCCAGGTCTCGCCGTCGGCGAGACGCCAGCGCGCGACCAGCGCATTCTGGACGTTGCCGTTGTCGTCGGTGAGCACGGTCGCGCCGAGCGGCCGCGCATCGCGCAGGCGCGGCATCAGAAGATGCGCGCGCACCGCGAGCGCGGACTGGTGGAAGTGCATCCAGGCGCGCCGTTCGTCGTCGAGCGGCGCCTCCGTCGGCGGCGACGAATTCACGAACGTTTGCAGATCGTTCGGATCGGGAATCTGCGCGCGCCGTGCCGCGTCACTGAACGCGGCGAATGCCGCGAATTCCTTGCGGCGCCCTTCGCGCACCGCATCGGCCAGCTCGCCTTCGAAGGCGGTGAAGAACTGGAACGGCTGCGTCGAGCCGTATTCTTCTTCCATGAAAAGCAGCGGAATTTGCGGCGAAAGCAGCAGCAGCGCCGTGGCCGCGCGCAGGGCGCCGTCGTCGCTGAGTGCGCGCAGGCGTTCGCCCATCGCGCGGTTGCCGATCTGGTCGTGGTTCTGCAGGAACATCACGAACGAAGTGGGCGGCAGATGCGCGCTCGGCTCGCCGCGCGGTTTGCCCGCATGCACCGGCGAAGGGTCGCCCTGGTACGCGAAGCCTTCGCCCAGCACGCGCGCGAGCTTGCGGATCGGGTCGTCGGCGAAGGCGCGGTAGTAGCCCTCCGATTCGCCGGTCAGCATGACGTGCAGCGCATGATGCGCGTCGTCGTTCCATTGCGCATCGAAGTGCGTTTCCAGCAAATTTGCTTCGTTGTGCTCGTTTTCCAGCACGAGATGCACATGGCGCTCGGGCTCCACGCGCGCATGCACGTGATCGGCCAGCTCGCGCAGCCACTCGGGGTTGTCGATGGCGTGCGCCGCGTCGATGCGCAGGCCGTCGAAGCGGTATTCGGTGAGCCAGTAGAGCGCGTTGTCGCTGTAGAAGTCGCGCACCTCGGGACGCTCGAAATCGAGCGCGTCGCCCCAGGGCGTGCGCTTGCCCGCCTTGAAAAACGGCTTCGCGTAGTGGCCGAGCCAGTTGCCGTCCGGGCCGAAGTGGTTGTAGACCACGTCGAGGAACACCTGAAGGCCCAGGGCGTGCGCCGTATCGACGAGCGTCTTGAGTTCGTCGGGCGTGCCGTAGGCCGCGTGCGGCGCATAGGGCAGCACCACGTCGTAGCCCCAGCCGCGCTCGCCCGGGTAGTCGTTCAGCGGCATCAGCTCGATGGCCGTGATGCCGATCCCGGCGAGCGCGGGCAGACGCTTCATGACGCCGCGATAGCCGCCCAGCGCGCCTACGTGCAGCTCATAAAGCACGGTGTCTTCCCATGGGCGCCCGCGCCAGTGCGGGTGGTGCCAGGCGTAGCCGCGCGCGTCGAGCACTTCGCTCGGCCCGTGCACGCCTTGGGGCTGAAAGCGCGAAGCGGGGTCGGGTACGAGTAGCCCGTCGCCCACACGATAGCGGTACAGCGTGCCCGGGCCGCATTGCGCCTGGGCCTCGTACCAGCCATTGCCGGTGGGTGTCATGTCGATCGGCGCGAGCGGGCTATTGCCATCGCCATCGCCGGCGTCGCTTTCGAACACCACCTGCACCGCGCCGCACGAGGGCGCCCAGAAGCGAAAGCGTGTGTGCGGCTGCGCATGCGCGGCGCCCGTCAACTGCGCGCCGAACGGCAGGCAATGCATGTAATGGCGGACGTGCGGATCATGCGAAAACGGGGCCATGGCCATTTCCTGTTCAGCGGTCGTCGTCTGCGCCGTTGTCAGCGTGGTTGTCGGTGCCGATATCAGCATTCCCGGGTGCTGCGCTCCGCTGGCGCGGGTCGGGCGGCGGCGCCTCGGCGTTTTGGGCCGGGGCCTGGGTTGCGTCCTGCGTTGTTCCTTGCGTGACGTCTTTTTCCTGACCTTTCGCCGCGGTTGGCGGCGCGCCGGGCTCGCCGTGGCGCGCGGGCCGCGCGCCCAATACCACGAGCGCGTGAGCGGGGACTTCCAGGCGCATCTCGGGCAAGCTACGCGGCGGATCCTCGGGGTGCGCGCTGTCGAGCAGCACGGACCACGCGAAGTTCGGCGCGGCAGCCGTGAACGCCACCGCGTGCGCCGAAGCGTTCAGCATCATCAACAATACTTCGATTTCGCCGTCGAGTCCTGGCCCCGCGCGCCGCACCGCGAAAGCGCGCGCCTCGGGGTCGTGCCACGCCTCGGGCGAGAGCGGCTCGCCGTGTTCGTCGAACCAGTCCACGTCGTGCACGCCCGGCAGCACATCGCGGTCGCCGAACAGAAAATGCGTCTGCCGCAGCAGCGGGTGGTCCCGGCGCAGCGCGATCGCGCGCGCGACGAACGCGGTCATCGCCTCGCTTTGCGGCGTGGCGGCAAACGCCCAGTCGAGCCATGACATCTCGTTGTCCTGGCAGTAGGCGTTGTTGTTGCCGAGCTGGGTGTGGCCGGCCTCGTCGCCGGCGAGCAGCATGGGCGTGCCGAGCGCGACGAAGAGCGTCGCGAGCATCGAGCGCGCGACCCGGGCGCGCGTGTCGAGGATCGCGGGATCGTCGCTCGGGCCTTCGGCGCCCCAGTTCGCGCTCCAGTTCTCATTGTGGCCGTCGCGGTTGTCTTCGCCATTTGCTTCGTTATGCTTGTGTTCGTACGCAACGAGATCGGCCAGCGTGAAGCCGTCGTGCGAAGTCACGAAATTCAGCGAGGCCCAAGGGCGGCGCGTGCGTTTGTCGAAGAGATCGGCGGAGCCCGTGAGGCGCGCGGCGAGATCGGCGCGCTGACCAGCATCGCCGCGCCAGTAGCGCCGCACGCTGTCGCGAAAGCGGTCGTTCCATTCGGCGAAGCCCGGCGGATGATTACCGGGCTGATAGCCGCCCGGCCCAACGTCCCACGGCTCGGAGATGAGCTTGACCTGCGAGAGCACGGGGTCCTGGCGCAGCACGTCGAAAAAGCCGCTGGCGGGATCGAAGCCGTGCGCCTCGCGTCCGAGCGAGACGCCGAGGTCGAAGCGAAAGCCGTCGATGCCGTAAGAGCCGACCCAGTAGCGCAGCGAGTCGGCCACCATTTGCAGTACGCGCGGATGCGTGAGATTGAGCGTGTTGCCGCAGCCGGTGTCGTTGATGAGATACCGTTCGTCGCCGGGCACGCAGCGGTAGTAGCTCGCGTTGTCGAGTCCGCGCCACGAGACCGTCGGTCCGACTTCGCTGCCTTCGCACGTGTGGTTGTAGACCACGTCGAGGAACACTTCGATGCCGGCCGCGTGGAGTTGGCGCACGGCGATGCGCATTTCGTCGGTGTCGTAGCCCGAGAGATACGAGGGTTCGGGCGCGAAGTACGCCGCCGTGTTGTAGCCCCAGTAGTTGCGCAGGCCGCGCTCGAAGAGAAAGCGCTCGGTGAGCAGCGCATGCACCGGCAGCAGCTCGACGGCGGTCACGCCCAGCTTGTGAAGATGCTCGATGAAGCGCGGCGCGGCCAGTGAGGCAAAGGTGCCGCGCGTATGCGAGCGCAGATCGTGGCGCATCATCGAAACGCCGCGCACATGCGTTTCGTAGATGACGGTCTGGTCCCAAGGCGTGTTGGGCCGCACGTCGCGCGACCAGTCGAAGGCGTCGTGGCTGACCACGGCCTTGGGCATGGCCGGCGCCGAGTCGCGGCGGTCGAGCGAGAGGTCGGCGCGATTCGAATGCACGCGGTAGCCGAACAACGTGTCCGACCAGCGGAACTGGCCGATGAGCCGCTTCGCATAGGGGTCGAGCAGCAGCTTGTACGGGTTGAAGCGGTGGCCGTGCTGCGGCTGATAGGGGCCGTGCGCGCGCAATCCATAAACCGTGCCGGGATGGGCGCCAGGCAGATAGCCGTGCCAGACTTCGTCGGTGCATTCGGGCAGCGTGTAGCGCGTGCGCTCCTTGCGCCCGGTCGGGTCGAACAGGCATAGCTCGATGCGCCAGGCGTGGGCCGAGAACACCGCGAAGTTGGTGCCGAGTCCGTCCCAGGTCGCGCCAAGCGGGTAGGGCGCGCCGGGCAGCAGCCGCTCGGGCAGGCCGTTAGCCATGGCGATGCTCCTTCTCCTGATTTTTGTATTGCATCGTATTCCTGATGGTTTTCCGGCGCGCTCATTGCATCAGCGGCGCAGGCGCAGTATCAGCGTGCCGAGCGGCGGCAGCTCGAGGGCCGCTGATTGCGGTTTGCCGTGGCTTTGCACGGGTTCCGTGCACACGAGGCCCCCGTTGCCCATGTTCGAGCCGCCGTAGATCTCGGCGTCGGTGTTGAGCGCTTCCTCCCATTCGCCGGGCTGCGGCATGCCGATCCGGTAGCCGTGGCGCGGCACCGGCGTGAAGTTGCAGACCACCACGATCTCGCGGCCCGAGCCGTCCACGCGCCGCCATGCGAGCACGCTATTCCCGGAGTCGTCGGAGACGAGCCATTCGAAGCCGCCCGGCTCCGCGTCGAGCGTGTAGAGCGCGGGCTCGTTCGCATAGAGCCGGTTGAGGTCGCGCACCAGCGTTTGCACGCCGCGATGCAGCGGGTCGTCTAGCAGGTCCCAGTGCGGCGTGCCGTCGTGATCGAACTCCGCCATCTGCCCGAACTCGCCGCCCATGAAGAGCAGCTTCTTGCCAGGATGCGCCCACATGAAGCCGAAGTAGGCGCGCAGGTTCGCAAAGCGCTGCCAGCGGTCGCCGGGCATCTTGCCGAGCAGCGACCCCTTGCCGTGCACGACTTCGTCGTGCGAGAGCGGCAGCACGAAGCGCTCGGACCACGCGTAGACCATCGCAAAGGTCATCTCGTGATGGTGATAGCGGCGATAGACCGGGTCTTCGTGCATGTAATGCAGCGTGTCGTGCATCCAGCCCATGTTCCACTTGAACTGGAAGCCGAGCCCGCCGTCCTCGGGGCGCGCGGTCACGCCGGGCCAAGCCGTCGATTCCTCGGCGATGGTGATCACGCCGGGGCGCTGCGGCACGTACTGCGTTTCGTGATTGAGGCGCTTGAGGAACGCGATCGATTCGAGATTCTCGCGTCCGCCATGGATGTTCGGCACCCATTCGCCTTGCGCGCGCGAGTAGTCGCGGTAGAGCATCGAGGCCACGGCGTCCACGCGCAGGCCATCGACGTGATAGCGCATCAGCCATGCGAGCCCCGAGGCGATCAGGAACGCGCTCACCTCGCGGCGCCCGAGGTTGTAGATCATCGTGTTCCAGTCGGGGTGATAACCCTCGCGCGGGTCCGCATGCTCGTAGAGCGCGGTGCCGTCGAAGTCGATGAGGCCGTGCGCGTCGTTCGGAAAATGCGCGGGTACCCAGTCGAGTATCACGCCGAGCCCGGCTTCGTGCGCGCGGTCCACGAAGGCCGCGAAGTCGAGCGGGGCGCCGAGCCGCGCCGTGGGCGCGAATTGCGACAGCGGCTGATAGCCCCACGAGCCGCCGAACGGGTGCTCGGCGATGGGCAGCAGTTCGAGGTGCGTGAAGCCCATGCCTTGCGCGTAGGGAATCAGGCGCTCGGCAAGCGCCTGCCAATCGGGCACAGGCGGGGGCTCGGAAGCGTCCGTGGCGTGCGTGGGGAGCCACGAGGGCGCATGCACTTCGTAGACCGACATGGCGGCGCGCGCGTTCTGCTTTTGCGCGCGCGCCTGCAGCCATTCGCTGTCATGCCAAGTGAAGCCGTCGAGTGCCTCCACGGGCGCGACCACCGAAGCGGTGGCGGGTGGCGCTTCGGTCTGGAACGCGCACGGATCGGACTTCAGCGGCAGCACCTCGCCGCGCGCGCCGAGAATCTCGTACTTGTAGCGCGCGCCCGCAGCCACGCGCGGAATGAACAGCTCCCATACGCCCGCCTCGTGGCGCAGCCGCATCGGATGGCGGCGGCCGTCCCACGTGTTGAAGTCGCCCACCACGGAGACGCGCCGCGCATTCGGCGCCCATACCGCGAAGCGCACGCCAGGCACGCCCTCGCAGACGAGCGGCCGCGCGCCCAGACATTCGAGCACGGCGTAGGGGTCGCCGTCGGCGAGCCGGTGCAGTGCTTCCTGCGATAGCTGCTGGCCGAATGAATAGGGATCCTCTATTTCCTGCGTGACGCCGTGCCAGTCGATATCGAGCCGGTACGGCACGCCTTCGGCGAGCGGCCCGGCGAAGAGCCCTGCGGGATGCACGAGCGTAAGTTCGGCGAGCGTATGCGCGCGGTCGCGCGCGAGTACGCGAACCTGCGAGGCGTTCGGCAGCCACGCGCGCACATAGGGCGCACCGTCGACCCAGTGCAGCCCGAGCACCGCGAACGGATCGGCGTGGTGTCCCTGGAGGAGCGCGTCGATGTCGTGCTGATGCAGGGCGGCGTTGGGGGTGCGTTCAGCCATGTCCGCCTCCTCCCGCATGCGGTTGCACGTGGGTCTGTGTAGGGCCGAGCACGCGGCTCGCGAGCGCGGCGAGCCCACGGACCGGCAGGGCGAGCCAGGTGGGTCGGTTGGCGGCCTCGTAGCGGATTTCGTAGGCCGCCTTCTCGATCAGGAACAGGTCGAGCAGCGCCTGCTCGTGAGTGGCGCTCACGAGCGAGAGCGGGGCTTGCGAGACGGCCGCGCGATACTGGCTCAGGAAGGTCTCGGCGGCATGACCGCGAAAACGCTCGAACAGCGCGTGCTTGCGCTCGGCGATCTGCTGCGGGGCGCTTTCCGTGGTCGATTGCGCGGCCGCGCCCGCATAGGAGAGCGAACGCAGCAGGCCCGCGACGTCGCGCAGCGAGCATTGCTTCGCACGCCGATAATCGAGCGATCGCGCGGGCTCGCCTTCGAAGTCGATCAGCCAGGCGTCGCCTTTGGAAATGAGCACCTGGCCCAGATGGAAGTCGCCGTGAATGCGGATGCGCAATGTCGAGGCGTCGAGCGGCACCAGTTCGTCGAGCTTCGTCATCAGCAAGTCGCGGCGCTCGACGAGGCTGCGGGCGAGTTCGCGCGCGTCGTCGTCGAGCGTGTGAACGTTCTCGCCGGTGTGCTGCGCCACGATGTCGAGCGCCTCGGCCAGCATCTTCTTCGTATCGGCAAGCCACAGGCCCACGTCGTCGCGCGTTGCGGCTTCGGGCGCGAAGGCCGGGTCGTCGCTCGGCGTGGCGAGCGCGGCATGCAGCTCGCCCAGGCGCTTGCCGATCGCACCGATCACGGATGCATAGTTCTGTATCACCTCCTCTTCGTGCGCCTGGTCGGCGGTGTCGCTGTCGTCGGCGGGGAGCGCAAGGTCGTCGACGGTGCGGCGCAGATAATCGAGCGCCCAGTCCCACGCATTGCCCTGGTTGTCGATATAGCCTTGCAGGATCGCGAGCGTATGCGGCACGCCATCCGGGTCCACGCGCACCACTTCGCCATAGAGCGGCGCGGTGTTCGCGTAACCGAGCTTCGTTAGATAGCGGCTCATTTCCGCCTCGGGATGCACGCCCGCGATCAGGCGGCGCACGAGCTTGAGCACGATGGTCTCCGCCACGATGAGCGAGCTGTTGCTCTGCTCCGCGGCGAGCCAGCGCACTTCGGGATCCTCACCGAGATCGATTTCATCGAGACGGTCGGTGGGCTCGAAGCGGATCGTGCTGCCCTGCACCGTGGGCACGGCCGCGCGCTCGCGCAGCTTGCGCAGCACGCCATAGGCGAACCACGGCAGCGAGAACGCATCGGTGAGGTAGCCGATGGTGCGCCCGCGCCGCACACGCGAGAGCGCGAGCTGAATATGCAGCGGCGTGGTGATGTCCGTGCCCCAGGTAATGGCGATGGGCAGCACGTAGCGCTCGTTCGTGCCGTCGGCGAGTTCGGCCTCGATCTCGGTGAACGCGAAGCCCGCGCCGTGGATGGTCGTGAGCGCGGCGAGCCGCACGGCGCGCAGCGCCTTGTCCTTCGAGGCGAACCAGCGTCGCCGCTTGAGCCACGATGGAAGTACTTCGGATTCCAGAAGGCGCACGTTTTCGGGCGTTGCCCCGGTCTGCCCTTCGCGGATCACGACGGTCACGAACTCGGGCAATTGCTCGGAGGTGGGCTGGCTCCACGATGGGCGTTGATCGCCTGGGCACAGCAGGAACCACAGGAAGCCGTAGGGCGGGAACGTGAGCAGATACGGCAATTGGCCGATGGGCGGAAACACCGAATCGGCGGTCATCTCCACGGGCGCCGCGCCGGCGAAGTCGGAGAGATCGAGCTCGACCGCTTGCGGCGCGCGTGAGAGATTCGCCACGCACAGAATCGAGGGCTCGCCGGGCATCTCGCGCAGATACGCGAGGATCTTGCGATTGGCGGGCCGCAGGAAGCGGATCGAGCCGCGCCCGAAGGCCTGGTTCGCGCGGCGCGTGGCGAGCATGCGGCGCGTCCAGTTGAGCAGCGAATGCGGGTCGCGCGTTTGCGCTTCCACGTTGACGGCGTCGTAGCCGTAAAGCGAGCCCATCAGCGGCGGCAGCACCAGTTGCTCGGGGTCGGCGCGCGAGAAGCCGCCGTTGCGATCGGACGACCATTGCATCGGCGTGCGCACGCCGTCGCGGTCGCCCAGGTGGATGTTGTCGCCCATGCCCAGCTCGTCGCCGTAATAGATCACGGGCGTGCCCGGCATCGAAAGCAGCAGCGAGTTGATGAGCTCGATGCGGCGGCGGTCGCGCTCCATGAGCGGCGCGAGGCGCCGCCGGATGCCGAGATTCAGGCGCGCGCGCCGGTCGCTCGCATAGGTGTTCCAGAGATAGTCCCGTTCGGAGTCCGTAACCATTTCGAGTGTGAGCTCGTCGTGATTGCGCAGGAAGACAGCCCACTGGCAGCTCGGCAGCAGATCCGGCGTCTGCTTCATGATGTCGATGATCGGGAAGCGGTCCTCGCTCGCGATCGCCATATAGAGGCGCGGCATCAGCGGGAAGTGGAACGCCATATGGCATTCGTCCTCCTGGCCGAAGTATTCCTGCACGTCCTCGGGCCACTGGTTCGCTTCGGCCAGCAGCATGCGGTTGGGATAATGCGCGTCGATGGTCGCGCGAATCTGCTTGAGGACCGAGTGCGTCTCGGGCAGGTTCTCGTTGTTGGTGCCTTCGCGCTCGACGAGGTAGGGCACGGCGTCCAGCCGCAGCCCGTCGATGCCCATGTCGAGCCAGAAGCGCATCACGTGCAGCACCTCGCGCAGCACGGCCGGGTTGTCGAAATTGAGGTCCGGCTGGTGCGAGTAGAAGCGGTGCCAGTAGTAGGCGCCCGCGACGGGGTCGTGGGTCCAGTTCGACGGTTCGGTGTCGATGAAGATGACGCGCGTTCCCTGGTACTTCTGATCGGTTTCCGACCACACGTAATAGTTGCGGTGGTTCGAGCCGGGCTTCGCGCGCCGCGCGCGCTGGAACCAGGGGTGCTGGTCGGACGTGTGATTGATGACGAGCTCGGTGATCACGCGGATGCCGCGCGCGTGCGCTTCCTGGATGAAGCGGCGCACGTCGGCGAGCTGGCCGTAGTCGGGGTGCACGTTGCGGTAGTCGGCGATATCGTAGCCGTCGTCGCGGCGCGGCGAGGGATAGAACGGCAGCAGCCAGATCGCCGTCACGCCCAGGCCCGCGATGTAGTCGAGCTTCGCGAGCAGGCCCGGGAAGTCGCCCACGCCGTCGTTGTTCGCGTCGTAGAACGACTTCACGTGCACCTGATAGATGATCGCGTCCTTGTACCAGAGCGGGTCGTCGGAAAGTTGCGAGGGCTTGCCGCGCTTGTGCGTGCCATGCCGCTCGTGCTCCGCATGGGCGTCGGTCTCCGCGGCGGTCGGATCGTGCGTGACGGGTGCCGGTGTGGCTGCGGCCTGGGGCGGCGTCGGCGGCGTCTCGTGGGAGGCGGGATCGCGTTTCATGTCGCTCCTCCGGGCGGGAAGTCCTGATCCAGTTCGGGGTGGCCTTCGACATGCTGCTCGTCGGCCGCGTGGGTTGCCGAGTCGGGGGGCGGAACCGCGCGCGGCAGGCCGTCGATGGGCGCGATGCGCCAGATCGCGAACGGCCGCGCGTGCGGATCGAGCCGCACATGCTGCCAGCGGCCTTGCCATTCGAACTGCTCGCCGGTGATTTCGTCGACCACGGCAAGGCGCGCGTGATCGTCGATCTGCCAGTGCTGGAAGGTTGCCCACGAAAGCTCGAAGTCGGCGCCTTGCTCGGAATGGGCGTCGAGATTGATCGCCACCACGACGACGTTGTCGCGCGCGGGCGTGGCTTTTTCGAAGCACAGCATGGCTTCGCTATGGGCGGGGAGGAAGGTGATGCCCAGATGCGTCTGCAGCGCGGGATTCGCGCGGCGGATGCGGTTGAGCGCGGCGATCTCCGGCCCGATGTTGCCGGGCCGCTCCCAGTCCCAGGCGCGTAGCTGGTACTTTTCGGAGTCCAGATATTCTTCGCTGTTGGGCAGTGCGCGCGCTTCGCATAGTTCGAAGCCGCTATAGACGCCCCACAGGCCCGAGAGCAGGGAGGCCAGCGCAGCGCGTATCAGATGGCTCGAACGCGTGCCGCCTTGCAGATAGCGCGGATTGATGTCGGGCGTGTTGACGAAGAAGTTGGGCCGATAGAAGTCGCGCACTGCGCTCTGCGTGAGCTCGGTGAGGTAGTCGATAAAGTCGCGCTTGGACTCGCGCCACGTGAAGTACGTGTAGGACTGCGAGAAGCCGATCTTGGCGAGCCGGTACATCAGGCGCGGGCGCGTGAATGCTTCGGAAAGAAAGATCACGTCGGGGTGGCGCGCGCGCACGTCGCCGATCATCCATTCCCAGAACGGCAGCGGTTTCGTATGCGGATTGTCCACGCGGAAAATGCGCACGCCCTGGTCCACCCAGAACAGGATCGCGTCGCGCAGCGCGAGCCAGAGATCGGGCTTCGAATCGTGCGCGTAGAACTCGGGGTTCACGATGTCCTGATACTTCTTCGGCGGATTCTCCGCGTAGCGCAGCGTGCCGTCGGGGCGCCACGCGAACCAGCCCGGATGCGACTTGAGCCACGGATGATCGGGCGAGCACTGGATCGCGAAATCGAGCGCGATTTCAAGGCCGTTTTCATGCGCGGCGGCCACCATGCGGCGGAAGTCGTCGAGCGTGCCGAGCTGCGGATGCACGGCGGTGTGGCCGCCTTCGGCCGCGCCGATTGCATAGGGGCTGCCCACGTCATCGGGCTGCGCGGTGAGCGAGTTGTTGCGGCCCTTGCGGTTGGCAAGACCGATTGGATGAATGGGCGGGAAGTACAGCACGTCGAAGCCCATCTCGCGGATGCGCGGCATCTTGGCGATCACATCGTCGAAGGTGCCGTGACGCGATTCGTCGTCGCTCATCGAGCGCGGGAAGATCTCGTACCAGCTCGCGAAACGCGCGGCGCTGCGCTCGGCGTCCACGCGCTGCACTTGCGTGTCGCGCGTGAGGAACGGGCGATGGCGCGCGGCGCGCACCGCGGCCACCGTGGCGGGCGCGGCGAGCAGCGAGCAGCGCGTTTCCGTGTCGGCGCCCATGAAGCGCTTCACGATTGCACCGAGCCCATCGTGGGCGCGCGTATGTTCACGCGCAGGTTGTTTGTCGTCTGCATCCGACGTATCCGCCGTCGCGAGCACGAGCGCGAGCAGACGGCTCGCCTCTTCGAGTTCGAGGTCGACGGGCTGATTCACCGCGCGCTTCTTCAGCAGATGATCGACGAGCGAGGCGAAGTCGTCGCGCCAGGCGATCACGACGAATTCATAGCGGCCCATGCGTTCGAGCGGAAAGTACCCGCTCCACAGGTCGGTGCCGGCGGGCGGCATCGGCGTCATCGGTGCTTCGTGCCATGCGGTCTCGTCGGCGGCGCGCCAGAGCACGGCCGCGTCGATGCGGTCGTGGCCTTCGGCGAAGATCGCCGCGCGCACTTCGCAGCGCTCGCCCACCACGCGTTTCGCAACGAAGCGGCCATGATCGACCGAAGGCGACACGCTCTCGATGGCGATGCGCGGTGCGGCGATGGCTTCCAGCACGCTCTTGTGGCCGCTCGTGGCCGACTTCGCCAGATCCTCGGGCGGCGCGAGCGTGACCATCGGACTCGCGAGCGCACTGAACATCCAGCATGCGCCGGCGGGCAGCGTGAAGGTCTCGGGCACGGCGCTCGCGTCGTGCAGCGCATTCAGGTTGGTGGTGGTGCGCGCACCGCGCAAGGTCTGCGCGTCGAGCGGCGCGAAGCGCGTGAAGGCGCCGGGCACGCCATCGAGCAGATGCGCCATGTTCACGCGCACCGGTGCGGCGAGCGAGGGATTGACGAGCGTGAGTAGCGCTTCATCGGATTCGCGCAGGTCGGCGTGGTCGCCGCGCAGCAGCGCGGCCACGGGTGCGCCGGGGCCGTTGAGCGTGCGCAGCGCGCCGTTGGTTTGCAGCGTCCACGTCTCGCGCTGCAAGGCATTGGCGTGCGCGATATCGGCGGACAGATCGAACGGCGCGCGTGCCTTCGCGGCTTCCCATGCGTGCGCGCCTTGTGCGCCTTGTGCGTCGTGGTGGATCGCGTCGTCCATGCCGTATTCGAAGCCCATCGGCACGAGCCAGCCGGTGCCGAGCGCCGTCGCCGCGCGCAGCATGCGTCGATAGGCGCGCTCGACGGCGCGCACGTCGCCGGCGCCTTCCAGATCGTGCGCGAGGCGCGAGCCATAGGGCGCCTCGGGAAACGCGATGGGCGAGCCCACGCGCCGCATGACGGCGTGCTCCTCGATGAGCCAGCTCGACGAAAAATCCCACCAGCGCAGGGATGTGAACGCGGCGTCGAAACCCGCGTCCTCGAGGCGCGCGAGGTCGTCGCGCGCGAGGCCGGGCGTGGCCGCGAGCCAGCGCGTTTGCGCATGGCTCGCGCGCACCGCGTCGAAGATCGCGCGCAGCACGCCGGCAGGCACGCGATGCGGCGAGTCGATGCGAAAGCCGCCGATGCCCGCATCGGCGAGACGACTCGCCAGTTGCGTCCACCACACCGCAAGCGATGCGCCCGCGTGCGCGAAGTCGGCATAGGCGACATTCGCGTCGCGATGGCCGTGGCGCGGATCGAGCCGCGCGTCCTCGGGCTCGAACGGATGAAACCATTCGGGATGTTCGGCGTAGAGCGTGCCGTCCGCAGCGGTGCGGTCGAGCGTGAGGTCCGCGAGCAGCGTGATGCCGCGCTCACGCGCGGCGGACGCGAGCAGGCGCACCGCATCGTCCACGCGTTCCTGCGTTCCGAAGGCGGGATGCAAGCGGGTGTGATCGGCGACGATGCGGTCGTCGCCCGAGGCGCCCGGCGCGAACAGCGCGCCGATCAGGACATGGTCGAAGCCCAGCGACGCGGCATGCGCGAAGTGCGCAGGCCACGCGTCGAGCGATCCGACCAGAACGGAATGAACGAAATAGATCCGCGGCGCATAGGCGTGGGGAGCTTCCATCGGTCGTATTCCAGATTCGTCGGGCGACATGGATGCAAGGCCGATGTAACACCGGATGCGATCACGTGGCCCGTGGGCTGCCGGAGCGCGCCGCACGAACAAAACGAGCAGCATGCCCTGTTCAGGGTAGTGCAATAGCTGGCCGGAGCCAAACTGGAACCCACGCATGCGACACGCGGCGTCCAGGCACGGGGGAGGACCAGCAAGGCATGTGCCCGAGGCACTGAGTCATCCGCTGGTCACTGGGACTCAGTCGGTGCTCAGTGGATACGCGATCAGTTGCCCACCATGCTCGCGGCGATGTTCACGCACAGGCCGAGCACAGCGATGTTGAAATAGAACGAGAGGATCGATTGGGCGAGCACGCCGCGCCGCGCGCTACGGCCGCGCAGACCGACATCGGCTGTCTGCGACGCGCACGCGATCGTGAAGGAAAAGTACAAGAAATCCGAGTAATTCGGCTTGAGCTTGTGGTCGGGGAAGGCGAGCGCGGGCGCGGCGGGATCCGAGCCGTAGTACACGCGCGCATAGTGCAGCGTGAAGATGGTGGGAATGAGAAACCATGCGCCGATCAGCGTGAATCCGGTGAGCGCCGAGTGCAGCACCTTCGACGCCATGCTGAGATCCTTGGTGGTGCCGAGTTCGAGCACGATGGCCAGGATGCTCGCAACTGTTGCCGTGCAGACCAGAAACAGCACCGTCCCTGCGTTCTGGTCTTCGCGCTGGGCGTTGTGGCGCACGCTGTCTTCGCTTGCGCGCACCATGTGAATCCAGATCAGCACGAGGTAGGTCCAGATCGCGGCGTCCCAGCCAAGCAGCGCGCGTGCCACGGGGCGTATCGCACCCGGCGCGAGCGCGCCGATCAGCACGCCCACCGCGATGCCGGTCGTCATGTGCGGACGGTTGCGCAGGACTTGTGGGAGGAGCTTCATCACATCGATTGACAGGTTAGGGGCGCAACAGGACGCAATGGGGCGCAATGTTGCAGCGATTTTAACCGGCTCGTCCGTAGCGCGTTATTTCGGAGATCGCAGCCTGGGGTTTGTCGAACTGGCCCAGAAAACGCTATATTGCAGGCGCGATGCGTCATCCGCACCTTTCATACGGAAAGGGATTTGACACGCGCATGTTCGAGCAAGATTGCAAACTTTTCCCGTATGCATCGTCGCCGGCAGTGGCGGCAAGTGTGTAGCCCCGCTCGCGCGGGATAGACCCTTCGTCTGGAGTATCCATGACCGATGTGACGCAGGACGGGACCGATCATCTACGCCAGCGCACCGGCGAGCACGATGGGCCTGATGGGCCCGATGAGCGCATCGAACGTCCGGGCCGCCGCCATTTCGTGACTATCACGACGGGCGCTTGCGCCGCCGCAGCGCTCGCTTTTGCGTGGGCCGGCCGGGGTGCGCAGCACGCGTTCGGCATTGCAGACGCGCTGGCTGCCCCGCCTGCCGCCGGCCCTGCTGCTTCCGGCGCCGCCGTCGCGCCTGCTGCGGACAGCGGCTACACCGCCTTCATCGCACTCTCCCAGCACTTGACCGGCCGCACGCACTTCGACGCCGTGCTCGGCCAGCGCATCTACGCCGCGCTTGCGCGCGCGAGCAGCCAGTTCGAGCAGAACGTCGGCGCGCTCGACACGTGGATCAAGGGACACGGCGGCGTGCCTTCGGACACGGTCACGGCTGCGCTCAAGACCGATCGGCCGGAACTCGCCGCGACCGTCGGCGACATCATGCGCGCGTGGTATCTCGGGCTCGTGGGCGAAATGCCGAAGGTGCAGGTGCTGGCCTACGAGAAAGCGCTGATGTTCGATCCGGTCAGCGACGTGCTGACGATCCCGTCGTATTGCCGCGACGTGCCGTTCTATTGGACGAAGAAGCCCGCGGACATGCCCGCCGCTACCGTGGCTGCGCTGTTTGCAGCCAGATAAAGCGGGTAATAAAGGCGCCAACGAAGCGGCGGTAACCAAGCGGCGCTAACAAAGCAGTAAAAAAGCAGTAAAGCGGTTGGCGGGGCGGCTCGCGCCAGGTCCTCACAAGACGAAGAAAGCCAGAACAACGAGGGACGACAATGGCGATCAAGCATTCTGCCGACGTAGTCATAGTCGGCTCCGGCGTGGCGGGCAGTCTGGTCGCGTACCAGATGGCCCAGGCCGGCGCATCGGTGATCCTGCTCGAAGCAGGGCCGCGTCTTGCGCGCTGGCAGATCGTCGAGAACTTCCGCAATTCGCCGGCCAAGGCCGACTTTGCGACGCCGTATCCGTCCGCGCCCTATGCGCCGCATCCGCAATATTCGCCGCCCAACGACTACCTCGTGCAGAAGGGCGACTATCCGTACAACTCGCAATACTTGCGGCTCGTGGGCGGCACCACGTGGCACTGGGCGGCAGCCGCCTGGCGCCTGCTGCCCGCCGACTTCCGCCTGAAGACGCAGTACGGCGTGGGCCGCGACTGGCCGTATCCGTACGAGACGCTCGAACCGTGGTATCTGGCCGCCGAAGCCGAGCTGGGCGTCTCGGGCCCGGATCCGGCGCAGCACGACCTGGGCTCGCCGCGCTCGAAACCCTACCCGATGAGCATGCTGCCGCTCTCGTATATGGACCAGCGCTTTAGCGACGTGCTCAACGCCAACGGCTTTCACGTGGTGCCCGAGCCCGTCGCGCGCAACAGCCGCCCTTACGATGTGCGCCCGACTTGCTGCGGCAACAACAATTGCATGCCCATCTGTCCGATCGGGGCGATGTACAGCGGCGTCGTGCATGCGGACAAAGCCGAGCGCGCGGGCGCCCAGCTCATCGCCCAGGCCGTGGTGTATCGCATCGAGGCCGACAACAAAGGCCTCATCACCGCGGTGCATTACAAGGACCCGCACGGCAACAGTACGCGCGTGACGGGCAAGCTCTTCGTGCTGGCCGCCAACGGCATCGAGACGCCCAAGCTCATGCTGATGTCCACCAGCGATGCATTTCCTCATGGCATCGGCAACCGTTCGGACCAGGTGGGCCGCAACCTCATGGACCATCCGGGCACGGGCGTCACGTTCCTTGCCAACGAGCCATTGTGGCCGGGGCGCGGGCCGATGGAGATGACCTCGGTGGTGAACTTCCGCGATGGCGCATTCCGTTCCGATTACGCCGCGAAGAAGCTGCATCTTTCGAACGGCGTGGCGACGCCGGCCGTGACCGCCGCGCTCATCAAGAACGGCGTGACGGGTGCCGAACTCGACCGCGAGATCCGCGAGCGCGCCGCGCGCACGCTCAACATCAACAGCTTCCACGAGCATCTGCCCGAGCCGCAGAACCGCGTGCTGCCATCGGGCGAGCACAAGGACACGCTCGGCATCCCGCGGCCCGAGATCTACTACTCGATCAACGATTACGTGAAGAAGAGCGCCGCCAATACCCACGAACTCTACGCGCAGATCGCGCAGCTTTTCGGCGGCACGGAGGTTGCTTTCGACGATACCTTCGCACCCAACAACCACATCATGGGCACGACGATCATGGGCGCGAACCCGGCCGATTCGGTCGTCGACGCCGACTGCCGCACACACGACCATTCGAACCTGTTCGTCGCCAGCAGCGCGGTGATGCCGACGGCGGCCTCCGTGAACTGCACGCTGACCATTGCCGCGCTGGCGCTCAAGCTGGCCGACAAGCTGCGGCGCGAGCTTTGAGGCGGCCGACAGAAGGACCGACGATGAATAAAAACATGTCCGCCGCCGAACGTGCCCAGCGTGCCCAGCGTGCATACCGTGCTCGCCTCACGCTTGCCGCGCTGCTGTTCTGCACGTTTGCGCTCTACGTGGCGTGGCACGCCGCGCATGATCCGGAGCCGCGCCCCTTCGACGAAGTGCTGCTGCCGGCCGCGCACGGCGAAGGCCCGGCCGCATCGGGCGACGCCGCTGCGCGCCCGGAGATCGTGAAGCGCGGCGAGTACCTTGCGCGCATGGGCGATTGCGCCGCATGCCATACCGCCGACCCGAGCCGGCCGTTCGCGGGCGGTCTCGCGATCAACACGCCGTTCGGCAAGATCTACACACCCAACATCACGCCCGACCCCGACACCGGCATCGGCCAGTGGACCGACTCCGACTTCATGCGCGCGATGCACGAGGGCGTGGGCAAGAGCGGCGAGCGGCTCTATTCCGCGTTTCCGTACGTGGAGTTCACGCGCGTGACGGAGCAGGACGTGGTCGCGATTCGCGCATACCTGAACACGCTCGCACCGATCCATTACAAGCCGCCTGCAAACGCGCTGCGATTCCCGTTCAATCAGCGCTGGCTGATGATGTTCTGGAATCTCTTCAATTTCGACGAAGGCCGCTTCGTGCCCGATCCGCAAAAGAGCGCCGAGTACAACCGCGGCGCCTATCTGGTCGAAGGGCTCGCGCACTGCGAGGAGTGCCACACGCCGCGCAACTTCATGCAGGGCCTGAAGTCGAGCGGACGCTTCTCGGGCGCGACGCAGGCGGGCTGGCAGGCGTACAACATCACGCCGGACCGCGCGGGCGGCATCGGCGGCTGGAGCGACGACGCGCTCATGAGCTATCTCACCACCGGCGTGGCCGCCGGCCACGCGAACGCCGCCGGGCCGATGGCCGAGGTCGTGCAGAACTCCACGCAGTATCTGAGCGCCGAGGACCAGCGCTCGATCACCGCTTATTTGCGCGGACAACAGCCGGTGGCGGGCGGCGTGACGCGCTCGCGCGATTCGTTCGGCAAACCCGCCAACGACGACGTCACCGCGCTGCGCGGCACCACGATCACGAGCGTGAACGGTGCACAGCTATTCGTGGCGAACTGCGCGAGCTGCCACAACTGGACCGGCGCAGGGGTGGGCGCGAGCGCGCCGGGCGCGTATCCGTCGCTCATTCACAACAGCGTGGCGGGCGCCGCGAGCCCGGGCAATCTGACGATGACGATCCTGCACGGCGTGCGACGCCAGACCCGGGACGCTGACGTGCTGATGCCGGCGTTCGGCGACGAGCTAAGCAACGACCAGGTGGCGGCCATTGCGAACTACGTGACGAAGCAGTTCGGCGACCCGCACGCGAGCATCACGCCGGACCAGGTGGCGGCGCTGCGGGCGCAGGCGCAATAACGACGCGGCGTGCCGCGCGCGGGCGGTGCGGCAACCGCTCGCGAAACGATAATTGGCCCGCATACGGAGTAGCCATGCGGCGCTATGATGAAGCGATGACGCCTACTCTTGCTCCTGTCGTTCAGCATCACGCAGCCAATGCGGCCGGTCGCGATTTCGTGATCGGCGACCTGCACGGCTGCGTGGACGCCTTGCGTTATCTGCTTCACAAAGTCGGCTTCGATGCCACCCGCGACCGCCTGTTTTCGGTGGGCGATCTCGTCGATCGCGGCGACCAGTGCGAAGAGGCGCTTGCGCTGCTCGACAAGCCCTGGTTCTACGCCGTGCTCGGCAATCACGAAGACGCGCTGTGCGCCGTCGTGCAAGGACGCCTCGCACGGTTTCGCTGGTATGGCATCGGCGGGGGCTGGGCGCAAGGGCTGCCCGACCAGGCGCTGGCCGAGCATGCGAAGCGGCTGCGCGAGTTGCCGCTCGTGCGCGTGGTGGGCGAGGGCGCGGCGCGCTTTAACGTGCTGCACGCGGAATTTTTCGGCGACGACGCCGAACTCGACTCCGGCCAGTTCGTTGCCGAAGTGCGCGAGCGCATGCTGTGGGGACGCGAGCTGGCCCTCAACCCGGCCACCCAGGCGCATTACGCGCTTTCGCTCACTTACTGCGGACACACTCCGATGCGCGAGCCGCGCCAGATCGGCTCGCAGATGTTCATCGACACGGGTGCGTTCATTCCTGAAGGACGCCTGACGATGGTCGAGGCGCTCACGCCCCGGCACTGGTCGATTTCCGTACAGGCGGCGCGCGCGATGGGCGCGGCAGAGATGGCGCTGCCCTGAGCGCTTTCTGGCCTTTCGCGCCATGTCCTGCCATGTCCCGCCATGTCCCGCCAATTCCAGGGTACGCGACGTTCGTGTGACTGGTTGCGCGCGCTTGCATCGCCGCGCCTGCGGGTTGGCCCGCTTGTGCGGCCTACCTGAGCGCTTTGCCGTAGGCGGCGGTCAACTCGAACACCATGTCGATGGTTTCGCCGTTCCAGTTGTATTCGAGGTAGGCGGCGTGATGGCACGCGTGCAGCAGTGTCGTGCGCAATGCGGCGAGGCATTCGCCGCCCGCGTCGCGCACCGATGGATAAGCGATGCCAGGCGCGCCTGCCGCCCGCAGCGCGCGGCCCAGCGCCTGACCCGCCGCGTAGTCGTCCGGCGCGAGCACGGCCGGGTCGAACGGGTCGGGCCCATGAGCGGATGCTTGCCCAGGTGCGGGAGGCGGGCGCAGATCGGCAACCGTGCCTTGCGCGATCACCGTATAAAGGCGCATCTGCTGGCGCAGTGGCGGCTCGCGCGTCGCAGCGAGAAAGCGGCCTGCGTGAAAGCGCGTCTCGGCAATGGCCGTCGCACGCGTGCGCGCACAGTAGAACACGCCGTAGGTGCCATCGGAAAACCGGCTGCCCTGCGGGTTCAGGTGCGTGAAGGCGGCCATGATCGGACCGTAGCCGGGGCCAAAGCGGCGCTCTTCGCGCGGTACGAGATCGAGGTCGCCAGTCTCCGTGCGCAGGCGGTCGTTGGTCAGCGCTTCGAGTGCATAGAGCGCTTCGAAGTCCTCGGGCGAGGCCACCCGGTCGAACAGATTCACGGCGGGAAAGCGCGTGGGAGCCACGCGGAATGCGGGCGACCAGTCGAGCGCTGCGCTGCGCCAGCGCGTCTGCCAGTCCGTGTCAGCCGGGGACGCCGGGGACGCCGGGGCTGGGCCAGCGGTGCCGCCCGGCGTCGATTTTTGTGCCGCCTCTTGTGTCGTGTGCTTTTTCACGCCCAGCCGCCCCGCATCGCGTCAAGGTACTGACGCACCGCCACGAGGTCGCTGACATTGCCCGCGAGCATGCGGTCGAGCGCGCGCCGGCCGCCGAACGGCGGCGCGCTGTTGGGGCGCTTGACCCAGGCATCGGCGGCGGCGGGGGGCGGCAGGAGGATCTGCAGCGCCTTGTAGATGCCGAGCAGCAGCGAAAGGCGCTCGAGCGTGTCGCGGCCGAGGCGCGCGGATTGGGGTTCCTGCTTCCATTTGAAGAACGTCGAGCGGCCGGGCGAGCCGAGCAGGATGATCTGCTCTTCCGTGGAGAGATCCCAGTCGCGCGCGATATTGAAAAAAGCGCGCAGACCGGCCGCCGACATCTCGGTCAGCGACGGCTCGGCGCCGGGATGCCGCGCTCGGGCGGCGGACGACGATGTGTGCGCGTGTGGCATGGCTTAGTCCTTATATGAACTTTTTAATGATGCTAGTCCATATCTGGATTTTTGCAAATTTTGATTGGATATAATCGCGGGCCGATCCAGGCGGGACAAGAACGGTTATCGAGGGAGGAGCGGCGTGCGGAAAGTGGCAGTGATGGTCGCGGCATGGTGGATGTCGACGTCGATGGCATGGGCCGTCGCGCCGGCGGCGGCAGCGCAGCGCGGTGGACAGGGCGGTGGGGCGGTGTACGGAACGGCGGCCGCTGGCGCCACGGCACACCGGCAGGCGGTGCCGGGCGGGCATGTTGGAGCCGCGCAGGCGAGTCCACGCAAGGGCGGCAAGGACGGGAAGCACGCTGGGACCGAGTCGCAGCACGGCGCGAAGCGCGCGAAGGCCGGCGCGGCCGCGCCGCATACCGCCCGAACCGCGCGATCCGAGAATTCTGTGAAGGCAGCGAAGGCAGCGAAGGCAGGACGCACGTCGGCTCATGTACAGCATCGTGCGAAGATCCCGACGAAATCGGCGGCACATATTGCACCGGAGACCTCGCAACAGGCGCGTGCCCGCACGCATTCGCCCAAGCCCGCGGCGTCCAGGTCGGCCGTATCCAAGCCGTCCGCGCGTGGGCTGGCCGCAACCCGGTCGTCTGCAACTCGGCCGTCCACACCTCGGCCGGCCACCCCTAAGCCGTCCGCGCGTGGGCCGTCCACACCTCGGCCGACCGCACCGAAGCACGCGCCGGCCAGGCCCGCCGTGGTTCACCCGGCGCCGAACCACAGGCTCGTGGTCGAGGCGCCTGCGGCACAATCGCAGCACGCGATTCCGCAGCCACATGAACTTCCGCCGATTCTGAGCTAATCCAGACCGATTCAAGCCGACCGAGCCGAATCGCGTAGCGCACGGGCTCAAATCCGTGCCACTTACGGCGCGTCCGGCACCGCGACCGGCATGCTTGCCGCTCACGCAGTCGCCTGCGCAATCCACCCTCAAACAGCCCCAAGGCTCGACGCTAGCAACTGCAGCGTCGCGGCCGAGCGCGGCTCGCGCACGCGCGAGTGCAGCGTCACCCGCGAGACCGGCAACGGCGGCAGACCGTGCTTCGCCCCAACGTCGACCAGCGCTCGCGGCGCGATGCGCGGTGCCAGCGCCGATACGGCCAGCCCCGCCTCCAGCGCCGCGCCGACCGCTGCCACGCCACCGCCCACGAACACCTCCTGCCATGCGATGCCCGCCGCGTCGAGCGCGCTGATCGCCGCTGCGCGCACCGCGCAAGGCCCCGCGAGCAGGGCGAGTGGCAGCGGGGTGCCTGGCTCCCATTGCCATTCAGGCGAGGCGAGCCAGACCAGCGGCTCGTCGAAGAGCGGCCGTGCGCCGCCGCGCGGCGCCTCGTCGGCCTCCTGGCGGACGATCACGGCGTCGAGCCGCCGCTCGTCGAACTGCGCGAGCAACTGCGCCGAAAGCCCAAGATGCAGCGCGATCACGAGCCCCGGATCATGGTCGCGCAGGAGCGCGAGCTGGCGGGCGAGCTGCGCGTCGGCGACATGCTCGCTCAATCCCAGCGAAAGGCGCCGCGACTCGCCGGCGAGCGTGCCGAGCGCGCGCTCATGCGCTCCCAGCAACTCGCGCGCGGCGCCCAGAAATGCGCGCCCGTCCGGCGAGAGCCGCACGACGCGCGGTGTGCGTTCGAGCAATTGCCGGCCAAGATGGGCTTCGAGCCGTTTGAGCTTGAGGCTCACGGCGGATTGAGTGGTATCGAGCGCGTCGGCGGCGCGCGTGAAGCTGCGCAGTTCGGCGACCAGGACGAACGCGCGCACGGCATCGAGATCGAGTGGTTTCATTGCAAATGAAAATGAATGAAATATTCGGCGATATCTATTTATTATGACAGAGCGCGCCTAAGCTGTTCTCGTGGCAAATCAATCGCCATCCCATCCAACGCTGAAGGAGCCCGACATGCCATTCACCCGTATCGCCGTACGCGCAGGCAAGCCCGCAATCTATAGAAAGGCGCTCATGCAGGGCGTGCACCTTGCGCTGATGGAGGTGTTCAAGGCACCGGAGGACGACCAGTTCATGATCGTCACCGAACACGATGCCGATAATTTCGTTTTCGGGCGGCACTACCTCGGCATCGATCGCAGCGACGATCTCGTCATGATTCAGATCGCTGTGAGCAATACGCGCGGGCAGGATCAGAAGAAGGCGCTGTTCGCGCAGATCGCCGAAAATCTCGCGCGCGATCCCGGCGTGCGGCGCGAGGATGTCTTCGTCAATCTCGTGGATGTCGCGCGTGAGAACTGGTCGTTTGGGAATGGAATCGCGCAGTACGCGACTTGAACCTGTGGCGTGCCGCTGAACTCGCGCCGCAAGCATAGCGGCGCGGACATTGCAGAAGCGCTGCGGCAGGCAGCTTCCCTGCGCTTAAAGCTGATGAGGTGAATACCGCTGCGGATCAACTGGCGCTCGAATTCTGGTGGACCCCGGTTGGGGCCAGCGTCCTGCACAGGAGCGGCGAGAAATGTGACGAGGACATGACGATGGTGTGACGGAGGTGATGCGACCAGGAGCAGCGTGCGCGGGCCGGCGGTGCATCTTGCGGCCCGCGTGTGCAGCACGTTTCAGTGCGGGCACCGGCACTTAGACGCTTTCGGCCTTGCGCAGGATCTGGTAGAGCGAATCCTTGAGCTGCAACTTCTCTTTCTTGAGCTGCTCGATGGCGGTGCCGTGCGCGGGGACGATGCCCGCTTCCATGTTTTTGATCTGCTGATCCAGCTCGTTGTGGCGATGGAAAAGCCGTGCGAAATGATCGTCGTGGATTTTGAGCCGTGAGATCAGGTCTCTGAATTCTGGGAACACTCAATACTCCTTACAGAAATACGACACATCGGATCGATGTGTAAGTATTTTTCCACTTTCGCCAGGCCGCGGTCTTGATCGTGGTCATTCGGATCCAGTGGCGTTCGGGGTGCTACCGAGAGCATTGGTGAGGCCGCGCGTGTACCATCAGGTGCGACGACATCGTCGTTGTCGGATTAATCTCACCCGTTCATATTTGCCGTTTTCACCGCTCTCTGCCGCCCCAACGACCCCTCGGAGCGTTCATGAACCGCGTTATGGAAATCGTGCTGGATGTCGTGAGTGTCGCGCCGCAAGCCTCGTCCGAGGCTGTCGTCCCGCACGGGCCGATTCCATCCGATTTTGCCGCGGCCATGCATGCCGCTTTGCCGCAGCTCGTGCCTCAAGCCGATGTGTGCGAGCCGGCCACGACCGTCATGTTCGACCGGGCTGGCGTGCTCGCCAGAGCCGGCTGGCGGATCTGCGTCGAAACGCGCGAGGCGACGCATCGTGTCGTCGTTTACAGCAGACGCGCATGGACGCCGGGCATCGTCGTCGTCGAGCCGATTTTCGAGGCGGGTCTAGAAGCGAACGGTCTCGAAACCGCACTCTTCGATGCCGCGCCCGAGGCTTTTCGCGAGGCGCTCGTATTAGCCGGGCCGCTCGAAGCGGCGGCGTCGCTCTCGGCGGTACGCAGCCACTGGCAGTGGCCGCGCGATGGCATCGGCGCGCAGATCGTGCTCGATGCCGACACGTGTGCGACGCAGGGCGAAGGCGCGAGCCTGCACGAGCTGCGTGTGAGCGTGCCGTGGGCCGAAGGCGAAAACAGTGCGGCACTCGTCGATACGTTGTTCGCCTGCGCGCACGAACTGGCCGACACGTTGCCCGCGTTCGGGCGCCTGAGCGATGCGCTCGAGCGCGCGGCGGCCGGCAGCCTCGCCGGCGACGCTTGCGCCGTGCGCGCGGAGCCCGTCGACCTGGGCAGCGCGTGCACTGCCGAGGCCGCACTGGTGGCGATCGGCGCCAACATCAGCGCACACTGGTTCGGCAACGACTGGGGTGTGCGCGATCCGGCGAATATCACCAACATCGCGAACGCCGAATTCATCCACCAGATGCGCGTGGCGCAGCGGCGCTTGCGCACCGCGATGCGGATCTTTTCGCATTGGCAGGACGAAACATGGCGTGCGCACATCAAGCCCGAACTCGACTGGCTGGGCGGGCTGCTTGCCGAGGCGCGCGATCGCGACGTGTTCGTCGAAGCCACGCTGCCCGCGCTCGCCGCCGCCGATGACGATCCCGCGCGCTGGCGCGCGGTGCTCGACGAGGCCGAAGCGCAGCGGCTCGTGGCGCGCGCGCGCCTGCGCGACGCACTGGCGATGCCGCGCTACGCGCACGCGGCGCTTGCGTGGCTACAGTGGCTGGAGGCGCTCGCACGCCGTGTATGCGTCGACGGCGCGGACGCCCGCTCGCTGCATCAGCACGCGAAGAAACGCGTGCGGCGCTATTACCAGCAGCTCGCGCAAGCGCAAAAGCTCACGGCCATCGACGACGCGGGCCGCCATCGCGTGCGCATCAACGCGAAGTATCTGCGCTATACGCTCGAATTTTTCGCACCGCTCGCCGCGCGCCGCACGCGCGAGGACACGGCGCGCACGCTCGCACGCCTTCAAAGCGTACTGGGCGACGGCAACGACGCCGCCGTGGCCTTGCGCTATCTCGAGCGCATGGATGCAGAGCCCTATCAGCTTGGTTTCGCGCGCGGCTGGTGCGAGGCGATGAAGCGCTATACGGCGAAAGAGGGCGAACGGCTCCTGCGCGAGTTGCGCCCGCCGAAAATCATACGCGGCGCCTGATTCGCGCAGGGCCGCGGTGTGCGGCGTATTTCGTGCGGCGTATTTAGCGCGTCCCATCTCTATAATCGACGCCAACGCCTGCACTCGACCCAAGCCCTGCGCGATGACGACTCCTTCTTCGACTTCTTCCCCGTGCGGGCCGGCCGCTGCCGACGAAAGCGCCGGTGCTGAATCTGGCGGGCCGCCGCGCGCGGCATCGGCCGAGCTGGGCGTGGGCGGCTCGGTCTGGTTCCAGGCCGGCCCGCAGATGCTCGGCGGCGCGGCACGCATCGCGCTGCTTGCGGCGATTCGCGAAACCGGCTCGATCACCGGCGCCGCGAAGGCGGTCGGCATGAGTTACAAGGGCGCCTGGGATGCCATCGACGCGATGAACAACCTCGCCGGCGAACCGCTCGTCGTGCGCGCGACCGGTGGCAAGGGCGGCGGCGGGACCACGCTTACGCCGCGCGCGCAACGCCTCATCGCCACGTTCGGTGCGATCGAGCGTGAGCATCGACACTTTCTCGAGCGCGCCGCCGCAGCGGTGCGTGCACTCGGCGGCGAGGCAGACACGGAAGCAAACGCGGAGGCAAACGCGGAGGCAGACGCGGAGGCAGACGCGGACACAGCAAGCAGCCTCGGCAGGGACCTCGCCGTGCTCGGCCGCTTCGCTCTGCGTACCAGTGCGCGCAATCAACTCTACGGCACCGTCCAGGCGCTCGTGCGCGGGGCAGTCAACGACGAAGTGTCGATCGCGTTGCCGGGCGGGCAGCAACTCGTCGCAGTCGTCACGCGCGAGAGCGCCGAGGCGCTCGGCTTGGCCGTTAGCGCGGCGGTGGTGGCGCTCGTCAAGGCGTCGTCGGTCGTGCTGGTTGAGGGCGGGGCGCTGTCGACGGATCACGCCGCGCGACTTTCGGCGCGTAACCGTTTGAGCGGCGTGGTGAACGGCGTGCGCCGTGGCGAAGTCAATGCGGAAGTGACGCTCGAATTACCGGGCGGCACGGTGATTGCCGCAGTCGTGACGGATGCGAGCGTCGATGCGCTCGGCCTCGACATAGGAGCGAGCGCGACGGCGGTGTTCAAGGCGTCGAGCGTGCTGCTTGGCGTTGTCGGCTGACAAGCCCGGTCAGTACTACAAACGAACGCGCGCCCAGATGCGTAGTGTCAGCACGCCAACCACGCGCGCATTACTTCAAGCGGGCTGCTGGCGGTGCGGCGTCAGCGTGTTGCGGGTCTGCGAGACCGGTGAGTTGAGCGCGCCCGGCTTGTGCATCGGGCGGTTGGCTTTCCACTTCGCGCGGATATAGGGCTGATTGTGTCCCGAGACCGTGAGCGCGATATTCGTCACCCAGCGGTGAGTGGGCACGCGCACATCGTGCAACCCGAATGTGAGCGCCGCGAGACTGAGCGTGACCACGGCCGCCGAGAGCCGGCCCGATTGCGCTTCCCACCAGTAGTGCACGAACACGAGCGCCGTCAGCGCACCCACGATGCAGCCCGTGACGGCTTCCGACGGTGAATGCGCTTCGAGCACGACGCGCGAGAATCCGACCGCGATGCCGATGGCGAGCCCGACGAGGACGCCCGCGATGCGCAGCGCGGGCCGCACGCCTTGCAGCATCAGGAAAAACGCCACGGGATAGACCGCCGTGGACAGCATGGCGTGTCCGCTCAGGCCCGTGAAATCGTACGAACGCACGCCGACCCCCCAGCCGAGAAACGCGATTTTCGTGAGCGTGACGAGGCCAATTGCCGCACCAAGAAGCAACAGCCAGCTTGCTGCCATGCGCCAGGAATAGCCCGTTACGAGCCATAGCGCGATAGCCAGCGCGAGCGGCAGCGTGAGACCTGCGCCGCCGAGATTGGTGATCGAATACCAGAGGTGGAGGGGTAAATCGGGCATGACTTGGCGCCGCTGAAGGCGCGCTCCAAAAGGCTCAAAACGAACATCATCCAGTCTTCCAGTATAGCTATGTTCGGGGCCGATTAATGCGATGCCCCGCACAGGGCGGCCCGGTTGAAATTCGTTACAACGACCAGAACTCGTAACAACAGTGTTCGATGATTGATGTTATGGTGCGTTGCACAATGAAGAGCCGAGGTGTTTTATCCCGGCGTATTCGACCCCTTTCATGAGGCCATTGATGACGAAAAGTCTGACGAAGCTGTGGGCGGGTGGCATGCGACGTCTGCTCGCCATCCAGAACCGTGCTGCTCATGACGCGCTGCGCGAAGCCAAACGCCACACGCCCGAGGCGCGGGCCATGTGGCGAGCCGCCCAGACCGTGGCGGCAAAGGCCGCTGCCGCCGTGACCGGGTCTGCCGCGAGCGAAGCGCACGAAGTGCAGGCGCACCCTGCGCCCGCTGCGCGCAGCGGCGCGCCGGTGCGCGAGTCGCGCGTGGGGCCGCGGGCCGCTGCCTGGGCGGCGGGCGAATGGCTACGCGACAAGCACCTCGCGCAGGGCGCATCGCGCGCGCTCGCCTATGGGCTCTATGTCCCGCCCGGTTTGACCACTGTGGACATGCCGCTTGTCGTGATGTTGCACGGCTGCAAGCAGACGATGGATTCGTTCGCCGAAGGCACCCGCATGAACCTGCTCGCGGACAAACACGGCTTCGCGGTGGTCTATCCGGAGCAATCGATGCAGGCCCATCCGCACCAGTGCTGGCACTGGTATGACGCACGCCAGTCGGCTGGCGGCGGCGAGGCTGCGGCGATCGTTTCGCTCGTCGACACGCTCTCGCAAGAACACGGTTTCGATCGATCGCGTGTCTATCTGGCCGGACTTTCGGCGGGCGCGGGTCTGGCCGCGCTGCTCGCGGTGAATGCGCCGGGCCGTTTCGCGGCGGTCGCGCTCCATTCGGGGCCGGCGTTCGGCGAGGCGCACTCGGGCGTAGCGGCGCTCGACGTCATGCGGCGCGGTCTGCACCATGAACCGGTGGCGCTCGTCGAGCGTGAACTGGCGGGGCGCACGCATCCCGGCATGCCGGCGCTCATCATGCAGGGGGGCACCGACGCGGTGGTCGCCCCGGTCAATGCGGAGCAACTCGCGACGCAGTTTCTGCGTTTGAACGGTCTAGCGGACGCTCAAGGCGTGCGCCAGGGCGTGGTCTCGCACGAGCACGATGGCGATGGCTATACGATTCAGGATTACGCGCCGCAGGGCCGAGGACGTAATGGCAGGAGCGTCGTGCGCCTGTGCTGCGTGAGCGCGCTCGATCATGCCTGGAGCGGCGGTGACGATACGGTGCCGTTCCACTCGGCGACCGGGCCGGACGCCAGCGCGATGATCTGGGACTTTTTCGGAGCCCAGCGGCGCGATGTGGTTGACGATGCTTTCGGCGGCGAACTAGCCGTAGGTGCGGGCTGAACGCCCGGTGCGGGATGTCGCGCACCAGCAGGCGAAGCAGGCGCTGCGACAATCCGCTTCATATCGAGGGTTTACCATAATGAGGGTTTACCCTATAATGACTCTATCCATTCTGAGGGCATGTGCCCGATTACCGGAGCCAGACCATGTACCTGCTCAGCCGCTTTTTCCTGTTCCTCACGAAGTCGTACGAAACCGCTCAAAAGGAGCGCGAGGAAGCCTACCTGGCCGAATCGGCCGATATCTACGATCTCGAATACCGCATGCGCAAGCTCGATCGCGAGAAGGCAGGCCGTACCCCGTCGTGGATGAATCACTACGGCTAAGCGGCCAGGCACCAAGTGGCCAGGCTTACACGCCGGTCCGAGGTCTCAGGCAGCTTGATCCAGGCAGCTTGCTTCAGCCAGATTTACGCAGCTTCAGGCACTTTTAGGCAGTGATAGAAACGCAACGGGGCGCACGCAGGCGCCCCGTTGGTGTTTGTACAGCTTGTATCTCGTTCTTTGCTTGCCGCTCAGCGTCCCGAGTCCGGTATTTCAGCGGCTGTCTTTTCCTGCACGCCATAGCAGCCACGGTAGGTGGCGTAGAACGAGCAGTAGAGCATCGTTGTCACGAGAATGAGCGCCGGCATCAGGATCGCCAGCGCGTAATCGCCGGCCCCCATCGCGCGCAGCAGCGTCGAGAGTCCCAGCGAGACGCCAATCGACACCGCAAACCACAGCGCGCCATACACCACGAACGCGCCCTTGTTGCGCCAGCAACTCACGATGCTGAAGAACATCGCCTTGACCGGCGGCACCTCGTGCCAGGCAGTGAGCACCGGCGCGAACCAGAACATCATCGAAACCGGCACGTAGCACGCGAGCGATGCAAGCACGGCGAGCGGCACGTTGCCGTTCGCGACGGTTTCCGTATCGAGCGCGCCGCCCAGCGTCATCAGGCGCAACAGCGTGCCGCCGTCCACCAGCGCCGACGCCGCGAGCACCACCGTCATCGCCACCACGTAAATGCCGCCCAGCACGAACAGATGCTTGGTGACCGTGTGCCCATATGAGCGGAAACCGTCGACGAGAATGGTCGGAAACACCGGCTTGCCCGCCACGGTGTCGCGGCACGCGGCCATGAAGCCCACCGCCACGCCGGGCACGAAGATGAGCGGCAGCACGCCGCCGATCACCGGCACGGCGGAGATCAGCGTCATGGCGAGCAGGTACGAGAAGAACAGCGTGAGGAACGCGAGCGGATTGCGCCGGAACAGCCAGATACCCTGGCGGAACCAGACGTAGCCCTGCTTCGCGGGAACTTCAATCAGTTGCATGGGCGGGGCAGGTCAGAGAGTGCGTGGAAGGCGCCCGGCGTGCCGGCCGCGCTACCCGCGCGGCGCTCGCGCAGGATGCGCTCGAAATGGCCGGGGTCGTGCGGCTTGAGCAGCTCAGCCGAACGCGGCAAGTAGAAATCATACAGGCGCGATACCCAGAAGCGGTACGCGCCGGCGCGCAGCATATCGACCCAATGCCGGCTCTCGGCGGGCGTGAACGGGCGCACGGTCTGGTAGGCGCGCAGCAGCGCTTCGACGCGCGGCGCGTCGAGCTTGCCCGTCGCGAGATCGACACACCAGTCGTTGACCGTCACCGCTACATCGAACACCCATTTGTCGCAGCCGGCGAAATAGAAGTCGAAGAATCCGCCGAGGCGCACCGTATGGCCCGTTTCCGGCTTGACGTGCGCGAACAGCGCGTTGTCGCGGAAGAGGTCGCAATGGCAGGGGCCGCCGGGCAGCGCGGCGTAATCGTCGCTGCCGAAGAAGGCCTGCTGGTGCGCGAGTTCGCTCGTGAGCAGCTCGCGCTGGGCGTCGTCGAGGAACGGCAGCACCGTGGGCACCGTCTCTTCCCACCACGGCAGGCTGCGCAGATTCGGCTGACCGGGTGCGAAGTCGCGGCCCGCCAGGTGCATGCGCGCGAGCATCTGCCCGACTTCCGTGCAATGCTCCACGCCCGGGGCGAGTTCCGGCGCGCCGTCGAGCTTCGTGACGATGGCTGCCGGCTTGCCGTGCAGCAGGCCGAATAGCGTGCCGTCAGCACGCGGCATCGGGTCGGGCACCGGCACGCGGTGCGATGCCAGATGGCGCATCAGCTCGAGATAGAACGGCAACTGTTCAGCCGTGAGCTTTTCGAAGATCGTCAGAACGTATTCGCCGCGCGTCGTCGTCAGGAAGAAGTTGCTGTTTTCAATGCCCGACTGAATGCCGCGAAAATCGACTACATCGCCAAGATCGTAGTCGCGCATCCATTGAGCGAGCTGGGTTTCGGTGACAGCGGTGAAGACGGCCATGCCAGAGGTCGTGTGGTTATCGTAATGGGGACCCTGCTCGCGGGCGCGGCCGCTTGCGCGGAAACCGCTTCAGCGCGGCTTCGTGCGCTCGGGCAGGAGGCGGGCGCGGGACAGCGCATGCCGCCCGCGCGCGGGGACGGTGGTTCAGTAATGCAGGTTGATCGACGGCAGGCGCGTGCTGGCCTGGCCGTTCGGGCGGACTTGCGGCGAGGTATCGGGATTCGCGCTCATCGAGTAGCGCGTGCCGAAGTTCGAATGCACGTTGATCTCGACGGGCTTGCCCTTGTCGCGGTATTCGGTGACCTCGGTGCCGTTCGGGCTCACTTCATGGAAGCTCGGCGTGCGCGGCACGTCGTTGATGTTGACCTTCGAGGTGACGCGCGCGGCCGGTTTGTTGTTGATGGCCGCCAGGTCGGGCAAACCGGCCCGCTCGTTGGCGGACTGGGCCTCGACGGCAGTCTTCGCGTCGTCAGCCGGCGTGGCCATGGCGAACCCGCTGAACGCGAGCGTCGCTGCGAAGACGGCAAGAATGTGCGACTTCATGGTGATTCTCCAGTGGATGGTCCAATTCTAGCAAATCCGCGTCCAGCTCCCGGTGTCGGGCCGCGACGGCGCACGGGCCAGCGTGCCGCAGCGGCGGGGGTCGCGGGGGCGCTTCGTCGCTCGTGTCGCCCGCTTCCATTGCCGTGCGACGGCGCAGGTCGTACCCCAATCTCCCGGACGTGCGAAGGGCGTTGTCAGAACGTCTTGCTTCCGTGCTAATGTCGTTCCATATGAACCGAGGCGAACGAACATGAACAACGAGAATCACCGGCGCAGCTTCATGACGCCCCCACACGACTTTCCCGCCGAAGCCTTCGAGGACGCCGCCGACGCCGTCACGCGCCTGTCCGCCATCTACGAGGCGAACACCTCGTTCCTGCGCGACGCGTTCGCACGCTACCGGCGCGGCGAGGCGTTCGACCACCGCGTGCGCGCCTGCTATCCGTTCGTGCGCGTTCACACGGAAGTCAACACGCACATCGATTCGCGGCGTTCATATGGTTTCGTCGCGGGCCCCGGCGTGTTCGAGACCACCATCACGCGTCCCGACCTGTTCAGCAACTATTATCGCGAGCAATTGCGGCTGCTTTCGAAGAACCATCATGTGTCGATCGAAGTCGGGGTGTCGGAGCAGCCCATTCCGATTCATTTCGCGTTCGCGGAGGGCATCCACCTCGAAGGCGATCTGGACCGCGAGCGGCTTTTCGCGATGCGCGACCTATTCGATACGCCGGACCTCGCCGAGCTCGATGACCGCATCGTCAATGGCACCTATGAGCCTGCACACGGCGAGCCGCAGCCGCTCGCGCTCTTCACGGCGCCGCGCGTGGACTTTTCGCTGCATCGCCTCAAGCACTACACGGCGACCTCGCCCACGCACATCCAGAACTATGTGCTCTATACCAACTACCAGTTCTATATCGACGAATTCGTGAAGCTCGGCCGCGCGATGATGGCGCGCACCGACGACGCCGATCTGCGCAATTACCGCAGCGAATACACGTCGTTCGTGGAGCCGGGCGACGTGGTTACCTACAACGCGAATCTCGGCGAGCAGGACGACGAGGGCACGCCGCCCGCGCGTCTGCCGCAGATGCCCGCGTATCACCTCAAGCGCGCGGACGGCAGCGGCATCACGATGGTCAATATCGGCGTGGGGCCGTCGAATGCAAAGACGATCACGGACCATATCGCGGTGCTGCGCCCGCATGCATGGATCATGCTCGGCCACTGCGCGGGGCTGCGCAATACGCAGCGTCTCGGCGACTACGTGCTCGCGCACGGCTATGTGCGCGAGGATCACGTGCTGGACGCCGATTTGCCGCTGTGGGTGCCGATTCCGGCGCTGGCCGAAGTGCAGGTGGCGCTCGAGCGCGCGGTCGCGCAGATCACGCAGCTCGACGGCGTGGAGCTCAAGCGTGTGATGCGCACGGGCACGGTGGCGAGCGTCGACAATCGCAATTGGGAATTGCGCGAGCATCGCGAGCCGGTGCAGCGTCTTTCGCAGAGTCGCGCGGTTGCGCTCGACATGGAGAGCGCGACGATTGCCGCGAACGGCTTTCGCTTCCGCGTGCCGTACGGCACCTTGCTATGCGTCTCCGACAAGCCGCTGCACGGCGAACTCAAGCTGCCTGGCATGGCCGATTCGTTCTACCGCGCGCAGGTGGATCAGCACCTGCAGATTGGCGTAAAGGCGATGGAGATCTTGCGCACCAATGGCCTGCACAAACTCCATAGCCGGAAATTGCGCAGCTTTGCCGAGGTGGCGTTTCAGTAAGCTTCGAACCGGCGCGTGCGCGCGCCGGTTTTCAGGATGACGAAGCAATGCGTGCCGCCAGTGTGCGCGGCGCAGATACTACTGCCCAATCCCCATCAACCCGATCAAGCTCCCCGCGGCAAGCAGCCACAACGGATGGATCTTCGTGCGCAACGCGAGCACGGCGCATGCGCCCGTGATCGCCCACGCGATCCATGTCGGATCGGATGCCTTCGCGATCAACATGGCGCTCGCGGCCACGAGCCCCGCCGTCACCGGCACGAGCCCGCGCTGCGCGATGCGCCGCCACGGCCGGTCCTTGAAGCGATCCCACGCGTGAAGCGCAGCCACCGTCACGAGCGAGGACGGCCCGAACTTCGCCACCGACGTCACGAGCATGCCGGGCCAGCCGGCCACGTGCCACCCCACCAGCGTCACGATCATCATGTTGGGCCCTGGCGCGGCCTGCGCGAGTGCGAATAGCGCGCTGAACTCGCTCGCGCTCATCCAGTGGTGGACCTCCACGACCTGGCGCTGCATTTCCGGGAGGATCGTGTTGCCGCCGCCGAATGCAAGCAGCGAGAGCTGGCTGAAGATCGTGGCGAGCGCGACCAGGGTGGCGTTCATTGTGCTTCCTCCGCGCGACGGGCAGCACGCGCCGCGACGGCGATGCCGAGCGGCGTGAGTACGAGCATGGTGGGCAAGAGCGGCAGGCGCAGCAGAGCGATGGCGATGAAGCCGAGCAGGGCGATTGCGGCGGCGGCCGGGTCGCGGCGCAGCGGCAGCACGATTTTCGCGGCCATGGCGATCAGCAGCCCGGCGGCTGCGGCGGCAAGGCCGACGAATAGATGCCGCACGTGCGGGTCGTTCTGCGTGCGCTCGTAGAGCACGCCCAACCCGATCACGACGAGCGACGGCCCGGCGATCAGCCCGAGCAGCCCGGCGACGGCGCCGCGCCAGCCGCGAAAGCGCATGCCGAGCGCGACCGAAAGGTTGATCACATTGCCGCCGGGCAGGAATTGGCACAGCCCGAGCAGGTCGGTGAATTCGGCGGACGAAAGCCAGCGGCGCTGCTCGACGATGGTGCGGCGCGCGAGCGGCAGTGCGCCGCCGAAGGAGGTGAAGCCGAGCCCGAGAAAGCCGAGGAACAGATCGCGCACGCTGGGCGTGCCAAGCACATCGTCCTCGGGGGTGGCGTTCGCCTCGGATGGGGAGGAGGCCAGGTTTTGTTTCATGCGAAGACCTCGATGGAAAGTTCGAAGCGTAGCGCCGAACCGCCCCCAGGCAAAACGATTTCTCGGCCGGGTTCTTGTGACCTAGAATCACAAGCATGGCACGCTCCCTTCCTCCCTTTCCCGCGCTGCGCGCGTTCGAAGCCGCGGCACGGCACAACAGTTTCACCGCCGCGGCGGCCGAGCTCCATGTGACTCACGGTGCAATCAGCCGCCAGGTCGCGGCGCTGGAGGCGTGGGTGGGCGTGCAGGTGTTTCATCGGCACGGCAAGCGGGTTGCCTTGACCGACGACGGGCGGCGTTATCTCGGAGCCGTGCAGGGGGCGTTCGACAGCATTGCCCGCGCCACGACGGAGTTGCGCGATACCGGCGTCGTCCATGTGCTGCGCGTGAATGCGCTGCCCACGTTCGCCATGAAGTGGCTGCTGCCGCGTCTTTCGCAGTTCCAGCGCCTCGCGCCCAACGTCGAGTTGCGTCTTGCCACTTCGAATGCGCCCGTCGAGACGCTCGATGCGTTCGACGTGGCCGTGCGGCGCGGGCCGGCGCATTGGCCGGATTGCGCGAGCGGCTATTTCCTCGACGAAATGGAGTTGCCGGTGTGCAGCCCGGCGTTATTGAAACGAGCGCCGATCCAGTGCGCCGACGACCTCGCGCGCCATGTCCTGCTGCACTCGGATACGCGTCCCGATGCGTGGCGCACGTGGCTGGCCGCTGCCGGCGTGAAAGCCAAGTGCCGGAAGAAGCAGTCGTTCGACCATTTTTATCTGGCGCTGCAGGCCGCCGAGGACGGGCTCGGTGTGGCGCTTGGACCGCTGCCGCTGCTGGACGACGAACTGGCTTCGGGCCGTCTCGTGGCACCGCTCGCCGGCCCCCACCTGGACGCGCGCGGCTATTGCTGGGTTGCGCGGCGCGAGGTGGCGGACGTGCCTGTCGTTGCGCAGTTTTGCCGATGGCTGGAGGAGCAGGCCAGCGCGCAGCCGGCCTGCGTCGAACATCAAAGATAGAACATGCGGTCGTCGTCGGATTCGGGGCGGGCCGGATGTTCCTGCTCGGGCTCTTCGCCGCTGTCCTCATAGAACTTGAGCACCGCTTCGAGCACCTGGTCCGGGTCGTCGATTACCTGCATCAGATCCATGTCTTCAGGATTGATGAGGCCCATAGGCACGAGCGCCGCGCGGAACCACTCGAGCAGGCCCTTCCAGAACTCGGCACCCACCAGAATGATGGGCACGTGACGCGATTTCTTGGTCTGGATGAGCGTGAGCACCTCGGCCAGTTCGTCGAGCGTGCCGAAGCCGCCAGGCATCACGATCACGGCGTCGGAGTTCTTGACGAAGGTGACCTTGCGCGTGAAGAAATGGCGAAAGCGCAGCGAGATGTCCTGCCACTGATTGCCCGACTGCTCGTGCGGCAACTCGATGTTCAGGCCCACGGAAGGCGACTTGCCCGCGTGCGCGCCCTGGTTGGCGGCTTCCATGATGCCTGGGCCGCCGCCGGAGATCACGGCGAAGCCCGCGTCCGACACTTTGCGCGCGATGGTTTTGGCGAGCTGGAAGTACGGCGAGTCGGGTTTCAGGCGAGCAGAGCCATAGATGCTGACCGCTGGCCGGATCTCGGACAGGTATTCGGTCGCCTCGATAAACTCTGCCATAATCGTGAACATCTGCCACGATGCGCGCGCCTTCTTGGCTGTTGCGCGCTCTTGATCTGCGAGTGAACGCAGACTCGGAATCACTTTTCTCTTGTCCATAATGCCTGAAGAACTTCGCGTGGAAACCAAGCTACAAACTCAGCTGGAAGGTAAGACCCTGTTGCTGGTCGACGGTTCTAGCTATCTCTATCGTGCCTTCCATGCGATGCCTGATTTGCGCGGTCCCGATGGCGAACCGACGGGTGCGCTATACGGCATCATCAACATGCTGCGTCGCATGCGCAAGGACGTTACGGCAGAGTATAGCGCGTGCGTGTTCGATGCAAAGGGCAAGACGTTTCGTGACGACTGGTATCCCGAGTACAAGGCCAACCGGCCTTCCATGCCCGAGCCGCTCGCGGCGCAAATCGAGCCCATCCACGAAGCGGTGCGTGCACTAGGCTGGCCGCTTTTGATGATCGAAGGCGTGGAGGCCGACGACGTGATCGGCACGCTTGCATGCCAGGCGGAAAAGCACGGTATGAAGGTGGTCGTTTCCACCGGCGATAAAGATCTCGCGCAGCTCGTGACCGACCACGTCACGCTCATCAACACGATGACCAACGAGACGCTCGACCGCGAAGGCGTGATCGCGAAGTTCGGCGTGCCGCCGGAGCGCATCGTCGACTATCTCTCGCTCATTGGCGACACCGTGGACAACGTGCCGGGTGTGAACAAGTGCGGCCCGAAGACGGCGGTGAAGTGGCTCACGCAATATGGCACGCTCGACGGCATCGTCGAGCATGCCGATGAAATCAAGGGGGCAGTGGGCGGCTATCTGCGCGACGCGCTCGACTTCCTGCCGATGGCGAGGAAGCTCGTCACCGTCGAAACGTCATGCGATCTTTCTCCGCACCTGGAGTCGATTGCGGGCTCGCTCGCCACGCAAGGCGAAGCGCGCGAGGAGTTGCGCGATATCTTCGCGCGCCACGGCTTCAAGACCTGGCTGCGTGAAGTCAACGAAGCCAATCAGACCGTGCCCGCTGCAACGACCGGCGAAGCGCCCGCGCAGGACGCGAACGTCCAGCCCGCGTTGCTCATCGACGACGCGCCACGCCACTACGAAACCATTCAGACGTGGGGGCAGTTCGATACGTGGCTCAAGAAGATCGAAGCGGCCGCGCTCACCGCGTTCGACACCGAGACCACGGCGCTCGATCCGATGGTCGCGAAGCTCGTCGGCATGTCGTTCTCGACCGAAGCGGGCAGCGGCGCGTATCTGCCGCTCGCGCATCGCGGGCCCGACGCGCCCGAGCAGTTGCCGCTCGACGAAGTGCTCGCGCGCCTGAAGCCCTGGCTCGAAAGCGAGCAGCACAAGAAGGTCGGCCAGCACATGAAGTACGACGAACAGGTGCTCGCGAACTATGGCATCGAGCTGAACGGCGTCGAGTACGACACGCTGCTCGAATCGTATGTGCTCGAATCGCATCGCACTCACGACATGGACAGCCTCGCGCTGCGTCATCTCGGCATCAAGACGATCAAGTACGAGGAGGTGGCAGGCAAGGGTGCGCAGCAGATCGGCTTTGACGACGTGCCGCTCGAAACGGCCGCCGAATACGCAGCCGAAGATGCCGATGTCACGCTGCAACTGCACCTCGCGCTTTATCCGCAAATCGCGCCCGAGAAGGGCCTCTACTACGTGTATCGCGAGATCGAGATGCCCACCTCGCGCGTGCTGCGCAAGGTGGAACGCAATGGCGTGCTGATCGACACGGAGCGGCTGGAAAAACAGAGCGCCGAAATCGCGGTGCGGCTTATCGAGCTCGAGCAGCAAGCCTATGCGCTCGCGGGCGGCGAGTTCAATCTCGGCTCGCCCAAGCAGATCGGCCAGATCTTCTTCGAGAAGCTGCAACTGCCGGTCGTGAAGAAGACGCCGAGCGGCGCACCGTCCACCGACGAAGAAGTGCTGCAAAAACTCGCCGAAGACTACCCGCTGCCCAAGCTGTTGCTCGAGCATCGGGGTCTCGCCAAGCTCAAGTCCACGTATACCGACAAGCTGCCGCGCATGGTCAACGCGCAAACGGGCCGCGTGCACACGAACTACGCGCAGGCCGTGGCCGTGACCGGCCGTCTCGCGTCTAACGATCCGAATCTGCAGAACATTCCGGTGCGCACGGGCGAAGGCCGGCGCATTCGCGAAGCGTTTATTGCACCGCCGGGCTGCAAGATCGTGTCCGCCGACTATTCGCAGATCGAACTGCGCATCATGGCGCATATCTCGGGCGACGAGTCGCTGCTCGCGGCGTTCAAGCGCGGCGACGACATTCACCGCGCCACGGCGGCGGAAGTGTTCGGCATGACGCCGCTCGAAGTGAGCAACGACCAGCGGCGCATCGCGAAGGTCATCAACTTCGGGCTGATCTATGGCATGAGCGCATTCGGCCTCGCCTCGAATCTCGGCATCACGCGCGATGCGGCCACGCTCTATATCGACCGTTATTTCGCGCGCTATCCGGGCGTCAAGCGCTACATGGACGAGACGCGCATGGACGCGAAGTCGCGCGGCTACGTGGAGACCGTGTTCGGCCGCCGCCTCTGGCTGCCCGAGATCAACGGCGGCAACGGCCCGCGCCGCCAGGCCGCCGAGCGTGCTGCCATCAACGCGCCGATGCAGGGCACGGCGGCCGATCTCATCAAGCTCTCGATGATCGCGGTGCAGCAATGGCTCGACAAACGCAAGATCGGCACCAGGATGATCATGCAGGTCCACGACGAACTGGTGCTCGAAGTCCCCGACGAGGAACTCTCCGAAGTGCGCAAGTGCTTGCCGGAGTTGATGTGCTCGGTGGCGAAGCTGAAGGTGCCGCTCGTGGCCGAGGTGGGTGTGGGTGCGAACTGGGAAGAAGCGCACTGAGGGTGCACTGAGAGCACACTGAGGGCGTAATGCCGGTGCAATGCCGGTGCAATGCGGGCGCAGTAAAGTGGCGCGCCGATGCGTGCCGACGCGCGCCGTGTGCGTGCCGTGTGGCGTATGGGATGCGTGCGCACCGAACGTTCGTGCGCCCCACAGCCGCGAGTCCGCTAGCGCGAGTATCGTAGCCAGGTCGTAACCCGTAACCGGAGCCGCGCCGTAACGCAAGCGGCCAGTGCAGATGTCGTTAATGCGCACTGCGTGTCTTGCCGTGTTGCATTGCATCAGTCAACAATGAGCCAAAGGCCCACGCCGCGCTGCCAATGCGCACCGATATTAAGTATCGGCTGAGCGTCGGGCGTCTTATCGCCTATCGACATGCACGGAGAGTCTATGCACCGCTTTATCGTAGTGGGAGGAGGCGCTGGAGGCCTCGAGCTGGCAACCCGGCTAGGCGATCGTTACGGCGAAACGCGTGCGAAGCGCGGCAGGCCACACGCCTCGGTCACGCTCGTCGACCGCTATCCGACGCATATCTGGAAACCGCTCCTGCACGAAGTGGCGGCGGGCAGCATGGACCCGTTTACGCAAGAACTCGAGTACGCGGCGCAGGCGCGCTGGCACGGTTTCGAATTCCAGCAGGGCGAGCTGGTCGGGCTCGACCGCACGGCAAAGCGCATCACGCTTGGTGCAGTGCAGGATGAAGACGGTGGCGAAATGCTGCCCGAGCGCGTGCTCGAATACGACACGCTGGTGCTCGCGATCGGCAGCACTACGCACTTCTTCGGCGTGCAGGGCGCGGCGGAAAACTCCATCGCGCTCGACACCGTCGCGCAGGCCGAGCGCTTTCGCAAGCGTCTCATCGCGGCATGCATGCGCGCGGAGCATCAGGAGCCCGAACCGGTCACGCATGACCACGAAGGCAACGAAGTGCCGCGCGTGCAGATCGCGATCGTCGGCGCGGGCGCAACGGGCGTCGAGCTTTCCGCCGAACTGCGCAACACCGCGCAGGTGCTCTCGGCCTACGGCCTGCACAAGCTCGATCCGAGTCATGACGTGGGCATCGTGCTGATCGAATCGGGTCCGCGCATTCTGCCTGCTTTGGCCGAGCGCGTTTCATCGGCCACCGGCGATCTACTGCGCAAGCTCGGCGTGCGGATCATGACCGGCGAGCTCGTGACCGAGGTGGCGCCGGGCGTCGTGCGCACGGCAAGCGGCAAATCCGTGCGCGCCGACCTCACCGTGTGGGCGGCCGGCATCAAGGCGCCGGCGGTGCTTTCGCAACTCGACGGCTTGACCGTCAACCGGCTCGGTCAGCTGGTCGTGCGGCGCACGCTGCAAACGGAAGCCGACGACAACGTCTTCGCGCTCGGCGACTGCGCGGCGTGCGCGTGGCCCGGCAACGAGCGCGGCGTGCCGCCGCGTGCGCAGGCCGCGCACCAGCAGGCATCGTTTTTGTTCCGCTCGATGGGTGACCGGCTCGCCGGCAAGCCGTTGCCCGAGTTCACGTATCGCGACTTCGGCTCGCTAGTCTCGCTCGGTCATTTCAGCGCGGTCGGCAACCTGATGGGCGGCGTGATTGGCGGAAGCATGCTGATCGAGGGGCTCTTCGCCCGCTTCATGTACATGTCGCTGTACCGGCTGCATATCGCGGCGCTACACGGCTATGCGCGCATGGTGCTCGACACCTTCGCGCACTGGCTGCGGCGCACGACGCTGCCGCGCGTGAAGCTGCACTGACGCGCTGGTGCCTGCTTGCCCCTGCTTGTGCCTGCTTGCCCCTGCGGGCGTGGCACTGGTTTGTGCAGCCCCTTTTGCGTCGTTCTTTTCGCAAGGAGCGTTGCATGCTCAAACCTGAAATCGACAGCCTCGTCCCGCACGTGCCGTTCGATCGGCGCACCTTCATCAAGGCAGCACTGGGCAGCGGCTTTGCCGCTGCGGTGCTGCCGGTCTCCGCGCAAACCATCCACACCGACAGCGTGGGTCTCGACGCCGGCGAGATCGCCTTCCAGTCGAGCGGTACGCTGATTCCCGCGTACCGCGCCCAACCCGGCGGCAAGACGCATCTGCCGGTGATCATCGTGATTCACGAGATTTTTGGCGTGCACGAACATATCGCCGACGTGTGCCGGCGCTTCGCCAAGCTCGGCTATCTGGCCATCGCGCCGGACCTGTTCAAGCGCGAGGGCGATGCATCGGTGTATCCGAGCGCCCAGCAGATCGACCAGAACATCGTGAGCAAGGTCGTCGACGCGCAGGTGCTCGGCGACATCGACGCGGCGCTCGTCTGGGCCGGCCAGCATGGCGGCGATCTCGAGCGCGTGGGGATCAACGGGTTCTGCTGGGGCGGGCGGTACGCGTGGCTCTATGCCGAGCACAATCCGCGCGTGAAGGCGGCGGTGTCGTGGTATGGGCGCGTGGCTGGCGCGCGTACCGCGAACACGCCACAGAATCCGCTCGATCTCGTGGGCAATCTGCAAGTGCCGGTGCTCGGGCTCTACGGGCGCCAGGACACAAGCAATCCACAGGATACGCTCGAGCAGATGAAAGCCGCGATTGCGCACGGACCGCCGGGTGGGCGCGGCTCGCAGTTCGTCGTGTACGACGATGCGGGCCATGCGTTTTTCGCCGACTATCGGCCAAGCTATCGCAAGGCCGATGCCGAGGATGGCTGGAAGCGCGCGATTGCCTGGTTCAGGGAGCACGGCGTCGGCTGAGGCCGGCGCCGTGGCGGGGCAGGCTCAGTGGTCAGACTCAGTGGTCAGACTCAGTGGGCAAGCTCAGGGCTTGGCGCCCGTCGCCACGGGCCGCGACGGATCCGAGCACCACTCGCTCCACGACCCCGCATAGAGCGCCGCGCCATGCATACCGGCGATCTCCATCGCCAGCACGTTATGGCAGGCGGTCACGCCCGAGCCGCATTGCAGCACCACGTGCTCGGGCGTCTTGCCGGGCAGCAGCGCGCCGAATTCGTCGCGCAGCGTGTGGGCGGACTTGAAGCGGCCGTCGCCAGTGAGGTTGTCCTTGAAGAAGCGGTTGAGCGCACCGGGGATATGGCCGCCCACCGGATCGATCGTCTCGTTCTCGCCGCGGTAGCGGTCGGCGGCGCGCGCGTCCACGATGGTCAGTTCATGGATGGCGAGATCGCGCTCGATGGCCTGGGCATCCACGGTCACCTGAAGCGGCGCGCCGGCCTTGAACGTGCCTTGCGTGGCCGCGGGGACGTCCTTCGAAAGCGGGTAGCCGGCGGCCTCCCAGGCTTGCAGGCCACCGTCGAGCACGGCGACCGAATCGTGGCCTAGCCAGCGCAGCAGCCACCAGAGGCGCGCGGCGTACATACCGCCCTGCGCGTCATAGGCGACGACCTGTTGTCCCGCGTTGAGCCCCCAGCTCATGAGCGTGGCGACGAGCGAGGCGCGATCGGGCAGCGGATGACGGCCGTTCTTGCCGGTCTTCGGACCCGAGAGGTCGCGGTCGAGATGGAGATAGCGCGCGCCCGGCAGATGGCCGGCAGCATAGGCGGCTTCGCCCGCGGCAGGGTCTGCGAGATCGAAGCGGCAGTCGAAGACGAGCACGCTGCCTGGCGCGGCGGCGAGGTGCTCGTGCAGGTTGGCGGCCGAGATCAGCGTGGTGTGGTGCGTGTGGGGCATGACGGCTCCTTGAATCGTGCGTGGCCGATGTAGCGCAAGTGCAACTGCACAGGTGCGCGGAAAGTGCTGGCCCGATGCCGTCAGTCTAAACAAAAAGACGGGCCTGAGCCCGTCTTTTGGTGATGCGCCGAGTGGCTCGCGAAGCACTCGCTCAGATCGTGCCGAGCTCGCGCCGCAGGAACTCGTGGAAGTGTTGCATGCCGTCTTCCATCGGGCTCTGGTACGGGCCGACTTCCGAGACGCCGCGCTCGAAGAGCGCGCGGCGGCCAGCGTCCATGCGCTCGGCGATCTCGTCGTCTTCAATGGCCGTTTCCATATAGGCGGCGCGCTCGGCCTCGACGAACTCGCGCTCGAACAGCACGATTTCCTCGGGGTAATAGAACTCGACGATGTTGGTGGTCTTCTGCGTGCCCTGCGGAATGAGCCAGGAGCAGACGAGCACGTGCGGATACCACTCGATCATCAGACCGGGGTAATACACCATCCAGATCGCGCCGAACTCGGGCGGCACACCGTTGCGAAAACGCAGGACCTCGTCGTGCCACTTGCGATACGTGGGGCTGCCCGGCTTGCCGAGATGGTTGTGCACGCCCACCGTCTGGACGCTGTACCACTCGCCGAACTCCCACTGCAGGTCGTCGCACGACACGAAGTTGCCGAGGCCCGGGTGGAACGGCACGACGTGGTAGTCCTCCAGATAGACCTCGATAAAGGTCTTCCAGTTGTAGTTGCACTCGTGGATCTCGACGTGATCGAACATGTAGTCCGTGAAGTCGAGATGCTTCGCCGGCCCGAGGCGTGCAAGGTCGCGCGCGACATCGCGCCCGGCCGACTCGAAGAGCAGGCCGTTCCATTTTTGCAGCGGCGTGCTGCTCAGGTTCAGGCAGGGTTTGTCCGCGAAGTGCGGTGCGCCAAGCAGTTCGCCCTTGAGGTCGTAGGTCCAGCGATGCAGCGGACATACGATATTGTCTGCCGAGCCGCGACCGTTTAGCATGATGGCCTGGCGGTGGCGGCAGACATTCGAGAGTAGCTCGATCTCGTTGCTCTGGTTGCGAACGAGCACGCGACCCTCTTTCTCGCTGGGCAGCGCAAAATAATTCCCCGCCTCGGGCACCATCAATTCGTGCCCAACGTAGCGAGGACCTTTCTGGAAAAGCGTTTCGATCTCGCGCTTGAGAAGCGCTTCGTCAAAGTAAGCCGTGACTGGCAGCTGACTGTGAATGGACTTCAGCTGCAATGCATTGCTCAGATTGGACATTCCCACTCCCGATGAAGACGTGAAAGCAGTGAACAACCCAACCATCGAATATTCGATTTAGGGAGCCGGGCATTATATCCTGGTTGACCCCGGCGGGGTAGCTAAGTTGCTGATTCTTGCAGGAATTGCGTCGAGAAAGTGACGAGAATGCGGTATAAACCGCGACAATAAAGCGCAGAATGCAGCCTTCCAGTACCGATTCGGGCAAACCCTTATGGTGTGGCCAGGAGGGCACATGAGCCGGCGAGCGGGGCGACGAGGGGGCTTTTGCCGTAGAATGTCCGCCTTGTTTCATTTTGGCGACCATCCATGGCGAAATCCGCATCGAAAGACCGCGACGGAACAGACAAAAGCGCGGACCAAGGCGCGGACCAAGGCGCGGACGAGGCGGCCACGGCCGATCTGCCGCAGAGCTACGAGGCAGGCCTCGCCGAGCTCGACGCGCTGGTTGCGCGCATGGAAGGCGGCAGCCTGAGCCTCGAGGAATCGCTGGCCGCCTACCGCCGTGGCGCCGTACTGGTGAAGTTTTGCCAACAGCAGCTCGAAAAGGTTGAACAACAGGTGCGCGTGCTCGACGGCGAAACGCTGCGGCCCGTGCCCCTCAATACGACAGGCAGTTCCGCCGCTGGCGGAGACGACGATCTATGACATTTGACCAATGGACCCGGCAGGTGCTTGACCGGGTCGAAAGCGCGCTTGATCACTATTTGCCGGCTGCCGATGTGCAGCCCGCTCCGCTGCACGACGCCATGCGCTATGCCGTGCTCGGCGGCGGCAAGCGCGTTCGCCCGCTCTTGTGCCATGCCGCGGGCGAGCTCACCAACGCGGCGCCCGAGGCGCTCGACGCGGCGGCCTGCGCGCTGGAGATGATTCACGTCTACTCGCTCGTGCATGACGACATGCCCTGCATGGACGACGACGACATGCGTCGCGGCAAGCCCACCGTGCACGTTAAATATGACGAACCCACGGCGCTGCTGGTCGGCGACGCGTTGCAGTCGCAAGCTTTCGTCACGCTGACGTCGGATGTTCCGGGTCTGGGTGCGGGTCTGGGTGATTCGGCACAGCGCCAGGCATCGCTCGTGCGCGAACTCGCGCTGGCGAGCGGCTCGATCGGCATGGCCGGCGGCCAGGCGATCGATCTGGCGAGCGTGGGCCACGCGCTCACGCGAGCCGAGCTCGAAACGATGCACCGTCTGAAGACCGGCGCGCTGCTGCGCGCCGCGGTCCGCATGGGCGCGCTGGCGGGCGAAACGCCCTCCGCGCAAACGCTCGCCGCGCTCGACAAGTATGCAGCGGCCGTGGGCCTCGCCTTCCAGGTGGTGGACGACATTCTCGACGTCACTGCGGACTCGGCCACGCTGGGCAAGACCGCCGGCAAGGACGCGAAGGACGGCAAGCCGACCTATGTGTCGATCATCGGCCTCGATGCCTCGCGGGTGCTCGCGCAACAGTTGCGCGCGGATGCCCACGCGGCGCTTGAACCGTTCGGCGCGCGCGCGCAGCGCCTCGCCGAACTCGCTGATCTGGTTGTGAACCGGGTGAGCTGATTGCGCCAACCCGCCCACGCGCATGAACGGGAAGTAATGCGCGACAGAAGTGCGGGAGCGCTCGATTTCCTACAATGGAACGACGATGTACGACTTGCTGAAAACCATTGACGACCCGGCGGATTTGCGCCGCCTCGATCGCCGCCAGTTGCAGCCGCTCGCCGACGAACTGCGTGCCTTCGTCCTCGACAGCGTCTCGCAAACGGGCGGCCACCTGTCGTCCAACCTCGGTACGGTCGAATTGACGATCGCGCTGCACTACGTGTTCGACACGCCGCGCGATCGCATCGTCTGGGACGTGGGCCATCAGACTTATCCGCACAAGATCCTGACGGGCCGCCGCGACCAGATGCATACGCTGCGTCAGCTTGGCGGCATCTCCGGCTTTCCGAAGCGCGACGAGTCCGAATACGACACGTTCGGCACCGCCCACTCGAGCACCTCGATCTCGGCGGCGCTCGGCATGGCCATCGCGAGCAAGCTCAAGGGCGAGAACGCCATGGGCATCGCCGTGATCGGCGACGGCGCGATGACCGCGGGCATGGCCTTCGAGGCGATGAACAACGCGGGCGTGGAAGACGACGTGCCGCTGCTCGTCATTCTCAACGACAACGACATGTCGATCTCGCCGCCGGTGGGCGCGCTCAATCGCCATCTCGCGCGCCTGATGTCGGGCCGCTTCTACGCCGCTGCACGTGCGGGCGTGGAACGCGTGCTGCGCCACGCGCCGCCCGTGCTCGACCTCGCGCGCAGGCTCGAAGAGCACGCGAAGGGCATGATCGTGCCGGCCACGCTGTTCGAGGAATTCGGCTTCAACTACATCGGGCCGATCGACGGTCACGATCTCGACTCGCTGATCCCGACTCTCCAGAACATCAAGGAACTGCGCGGTCCGCAATTCCTGCACGTCGTGACGAAGAAAGGCCAGGGCTACAAGCTCGCCGAAGCCGACCCGGTCCTGTACCACGGCCCCGGTAAGTTCAACCCGGCCGAAGGCATCAAGCCATCCACGGCGCCGAGCAAGAAGACCTACACGCAGGTCTTCGGCGAGTGGCTGTGCGACGCGGCCGAGCTCGATCAGCGCGTGGTCGGCATCACGCCGGCGATGCGCGAAGGCTCGGGCATGGTGGAATTCGAGAAGCGCTTCCCGGACCGCTATTACGACGTCGGCATCGCCGAGCAGCATGCGGTGACGTTCGCGGGCGGCCTCGCGGCAGAGGGCCTCAAGCCCGTCGTCGCGATCTACTCGACCTTCCTGCAGCGCGCCTACGACCAGCTGATTCACGACGTGGCGCTGCAGAACCTGCCGGTCGTGTTCGCGATCGACCGCGCGGGCCTCGTCGGCGCGGACGGCGCGACGCACGCGGGCGCCTACGACCTCGCGTTCATGCGCTGCATCCCGAACATGATGGTCATGGCCGCGTCGGACGAAAACGAATGCCGCCAGATGCTCTACACGGCGCTCCAGCAGGACTGCCCGACGGCCGTGCGCTATCCGCGCGGCGCGGGCACGGGCGTCGCGACCGTCAAGCAGATGGCCGCGCTGCCGGTGGGCAAGGGCGAAGTTCGCCGCGAAAGCAATGCGCCCGCGGGCAAGCGCATCGCGATTCTCGCTTTCGGCACGATGGTTGCGCCGGCACTCGCCGCTGCGCAGGAGCTGGACGCCACTGTGGCGAACATGCGCTTCGTGAAGCCGCTCGACACGGAACTCGTGAAGCAGCTCGCCGAGACGCACGACTATCTCGTAACCGTCGAGGAAGGCTGCATCATGGGCGGTGCGGGCTCGGCCTGCGTGGAAGCCCTGCTTGAAAGTGGGGTTATCAAGCCCGTACTACAATTGGGCCTCCCCGACCGCTTCATCGATCACGGCGACCCGGCCAAGCTGCTGGCGAGTTGTGGCCTCGACGCGGCTGGGATCGCGAAGTCGATTCGCGAGCGTTTCCTCGACAAAGCCGCGAGCGCGGCCGGCAAGTCGGTGATGCGCGTTGCCTGAGTGGGATTAGCGCCTCGCGGCGCGGCTGGCCTCGTTTCGCTTCGTTTCGTATACGCAGGCCAGGCCGGCTCGCGAGCCGTGGCAGTCCACTTCACAATTGAACCGGCGGCCGGGTGTGTACCCGGCAACGCCCGCCAGCGCCGGCTTTTGCCGGCGCTGGCCATTTGCGCGCCGCAAGTTTGGCGGCGCGGCCTGAGGACAAGAACATGAATCAGATGAACCCGGCTTTCGTGATGCCGGACGTCCAGAGCTCCGTCGATACCCGTCAGATCCCGATCCAGCGCGTGGGCGTGAAGGGCGTGCGCCATCCGCTGACGGTCAAGACCGGTGCGGGCGACGTTCAGCCGAGCGTTGGCACGTGGAATCTCGACGTTCATCTCCCGGCGGACCAGAAGGGCACGCACATGTCGCGCTTCGTGGCGCTGCTCGAAGAAAACAAGGTGCCGCTCGAAGCGGCGACGTTCCGCACGATGCTGGCCGCGATGCTCGAAAAGCTCGAGTCGCAGGCCGGTCGCATCGAGGTCTCGTTCCCTTACTTCGTGAAGAAGGTCGCGCCGGTGTCGGGTGTGGAAAGTCTGCTGGACTACGAAGTAACGCTCGCGGGCGAAGTGCGCAACAGCCAGGCGCGTCTGTTTCTGAAGGTGCTCGTGCCGGTAACGAGCCTGTGCCCGTGCTCGAAGAAGATCTCGCAGTATGGCGCGCACAACCAGCGCTCGCACGTGACGATCGACGCCGAGCTCGCGGGCGATCTGCCGGTGGAAGACCTCATTCGGATTGCCGAAGAAGAAGCGTCGTGCGAACTCTGGGGTTTGCTCAAGCGCCCGGACGAGAAGTTCGTGACGGAGCGCGCATACGAGAATCCGAAGTTCGTCGAGGATCTGGTGCGCGACGTGGCGGTGCGCCTGAACGCGGATGCGCGCGTGATGGCCTATACGCTCGAAGCCGAGAACTTCGAGTCGATTCACAATCACAGCGCGTATGCCGTGATCGAGCACGACAAGCGCGTGGCGGGTTGATCGCGGGGCGATCGGGTCGATGGGTTGATCGATACGCGCGCGCCGCGCGCCGCACGCCGGATGCAAAAAAAGCCGCCCGAGGGTCATTCACCCTGGGCGGCTTTTTCGTTGGCGCGATGCCTTTACTGCTGCGCGAGCGACGCCAGATCCCAGCGTGGCTTCACCGTGAACGCATAGTCGTGCGTGGCCTGCTCGGGCCAGCGCGCGAGGCGCAGCGCGCCCGCGAGCGCGATCATCGCGCCGTTGTCGGTGCATAGCGAGAGATCGGGGTAGTGGACTTCGAAGCCGCGCTTTTGCGCCGCTGCCGAAAGCGCTTCGCGCAACTGCTTGTTCGCGCCCACGCCGCCCGCCACCACGAGGCGCTTCATCTTCGTGCGCTTGAGCGCGGCGATCGACTTGGCGGCGAGCACATCGACGGCGGCGTCGACGAAACCACGCGCGATATCGGCCTTGCCTTGCTCGCAGATGTTCGTGCCGAGCTTCTTGACTTGCGTGAGCACGGCGGTCTTCAGGCCGCTGAAGCTGAAGTCGAGGTCGCCCGAATGCAGCATCGGGCGCGGCAGCTCGACGGCGCCCGGCGTGCCGAACTCGGCGAGGCGCGAGACTTCCGGGCCGCCCGGATAGCCGAGACCGAGCAGCTTGGCGGTCTTGTCGAAGGCTTCGCCCGCGGCGTCGTCGAGCGTCTCGCCGAGCGTCTCGTAGACGCCCACGTCGGTCACGCGCATGAGCTGCGTGTGGCCGCCCGAGACGAGCAGTGCGACGAAGGGGAAGGGCGGCGGCGCGTCGACGAGCAGCGGCGAGAGTAGATGCCCTTCGAGATGGTGGATGCCGACGGTCGGGCGGTTCCACGCCATCGCGAGCGCGTTGGCGATGCTCGCACCCACCAGTAGCGCACCGGCGAGCCCGGGTCCCTGGGTGAAGGCGATGGCGTCGATGTCGCTGCGCGCGGCGCCGCTCTTCGCGAGCACTTCCTCGAGCAGCGGCAGCGCGCGGCGGATATGGTCGCGCGAGGCGAGCTCGGGCACGACGCCGCCGTACTCGCGGTGCATGGCGATCTGCGAGTGCAGTGCGTGGGCGAGCAGGCCGCGCTCGCTGTCGTAGAGCGCGAGGCCGGTTTCGTCGCAGGAGCTTTCGATGCCGAGAACGAGCATGGTGTGGCGTGCTGCGGCGACCCTGCCGGGACCAAACGGTCGGGGCAAAAATCGCCGCTAAATCAAAGTGAAAGGCGAACTTGAAAGTATAGCAGCGCGGGCGAAACCCGTTTGACGGCGTCTGGGGCGGAGGAGCGCCGCCCGAGGCGCCACGTTGGCACGACCGTGGCACCGTCGCGGCGCCATCGCGGCATCACATCGCGCGCCCACCCCGGCGGTAGGCGCAGGTAGAATGCGCGCCATGGAATCATTCGACATCGCCGTGATCGGCGCAGGCGCGGCCGGCATGATGTGCGCGGCGGTGGCCGGCCAGCAGGGCCGCCGTGTGGCGCTGATCGATCATGCGCCGCGCCTCGCGGAAAAAATCCGCATCTCGGGCGGCGGCCGCTGCAACTTCACGAATTTGCAGGCGAGCCCCGCCAACTATCTCTCGAACAACCCGCATTTCTGCCGCTCGGCGCTCGCGCGCTACACGCCGCGCGACTTCCTCGCGCTGCTGCGTCAGCATCGCGTGACCTGGCACGAGAAGCACAAGGGCCAGCTCTTTTGCGACCAGTCGAGCGAGGCGATCATCGACGTCCTGCGCGCCGAATGCGACGCAGGCGGCGTGGCATGGCGGCGCCCGCTGCCCGTCGAGGCGGTGAATCATGCCGACGGAGCGGGCTTCACGCTCGGCACGCCGCAGGGCGAGATTCGCGCCAAGGCGCTGGTGATCGCCACGGGCGGTCTCTCGATACCGAAGATCGGCGCCACCGATTTCGCCTACCGCGTCGCGAAGCAGTTCGGCCACAAGCTCGTCGACACGCGTCCCGCGCTGGTGCCGCTCACGTTCGCACAGCAGGACTGGGCGCCTTACGTGCCGCTGGCGGGCGTCTCGCTCGAAGTGCACGTTGCGACCGGCGAGCGCAAGACCGGCGGAGCCTTCGACGAGGACCTGCTGTTCACGCATCGCGGCCTCTCCGGGCCCGGAGTACTGCAGATTTCGAGCTACTGGCAGCCGGGTCAGCCAATTCGCGTGAATCTGCTGCCTGAGCGAGCCGTCGGCGATGCGTTGATCGAGGCGAAGGGCGCGACGAAGCGCCAGATCGGCAACCTGTTAGCCGAGTGGGTGCCGACGCGCCTTGCGCACGCCTGGCTCGAGGCGCATCAGGTGCCGCTGGAGGCGCGTCTTGCCGATCTGCCCGACAAGACGCTGCGTCGGATCGGCGAGGGGCTCGCGCAATGGACGCTGACGCCGACTGGCACCGAAGGCTACAAGAAGGCCGAAGTGACGCGTGGCGGCGTGGATACGCGCGAGCTCTCCTCCGCGACGTTGATGAGCCAGCGCGTGCCGGGACTGTATTTCGTGGGCGAGGCGGTGGACGTGACGGGCTGGCTCGGCGGCTACAACTTCCAGTGGGCGTGGGCGTCGGGCGTGGCCGCTGGCGAGGCTGCCGCGCAATTCTCGGCGGCAGCGGGCAACGCCTGACGTTTGCTGGACGGCCAACAAACGAAGCAGTGAATGCGGGCGAACGGGCCGCCAGGGTTCGGGTTTTTCCTCCAGGTGGCCCCACGGTGCCCTGACATGGAACTGCTATACTTGATTTTCTTTACCTCCTGATCCGTTATTGGAAAATGACGACCATCCGCGTAAAAGAAAACGAACCCTTTGAAGTTGCCATGCGCCGCTTCAAGCGCACGATCGAGAAGAATGGTCTCCTGACCGAGCTTCGTGCGCGAGAGTTTTACGAAAAACCCACGGCTGAACGTAAGCGCAAGAAGGCAGCGGCGGTGAAGCGCCACTTCAAGCGCCTGCGCAGCCAGATGCTGCCGAAGAAGCTGTACTGATTGTGACGCCGCCATGGCTTCCGTTGGTTTTGGAAATTCATGGCGACGCAAGCAGCCGGCATTGCCGCTGGCCAGTCCCGGGAAACCCGGGCCGGGCCGGCAACAAGGCCTGCGCTTTTTTCTGGTGTGGCCGCAGCCGTGTCGAATCCGCACCGACCCGCCTGGAAACGCTTCCAGGCGGGTTTTTGCATTCCTGTGATGTTTCGGTGCGCGGGTTTGGCTGGTGGTTTGGCGCGGTGGCCGCGCTGCCCGGGATTCTCCCGGGGATTGTGCAACCCCAACGCATTTCAGGTGAGTGATGAGTCTCAAGGACCAGATCAACGACGACATGAAGGCCGCGATGCGCGCGCGCGAAAGCGAGCGCCTCGCCACGATTCGTCTGCTGCTCGCCGCCATCAAGCAACGTGAAGTCGACGAGCGCGTGACGCTCGACGACGCCGGCATCACGGCGGTCATCGACAAGATGATCAAGCAGCGCAAGGACTCGATCAGCCAGTTCGAAGCGGCGGGCCGCACGGACCTCGTCGAGAAGGAAAACGCCGAGTTGCAAGTCCTGTCCGCCTATATGCCCGAGCAGCTTTCGGAGGCCGAAATCGCCGCCGAAGTGCAGGCAGCAGTCGCCCAGGTGGGTGCGAGCGGCCCGCAGGACATGGGCAAGGTCATGGGCGTGCTCAAGCCCAAGCTGGCAGGCCGCGCCGACATGACGGCGGTCTCCGGGCTCGTCAAGGCCGCGCTCGCGAAGTGAGGGCCGCGTCTCGCGCGGCGCCGGCTTTTCTCGCCGTGCACCGTCGCGAGGCCTGTCAAGGGCCGTGCGAACGTGCGTGCCCAACCCCTGTTACCCGAGCTCCCGTGCCCTGATGATTCCGCATTCGTTCCTGCAGGATCTGCTCAACCGCGTCGATATTGTTGACGTGGTGGGGCGTTACGTGCAGCTCAAGAAGGGCGGCGCGAATTTCATGGGCCTCTGCCCGTTTCACAACGAAAAGAGCCCTTCGTTTACCGTTAGTCCAACGAAGCAGTTTTATCACTGCTTCGGTTGCGGCGCGCATGGCACCGCCATCGGCTTTCTGATGGAGCACGCGGGCCTCACGTTTCCCGAGGCCGTCAACGAGCTCGCGCAATCGGTCGGCCTCACCGTGCCTCAGGAGCCGTCGCCGATGCGTGGCGGCGCCTATGGTGGCGGCAGCGGCGGTGGCGCCGAGTCCGGCGGCTACGCGCCAGGTGTTTCGAAGGCCGTTACCAACGCGCTCTCGGACCTCATGCAGACGTCTTGTGACTACTACCGCAAGCAACTGCGCAGCGCGCCGAATGCCATCCAGTATCTGAAAAAGCGCGGCCTCACGGGCGAAGTCGCAGCCCGTTTCGGCCTGGGTTACGCACCCGATGGATGGCAGAACCTCGAATCCGCGTTTACCGATTATCGCGACGACGCGCTGGTCGAAGCCGGCCTCGTAATCGTCAGCGAAAAGCAGGATGCGCAGGGCCAGTCGCGTCGCTACGACCGCTTCCGCGACCGCGTGATGTTCCCCATCCGCAACGTGAAGGGGCAGGTGATCGGCTTTGGCGGGCGGGTGCTCGACGGCGGCGAGCCCAAATATTTGAATTCCCCGGAAACGCCACTATTTAACAAGGGTAGCGAACTGTACGGGCTGTTCGAGGCGCGACTGGCGATCCGCGAACAGCACTACGTGCTGGTAGTCGAAGGGTATATGGACGTGGTCGCGCTTGCGCAACTCGGATTCCAGAACGCGGTGGCGACACTGGGCACCGCGTGCACGCCCATTCACGTGCAGAAGCTGATGCGTCAGACCGATACGGTGATCTTCAGCTTCGACGGCGATGCGGCGGGCCGCCGCGCGGCGCGGCGTGCGCTAGACGCGTGCCTGCCGCATGCGGCGGATAACCGTACGATCCGCTTTCTGTTCCTGCCCTCGGAGCACGATCCGGACAGCTATGTGCGCGAATTCGGCGCCGAGGCATTCAAGGAGCAGGTCGACCGGGCCATGCCGCTCTCGCAGTTCATGCTGAACGAAGTCCTGGCGGGCAAGGAACTCGATCAGCCCGAAGGGCGTGCCCGCGCGCTGTTCGATGCGAAGCCGCTGTTGCAGGCGCTGCCGGCGAACGCGCTGCGCGCGCAGATCATGCACATGTTCGCGGACCGCCTCGACGTGCCGTTCGAGGAAGTCGCGGCGCTTTGCGAGGTCGATGCCCGCATTGCCCAGGCGGCGCGCCAGGCGCCCGCGCGCAAGGACCGGCACCTCGTGACCGGGATCGAGCGCAAGGCGCTGCGAAACCTGGTGATGCATCCGCGCATCGTGGCGCAGCTCGACGAGGAGGCCGAACAGGCGCTCATCACGCTCACGCGGCACGGCGAACTGTTCGAGGAAGTGACCACGCACGCACGCGCGCTGGGCGACGCGGCCGAGTTTCAGCTCCTCTCGGATCTGTTGCGAAACGGTGCAAACGCCCCCACCTTCGAGGAGATTTTTCGCGAAATTCTGGACTATGATGAAAACGTTCGGGATTTGCTGATGAAAAATCCAGAAGACGGCGCCGTCGTGGAGGAGCGCCGCGAGCAGGAGCGGCTCGTGGGCGAGGAAATGACGGCGGCAATCCTGAAAATGCGCTTCGACGCCTGCAGCGAGCGGCTGGACGTGCTTTCGCGGCAGTCGCGTCATACGCCCGAGGAGCTTGCCGAATATGTGAAACTGAATCAGACGCGAGCTGACATGAAACGCCAGCTCGGGCTGTAGGGGGGAGCGTGCGCAGGCGATTATTACCCTGCGTGCTACAATAAAAGGTTCTCAGCGGTTTGTTTTTGTTGTTTGTTTTTGTTTTTTCCGGGCGGACAGCTCAAGGATCACTCGGAGGTCATTCGCCGGGTGGTACCAAAAGGTGTCCAGTTTCCAGCAAGGGCGGAATGGCAATGGCAAAGACTACAGGCGGAAAAAAGGCGACAGGCAAAGGCTCGACGGAGCCGACCAGCAAGGTCACGAAGGCCCAGGACGCACCATCATCCGCCAGTTCCCGCCGCAAGGCGGCGACCGCCAGTCATGAAGTCCCCGCAGTCCGGAAGAAAGCCATGGCTGCTTCGGCCGCGCGAGCGGCGCCCGGCAACGAAGCGGTCCGGTGGTCCGAGTAGTGCAAGGCAAGTGCCTGCCGTTGCGGACGATGCGGCAGAGCGCGAGGCTCCAGTATCCACGGTTCAAGAGGCTGATGTCCAACAGCCGCGAGTCGAGACTACAGCCGGTACGGCGAACTCCATGACGAAAAAGCTGAATGAAGTGTCCGTCGATGACGACGCAAACCAGAGCGAAGAAAGCACGCCCACCGCGGGCAAGGGTGAGAAAACCACCCGTGCGCGCGACCGGCGAGCGAAGGAAAAGGCGCTGCTGAAAGACGCATTCGCGTCATCGCAGCCCGGGACCGTCGAGGAACTCGAAGAACGCCGCAACAAGCTGCGCGCGCTCATCAAGCTTGGCAAGGAGCGTGGCTACCTCACGTACGCGGAAATCAACGATCACCTTCCGGACAACTTCACCGAGACCGAGGCGATCGAAGGCATCATCAGCACGTTCAACGACATGGGCGTGGCCGTCTACGAACAGGCGCCCGATGCCGAAACGCTGCTCCTGAACGACAACGCGCCCAACGCTTCTTCGGACGACGAAGTAGAAGAGGAAGCGGAAGTCGCACTCTCCACCGTCGACTCCGAATTCGGCCGCACGACCGACCCGGTGCGTATGTACATGCGCGAAATGGGTACGGTCGAGCTGCTCACGCGCGAAGGCGAAATCGAAATCGCCAAGCGTATCGAAGACGGCCTCATGCACATGGTCATGGCAATCTCCGCTTGCCCGACCACCATTGCCGACATCCTCTCGATGGCCGAACGCGTCGCGAACGACGAGAGTCGCGTGGACGAGCTCGTCGACGGCTTGATCGATCCGAACGCCGAAGACACCGACGGCTTCAATGCGAAGGAAGCCGAAGAGATCGAGAACGAGGCAGAAGAAGAGGAAGAGGAAGAGGAAGAAGAGGAGCAAGAAGAGGACGACGGCACGGCCCAGGCGACGGCCAACGCGGCGCAGCTCGAAGCCCTCAAGCGCACTTCGCTCGAAAAATTCGCGCTCATCAGCGAATGGTTCGACAAGATGCGTCGCGCGTTCGAGAAGGAGGGCTACAAGTCGAAGTCCTACCTCAAGGCGCAGGAAACGATCCAGACCGAACTGATGTCGATCCGCTTCACGGCGCGTACCGTCGAGCGTCTGTGCGACACGTTGCGCGCGCAAGTAGATGAAGTGCGCCAGGTCGAACGCCAGATCCTGCACACGGTCGTGGACAAGTGCGGCATGCCGCGCTCGGAGTTCATCGCGCGCTTCCCGGGCAATGAAACCGACCTCGACTGGTCCGACAAGATCGTTGCCGAGAATCACTCGTACAGCGCAATCCTCTCACGCAACATTCCGGCGATCCGCGAGCAGCAGCAGCGCCTGCTGGACTTGCAGGCGCGCGTGGTGCTGCCGCTGAAGGACCTCAAGGAAACCAACCGCCAGATGGCGGCCGGCGAACTGAAGGCGCGCCAGGCCAAGCGCGAGATGACCGAGGCGAACCTGCGTCTCGTGATCTCGATTGCGAAGAAGTACACGAATCGCGGTTTGCAGTTCCTCGACCTCATCCAGGAAGGCAACATCGGCCTGATGAAGGCGGTGGACAAGTTCGAGTATCGTCGTGGTTACAAGTTCTCGACCTACGCGACGTGGTGGATCCGTCAGGCCATCACGCGCTCGATTGCGGACCAGGCGCGCACGATCCGCATTCCGGTTCACATGATCGAGACGATCAACAAGATGAACCGCATCTCGCGGCAGATCCTGCAGGAAACCGGCCTCGAGCCGGATCCGGCAACGCTCGCCGAGAAGATGGAAATGCCGGAGGACAAGATCCGCAAGATCATGAAGATCGCGAAGGAGCCGATCTCCATGGAAACGCCGATCGGCGACGACGACGATTCGCATCTGGGCGACTTCATCGAGGACAACAACACGGTGGCGCCCGCCGACGCCGCGCTGCACGCATCGATGCGCGATGTGGTGAAGGACGTGCTCGACTCGCTTACGCCGCGCGAGGCAAAGGTGCTGCGCATGCGCTTCGGTATCGAGATGAGCACGGACCACACGCTCGAAGAGGTCGGCAAGCAGTTCGATGTCACGCGCGAGCGGATTCGCCAGATCGAAGCAAAGGCACTGCGCAAGCTGCGTCACCCGAGCCGCTCGGACAAGCTCAAATCATTCCTCGAAGGGAACTGATGTTCGTTTGAGATACGACCGAAACACATGTATTGCGCTTATTTTCTGCTCAATCGCGTGCGTCGGATAGGCAGGTTGGAGCGGTTCGTGTAGTATGTCGGCCTGCCGTCGAAAAGCCCGGCCTCCGTGTAGACCGGGCTTTTTTGTTGACTTCCCCTCGTAGTAGCTTCGTGGGCCGGACGCCGTGTTGGTTGCAGGCAGCGGACTCATAATCCGCCGGAGAAATCCCGTCGTCGGTTCGAACCCGACCCGGCCCACCATTCCATAGCGTTCCAGGGTGTTCCTGGACGTTCCGTTTTTCTCACCCCTCAGTCCAGATTGGATAGGGGCGCCGGTCTTCCTGGACGTTGTTAACAGAATGACTTTTGCAGGTGTCGCCAGCATATGATGCAGCAGGCGATTCTGAGGAAAACCTCGTGGATGGAAGCAAGCTGTTCGAAGCGGATGCGCAGTCGGCGGAAGGTGTGAAGCCACGAGATGGTCCGCTCAGCAACCCAGCGTGTTTTGCCTAGCCCACTACCATGAAGCTGACCACGTCGAGCGATTTCGGTTGCAATGCCAGCGTCATGCAGTGGACGTCGATATTTGTCGTGGTCGTAGCCTCTGTCGCAGACATTGGCAGGGTGCTTAAGCGACTGCGATGCGAAAGAGTCGACGGAAATCAGGGCAGTTTTCCTTCACCTGCGGAAAGCTAAATCGATCTGCTGAGTAATGGTCGCGCGCGTCACCCATCACAAGCCAGTCAAATACGGCGGCAATGCCGCGAGCGTCGTGTTCGCGGCGCCTTCGAAGCGTTGCAGCCAGCGCGCGTCCGCCTGCTTCAGATGGTCGTGCAGGGCAGCGGCCGCCTTCGCCGGCTTCTTCGCGAGCAACAGGTCGTAAATGGTCCGGTGTTCCTTCAACGCATTCTCGATCGACGTAAGCGGAATGCGCAGCACAGGATCGAACAGGTAGCGGGTCGGCACGAACAGCATGCGCGTACGCGCCAGCACCTGCAGGATCTCGGCATTGGGACAATGCGACAGCAAGTGGATGTGCAGATCATGCTCGACGACGTCGGTGTCGAACCCTTCGCGCGGAAAGCCGTCTAGCGCCTCGACCACCGTTGCGCGCAATTGCTCGACGTAGTCTCGGCTCACGTGCGCTGCAGCCTGTTGAAGCGCCTCCGGCTCAAGCAGCCAGCGCAGTTCATACAAATTATGGGTCTTGTCTGGCGTGACGCGCGTCGCGATCCAGCGGCCCATCGAATCCTTCGTCACGAGCCCGACGCTATGCATGCGCGCAAGCACATCGCGCGCCACCGTGCGGCTCACACCGAAGTGTTCGGCCAGTCTCTCCTCGATGATTCGCACCGAGACGAACATCACCCGCGCGCACAGTTCGCGCTCGAGTTCGACATAAATGCGCTCCCACTGCTGCACGGAGGCGATCTTGACTTCGTCGAGCACCGCGCGCTCGCCCGCGACGCCTGGCTTCACCTTGCCCGCCACTTCATAACCGCGTCCGCTTGCTTCCTTGACGAGCCGCTCGTTGCAGAGCGTCTGCAAGGCGTAGCGCGCCGGAGAACGGCTGATGCCAAACGACTTCGCGACCTGTGCTTCCAGCAGCTTTTGCCCGGGCGCGAGGCGACCGTCCTCGATCATGGCTTTGAGTAGCGCATAGGCGCGCTCCTGAACGGAATGCTTTTCGACGATTTCTGACATGGTCTTCACCTGGCGGCGGCGCCTCTACGCGGGACAGATGCCGCAGCTTTCGCAACGCTTTGATTCTGCCGCACGCGCTTCAGCGGACGGTTGCGAAATGTTAGCCGATTTGGGGCCGCATTTCCGGCGCCCCGCGAACCGCGGGTGAAAACACTCCTTGACACCGCGGTTTTGCGCCGATAGTCTTAAAACGTACATTGCACACGAAGTACATTATAGGGCGAAAATGGGAGGCAGGGATTCTTATGAAGCTGGTACGGTGGGGACAGCCGGGCGCTGAAAAGCCGGGCGTGCTGGATAGCGAAGGGCAGGTACGCAGCCTCGTCGGCGTCGTCGACGACTGGTACGGCAAGGCGTTGACGGATGGTTCGCTCGGGCGCGTCGCGGCGCTCGATTTGCGTGCGCTGCCGCTCGTGGCTCCTGGCGAGAGGCTTGGGCCATGCGTCGGCGCGGTAGGAAAGCTGGTCTGTGTCGGCCTGAATTACACGGACCATGCGGCGGAAGCCGGGATGGCGCTGCCGAAAGAGCCGATCCTCTTCCTGAAGGCGACAAGCGCGATCAATGGTCCATTCGATCCCGTCCAGATCCCGCGCGGCGCGCAGAAGGTGGACTGGGAAGTCGAGCTCGGGATTGTGATCGGCAAGGCCGCACGCTATTTGTCGGAAGAAAACGCGCTGTCACACGTTGCCGGCTACTGCGTCGTGAACGACGTGTCGGAGCGCGCGTATCAACTCGAGCGCGGTGGGCAGTGGGACAAGGGCAAGGCAGCGGACACGTTCGGTCCGCTGGGACCGTGGCTTGTCACCGCGGATGAGGTGCCGGATCCGCAGGCGTTGTCGCTGTGGCTCGACGTGGACGGCGTGCGGCGTCAGGACGGCAATACGCGTGACATGATCTTTGGCGTCGCGGAACTGGTCTCTTACATCAGCGGCTTCATGAGCCTGCAGCCCGGCGACGTGATCGCAACGGGCACGCCAGCCGGTGTCGGCATGGGCCTGAAACCGCCTGTTTATCTGCAAGCCGGACAAACGGTATGCGCCGGTATCGTCGGCCTCGGCGAGCAACACTCGTCCTTCGTTGCGTTCGACGCTTCATTGCAGGCGTGACATGGCCGATACCGTCACATGTGTCGACGATCTGCAGCGGCTCGCGCGCCGGCGCGTGCCGAAGATCTTCTACGACTACGTGGACAGCGGTTCGTGGACGGAATCCACCTATCGCGCGAACGAGGTCGATCTCGGCCAGCTAAAGTTCCGCCAGCGTGTCGGTTGCAACGTCGATATGATCCGCACCGCTGCCACGCTGCTCGGCCGTCCGTGCAGCCTGCCCGTGGCGCTCGCGCCGACCGGCCTCGCCGGCATGATTCACGCCGACGGCGAGATCCTCGCGGCCCGCGCGGCTGCCAGATTCGGCGTGCCCTTCACGCTATCGACGGTCAGCATCTGCTCGATCGAGGACGTCGCCGAGCATGTCGCAGAGCCGTTCTGGTTCCAGCTGTACATGATGAAGGACCGCGATTTCATCGTCCGGCTGATCGAGCGCGCGCGTAACGCGGGCTGCTCCGCGCTCGTGCTGACGCTCGATCTGCCTCTCCAAGGCCAGCGTCACAAGGACGTGCGCAACGGCCTCTCGGTGCCGCCGAAGCTGAATCTGCGCACCCTGTCGACGATGATGGCACGTCCTGCGTGGTGCGCGCGGATGCTCGGCACGCGGCGGCGCACCTTCGGCAACATCGTTGGGCATGCCAAGGGTGTAACAGACACGTTCGCGTTCGCCGAGTGGGTGAGCCGCCAGTTCGACCGCACGGTGACGTGGGACGACATTGGCTGGATCAAGCGGCACTGGGGGGGACGGCTCATCGTCAAGGGCATACTCGACGCGGACGACGCGCGCCGTGCGGTTGCAGCAGGCGCCGATGCGATCATTGTGTCGAATCACGGCGGGAGGCAACTTGACGGCGCCCCGTCGTCGATCAGTGCGTTGCCCGCCATTGCCGCAGCCGTCGGTCAGCAGACGGAAGTGCTGATGGACGGCGGCATCCGCAGCGGCCAGGACGTGCTGCGTGCGCTCGCGTGGGGCGCGCACGGCGTGATGATCGGCCGTGCGTTCCTGTACGGCCTCGGCGCGCTCGGCGAGGCGGGCGTTACCCGCACGCTCGAACTCATTCATAAGGAACTCGAATCAACGATGGCGTTGTGCGGCATCACCGACGTCGCCGACGTCGGCCGCGACGCCATCGTGACAACCGCACCCGTCGCCGCGTCCGCACGGCCGGAGAACGCATGCCGGCTTGCCGGAGAAAGTGGTCTATCTGTTATTGCCTGGTTTGAACAGCTCATTCGCCAAGGAGACATATGATGTTCGGTAACTACAAGATGCACGAAAACAGCGGCGTCAATCCGCCTTATTCGCCCGCGTATCCGGTCGAGTGGGAGTGCCCGCTGCGCACGCTCGAAGTCGTCACGCGCGTGGATCAGGCGAAGGTCCGCGAGTTGCTGAAGGACACGCCTTTCGAACTGGTCAACGACCGCGTCGCGTTCCGTTTCATGCTGTCGCCGGGGCATACGCTCGCGGTGCACTCGGGGGCGATGTTCGACCTGATGGTAACGGTGCCCGTGCGTTACGAAGACCTGTTCACCCAGACGCACATCTTCATGTATTGCAGCGACCCGATGGGGATTGCGGCGGGCCGCGAGCTGTTCGGCTACACGAAGAAGGACACCGACTACGCGTTCGACGAAACGGCGGACGGCAAGGTGAGCGGCTGGGTCCGCCGCCGCAAGGTGCCGCTCGCGGACTTTAGCTTCACGCCTGATCCGGACGCGCCGCTTGTTCTGCTCACGGACGAAGCCGAGCAGCCGGCGGGCGAGATTCACGTGCGCCGGCTGCCCGACCCGTCGAAGCTGGGCATTGCCTATGCCGACGTCGTCTATCGTCGCACGCCGCTGCGCTACACCGAGCCGGTGCGCGGCCGGATCGACTGGAAGCTGCACCCGAGCACGTTCGATCCGATCGCGGACCTGGAGCCTGAAGTGCTGAGCGCGCACTTCATGACGTCGGACGTGTACGGCGGCGGCTTTGCTGTCGAGGATCGCCGACTGTTGAAGAGGCTCTATCCCTGAACAGCCTGAACTGGACGAGGCAGCGATAAGCACGACCGCCACTTGAGTCGCACGCTCTCCGGCGCCAGCGGCTGGGCGGTTGTGCTCGCGGATGCGCTCGCCGTCGGCACGACGGACGACGGCTTCGTACGCAAACTCGTTGCGTTCGCATGAAAGCAGGCTGTCGCAATGAAGCAGTTGTCCTAATTAAATAAGGGCTCGCATTCCCTGGCCTGACGAACGAAAGTTAGCCGATGGCGACAATCCACGGTTATGAGATGAGACACCAGATTCTCAAAATGGAGGAAGACAAATGAGCACGACACGTTCGCGCTGGATGCTGATTAGCCTGCTATTTCTAGGAGGGGTCATCAGCTACCTGGACCGGGCCGCACTTTCAATCACGGCGCCGCTCATTTCGAAGGAGCTGAAGCTTGACCCTGCCCAACTTGGGATTGTGTTCAGCAGCTTCTTCGTTGGCTACGCGTTGTTCTGCTTCGTGGGCGGCTACTGCTCCGACCGCTTCGGGCCAAAGCGCGTTCTCGCCGTGTCCATGTTGGTGTGGTCGCTGTTCTGCGGAATGACTGCATTGACCGTCGGAATAGTGAGCCTTCTTGTCGTGCGTATCATCTTTGGCATGGGAGAAGGACCCCTTTGTTCAAACATCAACAAGATGGTGTCCAACTGGTTCCCGCATTCAGAGCAGGCCAGCGCCATAGGCATTGCGAACTCGGGCACTTCGCTTGGTGCGGCACTTGCCGGACCCGCCGTCGGCTTCGTGGCCGTGAGTATGGGTTGGCGATTGTCCTTTGTCCTTATTGCCATAGTTGGTGTTCTGTGGGTCGTCATGTGGGTTGCACTTGCCAAAGACAAGCCCGCGGTGCCGCCTGACGCACCTGCAGACCTTGCCGATAGTGACGAATCGGCTGCCGTTTCGGTCAGTCAGCCAGTAACTCCGCTGTACGAACTTCTTGTTCGCCCCTCCATTCTCGCGACGGCTTTTGCATTCTTCGGTTACTCGTACATCCTGTATTTCTTCCTGTCGTGGTTTCCGAGCTATCTCACGATGGCGCATCACCTCAGCATTCAAAAAATGGCTGTGGTCAGCGTGATTCCCTGGGCAGTTGGTGCCACGGGCCTGATTGCCGGTGGGTTCTTGTCGGACTTTATCTTCCGCAAGACGGGCCGGGCCATCTTTTCGCGCAAGGTGGTGCTGATCACCTGCCTGAGCGCAGGTGCAATCTGTGTTGGCATCACTGGGACCGTGAAGGACATGACGAGCGCAGTTTCGCTAATGGCCATCGGCGTATTCTTCATGTACGCGTCCTACAACACCTACTTCGCCCTCGTGCTGGACACGGTTGAGAAGAATCGCGTTGGAGCGGTTGGCGGATTCGTCCACCTGGTGGCCAACTTGGCCGGCATTGTTGCCCCCACGGTGACGGGCTTCCTCGTACAGTGGTCCGGCAACTTCGAGAGTGCATTCCTGGTGACCGGAGCAATCGCCGTGTCGGGTGCAATGCTTGTCACGATTTTCGTACGTTCTCCAAGACGTCGCGCACTGAACCAACCTACAGTTGCATAAAATGGTCGTCGGGATCGGTGCGTCAGCCGGCGGGTTGAATGCGCTTCTGGAGTTTTTCGAGGCGCTGCCCGCCCAGATCTCGATGGCGTTCGTGGTGGTGGTGGGCCATCTGGCGTCTTACCCTGTCAGCAATCTGACCGATCTGTTGCAGAAGCAGACCGAGATGCCCGTGCTCCAGGTGACCCAGCCCACGGCCGTCGAGCCCGCTCACGTCTACCTCATTGCTCCGTCGCTCGACCTGACAATGGTCGGCGGCTATCTGCGCGTCGAGCCGAGCCAGCCTGAAGAAGGGCGCCGGGCCGCCATCGACGTGTTCTTCCGCACGCTGGCCGAGGCGCACCGCGAAAGAGCGATCGGCATCGTGCTGTCCGGCGCAGGCTCGGACGGCTCTGCGGGCATTTCGCGCGTCAAGGAAATGGGCGGCATCACGTTCGCGCAGGATCCCGCCGAAGCGGAATACGACAGCATGCCGCGCAGCGCGATTGCCACTGGCATGGCACGACTTCGTGCTCACCGCCGCGAAGATGCCGCAGCGGCTGCTCGATCTGTGGCTGACTGAGAAGGAGATTCACCTGCAGAATCGGGAGCAAAGCGAGCGCGAGGAGAATCTGGCCAGCGTGGCCGCCGACCGTGCGCTGCGCGAGATCATGGTCATCCTGCGCACACGCACGGCACACGATTTCCGCCATTACAAGCGCGCGACCATCATGCGCCGAATCGAGCGCCGCCTGCAGGTCAACAGCATCACCGATCTCCAGTCGTACCGCGACTACCTCCATCTGCATCCGGACGAAACCCAGGCGCTGCTGCAGGACATGCTGATCAGCGTGACGAACTTCTTCCGCGACAAGGAAGCGCTCGAGATGCTGGAGCGCGATGTGCTGCCGTCGATTTTCGAGGGGCGCCGTGAGGAGGACCGCATCCGCGTGTGGTCGGTCGGCTGCGCGACCGGCGAAGAGGCCTATTCGCTGGCGATGCTGTTGCAGGGCTACCAGGCCTTGCACACGAACCGCAGCGTCGAGGCGCGGCGCGTGCGGATCGAGCGCGATGGGCGCTCGTATATCGTGAACATGACTACGCGTTCTGTGCATGATCACGAAGCCAATGCTGATTTCGTGCTCGTGCTGTTCGACGAAGTGGAAACCAGCATGGACGGCGTGGAGGCGGCGACCCGCGACGCTTGGAACGACCCCATCGTCAACCAGCTCGAAAACGAGCTGCAACGCACTAGAAAACTGCTGGAGTCGACCATTGAGCAGTCGAGGACTTCGACCGAAGAATTGAAGGCTTTCAACGAGGAGCTTCAGGCGATTAACGATGAATTGCGCTCGGCCAACGAGGAGCTCAGGTCTCGGGCCGGAGCAGCGGCCCGAGACAACGACGAGTTGCAGAACCTGATTGCGGCGAACGATATCGGCACGATCTTCGTCGACCGTAACGTTTGCATCAAGCGCTATACGCCTCGGGCGACCGACGTCTTCAGCATCATCGAATCCGACATTGGACGCTCGCTGCTCGACATCTCGCACCGGCTTGAATACGACAAGCTCGCCGACGGCTCGGCCGAGGCATTGGATTCTCCGCGCCTCATCGAGCGCGAGTTGAAGAGCAACGACGGGCGCTGGTATCTAGTGCGCCTCGTGCCGCACCGCACGACGGAAGACCACATTGATGGCGCGGTGCTCTCGTTCATCGACATCACGGCCCGCCGTCAGGTCGTAGACGGCCTGCGCGATGCGAGCGGTGCATGTGCATCGGCCACCGGAATCTGACTGTGCCTCTGCGCGTGTTGGCAGGCGTCAAACAAGCCTCGTACCGGTGAATACAGGCAAGCCAGTTGTCGCGATCACGTCGTCGAGGCACCTTCCGCCCGTCGGCAATTCTCCGATACTGTCGTCGGCCATAGGCGTAAGCACCTGCATAGCGCGGATTGTTCAGCGTCCGAAGGGCCGTCGACGCGGTAAGGTGCTGGAGAGTGACGAACTTCTCATTGTGCGTGCGGGACCGGTTGCCGAGTTCGTCATATACAAAGCCAGTTGGTAGCAGACAGCGATACTCGCCGCGGTTGACCTTGTTCAGGATTCCGCCGCGTAGTCGTGCTTTGAGAACATGCAGTTCGGCTTCACTCATTGTTCCTTTGAGTCCAAGCAGGAGCCGATCGCCCGCGCGGCCCATGGCAGCCGCTGTACGCGCTATTCGCAGGTTTCGAACTGGGATCGAAGGTCATCGAAGACCAGTCGGCTCAGCTTGTAGAGCGCAACGCGAACTTCTGATTCAGTTTCCGGCTCCCGGCTCGATATCACTGGATCGGTCCTTCGATAGCAGTGTTCTCACCAAGGCGCGCAAATCCGATCTTTCGCCTTCGAACGCGTGCTCCATTTTTTTTACGTGCATGACCAGCCATTCGATCATTTCCGGCCAACACTCCTTGTTGTGGCCGTCGAATGACGCCGCGCATTCGATCATGGAGACCTTTTTGTCGTCCATTCTTCTCCAGTCAAGTTGGCAGCCATACAAGGCTTCGATATGTTCCCGGCGTGCGAACAAATGGTCGAAAAGCGCTTTGTTGACCTCCTTTGATCGCGTTTCCAACGCGAAATCGACACGCGCTTCATCGCGATTGAAAATCATCGAATAGTGGATGCCGCTGACGCCATAGCCAGAATTAAGCCAATGGTCCTTGCTCGGACTTATGTTCTGGTAGAGGCCGACGTCTGCGCCCTTAAGCGCTTCGAGCGTGGCATGCCAAAACTCGGCCCGGAGCTGATGGCGCGTTGCTTGGCCACGCTCGGCCGATTGCTCCTCGTTCTCTTTTTCGGAGATGCCGATCATTAGTTCTTCGGCCTCAGGCAGTGGAATCACCTGTTCTACGGTCAGAAAGAGGTTCTCTCCGTCCTTGAACGGCGTCGCCCGAAAACATTTGACGAAAACGCGGTGCTTGAGCAGCCATAACACGGTCGACGTCACTTCCTTGCGGAACTGCGCGGCGACGAGGATGAGACGTTGATCATTCCCGGGGTTCAGGACAACTTCGGCGAAATCTTCTTCGCCGAGAAAATCGCAGATCAACGCTTTGGCATCTTGCCCGCTGGCGTGCTTGTCGAGATAGCGCTGAAAAATATCTGCGATTTGCGATTTGGAAAGCGTTGAGCAATAGGATGCATATTTGAGTGCCTGCCACACCACATCTTTGCCGGAGTCGTCCAGCTTGTTCTCGATTACGACGAGATTGCCGGCTTTATCGATAGCGAGCAGGTCGAGCCGCTCTCGTGTATCGTCGAATCCGTCAAACTCTTTCTGGATGATCAACAGGTCCTCGTCAAGGGCGTCAGGCTTGTTTGCCAGCCATTCCTGTAGATGGTGCCGCTCTGTAAATCCCAACTCAGAGAAGCTTACCTGTTTGATTTCGATTATCCGGTTTGATTCGTGGTCTATCTTGAACATGTGCGAACGGGTGGTCAGAGGTGCAAGGAGCAGTAGCCGCAGTGCGTCAACTCACTGAACCTCTCGTTCGGGAGCAGACTTGGCGGCGAACGGGTAGGTCCTCGCAAATTTGGCAGCGGATGAGAATTCTCGAACGAAAACACCTCGGCGGTTGCAACCCGCCGCCGCCTCAAGCGCGGCGTCATACGGTTCTCTTTGCTTGTGTGCGACTACTTCTCCGTATTTTTGCACACATTCATCCCAATTCAACTGCCTGTCGGCGACCTGCTTCTATCCGGTCAGCGCGAAGCCGCTGCCGATTTCATGAAGCTGCATCTGCACGGCGCAGTACGGGAAAAAACCTCGGATTAAGTTGCGCTCCCCACGACGGTCCGGCTTCCGGGAAGTGGCCAGGTGCTCGACCAGCGTGAAAGCCGGGCCGGGCCTGGGATCAGCAGGAGCCTTGGCGCCGCTCGTGTTACTGGCACGCCTCCTGCATTCCCATGCACCATACTCAAAACTTGTGCCGCACGCCCACCTGCACGAACGTCTGCCGGTCGTTCGACGATGCCGTAAGTGCATTGAGCGTCGCACGCGCCTTGCGGCCCGTGGAGTCGGTACCGCTCGCGAACTCCGTACTGCCGATGATATAGACATCCGTGCGCTTGGAGAGGTAGTAGTCGAGTGAGAGCGAGATGTTGTTATAGCTGGAACTGTCGATGGATCCCGCGCCCGACCCGTGCGTATAGCTGTAGACGAACTGTGAGAGCAGGAACGGCGTCCAGTAGTGCGTCATATTGAATTCGGCCGTATCGAACTTCGCGGTACCGGAGAGACGCAGCGGATTCGCGCCGGAGGACGTATCGCCGAGATTCCTGAACTGCACGTTGCTGTAGACGATCCCGAACGTCGTGCTCTGCAGCGTGTAGCGCGCGGCGAATGCGACAGCCTGATAAGTGTGTGCCGAAGCGTACCCGCTATAGACAGGACTGGCCGTCATGTTGTTGACGTTCGTGCCGTTGATGTTTGTGGGCGAACTCGTGAAGAAGGACTGGTTCGGATTGCGGGCATTCATGTAGGCCACGCCAGCGGAAAGGTTGCCGTAATCGTAGCCCGCGCCCACCGACCAGATCTGGTTGCGTGAATAATCACCAGCCTGGCCGCCGAAGCCGTACACGCCGCCGAAGGTGAAGCCGCCCAGGCTCGGGCTCATGTACTTGATCGAGTTGTTGACGCGCTTGCTGTTGTTCAGGTTGTCGAGGTCGCCGGGGTGCGCCGTCGTGCCGCCGCCGTAATTGGCGGAATTCATGCGGCCTTCAACGAACGTCACGAGCGAATCGTACTGGCGCCCGAACGTGACGGCCCCATATTGCTTGCTGGAAAGTCCCACAAATGCCTGGCGTCCGAACAGCAGACCGCCTTGAAGCGCGGAACCCTTGCCGAGGTCGAAGCCGTTTTCTAGCTGGAAGATCGCACTGAGTCCTCCGCCCAGGTCTTCGACACCCTTGAAGCCCCAGCGCGAGCCTTGCATGATGCCGCTTGCGCCGCCTATGACGCGCCCACCTCCGCTGTTGCTCTGATAATTGACGCCGTAGTCGATCAGGCCATACAGCGTGACCGCGCTCGTGTCTGCATGGGCCAGCCCCGATGCTGCTGCGAGCAAAAAAGTGCAGGGAAGCGATTTTTTAATGGTAAGCATGGCGAAATAAAATGAATGTTTGAGGTTCACGAGAAGTCAGCACGCGGTCAGGCTGCCAATCGATCCGATGCGCACTGGTAAAACAGTAACGCCACCGCCCGTTTCCTGTATTCGCAATCTATCAAGCGTGGTTTGCGTTACACGCAAGCCTCACGTGGCGGCCCTGTGATGGCGCAGCGCGACCTTGGAGACCGCGCTGCACCCGACGTCATGCGAGGTCGAATACCGCCGGCAAAGTCACTTCGAGCAGTTCGAGGTCGGCGCTGCCGTTGGCGAGCGAGTAGGGCAACTGGCCCGGAATCGCCACGCTGTCGTCGGCGCCAAGGCGCCATTGCTGCTCGCCTTGCACGACGTCGACCGTGCCGGCGAGCACGAAGAAAAAGCAGAACTCGGTATCGTGCCGGCGCACCGCCGCGCACGGCCCGCCGCTGGGACGCACGACGCGCACGCCCGCCACGCCGTTTGTCGCCGCGCCGATGCCGGTATCTGCCGCCACAAAACCCGGCGACGTCCAGGGCGTCCACGCAGCGCGAGCTTTCACATGGCGCACGAAGCGCTGTCCATTGAATTCGTGCTCCGGCGCATAGCGCTGCGTCGGCAGTGCCATTGCGTGGTCGGCCATGGTGATGTGATCGGCGGGGCTGCCAATCTCCACGACCTCCGCTCCTGCGGAGCTCTCCAGTACCCGATGACGGATCTCGGGCGGCTGGAGCACGCAGTCGCCGGCCTCGAGGACGAACGGTTCGCCCTGGCCTTCGTAGACGAGACGCACCCAGCCTTTTCGGCAAAAGATCATCTGGAAGCGCGTCTTGTGATAGTGCACGTAATCGGGCACGGGTCCGCCTTCGAGGATGCGGATGTGCGAGGCGATGAACGCGCCGCCGTGCCGCTCGGGCAACAGATCGCGGTAACGCATCCCTGCGCGGCCGACGCTCCAGTTTGCGTTCTTACGCGCGCTCGAGAGCACCAGCGCCTGACGCGTGGGGGGTGTCCTGAGCGGCGGATTGGCGTGCACGAGGCGCAGGCGCACGCCGTTTGGCGCGATCAGTTCGCGCGCGCCGCTGGCGACGGAGTCGGGATCGTCGCAGAGCACGTCGAGTTCGGTGACGCCGTCGCGTACCTGGGTGCCGAGGCGAATCGCGAAGCCGTCGCGTGAAAGCATCGCGGTGCGCGGTTGATCGGCGGGAAAGATGGCGTCGATGCGAAAGCCGAGTCGTTCGATGAAGAATGTCATCGTCGCGGTGAGGTCGGTGCAATGCATCGGTACATGAAAGCCGCGCACGCCAGGCGCGCGGACATCAGTGGAATCGGAGTTGGCGTTCATGGTGAGGATCGCTTGGTCGTTATGCAGGGGTATCGCTGGTTCAGGCATCAGGAGTTGTTCAAACCGGCGGACCCGTCAGCACGCACGCGATCCCCGCGCGCCGCGGCGAACGCGAACGGTCGCAGCCGCCGTGCTTTAGCGCGGCAAACATGGCGCGAGCCGCTCAATTCCCGCTGCGCTCGTGCAGATGCCGGGCGAGAATCTGATCGTGCGGCCGCGCGCATCTACGAACAGGCGTGCCTTACTGAGTTCGTGCACGATCTGCGCCGGGTCGAGATGTTCGGGTGCGCGCGCCATGATGCTCGCGCCGCGTTCGTCGTCGGCGCGCGGCGAAAGCACGGTGTAGCCCTTTTCGTCGAGCAGGTCGATGAGCACGTGGCAGAGCGCGAGGTTGTGCGCGCGCAGGCTGTCGACAGGTTGCGCGCGCACCCACCGCATGCCGGGCTGCGAGGCGATGAAGGGCAGCACGGAAGGCGTGCCGGTGTCGAAGCGGCGCGCGTCGGGTGCGTAGGCGAAGCGTTCGAGATCCCAGTTGAACGGATCGTCCTGGCTAAACCAGCCGCGCACGGACGGTTCCATGCCCTGTGCCATGAGATGGGGCGCGACATAGCCAAGGCCAGTGCCCGGTGCACCGCACAGCCATTTCAGCGTCGAGCCGCAGACGAAATCGAATGGCGTCTCGCGCACGTCGAACGGTAGGATGCCGATGCCCTGGGTGACGTCGAGCGCGACGAGACTGCCGGTGCGCAGCGCGTGTGCGCGAATGGCGCGAAGATCGACGCGCTTCGAGGTGAGCGACGAGACCCACGTGACGAGCGCGAGCGCGACGTCGTCGCGCCATGCACCGATGAAGTCCTCGTCGAGCACGCAGGACTCGCCTTCGCGCACGGGCACGGTGCGCACCGCAAAGCCGCGGCGCTGCGCCTCGCCGCGCAACAGGAAATGCAGGCTCGGGAAGCAGTCGGCGGCGACCAGCACGGTCTTGCCGCGCAGTATCGCGTCGCCGAGCCCGTCCAGAAAGCGTGCGAATGCCTCGGTCACGTTCTGCGCGCCGAATACGTCCTGCGCACGCGCACCGACCAATTCGGCCCAGTCTGCCAGCAGGCACGCGCGCGCGGCCAGAGCCAGGTCCCAGCGGCGCTCGTTAGCTGCGCACCAGTAGTCCGTGAAGGTCGCGAGTGCTTCGGTCATCGCCTGCTGATGGCCGGGGTAGACCCCCACGGAGTGATACATGAGCCAGCCGCTGCGATCGTCGTCGTGCGCGGCAGCCAGTGGGGCAACCAGCGGGGCGGCAAGCGTGTCGGTAGAGAAGTCGTTCATGTCGTCGGAAACCTGAATGCGTAAATCGGTTAGAGATGCTTGACGATGCAGCGGTGATAGATCGCGATGCAGACGAGGCTCAGCACCGCGCAAGCCATCAGGTAGAAGGCCGGCGAAAGCGGGTCGTGGGTCCAGCCGATCATCGCGGTGACGAGCCAGGGCGTGAAGCCGCCGAACACCATCACACCGATGTTGTAGCTGAAGCCGAGGCCGGTGCTGCGCACGTCGGTGGGAAACAGCGACGAGAGTACGGCGGCAAGCGGGCCGAAGTAGATGGCCTTGAGCACCCCGGCAAGCGTCATGATCGTCATCAGAATACCGAACGATCGGCTCGCGAACAGCCACGCAAAGCACGGATAGATAGTGAGGAGCGTGGCGATGGCCGAGACGGTCATCATGCGGCTGCGCCCGTAGCGGTCGGCCAAGTGGCCCATCAGGGGCGTGCACAGCATCAGGATCGCGCCGGTCACCACGGTGGCGGCAAAGCCGGTCGATGCGGGCAAATGCAACTGGCGGATCGCATAGGTCGGCATGTAGAGGATCATCAGATAGCTCGCCGCGGTCGAGACGGCCATGATGCCCGCAGCCAGCAGCACGCGCCCCTTGCAGCGAGTGAGCAGTTCACGGACCGGCGCTGGGCGGCTCGTGGGCGCGGCCTCGCGTTGCGCGGGCAGTGTGTCGTCGATATGGCGGCGGATGTAGAGCCCGACCGGCGCGACCAGCAGGCCGAACACGAAGGGCGCGCGCCAGCCCCACGACTCGATCTGCGCCTGCGAGAGCTGTGTGCTGAGCACGAGCCCGGCACACGAGGCAAGCACGGTGCTCATGCCCTGGCTCGAGAACTGCCAGCTCGCGAGAAACGCCTTGCGCGTCGACTTCTGCTCGACCATCAGCGCGGTGCCGCTGCCGAACTCGCCGCCCGTGGAGAAAGCGATGACGATGCGCGCCATCATCAGCCCGAGTGGCGCGGCGAGGCCGATACTCGCGTAGGTCGGAATGGTCGCGCAGACCAGGGTGCCGAGCGTCGTAAGCGCAAGCGCGGCGAGCAGGGCGGCCTTGCGTCCGCGCCGGTCGGCATAGCGTCCCAGCACGAGCGCGCCGAGCGGTCGGAACACGTACGAAAGCCCGAACGTGCCGAACGTCATGAGCAGCGATACGGTCTGGTCGTGCGCGGGAAAGAAGAGCTTCGAGAGCGTGACGGCAAAGAAGCCGTATGCCGCGAAGTCGAACCATTCGAGCGCGTTGCCGATGCTTGTGGCCACGATCAGGCGCCTGAGCGGTTTGCGGTCCGGCCGCACGCTGCTGTCTCCGATGACGGTTGAATCCATGACGTGTCTTGTGTCCAGAAGGTAAGCAAGGGATACGGTTTCAGCGCGCGTGCGCCACGTGCTTCGCTTGAGGTGTGTCGCCACTGCCGAGATCCCAGAAGAGGCCCGCCATCAGCCCGAGCCCCTCGCGCAGCACCGGCGCAAGGCCGTGCTCGTTCGGCGCGTGCTGCCGGCATCCCGGGTAGGAGTGCGGCACCCAGATCGTCGGCAGTCCTAGCGTGTGCGCAAAGCATTCGTTGGGAATGGTGCCGCCCAGGTTCGGCAGGATGGTCGTCGGCTTGCCCGTGGACGTTGCAATCGAGCGCTCTGCCCAGGCCACCCAGGGGTGGTCCGGATCGAGGCGCGTGGCGGCGCCCGAGGCCTCGATTTCCACGTCGATATCGGCGAAACCCTCGCGTGCGAGATGCGCGCGGATCAGCTCGCGTGCGTTGCGCCAGTCGGTGCCCACCACGAAGCGCAACTGGCAGACGGCTTGCGCGAGTTCGGGAATGGCGCTCACCGGCTGGCGCACGTCGCCGGCCTCCATCGCCAGCACTTCGAGCGTGTTCCAGGCGTAGACGCGCTCGGCCGGCGTGAGACCCGGCTCGCCCCAGCCCGGCGAGAGGTCCGGATCGCCTTCGTCGACACCGATTTCGAGGTCCGCGATGCGCGTGCGCACCTGCGGCGCGATGGGCGGGGGCAGCAGCCCATTGATGCGGATGCGGCCGTGGCCATCGACTAGCGAAGCGAGCGCGTTGGCAAGCACGGTCGCGGGATTGGCGAGCACGCCGCCCCAGTTGCCCGAATGGCGCGCGCCGGCGGAGCTGCGCGCGCGCAGCCGGAAGTGCAGCGCGCCGCGCGAGCCGAGAAACAGCGTGGGTGCGTCGGCGCGCTGCCGGGGGCCGTCTGAGGCAATCAGCAGATCCGCAGCGAGACGTTCGCGCAGGCTTTCGCAGAGTGCAGCGAGGCCCGGCGAGCCGACTTCCTCGCCCATTTCGAACAGCACCTTGGCATTGAAGCCGAGCCGGCCGCGCGCCCCGAATACGGCCGCAAGTGCGGCGAGGTTGACCGTGTGCTGGCCCTTGTTGTCGGCCATGCCGCGCCCGTACCAGCGATCACCTTCCACGCGCAACTGCCACGGCGAGCGGCCTTCGCTCCAGCGTTCGGCGTCGCCGCCGACCACGTCGCCGTGGCCGTAAAGCAGCACCGTCGGCAACTCGGGCGCTTCGATGCGTTCGGCGAGGAGAAAAGGCGGCATCCCTTCAACGGGATTCTCGACGATCTCGCAGGCAAACCCGAGGGCGGCGAGGGCGTTCGCAACCTCGTCGCTCAGGTAGGCATGCAGGACGGGTGCCGATTCGGGCCGCTGGCTTTCGGTGGCGAGCGCCACGCGGCGGGCGAGATCGGTGCGCAGGGCGCCGGAGTCAAAGGCGTGGAAGGCGAGGTTCAGTGCGGTTTCACGGGACATAGGGGCGATGCGAGCTGGGTTCGGTGTGGTTTGTGGACCCAGATTAGCCCTGCGGGAGTTTTTTTGTATTCGCAATCAAACAAGGTACATTTGCGTTTTACGCAAACCTTCGAGGCGTCCCATGCGCAAGCTGCTCGAACCCTCGCTCTACTACTTCTCGGTCGTGGCGCAATCGGGCTCGCTGAGCGCGGCTACAGAAAGCCTCGGCCTGACCGTGTCGGCGCTCAGCCGTCATATCGCCAAACTCGAAGGCGACATCGGCGTGCCGCTGTTCGAGCGTCACGCGCGCGGCATGGTGCTCTCGCACGCCGGCCGGCTGCTCCTGCGCCACGCGCAGCGCACGCTGTCCGATGCGCAAGCCGTGGTCGAGGAGATTCAGGGCGAGGAGCGGCGCCGCGCGCGCAAGCTCGTGATCGCCTGCACCGAAGGATTCGCGTTCGACTTTCTGCCCGTGGCGCTGGGCGCGTTTACCGCCCGGCATCCTGACGTCACGCTGGAGATCGAGGTCGTGACGAGCGAGCGCGCGAACCAGATGCTGCTCGCGGGCGAGGCGGCCATCGCGCTGGCATTCAGCTTCAAGCCCGAGGCGGGCGTGGCGGTGCAGCTCACGCAGCCCGCGCCGGTCATGGCGTTGATGCGCAACGATCATCCGCTCGCGGTACAGCGTCGGATTGCACTCAAGGACCTCACGCAGTGGCCCGTGCTGTTACAGGACAAGGGGACGACGAACCGGCAGTTGTTCGACATCGCGTGCGGAGTCGAAGGCGTCGAAATCGTGCCGCTCATGAGCAGCCGCTATGTGGCGGCGCTCTACCGCTTTGCGCAGGTGGTGCCGCGCGCGATCATGCCGTCCGGCTATGTTTCGGTGGCGAACCGGCTTGAGCCGGACGGGCTTGTCGCGCTGCCGTTCGACAATCCGCTGCTGACGCAGCGCCGCCTGCAGGTCAAGACGCTGGCCGGGCGAGCTTTGGATGGCATTGCGAAGGAATGCCTGGACTGGATCATCGAGCAACTAAAGCGCGCGACGCCGTCACGGTAAGTATCAAGCGAGGCTGAGGAATACCGGACATATCGAGGTGTAGGAGTAGCTGTAGGTCGCCCAGGTGCTACAGACGGAGCGCGACAACAGCCGGATCGGTAAAGCATCCTTGGCAAAGACATTTGCCACTGTTCCGCATACGGGAACGTTATTCTCATATAGGTAACACTAATGTAAGTAAAAACCCGTATAATGGTTTCCACGGATTGGCTTGGCGCGCCCGCCCACGAACCACTACAGGAATCTCACATGAAATCGCTCATCAATATTGCCTTCGCGGTTGCCCTTGTCGCCCCGTCACTATCGCACGCTGCTGTGCCGCTTACGCGCGCACAGGTACGCGCGGAATTGATTGATCTGGAAGACGCGGGCTATAACCCGATCGACGACGACAACTACCCGCAGAACCTGGAGCACGCGCAGGCTATCGTGGCGCAACAGAACAAAGCCAATAACGCATACGGTTCGGATACCGCTGGTGCGTCGCAATCCAGTGGTATGGCGCAAACCGGCGAAAAGTGAAAAAGCTGCGCTTTAGGAAAGGCAGCTTTTTTCAGGAATGTGAACTAACCCAGAAACAGGTGGTTAAAGCGTTCGTTCCATTTATTGCGCTCGGCCGCTGGCATCGCCGGATCGACTGGCGTGATCTGGCTATTCTGGAAAGGTGATGGGATATTCCGATGCGTCGGAACGTAGTCCATGTTCGCCAGAATTTTCTGCGCGTCCGAAGAGAGCATGTAATCGTATAGCAACATGCCAGCGGCCGGATGCGGCGCATGTTTGAACAGAGCAATGCCATTCGCTCGCGCCACTGCGGGTTGCAACAGGAACCAGTCTATAGGTGCATTGTTGCGCTTTGCCTGCATTGGCATATAGTTATACGTCTCCAGCGCAAGCGGCACTTCACCCGAGGCAACCATATTGTTCAGCAATGAGTTGCCGTTACGGACAGATATGCCATTGGTGGCAATCAATTCCCTGAAGAATGCAACGCCTTTTTCGGTTCCCATCTGCTGGCAAATGGTCGCAAACCAGTCAGAGCTCTTCGACTCGATGCCGAGTTTGCCTTTCCATTTCGGCAGCAGCAGATCACCAAATGAAGCAGGCAGGTCTTCTTTCTTGATGGTATTCGTATTGTAAGACTGAACCCATACAGACAGCAGCGTAGACGCCCACATGCGATGTTCCGGCACCGATCCTGGAATCAGGTCTGCGAACATGGGCGATACGACAGGCTGTAACAGGTTCTCCTGCCGCAAATTATCGAGGAATGAGGAGCCGACATGCACGTTGTCTGGCATATAACGGCCGGCTCGTGCTTCTGAAACGGCACGTTGCACGACTTGCTCATCTCCTGCGCGCCACGTATTGATCTTGACACCGTATTTCTTCTCAAACGGCTTTAACAACGGCTCGAGGTCCGATTTGGCGATCGTGGTGTAAAAATTGACTTGCCCTTCTTTTTTTGCCGCTGCGAGAATTTGGGCTTCACGATCCGTTCCGGTGTAGTTCGCCAGTGCGAGATGCGGCGAAATTGCCTCGGCCGATCTGGCATGGAACGGCACGAATGCGGCGCTCGATGCGAGCCCCACACCGGCTTTCAATAGGGTACGTCGGGTAATCATCCTGTCTCCATGCTTGAAATAACGCCCCGAATGCAGCCGCTTTCAGAGCAGTCGTTAACACGCGCTTGTGCATTACCGGGTCGCGCACATCAGGTTCAATAGCTCTTACGCGTGTATGGTTCAGGCGCTCGTGCATGCTGCCAGACAATTGATGGCGGCAGTCTCCGTCAATCGGTTCGGCGGAGAATTTCACTATGTGTGTAAATCGGTAATTTCCCTATGAAGCGTCCATGGTGGGTGTATACTTCACTTTCAAGTCCGACGTTCACACCCCAGAGGTGAGACCATGAAACTCCTGATCAATGTTGTTTGCGCAGCTATCGCCCTGGTTCCGTTGATGTCGCATGCGTCCGAGTCCATCACGCGCGCCCAGGTAATCAAGGATCTTGAACAGCTGGAAACGGCGGGTTACAACCCCGGTGTGGCTGACGACAGCTATCCGGAGAATCTGGAGCAAGTTCTCCAAACAATCAGATGAAGATCATCCCGAGCGTGTCCTCCGTTCTGGAAAACAGGGGAGTGACTGGAATCAGGCCGGGGCGCCCGCATCGAGAGCGGCACGCTTAGGATCATGTTGTTCCGGATACACGTATGGCCCGAGCCGTACGATCGACACCACGGCGATCAAAACAAAGGCGGAGAGCGTCCAGAGGGCGATCTTGTAGGAGTGTGTGAGGTCAAACGATAGTCCCGATGCGAAGATCATGATGCCGGCACCCCATCCCCACGCCATCCACATCGCACCGCTTACCCGGCCAAACAGGCGCAGATCGAAGTAGCGGCTTACGATGAACGTAATGATGTCCGCTTCCGCGCCGATCGAAACACCTATCATTGCAGCAGCGATCATGGGTGCGTGACCTGTTGCGCCCGTTGCGAGAATGAGCACGCCAACGAGGGTCAACGCGAACGACATCGCAGCACAATAGGGTGCATGAACCCGATCCATCAACCACCCCGCGAATAATCGGCCGACTGCCGATGTCAAGCCGGCGATCGACAGCATCGTTGCAGCAGTCGCCACCGTTTCGCCGCGATCGGTCATCATGGGCACAAGTTGCGAAAGCAACGCGAGCAGTACACCGGACACACAGAAGATCGAAAGGCCCAGCAGACGGAATGTACGATCCTTCAGGAATAGCGACCAGAGCGACGGTAGTTCCCGTTTTGCTTTAAGTGCTTTACACACCAGATCTTCATCTACGCCTGGCGGCATCTTGACGAGAAAGTAAAGCGCGGGAACCGAAAATACCGCCATCAACGCAGCGACGCCGAAATAACCAGCACGCCAGCCGAAGTGCTTCAGCAGATAACCCGCGTAGTGCGGCATGAACATCGCGCCGATTGCGGTGCCGCCAACCATCAAACCCAGTGCCAGGCCACGCTGACGGTCGAAGCGGGCGCAAATGACTTTCGCATAAGGCAGCGCATTCGTGCTGGGCGCGAAGAGACCGACCGCAACGAATGCCAGTGCGAATATCCAGGGAGACGCCGGCAACAGGCCCACGAGCGCTGTGGACGCTGCAAACAGGATCAGAAATAGCAGGGTAGGGCGACGCACGCCCATTTTGTCGATAAGAGATCCTAGAAGGATGGTTCCCGGCCCCATCGAAAACTCGAAGATGGTCAAGCCGAGTGAAACCTGCGCGCGGCTCCAGTGATTCTCCGCAGCGATTGCCTTGATGAACATGCCGAACATGAATGCGGACAACACACCGGCACCGACAGAAAGGCAGACCGCGCCGCCGAGTACCGTCCACCATCGATTAATATCGCGTTTCAAAATATTCTCCTTGCTGCGCGCCGAGTGCGGAAAGCAGGTCGTTCAGATAACCGGACTTCGCCGGAAGAACCATCATCGTGCTATAGGGGCGCAGCACATCGGCAGTGCTGTTCGATTTCTTCCCGGAAGGGCTGATCACGACGGACACGGTAACGCCATTCATGCGATACGTCTTCGCTGCGACAGCAATCGCTTTGGCATCCTCACCTTCACGGCCCGAAATCACGACGGTATCAGGCATACCAAGCCATTCGTCTAACGCATCGGGGTTCAGGCCAGCGCCGGCATCCGGGCATTGCAGAAGCTCTGCGAAATCACTCGCCTTCGAAAACTCAACGTCGGCATAGGTGCGGCAGTTTGCGACTTCTGCATCGTTATCCGACAATGCGATCACGCGAATGCGACGAGGGGAGGAATTCGGAGTCTTGATTCTATAACGCACTTCGGATGGAGTCTGGTAATCAGGCATAGCTTACTTCCGCGGATCGATCGTCAGATTTCGTTTAAAAAGGCGCGGAGGAGCGCTTCTTATGCCCCCCGCGCCGCTGCTTAGAAGCGATGTCGCAGCACGAGCTTCACAGCGATCTGCGTCGGCGTGGTCGAGGCACCGAGTGATCCGATTGTTGCGACCGCCGTCTTGCCAGTCGAATCGATACCAGTAGCGTGTTGCCAGACCCCGCTAAGCTGAATATCCGTGGCCTTGGAGAGGAAGTAGTCCGGACCAAAAATGACCTGATTATAGTGTGCCGTCCTGCCGGGCGCATGCACTGTCGTATAGTCGTAGGCAGCCGCGACCATCAACGTTGGCACGATGCGATAACGGACATTGCCTTCATAGCTGCTGAGCGTAGCCGAGCCGGTATTAGGCGTCGTGGAGGTTTTCAGCATGTCGCTGAAGACCGTGCGCGTATAGACAAAACTGATTTGGCCCCCAGTGCCGAATCGGTAGCCAATACCTGCTCCGAAGATCGCCTGCGTATTCGCGGACAGAAACCCGCTGAATGAGGGCGATTTCCCCGGGGACTTGAAAGCCGCGACAGCGGGCTCCACTGAACTGTCGTAGACCGAGACAGCAGGGTTGTTGATATTCTCGTACGCAATTGCAGCGAGAACAGGACCTGAATCGTAGGTCATCGCCAGTTGATACCGGCGACTCGTAGCAAAGTTGCCCGGCGTCCCGCCCGGCGCAAATTCCCCATCGAACTTGAAGCCCGCGAACGTGGGCGAGATGTAGCGAATCGAACTGTCGAACCGGAAATTCGCGTTCAGGTTATCGAAATCGCCCTGATGGCTCCCGATCCACGCCCAGATGCCCGTTGCTGCCAGGCGCTCGCCCAAATCATCATGCATCGCGTCGTATTGCCGGCCCATCGTGAGTCGGCCATAAGGCGTTTGCAGACCCATCCACGCCGAGCGGCCAAAAAGGCGACCACCTTGTGAGAGCGTGCCAGCAGAAGCGTCGAAACCGTTCTCCAGATCAAAGATCGCCTTCATGCCGCCGCCAAGATCTTCGGCGCCGCGCAGACCCCAGCGGCTGCCGTTGGTTTGACCTTTGACCATACCGACGACCGAGCCGCCACCCTGATTGCTGACGTAGTTGATACCCTCGTTGATGATGCCGTACAGTGTCACCGAGCTTTGAGCGTGTGCAACGCTGACGAGGGCAGGGAAAGCTATCAGCGGAAGTAACTTTGTTCTCATATGTCTCCAATCATGATTTTAAACGACAACCGATCTATATCCGGCTGTTCCTTTCACGCAAACATGCCGCAGTATGAAAAAGCGTATCGCATAACTAATTAAACAAGTTCGCTCAAAAATCCAGGTATTCCAGGTGGGCGACCTCAAAAAATCGGGGTACTTTCCCGACCCGGCATCGACTACGTGCCGCTGAACACACTATTGAACAACGCCTGATTCTTCGCCTGGTTGTCGATGATGTCCTTATTCGAAATAATCTGCATCGACACGTCTGGAAGCTTGCGCTTCACCGTCGTATTCGTCACAGCCATATCGTGTGCCGCATACATCGCCTGACCGTCGGTAAGCAGGAAGTCATAAAACAAGACCGCTGCATTCGGATGTCTGAGCATGTGAGCGACACCGACGCCGTTAGGCTGGGTGATAGCGGGCCCGATCGAAAACCAGTCGATAGGTGCCCCGGCCTCTTTCATGGACTGGACCTTGTAGTTGTAGACACCGAAAGCCATCGGCACATCTCCCGAGGCGACCAGATTCGCCACGAGCGTATGGCCACGCCGCACGGACACGCCGTTTTTCGCGACGATCTGCTTAAAAAGGGCGATTCCCGGTTGGCCGCCGAGATTGTGAACCGTTTCCGCGAACCACGGCAACGAATCCTGGCCTTCCACGCCGAGCTTGCCCTTCCACCTCGGATCGAGAAGATCCTTGTACGACGTCGGAAGATCAGCCTTTTTTATCAGGTTGGTGTTGTACGCGACGGTGAACACGTTCAGGCGCGTAGCCGTCCATGCGTTGCTATCCTGAATCGCCGCGGGAATCAGCAATTTCAGAACCGGCGAATTGATCGGCTGCAACAGTTTTTCCCGATACATCGCCTCAAGCTGCGGACCGTTGGTTTCGAACACGTCAGCTTCGTAGCGACCGGCGCGGCCTTCGGAAATGGCGCGTTGCAGAATACCGGAAGCGCTCGAGCGCCAAACAGTCACGTGCACACCGTACTTCTGCTCAAACGCCTTTACGATCGGATCGAAATCAGCAGGCGGCAGGGACGAATACACCGTCAGCTTGTTTTCCTGCTTCGCCCCGTCAACCAGTTTCTGCGTGCGATCTGCACCGTTGTATTGCGCAACAGATTCACTCGATACATAACCGGCCGAGAAAGCGGGGCTGGCGCCGAATAACGTCAGCGCGGCGCCAAGAAGCCCAGCCATCGCTGCGAGGCGGAAATTCCTCTTCATCAAGAGTCTCCGGGATGATTACTTTGGCAGGGCACATCGGCATGATGTACCCCACACCTTCAGCTGTAGCGGATTAACGGCTCAGCGGCCAAATTCAAGCTGCGAGCGACGGCAGCGTTTCCAGTTCCTTCGCGTACGCGCCATCCATTTGCATCGAAAGGCCGATCTTTTCCAGCTCCGACGAGAACGTCGAACGGATGACCGGATTTTCGTCCGCGTAGTCGATTTGGCATCCGCCGATGCGCCGCGAAATCCACGCCTTCGGCACGCCTTGCGAATTGCGCTGCGATACGACTTCGTGCTTGAGCGCGAGGTAACGCGACGGATTCGGATTCGTGTTGAAGTGCTGGTGGAACTCGCCGTTGGCCGGAGTGATTAGCGAGCCGGCTTGCCAGTCGTAACGCTTCGGCTCTTCACCTTCACGCCACATCATCGAGTAGCCCGAACCACTCATGATGATGACGTGCGCACCGGGGCCGTGCGAGTGCGCTTTCTTGTACGTCGAGGTCGGGAATTGCGAAATATGGCTGTTCTGCGAACCGCGCGCCATGTTGAAACGGATGTGACCGCCGCCGGCACCCCGTTCGGCTGCACTGATCAGCGGCAGGTTCACCGCGTCGGCGACGAAATTCGTGTCCATCAGCAAACCCTTCTGTTCGCCGCCATTCGCGAAGTAGTCGGGCTCGCCGTTGAAGCGGTCCTTGAAATCGTACGCTGTGCCGAAGATGAAATCGATGTCTTCGAGCGCGTTGATCGTGGGGGGGGCGTTCGTGACCGCGACAAAACGCGCGGCGTCCTTGCCAGACGTGTTGTAGTGCGTGTGCCAGCAGTTCAGGGGGATGGCGAAGAGGGCGCCGGCTTGCCATTCGAACGTGACTTCCGCGCCCGCTTCGTTGCGAACGGTAGTCGATCCCCGGCCGCTCAGGACGTAAATCATTTCTTCGAACAACTGGCGCTGCGGCGCGAGCGATTTGCCCGGCGGAATTTCGCAGACATAGCAGTCGTTCGACGTGCGCGACGCTTCGTGGTTGATATAGACGCCTTTGCCTCCACGCCGCGCCCAATCCTTCAGATCAACCGTGCGCAGGTCCTGGATATAGTGACCGTCGATGATGTCCAGGCCTTGCTGGGCAATCCAGCGCGTATACGCCGTTTCCTTCTCGGTGGCGAATTTCTTCGCCATGTCCTCGGAAACAACTGCGTTCTTGCTCATTGACTTCTCCATTTAATGCGGGTTGCGTACACAACAAGATAGCTCGCGCAGCCGCAAGCTAACCGATTCAGCGTGGCTTAGACGGTGGCCGTCTTTTTCAGGTACTCGCGGATCTTCTCGGCTGTGAGCGTCACGGCCGGATCGTATTCCGGCGCGTCTTCCAGTTGTTGCAGATCGTTGAGGCCGCTCTTCCAGAAAATGCGGTTGATCGCGGAAATCAGGCGCACGGGGCGATCCGGGTCTGCGTTGAAATGCTGATGAGCCGTGCCAGGCGGGATATAGATTACGTCGCCGGCTTCCCATTCGAAGCGCTTGACTTCACCGACCGGTTTCCACGCGTACTGATCGATAATTTCCACGTCGTAGTCCTGGTGCAGGTCATAGCCGCGTCCTTCGAGCACGTAGAGGCATTCTTCAGCCAGGTGACGGTGCTTGCCCGAATTGCTGCCCGGCGGAATGATCTGCATGTATGCGTCGACCGTCTCCATGCGCGTGTTCATGCCTTCATTCAGCAGGTGCTTGAGCAGGCCCTGGCGCGACATCTCCCACGGCATGTTCTCAGGCCGCACGATCTTTGCGCGCCTGGCGTTACGCTCCGGGGTTTGTTCTGCGTTGTCCAGCAGACCCTTGTAAAGCGCACGATTTTCTTCGCCAGCCAGCCATTTTCCCGATTCGGTCCATGCCATGATCAGTAGCCCCCTTCCGGATGATTGAAATCAGTCTCTTCCATGCGTGCGACGAAACCGACGCCGGTCGGCGACGGCTCGTCGGGGCGAGGTTCGACAGTCTTCTGAAACAGCATGTTCATGAACATGAACATCGGCTTCGTCTTGATGACGAGCGCACGCGCCGGCTTGTCGAGGCTGCGGTTGAAGTGCTGGTGCACGCAGTTGTTGTGCACGATCGCGATGTCGCCAGCTTCCCAGTCGTAGCGGATGCCGTCGTGCACTTCGTAACCGATGCCGTCGAGAATGTAGAACGCTGCTTCGTTCACGTGGCCGTGCTTCTGCGAGTGACCGCCCGGCGAGTATTCTTCAAGGTGGATGTGGAAGGTCTGCGTGATGCCGTCCTTCGGTTGCACATAGTGACGGCTGAAGGTCTGCGGTCCCTTGCTGAACTTGATTTCATTGCCTTTGCGCACGCGCGGAACGGAGCGCAGGCGCTCCAGTTCCACGTTCAGGTTGTATGCGCCTTCAATGCCACGCACGAATACGCGATTCTTCACATTGCCAGCAGTGCTGTGATGCGATTCTTCAGCGCGCTGATCTTCCTCATACATCGAGTTCGTGTCGATGTTTGCTTCAGACATAGTGCCTCCTTGTTGTACAACGAATTTACTGCGGATTCAACGCGACACAGCGGGTCGGATCGACGGAGACCCAGATCTTCGCGCCAACCGGCTCGCGATGCGACGGGTGCGCACGCGCGAGCAAAATTTGTTCACCGACCTTGATCTGCAAATCAAGCGTTTCGCCAAGAAATACTTTGGAGTACACCGTACCTTCAAACACATTGCCATGCTCGATTGCTGGCTTGCTATCGAAGATTTCCAGATTTTCGGGGCGCAACGAAACTACGGCTTTTTCGCCCACGTTCATGCCGCCACTGTGGGCCACCCTGATCGGACCAATAGTCGAATGAATGGTTAGCGCCTCTCCGTCCGTGTATCGGACCGTGCCATCGACAAAGCTCGTCGTGCCGATGAAATCGGCCACGAACCGATTGGCCGGCTGTTCGTAGATATCGCGAGGGCGCGCCTTCTGGACGATGCGGCCGTCCTTCATGATTGCGATTTCGTGCGACATCGCGAGCGCTTCTTCCTGGTCGTGCGTCACGTAAATCGTCGTGACGTTCAGCTCACGTTGCAGGCGCTTCAGTTCGAACCGCATCTTGTCGCGCAGCTTCGCGTCTAGATTCGACAGTGGCTCGTCGAGCAGCAGCAGTTTCGGCTCCATCACAATCGCGCGGGCGAGGGCCAAACGTTGCTGCTGGCCGCCGGACATCTTCGTTGCATCGCGATCTGCCGCATGATCGAGGCCGACTGCGGTGAGGGCGTGCATGACCTTTTCGGTGATCTGCTGTTTCGTGAATTTCTTCTTGCCGACCTCAAGCGGAAAGCTGCAATTCCTGAAAACGGTCATGTGTGGCCAGATCGCGTACGACTGAAACACCATTCCAAACTGACGTTTGTTTGGCGGTACAAAGATCTTGCGATCAGCATCAAACACGGTTACGCCGTTCGCTGCGATTTTTCCGCCATCGGGCTTTTCGAGGCCCGCGATTGAGCGCAAAGTAGTGGATTTACCGCAGCCGCTCGGGCCGAGAAGCGTGAACAATTTGCCTTCTGGGACTTCGAAACTCACATTTTCAATGCCTGCGACTTTGGTGCCGTGACTGTCGAGATATACCGTGTTCAGATTCTGAATATTCAGCATTGTCGTCTCAATAATTTCCGTTAGGCGAGTTCAGACCGATTTCACGCCGAATTTGCTGCCTACCCACTGCGCGATCGATACGAGTGTGAGCAGCCCAATCACAAACATCACACTCAACGCCGACAGTTCCACGTATTGCCCGTTTTGCCACAGTTCCCAAACCACCACGGAAATCGTTTCGCTACCGGGGCTGTAAAGCAGAATCGAAGCGGACAGTTCGCGGATCGACACAATGAACACGTAAATCCAGCCCCCCGTCAAACCAGGCTTGAGTAGCGGCAAAACGATACGAAAGAACGTCGTGCCCCAGCCAGAACCACACATTTCTGCCGATTCCTCCAATTCCTTTGACAACTGAAGCATCGAGATTTGCGTATAACGCATCCCATAGGGCATGAATCGTGTGATGTATGCGATCAGAAGAATCCACAGCGTGCCGTAGATGCCGATGTTCACGTTCAGGAAGAAGATCATGAAAGCCAGGCCCAATACCAGACCCGGAAACACCATCGGAAGCGATGCAAGGTTATCAAGCAGCCAACGGCCGCGAATCTTCGTCTTGACCACGATCCAGCACACGATTGCGGAAAGCAGCATCACACTCGTTGCACACGAAAAGCCGAGAAGCAAGCTGTTGCCTACGGCTTCCTTGAGTTCCGGATAGGTGAAGATATAGCGGTACGAATCGAGCGTCAGATGGCGCAGCGCTTCCATTGACGGCGGCACATAGAACTTCTGGAAGGACGACCACAGCAGCACGAGCAGAGGCATGACCACGATTACAAGCGCGTACAGCACAAAGATCGCTGCAGTGAGATAGCGCCACGGTCCAAGGTCGATTGCGCGTGCTCGGAACGCTTTTCCGCTGACCGTCGTGAATTTTCCGCCCTTGGCAAGCAAGCGGCTCTGGATGAAGATGCCGACCGAAGTGATGAGAAGCAGGATCGTTGAATAGGAAGCGGCCAGCCCGGTCGGCGTCGGATATTGCTGCAACGCTTCGTAAATCGATGACGTGAGAACCTGGATTTTTACCGGCAGGCCGATTAGCGCGGGCACTTCGAAAGATTCGACGGCTCGCACGAAGAGGATGAGAATCGTCGAAACGATTGCAGGTACGGCAAGGCGCAATGTGATGCTGAACGTCGTCTTGAGGAGGCCCGCACCGCTCATGATCGCGGACTCTTCCAATGACGGGTCCATGCCACGAAACGCTGCCGACATCAGCAGGAAAGCCATTGGGGAATATTGCAATCCGTCGATCCAGACCATCCCGCCCATGCTGTAGATGTTGAACGGCGGGTGCGAAAGACCAAAACAGTGCATCAGTGCAACGTTCAAGACGCCGATCTTTGGGCTGGCAAGCAGAATCCAGGCGATCGTGAAGAGAATCGCCGGATTGATGAGCGGAACGACCGTCACCACCGAAAAGAAACGGCGCAAAGGCGTGTTAGTACGCTCGTTGATCCAGGCAAGACCCGAGCCGACGACGAACGATACAAGCGCCGCGCCAATTGCGAACTCCACCGAATTTGCGAAAGCCGACCAGGAGTCTGCGCTACCGAACGCAGTCCGGTAATTCCCGAAAGTAAATACCGATGGCGTATCTGCACCCTGCGGTGTCATGAAGCTCTGCCACAGCAGGAAGCAGAGTGGGATCAACGCCAGCACCGCGACGATAAGGATGGCGCTGCCTACCACCAGCCATTTTGGATCGAGCCGCCTCCAGAACCGGGGCGGCGTATTGGCGACATCAAGTTGAAGCTCCACCAACTGTCTCCTTGCGTGACTTCATTATGCGTGTTCCTTTATATGGAACAGCGTTTCCATTTTTAGGCGCGGTAGCGGTATTGGGCGCGTCTGCTTGATTTTTGTCAAGGTGCTGCGGGGAGGGGTTCGCCCTAGGGGGACGATTTTATTGGCCGCTACGCGGCCTTTTGAGGTGGTTCGCGAATGGCCGATCCCGTTACCTTAATGAGGGTCATTCTCGTATGTGGATGGCCGTTCCATTTTCTGGCTACTGCCGTTACGTAAGCTGCGGTATGATCGCGGCACATAGGCCATACAAACCGGAGACACCCTATGCCGAACGATGCAACCGTTCATTCGCTTGACGATCACCTGTACGGTTACGACCCCGACCACGAACATGGTGACGATGGCGATCATGATCACGACCATGATTTTCCAGAGTCCGAAACAAATCAGGAGGCCGTGTGGCTGCTTGATAACGTCGTTCTCAACAGCGTAGGTATCGACATCGGTTCGTCGGGTACGCAGCTCGTGTTCTCGCGCATCCACATGCGGCGCATTGCTGAAGAACTCTCGAGCCGTTACATCATCGTGGGGCGTGAACCGATTTACCAAAGCCCGATTTCGCTCACGCCGTATCTGAGCGAAACGCAGATGGATACACGGGCGCTCGAACGCATCGTTGCTGCTGCCTATGCGGAGGCCCACCTCGGCCCGAACGACATCGATACTGGCGCCGTGATCCTGACCGGCGAAGCGCTACGTCGTGAAAACAGCGAGGGCATCGCGGATATGCTCGCGGAACAGGGCGGCGAATTTGTCTGCGCGACGGCCGGGCATCACATGGAAGCCATGCTGGCCGTTTATGGCTCTGGAGCGGCAAAATACTCGCATGAGCACGGAAAACGCGTGCTCAATGTCGATATCGGTGGCGGCACGACCAAGCTGGGTCTGGTAGATTCCGGCAAGGTGATCGGCACGGCCGCGGTTCACCTCGGCGGACGACTGATCGTGACGGACCAGGAAGGGCGCATCACGCGCCTCGACCCGGCAGGCAAGGACCATGCGCGGGCAGCCGGATTCTCGTGGGAAGTTGGCAGCCAGACGACACGCGAACAGCTTGAGCTGGTTGCCGACTGGATGGCGCAGACGCTCGTGCGTGTGCTGACCGGGCGCTTCACCGCTGATGACCTGAATTCATTGTTCTTGACCGATCCGATTGCTGATTTGGGTGAGTTGGATGGTCTGATTTTCTCGGGTGGTGTCGGCGAATACGTGTACGAACGCGAAACACGCGACTTCCTCGACCTTGGGAAACTTTTCGGCTCTGCTGTGCGGCGGCGCCTGCTCGTGCAGGTGCCCTGGCCGCTGCTGCCTGCCATAGAATGCATTCGGGCGACCGTTCTCGGCGCCTCTGAATACAGCATTCAGTTGAGTGGTAACACGACTTTCATTTCGAATCCGCGCAATCTGCTCCCACGCAAAAATATGCAGGTCGTGCCCATCGAAGAACGCATGGCTGACATGATCGACCCGGCCGCGATCGCTGAATCGCTGCGCAGGAGCTTCCAGCGCTACGACCTGAAAGAGGGTGATCAGGATGTCGCGATCGTGGTGCGCTGGGCGGGGCCACCCGAGTACTCGCGTCTGGCTGCGCTCGCGCGCGGGCTGATCGATGGCAATCCATTGACCATCGCTGCCGGCAAACCCCTGTATGTCATCGCCGACGGCGACATTGCCTGGTCGCTCGGCAATTTGCTGCGCGAAACACTGGACCGAAATGACTTGTTCGTGATCGATGGCATTTCGCTGCGAGGGCTCGATTACGTCGATCTTGGGCGCATCCGTATGCCGTCACGCACGGTTCCTGTTACGGTCAAATCGCTGGTGTTCAGCGAAGACCCGAGCCTGCACGGTAAATCCGATGCAGCCGAATGGCATGCGCATGGGGATGGCACCGTACATCGTCACCACCACCACGTAACCGCAGGCAAGCACTCGCATCACGATCATGAACACAGTGACGGTGCGGATCACGGGCATCATCACCATGTAGAACACACGCATGACCACTGAAAGAGCCAGGACTTACCGCTAAAGCAGCGAATGCCGTCACACGTGCAAATGCTCGTGTGGCGGAGCACTCTCTTCCATCAACGGCATCAGATGCAGGTTGCTGTTGCGCACACCACGCTGTGACGCAAGTGACCATGCGAATTGCTGAATCGTACCCACTTCACCACGCAGCACGATCGTTTCCAGGCAATTGTCGTGATCGAGATAGATGCGACTGCTGCTAACGATCAGTGCGTGTTGCGCGTGATACGCATCCGCCAGGCGCTGTGCGAGCTCGCGCACGCCGTGTTCAAACACAATCGTCAATGTGCCGACACATTGCGCATGCACGTCATCCAACAATTCCTCTGAACGATGGGCGCGCAGGATGTCACGTAGCGCCTCCGAGCGGCTGTTGTACCCGTGCTGCCTCATCGTTTCGTCAAGCGTCGCGAGCAGGAAATCGTCAATCGTAATCGTGATGCGTTGCATGTCGGCTGTCCTTTTCACGGCAATTGCGTCTTGACATCACCATAGCACACGCTTCATTATTCTTGCACCGCGTTCCAAATACAGGTTATATGTTCTCATATATGGAACGCATGAATCGTGATTATCGGTATGAGGATTTTTGCGAGAAGTATGAGGGACGTGCGAGCCGTGCATGGCGATCTTTCGGTGGAGACGTGAATGATTCAATTCCTGCAATTCCTGTTCAACGATACCGACCCGAATATTCGAGGCCGTATCGGCGCAATGTATGCGCTCCTGGTCGCGTTCAACCTCGGAGCATGGGCATGGGCATTCATCGCGTTACACGGCCAACCGGCGCTGCTCGGTGCTGCCGTCCTTGCCTATAGCTTTGGGCTGCGGCACGCGGTCGACGCCGACCATATCGCCGCCATTGACAATGCGACGCGCAAACTCATGCAGGAGGGGCAGCAACCGGTGACGGTGGGTTTCATGTTCTCGCTGGGTCATTCGACCATCGTCATCGCCGCAACGGCGGCAATTGCAGCTACGGCCATGGCGTTGCAACATCGCTTCGAGGCATTTCAGGAGATCGGCGGCGTTATCGGGACGCTGGTATCGGCGAGCTTTCTATTCGTGATTGCCGCAATCAATCTCGTCGTGCTGAAATCCGTGGTCGCTACCTATATGCGCGTGCGTCGAGGCGAGCGCTACGATGAAGAAGATTTCAACCTGCTGCTCGCCAATCGAGGCCTGCTTGCGCGCATTTTCAAGCCGATGTTCCGCTTGATCACGCGTGGCTGGCATATGTATCCGCTCGGGATCCTCTTTGGACTTGGCTTTGATACGGCGTCCGAAATCGGTTTGCTCAGCGTTTCGGCTACGCAGGTGTCACATGGCGTGCCTATCTGGTCGATCATGGTATTTCCCGCACTGTTCACGGCGGGAATGTCTCTCGTTGATGCGACCGACAGCATCCTGATGCTGGGCGCGTACGGCTGGGCGTTCATGAAGCCGATCCGCAAGCTCTATTACAACATGACGATTACGTTGGTGTCGGCCGTTGTCGCAATCGGCGTTGGCGGAATAGAAGCGCTTGGGCTGATCGAAGATAAATTGCATCTTAACGGCGCGTTCTGGGATGGAATCGGTGCGATCGGAGATAACTTCGGGATGGTTGGCTATGCGATTATCGGTTTGTGCGCGTTCATCTGGCTGGCCTCTATAATCGTCTATAAATGGCGGCGTATCGACGAAATAGAAGTGTAATCGCGATGACGAGGCTGCCTGCCCGGACTGTCGTATTCGACAACTACGAGATTTTTCGCGGCGTGCATCCGCCATCACTTTGGATATCGCTGCCAGTTTCGTTGCTATCAAAGCGATATATAAAACGCGGCCACGTAAACTAGCGCTACGGCTGACATCAGGATGTACGGGTTGAGCTTGGTGAAGTAGACGACGCAAGCTGCAATAGCCGTTGTTGCCCACGCGAACGTACTCGCGTGCATGGATTGCATCACCGCAACAGCCCCGGCGAAAATCAGGCCAACCGCAACCGGTGCCAGCCCGCGTTCGATGGCGTCACGCCAACGCGTACCTTCACTCCTATGCCAGAACAGCGATACGGTCACGAATACCGTTGACGACGGGATATACATCGCGAGCGTCGCAGTGATCGCACCTGCAAAACCCTCCAGATGCCAGCCGATCAGCGCGGATATCAGGGTGGTCGGCCCAGGGGACACACGGGAGATCGCGAAGAGGTCGGCGAACTCCTGACCAGAAAGCCAGTGGTAGACCAACACACTTTGATGCTGGATATCGGCAATGATGGTCTGACCGCCGCCGAATGACAACGCGGAGAGCGGCGCGAATAGAAGGATAATTCTCAGCAGGACGCTATCCATTTAGTTTTCCATAGCAGAACAAAGGATACTGAGTGGTACGAGCACGAGCACGACTGGCACGGTAGGCCAGTGCAGCACACCGACCGCGACGAAGGCGATAACGGCAAACACGTAGCGGAGTAGCTTGCGCTCGATGCGCGCCGCAACCTTGGCACCCATCGAGAACGTTGCACCAACACCGGCAGCGGCAATGCCGAGGAGCAGAAAGTGGGTGAGCGGATAGGCCGAGAGATGCGCATAGAGCATCGCAAGGACGAGCACAACGACAAGGGCAGGCGAAATCATGCCGAGCGCGCCAACAAGCGCGCCGAGCGGCCCACGCAGAAGCTGGCCGATGTAAAGCGAGACATTGACCGGGTTTGCACCGGGCATGACTTGTGAGAGGGTCATGCCAGCGACGAAGGCATCGTTATCCAGCCATTTGCGTTCCTCCACGACGGCGCGATAGGACCATGCGGCAGTGCTGCCGCCAAACGACATCACACTGACGCGCACGAACGTTGTGAATATGTCCCATAACGCGACGTTTTTAGCCGCGGGCGCGGCAGAGGGTTCTTCGATGGTAGACATGGCACGAAGTCGAAAGAGGTTTAAATTCTGTTCCATATAAAGGAACCGCATTCCTGTCAAGACTTTATATGTAGCATGCGGTTCGTGTGCTGGGCAATCAGATTTTGCGCGACATCTATACCCGTTGTGTTACGCAAAATAAAAAAGCGCTGTGCCTGTCGGGCACAGCGCTTTGCGAGTTTCGTACCGAAGCCTTGCTGCAAGCGGCTCGTCACGCGATTACAGCCCGACTCCGTTCGGGGCGAACGAATATTCCATATTTCTGATGGGCTAGCTCAGGGGGTTAGCTCAGGGGTGATAGCCAAGCGTTGCAGAAATGCCTTCAGTGGCAGCAATCAGATGCGGCACCGCAGCCCGCAGCGCTTTCTTCGTGAGACGTTGCGCAGGTCCGCCGAAACCGATCGCTGCAACGACATTGCCCGTAGTGTCACGCACGGGCGCGGCAATGCCGCGCATGCCGATTTCAGATTCCTCATCGTCGATCGCATAACCGTCGCGACGGACTTCCTCGAGCGTTTTCAAAAACACCTGCGTATCCGTATTCGTCTTGGGTGTTTGCGCCACGAGTCCCTGCCTGATCGCGCGCGAGACGACATCCGGCGTGCTAAACGCAAGCAGTACATGTCCTTCTGCCGTATAGCAGGCAGATTTGCGCACACCGATATACGAGCGCATACGGATCGCCTGTTCGCTTTCGAGGTTGAACATGTAAACGACACTCGTATCGTCCAGAATCGCAAGGTGCACGGTCTCGTCCGTCTGTTTGCGCAACACATGCAAGAACGGCAGCGCTTGTTTCGTCACGTCGAAACGTCGGCGCACGAGACCGCCGAGCGTGAACAAAAGGATGCCGAGTCGATAGCGGCCGTTGTCCGGATTCTGTTCCAGCAATCCCTCGGCCAGCAACGCAGCGCACAGACGATGCACCGTGCTCTTTGCGAGGCTCATGCGTTTTGACAAAACGCTAATGCCCAGTTCGGGCTCCTCTTCCGAAAACATCTTGAGCAGTCGCAATGCCGCTGTTACCGATGACAGCCTGCGCGGCCCATCTTGTTCCGCTTCTACTTCCGCTTCTGTACCTGTTTCATTGTTCCGCATGATTTGTGCGTCCAACAATTTACCGATTCTTGTCAAATTTAGCGCCGCATCGTCACGGAACGCAATTCATAGGACGACCCGGCGTATCCCGGTGACTTTCCCTTCCAATGCATGCGGACTCACTCCAGATTCTCTTCCATTCACCTTGACTTTCGCATCGCCGCACAGGGAAACTCATTGGGTTCCATCATAACATACGTGGTTCCACATATAAGAACAATTTTCGCGTTCAGTGGCTAGGGTAGTGCTCCAGATGGCCGCGAATATCCAATCAAAGGGACAGGCAGTGAAGGCATGGGGATGATCGGCGCGGTGCTGACTGTGCCCGTGGAAACCGAATCTGCTGCAGAAAGTGTGGGACGATCACGCGCGGCAGCCTGGCGTCAATTCTGTGCGGAGTGACGTCAAGTATCGCTGGTGTGGAAAGCGGCCAGACTTGATCGTGAAGAGAAGATACAAGCTATCGAACACAGTGGGAAAGTATGCGCCAGGCATTGTTTGAAAACGCCTGGCGCATATGTTTTCATTCGCCATCCGTTTCGATCACGATCACGCCATCTTCAACGCGCGTCTTGTACGTCTTCAGCGGAATCATGCATGGCGGCGCGACGACCTCGCCGGTCTTGATATTGAACGAGCCGTTATGGAAATCGCATTCCACCGTGTCGCCATCAATATAGCCTTCTGACAACGAACCTGGACCGTGCGTGCAGGTGTCATCCGTTACGAAATATTCGCCCTGAATATTGAATACGGCGAGTGTCAGGCCGTTCTTCTCGACCTTAATCGCCTTACCTTCAGCTACGTCCCCTGCGTGGCAAAGGTGAGCAAATGCGCAAGCGTGACTCATAGGGAATCTCCATCGTTGACAGGTTGTGGGTCCGATGATAACTTTGTTCTTACGCATTGAACAGCGTTCCATATATAAGAACGAAAGACATGACGGATTACAACCGCGTCAAATGGCGTCGCGCAACAACAGCAACCTGAGGCACATACCATGTTGAGAAAAGAGCAGAACGATCTCGTCACACAAACCGGTCCCGGTACGCCGATGGGCGAACTGTTCCGTCGTTACTGGCTGCCGGCGTTTCTGTCGGAAGAACTCGCGGAACCTGGCGGCGAACCGGTTCGTCTGCAACTGCTCTCGGAACGCATGCTGGCGTTCCGGGATTCGGAAGGCAAATTGGGCCTGATCGATGAATTCTGCGCGCACCGTGGCGTGTCGCTATGGTTCGGCCGTAATGAGGAAGGCGGTATTCGCTGCCCTTACCACGGCTGGAAATACAACGTGACCGGTCAGTGCACCGAGGTACCGTCCGAAGCAAAGGAAAGCGGCTACGCGGAAAAGATCAAGCTGAAGTCGTATCCGCTCGTTGAGCAGGGCGGCGTCATCTGGGTCTACATGGGCCCGGCCGACCAGCAGCCGCCCCTGCCTGCATGGGAGTTTTCGACCGTGCCGGCAAGCCAGTCTTTCATGAGCAAGCGGATTCAGGAATGCAATTGGCTACAGGCACTCGAGGGTGGAATCGATTCGAGCCACGTTTCGTTCCTGCACAGCGGCAGCCTCAACTCTGATCCGCTGTTCAAGGGCGCGAAGGGTAACCAGTACAACCTGAACGACCTGGCTCCGGTCTTCGAAGTTGTCGAAGCGCCGGGCGGTCTGGCAATCGGTGTGCGACGCAATGCAGAGGACGATCAGTATTACTGGCGTATCACGCCGTGGGTCATGCCTTGCTTTACGATGGTTCCTCCGCGCGGCGATCACCCGGTACATGGCCACTTCTGGGTGCCGATTGATGACCACAATTGCTGGGCATGGAGCTTCGATTACCATCCGACGCGCGATTTGACGGAAGACGAAGTGCAAGCGATGCGCGACGGCAAGGGCATCCACGTGCGCTACGTGCCGGGCACCAACTACGTTCCCGAGCAGAACAAGACGAACAACTACCTGATGGACCGTGCAGCACAAAGGGCAGGCACCACGTACAGCGGTGTGGAGGGCATCGCCATGCAGGATGCCTCGCTTCAGGAGAGCATGGGGCCGATCCAGGATCGCACGAGAGAGAACCTCGTAGGCACCGACAACGGAATCATCATGATGCGCAGCCGGATCATGAAATCTGCGCGCGCACTCGCTGAGAACGGCACGCTACCGCCGGGCCGTGATCCGGAGTCGCAGAAGGTTCGTTCAGTAGCGATTCTGCTCAAGCGTGATACGCCATTCAGCGAAGGCGCTCGCGATGCAATGAACGCGGAAGAAGGCAAGAATCACCAATCGATCTGAGCCACTGTCGGTTGTCCAAAGGGGTATTCGTTCGATCCGGGCAGTATCTGCCAGCAGCGGCGCAAGAAGTCTTTATAGCAAGGCTTGGCGGCCTCGGCAGACTTTGGTGACTTAATGGATTTCAACTCATTGAACTCAATGTGCCTTTGGTACGAGCCGACGAAACACGGACGAGAAGTACGAATACCCCGATATGAACGAAACTCTTGTGAATAACCAGAACCATCGCATCACGCTCGCGGACACCGGTCAGTCTTTCGAATGCGGTAACGATGACGTGCTGTTGCGATCGGCCCTTCGGAATAACGTCGCGTTTCCATACGAGTGCAATGTAGGTGCATGCGGAAATTGCAAATTCGAACTCATCGAAGGCGAAGTTGATGCCAAATGGCCCGAAGCCCCCGGCTGGACCGCGAAGGATCGCGAGCGCCGTCGCTATCTCGGTTGTCAAAGCGTGCCGAGAGGCGATTGCACGATCAAGTTGCGTCCGAATCCGCACTACGCGCCGATACATCAACCGAAACGTGTGACAGGTACATTCATGTCGCGTCGGCCGGTCACCCACGATATCGCGGAATTCCGTTTCGAGCTTTCGGATGACATGTGGTTCGAGCCCGGACAATACGCGTTGCTGACGCTACCTGGCGTTAGCGGTCAGCGGGCCTATTCGATGAGCAACATCGTGCAAGGCTCGCATGCAAAGGTGCTCGACTTCCAGGTGCGTCGCGTACCGGATGGTCAGGGTAGCAACGCGCTGTTCGGCACCCTGGCGGCGGGCCAGCAGATCGAGATCGATGGCCCCTACGGTATGGCCTATCTGCGTCGGAACGTGAAGCGCGACATTCTCTGTCTCGCCGGCGGGTCAGGCCTTGCCCCGATGATTTCGATCGCGCGCGGTGTGGCGGCAGACCCGGGAATGCAGGGCGTCAAGCTGAATTTCCTGTACGGCGGTCGTACGCCACGCGACGTGTGCGGACGTGACATGCTCGAAGTGCTCGAGAATTTCGGCAAGCATCTTCATTTTGACGCGGCCGTTTCCCACGCGGGTGATGGTGAGCAGTGGGGCGGTCACACTGGCTTTGTGCATGAACTGGCTGAGTCGATGTTCGGCGACCGCCTGCGCGATATGGAAATCTATTTTGCCGGGCCGCCTGCGATGGGGCAGGCGATCCAGAAGATGCTGCTGGCGCGTAACGTGTCGTTCGGACAGGTGCACTTCGACCAGTTCTATTGATTTTTCTTCGCACTCTAAAGGAGGCAGTGTGAGCAAACTGCAGCTTTCAGTTGCGGTCGGCCCCTACGACCGTATGCGCCCCCTGGTCGATGGCGAGGTGCAGATCGAGGGCGTCGAACCGACGTTCATGTTGCAGGAACCGGAAGAAATCTTCTTTCGCGCGCTGCGTCACGCGGACTACGACATCTGTGAATTGTCGTTGAGCAGCTATTCTGTCCAGACGGCAGCGGGGACGTCGGCTTACGTTGCCATTCCGGTATTTCCTTCGCGCGCGTTCCGTCACACATCGGTGTATGTGAACGCGAACGCGGGTATCAAAAAACCGGAAGATCTGCAGGGCAAGCGCATCGGCGTGCCCGAATATCAGCTCACCGCAAACGTGTGGGTACGCCTGTTCCTCGAGGAGGAGTACCGCATCAAGGCATCGGATGTCACGTGGGTGCGTGGCGGTTACGAAGACCCGACGCGCGTCGAAAAGATCAACCTCAATCTGCCCAAAGATGTGGAACTGGTGAACGCCCCCGAAGGCAAAACGATTTCCGGCATGCTCGACGACGGTGAAATCGATGCGCTGATCGGCCCGCGCGCGCCGTCGTGTTTCGATAGCGGCTCCCCGAACGTGAAGTATCTGTTCGACGATCCGCAGGCAGAAGCGGCGGCCTGGTATCGCAAAACGAGGCTGTTCCCGATCATGCACACGCTCGGCATCCGGCGCACGCTCGTTGAACAGCATCCGTGGCTACCGATGTCGGTGATGAAGTCCTTCGAGAAATCGAAGGCGATCGCACTGCGCCGCTTGACCGATACATCGGCTACGAAAGTGACGTTGCCATTCATCGAGACTCAGCTTCGCGCCGCGCGTGAATTGATGGGTGACGACTTCTGGCCGTACGGTTTCGCCGCGAACGAACATACGCTCAACCGGTTCCTGGCGCAGCATTACGCAGAAGGGCTGTCGAGCCGCCTGCTGGAAGCGAAGGATCTCTTCCATCCGGCCAGCCTCGAAAGCTTCAGCATTTAAGCGGACACAAGAGACGCTCGGCAAATCCCGGGCGTCTTTATTCGAGATCCCGTAAAGATATCATGACGCAACAGGTCGCAATCGAGCAAAGTGGATTTGGTGCGAAGGAAGATGGACTGGCAGGCAGCAAGCTCATATTTGGTGTAATGGCAATATCCCTTGCGACTGCGCTCAGTAGCCTCGATAGCGTGATTGCCAATATAGCGTTGCCCACCATCACAGCGATATTGAATATCAGCCGTTCGGATTCGGTGTGGATTGTCAACGCGTACCAGCTTTCGATCATCATGATGTTGTTGCCGCTGTCGTCGCTGGGCGATCGTGTCGGTTATGCGCGCATCTACGTCGGTGGTCTCGCGCTCTTCACGTTTGCATCACTGATGTGCGCGATGTCGAAATCGCTCGACATGCTGATTGTTGCACGTGTCTTGCAGGGCCTCGGTGCAGCCGGCATTGGCAGCGTCAATACCGCCATCCTCAAAATGATTTATCCGTCCCGGCTGCTCGGGCGTGGCGTCAGCATTCATGCGTCGGTCGTTTCCGTTTCGACCGCTGCGGGGCCGACGATTGCGGCGGCGATTCTCTCCGTTGCGCCATGGCCCTGGCTGTTTGCGGTCAACGTGCCGCTGGGCATTATTACGTTCTTCGTCGGGTTCAAGGCGCTGCCTCGCCCACCTGTCTCGATAGCACCCTATGACTACTTCAGTGCGTTTCTGAATGCAGCGACGTTCGGGCTGCTCGTGACCGGTGTCGATCGAATGGGGCACAGCGATGGCATTAGCGCAAGCGTGGTAGTCGAGCTCTCCGCCGCAGCTATCTGCGCGTGGCTATTGGTGCGTCGCGAGCGAAATCGAACAAAGCCGCTATTGCCGGTAGACCTGCTGCTTCAACCGGCATTTTTGCTGGCTGTCATGACATCCATCTGTTCGTTTACCGCACAGATGCTCGCGTTCGTATCGCTGCCGTTCATGCTGCAGGGTGCGCTAGGACGCAGTGCAATGGAAACCGGCGCGCTCATCACCGCCTGGCCGATTGCGGTCCTTTGCATCGCACCTCTGGCAGGTTCATTGTCGAACCGCTTTAAAGCGGGGGCGCTCGGCGGCGTCGGACTGGCTATCCTTGCAACAGGGCTGGCATCACTCGCGCTGTTGCCGATGCATCCCACTTCGTTCGATATCAGCTGGCGCATGGCCGCCTGCGGAATCGGCTTTGGGCTGTTCCAGCCGCCTAATAACCGATCACTTCTCGCGCTTGCACCGCGTGGGCGAACCGGCAACGCGAGCGGCATGATTAGCGTAGCGCGCGTGCTAGGGCAGACGTTCGGTGCTGTGCTCACGGCGTTTATATTGCGCATTGCGCCTCATCACGCTGGCGTTGTCGCGTTGATCACAGGCGCGAGTTTCGCTGCTGTTGCGGCGTGTGTCAGCCTGACTCGTTTGTTGTAAGTCGTTTGTCGTGGCCGGAAAGCCCCCCCCCCTATTTTTGGTCTATTGTCGACGGCCTTGCCTTGAGAGAAATGGATGAACGCGAGAGATTTTACGCACGTATCCGCAACGGCGGACGTCGAAGCGCCGACGCGTCAAAGCGACGCCAGCATGGTCTGGTCAGATGCACGGCTGCTAGGCTTCACGCTGATGGATGACGTGCACGAGGAATTCTACGAGGTCGTGCTGCGCCTCGTGACCTGTACCGATGCCCATGCGCTGGCCGCGATCGAGGAATTTGAAAAACACGCGATCAGCCATTTCAATCAGGAAGACGAATGGATGCGTGCGACGAATTTCCCGCCGCGCGATTGCCACGTCGAAGAGCATGCGGCCGTGTTGAAATCTGTGTGCGAAGTCAAGGCGGCACTCGATGCAGGGCAGATCAACGCGGGCGTTGTGCGTGATTTCGGTATGCATCTGTTTGGCTGGTTTCCCGGGCATGCAGACTATCTGGATTCTGCGTTAGCAGCGTGGATGACGAAGCAGACCATGGGTGGAAAGCCAGTTGTGCTGCGACGGACTCTATATGCCAGCCGCAGAGTTCGCCCGAATCAGCCGGGGCTTCCGGACAAAGCCCCGGAGAACGACTGAAGTTCGGCTACGTCTTCGGGAAGCGATCCCGGGCCGCGCGTGAGAGCCAAATCGTGGCCACGCAACCGATAGTCGACATGATTGCCGGCGCCCAGAAGATCTGCGCCATGGGCATGTGCATGCGGATCAGTTCGCCGCCCGTGATGGGGCCAGCAATCGCGCCAAAGCGCCCCAGACCGTGTGCCCACCCCGTACCCGAGGCGCGGATCTGAGTGGGATAGCAAATGGCCATCAAGGCATTCGTACCCGACTGCGTACCCAGGATGAAGACGCCGGCGCCGAACACGCCAAGGGCAAGCATCATGGAGTGCGTTTGCTGCCCCAGGAACAGCGCCGCCACGGCTCCGAGCGCCATATACAGAGGCACGATCCACAGACGCCCCCGATCCAGCATCAACGACATCAGAAGGCCCCCGAGCACGCCACCCAGGTAGTACATGGAGGCATCGTGTTCGGCCTGGTGCGGGTTCAGACCCAACGAATGCAGAAGGGTCGGCATCCAGCTGTTCATGAAGAAGTTCGCGAACAGGGTCATGATCGACATCACCCAAATGAGCGGGGTAATGATGCGTAGATTGCCTTCAAAAAGCTGAGTGACGTGGAACTTCTTTTCCGCAAGGTGAAGGATCTGAAACCTCGCATCGACTGGGATGTTCAATTCCGGACGGATTCGGCGCGCAAGCTTCACGATCTGCGGATCGTGCTGGTTACGCACGGCCAGGAACTTGATCGACTCAGGCAGGAAGAAGTACGCCAGGGCTACAGTCACGAGCGGAGCCAGGCCACCGATGGTGAAAATCAGGCGCCATTGCGTGGGGTGGATGATGCTTCCGAGCTGGCCAGGCAGCGCACCGCCAAACGTCAAGCCCACGAACATCATCGTGGTCAACAATGCGCGTTTGTGCTTCGGTGCGTATTCGGCTGTCAAAGCCACTGTATTCGCAGGCAGGCCTCCGAGAGCAATCCCGGTAAAGAAACGGAAGACCATTAGAACAAGAAATGATCCGGCAGTCGCGCTCAGCAGTGTGAACACACTACAAAGCAGTGCCGCGGAGAGGACAGCTACACGCCGGCCCCAGCGGTCACCGATGTAGCCGAAACCCAGGGCACCAAACAGCATACCGAACAGGCCGACACTGAACAGCGGTGCCAAGGCGTGCCGCTCGATCCCGAACTCGCCGGCGATGCCAATTGACGCGAATGCGGCGGCCGAAAGATCATAGCCATCACAGAGTTGGCATAGAAAACCAATTAAAACGACTGCCCAGATGAATGGTCCAATCTTTTGCTCATCAACAAACTCTGTGATTCGAATCGTTTGTGAATTGACTTCGTAGCTCATTATCGCAAATCTCCAGATGCTGCCCGCAGTACATATAAAGGTGACGGATTATCCGATTGAAACGACACTCGAGAAATGGGGGTTTACAAGCTCATCAACCTGCATGAGTTGCGAATAATGCAATCGATCATTCGGGGATGGTCGATGCTTACATGGGTTCCACCTTCTATCGGGTGAAACACTGAATCTTTCCACGCATGAGTTAGCGGGTATACGCCCATAGGCGTAACCTCGTCACAGGTGCCGTGAATCAACACGCCATGAATTCCATGCAATTTATTTGCGTTACTGATTAGCTGATCGGGCGATAGAAATCCTTCATTCAGGAAGTAGTGGGCTGAAATGCGAGCCATCGCCAACTCTTGCTTCTTCGCGCCCGGGCCCGTATCGCGTTCCTGATCCCGGAATCCGGCCAGATGATTTTCCCAGGCGCACCACCTATATGCCGCTTCGTATTCCTCTTCGCGAATGCCGCAATTCAATGCCTTTGCGTAGGCCTGTAGAAGGCCTTGACGTCCGGCGGCCCCGGTCCATCCTGAGAATCGCGCCCATGCCTCAGGGTGCCGACGACCGGCCCCCCCTCCGTAAAGCCACTGCAGTTCGTCCGCGGTGCAAAGAAAAACGCCACGCAGGAGCAGGGCGCGGATTCTTTGCCGGTGGGTTTGCGCATAGGCCAGGGCCAGGGTGGTCCCCCAGGATGAGCCGGAAATAATCCAGCGCTCGATATTCAGCAGGGTGCGTAGTTGCTCGATATCGGAGATCTGATCGTCCATGGTGTTGTGTTCTACGCTGGCCGCGGGTGTAGAACGACCGGCCCCACGTGGGTGAATGAGCACAATTCGATAAGCCATGGGGTTAAAGAATCGGGGGTCCTGGCGGCCGGGAGCGCCACCCGGGCCCCCGCATAGATGCAGCAGGGGAATGCCCACCGGATTGCCATGCGCTTCCCAGAAGACGCGATGACCTCCACCGACCTCCATCCAACCGGATTCGCGGGCAGTGCTCGGGGGATAAAGATCGCGCAGATCGTTCATCGCGAGTCCCTTATTCGGTTGCGGCTTCGGTCTCGGGTTCAAATGCGCTTTGGCCCAGCCCGCTTGACGTCGGGAACACCAGCGATTTGATCACTACGGGTGCCGCTGATGCCGTGGGAAGCAGCTCACCGATGTCAACGAAATCGAATTCCTTGAGCGAGATTCCGTCAATGGAAACGATGGGCACCGGCAGACCGCGTTCGCGCTTGAAGTGGATGCCGATCAAGCCGCCGACATCGCCCTCGCCGATCAGGACGACAGGTTGCCCGGCTTCAATCCGCATGCGCATGGCGTTCACGACGCCGACAACAAACGCGTCCATGCGACGATAGAATGCGGTCCCGGCAAACCGGTAGAAGAGGGCAACGGCCTTCGTGTCATCGTGCAGATCCAGCCGCTTAAGTGCGGCTGTCACAGCCTTTTCGATGTCGTTGGGATCGAGTTGATCCGCTTCCAGATCGAGATCGAGGACCACCACCGGAAGATTGCGCAGCGGAAGAACCGACTGCGGTTCAACGTAGACCGTGCTGCCGCTGACTTGAACCGTGTATTGCGACGCACCGACGACCGTGGCCCGGATACCTTCGTCCGTTTCCTTGATTTCGGCTCCCGAAGCTTCGATGCGCTTGCGAACTGCGGCGGCCAACATCAAGCCCAGGTCGCCGAATCCCCGCGTTTCGCGGCCGTAAACATATTCCGAAACACCACCGGAGAACGTGACGATATCGGGAACCCCGGCGCCTTCCAGGGGCGCAAGACGCAGCAACGAAGCCGTTACCGGATCGAGTTCCGCACCGTTCTTCATCGACGCTTCACACAGCCGCCGGGCCATGCGCTCGACGATGGCCTCCAGCACACCGGGGAGCGGGGGGCGACCCACGGTCAGCGTAACGCCAGCTTCCTCGGCAAAGCGCTCGCCTGCGGCTTCGACACGGGCAACGCGGCCTTGCTCGTCGAGGGTAATGATTCGGGCGCCGATGTCGATAGCGGTAACGCTTTTGACCTCGCCTTCTGCGCAGATCGCAATTTTCGTGGTTCCACCGCCAATATCCAGGTGGAGGAGGCGGGTATCTTGACGCAGTGAACGCAAGACGGCGCCGGAACCGAATGCCGCCAGCATGGATTCGAGACCGTCACCGGCCGAGACGGAAACAAATTTTCCCGCCTGCGCGGCAAACAGATCCGCGATTGCGCGCGCGTTACGCCGCCGGACCGCCAACCCGGTGAGGATCAGGGCGCCGGTATCAATCTGTTCTGGCGTGACACCCGCCTTCTGGTATTGCTCATCGATAAATGCACCAAGCCGCACCTCGTCGATCGTCAGATCGTCGGTATAGGGCGTAAGCAAGATATCCGATTCGTGAAGGATCGTGCGTTCTGAAACGATGTAACGTGTGGTCGTTCGTTCGAGAACGATGCGTGAAACAACCATATGGGAAGTGGAGGACCCGACGTCGATTCCCACGCTGATTAGTCGGATTTCGTCTTCTTCCTCCAGACTCCGGCCGGTGTCGGTAAAGAAGATGCGACCCTCTTGCGGCTCACTGCTCATGCGTCTCTCCAGCACATAAAAGACGGGGCTGTGTCCCTGGTAGAACACAGCCCTATGGACTAACTCCCTGTGGGCCCACTACGCGAACGCATTAGACCACCGAGTCACCGACACTCTTTTCCGGCTTGATGTACCAGGACGGGTCCATACGACTTTGGACGCCGTTCTTCGCCAGACGTGCTTCGTACTCTTGACGGATGTACGGATCTTCCATCCAGTAGGGGATAGCAGTGCCACCAGAGCCGACGTCCTGAGCGGTGTAGTCGTTGTGCTTTGAACCCGGGGCGCCTGGATCACGGCCTGGATTGTGCGGCCCGAACCATGCCGTCAGACGGAATGGGTCCTTGGACGTGCTGAAGTGCTGGTGGTACCAACGTGCGCCGCCAGGCGCCGCGGTCACCATTCCGCCGTAGCCGTAGTCGAGGCGACGCACCTTGTCCGCGTGACCGTTGGCCCACGGGTTTTCGCCGCATTCTTCCGGCCACGTGTACGTATATCCTTCACCCTTCAGACAGATGAGAATCGCTGCCGACGTGTGAGCGTGGGCCTTCGAGTAGCGGCCTTGTTCGTGCTGGCCGATCCAGAAGTAGAAGCAGTTCTCCGTCATGAACGGCTCAACGCGGCGATAGCCCGGCGAACGACGGTTGTCCAGCGGGAGATCGCAGTTGACCGCGTCGGTGATCAGGTTGGTACGACGACGAGCAAGACCGCGGACCGGGTCCGTTTCGATCTCATCGCGCGGCTTGTAGAAGTCTTCGTCTGCACTGAAGCGATCACGGAACACGAAGGGGTTGTTGAACACCGCTTCAACGTTGTTGATCTGGTTCATCACGTTCGGCGCCGTGTTGCCTGCGAGGAGGATCGCTCCCGAGTTCGAACCGTCGACGATACGGAACCATGCGTTCATCGGAATCGAGAACATCGAACCGGCTTGCCATTCGAAGATGTGCTTGCGGCCTTCGCCTTCAAGCCAAACCTCGGTGGTGCCACGGCCTTCGACCACCCAGTATATTTCTTCGAACATGTGCTTTTCGGGATTCAGTGCGCCGCCTGCGGGCACTTCAACCACGTAGCAGCCCCACTTCGTTTCCGTTCCCAGCAGCTGGATGTAGTGGCCGCGACCGCCCTTGCGCTTCCATTCCACCATCGGCAGATCGCGCACGTCCTTGATGCCGATGTCACGAAAGACCGGAACGCCTTCGCTTTCCATGAAAAGGTCATAGGGCGTCGGTTGCTTCCTGAACTCGCCAAAACCGGCTTTCTTGTGGCCGGCGGGTTCGTGCCAGTGGGCAAGGTCTTTTTCATGCGGCATCGCTATCTCTCCTTGTATGGGGCGATCTTCAAGTAAAGAACTATCTCGTGGGTTCTTATATGAGGAACAATGTTTGATATTGCGGAACGCGATGATTGGACCACGATACCGCAACAGGTGTCAATGAAGATTGACCTTTACTGTGATTCGGCATGCGAAGTAAACCGCGAACAACCGGATTCGTATGAAATTTCGCACTCTGGAGGATCGCTGCGTGCCGGGTATCCCAGCCGCCTCGGGGTTTGCGAAACTCAGCAGTTGTAGGCCACGGGTTTGGCGTTGGGGACTTCCATTAGCGTCACCGCCTCATCCTGAGTGCCTTCAATGATCTGTATGAGAGACCGCACGGTTGTCCCGTGGGCGCATACCAATACGCGCTTGCCTGCCTGTATGCGCGGCAATATCAGGTCCGACCATGCCGCGCGCACACGGATCGCTGCATCGCCAATAGATTCGGCGCGGGGCAATGACCGGGGAGCGAAAGGCGAATACCGGGAATCCGATTCCGGACTGTAATGATGGTTTGGGGGCACGGGTTCCGGACGGGCATCCGTGTTAAAGCGGAAATTCGTCAACTGGCGAAGGCCGTACTGGGCAGAAACCTCCGCTTTGGTCATGCCGGTCAAAATGCCGTAATGCCGTTCATTGAGTCGCCAGTCGGCGACTGGCGGCCGTTCCTGGTCCGGATAGAGGTGCGTGGCCACTACCCAATAGGTGCGCAGGGCCCGCGTCAACATCGAGGAAAACGCATGATCGAAAGTCCAACCCGCGCTCCTTAGCATCTCAGCCGCCATCTGGGCCTGAATCACGCCCCGTGGCGTGAGACCGATATCCGCCCATCCGGTGAACCTGGAACTCGCATTCCATTCGGATTCGCCGTGTCGCAGTAGCACGAGTTTGGCCTCGGGTCCGAGTGGGGCGGGGGCGAGCATCATTGGATTTTCCTCTTCTCAAGCTGTTATCCATGGGCCGGGGTCAGTCGTGGATACAGGCCTCGAAACCGGCTCTCAAGGCGTCACGATCCAGATTTCGGCCAATTAATACGTACCGGCTATAGCGGGCCTGCGCTTCTGTCCACGGACCTTGAAAGTCGCCTTCCATGAGCATGTGGACCGACTGGAATACATACCGGCGCTCATATCCTGAGATGTGGAAAATCCCTTTGGTGCGCAGGATATCGGCGCCTTGCACTGTCACCAGGTTCCCAAGCCATTCTTCCAGCGTGGTCAGATCCAGCGCCTTGTCCGTTTCCAATGAGACGCTACGGATACCACGCGCCTGGATGTGGTTATCTTCGTCGTGAGCGTGATCGTGTTGGCCATGACCGTGACCGCAATGTTCGTCATGCACGTGTCCATGGTTGTGACCGTGGGCGCCGTGGCCACAATGCTCATCGTGGTCGTGCTCTGGAAGCGGTGCATGCGCCATCACGGCCACGGCTTCGACGCGGGACAGGTCGAACGATCCACGGCCGACCACTTCGTCGAGCGGTACCTGACAACGTGATGTCCTGTAAATCCGTGCAAACGGGTTAAGCGCCCGAAGTGCGGTCTCGGTGGCGTGCAACCGCTTTTCCTCTACATGTTCAACCTTGTTGATAATCAGTTGATCCGCGAACGCGACTTGTTCCACGGCTTCCGGACTATCCCCAAGTCTCTGATGGATGTGCACAGCATCCACCAGAGTGATAATTGAATCGAGTTTAAAGTGTGCCTGCAAATGGGGGTCGACCAGGAACGTTTGGATCACGGGGCCTGGGGCAGCCAAACCAGTAGTCTCGATGATCACCGCGTCAAAGATCTGAGCGCTGGCCACCAGCTTATAAAGCACCTGGATCAAATCGGCCCGTACCGTGCAGCAGATGCATCCGTTATTCATTTCGAATAACTCATCATCTGATGAAACGACCAGATCATTATCAATACCGATCTCACCGAACTCGTTGACGACCACGGCGTACTTTTTGCCATGATCTTCCGACAGAATACGGTTAAGCAGCGTCGTTTTACCCGCTCCCAAATAACCCGTGAGAACCGTTATCGGGATCGTCTTATTCATTCAGATCTCTCCAGCGACCCCGGGATCCAGTCCGCCCCGGGGTCTAAAGAATTGCTGCCGCAGGTCACTTGGGCCCGGACGCTTCTGATTTACATCCAGGGCATGATCGACACATGGATTGCGTCTTCTGCGCCGCCCACGGCCTTGATAGCCGCGTCTGCATCCTTAAGGGCAAAACGGTGCGTGGTGATCTTTTCGAGCGGGAAACGCTTCGAAGCCAATTGTTTCAAAGCGAGTTCGCAAGCCTTGTATGAGTGGCCGCGAGCCGACTTGATCGTGATGGCCTTGACGGTGACCTTGCCAATCGGGAAGTTCGGGAAGTCGGCCATCTCGCCTTGAATCAGCAGCGTGCCGCACTTGCGCTTCAGTGCCTCGATGCCGAGCAGGATGGCCTTCGTCCCCGCGCCTGCCGTGCAGTCCAGAGCGACGTCAACACCCTGGCCGTTCGTTGCTTCGAGGATCTTTGCGAGCGGGTCCTCCTTGGACACGTCGATAACGACGTCGGCGCCAAGTTCCTTCGCGATTTCGAGGCGCCTGGAGTCCTTTGCCGTGCCGGTGACGATGATCAGGGAGGCGCCCGCTTGCTTGCACGCGACGACTTGTGACAGACCTTGCTGGCCCGGACCCTGGATCAAGACCGACGTGTCATAACCGACGTTACAGTCGAACAGGGCCCATTCGATGCCGTTTGCCATCGGGGTCACGACGCCTGCAAGCTCCGGGTCCAGACCTTCCGGAACCTTGTGGATGACCGCATTCGAGGGCAGGTAGATATATTGCGACAGGCCGCCCAGCAGCGGCGAGTGGTCATTGTCAATTGCCGTGTAACCGAGGCGGATGCCCTTCGGGTTGAAACGCCAGTCGGTGCCGATGCAGTGACGGTATTGGCCCGAGTGGCAGTGTTCGCACTGGCCGCACGAGGTGTAGTGTTCAGGGAAAATGCGATCGCCGATTTTGAGGCCCGTGCGCTTCAGGAACTCGGGGCCCGCCTTTTCAAGAATGCCGATGTTTTCGTGACCCATAATAATCGGAGCGCCCTTCAGTTGCTCCTTGTACATCTTGACGTCGGTGCCGCAGATGCCGGCGACTTCAACGCGCATCAGCGCGCAATCGTCCGCCACTTCCGGCAATGCGAATTCGCGCAACTCCAGTTCGCTCGGGCCAACACGAACCTGTGCAAGAACCTTGTCTACCATCTCTAACACTCCTTGGAAAAGTTTTACCGGCAGCAATTCAGCCTGCCGTCTGACGCCAGCGGATTCGATTGATCAAGATCGCGATGGATTAACCCATTAACCAGTCAACGGTCTACCAAGGTGCGAACGGCACTCACCGTATCGAAGCTACGCGGTGCCGCGGCCATGAGGAAGCGATAGCCCTCATCGATCACGCGTTGTGCGTTGGCCTTCGTAACGTGAGGATGACCAACGATCACGTTGTGTTCCTTGCACGTGGCAACGACTTGCGCCATTGCGGCCAGGACTTCCGGGTGCTCGGTCTGGCGGGGGACGCCCAATTCCTGGCTCAAGTCGCCCTCTCCAATCAGGATGGCGCCAATTCCAGGGACGTTCTTCAGCATGTCCGGGAGGTTCGTAATCCCCGCGGTGTCTTCGATCTGAAGAACGGCGAAGATCTCGCCTTCCGGGGCGAGGGGCCATACGTCGGCCTTTGCGTAGTATTCGGCCATCGACAGACCCCAGTAACGCGCAGCCTGCATCGGGCCATCGCCACGAATGCCCGCCGGTTCGTACAGGGGCTTGCCCTTTGTGCGTGCGTAACGGCATGCGGCAATCGCGTTGTATGCCTCTTCGACGGTCGAGATATGAGGGAAGACGACGCCGTAGCAACCAATGTCCAGAGCCTGTTTGGCCAGGAACTGATTCATCTCGCAACCGTTAGCCGGAACGCGGGCAAACGGGGTCACGGCCGGGGCCAGACCGCTCTTTGCGATTTGGCCACGGTTCATCAGGTATTGCAGGCTGTTGCGCAGGCTCTTGATATCCCAGCCACGGTGCTCGCCTTCGAAGACCACCGAATCATAGGGTGATGCCTGGACTTCGGTTGCGGTTTCGATTTCGCACGGTGCGAACAGGGAAAATGCGTGACCGCCAGTTTCGAGGGCTCTGATAACACCATTAAGACGCGACATGTTTTACCTTTCTTGTTGATCGGGAATCCAATAGATTTCCCATCGTTGCTACTTGACGGCCACGGCCCGCGCTTGAGCTTCACGGGCCTTCAACAGGGCATCGAGGCGCGGGTAGACGCGGCGGGCATTGCCTTCGAAGATCTTGAACTTCGTCTCTTCGCTCAGGCCCTGAACTTGCTCGATATAGCGCTTCGTATCGTCAAATGCGTGGCCCGTTTCCGGATCGATCCCCGGTACCGCGCCCAACATTTCTGAGGCAAACAAGATGTTGTCTTCCGGAACGACACGGGTCAGAAGCTCAATGCCAGGGAGGTGATAGACGCACGTATCAAAGAACACGTTCTGCATCACGTGCTCAACGAGTTGGCGCTTTTGCATTGCCAGGCTCATACCACGGTAACGGCCCCAGTGATACGGAACGGCGCCGCCGCCGTGCGGAATCACGAAACGCAGGGTCGGGAAATCCTTGAACAGGTTTCCCTGAATCAACTGCATGAACACAGCCGTATCCGCGTTGATGTAGTGGGCGCCCGTGTGATGGAAGTTAGGATTGCAACACGAACTAACGTGGATCATTGCCGGCACGTCGAGTTCCACCAACTTTTCGTAAATCGGGTACCAGTGGCGGTCCGTCATCGGAGGCCCGGTCCAGTGACCACCGCTCGGATCGGGGTTCAGGTTCACGCCCACGAAACCGAGTTCGTTCACCGCGCGCTCCAGTTCCGGAATGCAATTCGCGGGGCTGACACCGGGGCTTTGCGGTAGTTGCGCGACACCAACAAAATTGTCGGGCAGCAGCGTTGCAATCCGGTGGATGAGATCGTTAGACAAACGCGTCCATTCGACCGACGTTGCTTCGTTGCCGATGTGGTGTGCCATACCAGCGGCACGGGGGCTGAAAATCGTGAGGTCGGAACCGCGCTCGCGTTGGAGTTTTAGTTGCGGCTGAACGCTGGCGATGATCTCCTCATCGCTGACGCCGAGGTTCGTGCTCCTGGGCTTGCGCGCCGGGTCCAACAACCCTGCTAGCTGCTTGTCGCGGAAAACATGCAAGGCCAGTGGTTCGGTCGTGTAATGGCAGTGGGTATCGATAATCACGGTAGGGGAGCGCCGTATGTAAAATCGTTTTCGATGTTGGTTTGTCAGGCCGGAACCAGGCCTTGCACTTCGAATGCGGACTTGAAGAACGCATCCAGACGTTCTGTCGTATTCGCCGCCTGCTGATCCGCGGCGTTCACCGACCAGTACTCCGAAGCAGGAATGCACTCGTGAAGGTACATGGCAGCCGAAGTCGCATGCGATGCGTCTTGCCCAGGAATGATTAGCGTCGGGACGTTGAGCATCAACAGGTCTTCGGGCGGGGCTCCCGGTGCGGTATCGCGGTCAAACAGGGTCCAGCCCATGCCGGTCACGATTGCCCGGTACTTCGCGGCATCGAACGATGCAAATTCTTTCGCGAATTCCTTGTTCGTCTGGATCACAGATGCCCAAGGACCGCCGCGGGGATCCGCACCGAACGGCTTGCCGGTCGCCAACGCGAGTTCCACCACTGCGGCCATGCCGTTTTGGCTCACATAGGCCAGGTGCTCGAAGAAGCGCTGATGACTGCTCATCCGGTAGCGGGCACCGCCAACAGGCCAGTAGAGGACCTGACCCAAAACGCGTTCCGGGTGCTGGGTCGCGAACGCGATGACCGGCGAAACACCCATGCAACCACCCATCAGAAATGCACGGTCGATACTCAAGTGGTCGAGGAGGCCAATACCTTGCGCAACCATGTCTCGCCAGGTCACACGCTCGATGCGGCCGCCAGACTGACCGGTTTCGCGACGGTCAAAGACGATGCACTTGAAGCGCTTGGCCAGATAGTCGAGGGGATTGACCCGGGCATAGATACCAAGCGTAGTCCACGTTTCGATAGTGGCATTGAAACCACCCGGGCTGTACATGAGAAGCGCCGGCCCATCACCGATCACATCGTAACGAGTGGAAATTCCATCAACAGTAACGAAAGGCATATATGGCTCCCGGGAATCAGACTGCGGCTTTGGCTTTCGGGGTGCCCTTGATCTGCTTGCCGGCGCGGACATCGGCAAACAGTTCGGTAAACGCGTCCAGGGTCGTACGTGCCACGTTCGCGTATTGCTCCAGTTCAGCGTCAATGTTGGCCGCACCGTAGCCTATTGCTGCATGGGCCATGCGCACACGACCATCGAGCCACGGACCGCCGCCGAAACCGCCGATGACAGGGATATCGACCGCTTTGCACACTGCCTCACCGGCGACGGGGCCCGAATTCGTGAAATCGATCATTGAGGCCCCAGCCGCTTCCATGATCTTTGCATCCTTGACCAGTTGGGCAACCATGGCATCGGAGACCAGGGCGCCATTTGCGTTGTTGTATTGAATGCCGTATTTCAGCGCCGTTTGCGGCGTGATGCCGAACTGGGCCATCACGGGGATACCGGCCTTGACCAGCGCGCCAACAGCTTCCGGATAATCTGCGGCGCCGTCCAACTTGATCATGTCGGCCGCTGCTTCCTTGACCAAACGGATACCGGCTTCCACCGCCGACTGGACACCCCGTTGGAGCGAACCGAAAGGCATGTCGGCGCAAACCAGTGCACGCCTCGCGCCACGGCGAACCGCCCTGGATACAATAATCATTTCGTCCAGAGTGATTTCGAGCGGGTTTGCGTGGCCCCAGACGTTGACGCCCACCGAGTCACCGACGACGAGCATATCGACGCCAGCACGTTCGGCAATGCGAGCCATTTGCACATCCCAGGCAACCACAGCCATGATCTTCTGCCCATCGCGCTTCATTTGTTGAAGCGCCGGGATCGTGACTTGTTTATCGTTAGCTTGCATGTCTGATTCGGTTCTCGATTTCGATTTTCGATCGGTTGCCCAGGGCTTAGCCCACGAGGTCCCGCGTACCGGCGGCAAAGATGTCTTCGAGCGCGTATTGCCGGGTCAAGATTCCCTGTTCGGACGCAAAACGGATAACGCTTTCGAGCGCCTGACGGTTGGGCTCGATACCGTACGGGAGTGGGTCACCGCCAAGCGTGTCCATGACGCGGCCATAGAACTTGTCACGGGGTAGACGTTCTGGGTCTTGCGTTCGCTGGAGCAGTTCGAGCCACTGACGCTTGGAATCCGCAAATGCCTTGAAGAGCGTGGGCGCCAGATCGGGGTTCTGTTCAAGTAGTTCGTTGCGAACCACGACCGTATGGTTGATCGGGTAGTAACCCGATTCACGCATGGCCGAGAAAGCCACGTTCTGTGCATTGGGGATCAGGGGAACCAGATCCGGGTTTTCGACCTTAAGCCCCACGGCCGCCGACACTTCACTGGAGATCAACAGATCTTCGACCGTTTGGCCCGGTTCCACAGGCACCACGTTGCCCGGTGCCTTGTACTCTGCCACGTGCTCATCACCGGAGAGAATCCAGGTGATTTTTGAAAGATCAACACCGTATTGATGCTGGAGCACCGCACGGGCCCACACGCCGGCCGTAACCGTATAGCCACGATTGACCCCGACCTTGCGGCCTTCCAGCTGGCGCGGGTGCTCGATGCCGAGATTGCGATTCACCAGGATGCCGCCATGGTGGAACGCGCGAACGATAAAGACCGGAAGCGCCGTGAACGGCTTGCCGTATGCCCTGGCGCACAGATAGGTTGTGATCGCCATCTCGGAGACATCGAACTCAGTACCACGAACCATCCGCCGAAACGCCTGAATGATCGCCGGCACTTCTTCGAATTCCAGCGACCAGGGACCGGTATCAACCTTACCGGTTTTAAGGGCCTCCGTATGCCCAAGAGTCTGGACACATGCCTTCAGAATTGCCATTCAAAAAGTCTCCTGTCAACGGCTGTTAGCAACAACCATCAACATAGTTTTCAGGGACGATGAGCGAGCGCCTCAACCATTTCCAGGGCAAGTCGTTATCGTCGAATCCAGACATCGGTTTAAAGACCTTAAAGTGATGACGACCCTCGTCGGTCCAAAACGCAACCACGGTCTCCAGGGGAGGACATCCGGGCGCCTGACACTCGACTTCCGAAACCATGATCACGATATCGGTCCCGAGTTCGAAGTTCGCGCGCACAGCTTCACGGACGCGGTCCGCATGGGACAGCGATAGAGGATCGGGCTTCCCGATGTTTCCTGGCATCACAGGTCCTGCAAGTGGGATCGCGAATCCATGTCGTACGATTAATGTTCCTGTATACGGAACTTCGTTCTGAATACAGAGCCAACGATATCACTTGGGGTGCGGGAGCGTCAATCGGGGCTGTCAACTTTCCCGGGATTGCGCGAAGGTCCAGGCGTTCATGAAAGGGAGGGGGAGCGACGGCGGCAATGCCGTCCGAAAACGGATCACGTATCGAAGGGCGCTGGCATGTGCAGTGCATCGACAAGGCCGTGCTTGCCAGGCAGAGCGTGCTCGCAGAAGCCTGACGCGAATAACCAATCGCCAGACGATACTGGATGGGCGTTGGCACGCTATCACCTGGATCCTCGGAGGAATGTCCGATCGGCTTTAACCGGGTGATGCTGTCCTTCAGCGCTGAAGTCTAGCCGTGCTCGAGGCTGTCGGCGAGGCAGCGCAGCAAGGCCGCGCCGTCGCCGCGCCAGGCACTGCCGTGCATGCAGGCGAGCGTCTTCGGTTGTAGTGAAGCGAGGCGCTCAAGCATTGAGCGAGCATTCTTGGTGTGCGAGAAATAGTCCATCTTGTGACCGCCGGTGCCGTGTTGCCGGGGCGCCAGTCCGATCGAGGCCGCGAAGTTGCGGCCGCCCTCGAACTGCGCAACGTTTCCGACCTCGGATGCCAACAGGCTTGCCGTAATGGGGCCGATGCAGGGAATCGAGAGCAGCCGGGCCGCGTTCTCGTCTTCGCGAAGCTGTACCGTCAGATCCCGTTCGATATCGTCAAACTGCTGGTCGAGATAACGATAGTGAACATGGAGCCGGTAGATTAGCTGAACCAGCCGAGGCGGCAGATCGTGCACCGCAAGTACATCGGGCAGCCGGCGTAGCGTGGCTCTCGACAGAGGAACGACGATGCCAAACTCGAGCAGGACGCCGTGGATCCGGTTGGTGGCCGTGCGTTCGGTGACCAGGCCCTCGCGTGCCCGGTGCAGCGCGGCCAGGAGCTGTTGCGCTTCCGTTCGCGGTTCAACGAAGCGCATCGCCGGCGGTGACGCCGCCTCACAGATCGCCTCAGCGTCTATGTAATCGTTCTTGTTGCTCTTCACAAAAGGTCGAACGTACTGCGGCGAAACCAGCCGGGCAACGTGCCCCAGTTCGTTGAGCTTGCGTGCCAGCCAGTGCGATCCGGCACACGCTTCCATCACTACGGTAACCGCCTTGAGATTGCTGAAGAACGGAAGCAGTTGCGCGCGAGAAAGCTTCTTGCGGAACACCTCATGTCCCTTGGCATCCTGTGCGTGCAGATGAAAAACATGTTTGCCCAGATCGATGCCGATCAGGGTGACCTCGTTTGAAGCGGAGATCAACAAGGTGAAGCGCGCGCACTGGACCCACGTGGGCGACGCGAAGGACACTCTGCTTTCGCTGATGCAACACGAAGCGCACGTGCAAGCACCTCTGGCGTGGCTCGGCCACATCAAGGAGTTGAAGCAGCGCTACGGCATGAATTATGACCGCGCCAGCCTGCTCATTCAGCCGCAGTTCGTGGTGGAAAAGTTAAGCGAGATTACCGGCGGGAGGGCTATCGTCACGACGGGCGTGGGCCAGCACCAGATGTGGGCCGCGCAGTTCTTCGACTTCGTCGAGCCGCGAAGCTTTCTCACATCGTGCAGCATGGGGACGATGGGCTTTGGCTTGCCCGCTGCGATCGGCGCCCAGATGGGACGCCCGGATGCCGTCGTGATCGACATCGACGGTGACGGCAGCATGCGCATGAATATCGGCGATCTGGAGACCGCGACCACGTATGGCGTGCCGGTCAAAGTGCTGCTGTTCAACAACGTCGGCGACGGGATGATCCGGCAGTGGCAGCGTCTCTTTTACGACGGGCGTTTGTGCGTGAGCGACAAATCGCTTCATCGAAAGGACTTTGTCATGGCGGCGCGTGCCGATGGATTCGAGTTCGCGCAGCGCGTCGAGGCCCTGAGCGAAGTGGAGGAAAAGCTTCGGGCATTCGTGGCGTTCGACGGTCCGGCTTTCCTCGAAGTCATGATCGATAAGGATGCCGATGTGTTTCCGATGGTCGGGTCTGGCATGAGCTACTCGGAGATGATCACCGGGCCGTTCATCCCGTCGAGGGATGGACAGGAGTCGGGCGGCACACGTGCAGGCCATCAAACGGCTTCGGACATGTTCTAGGGTGATGCATCGGCTGGACGGCCTGCTCGACGCGCCGCGTTCGGGTGCGCCCAGATCGATCGACCACACCCGTGTCGATGCCGTTATCGCGAAGACACTGGAATCCGTACCTGCAGGCGCGACGCACTGGAGTACGCGTAAGATGGCTCGGGAGATGAGCCTTTCGCAGACGGCTGTGTCGCGCATCTGGCGCGCTTTCGGCCTGTAGCCGCATCGGCAGGAAACCTTCAAACTCTCGAGTGATACGCTGCTTGTCGACAAGGTTCGCGACATCGTCGGTCTGTACCTCGAACCGCCACTGAAGGCGATGGTGCTGTGTGTCGACGAGAAGAGCCAGATCCAGGCGTTGGACCGTACGCAGCCCATACTGCCGCTCGCGCCCGGCATTCCCGAGCGTCGTAATCACGACTACATGCGCCACGGCACCACCACCTTGTTCGCCGCGCTGGACATTGCTACTGGCGAAGTCATCGGTGAATTGCATCGTCGCCATCGCAGCAGTGAATTCCTGCAGTTCCTGCGCACGATAGATGCGAACGTGCCCGCTGAACTGGAAGTTCATCTGGTGATGGATAACTACGGCACGTATAAGACGCCTTCAATCAGGAACTGGTTTGCTCGACATCCACGCTTCCAGGTTCACTTCACGCCAACGTCCGCATCGTGGCCCAATCAGGTGGAACGTTGGTTTGCCACGCTGACCGAAAAATACATTCGACGGGGCACGTATCACTCGACACGGCAACTTGAAGAGGCGATCCGGCATTACCTCGACGTCTATAGCGCGAATCCTCGGCCGTTCGCCTGGAGCAAGTCGGCCGATGAAATTCTCGCAAGACTCGAACGGTTCTGCGCTTGGCCAGGTCGATGGCGATGGTCACGAGTTCCATCTGGTTCTCCTTGGGCATGACTGAGATGATGTGCCGGTGAAAGCGCACGCGCACAGCGTGAGCGTAAGTGCGAAATGCGGGGTGGTCGGTCATGAAGAACAGCGCGTCGTGCAGAAGCAACTCATCGCGCGGTTGCGGTGCCGCGAGCGTTGTAATACGACGACGTCGCCGTCCGCTTCACGCTACGGAAATGTCGCTGGCAGGCCTGGCGCTTTCAGCGGCCCGGTTCCATTTTGTTCCGCCACGCAGCGGGGGTAGATCTGGGGGTAACCGTCCATCGCCACATTGCCAATCCCATACTGGGTGGGCCTGAGCCCCCGCAATGAGAACCCGACCCGGCAACAGAACTCATCCGGCGATGGCGTGCCTTTCTACGGGGTTACCCTGTCTGCAGATCGGCGTCCCATCGGACACGTTGTAGAACTGACTAAGCTCCGACTCGGTCGCGATTGCGCCCTACGGCTGGGGCCGATCATGGGCCGGTTGATCGCGGAGATGATGAGCGGTGCGCCAACGATCGTGGATCCGAAACCGTTTTGCGCCACACTGTGTATTTGTATGAATATACCGATACACGCATCTTCGTCGCGCGAGTGGGTACACTGAGAGTATCCAATCGATAGCAAACTGAAGGCAATCTGGTATGCAAGCTTTGCACCGGATGCTGAAGTCATAAGAGGTGATGCATGGCTGCGATCCATCGCCCGTGTTTCTCTGACGTCCCGGAACTTCGCGTGGGCGATGTGACGCTTTCTGCGATCGATGACCCTCAGACTCAGCGCAATAAATTAGCGCGCGTCATGGTAGACGCGATGTACCAGTTCGTAGGTTTACTGGATGCGAACGGGACAATGCTCGAGATCAATCGTGCTGCGCTTGAAGCTGCCGGGATACGAATGGACGACATTCGCGGCAAGCCGTTCTGGGAGGCGCGGTGGTGGGTCGTATCCCCGCAGACACAGGCCTCGCTCCGGGAGCTAATTCGCCGCGCTGGCGAAGGCGAGTTCGTCCGCTGCGATTTCGAAGTCTACGGTCAGTTGGCCGGTGCGGAGACGATCGTCGTTGATTTTTCGATTTTGCCGATCAAAGATTCAAGTGGTGACGTCATATTCCTGCTTCCGGAGGGCCGCAATATCACTGAGAAAAGGCGCGCCGAAGCTGCGATTGCGCGCAAGAACGAGGAATTACAGGCAAGTTGGGAATTAATCCAGCGCCAGCGCGACGAACTTCAGAGCCTCTATGACAAGCTCGCTGTCGAGCAAAAAATGTCCGAGCGGCTATTGCTCAATCTGCTTCCCTATCCGATCGCTGAACGACTGAAAGCGCGCCCGGACCTGATCGCCGACAGCATTCCGGAAATCATTGCCGACAGTTTTACTGATGTCACGGTTCTATTCGCAGATATTGTCGCGTTTACACCGTTTTCGACGAATATGACTCCAGAACAATTGGTCGCATTCCTCAACGAAATTTTCGCGGAATTCGATAACATTGCCGATCGCTGTGGCCTTGAAAAGATCAAAACTATCGGCGATTCCTACATGGCAGCAGCTGGACTGCCCGACCCGGCGCCTGACCATGCAGTGAGGGCAGCTCATATGTCTCTGGACATGATCGATGCGCTTACGCGAATTAATCGGCGCCACGGCTACAACCTCCAGATGCGCATTGGCATCAATAGCGGGCCTGTGGTCGCCGGTGTCATCGGCAGGCGAAAGTTCATCTATGACCTGTGGGGCGCCGCAGTCATCACTGCCAGTCGAATGGAGTCCCACAGCGTCGCGGGGCGTGTGCAGGTGACCGACGCCACGCGGCGCCTTCTTGGCGATCGCTTTTTGTTTGAGGAGCGCGGCGCAATTGAAGCGAAGGGCATCGGTACACTGCACACCTGGTTCCTGACGGGAACAAATCCGATTTATGCGGGAACGGGCGTCACTTCAGGACAATAACCGATTCACTTTTCGGCGCCGCTGGAGCAAACGCATGGCTTGGGTTGTTGCGCGTGCTCGCTCGTACCTCGCGGGGTGGCGGCGGCCAGCTCACTACACTGACAGGCGGCAGCGTTGCCACGCCGCCGCCTGTTCGGGTCATTACGCCGTGGCTGAAGCGCGAAGGCGATTGACGAGCTGGTTGTCCTTTCCCCCGACGAGCGGGGTCAACTTTAAATTGAACTCAATGTCCTTGTACGCGTCGGCCTTCAGTCCCAGCGCGGTGCCACCGGCTTGTTCCGTGACGGGCGGGATCAGCTCTTCACGCGTGGCGTAGGCGAAGTCGTCCCAGATCAGCGGATCGCCTTCGATGTTGAACTGCGTGGTCAGCTTGCGGTGGCCGTCGCTCGTCACGAAGAAGTGCACGTGCGCAGGCCGGTTCCCGTGCCGGGCAATTGCGTCCAGCAGTTGCTGGGTCGCGCCTTGGGGAGGGCAACCATAGCCCACCGGCATCAGCGTGCGGAATTCGTACTTGCCATCCGCGCCGGTCTTTACCGCGCCGCGCAGGTTGAAGTCGCTTTGCGCGCCGGTCGGGTCGAAGTGCGAATAGAAGCCCTTCGAATTGGCGTGCCAGCATTCCACCACGGCACCCGCGACGGGCTTGCCGTCGGGACCGGCGACCGTGCCACGGATGACGAGCGGGCCGGCATCCGTATCCGCATCGAGGTCGATTCGCGAGACGCCGTCGCGCACCGGTGCGCCTGCGACATAAAGCGGACCTTCGATCGTGCGCGGCGTGCCGCCGTCGATGCCGACCGCCTTGTCCGCTGCGTCCATCCGGATGTCGAGATACTTCTCGAGACCGAGGCCGGCCGCAAGCAGCGCTGCCTCCCCATCCTGGCCGAGCTTGTTCAGATAGTTGATGCCGGCCCAGATTTCATCGGGCGTGATGTCGAGATCGTCGATGGCCTTGAACAGATCGCCCAGCAGGCGGTGGACGAGCTGCTTCAAACGTGCGTTGCCGTTGCTGCCGTCAATGTTTGTGGCGGCCTTCAGCAGGTCCTGCACTTCCTGGGTTTCGAATACTTTCACGCTCATGATTACTGTCTCCAGTTGGTATTGGGGAAATGACGCGGGGTGGGTGGGGCGCCCTTTAAAACACCTGGGTTTCCGGCTCACGCGTCGTCGTCACGCACCGACGATGGGTGACGACACAACGGCGTGACTTCAATCTTCATGTACGGGAACAGCGGCAATGCGCTCAGGAGGTCGTGGAGCTCGGCGTTGCTCCCTGCATCGAAGATGCTGTAGTTCGCATATTCGCCAACCAGGCGCCAGATATGGCGCCACTTTCCGCTGCGCTGCAACTCCTGCGAATAAGCCTTCTCGCGCGCCTTGATTTCGTTGGCGACATCGGGCGGCATATCGGCGGGAAGGTTCACATCCATTCGTAAGTGGAAAAGCATGGTCGAGCGTCCTCTTGTCGGGGCCAGGGATTAGCGGGTGACTTTCATGAGGCCATCGCGCGTGAAGCGCTTGACCTTCGCCTCGTCGAGCTCGATGCCGAGGCCCGGCCCATTGGGCACGGTCAAGGCGAAGTCGCTGTAGTTCAGCGGCTCGATCAGGATCTCTTCGGTAATCAGCAGGGGTCCGAACAGTTCGGTACCCCACTGGAGGTTGGTGAAGCTCGCGAACAGATGCGCCGAGGCGACCGTGCTGACCGCGCCTTCGAGCATGGTGCCGCCATAGAGCTCGATACCGGCTGCATCGGCAATTGCGGCTACGCGCTGGGCCGCGAACAACCCGCCGCTTTGTTCGATTTTGATCGCGAACACGTCGGCGCCTTCGCTCCTGGCGATCTCGAACGCGCTTTCTGGGCCCTGCAGGATTTCATCGGCCATCAGTGCGACAGGGAAGCGGCGCATCAGGCGTGCAAGTGCGGCGGCGGACGCCACCGGCTGCTCGACCAGTTCGCAGCCTGCGTCGGCCAGTGCCGGAATGGCCCATGCGGCCTGCGTCTCGCTCCACGCCATATTGACGTCGACGCGCACCGCCGCTCGATCGCCTAGCGCCCGCTTGATATCGGCCACGTGCTTGATGTCGGTCTTGAGTTCCTTCGCGCCAATCTTCAGCTTGAAGATCTTGTGACGACGCGCTTCGAGCATCGTCTCGGCCTCGGCGATATCTTTCGCGGTGTCGCCCGATGCCAGCGTCCACGCAACCGGCAGCCGTTCGCGGCGGCGCCCGCCCAGCAGTTCGCTCACGGGCACGCCAAGGCGCTTGCCATGCGCGTCGAGCAACGCGGTTTCGATTGCGCTCTTCGCGAAGTGATTGCCCTTGACGAGCTTGCCGAGGTGGGCCATCAACGCCTGGACGCGTGTGGGATCCTGGCCGATCATCGCCGGCGCGAAGTAAGCATCGATCGCCAGCTTCATGGCCTCCGGGCTTTCGGGGCCGTAAGCCATGCCCGCAATCGTGGTGCCTTCGCCAATGCCGCTCACGCCGTCGCTGCAATACACCTTCACGAGCATCAGCGTCTGCCCGTGCATGGTCGCGACCGAGAGCTTGTGCGGGCGAATCGTCGGCAGATCGACGAGGCGGGTTTCGATACGTTCAATCGTCGTTGCGGTCATGGCAGAAGCTCGGTGTGTGGATATGTGGGGGCGTTGACGGCATTAGATATCCGGGCCCGCGCGGGCGCTATCCGTCTATTGGACACTCGCTATCCGTTTTTTTCGGCGGCAAAAAAAGCGGATAGCGAACGGCGACCAGGTGGATAGCCGCCGCACTGCATCGGGTATTCAATGCAACTCATCACGAACCCGGTCGCAAGACCGCCAGATGACTGGAGGAGAACCCATCATGAGCGCCGAAAAAGACACGTCGCAGTGGCAAGAATTCATTGGCGGATGCCTCGATTTCCGTCCGGCAGAGGGCGTCTATCGCATTGCGCGGGAGATGTTCACCGAGCCGCAACTGTTCGACCTGGAGATGGAGTTCATCTTCGAGAAGAACTGGATCTACGCGTGCCATGAGAGCGAGATCCCCAAGCCGCACGACTTCATGACGATGCGCGCGGGCCGTCAGCCTATGATCATCTCGCGCGACGGCAACGGTCAGCTCAACGCGATGATCAACGCGTGCCAGCATCGCGGCGCGACCCTCACGCGGATGGGCAAAGGCAATCAGTCGACCTTCACGTGCCCCTTTCATGCGTGGTGCTACAAGAGCGACGGACGCCTCGTCAAGGTCAAGGCGCCGGGCGAATACTGCGACGACTTCGACAAGTCCACGCGCGGCCTGCAAAAAGCGCGCATTGCCAGCTATAAGGGCTTCGTGTTTATCAGCCTCGACGCGGATGCGACCGACACGCTCGAGGATTACCTCGGCGATGCGCGAATCTTCTTCGACATGATGGTGGCGCAATCGCCCACGGGCGAGCTGGAGGTGCTGCCGGGCAGGTCCACGTACACCTATGAAGGCAACTGGAAGCTGCAGAACGAAAACGGCCTCGATGGATACCACGTGAGCACGGTCCACTACAACTACGTCGCCACGGTGCAGCGGCGCCAGGAGGCCAATGCACAAAGCGGCGGCTCAACGAGCGGAACGCTCGACTACAGCAAGCTTGGCGCGGGCGATTCAGAGACCGACGACGGCTGGTTCGCATTCAGGAACGGCCATAGCGTGTTGTTCAGCGACATGCCCAATCCCAGTGTGCGTCCCGGCTACGGCAGCGTCATGCCGCGCCTCGTCGAGGCACAGGGGCAGCAGAAGGCTGAATGGATGATGCATCGCCTGCGCAACCTGAACATCTATCCGAGCCTGTTCTTCATGGACCAGATCAGCTCCCAGCTTCGCATCGTGCGTCCGGTCGCGTGGAACAAGACGGAGGTTATCAGCCAGTGCATCGGCGTGAAGGGCGAATCGGATCAGGACCGCGAGAGCCGCATTCGGCAGTTCGAAGACTTCTTCAATGTGTCGGGAATGGGCACGCCCGACGATCTCGTGGAGTTCCGTGAGCAGCAACGTGGCTTCCAGGCGCGCCTCGAGCGCTGGAGCGACATTTCTCGCGGACATCACAAGTGGGTGGCAAGCGAGACGGCCAATACGCGGTTGCTCGGCATCGAACCGGTGCTGTGCGGCACGGAGCTGACTCACGAGGGGCTTTACGTCAACCAGCACGGTGCGTGGCAGCAATACCTCATGAAGGGGCTCGCACAGAAGTCGAACATTACGAAGGAGGCCTGAACCATGTCCGTCACCCTGCAACAATCGGTCGAGCAGTTTCTCTATCGCAAGGCTGAACTTTGCGACGCGCAAAGCTGGGACGAGTACCTCGATCTGTTCGACGAAAACAGCGAATTCCACGTGCCCCAGTGGGACTCCGAGCATGTGTACACGACCGACCCGAAGCGCGGCATGTCGCTCATCTACTATGCGAACCGCACGGGTTTGGAGGATCGCGTGTTCCGGCTGCGCACGGGCAAGTCGGCTGCGTCAACGCCGCTGCCGCGCACGCTGCACCAGATCACCAATGTCCGTATCTCGCAGCGCGAAGGCGACGAACTGGAAGTCAAAGCCAACTGGGCCACGTTTTACGCGCGGCAGGGCGTTGCGGAACACTTCTTCGGCCGCGTCACGTACCAGCTGCGTCCGTCCGGCGACAGCTGGAAAATCACGCGCAAGCACGTGCTCCTGCTGAATGACACGATCAATGCAGTGCTCGACTTCTATCATCTGTAAGCGGGAGTGCCACGAGATGAGCCACAAGGTTGCCTTCAGTTTTGCCGATGGCAAGACGATGTTCTTTGATGTCCGTGCCAGCGAACTCCTGCTCGACGCCGCACTGCGCAATGGGGTAAATATTCCGCTCGATTGCCGCGAGGGCGTGTGCGGGACTTGCCAGGGGCGCTGCGAATCGGGCAGCTATACGCAGGACTATGTCGATGAAGAAACGCTGTCGGCTGACGATCTCGCCGCGCGCAAGATTCTGTCTTGCCAGACGCGCGTGCAATCCGATGCGTCGTTTTACTTCGATTTCGATTCGAGTTTTTGCAGCGCGAGCGGGACCACGTTGCTCGCCGGCCAGGTCACGGCTGTCAAGCAGGTTTCCGAAACAACCGCGATCCTGCATCTGGACGCGAGTGCACATCCTGGGCGGCTTGATTTCCTGCCCGGCCAGTATGCTCGTCTAAGGGTGCCGGGCGCGAATGTATGGCGTTCGTATTCATTCGCCAACCGGCCCAGCGAGGACAACCAGCTGCAATTCCTGATCCGTCTGCTGCCCGACGGTGCGATGAGCAACTATATGCGCGAGCGCTGCGAGCCGGGCCAGACGGTCGAGTTCGAGGCGCCGCTGGGCACGTTCTACCTACGCGAGGTGGAGCGGCCGCTAGTGATGGTCGCAGGCGGTACCGGCCTGTCCGCATTCCTGGGCATGCTCGACGATCTCGCTCACAAGGGCGGCTGTGGCCAGAGGGTCCATCTCTACTATGGTGTGACGAACGCACGCGATTTATGCGAGATCGATCGTTTGAAGTCCTACGAGCAGCGCATCGAAAACTTCGCGTGCGACATCGTTGTGATGAATCCCTCTGAATCATGGCAGGGTAAGACGGGGCTGATTCCCGAGCATTTCGATCGCGGGATGCTCGAAGCAAATCCCTTCGACATGTATGTTTGCGGACCGCCGCCGATGGTTGAGGCAATCAAGACGTGGCTTGCAAGCGAACGACTGGAGGGCCACCGTCTTTACTACGAAAAATTCGGGGACAGCAACAGCGCACAGCTGTCCACCTGATGCTGTGGCTGCCGGCGTGTCTTGGGGTGTTTCAGTATTTTGTCTTCGCATGGCGTAGTTTACTATTGAGCCATCGTCGATCCCCTCATGACACGCCATGCATCCCCCCACCTTCAACGACCGTCGAGGTATCGACGCGCTGAGTCACGACCTCGAAGGCGCGCGGGACTGGATGGCGTCGATTTGCGGCCCCCATGGGCTGCAGGTACGCAGCCCGAAAGAACTGCAATTCCATCATTCTGGAACGGTGATGCGTTCCATGGCCAGCACGTTGGGGTACGTTGAGTACGGCACCGACGTCACCGTCTCGGTGCACAATGACGCACCGCTCAACAGCTACAGCGTGAGCCTGCCACTCACCGGCCAGCAGGAACTCTCCGCTCAGGGCCGCTTATGGCTGTCGGACCAGGACAGGGGCCTCGTTCTCTCGCCGCATGAGACGCAGGAGCTTGCGATCATGGGCAATTGCCGGAAGATCATCGTTTCAATACCGAGTCCGGCCTTGCGTCAGGTGCTCGAGGGACTTCTGCAACGCCCGCTCGAAGCTGCGTTGACGTTCGAGCCGCAGATGAATGCCGCCGAAGGCGATCAGGCGGCCTGGTGGCGCATGGTCAAGTTCCTGCTGGCCGAGATGGGACAGGCGGGGCCGTTGCTCAATCACCAGCAAATGGCAGGGGATCTCGAGCACGCGCTGATCAAAGGCCTGCTGCTCTCCCAGCCCCACAACTATTCGCAAGCGCTTGCCGAGGCGATGCGTCCTTCGTGTCCGCACTATTTGTTGCGCGCGAAACAGTTCATTCACGAAAACGCCCGCGAAGACATCGCGCTCGAAGACATCGAGCGTGCAGCGGGGGTGTCCCGCTACAAGCTGTTCGAAGGCTTCCGGCAGCACTTTGGGCTTGCGCCCATGGCGTATCTGAAACGGCATCGGCTAGAAGCGGTGCGGCGCGACATGCTCTCCGACTGCTCTGAGCACAACGTTTCGTCCATTGCGATGAACTGGGGATTTTCGCATCTCGGCCGATTTTCGAGTGACTACAGGCAACTTTTCGGCGAAACGCCATCGCAGACGCTCAAGCGCGCGGCAAGACGTTAGATCATCGGACTTGAGTCATGCGAGGTCGGCATGGACGGACATGTGCACGCCGCTGTGCGCTGCTTAAAGAGGCAAGCGATGCGCCTTGGTGCGACTTGCGAACAGGATTGTACGAACTGTCAGCACATCCTGGCACGGAGCAACGGCGGGGCCGCCGGGCGGGGCGTTAGCGAATGTCTCTATAAGCATTCGCTCGCGCCATATCCGCAGCCTCAACTCCGGCCCGCGGGTATGGCGCAATCTCCTGGTCGGAATGTCACTGGAAGTGATGCACGTAACGCAGCACGAGGCGCGTTCCCTCGGGACGGTTGCGCGCATCCGCCTCGAAATAGGCATTGAACAGCAGGTGGTCATGCTGGGAGAAGCTATACATCGCCCCCGGGCCGATCGCCCATACCGCTTCGCGCTGGCCGGACACGCTCTGGCCATTCACCTTCATGTCGGTGATCTGGCGCAGCCAATAACCATTGAGGCCGATTCGCAAACCTGGCATCACCTCGTATTCCGTCGCAAGGTTGACGTGCAGCGCCTGCCCGGCCTGTGATGAAGAAACGTCTTCACCCAGGCCCCGATACGGCCGATTGTTCGTGGCGTTCCAGAGGTAGTGCAGCCGCCAGGAAACCGTCCACTTCGGATTGATCCAGACAGTCGCCGCCCAGTACGGATCGATCGACCAGAATCCACTGCCCGGATTGATTGCTTTGCCTGGGTCGTAGGCACCCGTTGGCGCAATGATCTGGAGTTCGAAGCGGTGCGCAAAGCGGGGGCCGTCCGGACCCATGACCGGATCGAACTGGATGAACGGCCCGACAAGCAGATCGCCGAACCCCGTGCGTGCGTTCAACGCCACGTCGCCCATGCCGTCGTCGGTGTGGGCCGATGCCACCCACGGGAGAATCACGTCGATGCCCGGATGCGCGCCGGCAATCTTGAATGGCGACTGGTAAACGAGTTGCGTCAGGCCTGCGAAGACATCGATATTCTGCTTCGGCAGCGCCACTTTGTTGCCTGCATTGTCGTTGATGCGGTCGGCCGTATAGTATTCGAGGTACTGCGTTGCATACCAGCCGGACCCCGCCGGGGGGGCGCCATCAAGGAAGCTCGTAAAACCAAGGTTGATGTTGGGCAGGTCGCCGGCTATTGCCGATGTGGTGTTCATCAGACCAGACACAGCGAAGCAGAAGAGCAGCATGCGGGACGCGGAGCGCTTCATTCGGTTGCCTTTATATATGGAATACTAAATAAGTAGATTAAATACATGCCCGATTGCCGGCGACTGCGCCATACTGCCCCGAATGAAAGACCAGCGGCGCGTGCCCATCTGCTTCGAAATGCTCGATCTGCCCGATAAAGATCACGTGATCGCCGCCATCGTGCTGCGCCAGGTTGCGGCACACGAAGTGGGCGCTGCAGCCATCCAGCACCATGGTTCCGCCAAGGCTTTCGCGGCAGGCCACGCCAGCGTACTTGTCGGGCGACGCTCTTGAAAAGCGCTGCGACAGTTCGATCTGGTCTTTGGCCAGCACGTTGATCGCGAAGTAGCCGGCATGCACGAAGTCTGGGCAACTGGGCGAAGTCTTGCCGATACTCCAGAGCACAAGAGGCGGATCGAGCGATAGCGATGCAAACGAGTTGGCGGTCAGACCAATTTTCCGTCCGTCCTGCGCGGCGGCGGTGATAACGGTCACGCCCGTCGGATACTGCCCGAAGGCGTTGCGCAATTGCCGCATCGCATTGAGCAGGTCATCGGGTTTCGCGGCAGTGGGTTCGGGCGTGCTGCACATGAGTTTTCTCCTTTTCGTGTTCATTACGCGGCGCGCGCAGCGTGTTCGTTGATCAGCGCCATGCAGGCGGCCGGATCGAACCACCACGGCGAGAACATGCGCGGGTCGTCGAAGCCGTCGGCAATCGTCGAAGCCAGCGAAGGAAACTGACCGGCCGCGCCGAGCAACTCGAGAATATGCGGCGGCGGTGGCGTGAGCATCGAGTTCGTCCACTTGACGACCGCTTGCGCATAGGACCAGTAACGCTCGAAGGTCTGCTGCATCCAGTCTTCGCTGAAGGCAGCACTGTTGCGTTCGAGAATGGCGTCGAGATAGACCTTCGTGCACTTGGCGGCATTGTTCGAGCCCTGGCCTGTGATCGGATCGTTCACGACGATCGCGTCGGCCATACCGAACACGGTCTTGCCGGAAGGCAGCCGGAAGTAAGGATTACGCACCGTCGGTGCGAAACGGCCGCTCAGCACGCCGTTGGGGTCGGTCAGTTCCACGTTGGCGCAGCGCTCGGCTTCCCACGGCAGGTATTGGCGGAGAAAAGCGAGGCTGGTCTCGAGATGTTGCTCGGGTGTCTTGACGTTCCCCCAGCAATCGAGCGGGCCGCCCGGAATGCCTTCGAACACCATGATTTCGCACGGCCCCGTCGTCGTCAGCGCGGGAAATACAAAGTACTCGCCCACGCCCGGGATCAGGTTGAAGCGCACACGCGAGTAGGGCGTCGACGGCGTCATGCCCTTCACGTAGGTCAGCGCCAGCGCGCGCTGGGGCTTGTCGAACGGACTACGCTCGGCGTCGCGGCCCAACTGGTTGACAATCTCGCCCTTACCGGCGGCGAGCAGCACGAGGTCATGACTTTTCGCGAGTTCTTCCATTTCGGGCACGCCAACGTCGCAGATCCGCACATCGGCGCCACGCTCGACGACAGCTTCGAGCCAGGCCGACATCTTGACGCGCTGATCCACGGATTGTGCAGGGTGGGTCAGGCGTGCGGACCAGTCGATCAGCTTGCGGCCTGGCACGTCGGGATGCGGCACCGCGAGGCCAATGCCTTCTACGGGCGGGCACGATGCCTCCCACCAGTTCAGACCGAGATCGCGCTCGATCTGTAGCGAGGCGTTGAACATGCACTGGCTCGACATGACCTTGCCGGTGCGGATTTGCTCGGCATCGCGATTGGTTGCGAGCGTGACTTGATAACCACGGGCGAGCAGGGCGAGCGCCAGTTGGAGACCAGATTGACCAGCGCCGACGATGGCAATTTTTCTCATGACGAATACCTCGAAGTCGATAAATTAAGGAAGCGTGTTTGCGCCGTGCCCGATCTCATTCAGCGAGCTTCGGAATGGCGGGCATGGCCTGCTCGGGACCCATCGCCGAATAGCCGCCATCGACGGCGTAATCGGCTCCGGTCACGAAGCTCGCTGCATCGGTGCACAGGAAGGTGACGACATGCGCGATTTCCTCCGGGTTGCCGACGCGTCCGAGCAGATGAAAGGGCGCGGCCACGCGGTCCGTCTTTGCGCGGTCGCCATGCGTGAGTTCATCCATCACGCGCGACCAGGTCCAGCCGGGCGAAACCGAATTCACGCGAATCCCGTCCTGGGACAGATCCATCGCCATGTTGCGTGTGAGTGCCTTGAGCGCGGCTTTCGAGGTCGGGTAGAGCCACCGTCCCGTTTGCGCGCACTCGGCTGAAATCGAACTGAAGTTGACGATCGAGCCGCCGCCGCGCTTGACCATATACGGATGCACGGCCTTGACCAGCATGACCGCCGAGATCACGTTCACGTTCATCGCGGCGAGCCAGTCGTTGCGGCCTGCCTGGATGCCATTGTCAACATAGCTGCAAGCCAGATTGACGAGGATGTCGATACCGCCGAACTGCTGTGCGGTTCTCGCAACTGCTTGCCCCAGCGCGCTGTCGCTAGTGATATCCGTTTCGATGAAGAGGCCGTTGGCGCCGAGCGCATCCGCCACGCGTGCGCCGTTCTCGGCATCGATATCGAGCACGGCAACGTTGGCGCCGGCAGCAGCGAGATCCCGGGCGACGGCCGCCCCGATCAGCGTGGCGCCGCCCGTCACGATGGCGGTCTTGCCTGCGAGTGAAGTCATGATGGCTTGCTCCATGTTCTTGAGGGGAGGATTCGGTCAGTGGGCATCGTTGGCGGGGACGCTGTCCTGCCAGCGCTTCATCAGCGTGTTCGAGGGAAGCGTTTCGTCGAGCAGTTTGCGGGCGGTATCCACACCTGTGGTGGGCAGCCCAGTCGGGTCGAGCAGGCCGATCTGCACGAGCACGCTGGCCTGGTCCCAATAGATGTGCTCGTGATAGAGCTTGTTGCCGCGGAATTTCACCACGGCCAGCAGCGGAATCTCGACGCGTTTGCCCGTGGGCGCGATGCCGGGCAGCATCCAGTCGATCTCGGTGGTGTGGGTGAAGCAGAACAGCGTTTCGTCGACGATCTGCGTGGCACCGATGGTGCGCGAGATCGGCTGGATCGTCGTATCGGGTGGATTGGCGTGCACGAAGTGGTGGCTATAGAAGCGCTTCAACTCGGTGTAGCCCACGCCGCCCGTGAGCGTCGGAATATGGTTGACGTAGGGCTCGGCCACCATCGTTGCCATCGTGGCATCCACGTCGCGCGTCGCGAACTCGTGGGCGAGATGTTCTTCCCACAGTGCCGACAGATCGTAATGCGGCCCCATCGTCTTGCGAAACGCGGCCACCGCGCGCTCGTGCGCCATCAGCGCCGAAGGTTTGTCGAAGTGGTCGCCACCCTGGCGGGCGAACGCGTGGTCGACGCCTGGATAGACGTACACCTCCACGTTCTCGTTGTGGCCCAGTGCCGCCGTGATCTGCTGCTGCGCCTCGGGCGGACAGAACCGGTCGAGTGCGGCGATGTTCAGGACGAGGCGCCCCTTGATGCTCGCCGCTTCTTCCAGTGCATGCTCGATCCCCACGCCGTAGTAGCTGACCGCGCAAGCCACGGGAAGACGGCAGGCCGCGAGCCAGGCCAGCTTGCCGCCGAGGCAGAAACCGAGCACGCCGACCTCGCCCTGGCATTCAGGCAATGTCCGCAGTACGGCGAGCGTCGCGCCGACATCGTCGACGCCAAGATCCTCGTCGTATTGCTGATAGAGATCGAACGCACGCGCAAAACCGGCTTCGGTATAACCGAGTTCGATGCCGGGTTCGACGCGCCAGAACAGGTCGGGCACCAGCACCGTGTAGCCTTCCTCGGCGTAGTAGTCGGCCACGTCGCGCATGGTCGCGTTGACACCGAAGATCTCCTGGCACAGCACGATGCCGGGTCCCGCGCCACTTGCAGGGGTTGCCAGGTAGGCCCGGAACGCGCCGCCGTCCGGGGCTGGAATATCGATGTATTTTCCTTTCATTGTGAGGCTCTCCAATAGTCTCCAACAGGTTGCGGCTCGAGTGCCCCCAGTGTTCTGCGACAAAACAGATGGCTCTATCCGTTTCATTCAACGGCTATCCGGGGACTCTAAAAACCTGCGGAACGAGGGAAAACCCTGCCAGGCGGAGCGAGGGTAATTGAGGATGGCTGCCAGAGCGGGGCAGGGCCTACAGTACGCAGCGACCCGAAGTGGGCCTGTTTTTGCCTCTTTGGCGTTGCCTGGCTTGCTGGAGGCTTCCGGAGCGAGGAAACTATCCAAATCCCCCACGCGGCTGCCCGCTTCCTGCAGACGATTCGTGGACTCGGAAACACCGTGCCCGGATCGGGTGCAGGTGGACGTTCCTGGAGAATTTCAATGAAGCATTTTCCCGCCGCGGATGCGCTGCTCGGTGCGGGCTGCTTCAACAGCGGCACCCTGTTGCTTGAATCGGGCGACCTTGACGAGGTGCGCGAGTGCGTTGGCTCCGTGTTCAAGCCTCACAAGCTCGCTTTGCTTGGCACTTCTGAGCATCTGCAGAGCCACATGTATCATGCACGGCACGGGAGTCTGTCGCTCAATCTGCTCGACTATGGCGGCGACGTGACAATCGACCCCGAACGTCTCGGCAGTTTCTTCCTGTTGCAGATCCCTTTGAGCGGCGGTGCCGAAATCGAATGTGGCAACCACCGTTTCGATTCATCGCCAGGTGTTGCCTCGCTCGTGTCGCCGACGCTGCCCTTGCGGATGCGCTGGATTCATTGTCCGCAAGTCGTGCTGCGCATCGAGCGCGAAGCGATCGAGCACCACTGCGCGCGCCATTTCGGCACCGAGGAACACAGGGTGGTGGAATTCGAGCCCGAATTCAACCTGACTTCGCCATCGGGCGTGTGTCTGTTGCCGTTGCTCTCGGTGCTGGCGAATGTGTTGAGTGATCCGGCGCACCCACTGCGTCATCCATTGGCCTACGAACAGTTCGAATCCACCGTGCTCAACGCGCTCGTTTATGGGCAGGTCAACACTGCGCGCAGTGGCGCGCGCCCCCTGGGCGCACCGCTTGCACCGTTCTACGTGAAGCGCGTCGAGGAATACATTCGCACGCATCTGCATGAGCCCCTGACGATCGAGCGGCTTGCCGAATTTTCTGGGGTGAGTGCTAGCACGCTGTTTTCCGGCTTCCGCAATTGCCACGGCGTGAGCCCAATGGCATGGGTGCGTCAATTGCGTCTTGAGCGTGTGCGCGATGAACTCCGCGGCGCGGCGGCTGAACCGGTTTCCGTTACGGACGTTGCGCTCAAGTGGGGGTTCGCCCACCTGGGCCGGTTCGCAATGGAGTACAAGCGGGCGTTTGGCGAATCGCCCTCGGTTTCGCTACGAAGTCGGTACGGCGGGACACACGGCTGACGTTAGCCGGTCTGGTGAACGTCGTTCATGTAGACAAAAGTTTTCACCTTGGAACCTCAGTGCTGTCAGAAGCAATTCATCGCGCGTTGCGGTGCCGCGAGCGTTGCAATAACTTATTAGCAAACTGGGCGCACAAAAAAGGCCTCCGAAGAGGCCAAATTCACGCAAACGAGAATGTGTGGGCGGGGCGTGGAATCCGTCCCGCCGTGCGTGTCGTGATTACTTCTTGTCGATGGAGTAGCGGCCCGGGCCAATCACGGCGAGGAGCAACAGACCACCGGCGATACTGACGTTCTTGTAGAAGTTAATCATCGCCATGTACTGGTCCATACCCGTCAGCGCCCAGTAGCGGTGGCCGATGAACCCCGTCGCGACGGTGTAGACAGCGAAGATGATTGCGATGGGGCGCGTGAAGAAGCCAACAGCAATCAGGAGACCGAAGCCAAGCTCAACTGCCACGGCGATGATTGCGGACAGCGTGGGCAGCGGCGAGACGGTCGCCATGTATCCGACGGTGCCCTCGAAGCCCGCGAGCTTTTGCCAGCCGAACAGAATGAATAGCACCATCATCAGAATGCGGGCTGCGAGGATGAAGCCGTCGCGCTGATTGTCGAAAGAAAGATAACGCATGTCGATTCCTTAAACCAGGTTGGATGCTAGTGCTACCGGACTCGTGTTTGCGTGCCAGACGCTTTGCATCGTTTTCCAGATCAGCAATTTGCCTCGACAAGAGCGAAAGGAACGGTTGTCGGGCTTGCATCAATGAACGAAATTTTACGCAATCGATGCGCGCAATCAATCGGGTGGCGACGTATTCACAGTCGCCAAAAGGTTGACAATCGAGGATGAGCGCGAGGCTTGAACTGACGCACGCAAGTAGGCAGCGCGACGCTTGCAACGCGCCGCTGCGATTTCGCTGGAAGGAATGCGGCGCGGGTTTAACCGCGCGCAGGTCGCCGGACGGCGGGTTGCGCAACCGCATCGCCAAGGCGCTCCTGGAGGAACGACAGGAACGTGCGCATGACAAGTGAGCCCTGGCGATGCTGCGGATACACCGCACTGAGCTGGAGCGGCGGGGGAACGAAGGATTCGAGAACGGGTACGAGCGATCCGTCTTCAATGGCCGGGCCTACGATGAAGTACGGCAGCAGGGCGATACCTGCATCTGCCACAGCCGCGTCACGAACCAGTTCGCCATTGTTCGCGACGAGCATCCCTTTCACTTCGAACACCTGGCGGTTGCCGTCGACAACGAACTCCCAGCCCGTGGTGCTTTCCTTGCCATAGAGGAGGCATTTGTGTCGCCCCAGTTCTTCGGGCGACGACGGCATCCCGTGCTCCTTCGCGTAGGCCGGGCTGCAGCATGCAGTCATCCGCAGGTCGCCAAGGCAAGCGGCAATGAGCGTGGAGTCGGCGAGCGGGCCGATTCTCAATGCAAGGTCAAAGCCCTCGCCAATGAGGTCAGCGCGGCGGTCGCTGAGGTCGGCATTGACCTGCACCCGGGGATGCAACCTCATGAACTCGACGATCAGTGGGCAAAGGTGACGCATGCCGAACGAGAGCGGCGCGCTGATGCGCAGCGCGCCGTGGAGCATGCCGTGGCGCTCGGAGATGGCCTCCTCGGCGTTGGATACGGCCTCGAGAATCCGCTGCGCATGGTCATAGAATTCGCGCCCCAAATCCGTGACCGTGAGTTTGCGTGTGTTGCGAACCAGAAGGCGCACGCTCAGCGTCTCCTCGAGAGCGGCCACGCGGCGGCTGACGTATTGCTTGGATTGCTGCAACTGGTCCGCTGCCGCAGTGAAGCTGCCTGAGTTCACCGTGGCAACGAAAATTCGGACGTCCTCTAGCTGCATGAGTGTCAACCGGTTTGTAACTCGTAGTAGCCGGTATCATACTTGAAGCTAATGTGCATTGAACCGCACGACGACTCGATTTTCGTTTTCCGGTGCGATGCTCCTGGCGGAGATGCAACTGACTCCCGCTCGACCGATTATCTCTTGTCGAAGGAGAGCCGGCCCGGGCCGGATACCGCGAGAAGAAGCAGCCCGCCAACAATGCTGATGTTCTTGTAGAAGTTAATCATGTTCACGTAATGCTCCATACCGGTCATTGTCCAGTAGTGGTGGCCAATGAACGCGGCGCCGACCGTATACAAACCAAGCAGCAATGCGAGAGGGCGCGTATAGAATCCGATTGCGATCAGCAGTCCGACGGCCAACTCCATAAGCACTGCAACGAGGGCTGCCAGACCCGGTGCGTGGCTGCCGACGCTTGCCATGTAGCTCACGGTTCCGTCAAAGCCGGTCATCTTTTGCCAGCCGAAAAGAACGAAAAGAACCATCATCAGCACACGTGAGGCGAGCAGCGCGGTGTCGCGGTTTCTCGTCCACCCACTTTCATGCGCCCGACTGCTGCTGGCGGTGCCAGCGTGGCTTTGCTCCGAACGCCGCCCTTCAATATGAGCTTCTTTCGGTTGGCTCGCGCGTGCTGCGCTCGTTGACTCGGCCTTTCTGTTCGCGGGAGCAGTTGTCGCATCGGACGTTGAGGACGATTGCTTCGACATCGGTTGCTTGTTCAGGCGTGCTGCGAGCGTGGCAATGTATTGGCCCTGGTATCGCGCGATATCCAGCTCATTGGAGCTTGGCTGCCGGCTACCATCCGCGCCGGCAAGCGTCGTTGCGCCATACGGCGAGCCGCCAGTGATTTCGTCCATGTTCGTCAGGCCCTGGCATGCATAGGGCACACCGACGATTGCCATGCCATGGTGCAGCAGAGTGGTGTGGAACGCACGCAGTGTGGTTTCCTGGCCGCCGTGCTGCGTGCCAGTCGAGATGAACACGCTGGCAAGCTTGCCGATCAGCGCGCCCTTCGCCCAGAGGCCTCCGGTCTGGTCGAGGAAGTTGCGCATCTGTGCCGCCACGTCTCCGAAGCGCGTCGGCGTGCCGAAGATGATGGCATCGTAGCTCGCGAGTTCATCGATAGTTGCGACCTCGGCCTGCTGGTCGAGCTTGATGCCCGCAGCTTTCGCCTGCGCTTCCGGGATGGTTTCTGGGACACGTTTGAGCGTGACCTGCGTGCCGTTGACGACACGCGCACCTTCGGCGACGGCCTGCGCGAGACGCTCGACGTGGCCATACGACGAATAGTAAAGAACAAGAATCTTTGACATGCTGTTTTTTCAATGGAATGCGTTACAAGATCAGCGGAGCAGTACGGCGTGTTATCCGCGAATGGTTTTGTCCAGGGGACGAAGATCGAACAAGAGGACCTCGGCGTCGTTGCCCTCAGTGAACTCGAGGGCCGATTCCGCACGAATGCGCGCGCCATCACCTTCTCGCAGCATCGTGCCGTTCAGCTTCACTGACCCGCGTGCAACATGCACATAGGCGTATCGGTCCGGCGCCAGGTTGTAGGTTGCTCGCTCGTCGCCGTCGAACAGGCCTGCATAAATGGCGGCGTTCTGTTTGATGGTGAGCGACTCCCCGGCGCCGTCGGGCGAGGCGATGAGGCGAAGCCGACCGCGTTTCTCAGTGCTGGGCACGTTTCGTTGCTGGTACAGCGGCGTGCCACCGCTCTCGCCGGGGACGACCCAAATCTGGAGGAAGTGGACGCTGTCGCGATTCGAATGATTGAACTCGCTATGGGTCACGCCGGAGCCAGCGCTCATGAGCTGCACGTCGCCAGGCACGATGACCGACCCGGTGCCCATGGAATCGCGATGCTCAAGCGCACCCTCGAGCACGTAGGACATAATTTCCATGTCGCGATGCGGGTGTGTACCGAAGCCTTGGGAAGGTGCTACGCGGTCGTCATTGATGACGAGCAGGTCGGAGTAGCCGGGTTGCTGCGGGTCGTAGTAGCTTCCGAAGGAAAACGTGTGACGGGAACTGAGCCATCCGTGCTCTGCTCGACCGCGCTCATTTGCTGCTCGTACTTGAATCATCGTGGAGTCCTTGAGCGATGCTGTAACGAAGTGGCCTCATTTTTACGTGATCGCTTCGCTCGAACAAGCGGGGCAGCGGGTACTCACAGTCTCGTATTCGTTGACGCTGTGGGGGGCGGCGCACTCTGCCGAGAGCATTCTTGCGTGCTGGCTTCAACGAACATTGAGTCAACTAAAACGCGACAGAAAGTAACGCGAAACGCAATTGACTCCAGATGGTGTTCGCGTAAGCTTTGCGGGTCTTATTCGCTGTCTTCGCTGTCTTCGCTGTCCCCGGCACGCACCTGGGAGAATTTTCGAAGTGCGAGCATCGGCAGCAGACGCTGATGGTGAGGAAGGGGCGCACGCCTCTGCGCTATCAGTACTGCGAACCGTCTCAGCCCGCACCGGACAGCGGCGCTAACCGACCCGCAGGGTCGCCATGTAACCTGGAGAACTCAAATGTCCAAAATTCTGGTCCTGTATTACTCGTCCTACGGTCACATCGAGACGATGGCACATGCTATCGCTGAAGGTGCGAAGTCCGTCGCTGGTGCGAACGTGACACTCAAGCGTGTGCCCGAGACGATTCCCGCCGAGCAGGCGAAGGCGGCTGGCATCAAGCTGGACCAGGCCGCGCCCGTGGCCACCATCGACGAACTCGCTGACTACGACGCCATCATCTTCGGCACGCCGACGCGTTTCGGTAACATGGCCGCGCAAATGCGCAACTTCCTCGATCAAACCGGCGGCCTGTGGATGAAGGGCGCGCTGGTCGGCAAGATTGGCGGCGTGTTCGTGTCGACCGGCACGCAGCACGGTGGACAGGAAACCACCATCTCGTCGTTTCACACGACGCTCCTGCATCACGGCATGGTCATCGTCGGTGTCCCGTATGCATGCGCAGGCCTCACGAAGATGGACGAAATCACCGGCGGCACGCCTTATGGCGCAACGACGCTCGCCGGTGCCGACGGCAGCCGCCAACCGAGCGCGAACGAACTGGACATTGCGCGCTACCAGGGTAAGCACGTCGCAGAACTCGCAGCGAAACTGGCATCCTGATAGCCGCCGCAAGGTATTCAATCAAGGAGGCTGCGCCGGGAGCGGGCTTCGTTGAGAGATTGGTGTCGAGGGGCACGCTGTTCAATCTGGGTGTTGAGCGAGCGTTTGCCCCTGCTTTTATGCTGCCGGTGGATTGTGCAGCGCGCAATTATGACAGTGTCGATGTGTCACGATGGTCCTTGTTCGCTGCATTGGATACGTGAGCACCCGGGAGAGAGCCGAACATGTGCTGGCTGCATTTCGCTTCGCGCCATGCCGCGTTGAGCTTGATGCCCGAAAGCATGCGGCGCGCGACAGGGAGAATTTGCTCTCCGGCCAGAATGCCGAGCAGGCCCACCAGTGCAACGGTCGGCGGCGCCGGCGACTGAACGCCGATTAAGTAGTAAACAGCGCCGGCCAGAATGCCTGCGAGGAACGAAAAAATGTACGGTTTCATGATTCGATCCTGTTTACGATTTGTTAACTAATAAGTGCTTCGCAGCAAGAATCTTGAAGGACGATGGAATTTCCATGATAAGGATAGCTCAATTAGTATCATTAAATCAGGTTTAATATTAATTATTAACAACATACATAATTCAACTTATTGGGTGGAATTTTGTAGAAATTGTGGCTTAAATGATGAGGGCTGGTTGTCGAATCTCCCAGCACAAAGCACATTGGGTCCCTCCCGGTTTAGCCGACGAGGCGGGCTTTTTCTCTCCTGATCAAAGGACAGACGCGCCATGAGCAATCCGAAGCTTGAAGTCCTCACCCCGCAAAACAGCCAGCTGATCTTCATCGATCAGCAACCGCAGATGGCCTTCGGCGTGCAGTCGATCGACAGGCAAGTACTGAAGAACAACGTCGTCGCCCTGGCCAAGTCGGCCAAGGTATTCAGTATTCCGACCACGATCACGACGGTCGAATCGGAAAGCTTCTCCGGCTTCACCTATCCTGAACTCCTTGACGTGTTTCCGGGGCAGAAGCTGCTCGAACGCACGTCGATGAACTCGTGGGACGACCAGAAGGTGCGCGACGCGCTTGCCGCGAACGGTCGCAAGAAGGTGGTGGTCTCGGGCCTGTGGACCGAGGTCTGCAACAACACCTTCGCCCTGTGCGCGATGCTCGAAGGCGGCTATGAAATCTACATGGTGGCCGACGCTTCGGGCGGTACGTCGAAGGAAGCACACGACTATGCCATGCAGCGCATGATCCAGGCGGGCGTCGTGCCCGTCACCTGGCAGCAGGTCATGCTCGAATGGCAGCGCGACTGGGCACGCCGCGAGACCTACGACGCCGTCATGGCGATCGCGAAGGAGCACTCGGGCTCCTACGGCATGGGCATCGATTACGCGTACACGATGGTCCACAAGGCGCCGCAGCGTACCGCAACGCCGCATGAGGCGCTCCCCGCGGTACCGGCGACCTGATCGCGGGCGTGGTCATGGGCGAAGCCGGTGTGATGCGTTCTATACGAAGGCGTTGCACCGGCGATCGCGGCGACCCACTGCCTGCAGTGCAGCGTCGCGCATAGCCCGGGTGCAAGAGCCTTCTTGATCAGGATGCATCGGCCTGGATTCGAATCTGGAGGGGAGTCTGAACGCATGGAACCTTACCTGGTGTCATTGGGCGCAGGCGTGCTGATCGGCGTGATCTATAGCGTGATCAAGGTTCGCTCGCCCGCGCCGCCACTGATAGCGCTTATCGGCTTGCTCGGCATGGTGATCGGCGTGCAGGCCTTCCCGGCGCTCAAGCAGTTTTTCGGTTTCTAATTGAAGCGCGTAAGAGAGCGAAACGAGGTAACGCACATGAGCGCAACCAGCCCCCAACCCGACCTCATTCTGCATAACGGACGGTTCACCACCCTGGACCGTTCAAACCCAACTGCCACTGCCGTGGCGATCGCTGACGGCCGTTTCGTCGCGGTTGGCAGCGACGCCGACATCATGCCGCTGGCAGGCGGTGCGACAAAAGTCGTCGATCTCGGCGGGCGGCCCGCGCTGCCAGGCCTGATCGATAACCACCTGCATCTGATTCGCGGCGGCCTGAACTACAACATGGAGTTGCGCTGGGACGGCGTGCGCTCGCTCGCCGT
>NZ_JAKLJA010000110.1 GCF_022213065.1 Paraburkholderia tagetis
CTCACGAACCATGGATCACTTACACCCAATGCGGCTTCGAACAGCTTGCTGTGCATGACCTGCCTTCGTCTTGGTTATGGATAAACCGGGACGATACCACCCACTGAAAATTCAACAGAGGCTTAATTAAATTATCGACGGTGGCTGGTTTGCGTAGGCATGGCCGCGGTCTCAGTATCCGCTGTCGCAGGCAGCGATACGAACCGGAGTGCCGACAGCGCGGCGGGCGGTTCAAGAAATTCCTCAGGCGGTGGTTACTGAACCCGGCGAGCCGTATCGCGCGGTCCGTCGCCCGCACGGCCGGTTCGGGTTGTTGCGGTCTGCGCCCACTTGGCCGCGCTCGCCTCGACGCTGCACTACGGCATTGCCGCCAACCATACGAATCGTCACCTGACTGGCGTCGACGCGCTCACGGTGGCTACCGGCACCATGACGACGGGCGGGCGAAAACCGGTCCGTGTGCGGTCCGTGGACCTGCGGATTGGCAGGCCTCATTCGGCGTGGTACAAAGTCTTCCGTCGCGGGCGCTCGCTCTGCGGTACTGCGGTCGCGAATGCGACGTTCAACATCTACAGGTTCAAAAATGGCAACGGGTACAGTGAAGTGGTTTAACGATGCAAAGGGCTTTGGTTTCATCACGCCGGACGAAGGCGGCGAAGACCTGTTTGCACACTTCTCCGAAATCAGGACGGAAGGCTTCAAGTCTTTGCAGGAAAACCAGAAAGTCAGCTTCGAAGTGAAGATGGGGCCCAAGGGCAAGCAGGCCGCCAATATCAAGCCGGTCTAAGCGGCGCGCGTATTATCCGGACAAGTGACCCGCCCTGCGCGGGTCAAGTTTTTTAGATTCAGCGTGTCAGGCGTCCGCGCACCAGGTGGCATTCCGGTGCACCACCTGGTCATGAGAGCGGGACCGACAAGCCCCGCTTCTGACCATTCACTCCACTGACGATCAGGTCGCGTCAATCACGCGGCGACGGGCGCCGAGGCGCTGTCACTGGCGGCTGCAACTGCGACCGGATTCTGCGGTGCCCGCTTCGCAGGTGCCTTCCTCGCCAGCGATTTTTTCGCCGCAGTTTTCTTGATCGCAGCCTTCTTCGCCGGTGCCGGGTTTGTTACTGCCTTGACCTTCTTTGCGGCGACCGTTTTCCCCGTTACCTTTTTGGTCGCGACTTTTTTCACGGTTGCCTGCCTGGGCGAAACGGCCTTTGAGCCCGCGGTGCCCTCTTCCGCGGCAACAATCAGAAACTTCGAACGATCTTTAGCACCCGCCAGCCATGCCGGTGCCCGACCCCGGCCACTCCATGTCGCTCCACTCTTTGGATCACGATATTTCGGCGCCTGGGCGCCCTTCGCGTAGTTGCCCGCCTTTGCGGGTTTCTTTGCAGCAATGGCCTGTTGTGCAGTGCTGCTGTCAATCAGGAACTTCGTCCGGTCACGTGCGCTCGCGATCCACGCCGGCGCGCGGCCGTGCCCCGTCCAGGTGGCACCCGTCTTCGGATGACGGTACTTCGCGGATGCCGCAGGCCTGGCAACCGTCGCGGCGCCTGGCTTGCGGCCACGTTTCTTGCCGACGGTATGGGCTTTGATGTCTGCAATGGTCAAGCCATGCTTTTCCATGATGTCCCGAATCTTCGCGATGACACCGGACGACTGCTTCGCGGCAAGCGCTGCGGCCAGGGCCTGCAATCTGGCGATTTTCGCCTGCACGTTTTCAAGCGTAGCCATTCATTTCCTTTTTCTATTCGTAGTAGTCGCCGAACTATGCCAGTAAGTAAGGCGCAGGTCGAGAGTGGCGCGCCACAATTCAGAAATGCCCCAACCCGAAACGAACAATTGGGATCTTTAGTCGGCTTTGGATAAGGCGAACTGACGGATGAGTGACTGTGACCGGCGGGCTAGGATGACGGCTATAGCAGGAGCTCTCGCACCCGGATTCACTCAGCCTCGGCGCCGGAATCACGACTGCTAAAACGCGGCCTGACGAGATACCTGCCGCTTAATCTTCTGCTGGGAAGCGGTGGTTGCCCTTCCCCGACCCAGCGCGATTGAGCAGATCGAATCCGATTCCGACTGGTTGTCGGCAGATCATCTGGAAGAACAGTCGGACGGTAGTCATGGATGAAAACGATATGGATGAACGAAAGCGGAACAGCATATTGCTTATCTCCGCCACCGGTTGGAAGAATTTGGCATTGAGCCGGACGACCTGGCTTCTGCAATAGCAGGCGATCAGGTCATGCGTAAGCGACGATTTCAGCACACGGCATGGCAGCTTGCGGGCAATTGAAGGTCGAGCGTAGCCGCGTCGCGGCGATCATAATCGAGCGGCGACGTTGGCGTGGAGGCGATGGAAGTCAGTCA
>NZ_JAKLJA010000111.1 GCF_022213065.1 Paraburkholderia tagetis
TCAGAACCTTGGCGATGCCAGGAGCAAGCGTAGTTCGTGGCGTCAGTGTCTTCTTCATCATGCGGCCAAAGCGTTTTCCTCAGCCTCGAATTTTACCTCCCCTGCGTTAATGCGACAGAACCCGTCAAGCCTGTGGCCGTGCGCGGCAGAATCCAAACCACGCGAATACCGTAGACGCTGTCGCGTTCCATCGGCGCACGAATCAGGCCGGTCATGCCAGCGAAGCTCAAATCAGTTTCCAGCGCGTTCCTCGCCTTGCCGGGGGTATCCGCCCTGTTCATCCACGCCGTTAGCGGAACCGACGGTCGCCGAGTTCTGGGTAGAGTAAGCCCTGTTTCCCCTAGCAAATAGAGCGCGAGGCGCGCTCCAGAGCAAGGCTGCCCTCAACGATCAATCAATCGCGACGGGAAACAGAACACGATCAGGCTGCCGACGATCATGCTCGCGGCAAGAACATACAGCCCGATGCTCGTAGTGCCCGTGTTTTGCTTGATCCACCCGAGCATGTACGGACTGACGAAGCCCGCCAGGTTGCCGACCGAGTTGACGAGCGCAATGCCCGCGGCGGCCGCCACACCGCCCAGCAAGGCAGGCGGCAGATTCCAGAACTGCGAAACGACCGACAGGACACCCGTCGTGCCGATCGTCAGCCCGCACACGGCCATCACCGTGCTATGAGGATACTTCGCGGCGAGCCCTAGCCCGATTGCGGCGACGACTCCAGGCAGCGCGAGATGCCAACGGCGCTCACGTGTCTTATCCGAATGTCGCCCGATAAATAACATCGCTATCACAGTGGCCGTGTAGGGAATCGCGGTCAGCATTCCGACCTGTAACGGATCCGTGACGCCGCTGTCCTTAATGATAGTGGGCATCCAGAACAGAACGCCGTATTCGCCCATCAGGATGAAGGCATACATAACGCACAAAATCCACGTGCGAGCGTCGGTGAAGGCGCTGCGCACCGAATGCACCTGGGCCTCCGGAATCTCGCGTTCCAGATTCGTCTCAAGCAATTGCTTCTCCGCTTCTGTGAGCCATTTGGCGGAGCGGACATCATTACCCAGTACAAAAAACACCGAGATGCCGAGCAGTACCGACGGCACCGCCTCCAGCAGGAACATTATTTGCCACCCAGACCACGCGCTGATATCGCTTAGCGAATGCATGATCCAACCGGAGAGCGGGCCGCCGAGCATGCCTGCGAGAGGAATGCCCGCGAGGAATAGCGCAATGATGCCTCCACGGCGCGACGACGGATACCAGTACGTCAGGTATAGCAAGATGCCAGGCAGAAAGCCGGCTTCAGCTACGCCGAGAAAGAAACGCATCACATAGAAGGTAGTCGGCGTTTTAACGAACACCATCGCTGCCGAAATAAGGCCCCACATAATCATGATCCGGGCAATCCAGATCCTCGCGCCGACCTTATGCATGACGATGTTGCTCGGTACTTCGAATATCACATAGCCGATAAAGAAGATACCCGCGCCGAGACCATAGACCGTTTCACTGAACTTCAGTTGATTGAGCATCTGGAGCTTGGCGAAGCCGACGTTCACGCGGTCGAGGTAGCCAGCTGTGTAGCACATGAGCAGAAAGGGGATAAGTCGCCACGACACCTTTGAATAGACACTGCGCTCGTCTAGCGGGGCTTCCGCATATGCCATGGCGGCCGGCGTGTTGATTGACATGTCTCGCTCCATAGTGAGTAGGCAGCTTTCTCGCTGCGCTTTCGTCTGCCCCAGCCTGGCCTGATCGATTTCGGCCCGATGGGCACGCCAAGTATGCAAGAACAGAGTGGCGGGGTCATTCTCAACTTGGCAACGCCGCCATCGCGATTGAACAACCAGATGGGATACTTGCTGTTTTAGACTCGCTTCGTAGGCTGGCTTGGCTAAACAAGGAGACGAGATGGAATTGACCAGACAACAGATTGAGGATTACCACCGGGACGGATTTATCGTTATTTGAGGGTGACCCGCTTCGACGGACAGTTTTGCGGTTGGGTTTTACGTTGGGATGCGTCCTCCAGTCGGTGTTGCCTCGCGGGTTGTCCACGGGCGGGCGGCGGGTCGGCTATCACGACCAC
>NZ_JAKLJA010000112.1 GCF_022213065.1 Paraburkholderia tagetis
CTCGAGAGTGCCGAGTTCTTGCTCGCCATTTTCACGGTCTCGGCTCGACGCTCGAGAGCGTTAGTCCACTTCTCGGCGATCCACTGCCGTTTGCCTAAGCGCCGCAGCACTTCTTGTATTTTCGCCCCGAACCGCAGGGACAGGGGCTGTTGCGCTCCACCTTGGTGGACTGCATGGGTAACGGTGGATTGAGCGCATTCTCAAGGTCAGAAATGTCCTCTTGAGCTTCGAAGCCAATGATGTAATGCCACCCGTTCTGCTTGCATACTTGCGCCACATAGTGAGCACGATCTTCTGACGTCACTCGGACAATGATCGGTCGTTGCTCTGAGCCAATCTTTGGCATGTTCGATCCTATGATTGTGGTTAAGGGGGCGAAGTTTTTCAACTTCCATTCTTTGGCTATTAATTTAGTAGTACTATACGAATCAGTCAATAAAAAGCTCGATAACTAACGATGACGCTTTGGACGGCTTGGTGGGATGCGATCTGGTTGCTGCGGCCTGCGTTCTCCCGCCTGCGCAGCTTCATGTGGTTCACAACTGCCGTGGCAGGGTTGACGGTGCGCACCGAGTTGCTGGGCGTGACCAGCATCGTGCGTGCGCTCAAACTGCGCCCGGCCCTGTACAACAAACTGCGAGACAGCCTGCATAGCGACGCCGTGCAGCTCGATCGGCTTTCGTCGCTGTGGACTCAGGCGGTGCTGCGCCTGTTCCCTGACCCGCTACGCGTCAATGGTCGGCGCGTTCTGGTCGGAGATGGCATCAAGGTGGCCAAGTCCGGCAAGAAGATGCCCGGCGTCAAGCTGCTGCATCAACAGTCCGACTCCAACACCAAGCCCGAGTACATCATGGGGCACTCCATGCAGGCCGTCAGCATGCTCGTGCGGGCCGCCAACAGCGTCTTCGCCGTACCGCTGGCTGTGCGCATTCACGAAGGCCTGGTGTGGACCAATCGCGATCGACGTACCTTGCTCGACAAGATGATCTCGCTACTGGGTATCGCCTCAGTGCAGGAGCCGTTCTACTTCGTGGCTGATGCCTTCTACGCCGCGGGCAAGATCATCAAAGGCCTTCGCGAGAACGGAAATCACCTTGTAACGCGCGTGAAAACCAACGCGGTTGCCTGTGCCCCGTTCGTGCACGAAGGCGCGCGCAAACGCGGGCGTCCCAGGCGCTATGGCGAGAAGGTCAAACTCAGATCGCTACTGGATGATCCCCAGGCCATGCAATGCGCCCCCAGCCCGGTTTATGGCGAGCACAATGTCACCATCCACTATCGGGTCTGCGATCTGCTGTGGCCCGCGTGCGGCCAACTGGTTCGCTTCGTCGCCGTGATTCACCCCGTCAGGGGTTCATGCCTGCTGATGTGCACCGACCTCAATCTCGACGCCATCGAGATCATTCGCCTGTATGGATTGCGCTTCAAGATCGAGTACAGTTTCAAACAGGCGGTGCACCGGATCGGCACATTCGCGTACCACTTCTGGATGCAGGACATGAAGCCGCTTGCCCGCCGTAGCGGCGATCAATACATGCATCGCGAGTCGCTCGATTACCGCAACGCCGTCAAGCGAAAGATCCACGCCTATCACGTTTTCATGCAAGCCGGCATCGTCTGCCAGGGACTGCTCCAGTATCTGGCCGCCGTGTTTCCGTCGCTCGTCTGGAACTCGTTTGGATCCTGGTTACGCACCATCCGCCCCGGCATCCCGCCATCGGAGCTCGTCGTCGCCAACGCACTGCGCCAGTGCCTGCCGGAATTTCTCGTGAATAGCACCGGAACCCATTTCTTCGCAAAATTCATCACAGAAAGGCAGGACCCCGAGACATTCGAGATGTTCCGACTGGGAACCTAGCCGAAAATGGGCTCGAATTCGGCACTCACGAG
>NZ_JAKLJA010000113.1 GCF_022213065.1 Paraburkholderia tagetis
TGATCGAGTTGATTGGTGACCTGTTCCCGGCGGGAGTGATCAACATCGTCAACGGCTTTGGAAAGGAAGCGGGTGAGGCGCTGGCAACCAGCACGCGCATCGCAAAGATCGCGTTCACGGGCTCGACGCCGGTCGGCAAGCGCGTCCTTCATGCGGCGGCGGAGAATCTGATTCCGTCGACGGTCGAGCTGGGCGGCAAGAGCCCGAACATCTTTTTCGCCGACGTGCTGGACCATGACGACGCGTTCCTGGACAAGGCGCTCGAGGGCCTCGCCATGTTCGCGCTGAATCAGGGTGAAGTGTGCACGTGCCCGTCGCGCGTGCTGATTCAGGAATCGATTTACGAACGTTTCATCGAGAAGGCCATTGCCCGCGTGGAGCGGATCAAGCTCGGGCATCCGCTGGACCTCGATACCATGATCGGTGCACAGGCGTCGCAGCAGCAACTCGAGAAAATCCTCTCGTATATCGACATTGGACGGGGAGAAGGTGCGCGATGCCTGACCGGCGGCGAACGCGCGGCCGCTGGCGCCGGACTCGGCAACGGCTTTTACGTGAAACCGACCCTGCTGTTCGGTCACAACAAGATGCGCGTGTTTCAGGAAGAGATTTTCGGGCCGGTTGCTTCTGTGATGACTTTCAAGGACGAACAGGAAGCCATCGAGATCGCGAACGACACGTACTATGGCCTTGGCGCCGGAGTGTGGACCCGCGACGGCACGCGCGCCTACAGAATGGGCCGTGAGATCGAGGCCGGACGCGTTTGGACCAATTGCTATCACCTGTATCCGGCGCATGCGGCGTTCGGTGGTTACAAACAGTCGGGAATCGGCCGGGAAACCCACAAGATGGCGTTGTCGAATTATCAGCAGACCAAGTGTCTGCTGGTGAGCTATCAGGCGGAAGCGCTCGGGTTTTTCTGAGCGAATGGCGCGGCGTCTGGTGTAGCGCTGGAGTGCGCTTTTCCGCGATTGGAATCGTGGGAGAGCGCTTTTTTGCTTGTTCTCTTTTTCGCTTTTTCGCGTTTCCTTGTTTTCGTGTCGGTCTGCAAGCGTTGCCCCTGTGCGGGGCGGCACCTACTTTTCTTTGCAGCCGCAAAGAAAAGTAGGCAAAAGAAAGCGGCTCAAACCGCCAGTGTGACGCAGTGCACCACTTGTCCTTAATCGGAGTGGTTCCGGAGCATCCGTCACCTCGCACCTTTAAACGTAGTGACAAAGGGCCCGCACATCCCGCTGCTCGCTACGCGCGCAGCGGTCGGGTATGCAAAGGAAACCAAGGGTTCTGCCTGGGCACTCGAAGGCGCATGCACTGTGTCAATGCACAGGCATCCTGATTGTTTGGAGTTATGCCCCACGGCGCGCGTAGCGCCGCCGGAGGAATGAGCCCTTAGTCACTCTGTTGTACGGCGCGTGGTGACAGACGCTCCGGAACCGCTCCGATTAAAGGCGAGTGGTCCACTGCGTCACACTGGCGGTTTGAGCGGCTTTCTTTTGCCTACTTTTCTTTGCCGCGGCAAAGAAAAGTAGGTGCCGCCCCGCACAGGGGCAACGCTAGCAGACCGACACGAACACAAGGAAACGCGACACAAGAAAACGCGACACAAGGAAACACAAAAAACCATGCTAATGGCGCGGCCCGGCATTGAGCGGCGTAGTCGAGGCTTGCGCGGCCTGCGCGGTCAGCTTCGCGCCACCCGCATCGTACCCGTTCGTATAAAGGAGAAAGGCCATCAAATCAGCGTAAT
>NZ_JAKLJA010000114.1 GCF_022213065.1 Paraburkholderia tagetis
GAGCTATCGTTGAAAGTGGTGTACGCGGCGTAGGGATGAGGCAGGAGAAGGCGGTGGCAATTGAAGGAGAATGTTGCTTCTCACGGTAACACTTCCTCGATCGAACTCCACCACCATGGCGAAACATACGCAGGATACGAGCGGCAGTCAAACAGCAGAAGCAGACATCAAGGGTACGCCCGGCCTGGATGATCTGATCCAGCAAGGCGCGCGGCGGATCATCCAGCAGGCAATCGAGGCGGAACTGGCGGCAATGCTCGAGCAGTATTCGAATGTGAAGACGATCGATGGCCGGCGCGCGGTCGTGCGCAACGGCTACCTGCCAGAGCGCGAGATCGTCACGGCAGTCGGCCCGGTGCCCGTTCAGGTGCCGAAGGTCCGCGATCGTTCGGGCTCCGGCATCAAGTTCAATTCGACGATCGTGCCGCCTTATGTGCGCAAGTCGCCGCGCGTGTCATCGTCGCTGCCGTGGCTGTACCTGCGAGGCGTCTCAACCGGTGACATGGGCGACGCACTGTCCGAGCTGCTCGGCGAGCAAGCCAAAGGGCTGTCAGCGAGCGTCGTGAGCCGCCTGAAGGCCGCCTGGTCAGAAGAGTACGAGAAGTGGAACAAGCGCGACCTGTCGGCCTCGCGCTGGGTCTACTGGTGGGCCGACGGCATCCATACGCAAGCCCGCGCAGAGGATTCGGACGGGCAGTGCCTGCTGGTGATCATTGGCGTGAAACCGGACGGCGGTAAGGAGCGCGTGGCGCTCAACGACGGTTATCGCGAATCGAAGGAATCCTGGAAAGAGCTGCTGCTCGACCTGAAGAAGCGAGGTCTGCAGGCGCCGCCGCTGCTTGCCGTCGGCGACGGCGCGATGGGGCTGTGGGCGGCGCTTGAAGAGGTGTTCCCGCAGACACGGCACCAGCGTTGCTGGTTCCACAAGATCGGCAACATTCTCAACGTCATGCCCAAATCGCAGCACGGCAAGGCCAAGGCGGCGCTCGCCGAGATCTGGAATGCCGCGACAAGAGCCGACGCAATCGCCGCGTTCAACCAGTTCGTCGACGCGTACGCGGCCAAGTACCCAAAGGCCGTCGAGAAGCTCACGAAAGACCGCGACGCACTGCTCGCGTTCTACGACTTCCCGGCCGAACACTGGCAGCACGTGCGGACCACGAATCCGATCGAATCGACGTTCGCGACGGTGCGCCATCGCACGAGCCGCACGCGCAACTGTCTGTCGCGCTCGACCTTCCTCGCGATGGCGTTCAAGCTGATCGAAGCGGCCGAGCAGACCTGGCGGAAGATCCGCGGCGTCGACAGGATCGAACCGCTTCTGAAGGGCATTCCCTTCAAGGACGGCACTCCGGTGATAGAAAGCACACCGGCTCCTCAAGCGCTGGCCGCCTGATCATGCCGCCCGACCCGCGTACACCAGTCTTGACGATTGCTC
>NZ_JAKLJA010000115.1 GCF_022213065.1 Paraburkholderia tagetis
CAGGTTGACTATGGCGAGGGTGCCCTGACCCGGGTGCCGGGCACAAACCGATACCGCAAGCCGCGGCTGTTCGTGATGACGCTTCGCTACTCGCGACACAGCTTCCGCCGCGTCGTGTGGAAGTCCAGCAAACAGGTCTGGGCCGAGCTGCACGAGCAGGCCTGGCGCCACCTGGGTGGCGTAACGCAATACGTCGTCCTCGACAATCTGAAGGAAGGCGTGATCAAACCGGACCTGTACGAACCGGAGCTCAATCCGGTGTATGCAGCCATGCTCGCTCACTACGGCGTGGTGGCGGACCCCGCCCGCGTACGAGATCCGAATCGCAAGGGCACCGTCGAGAACGCTATCCAGCATACCCAGGGCACGGCCCTGAAGGGGCGCCGGTTCGAGTCGATCGAGGAGCAAAACGCCTTCCTTGATCAATGGGAATCGAACTGGGCGGCCAGAAGGATCCACGGCAGTACCCGTCGCCAGGTTCAGGCGATGTTCGAGGAAGAGCGCCCCCATCTGCGTGCCTTGCCGGCGCGCAACTTCGAATACTTCACCGACAAGGTCTACACCGTCTGCGACGACACGTGCGTACGGGTCGACCACAGCAGTTACGCCGCCCAACCGGCTCCCATTGGCAGCAAGGTGCTGGTGCGTAAATTTGCCCGTTACCTGGAAATCCGCAACCTCCAGACACAGACATTGCTGCGCACCCACATTCTGGCCGACAGGCCGGGAACAGTGATCCTGCCGCACGACGAGCGACCGTTCAATCCCTCCCGGGAAACGCGCCGCATCCTCGCGCAGGCCAGGACGATCGGGCCATCGGCCGAACGCCTGTGCCAGCATCTGTTCGACACCGAAGGGCGAGTCGGTCAGCGCAAGCTCTGGGGCATCGTCGGCCTGGTCCGGCGCTACCCCCGCCGCCTGATCGAATCGGCCTGCGAGATCGCCATGAGAGAAGGCGTGCCCAGCTACAAACAGGTCAAGGCGCTGACCGAGCGTCTGCTGGAGCAGGCGCTGGCAGAACTGGACGCGCCCGTCCAGGGCGAACTGCCCCTGACTCAGGAACATCACCTCATCCGGGACGGCGACGACTACGCCGACCTGTTCACCCTCGGCGCCAAGCATAGCGCCGCCATGCCATCACCCAACGGAGATCTCTCTTGAGCATGAGTCTTGCCGAAATCGACCGCGCCCTGCGCGAACTGCGCCTGTCAGGCATCAGCGCGACACTGGAAACCCGGGTGCTGCAAGCCCAGG
>NZ_JAKLJA010000116.1 GCF_022213065.1 Paraburkholderia tagetis
CGGAAGAAAGTCAAAGTCAGTTTGTGTGTCAGTCATAAGTTGCGTCCGCAATGTTGAAGTTGCGGACGCAGCTTGATCCTCTTGATCCGGCCGCGCTAGGCGCGGCAGAAACTACCGCTTACGGTCATGCAGAAACCAGCCCGGGATCAAAATGCGACTGGGAGTACGTGGACAGACGAGGGGGAAATGCCTCAGTGGCTGAAGCAGGCGATTAGCGCAGGACAGAGACTCGAGCATTTTGAGACGGCAATGTCGATGCCAGATACTGGGCGACAGACGATCAACGGGCTCGACGATCCTTTCGCAGGGAGTCCCCTCGCGCGGCAGTATGCCAACTGACGAGTTCACCTTCTCGTGCCGGGCAACCGCCGTCTGCGACAGATGGATTCGATAGCGCCGGCCCTTTTCCCTTCCAATCTGGGGAAACCGCGATGAAGGAAAAGCGGTTCGACACTTCGCGTCACGGGGATCCCGACTTGTCCGGATCTCGAAGCTAGAGCGTGTTAGGAACCTTGAAGTACCGGAACTGCATGGACCAGCATGAGCATGGCGAAGACAACGAAATGAAGACCAGCAAGCGTTTCGGGCAATCGTTCGTAGTCGCGCGTGAGGCGTCGAAAGCGGTTAAGCCATCCAAAGCTGCGTTCAACCACCCATCGCCGTGGCAGCAGAACGAAGCCCTTTTTTGCTTCCTGCAGTTTGATCACCTGCAGCTCAATGCCTTCATCACGTGCAGCCTTCGCGGGCTCCTCACCCGTATAGCCCTGATCCGCAAACGCCACTTTCACGGTTTCTCCCGTAGCCTGCTGTACCTGACGTGCCAGCTCCGCCACCTGCGCGCGCTCCTGTTCGTTGGCCGGTGTCACGTGTACGGCCAGCAACTGGCCCAGCGTGTCGACCGCCATATGAACTTTGCTGCCACGCTTGCGCTTGTAGCCGTCATAGCCCGCACGTGGACCGCTTTCGCAGGTGGACTGCAATGTGCGCCCGTCAAGGATCACCGCACTGGGCTGTCCCTGACGTCCCTGTGCGACCCGGATGACCGAGCGCAGATCACTGACCATGCTCTCGAAACAGCCCGCCGCGAGCCACCGCTGCGTCTGCTGTGAAGTTGACCCGCGAAAACGGACACCTATGCTTTTGAGCAGGAGGTGCCGAAATGGGCAAGCATCACGAGCCGTACCCGGCGGAATTCCGGGCCCAGATGGTCGAGCTGGTGAAGTCGGGG
>NZ_JAKLJA010000117.1 GCF_022213065.1 Paraburkholderia tagetis
ATCGACTACTTCCGGGGGCTGGCTTCACCCCAAGCCAGCCGACTGGATGCCCTGCTGGGCCGGGAGGTGCTGGTCACCGGCGACCTGATCGTCGCCGAGGTGCTACAGGGATTTGCCGCCGAGTCGGCGTTCAATACTGCCCGGCAGCTGATGACGACGCGATTCGATGTCGTCTCGCTGGTGGGGCCGGATAACGCCATTCAGGCGGCCCGGAATTACCGCATCTTGCGAGCGCAGGGCGTAACGATCCGCAAAACCATCGATACGCTGATCGCGACGTGGTGCATTGAAAACGGTGCGCCGCTGCTCTTCAGCGATCGGGATTTCGATCCGTTCGTCGAGCACCTCGGTCTTCAGTCTGCAATGCGCGACGACTAACGTGCCGGTGACAGCAAACAGCAAGAACCGATACGGAATACGAATTCACCACCGGTTTCAGGCCAACTGGAGCTGGATATCTTCTCCGGGCGTGCGGACCTGATAGCCCATTGCCCGGTAGCCGCGCTGGCGTTTCTCCCACATGCGCTGCAGCACCGGATGGCCGCCATCCACATAATCGATCACCCGTACGCCGGTCTTGCCCGCATGCTCGCGGTGCAGCCGGCCGGCGTACTGCTGCAGGGTGCCCCTCCACGCAACCGGCATGGCCAGCACCAGCGTGTCCAGCGCCGGATGGTCGAAGCCTTCACCTACGAGCCTGCCAGTCGCCAGCACCACGCGGGGCGTGTCACCGGCCAGCGCGTCAAGGGCAGCCAGCTGTGCCACCCGCGCTTTCCGGCCGAGGCGACCGTGCAGCACGAACAGCGGTTGTATCGTGTCTTGCAGCATCTGCTGCAGGCTTTCGAGATGGTCCGTCCGCTCGGTGAGTACCAGCACGTTCCGCCCCTGCCTGTACTGTTCACGTACAGCCGCCGCGATCATCTGCGTGCGCGGGGTGTCCTGCGCGAGCTGAGCGAACACCGCCTGGATTGGCGCGTCGGCCGCGACGTCCACTGCGGAGGTGAGCCTTTGCGGGAACACCTCGAGCACCTGCGGCGCGCTGGCCGGGGATTTCGCCGCATGCCGGATCGGTCCGCACAGCATGAACATGACGGGCTGCTGGCTGTCGCGCCGCACCGGAGTCGCGGTCAGACCCAGCACATAGCGCGCATGAAC
>NZ_JAKLJA010000118.1 GCF_022213065.1 Paraburkholderia tagetis
TTCGTCGCTCGGCTTCGTATCACCGGTTCAGTTCCTGCAAAACTGGATGAAAGCTCAGCAGACCAAGGATGCGGCTGCATAGCCAGAGGCCTCTGGAAGGCGAAAAACCGAGGGAACCTCAGTCCGGTCTTCGGTCTGTCGTACGTGGTGGGTATCAACCTGATGCCGCGCATGCGCAACATCAAGGATCTCGTGCTGTACAAGGCTGACCGGCGGCGCAAATACAAGCACATCGACAGCTTGTGCCGTCAGGCGATTGACTGGGCACTGATCGAACGTCACTATGCCGACATGATGCGCGTTGCGGTGTCGATCAAGGCAGGCAAGATGACGCCGTCGACGATCCTGCGCCGCCTCGGATCGGAGAGCACGAAAAACAAGCTCTACTTCGCATTCCGGGAGCTGGGACGCGTGATCCGGACGCTGTTCCTGCTGAAATATCTCAATGAACCGGACCTGCGGCGCACGATTCACGCGGCGACCAACAAGAGCGAGCAGTTCAATGACTTCGCTCAATGGCTGATGTTCGGTGGCGAAGGCGTGATCGCCGAAAACGTCCGACATGAGCAGCGCAAGGTGATCAAGTACAACCACCTCGTCGCGAACATGGTGATCCTGTACAACGTGCAGTGGATGTCGCGCAAGTTGAAGGAACTGCAGGCGAAGGGGCATCCGGTCGATGCCGAGGTCCTCAAGGTGCTGTCGCCGTACCGGCGCGAGCACATCAACCGGTTCGGCGACTATCTGCTGGATCTCTTGCGTTCCGTCCCACCGCTCGATCCGACGATTGATTTCGCATTCAAATCAGCAGCTTAGATTGAGATGTGGCGGATTTTTAATGAATCCCGGCCAGGCCTCCACCTGCCGCGAGAAGGTCATAGGCAAAGTGCTGACTCTCGACCGAACGCTCGAGGAGCTTCTGCCCTATGTCCTGTATCTCCTCGGCATGGAGGAGCAGGAGTCGGCCCTGCTTGCCATGGATCCTCAAATCCGGCGGGAGCGTACTTTCGACGCGATCACGCGCCTGCTTGAGGGTGACCCGCTTCGACGGACAGTTTTGCGGTTGGGTTTTACGTTGGGATGCGTCCTCCAGTCGGTGTTGCCTCGCGGGTTGTCCACGGGCGGGCGGCGGGTCGGCTATCACGACCAC
>NZ_JAKLJA010000119.1 GCF_022213065.1 Paraburkholderia tagetis
GGCGTTGTTGCATAAATCGAGCATAAGGACGAAGCGGCCTCCATGTTTTCGACCTCAGGCGGTACGAACGGACCGCGGGCGTGCAAGTGCCGCCATGCGGTTGAGCACGCCTGCACGAATCGAAACCTCGGTCGCCTGGGAGCCGATCTCGCGCGCCCACAGGCAGGCGCCCGTGAGTATCTTGAGTCGGTACATCAGGGTCTCTGCGAGCGAGCGCCGGTGGTAGCCGCTCTCTTGCTTCCATTCGCTCCTGCTGCTCTGGGCGATTGCATCGATGGCCGCATTGCGCCACGCCGCACCGGGCGTGCTCTCAGGCCAAGGAATTGCGCCCTCGCGTGGTGGAATCGACGGCGTAGCGGCGCGCGCGGCAATTTGCGCGTGGCACGGCTTGGTGTCGTAGGCGCCGTCGCCACCAACGGTGCCGATCGGCACGTCAGCGGGAATTTGGTCGAGCAAATCGGGCAACACTTCTCCATCTCCCTCGTCCTGATGCGTCATCAGCGCGGCGCAGATCTGGCCTGTGTTTGCGTCCATCGCCAGATGGACCTTGCGCCAGGTGCGGCGCTTGGACCAGCCGTGTTTGCGGACCTTCCACTCGCCTTCGCCGTAGACCTTCAGTCCAGTACTATCGACGACGAGGTGCAACGGCTCGCCGGTGTGCAGCACTGGCAGCGCGACCTTCAGGGTCTGCGCGCGGCGGCTCAGAGTCGTGTAATTGGGCACCGGCAAGCCCGGGAAAGCAAGCTTGCCCAGGCTGAGCGCGAACCCCTGGAGTGCGCGCAGTGGCAGGCGAAAGACCTGCTTGAGGCCGAGCAACATCTGTACGAGCGCATCCGGGTAGACGCAGGGGCGGCCACGGGCACGTACGTCCAGCTCGGGCGGCGCCGCGAACAAGCTTGGGTCGATCCACACCGTCAGGTCTCCTCGAGCAATGAGGCCTGCGTTGTACTGCGCCCAGTTCTTGACGCGATATTTGGCCTTCAAACTCGATTGCTTGCTGGTCGTGTCCTTGCGCATCTTCTCGGCAAAAATCGAGAATGTACGCAGGAAACCGAACTGTTAACAGAGCCACGCCCGGACGCTGTTGCGCGTAAACGTCAGCATGTCGCGGCCAGATTTATGCAACAACGCC